>NZ_JBGUQY010000036.1:0-97512 GCF_045131395.1 Fibrobacter sp. | reverse complement strand
ATGGATGATCTCATCGATACGATTGATGAACTCGGGTCGAACCTGTGCGCGGAGCTGCACCTCCGTGAGGATGGAAGTCATGATAATCAAGGTGTTCTTGAAATTGACCAAACGACCTTTGTTATGCGTCAGACGACCGTCATCGAGCACTTGCAGCAGGACGTTGAAGACATCCGGGTGCGCTTTCTCTATCTCATCGAAGAGGACGACGGAGTAGGGTTTACGCCGGATGGCTTCGGTCAGCTGTCCGCCTTCATCGTAGCCCACGTATCCCGGAGGCGCACCGATGAGTCGCGAAACGCTATGCTTTTCCATGTATTCGCTCATGTCGATACGCACAAGAGCCGCCTCGCTGTCGAACAATTCTGTTGAAAGCGCACGGGCCAGTTCCGTCTTGCCGACACCCGTCGGGCCCAGGAACAAGAAGCTACCAATGGGTGCATTCTCGCGGCTTAAACCGCTACGGTTACGCAAGATGGCTTCGGAAACCGCTTCCACGGCTTCGTCCTGGCCAATCACGCGGGCATGCAGACGTTCGTCCAGGTGCAACAACTTGGCCTTTTCGCCTTCGCAAAGCTTGGTCACGGGAATACCCGTCCAACGGCTTACCACAAGGGCGATAGTTTCTTCCGTCACCTCTTCGCTCAGGTCGCCGTCGCTTGCGGCCTTCCTGATTTCTTCGGTCTTTGCGGCGATTTCCTTTTCCAGGTTCACAATCTTGTTGTACTTGAGTTCGGCGGCGCGGTTCAAGTCGTAGCGGGCTTCGGCCTGCTCCATCTCGTCCTTCGCCTGCTGCAAGGATTTCTTGAGTCCCTGGAGTTCGGCGTTCTTGGCGCGGCGTTCCTGCCAACGATCCTGCATCAGCTTTACTGCCGCATCCGTCGTAGCGAGCTCTTCGCGGAGTTCTTTCAAGCGCTTCACGCTGTTGTCGTCGGTTTCCTTCGCCAAGGCCTGCTCCTCGATCTTCATCTGGAGTTCCTTACGCTGTAAGGTGTCCAAGGCTTCCGGCACCGTATCCATTTGCGTCTTCACAAGGCTTGCGGCTTCATCAATCAAGTCGATTGCCTTGTCCGGCAGGAATCGGTCGCTAATGTAGCGGTTCGAAAGTTTCACCGCCGCCACGAGCGCGTTGTCGTGCAGACGCACGCCATGGTGGGCATCAAAACCGTCCTTGATGCCACGCAGAATAGAAATGGATTCTTCTTCGCTGGGTTCGTCGACCTGCACAGGCTGGAAACGGCGTTCCAATGCGGAATCCTTCTCGATGTACTTGCGGTATTCCTGCGTGGTCGTCGCACCGATGCAGTGCAGTTCACCACGGGCCAGCTTCGGCTTGAGCATGTTGCCCAAGTCCATGGAGCCTTCGGTCTTGCCCGCACCCACGATGGTGTGGATTTCATCGATAAACAACAGCGTGTTGCCGTCTTCTTCAAGAGCGTCCAGCACGGCTTTCAAACGTTCCTCGAAATCTCCACGGTATTTTGCACCCGCCATCAAGGCGGACAAATCCAGCGCGAACAACTTCTTGCCCTTCAAAGCGTCAGGCACATCGCCGCGATAGATTCGCTCGGCGAGCCCTTCGACAATAGCGGTCTTACCCACGCCAGGTTCACCCACCAGGCACGGGTTGTTTTTCGTCTTTCGGCTAAGGATCAAGATAACGCGGCGGATTTCCTCTTCACGACCAATCACCGGCGAAAGCTTTCCGTCGGCGGCCATTTCCACCAGCTCGCGGCCGTAGAGTTTCAAGGGAGATTGTTCTTCGGCGTTGGCAGCCCCTGCAAACGGGTCCGAAAGCCAGGTTTCCACGACTTCCACGGAACCCAGCGCATCTTCGAACACCTTCGCAAGGCCACGGTCGCCCGAGAACTTCATGAGGGCCACGAGCATGTCGCCCGGAGTCACCATACGATTCACCTGACGCGCCGCCTGCACGGATGCACGCAAGATACGGTTCAAGTCGTTATCCGGTTCCACGTCGGGGTTCACGCCTTCCATACGCGGAATCTTCTGCACGAAGGGTTCCAGCTTGCCGCGGAGCTCGTTTGTCTTCGCGCCCTTGGACTTATAGAGTTTCTTCAGGGTGGCATCCGGGCCTTCTACAAGACCCACGGCCAAATGTGCCGCTCCCAGGTACGAATGGGAACAGCGGTCGCGCAGGCTCTGCGCCTTCGCCAAGACTTTTTCTGCATCGTTGTTAAAATCAGACATATTAGCCTCTTTTTCTTTTTTACCGCCTTTATTATGCAAAAGGTGTGCCAAACCCTAAAAACGCTCAAATTTGGGCAAAAAAGGCCGAAAAAGGGGACCCCGTTTAATAAAAATATGGCGTTTTTTCAAAAAAATACGCTTTTTTAGCTCTTTTTGAAACTATAGTATAGCGTATGGCTACATTCGATACATTTTTGTCACTTTGCGTTGTAAAGTACAACAACGCTTTGTATACAGAAACCATACCTTTTCACCCCGTACGAATCTATCTTATGGATACGAAACCAAACATCCCAAACACCAACTACGGCATCCCTTGGGGGGGATGCCGTTAGTTTTTTTATAGGGATGATTTTAAAGGGAAATCAGTTTATTTCGAAAGGCACTGTGCTGCTTTAAGCATAATATCGACTTCCAGTTTTTTCTGGTTTTCGAAAGCGGTTTTCATCAGGTCATGCACGGTGTAGTCTTTCTTGATTGACGTTAGCACGCATTCGCAGGTGGCCTTGTCCACATCGCCTGCTTTTAGGCATTCCTTTACGAAGGCGTTGTCCGTTTCGGCGGGGTAGTTTTGGGGAATGCAAGGCTCCACAAAGTCGAAGCCCCATTTTTCAAAATCGATGTTGTCACCGCTGATGGAGCTCATAATCTGGTTGATAAACTTCCCGTCTTTAACGAGACGGTTGTAGGCGCAATTGCAAGTCTTGTCGGCCTGGTTTACGCCCAACCATTCTATGGATTGCACGGTACAAGACTGAACGAAGTTGTCCTTGAAAAGCGGGCTTTGCAACAGCGCCTTGAAAATCAGCATTTCTTCTTGAGAAACCTGGGGTGCGGTCTTTGGGGCGGACGCCTGGGTAGCGGCATTGGCCTGTGTTTTGGTGGCGGAATCGTTGGGGGCGGCAAGGCAGAAGGCTGTTGTGCAAAGGAATGCGGCGATAGTTTTTGATATAGACATGGGACTCCGTTTTTTTTCAGAAAATAGAAAATTAGTTATTTTTGGACCATGAAGTTTTGGCTAGTCCTATTTGTGAGTCTGTTGGTGGTCAGCGTTTCGGCGGCCCCTAAGTCTAAAAAGAAAAACGAATTCAAGGATTCCCGCGACAAGCAGAAATACCGCACGGTACAGGTGGCCGGGCTCGAATGGTTTGCCGATAACCTGAATTACAAAACTGAAGGCAGTTCCTGCTACAAAGATGACGAAGACCAGTGCATGGTCTATGGCCGTTTTTATACCTGGGATGCAGCCAAGAGGGCATGCCCTGCAGGTTTCCGCTTGCCCACGCATGCTGATTTCGAAAGCTTGTGGACTGCGGCGGGCGCCGACTTTAATGCGGGTTATTTGCTCAAGGCAGATTATGGCTGGTCGGGCGATACCAACGGCAACGATACTCTCAAGTTTTCAGCCATGCCTGCGGGCAATCGCTTTGATGACGAAACCTATGGCAATATGGCGAAGTTCGCCTTCTTCTGGAGCAGCGACGATTCCTCGGAAGGTATCGCTCCCGAAAATGCCCGTGTGTGGTACCTCACCAGCAAATCCATGGCGTTCGGCTACATGTCCAAACCCAAGAATTTCGGCTTCTCGGTAAGGTGTGTGAGATAGAAGGGAATACAATATTTTTTACAAATTATGAAACAGAATTTATTCAATATTTCTACGGTATTTAGAATTTGCATAGCCTTTTGTTCCCTAGGGCTTGCGCTGTTAATTCCCAGTGGTTGCGCCTATATGATGGAGAACGATTCCGGGTCGCCGGAAATACTTTCCATAGAAGACTTTCAGGGGTGCTTCTACAAAGAGTATTTTAGTGACCATAGCGGCGAAACGACTCCCGATACGTTGCTGTTTGGTAGCCTAGACTGTCGCAAAGTATGCGTTTACGGGGATTCGGTGGTCAAGTCGGGATATACGCAATATAGATCCTATATGACCAAAGATTCTTCATCGCTTATTCCAACGGAATCGCCGTCAAAAAGGGATACGATTTTTTCGACATTGAAAATTCTGGAACCAGAAGTGGATGGCTTCTTTAGAAAGAATATTTCTGGATTCGATTGGGATGTTTGCAAGACTGAAAACCATGTTGTTTATTGTCGTGAACGCCGTTCTGTCAACCATGAAACCGTTGAAGTTTGGGCAGAAATTAAGCGGGAGGCTAATTTATGCAACGCCTTCTAGTCTTTTGCCTACTGGCTCTTTGCATTAACGCGCATGCCGTATTCTTGGCTGGCTATGTAGGCGATAGCCGAATTCAGTCTTCCAACGACATTTACAAACCAGCCGGAATTGTGGGACTTTCTTTGGACGCGGGGTTCTTTAATGAACCCGAAAATATCGTGGACTACAAACTCTCCTTTGTACTCAAGCGGTTCGGTTATTCTCACCATGATGGCGATGAAACTGTTTCGCTCTGGAGCATCGGAATAAAGCCTTTGACATGGTCCATTACACTCTACGATGTGTCTCTGGAACTGTATGGCTCGTTCAACTACATATTTTCCACAAACGGAAATACCGAGTATTTCGAAAGCAAGCTTTATAGGAAGACTAATGCCGATAGTTATACCTATGGCTATGGGTATAGGCTAGGTTATAATATCAAACCGCAATTCTTTGTGGCGCTTCAGATGGATATGCAGTTTATGAAGTGGAGGTCTAACCACGTTGCAAACAACGAATATATCGGCGGAGTAGGACTCTCATTCCAGTGGAACTTGCCTTTGTAAGGTGATGTGGGGGAGGAATCCCCCTCGGCGAAAATTCACACGGGTTCGAAGGTTTTGATTTTGTCCAGTTCTGAGGCAATCTCTATTTTGAGATTTCGAATGTCGATGTCATCTTGCAGGGAGATGAAATAATCATCGGAAACGCCAAAGAACTTGGCGAGTCTCAAAGATGTGTCAACGGTAATTCTTCGGCGGTCGTGAAGAATGTCCTGAATTCTTGAAACAGGAACGTTGATTGCCTGGGCAACTTTGTAGGCGGACAAACCCATGGGGGTGAAAAACTCTTCGTTGAGAATTTCTCCGATTGTCGGTGTCTTGATATGTTTGCTCATGGGGTGATATATACCTATTTCGTGTGTATATGTCAAGTGGGTATAATATGTTTGCAGTATAAAATCTACCAAATGGATTTGGAAAGTGTGCAATCAGTTGGTTAAAGAAAATTAATCGCCTCAGTCCTGCCCATGCAAGCTTGGTCGCAATATTCGGCTCATAAGTTTTGCAAAATTCGTCTTGTTTCTAAGAATTTATATTGGGAACGTTGATTGCTTTCTCCATTATCTATATTTTAATCAATTAAGGTGGACTTTATGAATAGAAAAACTTTTATTCTAGGCGTTGCATTATCTGCTGTTCTTTTCTTTGCTGCTTGCGGCGATGACTCTTCGTCTACGTCGGTAAACAATGGATCTTTTGAAAATGTTACTCAGAGTAGTAGCGAAAAGGCTGAAGAATTATCAAGCTCTGCCGAAGATGCGGTTTGCTCTAGCTCGGAAGCGGATTTTGGTTCGTCTCTAGCTGGTAGTGTATACGATGCTGCGAAAAAGACTTTAACGGATAATCGTGATGGTCTGGTCTACAAGACCGTGACTATTGGTGGTCAGATATGGATGGCGGAAAATCTCAACTATGCTGATAACTATGAAACGCCGAGTTTAAAGGGAAATAGTTGGTGCTATAACAATTCCCCTGAATACTGTGATAAATATGGTCGCCTGTACTCATGGGCTGCGGCCATTGATTCTGTAAAACTCGCGAACGGTGTCGCGAACCCGCTGGACTGCGGCTACCACGAGGAATGTGGCCTTACGGGCACAGTTCAGGGTATTTGTCCAGAGGGGTGGCACCTGCCTAATGATGACGAATGGAATGTCCTGTTTACTACTGTGGGCGGCTCGTTAAAGGCAGGTAGATATCTCAAGTCACAGACGGGTTGGTATAGTAATGGCAACGGCACGGACATCTACAGTTTTTCCGCACTGCCTGCTGGCAACAGGGAACTCTTTGGGTTCGACGAAGATGGCGTTGGTACGTCCTTCTGGAGTTCTACTGAGTACAATAACGACTACGCGTACAGCATGAGATTGATTTACAGCGAGCAGGCGAGCCTGTTCCCCAGCAACAAGTACTACGGATTCTCTATTCGTTGTCTCCGGGACTAGCTAAATGAAATAGTAGCCTAAAGCGATGCTGAAAGAGAGCAGGTGTACGCTGATGTCGTCGTAGCGCTTGTTAATTTTGCTTGCGTCTAGAACGGTTGTTAGTCCGAATAGGGACTGCAATCCCAATTCAAGCTTATCCCCGAGCAAGATTCCGGTGCCAGTTGTGAGTTGCACGTCGCAAAAAGATACTCCCGTGCCATCCCACCTTGTCCGTAAACCGACGGAGCTGTTTCTATTCCTGTAATACCCTTCTTTTGCATCAATGACGAAGGCGAAGGTTAGTCCGGCATCAAAGTAGAAGATACTTTTGGTTTGAAAATGCGCAAGGACGGGAATGCCTAAGCTGACTGTCTCGTAATGCACGTAGTTGTTTCGTTCTAGGTTGGTGTTTCGGTATCCAGCATTGTTCTGGAGTGAGCGGACGTTATACGTCAACCCGGTGCGAATTGCGGGAATATCGCGGAAGTTGAAGATGGTGTTGATGGCGAGCAGGAATCCGGGGCCATTAAAGTCCATTGGGTTCATCAGGTTGCCTTCTTTGCCTACTAAAAAATCGTAGGATAATCCGATGCTGGAGCCGAGCCTGAAAAAACGGCTGGAGGCATCGCTAGCGTGGCAGAATGCGGTCATTGCCGCCACGATGAACACTAATTTGAATTTAATTGATAAAGAATGCATGTTGGCGGAAAAATAGGTGACAGCGAGATGAGGCAAAAGTTTCACTTCGTTTCAACTTTTGCCCTGCGGGTTTTGGCTTGCGCCAAAATCTCTAACTTGCCCGATATTCGCTTTGCTCATGGGGCAAGTTAGTCGAACTCACTTCGTGAGTTCTTCATCTCGTCCATTTTCAATGAAAAACAAAAAAAGACTCCGTTGAGGAGTCTTTTTCGTTTTTATCGGAATAGCGAGATTCGAACTCACGACCTCTTGCTCCCGAAGCAAGCGCTCTACCAGGCTGAGCTATATTCCGGTTCGGTGGTCCAATAATAGAAAAAAATGGAAAGAATTTAAAGGGGAAAGGCGCAAAAAAATGAAAAAAGTCGAATTTTTATTTCTTGGGGAGTTTGGAGGCCCTTTTGGCGGGGGCGGGGCGCGGTTTTCCGAGGATCATGATGCTGGAACCGGCGTTGTCGGGCTCCACTTTGTACAGCTGGATGCGGTTGCTCCATTCGGAACGGACTTTGCGGTCGATAATGCGCTTCACGTTGCCGTAGCTGGGGTTTCCGCCGCCGTGGATGACCCTGAGCACCTTGAGGCCCGCAATCATCAGGTCATCGATGCGCCGTTCTACGGCTTCTGCGGCTTCGTCCGAGGTCATGCCGTGGAGGTCGATTTCGTCTTCGGGTACGGGGAGTTCCCAGGCGCTGGGGCTGCGGCGCATCTTACGCCCCCGCGGGGCCCGTGCGGGGCGTGCGGCGGCTTCAGCTTCAGCAGCCTTCTGCATTTGAGCGTCCTTGTCTTCCATGTGGTGGTTGTTAATCCACGCTAATTGGAATTCTTCTTCTTGATTTAGCGCCATGATTCACTCTTTTTGCGTCTAAAGATAGATTTTTTTACGGATAATGCTTGATTTTGAACTGATTTGGACGTTTAAACCCTATTTATTACATTTTTTGCATTGAAAATGCCCGAATTTTTCTTATATTGTAATAAAATGTTGAGGTTTTTGTAATGATGAATAGTTTGAGGGTTGTTGCATCATTGCTAGTCGCTATTGCATTGCTGGGGTGCACTAGAATGGAAATCCCTGAAAACAGGGTGTTTTCCATTAATGACCTCGGTAATAAAAAAGTAGGGGTGATCGAGGGGACGACGGCTGAAATTTACGCAGCCGAATATGGCGGAGATTCCGTCAAGATCCAAGTTGAAAAATTTCCGACATTGTCCGAAACGGTCGATGCTCTTCTTCAGGGAAAAATTGACGCGGTGCTCAGTGATGATGCGCCCGCTAAGGTATTTGCCCGCAAAAACCCTTCTTTGCGAATCTTAAATGAGGTTTTTAAGGAAGAATCCTACGCTGGTATTGTGGCAAAAGAAAACATGGGCCTGCTGGATTCCGTGAATATCGCCTTGATCCAGATGCGCGCCATGGGTGTTTACGATTCTATTTTTGACTCCTATATCGGAGGCCAAACGAAGTACGAGGTCCATGTGGATTCCGTTGATGGCCCGGTGCTGAGGGTTGCGACCAATGCGGACTTCCCGCCTTTTGAATTCCGTTGCAAAAAAAGGGGAGTCGTGGGTATCGATATCGAAATTGCCCGCTATGTAGCCAATTACTTGGGCCGCAATCTTGAAGTCATCGATATGGATTTTGACAATATTATTGATTCCGTTCGTGCCGGCAGCGCCGACCTCGGTCTCGCCGCTTTGTCGGTGACTGAAGAACGCGGACAAGTTGTCAATTTTACAGATCACTATGCCACGTCCAAAATCGTGATTATGGTGCGTAGTGGCGAAGAAGAATCTACCTTCCAGCGTATTAAGGATACATTGCTGGGCGGCTAAATCTTAAAATTTCCGTGATAATTCCAGCTCCACTGTTCGGGGTGCTGGGATATCCAATTTTCTATTTCTTTTGAAATATCGCTAATCAGTGAATCGGACTTCGGGGGGTAGTACTTTTCGAAGCGGATTGTGATATTGTGCTCGGGAGAATTGTCTGTCCAGGTGCGGAAGGTGACAATGCCTGCACCCATTTGGTTCACTTTTTGCGGAAGACGCAGGTAGAGAGTAGAGGACTGTCCAAAGAGTTCAACTTCGTTACCCTTGGTGTGGCGCCCCTGATCGACAACCATCGCGAGAATTCCCTTGGTCTTGAACAAGTTGCGAATCAGCTTGCCCGTTTCTTCGGGGTGGTATTCGGTGAGGTTCGGATCGCTGCGAAGTTCCTGTAGCAGTTTGCGGAATGCTTGATCGCCAACGGAATCGGTAATCAGGTGCACATGTTCGCTGTAGCGGCATAGGCTGCGGTGCAAGAGCTCGAATGCCCCCTGATGAATGCTGATGGCGGCAATGGGGCCGTGTTTTACGGCCTCGCGAATGATTTCTTCGTTTTCGAAGACGAGGCGGCTTTCAACATTCTTGAAGCGGGCGAGTCCTCGGTAAGAATCCAGCGCGTTCCAGAAAATTCCTTTAAAGACGTCGCGGGCTTGTATGTTCGTTTTTAGATAGGCTTTTGCCTTGGCAAGGTGCTTGACCGTGCGTCCGTAGGCGCGCTCGGTATGTAACGACTTGTATACCGGGAATGCAACTGCAAAAAGTGCCGAATAGAAAACATCCGGCACTCTCAACAAAATGTGGATTAAAACCTTGTAAGTAAAGTACTTCAGGTCGTTATTCCTCGTCGAATTCCAGAATGTTTCTGCCCAGTTCGCGTTCGAACAGACGGCGAGAAAGGCCTTCGCCTGCGTAGCTCAGGGTGGGCGAAATTTCGTAGAGCTTGCCCGGCTTCACTTCTACGTGAGCCTTGCGGAGCCATTCGCGATGAAGGCGACCGATCATGGTGCGTGCGGTCTTCGGCGAATCGTTTCCTTCGGCGTTTTTCACTGGAGAGAATTCTTCTTCGCGGACTACGCCGAAGGGCATCATGGAGCCCAGCTGCGGGAAGGCGTCGAACAGGAACTGCTCGAACTTCCAGCATTTCTCGATACCGCAGACCGTCTTGCGGGCGGTGTGCCACGGGAGTTTGCTGGTCTGCAGCTTGCGCAGTCCTTCGATCTTGAACAGGTGAATGGCGAGGTTGCCGCCGTCAAATACGAGGCTTCCGTCAGGGTTCGTCATGTCGCGGTACTGTTCCGGAAGGTCGCTGTATTCAACCACGCCGGGCTTGCCGTTCTGCAAGGCAAAAATTCCCACCTTTTCGTTCGGGCCGGCTTTATGCACCACCTTGGAGGCGGACATGCTGCGGCCTTCGCTGGCGAGCGCGCCAATAAAGGCCGGGTCGCAAATGCGGCAGAGGGCGTTGTCCACACTGTAAAGGAATACGTAGCGCACGCCTTTTTCGACGAGCCAGGCGAGGGTGCCGCTCTGGGCGAGAGCGCGGAAGCATCCTCCGTTTCCGTCGGGAACAAGTGCCAATCGGTCGTTGTCGACGACAGCCTTTCCTTCGGGAGTCAGGGCGCAAATGGTACCCTGCTCAAAGAAACGAATGTTTTCGCGGGCGTAACCGAAGAAGTTGTGCTCGGTAAAGAAGTTGACGGTCGCTTCATGATTCAGCGGGCTCGTCATGATGCACCAGGGAATCGCGTGACCCACCTGTGCGGCCAAGTTCTGCAAGCGTTCTGCCTGCAATTGGAACAAACTCTTGTGACTCGGGAGACCGATGTCGAACATGCCCTTGGGACCATCGAAACCGAGGCGGGAACCTTGACCGCCTGCAACCAGGAATGCTGCTACCTGGCCCTTGCCGAGCAGGATTTCGCCAGTCTCTTTCCAAAAATCGTAGCGCAGGTCATCGATAGCGGTCTTGAACGGCATGGGCTTCAAGTCGCCGGTCACGTTGTCGTCAAGCGAGGCGTTGGACTTTTCGGTGTAAAGCGTCTTGAGTTCTTCCCAGTTCTGGCTTTCGATATCGCGTTCCAAATTCTTGCGGGCATCGCCGCTCAAAGATTCAAGCTTGGCTACCAGTTCCTGCTGGCCAGCCGCATTCAAAGTTTCGATAATGTTGCTCATACGCTACAATATAGCAATGTGCAGAATTATCTAAGCTGAATATTAAAGATTTTCTATATTCCGTTTGATTTATTGCGGAGCTAGGAATGAAAAAAAATATTGCAATGGTTACGGCCGTGATCGCGGCTATGATTTTTTCTGCATGCGGAGACGACTCGAATTCAGCTTCTTCGGAACAGGAAAATACGGATTATTCTTCCGGTGCCATCATTGATGACGGACGCGACGATAACGGGGAGCGTGACTCCCATCGCAGCCATGGTGTTGAAGGTGACCGTTCTCCCGCAGAGCAGTCTTCCAGTAGCGCCTTGACAGATAAAGGAGTTTCTTCGTCGGAAGATTATTCGTGGGCGCTTCAATCTGATTTTGATTGGACAATCACTAAAGAATCCATCTGGAATCCTGATGCTCAGTATGATTCCTTCGTTGATAAACGCGACGGCAAGGTTTACAGATCGGTGAAAATCGGTGGCCAGATTTGGATGGCGGAAAACTTGAATTATTCCGATAGTGTAAAGACTCCGCTTCTTAACGGCAAAATGTGGTGCTTTAAAAACGATGCGAAAAATTGTGAATTGGCCGGTCGCATGTACTCCTGGGATGTCGCTACTGAAATTTGTCCCGAAGGCTGGCATTTGCCGAGTATCTTTGAGTGGAAAGTCTTGGCCGTAGAGGCTGGAGGGTTGAAGACTGGGGCTAAGGCACTCAAGTCTCGTACAGGCTGGGCCAGTTTTTATAGGGTGGCTCGTCCAGGACAGACTGATTTCGATGGTCCGAATGGTTCGGACGTCTATGGCTTTTCCGCAATGCCTTTTGGTCTTAGGGATTATAATGGCGTTTATGATTTCGATGGCTACACGGCGCTTTTCTGGACATCTGCCCAGCGTGAAGATAATCCTGAATATGCTTTCCATGCGGACATGAAACATGAGGATTCGAGTGTTTTCATCGCTGAATTTTCTACGGATATCAGAATGGGACTTAGTGTCCGCTGTATCAATGATTTGTCTGTTAACCCAGATACTTCCCGTAACTGGAGATGGGATGTTTCAAAAGAAGATCTTCTGAATCCTGAAATTAAATATGACAGTTTTACGGACCCGCGCGATGGACAAGTTTACAAGACGGTGAAAATTGGCGACCAGATTTGGATGGCTCAAAATCTAAACTACTGGGACACTCTTGCGATGCCATTGTTGAAACAAGGAAGTTTGTGTTATGACGGTGATTCGCTCAAGTGTCAACTGATGGGGCGTTATTACGAATGGAGCGCGGTTATTGATTCGGTGGGTCTTGCTACGGACGAAGAAGATCCTATAAATTGTGGCTCAGAGGCAAGTTGTAATTTTGCACGAAATGTTCAGGGTGTTTGCCCACCGGAATGGCATTTGCCCTCGTTGAGGGAATGGAAAACCTTGATTGATTTTGCCGGTGGAGAATTTTATGCGGGTATAAAGCTAAAATCTAAACGTGGCTGGAACTACGTTGTGGATGAAGGTGTAGATGGAAATGGCTTGGATACTTACGGCTTTTCCGCGTTTCCGTCTGGTGTAGCGAACCACTCTGATGGGAAAAAGGTTTATAGGTACCTTGGGGAAACTACCGGCTTTTGGAGCATTACTCCGTTAAGTGTCTATGAGATTAGGCTTTTGACGCTGCATGGGGATTATGAAGGGCTTTTTACAGAGCATTCTGCAACTACCTATAAATCCTACCACCCCGTTCGCTGTCTTAAGGACTAGAAGTCCCTAAGACTGCCCGGCTCTATTTCAATAAGAACCTGGCTTACCTGATTCCGAAGAATACCACCATGCTGAAAATGAGCGCGAAGATGCTGATGAGGTGCATGCGCCACACGATCTTCGAATTCATCAGGGGCTTGCTCGGGAAACGGCCTTCCCACTTCTTTTGGTAGTGGTGGTGGAGCGGAGCGCAAAGGAAGATGCGCTTGCCTTCGCCGGTGGTTTTCTTGGTGAACTTGAACCAGCTAATCTGGAGCAACACGGAGCAAGCTTCGGCAATGATGATGATGCAGACGATGGGGAGGAAGAGTCCTGCCTGCACCAGAATGAACATGATGCCGATGGCTGCACCGAAACCCACGGAACCGGCGTCGCCCATGTAGATTTCGGCCGGAGGGCTGTTGAACCACAGGTAGGCGAGCAGAGCGCCTGCAATCGACATGGCCAGCGGGAACAGTTCGTCGCAGCCGGGCAGGTAAGGTACGCTCAGGTACTGGCTAAAGATAAAGTTGCCGCTCACGTAGGCCACCAGTCCGACAAATACCATGCTCGAAAGAATGGGCACAGAAACGAGGCTGTCGAGACCGTCGGTAAAGTTGGTGCCGTTGGCAGAAGCGGCAATCACAAAAGTCATGAAGCCCACGAAAATCCAGTTGGGGAGGTGTATCTGGAACACGTCGATGGGGCAGAAGGGGATAGTCAGGTCGCCTTTGAGTTCGGGAATGAACTTGTAGCAGAAGATGGCCACTACCAGGCTAAACAAGAAATAGAGGAATAGTCTAAGGCTGCTGGAAATACCGTCGGCTTTGTCCATGTAGTCGGCAGCCTTGAGCTTGCCCAGCTTGATGAGGCGCTTGGCCTTGACCTTGGCAATATCGTCGATGGCTCCTACTGCAGAGAACGCTGCAAGCACAATCAAGGTCGAAATGGTATAGCCGTTCATCTTGCACACGAGGAGCGACACAATTTCTACCACGATGACCAGGAGGAGGCCGCCCATAATCGGGGGCGACTTGGATTTGCCGTCTTTGTCGAAGTCAGATGTCGCATCGAGGCTCTGGAGCTTTCGGATATAGATCGGCATGAAGGTCATGACGAGGATGATGGAGAGCATGGCTGCTGTACCAGCACGGAACAGACGGCCATCAAAAAGATCAATATTCGTTAAATGATAAAGCCACTGACAAAGCATGTCGTAATAATAAAAAAATATGGGCGAATTCGCTGTAAAATTTCTAAATTATAGGGTATGAGTGAATTCCATATTGACTGCCCCCATTGCGGTACATCTTTTGACGCCCAGATTCAAGGTGATGGCGCCAACATGATGGTGTTTTGCTGCGCCCGCTGCAAGACTCCGTTGATGTATTACCATGGCGATGTTGCCGAGTTGGATCGCGAAGAATTTGCCGGACTCCGCAAGAAGCTGAGTCGCGCCATCGATGCCGTTGTGAGCAACGGCGGTGCCATGGGTGCGGTAGCCGAGGCCCTCAAGAAAATGGTGGAAGCCTCCGAAGCCCTGGCCGAAGAACGTTCCGAAAAGGGCGAAAGCTTGCCCAGTCCCCGTGAAGGTTCTGCTCCGTCGGAATTTGAAAATGTGGCTGAAAAAATTGCCGGTGCCATGGCTGCAAAAGATGCCGAAAAGGTGCAACCGGCGGTCATTTCGGACGACATGCTTTCGGACTTGCAGAAAGACCTCGACGAGCTGGATGTGGATAGCTTCTTGAGCAAACTCTAGAGGCTGTTTTAGGGCCGATTATGCTTGAATTTTTCATTGCCGCGTTAGTGGTAGGGATTGCTCCTGGCCCCGACAACTTATTTGTCCTTACACAAAGTGCGACTCACGGTGCCCGCGCCGGTTTTTGTGTGATTTTGGGCCTTTGTACGGGCATTTTGGTGCAAACGGGGCTTTTGGTGGCTGGCGTTTCGGCCTTGATTGCCGCCAGTCCGACGGCTTTTTTCGTGATGCAGTGCCTGGGGGCTGCCTACCTGCTTTATCTGGCCTACAAAAGTTTTCAAGTCCGTGCTGGTACGGTGGTAGACGGACATGCCAAGGGGGCTGAAACGTCGCTTCCGGGTCGCAAGCTTTACCTACGCGGCGTCATCATGAACTTGACGAACCCGAAGGCAGTCCTCTTTTTGCTTTCGTTCATTCCGCCGGCAGTTAAAATGGACCGTCCCATTCACCCGAGTCTGCAAATCGCACTTCTCGGTTTAGAATTCATTGCCGCGACGCTGATTGTGTTCGGCTCGGTCGCGATTTTGGCGGGTGCAGTTAAGAAGTTCCTGTTGAATAGCCCGAAGGCGAACCGCAACCTCAACTGGTTTAGCGGCGTCGTATTTGTACTGCTCGCTTTTGCGCTGTTCCTAGTATAACGCTACTTGAGCTGTGTCGTGATGTCGATGGTGCCGCCACGGCCAAACTGATCCATGTAGGTCAGCTTCCATGTGAACGAAGCCGGGGTTTTGTCCGAAGTGTTGATGAAACGCACCGAGAATTCTCTGGCTCTTTCGGGGATAATCCAGCCTTGGCATCTGCCGGCGGCACCTGATGGCATGGGATTGTATGTCTGTGCCACGATACCGCAGCCTTGGTTACTGACATAGGTGTTGTATTCAATGGAACTCTTGGAGAAAAGGGATTCCTTGGCATATCTAATTTCATCAAACAAGGTGTACCCGTGTTCAAGGCGTTTTTCGCTGTTGGAAATGTTTGCCTTGACGGTGTCAATCTCATCTTTAGGGAATACCATGGAATAGGGTTCCGTCACGCGTTCTAATGGCATGAGAGCGAAATTGGCGTCTAGGTGCAAGACAAAACCTTCGGGCAGTCCGCTGGCGCTCATTTTATAATTGCTGACAAACTGCACCAAAGTGGTACATGTGGCTGCCGGGAGTGTCGAAAGCTGGGCCTTGATTCCTTCAATGTCGAATTCCGGGATGTCGGCGTAGGGAATGTACGAGGTAAGGGCGCTGTCGCCTAAATTGATGTCGATGAGCCTTGTCTCGTCGGTGTTTCCCTGGAAATATTTAGCATGTCTCTCGTCCCCGTCATTGGGAAACATTCCTTCGCTATGAAAGTCGATGTATCCTCCGACATATTCAATGCAGCTTTTTTGACGGCACGCAAAGGATCCGTCGTTCTGGATTTCGCAGCCGCCTTGGTCAAAATAGCCCGTGTCAAGCGTCCCGTTTTCGACAGGGTAGAGCAGTCGGTAAATCTTATGGCGTTCGTCTTCGGGTTCGTTGCGTAATTTGCTGTAACTGCTGGAAGATCGCGTAATCGGTTCAAAAAGTGAGGTGTCTGTACTGCTGCTAGTTGCGGAGTTTGAAACCGAGGAACTAGATGGCGTGACATTTGCACTTGATTGTGTCTCTGATTCGCTTGATGATAACGTAGTTGCAGAACTTGAAGGCGCCTCTATTTCGCTAGATGACGATGTTGTTGTTGAACTGGAGGGACTTTCTGCTGCGCTTGATTCCACGGAGCCTGAAACTTCAGAACTTGAGGAACCTTGTGTGGGGCTGTCTGCTTGACCGCTAGACAATCTTGCATCGGAACTGCTAGAAAGTTCACTTGACGCATCTACAGCGTCGCTTGCGTTATCGGAACATCCTGCTAGGAAAGCTGCCGTAAGGACTATGGTTGCCGACAGTCCGTGTATGAATTTGCTCTTCATGCTATTCTCCTTCTATCGTATTTTAATATACCAAAAAAAGAGAAAGGCTGGTCGTAAAATATTTTAAAGCTGCTTTTCAATCAGCCCCAGGATCTTTTCGATAGCCACTTCGGGGTTGTCGCTGGTGTCGCCACCGGCGGCACGGGTGTGGCCGCCGCCACCGAATTCCTTGGCAATGGCGTTCACGTCTACAATGTAGTTGCTGCGCAGGCTAATCTTGTACTTGCCGTTCACGGGGTACAGGAGTAAGGCCACTTCGGTGCCGCCGACTTCGCGGATGGTGTCAATGACGGTGGAAAGTTCCACGGGCGTGACACCGAAGCGTTCCATGTCTTCGGGCGTGATGTAGCTGTAGACGACTTTACCGCCCAAGCCGAGCTTGCATTGCTGCATGGCAAAGCCCGTAATAAGGGTCTGCTTGTAGGTGCGGGTGTAGTAAGTTTCGTTTACGATTTTGGCGAAGTCGACGCCCTTTTCGATAAGGTCGCCCACCACCTGCATGGTGCGCTTGCCGGTGCAACTGTACTTGAAGGCGCCTGTGTCGTGGACAATTCCAAGATACAGGGTGCTGGCTGTTTCTTGGCTGATTTTGTCCTTGGAGAGCTGCATGAACAGCACTTCGCAGGCCGAACTTGCTTCGGGCTCCACGAAGTTCACGGTGCAAAGGTTCAGCGGGTTAGAAATGTGGTGATCGATGTTGACAGTCTTCTTGGCAGCCTTGACGCATTCGGCTCCGTTTGCACCCACGCGCTCAAAGCTCGGGGTATCCATCAAGAAGGCCAAGTCGTAGGGCTTGCCGTCATTGCATTCGGCAGTCCAGGCGGAGCGGGCATCGCTTGTGCCGCGCAGAATCTTGTAGCTGTCGGGGAAGTTTTCAAGAAACAAGTCCGCGGTAATGGCGGGGTAGTTGTCCTTGATGTAGTTGTAGATACTGGTGGTTGAACCCACGCAGTCGCCGTCCGGACGAACATGCCCGAAAATGGCCACAGTCTTCGCTTCGCTCAATAATTCATCGATTTTCATGTTAAGGAATATAGTAAATGTTTCTGAAATTCATATTTGGATTGCCGCGTTGCCCTAGGCTCCTCGCAATGACGTATTTGATTTTCTAAATTAGCCTGCATGAAGCTGCTTTTTACCGATTTGGACGGAACGCTCCTGACCGACGACAAGACCATTCTCGATGTGGACATGAAGGCCATCGAGGGAATGCTTGCTCGCGGGCACAAGCTGGTGCTCTGCACCGGGCGTCCGCTTACCAGTGCAAAGCAGCTGGCTCAAAAGTACGGCTTTGACAAGCCGGGATTCTTCCTGGTGAGTTTCAACGGCGGGCTCATTTACGACTACGCTACCGAAAAATCCATCCTCACGCGCCGAATCTCCGTAGATGACGTCAAGTTCATTATGGATGAGGCTCATAAGCACGGCATGCACGCGCACACCTACTCGGGCGATCTGGTGGTTTCGGAATACGAAACTGAACAGCTCAAGAACTACTGCCGTATTATGCAGATGGATTACGTGGTGGTCAAGGATATCCGCGAATACTATGGCGAGTTCATCAATGTGGTGGTCAAGCCGCCTATCAAGGTGAATATCATTACGCCCTTTGATCACGATAGCTTGGTAGATTTTAGAGCCGAAATGCGCAAAACCACTGCCGGCAAGCTCTTTGACGTGTTCAGCAAGCCCGAAATGCTGGAATTTTCGCATATGCAGAGTAACAAGGGCGATGCGGTGCGTTTTATGGCGGATTATTACAAGGTTTCCCTCTCTGACACCATAGCCGTGGGCGACGAAGAAAACGATTGTCCCATGATTGAGGCCGCCGGGGTGGGAATTGCCATGGCCAACGCCTCCGAGGTGGCAAAATCCGTGGCCGATTATGTGACCAAGGCCGACAATAATCACGGCGGAATTGCCGAAATTATCGAAAAATTCGCAGTCTAGCCGTTTTAATCACAAATATTCCAAATTGGAATATTTACGGTAACTTTTTTCAAACAAAATTGTCATCATTGATATATCTTCTATATTGTTATATGGTATAATGGTATAGGGGATATTGCCAATTCATGAAACAGTTCCAGTTTGATTATCACAGCATTACGTCGTTGAAACGCGACCTCGACAAGATTGGCCTTTGGTGCAAGTCAAGGGTGTTTTCTCATTTGGTATTCCAGATCTATTCCAATTCTATGGATCGGGGACAAATCGATCTTGTCTGTGACGTTATTTCGCAGAATTTCCCGGATTCCATTTACATGGGCTGCTCCACGGGCGGTAATATTGTGGATGGGCGGCTTTCTAATGCCGAGATTTCCATTATCTGCACCATTTTCGAATATCCCACGACGCAGCTCAAATTGTTGCAGTATACCATAAGTGCTGAAAATGCCGTTGATGTGGTGGGCAGTATCAAGGAAGAAATCAAGGCGAATCCTTGGGTGAAGGCTGTTGAACTGCAAATCACGACCCTTGGTGTTTCCATGACGCCGTTCTGTGATGCATTCAAGGATGTGGATCCGTCGATTGCCATTTTTGGCGGTGGCGCCATTAATCCGAATTTGACGAGTACAGAAACTTGTGTCTTCTCCAATGTGGGCGGGTATTCCGGAAAGGGTGTAGTTGTCCTTTTGATAGGCGGTGAAGACTTCTACATCTATACTACTCACGTCATTGGTTGGAAACCCCTTGGCCGTGAATTTTTGGTGACAAAAGCGAAGGGCCCTGTACTGTACGAATTGGACGGCGTCCCTGCCTATGAAATTTATCATCGCTATTTGAATATTCCCAATGACGAACACTTTATTTACAACACGTTGGAGTTCCCGCTGTTCTATAAGCGCAACGGGATCGACATCATGCGTTCTCCGTTGACATGTAATGAGGATGGTTCCATGCTCATGTCTTCGGATGTCGACGAAGGCATGAAAGTGCGTCTCGCTTATGGCGACCCGTGGACGATTCTTGCAAGTGTCCGAAAAGATGGTCGTGAGGTCGGGGTGTTTGGCCCTGAAATTGTCAAAGTTTATTCTTGTGTGGTGCGTCGAATCTTTTGGGGTAAAGAAGAAATCAGTGGAGAAACGCTGCCGTTGCAGAGCATTGCTTCTACCTCGGGCTTTTATTCCTCTAGCGAATTCTTGCGTACGGGCTGCTGCGTGAACCAACACAACGCGACCCTTGTGGTAGCGGGAATGCGCGAAGGCAAGGGAGGGGAGCGTTATGACTTTGAAATGCCTCAAGAGACGTTCTCGGGCAAGGTTTCCATGATTAACCGCCTGGCCACTTTCATTGATGTAACGGCTCAGGAACAGGCTGAAGTCAATGCGAAACTTGCGTTGACATCTATTACGGATTCCCTTGCGGAAGTGTTTAACCGTGGCGAAATTCAGCGCAGAATTACCAAGTGCGTGGAATTGGGAAGGCCCGGCTGCTTGGTAATGCTGGATATCGATAATTTTAAACAAATTAACGACACTTGGGGCCACAAGGAAGGTGATAACGTCATAAAAGAAATTGGCCATGTCTTGCGGAGAGTGGCCGATGAAACTGGAGTGTCCGGGGTCGATGCCGCAAATTTTGACATGGTTGATTTTGAAGCCATGTGCGAAAAGGAATACGAACTTCATGGTGGTAGTTCCTTGCGACCGGTACCGGTGATTATGGATGTGAAATCTCCTATAGGCCGTTGGGGAGGTGAAGAATTTATGGTGCTTTTGCAGGATTCTTCATTAAAAACGGCTATAGAATTTGCCGATAGGGTGCGCGTCGCTTTCAATGATGTTACATTTGAAAAAGCTGGACGTCGTTCCGTGAGTGCCGGTGTGACCGAACTTAGGAAGGGCGAAAGCGCTGATGCAGCGCTTGTTCGCGTTGACAAGGCTTTGTACAGGGCCAAGAAGTTGGGCAAGAACTGCGTTGTTGCATCAGAAGGAGAAAATGATGGATAGCGTTGTAAAAACGAAAATTGATTCCTTGTTCGAGGCGTTTTCGGTACTTGCGAATGGGGCCTATACTTACGTTACTGATGTGAGGACCGATTGGACCCGTTGGTCCAAAGAGGCTGTTCGCTATTTCGGTTTGCCAGATGAATACATGCAGGGTGTCACCTATGCCTGGATGGAAAAAATTCATCCGGATGACCGTGCCGCTTATAAAGAAAATATTGAAGCGGTCATGAAGGGCGAAGCGACTGAACATAATCTTCAATATCGTGTGCTGACAAAAGACGGACGCTACATTGTTTGCACTTGCCGCGGTGTATTGCTCCGTAACGAAAAAGGGGAACCCGACTATTTTGGCGGGACTATCAAGAACAACGACACCCTGAGTTATTTTGACGATGTTTCCAACATGAGAAGCCTTTATGGTTTCTTGGAAGATTTGCAATCGGCAAACTGGCGTGGAGAAAGTTTGCAGATAATGACTTTGGGCATTAATGATTTTTCGCGCCTGAACGAAATTTACGGCTACACCTTCGGAAACCGCGTGCTGCAGGAATTTTCAAAGATGCTCAAGACCGAGGCCCATGGCCTGGGCGATTGGTATCGACTGGATGGAACCAAGTTCGCCATTGTCTGTAAAAGTGCCTCTGTTGAAGACTTGAAGAACCTGTACAAGCGCATCCAGTACAACTCCATTCATGAATTTAATGTGGACGGAACTCGCGTGGTTCTTTCGTTCGTGGCTGGTGCCGTTAATCTGGAAAAATTTGATGTTACCGCAGAAACGGTTTATTCGTGCTTGCGCTTTGCTTATTATGAATCCAAGAATAATCACTTGGGTGAACTGTTCGTTCTTAAGAACAACGTAAATGACGACAAGCGCTTTGCGATTGAACGTATCAACGTGATCCGCAACAGCATTGTGAACAACTGCGAAGGGTTCTACTTGTGTTACCAGCCGATTGTGGATGCCAATACCGAAAAGGTGATTGGCGCTGAATCCTTGATTCGCTGGAAAAACGAGGAATACGGCGTTGTTCCCCCGGTGGAATTTGTAGACGTCCTGGAACAGGATAACTTGTTCCCGGAACTGGGCAAGTGGATTTTGAAAACGTCTATCAGGGATGCCAAAAAATTCTTGGAAGCTTATCCGGGCTTTGTGATAAACGTGAACCTTTCGTACACGCAGCTTGAAAAGCCAGACTTTGTGGATAGTGTTCTGGAGGTTTTGGAAAAAGAAAAGTTCCCGCCGCAGAACCTGTGCCTGGAAATCACGGAACGCTGCCGTCTTTTGGATATGACTCTTCTTAAGGATATTTTCACGAGGCTTCGCAATCGTGGAATCAAGGTTGCCCTTGATGATTTCGGTACGGGATTCAGTTCTATCGGCGTGCTGCGTGAGCTCCCGGTGACCACGGTGAAGATTGACCGTAGCTTTGTGATGAATATCGAGCAGAATCCCTCTGACCAGAAAACGGTGCGCTTTATTTCGGAACTTGCCGATTCCTTCTCTTCTTCAGTGACTGCAGAAGGTATTGAAACGCCTGCAATGCGAGAATTCCTGTTGCGCTTCAAGATCAAGAGCCTGCAGGGTTTCTATTACTCGAAACCGCTTCCGGTCGAAGAGTTCATGGATAAGTACATCGAAAAAGAATAAACTCTTAAAAATGAATATGAAAAAGCTCTTTCAGGTATCTGAAAGGGCTTTTGTTTATCAAGTATTAGCTAAATTAAAGGCATGAAGAATATTCTTGAGCGTCTGGGCATTGGCCGCAGGCATTTTACTGTTATTGGAATTACGCTGGCCGTATTGGTTGTCGCATTCCTCATTTTTAATAATTTGACCGTTTCTTACGCTAGACGTTGGGATATCGATTGGGGTTATTACTCCATTCTTTCGACCTTCATCCTGCTGATTGTGGGTTTGGTGGTCAATATTCCGGTGATTGCCCAAGGATGGAAAGGTTTTAAACCCTCGGGAAAAAGCATTTGTGCCTTTGCGGGCATTGCCCTTGTGTTTTCGGTATTCATGTTCGGGAACATCAGCAATACCCACCGAGTCTTGAGCGATGAAACTAGCTGGGAGTCCATGGGGCTCCAGATGTATTTTGAACATACGGGTGGCATTTGTAACGAAGGCGTATGGAACAATGGCGTGCTGGATTGTAAAACCGAGGTGAACAACTTTAAGGGCAAGGCTCTTGGTTTTGTTTATTCGCTGGTTTTTAATTTTGCATCACCCAATCGCGATACGGCTTTGCTGGTGAACTTCCCGTTCTACCTGCTTAGTCTGCTGTTCTTCTTCTTTGCCCTTTCCAAGTGGTTCAAGAATGAATGGGCGGCTCTGGCGGCGACGGCATTCCTAGGTGGCATGCCTATTTACCTGTTGCAGGCCCGTTCGGCATCCACCGAAGTGCTGTACATATTCCTGCTTGCGGTTTTGATGGCCTGGTATGCCTTTGTACCGGCAAGCAAGGTGAACTGGAAACATTTCTTGCTCACAGTGCCGCTGCTTGGCTTCTTTGCCCAGACTAGACAAGAAACCGTGTTTGCGTTTATTCCCTTCGCTCTTTACTACTACAAGTATTTCTTTGAAAAGGCTCACAGGCTTCCGCTGTTTGTGGCCGCAGTGATTGTAGTGAGCTGGCCTTCGGTGAATACCATGGCCGCTTATCGCGGTTACGATTTCCAGGGGGGCGAACATGCGGCCCATTCCCTTGAAAACTTCTGGTTCAACCTGAAGACGAATATTGAAGTCATGCTGAATCTGAATAAGGATCCGTCTTTTGGCGGCATTATGCAGAATCCTTTCTACACGACCTTTACCGTTATTCTGTTGGCGGCTACTGCATGGCTCCTGTTCCGTCTGATTTATTCTCGGCGCTACTGGCGCGGTGCCTTGCTGGGCATTCTGTTCTGCCTGCAGATCTTTGTGATTCTCCTGAATGTGTCGGGAACCTTCACTATCGACATTAACCAGCGTTACGTGCTGGTGGCGCTCCCGTTGTTCGCCCTGATTATGGCCCTTGGCCTGTACGACGCCCTGGTCTTTTCGACTAAGATGAAACCTGAGGCGGCGGGGAAGATTATTCTGGCCGTGGCGGCGGCACTTTCGCTTGGACTCATGATTTACCATGGGGATAGCTACCGCCACAATATGCTCTATTACAAGAATAAGTTGCTGGGTGAAGAAGATTATTTGGACAAGGCTCTCGAAAGCTATCCCAAGAATTCCATCTTTATCTATGCGCGCCCCTGGCAGATGCTTGCCTCGGGACATAGCTCCTTCAGTGAACGCTCCTTCATGAGTTGGGACAATGAAACCTTTGCCAAGTGGCAGCAGGTGTCGAATGGAAACATCTATATGGTTCGCGGTCAGGATGGCTATGGTGAATTGAACCGCAAGTCCCGTGTGGTGGGCTTCAAGACCACGGATCAGGTGGACGAAATCTTGAAAGATTACAAGAGCGAAAGGGTGCTGATTGAACCTAAACTCTTTGGCTATCCCTTGGCGATTTATAAGATTACGGCTAAGAAGGGCGTGTCTACCTACTTGCAGAATTTCTTTGTGAGTGACATGGAAAATAACGCCATGATCGTGAACAAGCGTTTCCCCGAAACCATCACTTACGCCTATTCCTTGAATGGCGAACTGCAGGAAGAACTGATGCTTTCGCTGCCGTCGGATACGTTGATGCTGGATTCGACCAAGATCAAGGCGGGCATGAACCGCGTGACCCTTGAATGTGTGATGCCGGATGCAGACACCCTTAGGCTGGTAAAGGATTTCTTTGTGGAATCACCCAACGTACTGTTGCTTTCTGAGTTGAAGATGGATAGCTTTGACCAGGCCTGGGGACAGCCCCAGAAGAATACGACGGTGGAACATCGAAAGATTACCATTGACAAGGAAGTATTCCGTTACGGAATCGGTTCCCATGCACCTTCGTTTATGAAGTTTACGCTCCCTCGTTCCTTCGACAAGTTCCATGCAACAATCGGTCTTGATGACGAGAGCGTTGGTGGCGATGGCGCATCCTTCATTGTGCTGGGAGATGATCGCGAACTGTTCCACAGCAAGCGCATGTATTCTACCGAAAAGCAATCCATTACGGTGGATGTCAAGGGCGTACGAGTCTTGGAACTTCGTCTGGACGAAGGTGACAAGCACGATAAGGATTATGACCACGGCGATTGGGCCAATGCCTGGCTGGAGGCTTCTCGTTGAAAGTCCTGGTAGCACCTTTGGATTGGGGACTTGGGCATGCAACCCGTTGCGTGCCCGTGGTTCGTGAGTTCCTGAATCAAGGTGCCGAGGTGGAATTGGCGGTGGTGCGTTCTAACGCTACCTTGCTGCGTGGCTTCTTCCAGGAACTTCGCCAGCGTCTGGCTCCGTCTTACAATATCGTTTACCCCAAGCACGGCTATAACATGGGCTTGTGGCTAGCCAAGAACGGCGTCCATCTGCGGAAGGTGATGAATTATGAACATCGCTTTGCCGAAGAAATGGTGGAACGCTACCATTACGATGTTCTGGTGTCCGACAACCGTTTCGGATTCTATAGTCGCCATGCGAAATCCGTTTATATGACGCACCAGCGTCGCATTGCCTTCCCGAAGGTGCTTTCGGCTTTTGAGCCTGTGGGAATGCTTTGGCATGCTTCGGTCATGAAGCATTTTGATGAAGTCTGGGTTCCGGACTTGCCCGAATTCCCAGGGTATGCGGCGGGGCTTTCCCATGTGAACAAGTCGCCGGTGCCGGTAAAGTATGTGGGGGCCTTGTCCCGTTTTGAAAATCATCTTGGGACAGAAACTCCCCGGAACTACAAGTTTGTAGCCATTGTCTCGGGCGTGGAACCGGCGCGGAGTCGCTTTGAATCGTTGCTGCGCAATGTACTTGCCAAGGTTCCCGGTCGTCATGCCATCATTTTAGGAAAGCCTGTTCTAGGAGTGAAATCCTGGAGCGAAGGCAATATCGATTTCCATACCCATTTGCCCGATAGGGAGTTTGCAGAAGCTGTTCGTGGAGCCCAGTGGGTGGTGTCCCGCGGCGGTTACAGTACGGTGATGGATATGGCTGTCCTTGGCGCGAAATGCATTTTTGTGCCGACTCCCGGGCAGTACGAACAGGTGATTCTTGCCCAGGATTTAGCCCGCGAAGGTTATGCGGCAACCATCAGCGAATCGAATTTCTCTATCGAGACTTTGCTTGCGGCCATGAGCGAAAAAGGAAACGTCTCGTTGCCTAAACCGAAGGATAACGCCCTTTTAAAGAATGCCGTGAGCGACGTTCTGACAACTAATAACATTTAACTGCGCTGAAGGTGCTTTGAACTATGCCTCAATTCATTCTCGCATTCCCTTTGACTAAAGAAGTGGGCGAACCTCTCGCCCTGACCGAAACTGCAACGCTGGCCGCCGATGCCCAGTCGGTGATTATTCCCGGTTGCGGCGTGATGTTCAAGGTGGTCCGCAAGGAACATGTGCCTGGTCTTGCCGATATTTTTAAGGAACATCAGGATATTTCTGCTGATGCCGCTGCAGCAATTGAGGCTCACAGGTCCCTGCTGTTCTTGATTGGCGAGGTCAAGAATATTGACGAAGTGACTCAGGTGAATATGGCCATTCTCAAGGTGTTCAACGCTGGTGCCTTGGGCGTCTATATGCAGCAATGTGGTGCGGCCTGGACAGATGCCGGCTTCCGCGAAGAAGTGGGTGACGGTGAATATCCCATGGATCCGTGGATTAACTTTGTAGAAGCGGGCGAGACTATTTATACACTGGGCCTTGCGACTTTCATGCTGCCTGATTTGTGCATAGCCGCTAGCGCCGAAGACCCGCAAGAGGCTTTGCTCATGGCTGTCGACAGCCTGTTCGGCGATGGTGTTCCTGCCAAGTCCGGCTCCGAGGTGGATCTGGGCGAAGGTGTCCACTATGTGCTTCGTCAAGAAGCGAAGAATCCATTCCCAAAAGAATCCCCTGAATACAATAAACAGGGGATTCTCAGATTGATTAAAAAGTAAAGTCGGAACTTATTTAAAGTTCTTTCCCAAAATCGCAGTCACATTCTTGAGAATGCCTTCGGCAACGTCGGGCTTGTTCATCGAGTATACGTGAACGTTGGTGATGCCGTTGGCGTACAGGTCGATAATCTGATCGCTGGCGTAAATGATGCCGGCCTGCTTCATGGCTTCAGGATCGCTACCGAATTTGTCCACCAGAGATTTGAAACGCTGCGGCATGAAGGAACCGGAAAGCTTGATGGCGCGTTCCACCTGGTTTGCGTTCGTAATCGGCATGATACCGGGGAGTACCGGGCAGGTAACGCCTGCGTCGCGGAGCTTGTAGAGGAAACTAAAGAACAGGTTGTTGTCAAAGATCATCTGGGTGGTAAGGAAGTCTGCACCGGCGTCCACCTTTTCTTTAAGGTGCTTGATGTCTTCAGCCTGGTTGGCACTTTCGGGGTGCTTTTCGGGGTAGCAGGCGGCACCAATGCAGAAATCGGCGTCGGCGGCCTTGAGTTCGCGAATGAGTTCCACGGCGTAATGGTAGTCGCAGTTGTCGCGGCCCTTTTCAATGAGTTCCGGAGTCAAGTCTCCGCGGAGCGCCATCACGTTCTTGATGCCGGCGGCCTTCATGTCTTCGATGCGCTGGTGAACGGTGTCCTTGCTGCTAGAAACGCAGGTAAGGTGGGCGAGCATCGGAATGCCGAACTTTTGCTTGAGGTTCTTGGCGATATCGAGGGTGAAGTGGCTAACGCCGCCGCCTGCGCCGTAGGTAACGCTCATAAAGGAGGGACCGAGAGCGGCGATAGATTCGGTGGCTGCCTTCACGCTTTCGAAGCTAGTCTCTTTTTTAGGCGGGAAAACTTCAAAAGAGAGGCTCATCTTATCTTGCTTCAGAATGTCGATAATCTTCATAAAATCTCCGTGGGGCGGGTCGGACCGGCATCCCAAGTCTATGCAAATATGTTAATACGTGCATAAATATATAAAAATTCTATGGATATGGCAATGCCCCAATAGGGGGCATTTTAGAATTTTCGGGTGAAAATGCACATGATGGTGCGAAGATCCCATTCTGCGCCAACTTGCTTTTGCAACAGTTCTTCGTTCGCCTTGTAATGGTCGTGTTCGTAGCGGCGGTCTCTCGATATGGCGGCCATGAGCATTCCGTTCCAAGTTTCGTTGACCTTGAACGAAAGCATGGGCACGATGCTTACGGTCTTGAAGGCGGGATTGTAATCTTTATAGATGGGATCGAAATCGTAGGCGTGCTTGAATCCGCTCACATTTGCAGCCAGCATGGCCATGGGCACTCGCTTGAAGGGCATCATGTAGATTAAGGTGCCGCCGTATTTGTAGCGGAAACCGTTTACCATGTTTCCGTTGCCCGCTTTCCAGACTTCTCCATCGTCGGCGCCGGTGTAGGCGGAGTAGGCGTATTCGCCCGACAGTTTCAAGATGATTTTGGTCCAGTTGCTTTTAGGGAGTAAAACCAGCAGGGGGAGCGTCAGGGATGATTTGTAGGTGAATCCGTAGGCGTATTCTGTAAAGATGATGTCTTGACGGTAGTTGCGTTCTTCGGCATCATAGACGCCCATGAAAGTGGAGGTCTTTCCGTAGTTGAGGGCGGTTCCTCCGTTCGCCTGAATGCCGAGTTCCAGTAAGTGAATCAGTTCTACGGAAACATCCAGCTTTAGCCCTAAGCCGGCAAAGTTTGCTTCGCCTGCGGCAGAGCCCTTGAGGGTGGCGAGTTTGCCCGGCTTTTGCCACTTGTAATTCGTCAGCCAAGCGGGAGCGGGGAATGCAAAGAAGGGCCAGCTGTGCAAGGTCTCCGAATTCTTCAGGGAATTGTGGGGGAGGATGATTCCGACAATCGAAAGCTTGTGTTCTTTTTCGAACACTAGGGAATCGCTGGCTGCAGTTTCTGCAAAAATCAGGGAAGCGCAAAATAAAACCGAAAGGATGATTTTCGGGAAAAGTCGGATTTTCGGGGCGGCTTCCATGGCGACTAATATAGTTTATTTATTGGTGAATGATGTAAAAAAGCAATCCGCCGGCACGGGGCCGACGAATTGCATTTTTGAGGTTCGGATTATTATGAGGTTCAGGAGTACGATTAGTAAATAAACAACATTTCTCTGTACTTCGGCAGCGGCCACTTTTCGTCGGGGATCACGCTTTCGATCTTGTCGACGACAATGCGGAGGTCTGCCATGGCATCGAGGATTGCTTCGTGCTTGTCGCCGAGAGCCTTTTCCATGCGGTCGGTTGCTGCAGCGAGAGCCTTGTAGCTTTCACCGATTTCCTTGGCGTAATTGTCAACGGCGGCGAATCCCTGGGCGATCGCCATTTCGTTGGTCTTGAGGGCGTTGCTGTAAGCACAGAGCACCTGCGGGAGAACCACATTCTTGGCGATATCGAAAGCAATCTTTCCTTCGATGTGGATCTTCTTGTGGTAATCTTCCATGTTGACTTCGTAACGGGAATCGAGTTCGCGCTTGTTGAACACGCCGTACTTTTCGAACAGGGCCACATTTTCCTTCTTGTTGAGAGCCTGGAGGGCTTCCATGGTGGTGCGGATGTTCGGGAGACCGCGCTTGGCTGCTTCTTCCACCCATTCGTCGGTGTAGCCGTTGCCGTTGAAAATCACGCGCTTGTGTTCCTTCACGATCTTCTGCAACAGGTTCTGCAATTCTTCGTGGAACTTGTCGGCCGGAACACTCTGCATCTTGTCGGCGATGAGGTCGAAGGCTTCGGCGACGATGGTGTTGAGGATGACGTTCGGTTCAGAGCAGCTCTGGCTAGAACCCGGAGCGCGGAATTCGAACTTGTTGCCGGTGAAGGCGAACGGAGAAGTACGGTTACGGTCGGTAGCGTCGCGGGGGAGCGGCGGGAGCGTGTCAGAACCGAGCTTCAGGGCACCGGCCTGCTTGCTGGACTTCGGATCGCCCTTTTCAAGCTGGTCGATAACGTCGGCGAGCTGGTCGCCGAGGTACATGGAAATGATTGCCGGAGGAGCTTCGTTGGCACCGAGGCGGTGGTCGTTACCGGCGCTGGCAACAGCCATACGGAGCAAGTCGGCGTGGGTGTCGACGGCGTAGATGACGGCGCAGAGCGTGGTGAGGAAGATGGCGTTCTGGTGCGGGTCCTTGCCCGGGTTCAACAGGTTGGTCTTGCCGTAGTTCACAGACCAGTTGTTGTGCTTACCGGAACCGTTGATGCCGGCGAACGGCTTTTCGTGGAGCAGGCAGACGAGACCGTGGCGGTCAGCGACCTGGCGGAGCACTTCCATAATCTGCATGTTGTGGTCGCAAGCGAGGTTCACTTCTTCGAACATTGGAGCGAGTTCGAACTGAGCCGGGGCAACTTCGTTGTGGCGGGTCTTGGCCGGAATGCCGAGCTTCCAGAGTTCCTTTTCCACGTCGTTCATGAAGTTGATGATGCGGGCCGGAATGCTACCGAAGTAGTGGTCTTCCATCTGCTGGTGCTTTGCAGGAGCGGCACCAAACAAAGTACGGCCGGCCTGGTACAGGTCCGGACGCTGCAGGTAGAAACGCTTGTCAATCAGGAAGTATTCCTGTTCGGCACCGAGAGTGACGGTGACCTTCTGCTGGGCGACACCGAAGAGACCCATGAGGCGGTCGGCGGACTTCTGGAGGGCCTGAATAGAACGGAGAAGCGGAGTCTTCTTGTCCAAAGCTTCGCCAGTGTAGCTACAGAAAGCGGTGGGGATGCAGAGGGTTGCACCGTTGCCGTGACGCTTGATGAAGGCCGGAGAGGTCGGATCCCAGGCGGTGTAGCCGCGGGCTTCGAAAGTAGAACGGAGACCGCCGCTGGGGAAGGAAGAGGCGTCCGGTTCACCGACGATCAGGTTTTTGCCGCTGAAGGCGAGGATGGCCTTGCCGTCTTCGGGTTCGAGGAAGGAGTCGTGCTTTTCGGCGGTGGAACCGGTAAGGGGCTGGAACCAGTGAGTAAAGTGGGTAGCGCCGCGGTCGATGGCCCACTTCTTCATGGCATGGGCAACTTCGCCGGCGATGCTCGGGTCAAGCGGTGCGCCGCCGTCGATGGTGGCGAAGAGCTTCTTGCAAATGTCCTTGGGAAGATAAGCGCGCATGGCCTCGGCGTTGAAGACGTCTTCACCGTAGAAGTCGATGTTTGCGGGTGCTGCGGGGAGGTTGGCGCCAGCGTTTTCGCTGGCGATTTCCTTGATGGCTTTTAATCTGTATTCATTGCTCATGGCAATTATCTCCTAATTTGAATTTTTCGCTCTTCCATGAGCAAAAGCCGTGCCAAAACCGAAAAATGGCGAAATTTGTGAAAAAAGCCAGAATTCACTGTTCTTACAAAACATTGGGATTTTCCAAAAATTGAAAAAACGGATGTAAGATTACGAAATTTGTAAAACTGTCTTGGTGGGAGAGCTTAATGTTGGTCAATCCTAAAAATTTTTGTCTAGGTAACAAATTTAGTCTTGACTAATAAAGTTAGAATATCTATATTAGCCCTGTCTAAATAATGTTAGGTGATTCTAACTTGTCGAATCCGGATTGGAGATTTCGAATGGAACACACAAAATTAAGCCAAAGTCTCGAAGATTACCTGGAAATGGTGCATATTTTGCGCCTCGCCAACGGCATCGCCCGCGTCAAGGACATTGCTGCGGCCCTTACCGTCAAAATGCCGTCGGTGGCAAAGGCCATGATTGAACTTAAAAAGCTTGGCCTTGTAACGCAAGAACCCTACAGCGGCGTGGAACTTACAGAAGAAGGGGAGCGCGTGGCGGCCCTGATTTTGAACCGTCATATTTTGCTGAAAGGTTTCTTGATTAAGCTTGGCGTTTCCGAGGCCATTGCCGATAAGGATGCCTGCTGCATGGAACATATCCTTTCTGCAGAAACGCTTGGGAAAATTGAAGACTTTATGAAGCCCTCGGATATGAGTCCGGCTGCAAAAAAAGTGAAAGTTGTGAAGTGCTCGAAGAAGTAAGCTTGGGCGCTGTTAGGTGATGCTTGTAAGAGGATAAGATGAGTTGTAGTTGTGGATGTGGCGGAAAGTCGAAAACGAAAGAATGGAGTTCGACTCCTAAGTTTTCGGAACTTAAGCGCGGCGACAAAGTGAAGATTGTGGGGTATCGTACGGGTGATTCGCAGTACAAGTCTAAACTTCTTTCGATGGGGCTTGTGCGCGGAGTAGAATTGCAAGTGCTGCAGGTGGCGCCTCTTGGCGATCCGATTGAGGTTGCGGTGCTTTCTTACAGGCTTTCGCTCCGTAAAGAAGAAGCTAACGTGCTGATGCTGGAGAGAGTGTAATGGCTATTGACAAAGAAGAATTTACGATTGCGATTGCGGGTAACCCGAACTGCGGAAAGACTGCGCTTTTTAATGCTTTGACGGGTTCTAACCAGATTGTGGGTAATTGGCCCGGCGTAACGGTAGAAAAGAAAGAAGGTTCCTTTAAGCTCGACAACCACACCATTCGCGTGGTGGACTTGCCGGGTATTTATGCATTGTTCGCAAACTCCGAAGACGAACGCGCCGCTCTTGATTATTTGCTCAAGGGCGAAGCCGACTTGGTGGTGAACATTCTGGATGCGACGAATTTGGAACGCAACCTGTTCCTGACCAGCCAGCTCATGGAAAAGGGCGTGCCCATGGTGCTCGCCGTGAACATGATGGATATTGCGGCCCAGCGCGGCGTGCATATCGACTTGAAAAAGCTGGAAGAAATCTTGGGCGTGACAGCAGTGGGGCTCACTGCCGTGTCGCCGAAAAGCTGCGAAGGCTTTGTGAATGATTTGCACAAGTTGCTCCATTCCAGTAACGAACTTCCGCTCCCGAAGGCTGTGCAGCATTCCGAAGTGCTTGAAAAGTTGATTGCCGATATTTCGGGAACGCTTGAGCCGGTGGCAAAAGAACTGGGGGCGACCCCTCGCTGGACAGCGGTGCAGTACTTGGAACATAGTGGCCGCGTATTGGAAGTGGCTGAACGCCTGAATGTTTCTATTCCGCACGACAAGATTGAAGAAGACTTGGGCGAAGAAGTGGAGTTTGCCTTGGCGGATTCGCGCTATTCCTATGCCCGCAACATTGTGTCGCAGGTGATTCGCGATAACACCAACAAACGCACGCGTACCGATAAGCTCGACAAGTTTTTCTTGAACCGTATCCTCGGTATCCCGCTGTTCTTGGTGGCCATGTATCTCGTTTTCTGGTTTGCTGTGACGGTGGGCTCTGCGTTTATCGATTTCTTCGATATCCTGGTGGGCGGAATCTTTGTGGATGGCCTCACGCAACTTTTGGAAAAGATCCATGCGCCGGGATTTGTGGTGGCGCTCCTCGCCAACGGCCTTGGCGCCGGTATCCAGACGGTGTCCACGTTTATTCCGGTTATCTTCTTCATGTTTTTATGTCTCTCTTTCCTGGAAGATTCGGGCTACATGTCTCGTGCGGCCTTTGTGGCCGATAGGTTCATGCGGTTCCTGGGGCTCCCCGGAAAGGCGTTTGTGCCAATGATTGTGGGTTTTGGTTGCTCTGTGCCCGCTCTTATGGGTACGCGTACGCTGGAGAACAAGCGTGAAAGATTCTTGACTTTGTTCCTGGTGCCGTTTATGAGTTGCGGCGCAAGGCTCCCGGTGTATGCGCTGTTCGGTGCGGCCTTCTTTGGCAAGGCGGCTGGCAACCTGGTATTCGGTATCTATATGGTCGGCATCGTGATTGCGCTCTTGTACGGCCTGCTTTTGAGAAAGACTCTGTTCGTGGGCAAGGAATCCACCTTCATTATGGAATTGCCGCCTTACCATTTGCCCAAGTTCCGCAACCTCTTTAGGCATGCTTGGCTTCGCCTCCGCGAATTCATTTTCCGTGCGGGCAAGATTGTGCTTATCATGGTGACTGTGCTCGGCTTTATGGGCTCTATCGGTACCGATGGTAGTTTTGGCAACAACGATAATGATAAGTCCGTGCTGAGCGTGGTGGGCTCTGCCATTACGCCGGTGTTTGAACCCTTCGGTGTTGAGAAGGACAACTGGCCCGCCTCTGTGGCGCTCTTTACCGGACTCTTCGCAAAAGAAGCAATTGTGGGTACGCTGAATTCCCTTTACAGCATCGAAGACCAGGCTGGCGCAGATGCTGCAGAAGGCGAAGAAGAGGAAGAAGGCTTTAGCCTGAAGGCAACTGCAAAAGAAGCGTTCATCTCTATTCCTGTGAACCTCTCGGAAGTCTTTGGCAAGCTGGTGAACCCGCTGGGCGTCGAAGATGCTATCGAAGAAAGCGAAGATGCCGAAAACGAAGAAGTTGCCTCGGCCATGAAGGGGATGCGTGCGCATTTCTCGCTAGGTAAGTTCCAGGTGTTTGCTTACTTGCTCTTTATTCTACTCTATGTGCCCTGCCTTGCTGCTCTTGGAACGGCCTTCCGTGAACTGGGGCGTTATTACGGGACTTTGATGGTTGTATTCCAGACAATTATAGGTTGGAGTCTCTCGGTGTTGTTCTTCCAGCTGACGGTGGGTGGGTCTGCCCTCTGGATTAGTGTTTCGGCCGCGTTGCTTGTTGCCGTAGTAGTGACGCTGCTTGTTCTTGGAAGAAAGAAACGCTTTGTAGATTGATTACAAAAATTGTAACAATCGCAAGTTGTTTTACGTTTTTTGAAATTTTAGAATCCGTAAATTTTTGCGGATTCTTTTGTATTTTACATTTTTGACCAATTTTTCAATAATTGGATGGTTTTTCGTCGGCTTGGCATGATTTTTGCAAATATGGAGCGCAAAAATTAAAAAGGGATTATTATGAACGCTCAAGCACTTTACGATCCAGCCAACGAACATGACGCCTGCGGTGTCGGTTTAGTTGCCAATATTAATAATGTTGCCTCGCACCAGATTGTGTTGCAGGGTATCACTGTTTTGAAAAGACTCATGCACCGTGGTGCAGCAGGTGGAGACCCGGAAACCGGTGATGGTGCGGGTCTTTTGCTTTCCATGCCGCATAAGTTCTTCCGCAAGCTTTACCCGGAATTGCCGTCTCGTTACGGCGTTGCCATGTACTTTGTCGAAAACACCTTGGCAGCCGACGCTCTCGATGCAGAAATCAAGCGCATTGCGGAATCCGAAGGCGTTGCCGTGGTGCAGTTCCGCGAAGTGCCGGTGAATGCCTCTGCCATTGGTCAAACTGCCCGCAAGACTTTGCCGCATATTCGCCAGGTGTTCTTTGACGGTTCCAAGTTCAAGACCAACGAAGAATTTGATATCAAGCTTTATGTGGTGCGCCGCCTGATTGAAAAGGCCTGCAAGGGCGTGTATGTTTGCAGCTGCAGCCGCAAGAGCATTGTTTATAAGGGCCTGTTGCTGGCAAGCCAGATCGAAGGCTTCTACAAGGACTTGAACGATCTCGATTTCGAAAGCCCCTTGGCTCTCGTTCACCAGCGTTATTCTACCAACACCTTCCCGACTTGGCCGCTGGCACACCCCTTCCGCTACCTCGCTCATAACGGTGAAATCAACACCTTGCGCGGTAACTTGAACAGCCTTCGCGCCCGCGAACCGCTCCTCAAGAGCGAAGTCATCGGTGACGATTTGCAGAAGCTTTTGCCGCTGATTATGCCGGGTCAGAGCGACTCTGCTAGCCTTGACAACATGTTTGAGCTTCTCGTCGCTGCGGGTCGTAGCCTCCCGCATGCGATGATGATGCTCCTGCCGCAGGCTTGGGGCCAGAAGCATTACCTCGGCCGCGACGTGCGTGGCTTCTTTGAATACGAATCCATGCTCATGGAACCCTGGGATGGCCCTGCTGCCGTCGCTTTCTCTGACGGTGTGAATGCCGGTGCAATCCTTGACCGTAACGGTCTTCGTCCGGCTCGTTACACTTTGTGTAAAGACGGTCTCTTCGTCATGGCTTCTGAAACGGGCGTGCTCGATTTGCAGGATGACGAAGTCGAAGAAAAGGGCCGCCTGAAACCCGGTGAAATCATTTACCTCGACCTCGAAAATCACCACATCTTGAAGAATGCCGAAATGAAGGCATACGTGGCCCGTAGCAAGCCGTACCGCCGTTGGGTTGCCGAAAACAAGATGAGTGTCCGTGGCCTCTTCAGCGAAATCAACCCCTCTGACGTGCCCGATGATATTCTGGTGCAGCAGAAGCGTTTCGGTTATTCTGCCGAAGACCTTTCCATTATTTTGCAGCCCATGGCAAAGACCGGTGCAGAACCCATCGGCTCTATGGGTAACGATGCCGCTCTCGCCGTGCTTTCGGACAAGCCGCAGCCGCTGTTCAACTACTTCAAGCAGCTGTTCGCCCAGGTGACGAACCCGCCTATTGACCCGATTCGTGAAGAACTGGTGATGAGCCTTACCACTTATATCGGTAACCACGGTAACATTCTGGAAGAAACTCCGGAACAGGCTCACCTCATTAAGATTCCGCGCCCGATCGTGACCGAAGACGAAATCCGTCGTTTCGAAAACATCGGCGATAAGGCCTTCAAGGCTAAGGAACTCAAGATGCAGTTCCCGCTCGGTGGCAATGGGGAAGTCCTGGAAGCCGCCTTGCAGAACCTCGCTGGCGATGCCGTGCGTGCCGTGAATGATGGTTTTGATATCATCGTGCTCACCGATAAGAACATCGATTGGGGCTACGTGCCTATTCCGTCGCTGCTTGCTACGGCCAGCGTGAACCGCGCCTTGGTGGAAGCTGGTGTTCGCCCGGAAATCGGTCTCGTGGTGCAGTCTGGTGAAGTTCGTGAAGTCATGCACTTTGCCCTGTTGCTGGGCTTTGGCGCTACGGTCATCAACCCGTATCTGGCCTTCCAGAGCATTACCAACATGTGCCACAGCGGCGACCTGGATGTGGATCCGGTGACGGCTGCTGCCAACTACGTGAAGGCTGTGGATAAGGGCCTTCTCAAAATCATGTCGAAGATGGGTATTTCTACCCTCCGTAGCTACCGCAGCGCTCAGATTTTCGAAGCCGTGGGTCTGAACCACGAACTGGTGGAAAAGTTCTTGCCGGGTACCGCAAGCCGCATCGAAGGTATCGGTCTCGAAGAAATTGCTGCCGAAGTGGGCGCTCGCCAGAAGATTGCCTTTGCTGACGCAAGCAAGGTGCTTCAGTCCGGTGGTCAGTACGCTTACCGCAAAGAAGGCGAAAAGCACTTGTGGACTCCGCAGTCCTTGGCAGCCTTCCGTCAGGCCGTGCAGGGTGGCGACTACGAAAAGTTCAAGGTTTACAGCAAGCTCATTAACGACCAGTCTGAACGTCAGGCAACGCTCCGCGGCCTCTTCAAGTTCAAGGAAGCTACTCCGATCGACATTTCCGAAGTCGAAAGCCGCGAATCTATCGTCAAGCACTTTGTGGCTGGCGCCATGAGCCTTGGTTCTTTGAGCCCCGAAGCACACGAAACCATTGCTATCGCCATGAACCGCATCGGTGCCATGAGCAACTGCGGTGAAGGTGGTGAAGACCCGGATCGTGATACTCCGGCCGCAAACGGCGATATCCGTAGCTCTGCCATTCGTCAGATTGCTTCGGGCCGCTTTGGCGTGACCATTGACTACCTGCGCCATGCAAAGGATTTGCAGATCAAGATGGCTCAGGGTGCAAAGCCCGGTGAAGGTGGCCAGCTGCCGGCTCACAAGGTGAACGACTTTGTGGCTCGCATCCGTCACTCGACTCCGAACGTCTCTCTGATTTCTCCTCCGCCGCATCACGATATTTACTCTATCGAAGACTTGGCACAGCTCATTTATGACCTGCGTAACTCCAACCCGAAGGCTCGTGTTTCTGTGAAGCTCGTGTCCGAAGTGGGTGTGGGTACGGTGGCTGCCGGTGTTGCCAAGGCTCATGCCGACGTGGTGCTCATTTCTGGTCACGATGGCGGTACGGGTGCATCTCCGCTCACCTCTATCAAGCATGCCGGCCTCCCGTGGGAACTCGGTATTGCCGAAGCGGAACAGACTCTCGTGCTCAACGACCTCCGCGGTCGTATCAAGCTCCAGGTCGATGGCCAGCTCAAGACGGGCCGCGACATTGTGGTGGCTGCTCTCCTCGGTGCCGAAGAATTCGGCTTTGCAACCAACCTGCTCGTAAGCCTTGGCTGCGTCATGGACCGTAAGTGCCATACCAACCAGTGCCCCATGGGTATCGCCACTCAGGATGCCGAATTCCGTAAGCGCTTTGCCGGTAAGCCGGAATATGTCGAAAACTTCCTCTTCTTCATCGCTGATGAAGTCCGCGAAATCCTCGCAAGCCTCGGCCTCCGCTCTCTCGATGAAGCCTGCGGCCGTAGCGACCTCCTGGAAAAGGACAACGCTATTGCCTTCTACAAGACCAAGCACCTCGACTTCAGCAAGATCTTCCAGACTGTGGAAGGCGGCGTCAAGTCCTACGACAAAAACTATGTGAAGGAAGAACTGGTCAACTTTGACCGTCGCGAACTCCTGCCCTTTGTCAAGGAAACTCTCGAAAAGGGTACGGCTGTGGAACTCTGCACGGTGGTGCACAACACCGACCGTACGGTGGGTACGGAACTTTCCGGTGAAGTGGATAGTCACTTTGGCGTGAAGGGCCTCCCCGAAGATACCATTCGCATTCACCTTCAGGGTGTCGCAGGCCAGAGTTTCGGTGCCTTCCTTGCACCGGGTGTCACGCTGGATCTCGAAGGTGAAGCCAACGACTTTATGGGCAAGGGCCTCTCGGGTGGTAAGATTATCGTGCGCCCGCCGCACAACGCTACCTTCAAGGCTGAAGACAACGTCATTGCCGGTAACGTCATCGGTTACGGTGGTACCAGCGGTAAGGTGTTCATCAACGGTCTCGCTGGCGAACGCTTCGGTATCCGTAACTCCGGTATGCTCCTTGTTTCCGAAGGCGTGGGCGACCACGGTTGCGAATACATGACGGGTGGCCGCGTGGTGGTTCTCGGTCGTGTAGGCGTGAACTTCGCCGCAGGTATGACGGGTGGCTTTGCTTACGTGTACGACGAGACGGGTCACTTCGACTTGAGCTGCAACGTGGGTTCTGTGGACCTCGAAAGTGTGCTTGCTGGTACCGAAAGCGAACGTGAACTTCTCGACTTCATTGAACAGCACGTTCAAGCAACGGGTAGCGAAAAGGGTAAGCGCATCCTTGAAAACTGGAACAGCGAACGTCCGAAGTTCGTGAAGATCTTCCCGGTAGACTACCGCAACGCATTGGCAAAGAAGGCTTGAGGTTTATATGGAACAAGTAAAAAGAATTGCAGATGTTTACCGCCCGGTTGAAGAGCGTGTAAAGGACAATAACGAAGTCGAACGCAGACTGACTTCTGTCGAAATTATCGGTCAGGCTAGCCGCTGCCATACGTGCGGAATTCCGTTCTGCCATGGCGCGGGTTGTCCGCTGGGTAACTTGGTTCCTGAATTCAATGCAGCTGTTGCCGCAGGGAATGCAGAACGCGCCTACAATGTCATCAGCAAGACGGCATTCTTCCCGGAATTCACGGGTCGTGTTTGCCCCGCACTCTGCGAATCCGCTTGCACAGGCAATGTGCATAACGATCCCGTGATGGTTCGCCAGATTGAAAAGTTCATCATCGAAACCGCTTTCGAAGAAGGCTGGGTAAAGCTTCCTGCTGCCGAATGGAATGGCAAGACGGTGGCTGTCATCGGTTCTGGTCCTTCGGGCCTGTTTGCTGCCGAAGCGCTCCGCCGCAAGGGCTTTGCCGTCACTGTTTACGAAAAGCGCGAAAAAGTCGGTGGCTTGCTGCGTTATGGCATTCCGAATTGGAAACTGGACAAGTCTGTCATCGACCGCCGCGTTAAGCTTCTTGAAGAAGCCGGTATCAAGTTCGTTTGCAGCACCGAAATTGGCAAGGATATTTCTGCTGAATACATCCACAAGAATTTCGACTACGTCTTCCTCGCTATCGGTACGCCGAATGCCCGCGACTTGAAGATTCCTGGCCGCGACGCCGAAGGCATCTTCCTTGCTCTCGACTTCTTGCACGGTGCAAATATGCCTGGCGAAAAGAATCCGGAAAAGTTCTCTGCCAAGGGCCGCAAGGTGCTGGTGATTGGCGGTGGCGATACGGGTAACGACTGCGTGGGTAAGGCCATCCGTGAAGGCTGCGAAAGCGTGCTCCAGGTGGAATTCATGCCCAAGCCCCCCGAGGAACGTTCTCCGTCCACTCCGTGGCCGGATTGGCCGTACATGCTGCGTACCAGCTACGCCCAGCACGAAGGCGGTGAACGCCGCTGGAACGTGTCGTCCAAGCAGTTTATCGTGAAAGACGGTCGCGTCGCTGGTGTAGAAGCTGTCCGCGTGGAATGGGAAATGTCGCCACAGGGCCGCCCGCTCAAGCCGAACGAAGTCCCGAATTCTACCGAAGTCATCGATACCGACTTGGTGGTGCTCGCCATGGGCTTCACCGGAGTTCCGGCCGAAGGTATCGTGAACGATTTGGGCCTCCAGCTCACGCCGCGTACCGCGATCATTCCGGATCCGGCTCGCCACATTTACGCAGTCGGAGACTGCGCAAATGGCGCCTCCCTTGTGGTCCGCGCCATGGCCGACGCTAAGGCGAAAGTCGCCTCTCTCTAAAATTGCGCCATAGACATAAATAAAAGAGATTCGAGTTCCCCTCGGATCTCTTTTATACTATTTTTGTAGGGAAGTTCGCGCTTAAAATCGTGATTGAAATTTAGACTTGGGAGTAAACATGAACTATCTGATTGTACCTGGCTTGAACAATTCTGGACCGAAGCATTGGCAAACTTTTTGGGCCAAGAGCCTGCCTAACGCTACCCGCGTGGAACAGCGTTGCTGGGACAATCCTGAAAAGGGCGAATGGGTCGAAACCCTCGATAAGGCTGTTCGCGCCTTGAAGGGCGATACAATCCTGGTGTCGCACAGTTTAGGCGTTTGCACCACCGTAAACTGGCTTCTAAAGGCCGCGACCTGCGGAGGCGTGCCTGCGCACGTCAAGGGCGCATTCCTCGTTTCTCCCAGCGATGTGGACAATATAGACATCATCAAGAGCTTTGCTCCCATGCCCCTCGAAAAGCTCCCGATCCCAGCCTGCGTGGTGGCCAGCGAAAACGATCCCTTCGTCACTATGGAACGTTCCCTGTTCTTCGCGAACGCCTGGGGCGTCAAGGTCTTTAACGCCGGCGCTCTCGGCCACATCAATTCCGACTCCGACCTCCGTGAATGGGAACAGGGCCGCGGCTTCCTCGCCGAATTCGAAGCGAGCCTTTAAACGAAAAACGCCCCGACGATGTCGGGGCGAAATTTTTTTATGCGATAGAGCCGAGCGGTCTCTTATTCGCCTAAGCAGCTGTCCATCGCGGCGATAATCTTCTTTTTGTCCATGTGCTGGCCAATGAAGACGAGACGGATAATGCGGTCACCGTACTTTTCGTCCCATACCTTTACCAGGTCCGGATTTTCGCGCAGAATGCGCTTCTGTTCTGCTTCGCTTTCGCTGGCGAACCAAGGTCCGAAATTCTGGGCGGATGCCTGCTTGCCGGCCTGTTCGAACAGGTAGCTGTTATCGCGTTCGTCTTCGAACCACACGAGACCCTTGGTGCGGATAATGCTGGTGGGGTAATCGTCCAGCAACACTTCGAAGCGTTCACGAATTAACGGGCGGCGGCGTTCATACACGAAGGTGCTGATACCGTATTCGTCACCGTGCGGATGATCCTTGTCATGATGGTGTCCGCAGTGGCATACGCCATGTTCATGGTCGCAGTGGCTGTGGTCTTCATGTTCGTGATCATGGTCTTCATGGTCATGGTGATGATGTTCGTGTTCGTCATGATCATCGTCATCATCGTGATGGTGGTGATGTTCATGTTCGTCGTGGTCATCGTCTTCTTCGTCTTCAGGCGTCGTCTCTTTCATGAGTTCCTTGGCCCAGGCGGCGGAGCTTCCGACCTTTTCAAAGTCAAACTGCTTGGTGTCCAGAATATCCTTCATATCCACCTTGCCGTAGTTCGTTTCAATCATCTTGGCTTCGGGCTGCAGTGCGCGCACCACGGCCTTCACGTGTTCCAAGTCGGTTTTAGACAAACTATCGACCTTGTTCATCACGATGGTATTGCAGAATTCGATCTGCTGGATGAGCAAGTTTGCGATGTCTTCTTCTTCGAGGTTGTCGTCCAAAAGTTTCTGGCCGCCGGCAAATTCGTCGGCGAGGCGAGCGACGTCCACCACAGAAACAACGTTGTCCAAATGGCAGGCGAGGGGTGCGCCATTACGGCTGCGCAGCTGGGAACCGGCAACGCAAATGGTCTGTGCGATAGGAACGGGTTCGCAGATGCCGCTGGCTTCGATTAAAATGTAGTCGAACTTGTCCATTTCCAGGAGTTCGGCAATTTGTTCCAAAAGGTCGGTCTTCAGGGAGCAGCAGATGCAACCGTTGGACAGCGGAACTACCTTTCCTGAATCTTCTTTGGTGATGTTTCCGCCCTTTTCGATAAGCGTCTGGTCGATGTTCACTTCGCCGATGTCGTTGACGATGACGGCGACATGGTAACCTTGCTGGTTATTGAGAACAAAATTGAGAAGGGTGGTTTTTCCGGCTCCGAGGTAACCGGTGAGCAGCGTAATAGGTACTGACTTTTTCATGGTGCTGTAAATTTAGCTTTTTTTGCGTTTTTCGGCCAATTCAATAAAAAAACTGACCCGGCAAAGCCGAGCCAGTTTTTTGGGGGTTAGGAGGAGAACAAAGAGTTCTGACATATAAGATATAAAATTTTGGATAGTCCGACAAGTGGGAAACTGAAAAAAATCTTACTTTTTTGATATTTGTGTCGTTTTTGTGTGATTTTGGACGTTTTAGTGGTACAAAATGTCCCGTTTTCGCTTTTAGGGTGCTTTGGGAGTCTCTTTTGTAAGTAAATGTTTGTTTTTGGGCGAAAAAGGGCTATATTTGCAGTAATCATGGAGACTGTATGAGTTGTCGAATACTGATGCGTTTCGTCGGCACCACTGACGAGCTTTCTGCGTTGTACGATTCCCTGATGGAGCAATATCCCGAAATGGATTTGCCCAGCGAAGATACGGGGGACTGGTATTCGGTTGACGATGTCATGATGGATGAGTATGAATGCCGTTTCGAGGAACTTCCCGAAGGTGAACTCCTGGCGATGGACGGCTCGGTGCTTGTGGAAGACGAACTTCCCGAGGATTTCTTTACGGAACTCATGGAACGCTTTGAGCATGTGTTTGCTGCGTTTAAGTGGTCCTCTTTGGATGTTGGCGTGGGGTGCGGCACCAGCGATGGCTGGGGCGAATTCAATCCCGACTATGCAGACAATTACTCTGATGAAGCCAACGAAATCTCCGAAGCAGTCCTAGGGTTTTAGATAAATTAATAAACGTCATTGCGAGGAGCGTAGCGACGCGGCAATCTATAGAGGAAAACAATGTTTAAAACGATCAAACCCGAAGAACTGAACCAGAATCCTTTTGTTGCAATCGGTAACGAATGGATGCTTATCGCTGCCGATAAGGGTGGCAAGACCAACGCTATGACTGCAAGCTGGGGCGGTGTAGGCATTATGTGGGGCAAACCTTCTGCATTCGTGTTCATTCGCCAGACGCGCTACACCAAGGAATTCGTGGATGCCGGTGAACGCTTTACGCTTAACTTCTTCGGTGGAAACTTCAAGAAGGAACTCGGTTACTTTGGTCGTGTTTCTGGCCGCAACGAAGATAAAATCGCAAAGACCGGCATGACTGTTTCGACCCTCGAAAATGTTCCCGTCTTCAACGATGCGACGACCGTGTTGGTGTGCCGCAAGATGTACATGCAAAAGCTTGACGAAGCCAGCTTCATCGACAGAAACGTCCTGGAACAGAACTATGAAATCGGCTCCAGCGATTCTATGCATTCCATCTACATCGCTGAGATTGAAAAGGTCTTAGTGAAAGAATAAAAGAAAACGCCTCGCTTTGCGAGGCGCTTCTTGTTTAAGTAGAAACGGAGATGCCCGCTCGGTGGCGGGCATGACATCCGTGAGCAAAAAGCGACCGGTTTTAACCGGTCGCGATTGCGAGAGCGAGGCGATATCACATTTACATGAATGCGATAGAGCCGAGCGGTCTCTTAAGTCTGTTCTTCGCCGCGGAGCATGATGACCTTGCCCGTGCGAATATATTCGACGATTTCGAACTTCTGCAACAGGCTCTTGAGCGTGTCGACCTTCATGCTGTTGCCCGTGATCTGGATGATCATGGAGGTAGCAGTCATGTCCACGGTGTTGGCGTGGAAGTGATCGCAAAGCTGCAGGATTTCGGTACGCTGATCCGGAGTGCAACGCACCTTGATAAGTGCGAGTTCCTTTTCGACGGCGTCGGTATCGGTATGGTCCTTGGCCTGCACCACGTCCACGAGCTTTTCCAGCTGCTTGATGATCTGCATCAAGATTTCGGGATTACCGTGAGCGATGATGTTCATGCGGCTGAAGTTCGGGTCCAGCGTGGGGGAGACCACCAGAGAATCGATGTTGTAGCCACGGCGGGAGAACACGAGTGCAATACGCACGAGCACGCCCGGGCGGTTTGCAACCAACAAACTAATAGAATGTGCTTTATCCTTCATCATGATAAATCTCCTTAGGTCGATCCCGTGGGCTTTTCAAGTTGAGTCTTCGGCTGTTCGGTAATCATGCTCGTAATCGGAGCACCGGCCGGAATCATCGGGAACACGTTGTCTTCCTTTTCGCATTCGCAGTGGATGAGCACCGGACCTTCGTTGTATTCCAAAGCCTTCTGGATCACGCGTTCGGCGTCGGCAGCGCGCTTGATACGCAGGCCGAGAATGCCGTAAGCTTCAGCCAGTTTCACGAAGTCGGGGTTGCCCTTCATGTCCACGCAGCTGTAACGCTTGTCGTAGAACATGTCCTGCCACTGGCGCACCATGCCCAGGTACTTGTTGTCCATCACGAAAATCTTGATGGGGAGCTTGTGGATTGCGGCCGTTGCAAGTTCTGCTTCGGTCATCTGGAAACCACCGTCACCGCAGAAGGTCACCACCGGCCAACCGGTTTCGTTACCGAAAGCGGCGCCAATGCAAGACGGAAGGCCAAAGCCCATGGTACCTGCGCCACCACTGGAGTGGAGCTGACGCGGATAATTGGTGTGGAAGAACTGTGCTACCCACATCTGGTGCTGGCCCACGTCGGTCGTGACGATGGCCTTGCCCTGAGTGAGGTCGCTAACAGTCTGAACAATATGCTGCATACGGAGACCGCCCTGCTTCGGGTAGGTCAGCGGGAAGCGCTTCTTCCAAGACTGGCATGTCTTCACCCATTCGGCGGTGTCGAGCTTACCCACGAGCGGCAAGAGCTGTTCCAGAACGAGCTTTGCGTCGCCGCACATGAACACATCCGGCTGCAACACCTTGCCTTCTTCGGCCGGGTCGATGTCGATGTGCATCTTGATGGCGTCCTTACAGAAAACGTCGAGCTTACCGGTAATACGGTCGTCCCAGCGGCTACCGATGGAAAGAATCAGGTCACAGTCGAGAACGGCCTTGTTGGCGTACACGGTACCGTGCATGCCGAGCATACCGAGAGAAAGTTCATGGTCGGTGGGGAAGGTGCCAAGGCCGAGCAAGGTGCAGCACACAGGGGCGTTCAACTTTTCGGCGAGTTCCTTCACCTGGCGGCTTGCGCCAGAAATCATGGCGCCGTGGCCAACGAGCAAAAGCGGCTTCTTGGACTTCTTCAAGAATTCGGCAGCCTTTTCAACGCTTTCGGTAGAGGCGTAGCTCGGAATCTTGTAGCCCGGAAGATCCATCTTGTCGGTGAACGGAGCGGTGCAGGGGCCTGCAGTCACATCCTTCGGCAAGTCAATAAGCACGGGGCCCGGACGGCCGCTGCGTGCGATGTGGAAGGCTTCCTTCATCACGCGGGGAAGATCGTTGGAATCCTTCACCAAGTAAGAATGCTTCACGGCTGCAAAAGTCATACCGCTGGTGTCGCATTCCTGGAAGGCGTCCTTACCCAAGTTCGGAGTGGTCGTCTGTGCGGCGAGCACGACGATGGGGCTAGAATCCATAAGGGCGGTGTAGATACCGGTAAAGGTGTTGGTGGCACCCGGGCCAGAAGTGACGAGAGCGACGCCGACCTTGCCGGTCTGACGGGCGTAACCGTCGGCCATGTGGGTAGCGCCCTGTTCATGGCGGGTGAGCACTACCTTAATATTAGAATCCAGAATGGCATCGAACATCGGGATGGCCGATCCACCGGGATAACCGAAAATGGTATCAATTCCTTCGCGTTTGAGGCATTCGATAATCACCTCTGCGCCGCTTAATGGAGAATTTGCCATATGTTTTCCTATTGAATTTTGGGTTTCGTTAAAAATTTATGCCGAAAATATAGAACGAATGCCCCCTGGTGGCAAGAGATTTTGACTGAAATACTGAAAATTTTTAAAGATTTTTTGGAAAAGTTACAGTTTTTAGTGTAGTTGTTCTTGAAAGTTTGCTTGTTTTTGGTTTAATTTTGTACGAAGTTTGAATTTTGTACTTGAAAAATTGCTTGTTTTTGGTGAAAGTTTGGTTAAATTATGATTTTGAATAAAGTAAATGTGTATTGAAAATGGCTAACTTTGATAAAAAAGACCGTCTCGGATGCCGAGATGGTCTTAAAAAGGTCGTTTTTTATGAAAAATTGGACTTTTTAGCCTTCAATCCAGCCGTAACGGCCGGTAAACTTGGCTTCAGCCTTGATGACCTGGAAGGTACAGCTGATTTCGACGGCCACATTTTTCGGAAGGTTTGACACACCTACTGCGGTTCGGGCGTGTTTTCCGTTTTCTCCAAAAATCTTCACGGCAAGTTCGCTGGCGCCGTTCAATACGGCCGGCTGTTCATGGAATCCGGGGGCGGATTGCACAAAACCCTGCATTTGGACTAGGCGGAGGGATTCATTCTCTTCTAGCATGGAGAGTGCGGCGGCAACGTTGTTCATGAGGCAAATGGCGGCGCCTTCAGTGGCTTTTTCCACCGAGATTTCAGTGGGGACAGATCCGCAAAATGCGGAGAAATCGCCGTTTACAGAGGGCAACTGGCCAGAAACGTAGATTGTATCGCCATTACGGGTGGCGGGAACATAGGCCGCAAGCGGTGCAGGGCACTTGGGGAGCGTCAGTCCCAGTTCCTGAACCTTTTTAACAATTTGCTCCATAAAATCTCCTTGCTCATTTTTTAGCCCCATTAATATACAATTTTATCTGCAAAAAAGAACGGCAATTTACACTCTATGTATAAATTGCCGTGTAATAGTTGTTTAATGGGGGCTATGCCTTGTTTTCAACAAGCTCCAGGGCCAATTTCTTCATTCCGTTGAAGTCCCATTTGCCAGAACCCAGCTTCGGAATGTTGTCGACCACGAATACGGCACCCGGCTGCATGAGCGGCGGAATGCCTGCCTTGCGGAGGTTGCGGGACACGTCTTCGGCGTTCACATTGCCCTTGACCAAAAGAACAATGCGTTCGCCCTTGGCGGAATCGGGCACTGCCGTGACGGCGAATTCGCAATCTTCCATGACCTTGGATTCTGCAATGCGCAGTTCCACGGCGGTCAAAGAAATCATTTCTCCACCCAGCTTTGCAAAGCGGCTGTAGCGGCCGAGAATCTGAACGAATCCATCCGGAGTGATGGTGCACTTGTCGCCAGTCTTGTACCAGCGACGTCCATCAATATTGATGACCACGGCATCGGTCTTTTCCTTGTCCTTCAGGTAACCCTTCATTACCTGCGGACCGGTAACCACCAACATGCCTTCTTCGCCCTGCGGCAAGAATTCGTTGGTTTCGGGGTCGATAATAGCGCAAATGGCACCCGGCACCGACATACCGATACTGGAATTGTCGCAGCATTTTTCCATGGTCAAGAAGTCGTCCAACAGCACGTTCGGGGCGTTGAGCGTTGCAAGCGGCGTAAGTTCCGTGCAACCGTAGCCTTCGTAAACGTCCTTACCGAACTTGAGCTTGAAGGTTTCGCGCATCTCGGGGCGGAGCTTTTCGGCACCGGCGATAATGTAGCGCAGAGAATCCAAGCACATGGGGTGAACCCAGCGGTTGATGGCGATGGCACGAAGGAAGGTGGGGGTACCCATCATGATGGTGGTCTTGTACTGGGCACACACGCGGGCCAAGGTCTTGATGTCGGTGGGATCCGGGCAAAGCACCATGGGCACGCCATCCAGGAGCGGCATCATGAAGGTCATGGTAAAGCCGAAGGAATGGAACAGCGGGAGCAAAGTGGTCATTACGTCGGTGCGACGCAGCTTGAGAATGTGGTCGCCTTGCTGGGCGTTCGAAATCACGTTCTTGTGGGTGAGTTCGACACCCTTCGGCGTGCCTTCGGAACCCGAGCTAAAGAGAATCACGGCATCGTCTTCGAGCTTGGCCGAGGTGAACCACAGACGGCGCAACAAGGCGGCCGGGCAAGTGCGAATGATGAGTGCTGAAACAAGACGGCAAACGGTAGACATCTTGGCTTCTTCTTCGTCCAGATAAATCATCTGGCACTTGCCGGCAATCTGGCTGAAGGCCGGGTTCTTGCCGCAAAGCTTGTCGAAGAAGGGGCGGGTCGTCACGACGGTCGAAAGGTCTGCCTTTTCAATGCAGCCAAGAATTGTATCCACCGGAGCGGAGTAGTTCAGGTTCACCGTGGTCTTGCCGGTGCCGAGAATCGACATGATACCGAGAGCGGCATCGCGGCTGGTGGGCATCATGAAGCCCACGTTCTTGTCGTTCTTGGTGACAGACTTGATGACTTTACCAAGGTAGTGGCACAGGCGAATCATGCCGTAACCGTTCACGTGGTTGCCGGCGGGGTCAATCAAAATTACGCGGCTACGACGCTTGCGCATGGCCTTGAACCAGAGCGGAACAATGGAGGCGGAATGGTCCATGGCGATGTTCCAAATGTCGGTGTCCAAGAGTTCCAGGTCGTGGCGAATTTCTTTTTCGGTAGCGTTTGTCGGCAGCGGCCTCGAGAAACCGACACTAATAATGCGGTTAAAGGACTGCGGTCGGTTCACGCATTCGCTGGCGTGGCTGTAACGGCTGCCCCAAAGACCTTGAATGTAGAACGGAATGATCGGAGCTTCGGTACCTTCGATGGCCTTGGAGTAATCCAGCGAGAAGGTCGAAACAAACGGGGTCTTGGAAACTTCGCCTTCAGGGAAAATCACCACCGCTTCGCCGTTCAAGAGGGCCTTGCGGATTTCTTCCATGGCGGGCGCCGGGTCGCGGCGGTTAATGCTAATCAGGAACTTGCCGTGAGAAAGCCAACGCTGGTACCAGTCTGCAAAAGTGTTGCGGTTGCTGGCGATGCGGAGCGGTCTCGGGCTTGCAATCTGGAGCACGGCCCAGTCAATAAAGCTGAAGTGCGGACCCACCAAAAGAACCGGACCCGTTTCAGGGATGTTCTGCACGCCCATGACTTTCACCTTGTAGCGGAATACAAAAGTGAATGCGAAACGCAGTGCCGCGCGCAAAAGGGCCATCGGGTTATTCCTGAGGTTTGCAATAAAGCAGAGGGCGAGAATCACTGCCAAAATCATGAAGCAGTAATCCAGCGTAATGGGCGTAAAGATCAAGAGCAAGGTCTGGCCGCCCATAATCACCACCAGCAAAGCCATCTGGATTGCATTTGCAACGGCGTGAATACGGCCTGCGGTATCGGGCCTGGTAAAGCTTTGGATTACCGTACGCAAAATCACGAAGGCAGAACCGGCGCACCAGCCAATCACACCGTAAAGAATCGCTTGAAGCCAGCCATTCTGAACCAGCGGAAGCGCAAACATGGTAATGGCCGAAGCTGCTGCCGAAAACGGAATCAGGCCTGTTTCCACAAAGCCCTTGGAAGCCTTACTGGCAGAGAACGCGCCAATCACGTAGCCCGCGGTCACGATGAACATGGAAACCGGAATCACGGCGGTGTTGAGCATGTCGGCCATGTTCTGGATCAAAATCAAGAAAATCTGAGTCACGCCCCAGAAAGTGGCAAGACCAAGAATCGAAAGACGGACAATGGGGTGGCTCCAAGTGGCAGAGAAGTTCCGCATGGGGGAGCGCAGCTTAAGGTTGTCGTGGGATTCGCCGACCTTGATGCAAAAACCGGAAATCGTCGTGACAACGCTCAGACCCAGGTAAATCCAAAGGGTCAGATCGATGCTGACCGGAGAATCGGGCCTGCCCGAAAGTCCCATGGCAAAGAAGGCTGCGGCTGCGGTGCCGAGCACCGAAAGCGCCATGTACCAAGAGTTGATCTTGACCAGGTCTTCGCTTTCAACCATTTCTTTCATGATGCCGAGCTTAGCCGGGCTGAGGACGGCGAGGAAAATTCCGTACAGGCCAAGGAGACCGTAAGCTACCCATTCGGCGCCGGCCACGTAGCAGACAACGACGGCAATCACGGAGGCCAGCATACCCACCGAAGACCAGGCCATGACGCGGCCCTTGTGGAATCGGCCTGCAAAATAGCTGGCTGCCGGAAGCATAAAGATACTGGGTGCAAAAATGGCGACCTGCAACAGCATGCTGCGCCACCAGAAGGCGGAACCCTCGAAGGAGAACGAGAGCCACCGCTGGAAATGGACAAACAAGCCCATTTGCACAAAAATGCTACAAAAAACGAAAATCAGGTATGCGATGGAGCTCTTATACTTGGTAAGCTTCATAAATCCTCAAAGTTATTTTTTCTTCTTGAACACCTTGTAAAAACAGAAGGTGCACATTCCGATAATGCCTGCCCACGAAAGGATCATAAAGACCAGGCCGCTAGTAGAAAATTCCATGGTTAGCCCTCCTCGATTTCTCTGGAACCGCCGACTTCCATATTCTGCTTATGGAGAATCGTCTTGAGTCTTGCTGTACCGCTGCGTTTCCAGGCGAAGTAAATGAGAATGTTCAACAGAATCACCAGCGTCAGCAGGAAACCGCGTACGCCCCAGGTAAAGCCAATCTGCGAGAATTCGCTACCGAGGAAGGTGACCTTGGCATCGGCGGGAACATTGCTCAACAGCAACACGCCCATGCCGTCGTGAATGATCCATGCTACAAGGACAACGGCCAGGTAGATGGGGCAAACGTACATGATAATGGGTCTAAAGAAACGAGGGAGCTTGAGGGCTGCACCGTCGTTCATGAGGGCGAAAGCTTCGCATTCCGGCTTGCCGTCTTCACCGATCACGTCGGACTTGCGGCGACCGAGAACGAAGGCGAAAATGAAGGCCTGAATGGTGCCGAGCACCACCAGCAAGAAGCTACCGCCCCAGAAGTCCAGTTCGTCCACAGCACCGGCAGCAAGGCCAAAGATAGCCACGAGGCCACCCAGGAAAGTCACAATGCCCGTAGCGGCAATGGAGCCCTTCCTGTGGATTTTCAAGTCGTCTTCGCAGAAGCTAATCAGTGGCTGGATGATAGAAATAGCGCTAGTGACACCAGCGATAAAGAGCATGGCGAACCAAAGCGTCTGGAAGAATCCGCCAAAGGGCAGCTGGCCGAATACGAAGGGCATGGTCTGGAAACCGAGGCCGAAGGTACCGAGCTTCGCGCATTCTTCGATGTTGTTGCCGGCAATGAGCACTGCCATCGGAATCACGATGGTACCGCCCAGAATGATTTCGGCAAAGCCGTTGGTGGCGCCTGCAGTCAAGGACGAAAGCACCAAGTCTTCCTTGGGCTTCAGGTAGCTTGCATAGCAGAAAACGATACCCATACCGAGGCTCATGGTGAAGAACACCTGGCCCGAGGCGGCAAGCCACACGGTGGGGTTAAAGATTTCAGAAAGGTCCGGGTTCCAAACGAAGGCAAGGCCCTTACCGATGTCGCTAATGGTGAGCACGCGTACCACGAGGATAATGCCCATGATCAAGAGAATCGGCATGGTTACCTTGTTCACGCGTTCGATGCCCTTGCGTACGCCGAAGGACAAAAGGCCCATGTTGCAGGCGAAAGTCAGTAAGAAGAACAGGATTGCAGCCGGAATGGGGCCGACCTTGGTGTTCAGCATGATGTAGTTGCCGAAGAATTCCTTCATCGGTTCGTAACCGCCGGCGACCACTTCCATGAGCTTGCCGGTGGCAGAGTAATAAGTGAACGCCAAAATCCAGGACTGGATAAAGATGTAGTAGAAGCTGATGAACAGCGGCGGCAAGAGTCCCAGCGAGCCTAAGTGCTTGGCCCAGGGCTTGCCGTTAAAAATGTAGTGGAATCCGCCGGGGGCGGTACCGTGGTGTTTGTTGCCTGCTGCGCGACCAAGAGTCCATTCCATCCAAGAAAGGGGAATGCCCAAAAGCAAGAAGGCGATGAGGTAGGGGATAATGAATGCGCCGCCACCATTTGTAGCAGCCTGCACCGGGAAACGCAAGAAATTGCCAAGTCCGACAGCCGATCCTGCAACCGCGAGGATTACACCAAGCTTCGAACCCCAGTTGTCTCTAGAGTCTTTCATTTTTAGATCCTTAATTATTTGGAACAAATTTAGAAAAAGGCCTCCCTTGTTTTACCATTGTATACAGAATTTGCTCCCAAAGGTGGTACTTTTGGCTTGTGAAAGAGTATCTTTATTCCTACAAACCGAGAGGGTGGGGTAACCCTCGCAAAACAACCAAAGGATGATTTATGATTGATGTTAAGGGCAAATGGACCTTGATTACGGGTGGCTGCCGCGGGGTAGGCCGACTTACCGCTATCGAAATGGCAAAACTTGGTGCCAACATTATTCTGCAGGGCCGCGACAAGTCCCACGCAGAACCGGTAATCAACGAAATCAAGAAGTATGGTGTCGAAGTTCGCGCCGTGGGTTGCAATCTTGAAAGTGAAGCCGAAATCGATGCCGCCCTTGCTGAAATTGATAGCTGGGGAGTCCAGGTGGACCTGGTGTTCAACAACGCGGGCCTCATGAGCCACTATTTTACCGATTACCTTACCAATACCATGGAAGATTTCCACCAGGCTCTGGCCGTGAACTTCTTGGCTCCCATTAAGATTGCTTACCATTTCTTGCCGGGAATGATCAAGCGTGGCTTTGGCCGTATGCAGCTTACCACCAGCGGTATCGCCAATGAACCCGAACTTATGGCATACGCCTGCGCCAAGGCTGCCCTGACAAAATTTGTCAAGGATTTTGCCTGCAAGCTGAACGGTACCGACGTCATGATGAACGTGATGGATCCGGGTTGGCTCCGTACGGATCTCGGTGGTCCCAACGCTCCCAATGCTCCGGAAAGCGTGATCCCGGGTTCTATGGTTTCTGTATTGCTCGACGACAAGAAGAGCGGCCGCTGGTTCAGCGCTCAGGAATTTACGGGAATGTCCCTTGCTGACGCTGTCGAAAAGGGCAAGTCCGTGGAATAATTGTAAAAAAGAGGTGTTTGTATTTTTACAATGGAGAATGTCCGTCCTTCGGGGCGGGCGTTCTTTTTTGTAAAAAGATGTTAAGGTTCAACGTGTTTATTGGGCTCAAAAAAGGTTATACAAAATATTACAAGGATTTTGTGGGTCTCATTACTATTTTTCAATTCAAGGGATTTTGGGCATCACATAAAAAACAAAAAAGGTGTAGAATGAAAAAGATTCTAGCAATCTTATCCATGGCTGCGGTGTCCGCCATGGCAGTCAGCGCAAGCAGGGTTGGCCCTGTAAGCACATACGGTAAACTCGTAGCAAACGGTGGCAAACTATCGGGATCTTGCTCCGATTATGCTCAAAAGGCGGTCCAGGTGACTGGCATGAGCCTCTTCTGGAGCTCGGGTAATACCTATTCTACTGATTTTTACTCCGAAAAGGGAATCAACCGCTTGGTTGATGACATGGGTATCGAAGTCGTGCGTTTTGCACTCGGTGCCGCTGATGAAAAGTTCAATAGCTCGGGCCGTTCTTATACGACGGGTGGTGAAGGATTCCAGAAGGCTTTGCTCAAGTCTGTGGTGAACGCTGCTGTCGATAAGGATATTTACGTCATTATTGACTGGCACATCGAATCATCCGATGGCTTTACCGATGATGCTGTCAAGTTCTTCGAATATGCCGCTAAAGAATATGGCAAGTACAACAATGTGATTTTCGAAATCTGGAACGAACCGACCGGTAGTATGGAAACCGTGGCGCAGCATGCTAATCAGGTGATTCCGGTTATTCGTAAGTATTCCGATAATCTCATCCTCGTGGGTAGCCCGGGATGGTCTAGCCAGCCGGATAAATGCGCTAACGCTGGTATCAAAGATAATAACTATGGCTGTACGCTCCACTTCTATTCCGCAACGCACTACATGGGTGATGGAGGCTACAACAAGGCTGCCGAAGCGGCGATGGAAAAGGTGCCTGTTTTTGCTACGGAATGGGGTGTTACCGAATCTAGTGGTAAGGGACGTATGGACTTCAATTCTGCTCAGCAGTGGGTTAGCTGGATGAAGCAGAAAGGAGTGTCCTGGACTAACTGGAATGCGTCTGCTATGGATGAACCCTCTGCTGCATTTACGACAGCTGTTTTTGAGAATGGTTTCTCCTATTCGGAGTCAGGTACAAATGTCAAGGGTTACATGAACAAGGGTGTAACCTATAAGGATTGTGGTCTCCAGAATGGAAGTTCCGAAGAAGAAAGCGGTTTCTCTACGGGCGTTGCCAATGGGGCAACAACTTCTATTCTCGATGACATGGAAGATGGCGACCGTTATGGTTATCTTGGCGGTGCATGGGCTGCTGTCGAAGACCAGGAAAATGGCGGTGCAAGCTCCATTTCTAACGACAAGATTACGGATGATTTCGGCAACGAAACCTATCAGGTTGTCTATCCGGTGAGTGGCGACAGCAAGAATACTTCCAAGTATGTCGCTGCTCTTAAGGATGTGAAGATCGGTAAGGGAACTCTTGATTACGGCCCGTATATCAAGATGTTCCTCACGCTTTTGAAGGAACCGGCCAAGGATTCCCCGAAGGCTTACGCTGATTTTGCCAAGTGCAAGACTATCAAGTATAAGTACAAGGGTGCTAGCCACAACTTCGCTATCGAAACGACGGACGTGACCGACTACAATTACCACCGCGTGAACAAGGACGCTTCCGAAGGCTGGAAGGAAGTCGAAATTACGACGGACATGCTCAAGCAGGAAACTTGGGGTGACGATTCTCGCTCTAAGCCGATCAAGATGGAAAATGCAACTCGTCTTTCTTGGGAAATCAAGGGTCTGGAAAAAATTCCGGACGATATGAACCAGCCCAAGTATCCGTACCTCTACATCGATGACGTGAAGTGCGACGGCCTCAGCTTCACCGCAGTTAGCGGTGGCAGCAGTGACACTCCGAAGTCCTCTTCTTCTGTGGGCGGCAAGTCCAGCTCCAGCAATGGTCAGGGCGGCAAGTCTAGTTCTAGCGTTGCTCCGATTCTCTCTTCTTCTTCTGTTGCTCCGGTGATTACCGACCTCATGATCATTGACGATGTTGAAGACGGAGATGAAGTCCTCAATACTGAGGGTACATGGTACGCATACACTGACAATGCTTCTAAGGGCAATTCTTCCATTACCAATGTTTATGATTCGACCCTTCCGGGTTATGTAGTGGTGTTCCCTGGTTCGGCTGACCCGACCAACGGAACTCAGGGCTTTGTCGGTCTTACTGGAATTGTTTGGGACGAAGGCGAGTACAAGTACGATCCGTTCGTTGCTCTCGGCCTCAACACGAATGCTGATACGTCTAAGGGTCTTGATTTGAGCGCTTGCCCAGTGATTAGCTATCGTTACAAGGGTTCCGCTCATACCATCAAACTTCAAGATGGCCAGGTTGAGGATTATGCATACCACAGCAAGAATGTTCTGGATGCCGCTGATTGGACTTTAGTGACTATCGCTCAGGCTGATTTTAAGCAGCCGAGTTGGGCTGATCCCAAAATCGATCTGAACTGGTCGAACATCAAGAAGATGGCTTGGGAAGTTATCGGTGTTCATGGTTTGTCCGCACAGTATCAGCCTAAATATGACTATCTCTACTTGGATGACCTCAAGTGTGTTAATACCACTGTGGGTGGCATTGCCCATAAGACTGCTAGCCTGCTCAAGCTCAGCGTGAACGGCGATAAGCTCAATGTGGTGACTACGGCCGCAGCACGTATCCAGGTGTTCGACATGATGGGCAACCTCGTGATGAACCGTGTCGAAAATTCTGCCGGTAATCATGTGGTGTCGCTCGAAGGCGTGAACCGTGGCAACTACGTTGTCCGCGTGAAGACTGCAAAGTCTGCACAGACCGCCCGTATCAGCATCCGCTAAGGTATTGTGCCGGGCTTGGCCCCGGCATTATCTTTACTATTAAAAAGCCTCGGACTTGATCCGAGGCTTTTGTCTTTTTAAAACGTCATAGCGAGCCTTGAAAAGGCGAAGCAATCCACTTACTGCAAATCGCGTTGCAGAATCTCGCACTTTTCCCGTTTCCTGTTCGATGCCTTGCTTATCGCAGGGCATCTATGACTAGGGAAGGCTCCGCCCTCCCTAACACCCTCCTTTCCCCAAAGCTAAAGACTACTGTAGGTCTCTTTGGAGTATTTCACACTTGGCTTTTTTCCAAGTTTCGAAATCGTCGTCGGCGATGTGTTGCTTCGCTTCGCGCATCAGGTGCAGGTAGAAGTGCAGGTTGTGGATACTGGCAAGCGTGAATCCGAGGGATTCGCCGGCGTGGTGCAGGTGACGCAAGTAGGCGCGGCTGAAGTTGCGGCAGCAGTAGCAGTCGCAATTCGGGTCTACGGGCTTGTCGAATTCTTCGGCATGGCGGGCGGCCTTGTAGCGCAAAACACCTTCGCTGGTAAACAGCATTCCGTTGCGGGCGTTGCGGGTCGGCATCACGCAGTCGCACATGTCCACGCCACGTTCGATGAGTTCCAGCAAGTTCCACGGCGTTCCCACACCCATTACGTAGCGGGCGTGGTCTTGGGGCAGAATGTCGGTGCAGAAGTCTGCAATTTCGTACATGGTTTCGGTAGGTTCGCCCACCGAAAGGCCGCCCATGGCGTAACCGTCGGGGCCCAGTTCCGCAATGCGTTCAATAGCTTGCTTGCGCAGGTCCTTGTGCATGCCGCCCTGAATGATTCCGAAGAACTGCTGGTCGTAACCGTGAATGGGCGGGTGTTCCTTGAGCCACTGCATGGCCTCGGCGGTCCACTTGAGCGTGAACTTGAGGCTATGTTCGGCTTCCTTGGCGGTGCTGGGGTACGGGGTGCATTCGTCCAGGGCCATAATGATGTCTGCGCCGATTTCGCGCTGGGCGTTCATCACGCTTGCGGGGCTAAAAAAGTGCTTTGAACCGTCTAGAATGCTTCTGAATTCCACCCCTTCGGGGGTGATTTTGCGTAAGTCCTTGAGACTCCATACCTGAAATCCGCCGCTATCCGTCAAAACGGGACCGTCCCAGCCCATAAATTTATGGATTCCACCCGCTTTGGCGATTCGCGGGGTTGTAGGGCGCAGGTACAGGTGATAGGTATTGGCCAAAATGATTTCGGCCTTGATGTCCTTCAGCTGCGCAGGAGTGACCGCTTTTACGGTCGCTTCGGTGCCCACGGGCATAAAAATAGGCGTCGTTACGTCGCCGTGGTCGGTATGGACCACGCCGAGGCGCGCTTTCGATTTTTTTGAAGTCTTTAGAAGTTCAAAACGGTTCATTGGGTGTAAATTTAGAAAAATTTCCCCGTTGTCAATTTATCCATAGCAATATGGATAATAAACGGATTTTTACGCAAAAAAGGGGTAATTTAAACTTCGGATGGGTCTACGTGTGTAGATTCCAGCATGGAGTGATAAATGGAATACAAAAAGGTGTGGAAAAAGGCAGCTTGCCTTGTGGCTGGCCTTGCCGTATTTGGCTTGGCCGATAATCCAATTTCAACTTACCATTACCTGGCAGACCCTTCGGCTGCAGCCGACGATAGTACCTTCTACATCTTGACCGATGTGGATGACTACAGTCCCCAGAAGAATTACGACTACGATATCGTGGGCCTTAATGCATTTACGTCCAAGGACATGAAAAACTGGACCGACCACGGCATGGTTTTCCGCTCCATGCGCGAATTTGGGGATTACCCCAACAATACTTGGGCTTCTGGTATCGCTGTCCATAAGGGTAGAATCTACATCGTTTACCCCAACGGCGCTAGCGGCGTGGGTATGCTTACTGCGACAAGCATCGACGGCCCTTATACCGACCCCGTCAAGGAAACCCATGGCGTGAACTACATTGCTGCATCCTATGGCTCCAGCGTGATTGGTGGCTGCGACGGCATTGCACACTGTTTCGATCCGGGAATTTTCATTGAAGATGACGGCACGGGTTACGTGATTTTCGGCGGTGGCGAAAACGGTCAGCGCCCCTATGGCAGCAACCTGGACATCATCAAGTTTACCGAAAACAATGGCAAGATTACCATCGACAAGAATTCCCTGACGCGCGTCAGTGCTCAGAATTCCTTCGAAGCTCCCTATATCCACAAGAAGGGGAGTAAGTACTACTTGAGTTTCAATACGCCTCCTCAGGTAATCGATTACGGCATGGCTGACAAGATTACGGGCCCTTACACGTTCGTTGGTACGGTTATCCCCGGAATCAGTGCTGTGCCCGATGCTCATAACGAGGGCGGCAACAACCACCAGGGCTTTGCTGAATTCCAGGGCAAGTGGTACGCCGTGTACCATGACCGCCGCTTGGTGACTGCGGATGAACATCCGGGTTCCTGCACCCAGTCGGGCCAGTGCACTAATAGCCCGAACAAGGAAAACCACAGAAGCGTGTCCATCGATGAACTCACCTGGAGTGGAGACAGGATGAACAAGCTGACCTTTACCCGTGAAGGTCCCAAGCAGATCAAGAATTTTGACCCCTATAATACCTACAAGGCTCTCACCAGTTCCAAGCAGCGCAATGTGCGCAGCCGTACCGACTGGACCAAGGGTAAGCCCGTTGTACATGTGCTGACTCCGCTTGCTACCAAGGAATCCTGGATTCGCGTTTCTGGCGTTGATTTCGGTAATGGAGCCCAGAACCTTCGCATCAAGGCCGCCAACGTGGGCGATGGCAACAAGGTTGAAATCCATAAGGGTTCTGTGAGTGGTACGCTCGCTGGTACCTGCGAACTCGCTAAGACCGGCAATTGGAACTCTTATGTTGATAACGATTGCGAAATGAGCGGCCTTTCTGGTGTTGTCGATGAACTCTTCTTCGTGTTCAAGGGCTCTAAGGATTCCACCATGGGTCTTCTGGAATGGGAATTCCAGGGCACCAAGCGTGAACCTGAACCGCAGACGCCTTTCGGTGGCAAGGCTTGGGCTATTCCGGGCAAGATCGAAATGGAAAACTTCGATGAACCGGGTTACGGTGCTGGCAACGATTCCTACTCCGACAATGATTCCGAAGACCATGGTGCCGAAAGCAATGGTGGCAAGAGCTACCGCGAAGGCACTGGCGTAGACATTTACAAGAAGAACGGTGGCTATGTCGTGGGCTACAACCAGAGCGGCGAATGGCTGGAATACACTGTTGAGGTTGCCGAAGCTGGTGATTACACCATGTTCGCTTCTGTGGCTTCTGGTAGCACGAGTGGAAGCTTTAAGTTGTCTATTGATGGCGACGATATTACCGAAGAAATTGCGGTGCCCAAGAATGATGGCGAAGATAACTATGATGACTTTGGCCTGGTCAAGGCGAATGTCAAGCTCGCCGCCGGCAAGCACATTCTCCGCTTTACTGTGACCGGTGACTGGATGGACATTGACTACATTGAATTCGCGGCAGGCAAGGATGCCGAACCTGGCAAGACTTCAATCGCTACAGCCAAGTTCCAGAACAAGGTTGCCGAGTCCTACCGCGTGTTTGACTTGAAGGGCACTGTACTTGGAACCATTGATTTGGCTCGTACGGGCAATGCTTCTGCTGCCCTCAAGGCTGCGGGTTTCAAGAAGGGTGTCTACATGCTCAAGCATGTGCAGGGCAATAAGACCTTCGTAGTGAACTTCGCAAAATAATCTTCTCTACATACACCTCCAATGGTCTTCCTAACGTTTCGGCGTTAGGAAGACTTTTTATTACCGTTCGGCTCTATCGCATAAATAAAAATGTGACATCGCCTCACTCTCGCCTCCACGACTCATTATGATGAGTCGCTTGAGGCTCACATATACCGTTCGGCTCTAACCGTTCGACTCTATGGCATACCGCTCGGCTCAAAAAATAGGGGGGAGTATAAAACGAAAAAAGACTCAGTTTTCACTGAGTCTTTCTTCTGCGGTCGGACAGACTTGAACTGTCATGGGATCGCTCCCACTAGCACCTCAAGCTAGCGTGTCTACCAATTCCACCACGACCGCGTGGTCCTTAGCGGAACGACCCAAATTTAGATTAAATCGCTCCGCTTGTAAAGGGGTAAGGGCCTTTTTTTTATAAAAAAAGTGAAAAAAAAGTTCTTTTTAAAAAACAAGTTCTTTTTATATGCGGGAGGGAACCCAGCTCGGAGTTGCGAAGGCCGCACGGTTCCCTCCCTGCACCCTCCCTTTCCTTGGCCGACGCTTTATTATCTACACGTTTCGTCTGCATTTCTCTTCTTATTATTCATCTCGCTACAAGTAAAGCTAAAAATAAAATGCTTCTCCATATTGTCTTCCCGCACGGAGATGCGGGCGGACAGCACTTAGCAACTTGTTGCTTAGTGCGCATGGTCCCCGAATGGTGGAAATCTCCTCTTGTTGTTTGAATAAAAAAGAAAATGCCGCACAGCGTGCGGCATGATTATAAAAGAGATGGTTCTAAATTACAAATCGGCGACGAGCTTGTCGAAGACTTGGCCGCGGACTTTGTAGTTCTTGAACAGCCCGAAGCTTGCGCAGGCGGGGCTCATGATGACGGTGCCGCCTTCGCCGATTTTCAAGCTGTCTGCAAAAGCTTCTTCCAGAGTGGGGAAGATGTTTGCGGTGACTTTGAGCCCGGCCTGCTTCAGCGATTCCAGCATGCGTTCTGCTGTAGCGCCGATGAGCGCGATGCGCTTCAGGTTCGGGCGGTCGTTCACCAGAATCTGCGAGAGCTCGGTGAAGTCTGCATTCTTTTCAGAACCGCCGAGAATCAGCGCGAAGGGGCGCTTCATGCTGGCTGTTGCCGCGATGGTTGCATCGGGGCGAGTGGCGTAGCTGTCGTTGAAGAATTCGATGCCGTTCTTTTCGCCCTTGAATTCCATGCGGAAGGGGAGAGTCTCGTAGCTCTTCAATGCATTGAATGCATCAGCAACCTTGATGCCCAAGGCCTTGCAGGCGAGCGTTGCGGCGGCCATGTTTTCAAGCTGGTAGATGCCGCGCACCTTGCAGTCCGAAAGGAACAGCTTTTCGCCATCAATGGTGAGGGTTGCGCCTTCAATCACGGCGTCACCGTCGCCCGCGCTCGGACCATCCTTCAAGCTAACTGCATACTTTGTCCCAGCGGGGCTTTCTGCTGCAATCTTTGCGGTGGGGGCCGCATCCTTCAGGTACACGCACGTACCGGCACGCTTCTGCCAACGAACCAGGTTGGCTTTCGCGTCCCGGTATTCTTCAACAGTCTTATGCCAGTCGAGGTGCTCCGTGGAAACACGCAGCACCACGCCTACATCCGGCGACAAGGACAATGTCATCAGCTGGAAGCTCGAAAGTTCCAGAATGCTGATTCGGTCTGCCGTTTCCGTTTCGAGCAAGTCCAATGCCGGCACACCGAAGTTGCCGCCAATCTCGTTGTTCACGCCGCACTTGGTCAAAATGTGGCTGATCATGCTCACGGTAGAACCCTTGCCGAGTGTGCCCGTAACGCCGACCACCTTCTTGGATTTAGTTTGTTCTAAAAACAGCTGAATCTGGCTCGTCATCAGGCCGCCATTCATCTGGAACTTGAACAGTTCCGGACTCATGGGGTATACGCCTGCAGAACGCACCACGGTCACGCAGTCCTTAAGGCCGTCCAGGTAGCTTTCGCCGGAACTCACCTTCACGTTCACGCCTGCGGGCACTTGCGGCAAGTTCACCGGATTCTTGTCCATCACCACGATGTCCTTGATGCCGTTACGAACAAGATAATTGAACGTGCTCTGGCCTTCGACGCCAAAGCCCAAGACTCCAACCGGTGCGACTAATGTATTCTGCATATAAAACCTCTTTTATAAAATAAAAATCCGCCCTCGTTCTGAAGGGCGGACTTCGTAATGCGGTCGGACAGACTTGAACTGTCATGGGATCGCTCCCACTAGCACCTCAAGCTAGCGTGTCTACCAATTCCACCACGACCGCAGGCTGTTGACGAGCCTAAGCTGCGCCAAACAAAACCTTATTCAGCAGCCGGAGCAGCGGGAGCTTCTGTAGCCGGAGCCACGTCAGCAGCGGGAGCTGCCGGAGCAGCAAAGTCCGTCGGCAGAGCCGGAGCGGGAGCCTGCTGTTGAGCTGCGTTTTCGCGGGTAGCCTTCTGCATCGAAGATTCTTCTACAGCCTGGTCCTGCTTGGCAGTGATGAGGCCGAGGGCGAATACCACGATAAAGAAGATCACGGCCACGACACGGGTCAACTTCTGGATGAAAGTCGCGGCACCTGCGGTAGAGAAGGCAGACTGGGAAGTCATGCCGCCGAGACCTGCGAGACCGCCCATCTTGTCGTTCTGAACCAGGACGAGCAACATGAGGAAGAGGCACAGGAACACGTGGAGGACGATACCAATCCAAAAGAGAGTTGTCATAGTCGTTTTACCTTGAGTTTAAAGTTTTACCGGAAATTACTTGGCTTCTGCAGCGGCGATGATTTCCATGAAGGTGTTGGCCTTGAGACCTGCACCACCGATAAGACCGCCGTCGATGTCCTTCTGAGCGAGGAGGCCGGCAGCGTTGGCGCCCTTCATAGAGCCACCGTACTGGATGCGCATGCCTTCGGCAACAGCTTCGCCGTAGATGCCCTTAACAACAGAGCGGACGAAAGCCTGGGTGTCCTGAGCCTGTTCGTCGGTAGCGGTAACGCCAGTACCGATTGCCCAAACCGGTTCGTAAGCGAGAACGCACTTGGCAGCGTCTTCAGCAGAAACGCCTTCGAAAGCGCCCTTCACCTGGGTGGAGAGAACTTCTTCGAGCTTGCCACCGTTGCGCTGGTCGAGGGTTTCGCCAATGCAGATGATCGGCTTCAGGCCGGCTTCGAGAGTCTTCTTGACCTTGAGGTTCACAGTTTCTTCAGTTTCGTGGAAGTACTGGCGCTGTTCGGAGTGGCCGATGATGATGTATTCGGCACCGATTTCCTTGACCATGTCCACAGAAACCTTACCGGTGTATGCGCCCTGGTCCTTCCAGTGGATGTCCTGGATGGCGAGCTTCACGTTGGAACCCTTGATGACGTCGGCGACCTTAGCGGCGGCGAGGTAAGTCGGGGCGATGACCACTTCGGTCTTCTTCACGTCCTTGACGGCTTCCACGATATCCTTAGCGAGCTGAATGGATTCGCTAACGGTCTTGTTCATCTTCCAGTTACCAGCGATGATATACTGACGCATAATTAACTCCTTGAGAGGTTTAAAATTTAACGCGCCTAAATTTAGTAAAAAAAGACCGCCCCCGGTAGTCCGAGGGCGTATCTTTTCGCATAAAACTGCTTATTAGTAGTTAGAAGAGTGCTTGGAAGTCGGAGCCGGAGAACCACCGTAGCGGTCGCCTTCGATCTTTTCCAAGATCCATTCTTCTTCGTAGCCCTTCAAGCGAGCCTGGTCGGGGTGCTTCCAGAAGAGGCGGGTAATGAGTTCGCCTTCGCGGGTATAGTATTCCCACACGCTCTGCTTTTCGGTAGTTCTTTCGTGATCAGGGGGGCCCCACAAGAGGTTCACCATATCATTGGTCATGCCTTCTTCGATATAGCCTTGCTTGAACACGTCCTTCAGGCGCTTGTCGATACCCATGCTTTCCTTGACGGCAAAGTATTCGCGTTCGTATTCGTTGCGACCTTCGCCGCGTTCGATCAGGATGGGGGAGGAATAGCGGTTTGAGCAGGCCCAGAACATCAGGGCGCTTATGCCAAGCACGCAAATATGAGAGAGCTTCATAGTGACTCCTATAAATTAATGCCTACAAAATAAGAATTTATGGCGCAAATGGGGAAAATATTTTAAATTTTATTCCGAAATGACTTATTTTAAGAAATTATTGGCCTTTTCTATAATTTTTTTTACTTGTAACGTCGCGTCTTTTGCCGATGGTTTCAATGAAAATGCAAATTTTGGATTCCGCTATGGACCCAACCTCTCTTGGAGCGTCCTAGGGAACACGCCGTTCGTGTGGGGGCAGTGGTTGCCCCAGGCCACCGGCATGCTGCATTACACCTGGCTCGAACCTCTCGATGAACTGGCTTACGGCGAACGCCTGGAAAGCCTGCCCTCTTACTTGCGCATGGACGCCGCTATCGAAGTCTCGCCGTTCTATGCGGGCTACTTGGCCGGCATCGGTGTTCGCCCTTTCAAGACCAATCCGCAAATCGAAGCGAACGTTGTCTACGAAAGCTATCTCTACATGCGCTCGAACCTGGAAATGGTGACCGCCGAAGTGGAGGGCGAGGGCCGTATTGCCAAAAGCTGGAATGCGGACTATGTGGTGGACAATATCTATAAGGACGAAGCGGCCTTTGATTACACCCAGTTGATTGATATGGCCTTCAACTTGAGCTATTCCTTGCCCAAGGGTTCCATTCTCGGAGTAAAGTTCCACTATATATTGATGGATGTCAGTACCGATTTCGAAGGCAAGAGCTACGATTATCGCAGGAATATCCCCGTATTTAACCGCGATTTCTTGCTGGCGCTGGATGCCTACGGCCGAGTCCCCCTGACAGACCATTTTGCAGCCATTTTCGAGTCCAATTTCTACAAGACCGGTTTCTTGCGCGAAAAGAATACGGTCCGAAAGGAATCCCTGGGTTACGGCAAGGCGATGCTGGGTGCCCACTTCTTCTGGAACGAGGGCTTGCAGAATATTATCTTGGAAGTGGGTGGCTGGAGACGTACCGAAGAACGCTTCTACGGCGGATCACTCGCGCAGCAGTTCCTGGTTCAGCTTGAGTATCAGGGGTATTTTTCTTTCCCCTTTCACAGGAATTTTTCTAAATAAATCCGGCAGTGGCGGTTTCGGCTTGCCCTCGACGCTGTTCTTGAGCGGGTCGGCTTGCAGTGCTTGAATGGTGTAGGCGGAACGGATCCAGAGTTCGCCGCTGTATTTTTCGCTTTCCAGCTTTACAAGGGTCGGCAGCATTTCGCCGGAGTAGTTTTTCCACTGGCGGATCCAGAAGTTGCGCTTTTCTTTGCGGGCTCCGTTCATTGTCACCTTGGATGGCTGCGGCAGGCTGTCTGCCACGAGGTTCCACCAGGCCATGGAGAAGGCGGTCGAAAGAATATTGGGCTTCTGGATGCTGGAATCCCTGCACAGGAACTGGCCGTTGGCCAAAAGTTCCATGTCATCGAGTTTCAGCGGTGTTTCGCCGATGTTTTCTTTCAGGTGGTGGGTACCCAACTGGCGCTTGACCTTGATATCGGGGAATTCCATGTAGCGGTATTCGCCTGCGGTCACGAAGTTGAATTTCGGAACGTCCGGCTGGTTCACGAAAAAGGTATCAAGCGCTTCGGGGTGGTGTCTCCATTCCACATCGAGACTCACTCGGGACATCTTCTCGTTTACGAAGAAGCCTTCGATGTTTACCACCATGGGGCTGTTCAATAAGAAATGGGGGCAGGAAGTCTGTGACAAGGCGGCGGAGCACGCAAGCGTAAGGAATGTCGCTGCTGTCCGGAGTGTTGCCTTCATAGATTCTGCCTTCATGGTATGGAATATAGAAAATTCACAACAAAGGAAAACCCCGACCCATCCCAATGGCTAAAGGATAGGCCAGGGTTTGTTGCTCTTCAGGAAGAAAATGTTTGATGAAGTCATCCTGGAGCTGTAAGCTCCAGGACTCATACATTCTAAGTTGAACTTGAATAGGTTTTATGCGTCCTCTTCGACGCTTACGCTTTCACTGTCGTCAGCTTCGATGGCGTCACCTTCGTTCAGCTTGAACAGTTCCACGTCCTTCATGCTTTCGCGGATTTTCTGCTCGATTTCGTTGCAGAGTTCCACGTTGTCCTTCAGGAACAGGCGGGTGTTTTCACGACCCTGGCCAATACGTTCGTTGTTGTAGCTGAACCAGGAACCGCTCTTCTGGATGATGTCCAGTTCGGTAGCGAGGTCAAGAATAGAGGCTTCGCGGGAAATGCCGCAACCGTAAAGGATGTCGAATTCGCACTGGGTGAAGGGCGCTGCCACCTTGTTCTTTACCACCTTCACGCGGGTACGGTTACCGATGACTTCTTCGCCGTCCTTGATAGCGGCAATGCGGCGGATGTCGATACGCTGGGTAGCGTAGAACTTCAGGGCGTTACCGCCGGTGGTGGTTTCGGGGTTGCCGAACATCACGCCGATCTTCATACGCAGCTGGTTGATGAACAGCATGCAGGTGTTGGACTTCGAAAGGATGCCGGTGAGCTTACGCAGGGCCTGGCTCATGAGGCGGGCCTGCAGACCCACATGGTTGTCGCCCATTTCGCCGTTGATTTCGGCTTGGGGCACGAGGGCTGCCACGGAGTCAATGACGATGATGTCGATGGCGCCGGAACGGACGAGGGTTTCGGCGATGTCCAGGGCCTGTTCACCGGTGTCCGGCTGAGAAACCAGGAGGGATTCGATGTCCACGCCGAGCTTGCGGGCGTAGACTGCGTCAAAAGCGTGTTCTGCGTCGATGAAGGCCGCCACACCGCCGAGCTTCTGGGCTTCGGCAATGGCGTGCAGGGTCAAGGTCGTCTTACCCGAAGATTCCGGTCCATAAATTTCAATAATACGGCCGCGGGGGAAACCACCCACGCCAAGAGCCATGTCCAGCTGGATACAACCCGTAGGAATGACGGGGATGTCTTCGACAGGCTGCTGGCCTAGAGCCATGATGGAACCTTTACCATAATTCTTCTCGATTTGGGCGATGGCGGCTTCTACTGCCTTGGCCTTGTCTGCGGAAAGGTTGCTAGTCGGGGTGTTTGTTGTTTTCTTAGCCATTTTGGACTCCATTTTGTTTTTTCGTTTTTAAATATAATATTTAGTGTTCACTTGTGCAAGTGCTTTTTTGGTTATTCAGTAAAAAAAGTAGCTTGCCCAATACACTATACACGCTTTTTTCGCGCACTTCGGTGCGGTTTCCTTCGAAAATTTTACAAAAAGCCTCGTTTTGCAAACTATTGGCGACAGCCATCCATACCGTACCGACAGGTTTGCCGGGTTCTGCCCCGGTAGGGCCTGCGATTCCGGAAGTGGCGATTGCCCATTCGCAACCGAACTTCTTGCGGGCGCCTTCGGCCATGGCTTTTACCGTTTCGGCCGAGACTGCACCCTCGTTTTCGAGCACCTGGTGCGGGACGCCGAGCAGGGATTCCTTCACCTCGTTCTGGTAGGCCACAATGCCCCCGGCCAGAATGGCGGAACTTCCCGGAATATCTACAATGTGGCTTGCCACAAGGCCGCCCGTGAGCGATTCGGCAGTGGCCATCATTTCGCCGCGTGCCAAAAGCGCTTTCTGGATCTCTTGTGCAAGTTCCTTGATATTCATTTCGTTGTCCATGTTGTGCGTCATGTCGTTTCCTTTACGTTGTCAAATATACATAAAGTTTGTGTCATATTTTGACAATGGAGTATCTCCGCTAAAAAAAGTAAAAAATTAAACCCCAGGTGTGACCTGGGGTCTTTTAAAAAGATATGAATTGGAACTAGAAATTGACGTAGATACCGGTGCCGGCTGTAATTACAACCTTGTCGTTAAGAGTCGTGTGTTCCAGGTATTTCTTGCCAGTGAGAATACTTCCATGAATATCGAGCGAAACGATATCGTTGAAGGCGATGTTCAAACCGGCATAGGGATTGATTCCTAGTTTGCCCGTGTGGCTTTTCCCCACATTTTTGCCTTCTTCGCTATACTTGCCGACGAGCATGTACAGGTTAAGTCCGACGTACGGGGTTACAATCTGTGAAAATTCAAAGTCCGATTCGATACCCACGTTCAGTTCGTTCGGGGGCGAAACCTTGTCTTCGCCACGAGTTTCGATTCTGTAGCCAAGTTCGGAACCAAGATTCACGAAGCCGAACTTCTCTGAAAATTGAACACCAAAATGGAAGACGAACGGATAATCCGGGTAGTACACTTCTGAGCTGGCAGTAGGAACGGTAACGTCCAAGAAGGCGTTCATGTTCGGCAAGAATTGGTACCTAAACATTGTTTCAAGGTCCCCAGCACCATTGGCGCTGTTTTCCTTCTTGCCATCGTAAAGGTAAAAGAGCACGTTATTGTCTCCTCACCAAAAATGGTGCCCTGAAAATAGAAATTCTATTTGCTGTAGACCGCTGTTTTGGAAATTTTTTTCGCTGTTCATTTTACTATCTTTCCTCCCGATGTTTTTGCGCTCGCTTATTTTATGCTTTGTTTTGACACTGTCTTTTGGGACGGCGGTGTGGGCGCAGGCCGATTCTGTGAAAGTTGATTCTATGGTGGCAGATTCCGTTGTTGCGGCAGACCCTTTGCAAAAAGGGAAGACTGGCATCACCGCTATCGACACGCTCACCGTAAACGAATGGGATATCCCCACCAAGCGCAATTCCCTTGCCATGACCATGCTTTTCGCCATTTTCCCGGGTGGCGGTCAGTACTATACGGAACATTATGTGCGAGGCGGTTTTATCACGGGTATCGAACTTTTGCTTTTGTACGAGGTTACGGCGAACAAGAGCTACCAGCATAAGCGAGTGCTCGAACAGGCCGAACCCTTGCGCGATTCCGTGGCGTTCTATACCGACAGGGTCTTACGCGAGAAAAATCGCGATAGTCTTGCGTACTACCACGAAAAGCGAACCGAATTTATTGGTCGCGTTCACGAAAAGAGCGACAAGAAGATGGAACAGGAAGACTTGCGAAAGGCAGAAACCGCCTGGATGTATGGCCTTTACCTGTACAGCTTCTTTGATGCCTTTGGAATCTGGTACAACAACAACTACCGCAGCGTTGAACTCAAGAGCATGAAGACTGCCTTGCTATGGTCCATTATTCCCGGTTTTGGACAGATGTACAACCGAGAGTTCGGCAAGATGGGCCTATTGTATATGGCGTTCATCGGTTCTGCCACCAGTATCTGGACGTCCCAGAATATGGTGGAATATTACCTGGACCGCAAGCATATCGTAGAACAAGAAAGTACCACTTCCGAAGAATACGAACGCGTCAGTGAGCGCGTGACCTATTACCGCAAGAACCGCAACCAATATATTTGGGCGATTGCCTTACTTTATTTGTATTCCGTGGGTGATGCTGCCGTCGACGCCCTGTTGAGCGACTTTGACAACCCCATGCACTTGGCCGTTTTGCCGCGTCTCGAAGGCGGCGTCCAGGCCCTGATGTCGTTTGATTTCTAAGTCATTCTCGCACAGGCGAGAATCCATACGTTTCTTTAAACGTTATCCAATCTTAAGCGGCTGCATCTGGATACCGTCGTGAATTTTCGTAAAGGTTCCGCGGTAGTGTCCGTTGGCGTCGCGCTTGAATTCGAAGCGGGTCACCATGGCGTAGCTGAATGCGCCTTCTACAAAGTCGGAGTCGGGGAGCCCGCAGGCGAAATGCTGGAGTGCCGCAATCACGCCGGCGTGGGTAATCCACAGGAATTCGCCGTCGTCATCCAGGGTGTCCAGCAGGGACTGCACGCGGCGGTCGATGTCGTAAAAACATTCGCCGTCCTTGAACTTGTAGCCGCGCAGGTCGTGGGCCCAGGCTGCCATTTCTTCGCGGGGGACTTCCGTGAGCTTTTGGCCTTCCCAGGAACCAAAATTCATTTCGATGATCTCGTCGCGCTTTTCCATGGTAAGCCCGGTGGCCTTTTCGGCCTTTTCGGCCAGGCGCAGGCAGCGCTTTAGGGGGCTGGTGTACATGCGCGTGGGTTTTGCGCCTGCTTCCAGCAAAGCCTTCAGTGCTCCGTCGCTTTCGCTTTCAAAAGTAGGGGAGACGTCAAAGTCCAGTCTGCCGTAACAGACGTCATTCGGGTTATATGGTTTCGTATGACGGATCGTCCAAAGAATCATAAAATCTCAACAAAAAAGGCAACCTTGAGGGTTGCAAAAAGAAATCCTAGGCTACCTGAGCACATAAAAATCCGCAAGTCCGTTGCTGCTTTCGCCCTGGCGATTTGCCCGCAAATAGTCATTGCGCAGGGCCTAGGAACCCGCAATTTAGCAATATATCGTGATTTTTGTCAAGATAAAGCGGCTTAAACTGCAAAATTCCATGACTTTGGACATCTAATCCATGAAATTCATCGGGAAATGTGAAAAAAAAGTAACCTATGTAAACAAAATTAATTATTTTTGAGGGTAGGAGCGTAAAACCTGTGGTTGCAGGGGGTAAATCATGAAGAATGTAAAAAAAATGTTAGACAAATTATGGATGATTTTTGCCGTAGTGGGGGTTGCCTCTGCTATGGATATTGCGCCGTTTTACTTTGAAAACGCGTCTGGGCTTGACCCGAAATCCCAAGAAGACGAATGGGACTACCTGATGAAGTATAAAATGTTCGGTGCGAGAGCCATTGATTTTGGAAACGGCTTTATTCGTGTAACGGACTCTACGGGGTGGTTCGGTACTTCTCATGGAAATCTTTATTTTGACAATGGGCTTGATACTGTAGGTGGACCCATTTTGATTGGTGGAGATATTAAGATTAAGATGGGGCCCGAGGTTTTTACTAACGGACCTGTGAATGTGACGGGAAGTATTGTTATTGGTCAGGAAACCAATTTTGCATCTAAGTCTAATGAATTCCATGGACATCAGTGTGTTCAAGGAGATGTTCCTGGTGTGTATGCTTCGCTTATAGGAGACGAGTACAGACATTTTGGTGTTGAAGGAACAGCTTCTGTCAATAGTAATGATGGCTATAAAGATTGCTTTGACACCACTAAAGGACTTAAAGTTCCCGAGGTTAGAAACAATCTCTATATGCCGACATTGAGTAGTGTTCCTACCTATTCCACAGTATTGAATACCCGTGTCACCAATCTTAATACGGGAGTTGTTACTGAGAATTCAAGAGCTGAAACAGCTATTGAAGTCGATAATGGAATCTACGAAATTTATGTTCCTGAAGGCGATTCTAAGGAGCCTTTCGATATTTATCTTGATCACATTACATTGACAAATGATGCGACCCTTTTGTTTAATATGCAAAATGGAGGTCGCCTTACTAGAATTTTCCTGGAGAATGGAATATCTTTTTCGTCGCAAACAAATATTGCTGTTCAATATGATACATTGGACAATGGAACCTATATAAGACAAGATAACGAGGACTATAATGGAACGTTGCTCTTCTATACAACAGAAGACATTATGTTCCCGTCTACCAACCAGAACAGCCATCCGTCACTTCAGGGTTCAATTCTCACGACTGGTACAATTACCATTAAAGACCATATTAAGCTGGCTGGTCAGTTGCTCGCGGATTCTATCTACATAAACTATAATTTTGACGGAAGTAACTTTATCTTCGTTCCGTTTAATCCGGTTACATTGGACTTTGACCCGACGGCCCTTGCCGAAGGCAAGTTCATTGAAAATAACTTGACCGTTCTTGTGCCGATTAAGCTTGATACGCTTTCGTCGGTGGATGTCAGCTTTAAGTATTGCTTTGACATAAAGGATTCCAGCCTTACGGATCCGACGTCCAAGATTGCCTCTATTCAGGACTTTAACAGTATTCCTCACGTTTGTGGGGTCGATACGGGTTCTGTAAAGATCCTGCTGGGCGATACAGTTCCTCGTGGCGTTTATGAGGTTTACATCAACGTCGCTATAGATACTCTCTTCGAAGGACAAGAAACCCTTCCGATGAAGGTGTTTGGTCTGGCTGGGGCCGTGTTGCCGGGTAACAAGCGTCAGGGCTCTTTCCCGCTCCCGATTATCGATGATCCGACTCCGGCATCCCTTAAGAAGATTGTCCTGGATTCCGTTCCTGAAAATTCGCCTGTCGGTACACGTATCGATAGCCTAATTGCAATCCGTGGAGACAAGTTCTGCACGCATTGTAAATTCGCTCTTGTGGACTCTACCGACTATGTGAATGTGTCTGAATCCGGCTTGGTGACTGTTAAGGATAGCTCTATTTTGGACTACGAATCGATTACTGAAATCAAGATTCGTGTATTTGTGATAGATACCTTGTATCAAAAGACTTCTGATACCACGGTTACAATCCCTGTTCTCAATGTGAACGAATCCCCGATTCTTGATGCTCAGGAATTTGATATTGCCGAACATATGCCGCCTAAAACTCGTGTTGATTCTATAAAGTGGAAGGAACATGATTCCATACCTGAATTTAGGCAGGATATTTTTGAAGCAATCGGTGGGGCTACAGATGTGTTCGCTGTTGATTCGACCGGTGTAATCACCACGAAGAAAGAACTGGATTACGAAACCATGGAAACCACTTATATCTTGGTGGTCAAGTTGGTTGACAAGAATAATCCGGCACTCTTCGATATCGACACGATGACGATTCATGTGCACAACGTGAACGAACCGCCGGTTATTACCACCGATACGTTACATGTCACGGAAAATCCCAAGAAGGGGACGGACGTGGGTGTTGTTGAGGCGAAGGATCCTGATGTGGGCGATACCTGGACCTTTACCCTGGTCAAGGATGATAGCGATTGCTTTGAAATGGCTCCGGACGGTTCTGTTACAGTCAAGAAGGACAACTGCCTGGATCGCGAAAAGACTCCGTTTGTTCAGATTACGGTGAAAGTCACGGATGTTGGCGGACTTTCTCATATAAAGAATGTTACCGTCGTGGTGGACGATGTTCCGGGTCCGACGATTGACATTGTCGAAGCCAGCAACGAAGATACGACATGGAAGTATCCCGAAGTCATCTATACGAACAGGGATTCTCTCAATGTATGCTGGGAAGTGAACAAGGTAAGACAGCCTTGCGCCGATACGACCCTTAAACCGGGCATCAACAGAATCTGTAAGGAAGTCTGCGATGTGGACGGCTTCGAGGGTTGCGCCCAGGATTGCTTTACTGCGTACTACAGCGATATTTCGCCGGTGGTTACGGTTTCTGCTGCAAACGATGCCAACTTGGCCAGCAACATCTATACGATTGTAGAACGTCCTGCCGATTCCGATACCAACGTGTATGTCAAGGATACGGTGAGCCGCATTACGGTGACCGTTACAGACAAGGATCCCATTGACGGCGATACCACATACAGCTTTACCATTCCTGTGGACTTGACCAAGAAGGTTGATGTTCCGCAGGCCACTTACGATGCGCTTTCTGCGGTGGCGAACCAGACGGTGGCTCTTGACGTGCTGCACGCCAATACGACAAGCACGCCGATCAATGGCAACAGCGTCTTGAATTCTTACCCGGCGAAGGTTGCCGGCGTGGACGTGACCGTTAGCTACGTCACCGACAACAAGGGCAACGTGGTGAAACAGGCTATTGTAAACGAGAAGGGCAAGATCGACTCCATTGAAGTCATTACCATCTCTTACGAAACGGTGATTGACGGCCAGACGGTGACGATTTCTTACCAGGCTGATGCCGAAACCGGCAAGGCACTCTACGTGGACGGTAATGGCGGCTTTATCGCCTCCAAGAACGCGGACCGCTCCAGCGGAATCTTCAAGGTCTCTTACGACTACGTGGACAAGGCTACGGGTAATTCTGTGGAACTGACCTATGTTGTTGACCGTAAGGGCAACATGGTCAAGAACCCGGATGGCGACCGCGGCTACCAGGTGTCTTACACCTATGTGGACAAGTACGGCAATGCTGCCAAGCAGGCTGTGTTCGTGGTGCTTGACCAGACGCTTCCGGTGGTTGAAATCCTTTCTCCGACCAATAAGCAGGTTATCCACTCCAATTCTGTGACGGTGGAATGGACCATCGACGGCGTAAAGCAGGATACCCTCGTGTTACAGGGACTGGAAAAGGGACCCAACGTAATCGTGCGCTTCTATAAGGATAAGGCTGGCAACGAGGCTTCTGACACCACTTACGTGATTATGAAGGATAGCAAGGATATCGATATCTCTGTGGAACAGCCCGTAACGGTTGTGACCAAGGATAAGGTAGACGAATACTATGCCGTGAATCCGCCTAAGAAGGGCCAGACCTTTGCCGTAAGCATCAGGAACCCCTCTACCGAAGAAGAAGTGGAAACCTTGATCGGTGGCAGCTTCAAGACCCAGAAGGGTAGCGGCGAGGCTCCGTATCCGGGAGTCAAGAGCTCCAAGCATTTGGGCCCGACCCTTGCTCTTGATGTCAAGTTGCCTACCGTAAGCGGCGTTAGTGGCCTGGCCACCCTCGACGACTTGGTTCTTCCGAATGGAAAAATCTCGAATAAGGGTGTCGGTGTTGATACGACGGGCCTTGACGACGATGCCAAGGCTGGCTATAGGGAATATACTGTCGAAGAATACGTATCGGAATTCTGCGAGCCGGGAACCCCTGTTCCCAGTGACCTGAGCCAGTTCAACCTGTACGATATCAAGCTGAAAGCCAGAGTCTGGGTCTATACCTCGCTGGGTAACTATGTGAACGATATCGGCTTTACACAGGAACTGAACGATCCTAGCTTTGCAAATGAAGCCGGCCTGACGCAGATGTTCCTCGAACTGAAACCGGATAACGATGGCTACGTGCATGCAGGGAACAAGAAGCTTATGGCTACCGGTGCCTACGTGTACAAGGTCGATGCGAAGTTGAGCAACCACCTGCGCTGCTCCGTTCCGCCCTTCGACGGCGCCAATGCCAAGGTCGCTGGCGACAACTTCAGTTCCAACGACGAACTGCTGAAACCTTTCGGTTACAAGCGCCCGTCCAACAAGAAGAAAAAGTAGTCCAAATTTCCAAAATTGAAAACGAAAATGCGTGTCTCAGGTCACGCATTTTTGCACTTTTGACAAAATGTGAGTATCTTGTGAATAAATTGGAATAAAAATGAATGCTTTTTCTATATTACTATTGTAATAATTATAAAAGTTTTGTATCTTTTATAATGGTAAAATACAGGGGTGTATTATACACTAAAGCTTTTTAGGAGTTAATTATGTGGTTTGGAAAGAACATAATTGCTAAACTCGGCCTTGTACTGGCCCTGGCGGTCCCATCTTTTGCTGCGGATGAAGAAGAGGAAACTTTTCCTCTTGAGCCGTTATATTTTCCTGGTGCGACTGATGATGAAGCTCAGGAAATTTGGAGCGAGTTGATGAAGTACAAACTCTGGGCTACGACCGGCTTTAAGGTCGGTAATCGCTTAGAGGTAAAAGAAGAAAAGGGGTGGGTCGGAACTTCTGATGGTGACTTTGTAATAGCTGGTCCGGGCGCTCTTGTGGGTGGACCTGTTATCATTGGTGGTAATGTTGATTTGCATGCAGCGAGTGATGCAAAAGGAACAGAGTTTTTAACAGGGCCTCTCCGTGTTGAAAAGACACTGACTTTTAGTACTGAAGGTCATTTTAAAGGTACGGTCTGTGTTCAGGGGGATACTGTTATTCCATCAGGTCTTCCGTGGCATACAGAAGAAATGGAAAATGGAGTGTATAAGAGTATTGATGGGGATTTAAAGGTTGGCTCAGCGGCAACGACAGGTGTATGTGCTAATGATCAGGTTGCCTTTGTTGAGAAAAAAACAACGGTCCCTTCTTTGAGCAGTGCTCCATATAATGGTAAAACATTGGTAGCGCAAGGAGAACATAGAATTAATGTGCCTGATGAAGAGGGACCCTATGATCTTTATTATGAAAGCGTTACAATTAATAGTGATTCCAAATTGCATATTAATATGCCTAAGGGCGGTCGTCTGACAAGAATCTTTACAAAAAGCATAACCTTTGGTAATCAGGCTGAAGTTCAGGTGATGTATGATGGTACTCTTTTGTCGAATAAAGAGTACGAAGGTATGTTTATGATTTATGTGGATGGAGATATTGTTTTTGAAAATACAAATGATAGAACTTTGCAGGGAACTTTTATTTGCACCGGAACGATTACAACTAAATGTAATATGAAGTTTGCCGGGCAGATGATTGCTAATAAAATTGTTATAGGAAATGAAATTAGAGGCGATGAAGCTTTTAGATATGTTCCTGTTTTTCCGCCTAAACTTGCGACTGCATCTGCTATGGGTGGCTTTGTTGAAAATAATACGACTACGGTTATTCCTATAAAATTGAGTGCCGAAACTAAAAATGGTGCTAGCTTTAAGTATTGCTTTGATTTGTCTAAGTCTACTGCTGAACTTGCGGACTTTAATGTGTATCCTAATAAAGATAAAGATGGAAATTATTATCCTAAATTCCCTGTGTGCGGAACTAGTTCTGGGGATGTTGTAATTCCTCGAAATGCTAAGGAACCGGAAGAAAAGGTTTACCTTAATGTGTTCTTGGATGATGATGGTGATGAACCGACCGAAATTCTTAAAATGAAAATTTATGACTTGAATGGTGCGGTTTTGCCTAAAGGTAGTGATGGTCTGTTTGACTTGAATATTCTGAATGTTCCGCTGTTTGATTTTGGTGATGTTGAAAAAGAATACAAGATTGCAGAAAATTCAGTTTCACCGAATGATACTGTTGCTAAAATTCCTATTGAAGGACAAGATTTTACGGATTTTGTCATTGAAATGGTTGATAAGGCTGGTTCTGACGAACATCCTGTAAAGCTTAATGATTTGTTTAATATCGCTATCAATGAAACTGAAAAATTCGTTGCGATTACAGTTGCAAAACATGATGAATTGGATTATGAAAGCGACAGAATAAAATTGGAATATCTGGTTACATTGAGCCTTAAAGATAAGGGCGGTGTAGAAGGTTGCAAAACTGTTACAGCGCAAACAACCCTTAAAATTACCGATGTGAACGAACCTCCTTACTTTGTTGAGTTCGGTCCTTACACGATTCCTGAAAATTCTGAAGTTGGTACTAAAGTTGACCCGAATCGTGCTCATGCAGAAGATCCCGATAAGGATGTTGCATTTAACACGTTGGTCTATTCGATTCCTGTGAATGAAGATGCCGATAAAACGAATGATGTTCCTTTTACGATCCATCCTCAAACGGGTGTGATTACGGTTGCGGATAAGTCAAAGCTTGACTATGAAACTCATTCGTTGCCTTATGTATTCAATGTTGAAGTTTTCGATAATTTGAATAAGGTCCCGCAGGAAGTCGAGATTTATATTCTTGATGTCAACGAACCGCCTGTCATTATTGACACAACTGGTGATACTATTCGGGTTGCTGAAAATTCGACGATTGGCCTGGCGATGGCTTACTTTGAAGTGACTGATCCGGATGCAGATGATATGGCCAATTTGTTGACTCAGATTGTTCCGACTATTACGGATAATAACAAGAAAACCGGAAAGAAATCTGCTGAAGATTTGTTCAAAATGGTCATGGAAAAGACGAAGGATGTAAGTGGCGTTGACAAGTATTGGGCCGTGCTGAAGGTTAAGGATGAACTTGACTTCGAAGCCATTATGGCTGCTCACGGTGATTCTGTGTTTGACGTGACTTTGACCTTTACGGATCAGGCTGGTGCTGGTCTGGATACTATGATTGCCAAAAAAATCGCTGTAACCGACGTGAATGAAAAACCGTACTTTACGGATGTGGGCCCGTTCGATGTTAAGGAAAATTCTGAAGTGGGAACCTTTGTTGGTGAAGTAATAGCCGCTGACGATGATATTAAGCCCAAATTCAATACGCTTTACTATACGATTCCGGTGAACGAAGATGACGATCCGGATAACGATGTCCCGTTTGCTATTGTGGATAAAAAGTCTGGTAAGATCACTGTTGCCAATAAAGAAGCTTTGGACTTTGAAGATCCCAGCATTCTTGATCACAAGTTTGAATTCTTGGTCCAGGTGACTGATGGTGAATTCCCGATAACCACCCCGGTGATAATCACCTTGTCTGACGATGACGAACCTCCACATATTATTCCTGAATGCGAAGGTGAAAAGTGCATTGAAATCTGCAAGGGCGATAAGTGTGAAGTTTGCGAGGGTGAAAGCTGCCATGAAACTTGCATCGACCACTGCGATGAACCTCGTAATCCGGCTAAGGTCTTGACCGTGACCGTGGATGAAAATTCTCCGACGGGTTTTGAAATTATCAACTATGCAGTTAGTGATGAAGACCTTCTTGTCAACCATACCAAGTTGGAAGTAACTTTCGATAACACTAACAACTCGGACGCCAAATCCCTCTTTGTTGCCGAAATGAAGAAGGTGAGTGGTCAATGGCGACTGATTATTTCTGTGAATGATGGCTCTGCGCTAGACTATGAAAAAATCAAAGAAACTCATGAGTTGACAATTTACGTTAGAGATCCCGATGACCGGGAGGGCTTGCGAGACTCGCTCCTCCGTATCATCAAGGTTGTTGACGTGAACGAAGATCCGGTTATCACGGGTGTTGAAGACTTGAATAATGATATTAAGGCTGCAGATAAGGATGACTATACCTTCTACCCGAAGGAAGATCTCGCTGCGGGTGGTTCTGTGGGCTATGTCCATACGTATGATCCGGATACATTGCATAAGGATGAATTCGGCTATCGCGAATTCACTCTCGATAATCCCAATAACTATCCGTTCGAAATGAAGGACTCCCTGTTAGTCCTGACGAAAAAGTTGGATTACGAGAATGATTCCAAGGTCTATAAATTCGATGTTATTGTAAATAACTGCGAAAGAGCAAAGAATAGTGCCGGCAAGTATGAAAAGGTTAATCCGCCGAAGTGCGCTGAGCCTGCAAAGCAGACTGTATTTGTTAAGATTCAGGATGTCCCCGAACCGCCGCATATTATTCCTGAATGCGAAGGTGATAAGTGCATCGAAATCTGCAAGGACGATAATTGCGAAGTTTGCTCTGGCGAAACCTGCCATGAAACTTGCACCGAAAACTGCGATGAACCTCGTAATCCGGCTAAGGTCTTGACTGTGACGGTGAATGAAAATTCGCCGACGGGTTATGAAATCATTAACTATGCTGTTAGCGATGAGGATCTTCTTGTCAACCATACCAAGTTGGAAGCAACCTTTAGTAACACTAACAATTCGGACGCCAAATCCCTCTTTGTTGCTGAAATGAAGAAGGTAAGTGGTGAATGGCGACTGATTGTTTCTGTGAAGGACAGTTCCAAGCTTGACTACGAAAAGATTAAGGAAACTCATGAGCTGACAATTTACGTAAGTGATCCCGATGATCCGGATGGCATGTATGATTCGCTCCTCCGTATCATCAAGGTCGTGGACGTGAACGAAGCTCCGATTGCCGACGATGCCAAGTTTGAACCCGATGAAAACCTGCCGGATAGTGCTGTCATTGGTGAACTGAAGGTTGTTGAACTGGATACCAAGCATGTCAAGGAATTTGGTCACTTGGAATATTCGATTATCGGTAAGGATGAAACCTTCGTATTTGCAATGGACTCCAATAGGGTTATTGTGAATGACCCGTCCAAGATGGATTACGAATTGCCTGTTCATAATTACACATTCGATGTTCTGGTTAAAAACTGCGAATGGAATAAGACATCAGGCAGGTATGATGGTGAATGCCTGTATGACACTGCCAATGTGGTTGTCAATATTCAGGATGTCAACGAAAAGCCGGAAATCATCATTGACGGTCCTACTCCGGACGGTGGTGACGATTCTGAGCCGTTCTGCGTTGCCCATTGCGATACCACGGATCGTGGTGTTTGGAAGGATTCTATCCTTACGGTAGGTGTCAAGGAAAATACCGACGATAGTTTGCTCTCTAAGACGGGTATGGTCTTGTTCCAGTACCATTACGTCGACGAAGATACGGGCCATGTTGCTGGTGCCAAGGTTACCTGGTTCGATGCTGGCTCGACAATTTCGAGTGTGTCTACGAAGGGTTCCGACCTCTTTAACATTGAGGGCAAAAACGGTGTGATTACGGTGACCGTCAAGGACCAGAAGCTGCTTGATTACGAAAAGCTCAGAAACGCAACGTCTCGTGATGATCCGGATCCGGAATACACGATGGGCATTGTCGTGACAGACCCGAAGGGATTGAAGGATACTCTCTATCGTATAATCCGCGTGGTTGACGTGAACGAAAAGCCGCTCTATACTGCTGAACCTTGTGTAGTTGTCGAAGGCAACCATCCGGGCGATTCCATTGGTCATGTGGAACACCCCAGCGATATCGACTCCTTGTCCAGGAATCCGGCCTTGTATGATAACGACTTCAAGATGACCGGTGGCGATACTACTCGTTTCGAACTGAGAAAGGATTCTACGGACTTGATGCGAGTCATGCTTGCTGCTCTTGATTCCATTGACTGCGAAGATGGAAGCTATATCTGCGGCGTGGATTCCGTCTACTGGGTTGAATTGACCTACGGTGATACCTCGCTCAAAACGGTGTATAACAACATTAGAATCCCGGTGAAGGTTCTCGACTTGAACGAACCGCCTGAGTTTAGGACCGACACTATCGGTGTCGCTGAAAATTCTCCGAAGGGTACCGTTGTCGATACCATCAAGTGGTTTGATTGGGACCGCTTCGATACTACAATGCACTTTGAAATTTCCAACGATCCGAGCGGTTGTTTCGATATCGACGAAAAGACTGGTGTTGTAACGGTTAAGAAGGACAACTGTGCTGATCTTAACTATGAAAAGAACCCGACCTTAAAAATCGAAGTGGCTATTACGGACATGGTGGATGTCACGGATCGCAGCCTGATTTCTGGTGGTCCCAATACGGTCAAGAAGATTATTACGGTGAATGTCCACGATGTGAACGAACCGCCTTCTATTACGGACAAGACGATTACCGTCAAGGAAGACACCAAGAAGGGTTCGGTGGTGGATACGGTGCGTGCAACCGATCCGGATATCGTTCCGGAATACACGGACCTGACCTATACGCTTATCGGTGGCGATACGGCTACCTTCAAGATCGAGCCGAAGACTGGCGCCCTGATTTTGAAGGATACGCTTGACTACGAAGCCAAGAGCAGTTACTATGTGACTGTTCGTGTGGATGACGGTGAATTTGCTGATACCGCCAAGGTCAAGATCAATATCGGTAACGTGAAGGAATGGACCAAGGTCAAGATTATCGAAGCCGAATCCAAGAGAAAGGATTGGGAAAATCCTGACGTAATCTATATCAACGAACCGATTAACAAGCTTTGCTGGGTCCAGGATGGCGACTCCCTTTGTAAGGAAGGTCTGAAGATTGCGAAGGATACCACGATTATCGTGGAATGGAGGAATCCGACCAAGGATTACGCCGGTCGCGATACGTTGCGGATCTACTACAGCAACTCTATCCCGTCTGTGACGGTTACGGGCAAGAAGACTCTGGTCGATGCCGACAACGTGTTCACCATTGTGGAAGACATGGGTGAGGCCGATACCAATATCTATGTCAACAAGTCCAAGGATTCTATCTGGGTGAAGATCAAGGACCCCGCAAGCAAGCTTGATACCGCTATCGGTATCGAAGTTAGCCTCGGACCTGTTGAGGCATCCAAGATTCAGGGATCTTTGGACAAGATGACCAAGGTTGCCGACAGCAAGATCATGCGCGACGAAACCGCAAAGAATGTGGTCGAAACGCTGGTGAACCGCAACCAGTACAAGTATACTTACAAGGAAATCGTTGGTAAGGATACGGTGAAGGTCTCTTACATGACCGATAAGGACGGTGAACCCATAAAGGTTCCGGTGATCAACGAAAAGGGCAAGGTTGATTCTGTTGAAGTCATCACGGTGACCTACACGACGACTATCGACGGCAAGGAAGTGGAAGTCTCTTACCAGGCTGACGCTTTGACCGGTGAAGTCTTTGTGAAGGGCCCGGCTGGTGAACTGATGGAACAGGGTGCCTCCAAGAAGATCTACGGTTCTGGCAAGAATTCCAAGTCCGGCAATAGCGTGACCGAAGGTATGTTCACCATTACTACGGGTGGCAAGGATATCCTCGGAAACGACAGGGTGATTTCTTACGCGGTCGACAAGAACGGCAAGATGGTCAAGAACACCGAAGGCGATGTCGGTTACTCTGTGACCTACTCCTACATGAACAAGTACGGCAACGTTGCTACGGAATCCGTGTTCATTGTGGTTGACCAGGTTGGTCCGAAGGTCGAAATCATCTCGCCGGTCGACAAGGAAGTGGTTCGTTCGAATTCTGTGAAGGTGGTTTGGACGGTTGACGGTGTCGAACAGGATACGTTGAACCTCCAGGGACTTTCAAAGGGCCCGAACGTGATTGTTCGCTTCTACCGCGACAAGGCTGGCAACGAAGACTCCGCTGTGGTTTATGTTTACATGAAGGACAGCAAGGATGTTGACATTTCTATCGAACAGCCGGTGACTGAAATTTCGAAGGATAAGATTGACGAGTACTATGCCGTGAATCCGCCTGAAAAGGGTGAAACCTTCGCTGTGAGCATCAGGAACCCGACTACGGGCGATGAAGTGGAAACCTTGATCGGTGGCAGCTTCAAGACCAAGGAGGGTAGCGGTAAGGAACCCTATCCGGGTGTATCTGGGTCTTCCAAGCACTTGGGCCCGACCCTTGCCTTGGATATCAAGGTGCCTGTGATCGACGGTGTGGCTGGCCTCGCTACTTTGGATGACTTGATTACTCCGGATGGATTGATCGCTCTCGAACGTACGGATGCCAAGAAGGCCCACAAGATTACGGTGGAAGAATATGTCGCGGAATTCTGCGAAGACGGCTTCAAGATCCCGAGCGACGTAAGCCAGGTGAACCTCTTCGACACCAAGCTGAAAGCCCAGATCTGGGTGTACACGTCTCTGGGTAACTTTGTGGATTACTTCAGCTTCACTCAGGAACTGAATGACCCGAGCTACACGGACGAAGCTGGTCTCTTGAAGATGTACTTCGAAATGAAACCGGATAAGGATGGCTTTGTGAAGGCCGACAATGGCAAGCAATATGCTACGGGCGCCTTCGTTTACAAGGTCCAGGCTACAATCCATTCCAAGGCACGTTGTACAATTCCGGACAATACTTACAACCCGGATAACAAGAAGAACTGCAACGCCAAGGAACGTGATTGCGATGGCTACGGCGAAACGACGAAGCGTAAGGGCGACAATATCAAGAATAGCGATGAGCTCTTGAAGTCCTTCGGTTACCGCCGTCCGAAGCACAAATAAGCCGAGACGTTGAAGATATTGGAGATGTCATGCCCGCACAGGCGGGCATCTCCTATTTATAGGGAAAATTTCTAAGTTCTAAGTATGAGTATTGAAGATCGTTCTACATTGGTATATTCTACGGCTCTAGGGGGCCGTGTAAAGCAAGAAAAGCCCAAGGCCGAGCGTCCCCAGGGCGATGGCGTTGTGCGCATCCAGCTTAAGCGTCTGGGTGGCGGAAAAATGGCCAGCGTGGTGACCGGCGTGCCTCTCGACGAGCCGGAACTCAAGGAATTGGGCCGCGAACTCAAGCAAAAGTGCGGCGTTGGCGGCTCCGTCAAGGACTTTGTCATAGAAATCCAGGGCGACAAGCGAAATCTGCTTAAAACGGAACTGGAAAAGCGGGGCTATACGGTGAAGTTGGCCGGTGGCTAAAGATTGTGGGGAGGGGAGGCTTGATTTATATCACCTGATAAAAAAAGTGAGTGCTTTTTTCAAAAAAAAAGAATATTTTTTGAGAGATAGAGAAGAGGGCTTACGATGGTCAGATTTTCCGATTCAAGCAAAATGTTTTTACGTTCGTTGATGATTCTTGCCGTGGTGCCAGCGATGGTATTTTCTGCTCCGGCAGTCGGCAAAGTTCGCATGGCATTGGGCGATGTGGACCGCTGGAAGGCCAAACAGAGCACATGGAAAGCTATCGGTGCCGGCGATAAGATTTATCAATCCGACAAGGTGCGCACGGGCGTAGAATCCGAAGTGGTCTTCGGTCTCCCTGACGGCAGCTCTATCATGATCGGCGAAAAGACCATTGTCGAAATGGAAAGCCTTTTTGAGCCCAACGAAGAGGGCGGCTTTGAAACCAAGATTGACGTGGAAAAGGGTTTCTTGAACTTTGCCGTACACAAGCTCAAAAACAAGAAGTCGAAATTCATCTTTAAGACGGGGACTGCAACTGCATCGATCCGCGGTACAGAAGGCTACATCGGTGGCGAAGGGACCTTCTTTGCGGGTTTGAAGACGGGTAAGCTTGAAATTGAACCTGTTGGTTCTAACAGGTCTGTCATGATTGGTGCTGGCGAGACGACCTTCGGTACGGATTCGCTGGTGGTGGTAAAGCTTGCATCTTCGGGTGAAGCCCGCTTTGCAAAGCGCTTGATGCAGATTCTTGCCGACAAGTCCAAGTCTGTAAGGGAATTGCAGGCCGAAATGCAGAAGGCCGACAAGGAATTCCAGGAACAGCTGAAAGAAGAGGCCCGGCAGGCCGCTGCCGCGGTTCCCGAGAACGGCTTTGTGGTAAGCACAAGCTCTCCGGCTGAAATTTGCGAAGATGGCCTTACGGTCGACGGTTCTTACCGTACCTCTGACGAATCCGCTTCCCTCATCTTGAAGGTGGGTAACGGCTTTACCTCTAACAACCTGGTTCGCGCCGCAGATGGACAGATCCATGCTTTCTCCGAATCGGTGCTGATTAACGACGAAAACGGTCTTTGGACTGCGGACAAGGCTACCTTGGAATTCAAGGGTGCCGGACTGACGAGCACCAAGAGTATTGATCTCCAGATGAACAAGGCTTGCTCTGGTGTCAACACCAAGTCTCCGTCGGTATTGATTGCCTCTTACGACTCCTTGCGCTGTGTAGCCAATGTGGTGGTGGACGACATGCAAAACGATGCTGGCGTGCTGACCTTTGAAGCGGACGGAAGCAGGGTCTCCGAAGAAACGGTGACCAAGAATTCTCAAAAGAGACTCAAACTGCAAAAGGGCCGCCATGAATATGTGGTGCGCGTCGAAGACCAGGCTTCGAACAAGGCCGAAGCGTCCAAGGTCATGGGTTGCTACCCGAACAAGAGATTTACGGTAGATGTCATGGGGCCTTCGAAGGAAATCTTGAGGGTGCCGCCTCCGCCCAAGGATATCGCGGACCGCATTTCACAGACTTTGCAGTTTAGAATCCGAATTCCCGAAAACGATCCCGAATTTTTGTACAAGGTAACGGTTCGACAAAACGGCAAGGTTATCTTGCAGGAATCTCTTTCGCAAATCCATAACCTGGATTACCAGATTCCAGTAAACCTCTCGCGTGACGCAAGAAATCATTTTGATATCGAAGTCGTTCACAAGAGTGGTTACACATCAAGAGCTAAGAAGGACTACGAGGTGCGTTGATGAAACTTAGGGTTTGGATATCAACCGCAATATGTATGGCAGCACTCCACGTGAGTGCTTTTGCCGTTGATAAGGGGAGCCAGCAGGGGAGTATTATTGGGGGTGAAATTGGCGGATTCTTGAAAAAAGACAAGTCTCCGTATCTAGTGCAAGAGACCTTGGTTGTGCCCGAAGGCAGGGCCTTGGTTGTGGAAGCGGGAACCGAGATCTTCTTTAACGAGGGAACCGGAATCGATGTCCGTGGTGGTTCCCTTGCCGTAATGGGTGAACATTACAATCAGGTTGTGATGACTTCTGCCGAGGGGGGCAAATCCTGGAACGGTATTTCCATTACGGGTGTGAAGCGTTCCGAATTGCAAGGGGTCAGTATCGAAAACGCCGTCTTTGGCGTAGCCGTGGAAAGCGGTACCCTGGAAGTTCGTGACGGTATCGTCAGGAATGCTTCCCGTGCGGCAGTCTACGTGCGCAACGGCGCTGTTTCTATGCAGTGGTCCCAGATTGAAGATTGCCCCAACATTGGCGTGTGGGCTACAGCCAGTGCTGTAGTGGATCTTGACGCCACCTCTTTATCGAACAACCGCATTGCCGTGGTTGCCGGTGAGGGGTCTTCGGTGAGCTTGAAACGTGCCCACCTGGATGTGAACGAGGTGGCCATTCTTGATTTTGGCGAAAACAATCTTAGGCAGAGAAGTTCCATTATCGACGGGAACGAGATTGGCATAGTGTCCAATGATATTCCTCCCGAAGATATTCGCCAGTCCCTGGAAAAGAACAAGACCATGTATTCGAGGAATTCCGGGTATTATCAGAATACCTTGGGCGATGAACCGGTCAACCCCTATGCCGATGCGGTTAAGTATGCCAGGGGCCACAACGAGCCTCCTACGGATTCAAGTTGGACTGTTTCGGGTAGCGTAGGTGTTGAACTGGGCTATCACAAGGTGCTCACTCGCCATAATTCGACGGGCGAAGCCTACGTTTCTGACAAAGACACTGTGCAGCCGGGCGAGCGTTTTATCAATTATTTCCAGGTTCCGGGATTCTTTACGAACTGGAATGCGAACTTGTCCATGAAATCGCCGTCGGGAGCCCTTTTGGAATTTACGGTTGACGCTTCTAGCGATTCCTGGGATAACCTTAAGCTGTACCAGCTGCAAGCCAGCTATACAGACGAAATGCAGCGGTTGATTTTGGGTGATTTCTATGCGAATGGTGGCGAACTCTATTTGGCCGGAGTCAATGCTTTTGGCGGCATGTACGATTTGTCCCTGTTCAAGAATTCTGCCAATGATCCCATGTTTGTGGGTTCCGTATTTGCAGGCGAAATGAATGCCCCTAAATTGGAAGGCAACCGCAATTACGATGTGTATCAGGACTACATTGACGATGGCGAGGCCGAGGCCCAGAGAATGGTGATTGGCGGCAAGGTACGCTGGAACATGCACCGCCGCTTTAACGGAACCTTGGGTTTTGTGGCTAGCAAGGATTACCTGGAAGATCCCTTCTTGAGAGACGGCGGAATGCCCGAAACCAATACGGCAAACCCGCTGGTATCTTCGAGAACCTTCTTTGCTGACGGAAACTGGCTCTTTTACCCGGGTGATGTCAAGTTGAACGGCCAGATTGCGGTGGGTGGCGCCGATACGGTGAATGCCGCCAAGATCCGCGCCATAAACCAGGTGTTCTCGGATGCCGGGCTTGATCCGTCGAATTTTGCGTTGCTGAACAAGTTGATGAGCAACGAAAAACAGGTGAATTCCCTCAGCACCGCCCAGTTGGAATCGATCTTCGGTGAAAATTCCATGAAGACTCCTTCTGAAATGCGTGCCGAATTGAAGACCCTGTTGGCAAAGGCTTCTAAGGTGGCGAAGCAGACTTACGTGAATGACAGTCGACCCACGGGCGGTGAATTCTGGGGCCATGAACATTGGGCTTTTGCCGGATCGTACCAGTGGTCCAATTCTACCACCTTTATCGAGGGCTTCTTGAGGTTCGTGGGTAGCGAATATTACAGCGCCGGTTCCGAAGACTTGCTGCAGAACACCCGCATGATTGGCGGTAACTTGAAGCACAAGGTCTACGAATTCTGGAACCTGGGCTTTGGCTATACCATGAATGTCGAAAATGCGGCCGGTGAAGGCGACGACTACAACATATTCGGTATGGGCGAAGGTTCCCGCTGGGGCCTCTTTACCGGGGCTGACGATGACTGGCTTAGGAAACACGAGCAGGATCCGGTGCGCACGGTGTACATTCATGACGGTTACTTGAAGAACGATTTTGAATTGAATGAAGTGGTGGGTCTGACTTTCAAGTATGCCCTTAATTACAGGACTCGCAGTACACCGCAGCGCCTGTATGCCAATTATTCGGCCACCTCGGGTATCTATGATGATCCCTGGTTTAGCCCCAGGAGCGGTCGTTCTACGTTGAAGGTGTTCAACGGTACCGATTCCATCAAGATTGACTCCATCAGTGCTGCAAAGTACTATGAACTTGCGGAAGAGGAATATCTGGCTACCCAGTTCGAAGAAAAACTGATGAAGCATACCCTTGAATTGGGCCTGGCATTTAAGCTGCCCAAGAATGTGCTGAAGGTGGGAGCTACTTTGGTGGCCTTTGTGGACATGTCGGAATTCAAGCAGGATGAATTGCTGGTGCCCTTCAATTTCAGGAACGAAACCTATGGTGCCTTAGGATATTATTTCCACGGTAGCGATTATCTGGAACAGCGTTATCCGATTTCTTTGACGACCACTTTGGACGGGTTGAAAAATACGCTCTCCCTGATGCCCAGGTACAAGATTTACAACCGAAACGAAATGCGTGAATTTGAATGGAACTTCGGGGACAATATGGAAATCGAACTGTCTCCCGAATTCATGGAACTTACGCTGTCGGGTGGCCTGCGCCAGAATTTATTGTCTTACGAGATCGATGACACCGATTACGACGAAATGGAACTGGATTTAGACGCTTCTGCAAAATTGCGGATACATCATTCCCGTTCCCTTTATTCGGATTGGACATTGGGCTCGATTTTCAATTATCGACCGGATAGCAAAGCTGACCAGTACAAGGATTTTTATATAATTGCTGCATTGAACTACGATTTTTAGTCGGTTGCAACGGTAAACAGATTTGTAAACACAGGAACTTCGAAATTTCACATGAAAAGCTATTCTTGTAACATGAAGATTCCTGTTCGCTATAACCATGTCGGTTATGCTCCTGATTCTGCAAAGATTATCTTTGTGAACCCCAAGGAGCTTGAACCTGTTTGCGGTAATGTGGAAGATTACTTTTTCCGTGTGGTAAGGCAAGTTGAGAACTCGGAATTAACAACTCTATGGGAAGGCTCATTTGTCGAGGGGACTTTTGAGCATTCCGGTGTTTGTAAGTATACTGGGGAAACGCTTTGGTCCGGAGATTTTTCGGGTGTTAACCTAACGGGGATATTCATTGTCCAGGTTTTCCGAAAAGGAGTCGCTGAGAAGGAAACGCTCCTTTTTGAAACGGAACCCTTCGAAATATCGAACGACTGGCTTTTCCGTCAGTTGCTTGCAAACATCAAGTCTTTTTATTACCAGCGCAGCGGTGTAGAACTACTGCCCGATTTTGCGGGGAAGTGGGCCCGGCCTGCGGCCCATTTGGATGACTGTATAGGGTTTCACCCCAGCATGCACCGCGAAGGCACCTGGAATGCCCACGGTGGCTGGTATGACGCCGGTGACTACGGCAAGTACATTGTGAATGGCGGCGTCTCTGTGGCGACCTTGTTACTTGCCTGCGAGATGGTTGGCGATTGCGAATGCGAAAGTCCGTTGAACAAGTCTATAAACGCTAAGGAACCCTTTGTGGGCCCCGACGGGCTCAAGATGTATAGCCTTAAGGAAGAAGTTCGCTTTGAACTGGAGTTCTTCTTGCGCATGCAAGATACGGACGGTGGCGTGTTCTTCAAGGTGACCCCTGAACATTGGGACGGCTTTGTTTCGCCAAAAGATTCTGACCTGTTGCAGAAACGCATGATTCTTGGAAAGTCTACGACATCGACCCTGAATTTTGCAGGTGCCTTGGCGGCGGCTTCCCGCGTGTATCGCGATCGCGATACGGCGTTCGCAGAACGCTGCTTGCAATCCGCGGTGTCGGCGTACAAGTGGGCGGTTTCGCGCCCCTTCGTGGACTGGCCCCACAATACCGAAGGCAGTGGCGGTTACGGCGACGAACATGCGGAAGATGAGTTTTTCTGGGCGCGCGCCATGCTATACCGCGAATTGCACGCCCGCGGCGAAGCCATTGACGGTGTTTCGGCCGAAAGTTTGCGTCCCTTGCTGTTGGAAGACATGAAGGTGATTCCCCCCAAGTCGGGCTTGGACTGGCGTGATACTCAGAATCTTGGCTGGATCGCCCTTGCCTTGCAGGACTTTGACAGGGAATTCCAGCTGTACGCCCGCACGACGCTGAACATGACGGCCCGTGAAATCATTGACTTGCAGAATTGCGATGCCTACGGTGTCCCGATGCGCAAGTTTATTTGGGGCAGCAACGGCGACATCGCAAACCATGCGTTGACGCTGGCCATTGTAAAACGCTGGGCTCCCAGCCTGGGCGGAAATTCCCTGGATTTCTGGTGCCGAGAATTGCTGAACTTTATTTATGGACGTAATCCGGTAGACGTTAGCTTTGTGACAGGTTCTGCCTGGAGTTCGCCTAAAGATCCGCACCATAGGCTAAGCCATTCTGATGGCGTGGATGATCCTATTCCGGGACTTTTGGTGGGCGGCATTAACAGCGACCGTCAGGATATGCACCGTGCTCCTCATTACCCGGGAGAACTTTCCGGTTATTCGTATACTGACGAACGTTGTTCCTTTGCAAGTAACGAAACGGCCATTAACTGGAATGCGCCGCTGACGGCGGTGCTTGCGCTACTTTGTTTTTGACGAGTCGGCCTTGGAGGCCGGTTCTTTTTTGGACTCTTTCTGAGTCGTATCCTTGACCGTAGAATCTTTTACCGTTGTATCTTTGGCAGCGGCTTCGACGGCATTTTCTACCATCTTTTCTTGCACTTTGGGCAATAGGGATTGCAAGTCCACGATGGGATTCTTTTCGGCTTCGTATTCCTTGGCCGAGACGATGGGCTTGTAATAGAAGGAGTCTTCTGCGGTGAGGAGCCCTGCCGGCAGCAGGTCGATATAGGAGACTGCTAGGGCCGCCCAGCCCCGGAGCCATTCCTTGCGGGATTCACGGTTGGTGTACCACGAATCGGGGTTGTAGAAGTAATGGTGCACGTCCTTGGTGAGGTAGACCGGAGAATCGCCCGAAAGCTTCGAGAAAATGCGCTTGACGCGATAAGTGGAAGAGGCTCCCGTAAGGATCAACACGGTGTCGACATTGTGTTTCTTGAGCCAGGGAATAATGGTGAAGGCTTCGCCAATGGTGGAGGGATCGTCGTGGCGGGCGATATAGACGGCGTTGCTGTCGAAATCCCCAAGGCGCATGAAGTCTTCCAGATACAATTCGGCGTTGCTTCTGTTGTGCAGGATGCGACGTCCGAGAATCATTACGGAGTCCACCTTTCCGCTGGCCATCAGTTCGGCGGCCAGGTCGGTACGTTCCATGTCGGCGGATTGTCCGTCAAGAACGACGGCCCATTTTACGTGCTCGAAATCGTCGTCGTCGATAAGCCAGTGCCCGCTCTGTGTCATAATCAGGTAGAACGCAATGACAAGTAACACGGCGGCGGCCGCAACGACGCTCAAGATAATCTTCTTTTTCTGAATCTGTTTTTTGGTGGGTAGCTTAGTCAATTTTAGCTCCTTCGGTGCGGTACAGGGCCGCGTTTTCGCCGTCGGCGTAATATTTCTTTCGGATTCCAAACAAATTAAATCCGTGGTTTTCGTAGAAACGGCGAGCCTTGACATTGTTTTCGCGGACTTCTAGAAAGCAGCAGTCCGACTTGTCCAGGTCGAGCTGTACGAGTCCTGCTTGCAAAAGCTGCGACCCGATTCCGCTGCGCTGTGCGGACTCGCTGACGGCGATGGATAGCAGTTCGGAGTCTGCCCCCAGCAAGTGAAATACGGCATACCCTAAAATACCGCTTTCGTTTTCGTAAACGATGGCGTAGGTGTAGGGTGCCTTGATTTCTTGCTCGTATTGCCGTTCGTTCCAGTCCTGAAAAGCAAGTTCGCCCTGAATCCTCAGTACGGCAGGAATGTCGGCGGAATTCATCTTGCGGATGGGCATAGAACTTCCTATCAGTGCAGTTTTTCGAAATAGGACGGCTGGATGTAGTTTGCTTCTTGCATGAGGCTCGGGGCCACTCTTTCGAATAGGCGGGCCCAGTCGCTCAAGGGTTTGCCCTTGTCGATAACGGTGGTGGCGCCGATTTCGCTGAACAGCGATTTCAAGGTTTCGTCGCTGGCGGCACATTCGTCTACCACCACGTAGTTTACCTCGCTGGACTTGAGGGCCTTTATCACCTGTTCCGTTTCGATGAAGCTTTCTTTTTCGTTCAGGCGCATGTACCAGTAGTCCTTGCGTGCGCGAATGACTACTGCAGCCTTGTCGGGCTCCGCTGCAAAGCAGGAGAGGGCCTGCAGCGTAGAGACGCCGTAGAGCTTGCGCTTGCCGCTAAAGCATAAGCCTTCGCAAAAGGCGACTCCCGTGCGCAGTCCGCTGAAAGAACCGGGGCCCACCGTTACCATGACTCGTGTAATCTGGTCAAGGGTGGCGCCTGTCTTTTCTAGGAGAGCGTCTAGCATGGCCGAGGCGGTTTCGCCGCGGGCCGTTTCGTCGACGCATTCTGTGTAGCGGGGGCGCGGCGCATCCGATTCCAGAAGCGCCATGGAAATGCCCTTACGCGAAGTATCTACAAACAAGTCGAATTGCATGAAGCTATCCGTGACTTAGCGTTTGATGTAGAGGCTCTTGTCGATAATCAAGTCGATGAGCTGGCTGTAGGTAATGCCGTTGCAGGCTGCCTGTTGCGGCAAGAGCGATGTGGGTGTCATGCCCGGCAGCGTGTTGGTTTCGATGGCGAACAGCTGCTTGTCCTTGGTGATGCGGACGTCGGTACGGCTGTAGCCTGCACCGCCGAGGGCGTAGTGGGCGTTCTTCACCAGTTCCTGGATGCGGGCCGTAAGGTCGGCATCGAATTCGGCCGGAGTGATTTCCTTGCATTCGCCGTTGTACTTGGCTTCATAGTCAAAGTATTCGCGGGTGGTCATGCGCATTTCGGTGGGCGGCAGGGGCTTTTCGCCTTCGATGTAGCCGCAGCTGGCTTCTTCGCCGGCAATGAACTTTTCGCAGAGCAGGCGGTTAGAATCCTTGAACAGGTCCTGTGCAATCTTGCCGGCTTCGTCCAGGTCCTTGGCAATGCCGATACCGATAGAGGAGCCGCCCAGCGGGTCCTTGATCACCAGCGGGAAACCCAGTTCGTCGGAGACAGACACCAGAGTGTCGCCCGTGAAGTCGTGCTTCCAAATCACGCGGTACGGCGGAGTCGGAATACCGTTGGCCTTGTAAATTTCCTTGGACTTCACCTTGTCCATGGCGAGGGCAGAAGCCAAAAGGCCGCAACCGGTGTAGGGAATGCCCCAGTTTTCGAGCAAGGCCTGAATGTGGCCGTCTTCGCCCCATTTGCCGTGCAAGGCGAGGAATGCGATGTCGGCATCGGGGAGTTCAGAAAGGGCAGGATTCTTTTTGCAGTTGGCTGCAGTGCCTTCGAGACCGCGGAAATAGTTCACCGAGAAGTTGTCCTTCTGGTAAGGGGAGAGTTCGCGGGAAGACCAGTGCCAGGTGCCGTCTTTGTCGATGAGCACCGGGTGAATGTTGTAACGGTCCGGGTTCATGGCACGAACAACGCCGGTGCCACTGACAACGGAAACATCATGTTCGGTGGACGGGCCACCCATTAAAACCAAAACGCGCATACGAGCCATCGTTAAACCTCTTTAGAAAAATCTGTATGAATAATGTAGCAATTATATGTGACTTTGCCGCAGTTATCAAGTTAATAGTTAATAGTTTTTCTTTGCCCCACTTGCCTGTATAGCAAAAGGTTTGTATTTTGTAGGTGAAGAGAGGTTTTTATGCGTGTTTTTGTTACAGGCGGTACTGGTTTCATTGGCCACTACGTAGTAAAGGCTCTTTTGGAAAAAGGGCATGAAGTAGTGATTGCCACAAGGCATCCTAACAAGGTTCCGACTCTCAAGGCAATGCCTAACGTTTCTTTTGTGGAATGTGCCTTGACTGATTTTGACCAGATGGCCGAAGGCCTCAAGGGTTGCGACGCCTGTATCCACATTGCTCTCGGTTGGGGCGATACGCCGAGTACCATGCTGACAAACGACACGCGTGCAACGGTAATGCTGCTTGAAAATGCGGCAAAGGCCGGTTGCAAGAAGTTTATCTATACCAGCAGCACGGCGGCAATGGGCCGCATGCGCCCGACCATGCGCGAAGTCACGAGCAACTTGCCCGTGGATCTTTACGGAGCCACCAAGGCCGCTGGCGAAGCTTTCGTGCTGGGCTTTACTCACGGTTACGGAACCCAGTTCCCCGAAGTCAAGATGACCCGCAATATCATTCGTCCGGGTTATACCTTCGGTAACCCCGCTTGGCCCGATGGCTGTTCTCAGCCGGACCGCAGATTTTTCTCTATGGCCCAGGCCGTCAAGGAAAACCGTGACATCAACATCATCAAGAATGACGGTACCCAGTTTATTCACGCCAGTCAGCAGGCTAAGCTCTACATGAGCGTTCTGGAATCTGACAAGAACGAAGAAATCTTCCTCGGTCTTGGCGAAGTTTGGATGAGCTGGAAGGAAATCGCCGAAATGATGATTTCCATGAAGCCTGGCTGCAAGTCCAAAGTGATTGAAGCTGACCTGGGCTGGGGCGATGAACCCATGCTGTTCGACGTGAGCAAGATTCAGGAACAGTTCGGGCTCGCCTTTGATGCCCACGAATTCATGCTGGATCACGTCAAGTGGACGTACAACCAGATTTAACCGCAACGAGTCTTGCTTAAATCAGTCCCGATGTAGTCGGGGTAGTCGTTATCGAAGCAGGCGGCGCAGTAGTTTTCACCTTCGCCGGTACATTCCTTCATGCCTTCTACGCTCAGGTAGCCCAGGCTCTCGACGCCGAGCATCTTGGCGATTTCGGCAGGAGTCATGGAGCTTGCGGCAAGTTCGCCCTGGCTCGGGAAATCCATGCCGAAGAAGCAGGGGTGTGCTACCGGAGGCGATGCTATGCGGATGTGGACTTCTAAGGCGCCGGCATCGCGCAGCATCTTGGATAGGATCTTGAGCGTGGTGCCGCGCACGATGGAATCTTCGACAACACAGACGCGCTTGTTCTTGAGCACGCCTTCGATGGGGTTGAACTTGAGCTTGACTTTCTGTTCGCGCACGTTCTGCGTGGGGTCAATGAAGGTTCGGCCCACGTAGTGGTTACGGAGAAGTCCGATTTCGAAGCGGATGCCGCTGGCCTGGGCGTAGCCGAGGGCAGCGGTAGTGGCGCTGTCGGGCACCGAAATCACGATGTCGGCATCGACAGGGCATTCCTTGGCGAGCTGCTTGCCCATTTTGCGGCGGACCTTGTCGCAGCTCTGTTCAAAAATCTTGGAATCCGGGCGGCTGAAGTAGATGTATTCGAAAATGCAGTGGGCGAGGCGATCCTTCTGCGTAAAGCGCTCGGAATGGAGGCCGTTCTTGGTGATGGTCAAGAATTCGCCGGCCTGAATGTCGCGAATGTAGTGGGCGCCCAGCAAATCAAAGGCGCAGGTTTCGCTGGCGACACACCAGGCTTTGCCCATGCGCGCCAGTGACATCGGGCGGAATCCGAATCCGTCGCGGGCTACGTACATGGTATCTTTGCTGATGAATACAAGGCAGAAACTGCCGGTAAATTTCGTGACGGCCTTTTTGATGGCTTCGCCTAAATCGACGGCATCTGTGCGGGCGATTTCGTGCAGGAGAATTTCGGAGTCTGATGTGGTCTGGAAAATGTGGCCGTCGGCTTCCATCTCGGCGCGAAGTTCTGCGGCGTTGGTGATATTACCGTTGTGGGCGACTGCGATTTGACCCCACTTGCAGCTGACGAGAATCGGCTGGGCGTTTGCCAGGGTGGAGGCTCCGGTGGTGCTGTAGCGTACGTGCCCGATGCCTGCAAATCCGTCAAATTCGTCGATGTTGTGTTCCCGGAGAAGGGTCGATACAAGTCCCATTGACTTGCGGACGCGAATCTTGTCTCCGTCGGTGACCGCGAATCCGGCACTTTCCTGCCCGCGGTGTTGCAGGGCGTAAAGCCCCATGGTAATATTCCTTACGACAGTGTCGCCATTATAAATGCCGATCACTCCGCATTCTTCGTGCAATTCGTCGAGCATAACGCCTCTTTGAAATGTATGCTTCCCCTACCTCGAAGGTCACAGCCCACCCAGACGGGTGCAAGCAAGGAAGCGGCCGCCCCTGTAAAGCAAAAAATGTGCCATTTTGGCGATTTTGGCTCAAAAACGCCAAATTACAGGTTGCAAAACAAAAAGGTTTTACAACTTGTGTAAAACCTTGTGGGTTTATTTACAATTTGTGTAAATGTAGGCTATGCTTTGTCGGATTTGTCCAACATTTATTGCTTTAAAAATGATTTGTTGTCTAAATCTATGATTTTTTATGTGATTTAGACATGAAATGCATGATTGTTTGTCTAAATGTTTGTGTTGGGCTGATGCAAGGAAAATACAGATCTATTGCTCAATCTGAAGTTGTTGGTGATGATTTGTTTTTGGCTTTTTAGCAACTCACGACGAGGGCGATAAGGCCTGCAAACATGGCGATTTTCACCAATTTTTGGGAATTTCGGTAATTACGCTTGTTTGCGAATACGAGAATGGCGATCACCGCGGGGGTGAAGGCGATTCCGGTAATAATCAGGAATAGCATGGGGTAGTAGCCCTGGGCGACCGGGAGCGGTAAAATGGCCCAGGTGAACAGGCAAATCAGGCCTGCGAGGCGCCTTGCGGTGGGGGCCCCTGCAATCAGCGGGAATGTCATGATGCCCGCCTTGAGGTCGCCGGTTTCGTCTTCCAGGTCCTTGTAGATTTCGCGGGCCGTGGTCAGCAGGAATGCGAACAACATAGCGGGGTAGAGAAGTCCGATTTTATGGGAGAGCGCCGAGACGAGGGTGTCGGACGCGTTCAAGCCTGCGGGGTAGAAAAGACAAAGGATGAGGGGGGTGGCGCACAGGAAGGCAACCGTCATGTTCTTGAGTAGCGGAATGTGCTTGAGCCACTTGTTGTAGGCAATCAAGAGCCCCGAAAGCAGGATAAAGAAGATGCAGGCGGTTCCGTTTGTGGCGATAATGCTGTCAGCAAGTCCGCATGCGATTGTGAGGGCAAGTAATACAATCCACGCCCTCCGCGCCGCCGTAACCGACACCTTGCCGCTTACGAGTGGACGCTCCGGCCGGTTCAACTTGTCGCTGGCCAAGTCTAAAACGTCGTTCTGGATGTTCGCAAAAGCGATGGCGAATGCAAAACCCAGCGCTTGCAAAACAAGGGGTGCCCATTCGATGCCGCCCTGGTTGACGGGCAAAGCCGAAAGCAGGTAGTAGCCGATAGCGAGCGTCACCATGGCGATGACGATATTGACCGGCCGGGACATTTTGACTAAAGCAGCGAGCATGGCAAGAATATAGAAAAATTCCAGCAAAAATCTTTTTACGCTGAAAACTGCTTGAAACGGGGGATGTTTTGAACCGATTTTTCGAAAATGGCGTGTTAATACATAGATAGGGACAAACTCTATTCGCCATACGGGGGCGTTCCCGGTTGATTTGAAATAATATGAATAAAAAACATGAAGTTTTTGCAAACCAGACCTATCTCGATCCTCGGCTGGATCCTGCGTTTAAGGAATTCTTTGACAGTGAAGACGCTCTGAAGGATTTTCTAAATGGTGTGCTTGAATTGGAAGGTGACGACAAAATCAAGAACTTGTCATTCACCTTCGACAAGGAACTCCGCTTCCGCGTTCCGCAAAGGAAAAAGATTATCCTGGATGTCTTTGCGACAACGGGTACGGGGCGTTTTCTGAATATCGAGATGCAGAACCTTGAGCACGAATTCTTCGCCGACCGAATCATTCTCTACAAGGCGTTCTTGATCATCAAGGGCAAGAAGGAAATGGAGCTTTCCGCTGAATACAAGACCCTTTCCAAGAAGGACAAGAAAAAGAGGCTTTATGAGTTGCCGGAGACCATTTCCATTTGGATTTGCAACTTTAAGCTGCTTGGCGCAGAAAATGAGTATGTGGATGAATGGGCGATCTATAGCAAAACTGCAGTCAAGAACGGTTCTGCCGAACCGATTTTCCCGAAAAATAGGTATATTTTCTTTAGTCTGCCTAACTTCAAGAAGTCCGCCGAAGAGGTGTCCGGTCCCGTGGATGCATGGCTGTATCTGCTGAACCACGCCGCCGACAGCGACAAGTTGCCGAACTTCGGCAGCGATATAATTGAAGAGGCTATTGACCGCATCCGTGTGGACAATGCGGACGAAGAACTTCTATCTGACCAGGAGAACGCCATGTCGATG
>NZ_JBGUQY010000035.1:0-1625 GCF_045131395.1 Fibrobacter sp. | reverse complement strand
CAAGATGAATTCAAGATTGTTGATTATGAAAACAGTTTTAAAATTCATTCAAATGAGTGCGACAGGGATGTTTCACTTCACGATATGAACGGCAAATTGACACTGTATATCGACGCATACACACAGAACATTCCGGCGATTGCATATATTCTTGACCTCTTTCATGAATATTTCCATTTTTCCAGACTGCATTCAAGTCAAATTCTTGGTGAAGATTACTATGAATTAATCGAAAGAAATGTTCTGTTGGATTATCTCAAAGAGAAAGAACCAAAAATCGATCCAAGATTCGATTATGTGCTGAATGCGTCAAAAAACACCTTGGAAGAATACAAGAAATTTAAAATTGAACTGATTGATCAGGATATTGAATTCATCAATGACCGGATGGCCGAATGTTTTCACAATGCTGACTGCAGATTGACAGAGGATGCCAGGGCAGAACATTTGGCATTCTATGTTTCAGTGAAAAAACACCTGAAGACATTGCGCAGACAGTATCAGATGATGATTGAAGCGGTCAATTGGGAGGATGAATGAAAATAATTGAATTCTTGAAAAATGCATTTTCTGATTCGCTGCAGAAAGAAAATCAGCAACTGATTGCAGAGATTCAGGAACTCAGACAACAGAAAGTTGAATTGAATCATACTTTGTATGAAAAAACATTCAGCGAAGACATCCAGAGAAGAACAGACAGAGAATTGATCGGTCAGCTAGAAAAAAAGGTTGTTTCATTGAGCGACCGGATCAAGGCAATGCAATCTGATGTCAATTCAGTGTATCAATTGAATGATGAACTGTTCAAAGTTCGACAGGATCTGCAACAGAAAATGTCAGAAATTGAAGAACTTGAACGATTCATTGATTGTCTGCCGAATGAATTTCGTGCAGTTTGGGTTCAGAAAAAAATGAAAGATTCTGAACAGTAGTTGTTTTTAAGTGGGGTATTTATGAAAACAAGAAAGACATATACAACCGAGCAGAAAAAAGCATATATTGCGAAGTATTATGCCGAGAATGCTGACGGATTTGCAGTGAACATGACTGATTTTGCAAAGAATCACGACATCAATGACAAAACTTTCCAAAATTGGATCAGGGCAGACAAACACGAACGTGAAATGAATGTGGTCAATCCTGTTGGTGAATCTGAAGAACGAATCAGTCTGATTCAGTTAGTGCATACCTTTATGCCGGAAACAAGAATTTCAATCTGCAACATCCTGAAAGAAATTCACGTTTCATGCACATGCCGTGAATTCCTGATGAAAAAATGTCTGCAGCTTGATTTCATGGACACAACGATTGAAATGATTGTTCCAAGCGGTGTGAATCAGGTGACTGTTTGGGTGAGATGATGGACGTTCTGATGCTGAAAATTCCTGTTCCGCCGTCAAATAACAGGTTTGTCCGCACGATGACATCCAAGAAAACCGGAAAACCGGTTTTCTACACACCGGCAGACGTTAAGACATACCGGCAGCAGGTCATATCAGAATACTTCAGACAGGGAAAAGGAATCAGATTCGGAACACTGGATGTTGTCATTGACATCACTGCATATTTGTCTGTCATGACAAGAGATGTCGACAACATCCCGAAAGAAATTTTTGATTCTCTTA
>NZ_JBGUQY010000034.1:0-1782 GCF_045131395.1 Fibrobacter sp. | reverse complement strand
TTCGGCTGGCAAAGATACTGCATGACAGCAGCAGTCCTATGATCAACATAATGTGATTAAGCTGGTCCATCCTGAATCCGGTTCCTTAGTTCCTGTATTCCGTGAGTATGAATTAATATTTCAGCAGAAAAGCCTGCACAGAGACAGTTTCAGCTGATTTACTTTTGTTCAGTGAATAATTATAAACACTAAATTTTACCGTAACCATAAAATTTAAAAATTTTGCCTATCTTGGTTAATTAATAAACACTGTGGTGATTAAATCATAACATGAAAGCAACGTTTTGACGGCTGTTATTGCCAAAAGATAAAGGTAGGGCATAAAGACCGAAGGGAACGGTTATTAATCTGTAAAAAACTGTTCATTTTCATGTAAAGGCGAAGGAAGGTTTGGTCAGCCGGATTCGTAATTTAACTCATCATTCGTGCGGGATACTGCTTTATGAGGTGTTTTCTGTCGTATCTTTCGAAGGGCAATGGAAAACGGGAGACCGCATTAAGCATGTCTCCCGTTTTAAACAGGTCATCAGGTATCGGCCTTACTGAAAACCGATGCCGTTACATGCCGTTAGTTTGAAGGCGGAATGAATACAATGGCGGCAGTCAGAGGTTCCAGACTGAGCTTGTAGGTGGTGCCTTCAGGGAGAAGGGTTTCCGCTTCATCAAAGTTTTCGTAAATGGTCTGAAATAAACTTTTTGCTTCAATTTTTTTAGGATTGAGATACCTGCGATTTTACAAAAAAAATCAATGTGATAATATTCACATTTTGAGATATAAAGCTTTTTATTTTTATCTCTTGAGAAAGGCTTGTAAAGGTCGATATTTTGCGAATGGTGAGGAGGAAATCTGCGGGTATCATTTTTCTTTCCCAATCCTTTAATCGATCTCTACCGATCTCGTAGCGATCAAATTCGCTCTTGTTTTGTCATGTAAAGTTAACAGTCATAATGGCTAAAAATGCCATTTGGTATAATAGTCATATAAGTATTTAACAGGACTATTACAGTGAGCCAGCAGACATTACAGGACAGATTCAAAGATATATCGCAGAAGCTTGAAAAAGCTACTGCGGATGATCCCGTGATTTCTATTCTTGTTTCTGCCTTGTTTGCATTGTTTGAAAATCAGAACAATCAGCTTCAAAGTCAAAGCAATCAACTTCAAAGTCAAAATATAACCATAGCCAACCTGTCCAAGACAATTGAAGATCAGAAAATCCTGATAGAAAAACTGAATTATGCCATTGCCAAACTCACAGCTAAACTCGGAGATAAGAGCATTACCGTAAGAAAAACCAGCGATGAAAATATCAATGGTAAAGGCAGTGAAAAGAAGAAAGGCATCAATTCCTCCAGTGGTGAAAAGAAAGCTGTTTCCCCCAGAAAAGCTGTTAAGGTTAATAGTGACATCTCAACATCAGAACGTTATGTATGCATAGATATCAATGGGGAAGAAATTTCGGTTGAAGATGCCAGAAAGAAAATAGGAACCACCTTTGTCTGGAAAGACGGTAAACGTTATAAATACGTGAGGATCAATGATTCCTCCGTAAAGGCGGATATTGATGTCAGTATTGTCAAAACACATTACAGCAAACTTCAGATAGTTGCCGTGGATGATAACGGTAATGAGTTAGCCGATGTAAAAGTTCCTGTTACAGTCTGTCCTGAAACCGACTTTCTTAAGAAGAGTTTAATGAGTATCGGACTGATGTGTCTTGTACTGGAGCAGTGGTTCTGTCTTAAGGCTCCATTAAACAGAATCAGTCAGTATTTATTAAG
>NZ_JBGUQY010000033.1:0-1678 GCF_045131395.1 Fibrobacter sp. | reverse complement strand
AAGGACAATATTTATTGCTACTTGATAGTGATGATTTATTTATTAATAAAGACATTTTTAATATTTGCTATAGACGGGCTGAAAAGGGTATTGATATAATTGAATTTTCAGGATTTTATTGCAATCAGGAGACATTAGCAAAATATAAAAATCCTCATGTTCCATATTATTTAGGATTTAAGCAAAATAATGAAATAATTACCCAACCCAGATTATCAAATTTCATTTATGAGCAAAATAATAATACAGTCATTAAATTAATAGATGGATTTTTATGTGCTAAATTTATGAGAACTGAAATATTTCAAAAGACCCTGAAATTCTTAGGAGATTGGATATATTCAGAAAAAGTTAATTATGGGGATGATAGAATTATTAATTTTGCATTATTTAAAATAGCAAATTCTTTTCAATTTATTAATATATACGGTTTATTATATTATAACAATTCTTTTTCAATTACTAATTCAATAAATGATAAAGAAAAAAGTCATGATGAATTAGTAAATATCATGAGTATTTTTAATATTACAAGAAATTCCTCTGATATTAAATATGCTATTTATGAATTATATCATCGGTGGAATATGACAATATATAATGGATTAAATGAAGTAAATAATAAAGAATATGCAAAAAACCTAATTAATTTAATATTAAAATCTAAATATATTCAAAAAGATGATATGAAAAAACTGAATTTTTTATTAAAAGATTTCATTTAAATGTAAATATTATTATAATTGTAAATATTATTTTAATTATAAAAAAAATTTTTTTTAAATTTAAGCAAATATATCTTCGGCATATCCCAAAATAAATAGAATTTGAATATTTTATAAAATTATATAGTTGACCAATAAAAATAAGAATATGTTTGATTTCTACATTTGCCTCAGAAAGATTTATAGCTAGATTTAAAGATTTATTATAGCCTATCTTTACCCTATTTTCAAAGTAATTTATATTAAATAATTATTAATTAATTTTATTTAATTATTAATTCTAATTTTTTTACTCTCTTCAATAAGTCTGATTTACAAATGTTTGGTAATTCTAAGACTAAGTCTCATTATATAGGAGTAATTTATGGAAATAATAAATCTATAATTCTTAAAGCTTGGTTAAATGAAATAATTAATAATATAAAAATTTATAAACGTAAATTATTTTTAAAAAGAATTTTCCCTATTAAAATTATTAAGGAATCTTATGAAAAAACTCGCATTTGGTGTTATCTTGGAAATGGAATTCTTAATAGATTAATTAATAAAACTTCCGAAAAGGATTTCAAAACTATAGAGTTAAAATATGCAGATGCATTACCTGACCAGTTTTATTTTAATGGAACTCCATATCAGAAATATTTGAATTTTTATTTCTCTAAAAATGATATGAATCCTTTTCTTAAGAACAGTAAAGGAATCATAATGCTTCATAATAGTTGGACACCATCACATTATAAAAAAATGTCGAAAGAAGAGTTTCTTCAGCAAGATATCATGTTGGCACATTTACTAAGAAAAATATTGAATATAACAAATTAAAACTCATTAATCATAGAATCTGAAATTATTTATTATTAAAAAAAGAGAGCCTATTAATTAGAAGAATGTATAATTTGAATTGAAAAGAATATACATATATTTTTTTAATGAAAATATTTTCCAAAATATAA
>NZ_JBGUQY010000032.1:0-30536 GCF_045131395.1 Fibrobacter sp. | reverse complement strand
ACTCTGATTGATTTGAAGCGCGGCTTCGGTCGCGCTTCTTATTTTATTTTTTTTTTTTTTTTTATTTTATTTTCTTTCTTCTTTTTTTTTTTTTTTATTTTTTATATTTTGATATAAGGATATACCCCCCGGTATTCAAGCCATAGGGGGGAGTCGGGGTCTTCAATCTACTTTCCACCCAAAACGTGCCAAGGGCTGAAATCTCCCCGGGGGTTTTCAGGAATCGGCAAAAAAGGGCAATCTCCCCACTTTTTCTCGGGAATCGGCAAAAAATAGGGAACAAGCCCCCAAAAAAGGTATAATTATAGGTAAGATTCACCACTTAGAAGGGAAAATAACGATGGCAGAAGAAACTGAAAAACGGACGTGCAAGATATGCTCATTGCCCATTCCTCCAAACAGAAGAAAAGGCGCAGTGTACTGTTGCTCCGAATGCTCCGAAAAAGCCAAGCGGGATATACTTTTTAATAAGAAGCGGCATAGGAAAGCCATGCAGAAAGCCGAAAAGCGCGTGACAGAGGAATTATCCGAACAGGCGTTCGAAAGAATGACGGATGATACGCAACTGGACATGCTCCGTTTTTGCCGGGAAGTGCTGAAAACCGCAATGTCCGACGCGGACACTTCGCCCGCCTGTCTTGCCGGACTGTGCAAACAGCTTATCGAAGTCAACAGCGAAATAACCGCAATCAACGAAGCCGAAGCCAAAAGCGAGAATGTTTTGGAACGTTTGAGCGGCGAAAATGTTGTAACGCCGGCAGAAGATGAAGTATTCCAAGGCGTATAAAATATGGCTGAACTTTCAAAAATCGCCAAACACTGCATATACCCTCAAACAATCACGACCTCGAGAATGCCTTACGTGGCAAAGGTTGCGGAACAATTCGGCATACGCTTTGACGACTGGCAAAACGATATAGGCTCGCTCATTCTCGGTAAAGACTCCTCAGGCAAATACGCCGCAGGCGTTGGCGGCGTTGGTTTGAGCATTTGTCGCCAGACCGGTAAAACGTTTCTTATCGGAGGACTGATAACATGCCTGTGCATTATCGATAAGAACACCACCGTTCTGTGGACGGCTCACAGGACGCGAACGAGCGGCGAAACATTCCGAAGCATGATCAGCCTTGCAAACAACAGCAAAATAGAACCGTTCGTACAAACAATCAGACGTGGAAACGGGAAAGAAGAAATCAGTTTTACGAACGGTTCGCGTATCCTGTTTGGAGCGCGCGAACAGGGGTTCGGGCGCGGATTCCAAAATATTGACATTGAAATTTTTGATGAAGCTCAAATCCTGACAGAGAAAGCGTTAGACGATATGCTCCCGGCTACAAGCACGGCGCAGAATGCTTTGACCGTGTACATGGGTACGCCGCCGCGACCGTCCGACCCGGGTGAGGTTTTCAAGCTGATGAGAGAAAACGCTTTAAACGGAGAATCGTCGGACTCGGTTTGGGTTGAGTTCGGAGCAGACCGTGACGCGAAACCGGACGACCGAAACCAGTGGCAGAAAGCGAACCCAAGCTATCCCCACCGAACCTCAGAAGCCGCTATTTTGAGACTTAAAAAACAGTTGGGAGAGGATTCGTTCAGACGCGAATGCTTAGGTATTTGGGATGAGATGGCAGAGTCGGAGGGGTTGCCGCTCAAACTTTGGCGAGAATCCGCGGTTGAAGACCCGCAGGTCGCGGGATTGTCTGCGGCGTGCGGTTTGGACATGTCGCCCGACCGGCAGTCTCTGGCGATTGGCACGGCATTTCTCAATTCGGACGGTACTGCTCACGTGGAGCTTGCCAAATTTGAGGACGCTCACGCTAACGGGATTGCGTGGGCGGCGGACTGGGTGGCAGACCACTGGCCACGGCTTACGGCTTGCACGATAGACTCGTACAGTCCCGCCATGGTTTTACTCCCTGAACTTGAAGCGCGGCATGTGAAAGTGACGGTAAGCCGCACGCGCAAAACTGCGGACGCTTGCGGGCGGCTCGTGGACATGCTGAACGCTGGCAAACTCACTCACCGTCCCGCATATCATGCGCAAGCGTTGGAAAACGCGGTGAACGGGTGCGCTCGCCGAACTCTGGGACAATCGGGGCTTTTCACGTGGTCGCGTAAGAATGCGGATGTTAACATATGCCCGCTGATAGCCGTCACTTTGGCTCTTGACGGGGTTTGCACGTCCAAACGCCGTCCCGGGCGCAAAATGCGGGTAATGCATTAGAATGTTTGTAGAATTGGGTTTGTTGGAAGGTTTTAGAAATGGCTGTTTTTTCCGCAGAGTTTGCGAATGTTGAGAAGAACGCGGCGTTAAACGGTTTCAAATGCGTGCCTGTGCCGGGCGCAGTGTCGGAAGCCGAAGCCGATACAGTGAACAGGCTTGTCTCGCTTTGGCGCGACAAGTACGAGAAAAACCGGGTTAAAACCGCCTATTTCAACTGCGAACAAGAAATAAAGAACCTTAACGTGTCGCTCCCGTCTGATTTTGCGCGGCGTTGCCGCGCACGGGTCGGCTGGTGTGCGAAAGCGGTCAAAAGCCTAGCCGATTTCACTGTCTACGACGGGTTAGACGGAATTCCGGAGGATTCGCCTGTTTATGCTCTCTCGGCTGTGAACGATTTAGAGTTCGTGATTTCTCAAGCAGTAACATCAGCATACAAACACGGTTTCAGTCTCCTTACTGTTTACCGCGGCTTGTCCGGTGCGGCTAAAGTCCAAGCGCGCTCGGCTTTGTCAAGTTCTGCTGTTTGGGATTTCGAATCACAAACAATCAAAAGCGCATTCACCATAACCGGGTACGATTCCGAAGGGCGTGTAACCTCTTTCTGCGTTTTTGTGCCCGGGGCGATTCTCCAATTCGCAAACATTAACGGGGATTGGACTGTAAAACGAGTAAACACTCTGCCGGGCATTGTGACGGCTGTGCCGATTGTCTATGACCCTCAGTTGGATCGTCCTTTCGGACGGTCAAGAATCACAAAAGCATTGAGAAGCTACACGGATATGGCTGTGCGCACGCTCGTGAGAATGGAAGCCAGCGCAGAATTCTATTCTGTGCCGAAACTCTGGTTTCTGGGTCTTGACCCCGAAGCAATGTCGGGCGACGGGTGGACGAGTCTCATATCACAGATTAACGCAATATCTCGCGACGAGGACGGGAACACGGCAAGCCCATATCAGGTTCAGCAGGCTAGCATGAGTCCGCACGCGGAAATGTTGCGGACTCTCGCTCTGTTGGCGGCTTCTGAAACAAACTTGCCCGCCTCAGATTTGGGCGTAAACATGGCTGTCCCGCAGTCCGCAGAAGCGTTAGCGGAAGCAGAACGCAAGCTCACCCGTGAAGCAGACAGGCAAAACAGTTTATATTCTAAAGCCGTCAAACAGGCTCTCGTCTGCGCGTCAAAACTTGACATAAACGTAAACAATAATCCGCAAACAGCGGAGGACGCGGCAAAACTGCGCGTACTGTTTAAGCCTACGCAAGAGCAGAGCGCGGGAGCGCGCGGCGACATGTTCGCTAAAATCGCGGCAAACGTGCCATCTTACGTGTCTACCGTTCAAGCGTGGCGCAGTCTCGGGTTCTCAGACGAGGACGCGCTCGCGATTCTGCGAGAGGTTCGAAAAGATAATGCGCTCTCGTTTTTGGAGCGTGCGGCAAATTCTGGGGGCAACATTTCAACTGTTGCAGAAAATGCAACAGTTGCAGAAAATACAGCTGTTGCAGAAAATACAACAGCTGAAAGCACGCTAAGCGAGAGCGAGGAGTGATGGCTTCAGCGGCTCAGCGCAGACAATGGCTTATAAATAATATGCGTCGTGCGGTCGCGGCTTGCGAAAAACGCGGTGTCGACGATTTTCTGCAAGCGTGGGACGGGGCGGCATTGTTAGACGAGGACACGGCAACAGGGTTATTAAAAGATGTTGCCTCGTCAATCGTTGCCCGTGAAAGTGAAGCCGTAGGCTTGGCGGCGGCTGAATTTTACGACGAGTTGAGAGCCTTAGAAGTTGAAGCCGACGGTTTTATGGCTGAACCCGTGTCCGCGGATTTCGGAAGAGTGCAGGAAGCGGCGGAGAATCTGCTTACGCGTTACGCTGAATCAGAGGAAGCACGGCGGCTCGTGTTTAATGCTCTTAAAAACGCGATTTCAGGGTGGATTGCGAACGCTGAAAGAGAGACAATCGCAGAAAACGCGAAACGGGACAAGAAGAAAGCTCTGTATGCGTTTGTGCCGTCGTCGTCGCCGTGCGCGTTTTGTGCGGTCATGGCTTCACGTGGTCTGATGGCCAACAGGAAAGATAAAGAATACGGGCGCGCGAGAATGCACGATAATTGTTCGTGTCTCGCCGTGCCTGCATGGCATGCTTCGGTGAACGTGTGGGGCAAGGGCAAACGTCCCGAATATTGGGAGGAATTCTACTATCAGGCGGAAGGAAAACTGCGAGAAAACGGGGCAACGAATATTAATATTCGCGATGTTTGCGCGGAAATGCGCCGGCAGAACCCGGCGAAGTTTAAAAGCTGAAAAAAAAAATGCTCTTGTTTCCGGGTTTGCGCCCGAACGCGCGCAGAAACAAGAGCATGCTCTCTGCCGTTGGCAGGAGTAAAGAGGTATAAATCATTATACACAACAGTTGATGAAAGGTCAATCATGATAGAAAACGCTAGTAGGTTCAGAGTAGAAAAAAATGATGCAATAAGCTTTTTACAATCATTCGAATCTGAATCAGTCGAAGCTGTCGTGGCCGACCCGCCGTATTGTACTCATTCGCAGTATTCTGCAACCGGGCACTATGAGTGCGGTGATGGCATTGTCGGTGACAATAAAGACGCGCATACGAATTATATGTTTATGCGCAGGTGGATGGGTGAATGTTTCAGGATTCTCAAACCGGGTAGCAGAATGTTCGTATTTTGTGATAAGAACAATATTTTTCTTACGCAACCGGCTGGAGTGGAGTCATGCTTTAAATATGGAGGATTTATTACGTGGTGCAAAACGAATTCGCGGCCGGCAAAAATGCGGTTCGCAAAGACTTGCGAGTATGCGTTAGAATTTTATAAAGGCGATTTTAAAATTCCATCCGACAAGTATCCTAAAGATTACCATGTCGAAAGCGCACCATCAGGCAAGGAGCGTGTGCACCAAATGCAAAAACCTGTGGAGCTTATAAAAAAGCTTCTTACTTTTACCCCTGAAAATGGGCTTGTTGTCGACCCGTTCTGCGGGTCGGGTTCAACCGGTGTAGCGGCTTTGGAATTGGGTTTTCGTTTTATGGGTTCGGACTTGTCGGACAAGTGCGTGGAAGTGAGCACTCGCAGGTGCAGGAATGCCGCAGAAAAGTTTGAAGAAAAAATAAAAGATAATACTGTATGACTAGTAGTCATATGGTATAATATAAGTGTGCTCAATCCGATATTTGCCATTTCCGGGTTGGCGGTTTTTTTCCTAAGCGTTGCTGTTACTTAACAGAATTGAGCAGAGGAGAAACAAAACAGAAAGGCTTGTTTTTTGTTTTGTTTTTCTTCTGCTCCTCCCTTATTGAAAGGGTATACGGCATGCTTTACGAGGATTGGTCGTGAAAGGATTACGAAGATGTCGGACGCAGAATCTGCGGTGTCTGAAACAGAAAAGAACGCCGAACCTGTCGAAACTGTGAAAGATCAGCCTGAAGCCGAAAAAGCGGCTGACAAGGCTGTTCAGAATGAAGAACAAGCCAATAAAAATACGCTTGAAATAGTACGTGAAGAATCCAAAAAATGGGAAGCACAAGCGCGCGAAAGCAGTGCGAAACTTGAAGACTTGCAGAAACAGTTGGACGAAGCGAGAGTCAAAATTTCAAGTATCCAGAACAGTGCTGAAATTGACCGTGCAAGGTTTGCGGCGGCCGAAAAATTCGGCGTACCGTCCGAATTTCTGCAAGGCTCGAACGCTGAACAGTTCGAAGAATCTGCAAAGCGTTTGAAGGATTGGAAGACTCATCAGGATTTTAGCCGCACGGACACGCTAAGTCTCGGAAACGAGCCTGCGCCGGCTGAAAATGAAGAACGCAAGTCACAGCGTTTTCTGCTAAACGTGCTGAAAAACTCGAGACACTGATTTTTAATTTTTCATATTTTGCCTGATTTTTGATTGGAAAGGATAAAAAAAAAATGGCAGAAGCAATAAAGACTGACAGATTCGACCTGCCGGATCATCTTGTAGGCGAGATTCTCAAACAGGTAACGTCGGATTCGGCTGTTGCCCGTTTGAGCGCGAAAAAGCCGATGAAGTTCGGCAACCAGCACCTCATCAGTTTCACTCAAGCTCCGCGTGCCGAATTTGTAGGCGAGGGGGATAACAAGTCCGCGTCCGGCGCAGAATTCAAGAATTTCAAGGCCGTACCCCGCAAATCGCAGGTCACCGTTCGTGTGACAGATGAGGTGGACTGGGCAGACGAGGATTATCAGCTTCAAATTCTCGGCACACTCGTTGACGCTGGCGCTAATGCGCTTGCCCGTGCGCTCGACTTGGGTTTGTTCTACAGGCTGAACCCTCTCACAGGTACGGAAACAGACTGGACTAACTATCTGAATGCGACAACAAATCGTGTGACCGCTACCGCTTCTCCTTCGGAAGATATTGAGAAAGCGGCTCAGCTTGTTCTTACTAAGAACGATGAAGGCTACGATGTGAACGGTTTGGCGTTCTCCAAACAGTTTGCCAACAGTCTTGCTAATGAGAAGGATAAGCAGGGGCGCAGGCTTTATCCTGAACTCGGTTTAGGCGTGAACGCTACCAGTTTTAACGGCATTAACACGGCTGTATCATCTACAGTGAATCCGCCCGAGGCGGCTGTAAAACCCGGCGTGAACGCGATTGTCGGCGATTTTGTGAACGGCGCATACTGGGGTATTCAGCGTAGCCTGCCGGTGACGGTTCTCAGGTCGGGTGACCCTGACGGTTTGGGTGACCTTGCACGCAAAAATCATTTGGCATTGCGCATGGAAGTTGTCTATGCTTGGTATGTTGATGTTGACCGTTTCGCCGTCATTGAGAACGCGAAAACATCGAAGTAATGCCGATAATGCCTGAAATGTTTAATACGAATAGCGAAAGTGCGTTGAATCGTTTGCCGCTTGCCGCCGAAAATTCGGCGGCGGCGGCTTCACCTTTTGCGACGGTGGAAGATTTGGAGAAGCGTTGGCATTCGCTCACTCAGGAGGAACGCGAGCGCGCGGAAATTCTTCTGTCTGACGCGTCCGAAATTATTCGGACTCGCTACCCGCATTCGCCCGAACGTGTGTCGGCAGAGGTTCTCCGTGCTGTCGTGTGCGCGATGGTTCGGCGTGCCATGACCTCAGCAGACCGTGAGGGAATAACTCAGGAAACTGAAACTACAGGCCCTTTCTCAAACTCTTTCACATACGCGAATCCTGGACAGAATCTGTATATTACTAAGGAAGAGCGAGAGCTTTTGGGACAGGGGTTGAGAGCTTTTCATATTGACATAAGCGGGGGGCGTTATGCTGATTGAAGGCGAGTGGATAACAGTGTACAAACCCGAACAAAGGTTCGATGAGGACGGCAACCCGGTTGCCGGAAAGCTCAAAAGGTTTATGGATACCACCGCTTTCATTAAGCCTTCTGACAGTTTGCCGACAGTTGACGGCAAGGGCGAGAAAGCGGCTTATTGTTGCACTGTGTATGTTCGGTCTACACAGTCTGTCCCGATCCAGAGGGGCGATGTTATCGAGTTTGCGCGCGACGGCATTGTTAAACGGGCGCGAGTGAAGACTGCGAGTTCGTGGCGAGATTATAAACGCAAACAGCCTATCGGTGCAGTGTTTGAATGCTCCGATTACGGTTACGGGGAGTAATGGAGAATAAAGAATGCGTGCTAATCCTAAATTTGTTTTGAATCGTCCGCAGGTTAAAAAGCAGGTTCTGCAAAGTAAGGAAATGCAGAATATTGTTTTTAACGCTGTTAAAGAAGCGAGAGGAGCACGTGCAAGCGTGCGAGTGTATAAGAGCGGTTCGAACGCTTCTCGCGCAAGCGTTTATATTTCGCCGTGGCAGAATAGTCCCGCAGGCGCGGCCGCCGCCGCCTCAGTCGCGTGGAGGGTTCACCTGTGACGTTGCGCCCCCCGTTTAACGCTTGCCGTTTCGCTCCAAAAGTTTTGAATTTTCTGCGTGTAAACTTGCCTGAATTTGACTCTTTGCCGGTAACGTATTCGTCGGTAAGAACACACTGCACAAACGGGTTCGAGGTTGTGTGCGAGCCTGCGGGCGGTTCTCCCGTAACAGAAATAACACGCAACGAGCGGCTTGTCTTCACTGTCTACGACTGCGGCGAGTCCAAAACGGCTGACATTGTTACGCTAGAAAAACTGGCATTCGAGATTGCCGCAACACTCACGAGTGAGAAGACTCAGTCGGACTCGGAATTGTCGGATTCTGTGGACGCGGTTTTCGAGTCGGGAGTGTTTCGCACTGCGGACGGGGAGCGGCTCTGCGCAAGCTTTATAATGCATTACAATGTGCTTTCTTACACTGTCTAAATTATGCTGTTAAATGGTATAATTGTTTTTGTTTAGAACTTTGGAAAGGGTTGTAACGTGGCAGACAATGACAAGACCGTCGAAAAAGCCCCGCTCTTGCAGGGAGATTCTGCACCGCAGAAGCTGACGGCAGACACGGACTACATCAAGAAGAACAACGATGCAGGCAAAGTGCGGCTTATTAAACAGTATGCTCTGTATTTGGCAGATTCTAACGACACCGCATTTGTAATGCCTACAAGCACGGACTGGACTCCTCCGGAAGGTCATTTCCCGATCGGCTATTCGAAAGAAGACGGCGCAGTACTCCACCCGGAAACGGGCGATGAAACGGAGATTAAAGCGCACAACGGCGATATCGTTTACAGTTCCGTGGACGGCGGTTATTGGACGCTCCAGCTTGGAGCGATTGAATGCAAGCGCAGAGTAGTCAACGTGTATTTTGACCAGACTCCTGGCGTGGACTCTGTGCATGTGAACGGCGTTACATCGAACAAAGAATACAAGCTTGTGCTTGCAGGTCTCGACCAGTCGGACAAGCCGTTCATTCTGTGTGCGGAGCGTGTGAAAGTATCTGAACGCGAAGACTTGACTTTCACGTATTCTGATACGCTCACTTTCAGTTTCACGTTTAAGATTTTGACTCCGGCGGGCGCGGGCAAAAACCAGTTCGATATTTTCGGATTGGCTGTCGATTAAAATTTTCTTATTCTTGGGCGGCGGCTTGTTTTTCTGCGGTTTTGGAATGTTTCGGGGGTTCTTACCGGTTTCTTTCCTCGAAGGATTCTACCCCTTCAAATTGCAGAGAACGCCGCCGCCCGCTCCTATAATTTAGAATCAAAAAGGATATAAAATGAGCGTTAAAAAAGACTACACTCAGGTAACTGTCAACGATGAGAACCTCGAAAACGACATTCATTTAGAATGTTTGGGTTGCAAGCTTGACTTGCCGTCCTTGTCGGGCGGCGACTTGCCGTTGGACGTGATGGAGGTTATTCTTCAAATTCAGTCGAACGGCGGGGATCTGAATAATCTTTCGGACGCGGAGTCGTTCAAGTTTGCGGGCGCATTGTACGCATATTTTAAACGATTCTACCCTGATTTTTGGGAGAAACTCCGTGGAGAGAAAAAAGCGGTTGCATATATTAACGCGCTTGTTTCGGCATGGTGGGAGCAGTCCGAATCTGACCCAAAAGCATAGTTTTATGTTATTTTTTGGAGGACAGAGAAGCGCGCAACGCTTTTGATTTTGACTGTTTAAGCCGTTTCGGGCGTGTTTTCCGTTTTCCGAAAACATGCGAATATGTGCAAGGCAAGCGTTCGGACTGCTCGTGGTTGTTCGTTTGGGGTCTTCTCTGCGAACTGTTGAAAGAGCGAGACTCTCATTGTTTCGCATTCCTTGCCGGCTACTCGTACGTACCGTCGGGAGCGGAACGCGTGTATTGGGACGGTCTGGAACTTTCGGGCAAGCTTAAGAAGAAAGGCTACCGTCCGTACACGGATAAGAGGTCGGACTTGTTGCGGCGCATGGCTCTCAGCCAGTCTACAGGCAGAGAGAATGCGGAGCGAGAGAAGCTCAAAAAATTTTTTCATATACAAGAAATGCCCGAAAGTTCGGGCGGCGAGTGAGGAGCGCAGAAGATGGCTGGCGCAGGTGCGAGTTCGATTGGAACGCTTTATTATAAGGTCGAACCGTCCACGGAGGGGTTCGGCAAGAAAATCGAGTCTCAGCTTGCCGGGAGCGTTTCTAAGGGCGCGGCCGCCGGCGCGCAGTCGGGCGGCGCGTCGCTTCTTTCAAAAATCGGGAGCGCGTTCGGGCGTGTCGGCTCAATCGGCGTAAAAGCTATTGCCGGCGTAGCTTCTGCGGTCGGGGGCGTAGCCGTTCAGGGCGGTATCAGTCGCGCGCTGAAAATTGAGCAGGCGCAGGCAAACCTAAAAGGCTTGAAACACGACACCGCCGATATTACAGAGATAATGAAAAACGCGAACGCGGCGGTCAAAGGTACTGCGTTCGGCTTGGACGAGGCCGCGAGTGTTGCTTCGCTTTTATCGTCGGCGGGAGTCAAAAGCGGCGCGGAACTCGAAGGAGTCCTCACCACTATTGCGGACACCGCAACGATCTCCGGTGATTCGATGGAAGACATGGGGCAGATCTTCGCTAAAATTGCGGCGAAAGGCAAAATTCAGGGCGAGGAAATGCTACAGCTTAACGCTCACAATATTCCGATCCTTGACATTCTCGCCAAGAAATTGGGCGTGTCTTCTGAAGAAGTCTCGAAAATGGTTTCGAAAGGTCAAGTCGATTTCAAAACCTTTTCGGAAGCCATGCATGATTACATGGGGGGCGCGGCTCAAGCGTCGGGCGAAACGTTCAAAGGCGCGCTGGCTAATATGCGCGCCGCTCTCGGACGTTTCGGCCAACAATTGGGCGCGTCACCCGTGCTGACCAGTCTTACTAAAATTTTTGGGAGTATAACTCCGCTTATCGATAAGATAACAGCCAAATTTTTAGAGGCTTCTGACGGTATCAGCGAGGTCGGAGAAAACGGGCAGAGAACTTTTACGCCTTTAGAACGCATTGTGAACGCGGTGTGTTCGGGTATTGACAGGCTTACGGCCGCTATCGATTCAGGTGATGTAAGTCTTGCGAGTCTCGGAAAGAGTTTCGCCGGTGTTGCCGGCGGTTTCGGGACTCTTGCCGCTGTGGGCGGCGGGGTCTTGCCTAAGATTGCGAAAAACGCGGATTCAGTGTCGGCCGCATTCGGCATGGCGGGCGGCAAGATTAAAGGCTTTGTGGCTGAAATGCTGAAAGCCAAGCCCGCCGAAATCCTCGAAGTCGATTTTTCGGATAATTTCGGTAGTGCGGAACTCAAGAAAGTCGGAGAACAGGCGGGAGCGGCGGCTGATTCGATTAAAGGCAAATTCGCGAGCGTTTTCGGGGTTGAGATTCCTGAAAACGCTAAAAAATCCGCTTCGGGGTTGAACGAGTCCGCGGCCGCCGCTCAAAAAGCCGCCGCGCAAATAAACTCGAACATGAAAGCCGTGAAAGATACGGGGAAAGCTTCGGAGGAGGCGAAAGAAAAAACAGGTCTGCTTCAGAAAGCGTTTGAAAACCTCAAAAGCGTCGGCTCTGGCGTGTCCGGAGCGGTAGGCGGTATCTCACAAGCCGTCGGTATTTTCGGTGCGGCTCTCAAAGGTTTAAGCATTGTAGGTGCAGTCGGAGGGCTTGTCGCGGGGCTTGGAATGCTTGAAAGCACGACGGGCGGCATGCTGTCAAGCATGTTGGATAATCTCACAGCCCAGCTTCCGGGCATTTTTGAGCGTGCGGTAGAGTTTATAAACAGTCAATTGCCCGCATTCATTTCATCGGGCGCGGGGCTGATAGAAGCACTTCTCAATGCTGTTATAACAACGCTCCCGGAACTTGTCACCGTTCTGGCTACGGGATTAACCGCACTTGTGGAAGGCGTGAGCGGAATGCTCCCAACCCTGATTCCCCTAGGCGTAAAGCTTATTCTAACGCTTGCACAGAGCATTATCGATAATTTGCCTGCGCTTGTTACTGCCGGATTGTCTCTTTTTGAGGGGCTTGTGGAAGGGTTCACGCAGGCTTTGCCTGTAATTATAGGAATGCTCCCATCCTTGATTTCGTCGATTATTGAGAGCCTTGTGCAAATATTGCCAGCCCTGTTTGCTTCTGCGGGCAGGATTTTTGAAGCCGTGTTTGACGGGCTTATACAATGCGTGCCAGTGCTTTTGAATCTTCTCCCGGACTTGGTGGCTGAAATTATAACCGCTCTGGCCGATCTAAGCGTAATGTTTGCTGACGCGGCTGTTGCTTGGGTTGAAAGTTTGAGCGACGGGTTTGATTTCGGCGAATTTATCGGAAAATTGGGCGAGTTTCTAGGTCAGCTTTGGGAGAAAATCACGGAAGCCGCACCAAAAATCGGGGAAGCATTCAAAAAAATATTTACTGAAGCTTTCCCTAAACTTTGGGAAGCGTTGACGGAATTGTTGCCGAAACTTTGGGAGAACCTGCAACCGCTTTTGAGCATGGCAGGAGACTTGCTGGTTCAGCTTCTGGGTAAGCTTGCAGAGTTTGGCGGCATGGCTTTGTCTTGGCTTGTTGAGAACGCTCCGAAAATGGCGGCGGGTTTGGCGTCCTGGTTTGCCGAAATGCTACCGAAAGCAGTATCAGGATTGCTCAGCCTGCTCACGAAAATTATCGAATTTGCGGGACAGGCGATCGCGTGGCTTGTACAATCCGCTCCGGGGATGGTGGCGGCTTTGGGTGAGTGGTTTATTCAAATGTTGCCCTCTCTTGTTTCGGGTTTGGCGAGTCTGATCTCTAAATTGCCGGGGTTTGTTGCCGACGTTCTAATGTGGATTGGCGGCTTGGCTTGGCAACTCGCGGGAGCTGTAGGCTCATGGTTTCTTGAAATGCTGGCCGCGTTCGGCAGAGGCGTTGTTGACATGCTTGCCGCGGTTTGGAATTTTGGCGGCAATATTATTAGTACTCTTGCTGATTCATTGTCGGGTTTGTGGAACGGCATTAAAGGCTGTTTTGACAAGCTTGTAAACTTTTTCAACATTTCTAACTGGATAGAAAAAGGCAAGAGCCTTGTCAAAGGCATTGCCGATGGTATTACGAATGCGGCGTCCATGATTTGGAATGCGATTAAAGGCGTTTTCGGGGGCATGTGGGGTTGGATTTCGGATAAAATGGGATGGGGGAGCGGCGAGGCTTCCGTGTCTTACTCGGCGGAGGTTGAGCCGGTTCTGCAAAGCATGCCGTCACTGTTTGCCCCCCTTGTTTTCGCAGGCTTGCCTTCGGGCGCGGCAGAAGCTGTCGTACCGTCTTATGCGGACACGCCAAACGTGAGCAAAGGCAAGGACAGCAGTGTGAACGCTTCTGCCGGCATGGTGAACCAGAATTTCAATATTAAGGTTGTTCGAGCGGAGGATGATTTGTCGAGCGCGGCAAGCGTATTGTACCGTCAAGCCATGCGCACTGCGCGTATTTCGGGAGGTTTGAGAGTTGGTTAAACATGTTACACGGTTGAGCTTGTACAGGCTTAGAAACGGGGTTTGCGATTCTAAGCCTTACGCTGTTTTTGACGGCTACTATGGTGAGGAACGCGAAACGCCGTATTCGCTTTACCTTGGGGAGGAGGGTGCGGAAGGCTGGTATTCCACGCCGTCCGCGAAAGTCGCGGCTTCGGACAGGTGGGGTGACGGCAAGCACCCGGTGCAGGCTGAACAGGTTTTCTACGAGTCGAAAACCGCGGTTTTCCACTGTGTGGCCGTGGACAGGCGAGAACCGTTTAACAGGGCGCATAATGCGTGGATTCCCGCACTGTCGGGGGTTTCGCAAATCGTTCGGGCAAGGTTTGAAGACTCTCCTTATTCGGACGATAAAACAAGGATTCTCGACGGCTCTTTCGACACGTTCATGGACGGGTATATTACAGTCGATATTCCAGAATCCCCCGCACATCGCGCGTTCTCTGAATTTGAGATTACTTTGACGGCTAACAATCCTCGCCGTTTCGCGTGGACACCTATGTCTGCGGAGATGAACGCGACAGAAAAACGCGGCGGCTCTGGCTTAGAGTACGGCGAACATGCGACGGGTCTTAAATATCCGCTCTCGTACGGTGTTCTTTCTTGGACACACCGCGCTATCCTTAAAAACGAGGGGACGGCGCGAAGCTGGCCGATATTCAGAGTGCAAGGAGCGTTCGCGGACGGGGTGAAACTTCTTTTTTCAGATAATACGGGTCAAAAAAATTATTGGCTTCAATATCCGAATCCGTTGAGCAGTTTTGATGTTCTTGTTTTTGACTGCGCAAACGAGCGCGCGTTTTTAAACGGCTCGGATGTTACGAGAAATCTTGAACACAGGCAATTCCCTTGTGTGGAGTCTTCCGCACGGTTCGGAGACAATGCGCACCTTACGTGTGAGCTTGCAAGCAGCGGGACAGGCAAGGTTGTGTGTGAGGTTCGAAACGCTTATCTTTAGAATATTTGGATAACAGAGAAAGAAAGGATAGAATCGATGGCTGAAAACACTACGGGTCTCGGCATTGCGCCGCTCACTGCGACGGGCGAGGGTGTTACGCCGCTCATGCACCGTCGCACGATTGCGGGGCGGTGGGCTAACGTCGGAATCGTAAACGGGCTTACGCTGTCTACGACGGACAGCATGGCATACAGAATCTCTGACGGCGTTGCGGTCGTATCCTCCTCCGATTTGGACGGCATGGTTGAAATGCCGATAAACGCGCAAGAAATAAAAGTATCCGCAGGCGATTCAACGTATTCGAGAATAGACGTGATCTATGCGTACCAGTCGAACACTGCAACGGATAATACTGTGCATGTCGAATGCTTAGAGGGTACTCCTGCCGCAACACCTCAACGCCCGACAGTCCCCGCAAACGGCGTAATGATCGGAGTTTTCACTTTGCCTGCGAAAGCTACGTCTACGAAAGCGGCGAAGTTCGCATATTACGGGGTTAAAGCGTGCTTGCGCGGCGCAAGCCTCGGCATGCTTGGCAGGAATTGGGAGAAGCGCGACGGAGACTACGGCGGCGGGATACGTGAATGGTATTACGAGTTGCCTGTATCGTTTACAGTAGGTTGCGAACACCTTGTGATGGCGCAGTTTGAAATGACTGCGAATGCTTGGAACGGAAGTTATAACACTCAGCTTGTATCGTTTCAACTGGACGGACAGGAGGTTGAAGCGAGCGCGTCCGAACGGCGGTTCGGGACGGATTGGGAGGACTGGTCGCCTTTCAAAATATTTAAAGTTTCTAAAGGCTACCATACAGTGAGGATTCGGATCGGGTGTACGAATAAAGAAAAAGACGACACGGGCATTTCATATCACTATAATAACGGTTCTGATCCGTTCACTTATAAAGGTTACTGTTTGACAGTGTGGGATCTCGGCGCAGTATAAGGAGTCACTGATGGCTTGGCATGTTTGGCTTTTCGACGGACTGACCGGGGTTTTAGACCGTGAAATCAATATCGGTTCTTTCTCGTGGAAGGTTACAGTTTCCGACTCGTCTTTCGACACTGCGAAAGACAGGAATGTCGGGAAAGACGAGTTTGGCGGCGTAAGCCTGCCGTGGGAGGTTTTCGGCAATGTTACGGAAACGGAACGGCGAGACCTTATAGCACCTTATCGACGCGGATTGTGTTTGATGTGGGAGGACAACCGCAAACGCTTATTTCCGATCGTTGCCGGCATTATTTCGAGCTTGTCTGAGAAAAGAACGGAAGCTCAAATCAGTTTAGATTCGCCTTTGGCTGTTCTCTCTCGGCGTTATATGGTTCACGATAATGATTTTGGTACGAATCCTGAACACACTGCGCCTGGTGTTTTCGAATATAAAGGCTTGTCGCTCCGGGCTATCGCCTGCCGTGTGATAGACGTTTGTACGAATCGCCGCAAGAACGGGCGTCTGCCGTTAGACCTGCCGTACTTGCGTGAGCGGGGGTCGCACGAGCGAACATACAAGGATAACGATATACAAAATCTTTCTTGTGCAGATATTCTCAAGAAGATTGCGAATGTTCAAGACGGGGTGGACATGCAGTTCAGACCCGTTTACGATGAATCGTCACGCCGCATTTTCTGGCGTTTTGTCGCCGGGGATGATGTGAACAAGACTATCAGCACAACAAACACGCATTATTTTATTAATTCGCAACGGCTTCAAACGCTCCAAGATATAACGATAGATCATTCGAATCATTGTAACCGAATCTATTCTGTTGGAGCGACACCCGAAGACCAAGAATTGTCGACAGTAGCAATGGTCGAGAATATGAGCATGTGCGAGAGCGCGAATCCGTATATTATGACGGAAGCGTGCATTTCGGATTCTGAAACAGAAAATTACGACCTGTTGCGAGGTCATGCTTTGAACTTGCTTAACGTTCAAGCGCGGCCGCTGATTCAAATAAAAGGCTCTTTCAATTTGTCGGATATTTCGGACGCGACTGGTGAACCAGTTTACAATATCGGAAAAATTTTTGCGGGAGAACGCGCCGACGTTCTCATAAAAAACTTTCCAACAATACGCGAACGATTGTTCGAATGCCGTATTATGGAATTGTCCGGCAACAATTCCGATACGGTGAATATTGTGTTCGATGTTATGCCCGACCCGTTTTTCGAATAACACATTATATATATAGTATGGTGAAAAAATATTATGCTCCACTATAAGCTGAAACCTGAACCCGATGAACTGCCGTATATTGCCGCTCAAACAGCTTTTGAACGAGCGACGGCGGCTGAAAACGCTTTACGCAAAACCGTTGCCGCGGTTTCACGGCAAAACGCGCAAACATTACGGCAGATAGTATTACAGCCAAGCCTAGAACCTGTTCTTACAGGAGCAGACAGCAAAAATGGGGAAGAATGGTATGAAACAGGCTTCTGCGCGCTCACAGATTCAGAAAGCGCAGTATCAGGTTCAGCCTGTTACAGTCTCCCTGAGAGCGGTCCGGCAATATTGGAGCTTGTGAATGCGCGAGGTGAAATTCGCAGAATCAGGCTTGGAGAATCCGGCAAAGGAGAACGAGTCGAACGCGCTTTTTTTACTACGCTCACGGTTAAAAAAGGGTATAATAATATAAAGCTTCGCATTGTCTGCGGCGAAGGGGAAAACGTCAAACAAAGCGCAGAGAATCCGGGTTTTGTTCTATCTGTTTGCGGAATCGGAGTGTGTAAGAAATGCTAGATTTTTTCTGTTACCTGATGAGTTCAGGCACTTTTAGTGCGTTGATTGCTGGACTGTTGAACAGGCGAACCGAAAAACGCACGAAAACTCGCATTGAAAACACGGCAGTAACCGCTTCGAACGATACGGAGAAATATGCGGAAGGTTTGCGCAAGCTATTGTATTTGAATATTGAGCAAATATACGAAAAATCAAGCTTTGTCGGGTACTGTGCGGCACACAGTTTGAGAGAAGCCGAAGAACTGTATTCGCTTTACAAGAACCTCGGAGGCAACGGGATGTGCGAAACGTTTATCCGCCGCATACGAAAAATGCCTAGCCGTGAAGAGTATGATCGGGGGAACGCCTCACAGAAAGAGGAGGTGGACGAAAAATGACAAGCACAAGCTTGCCGCACGCAAACGTGTTCACTCCAAACCATTACAACGGGCGTAACGGCTACACGGTAGACCACATTACCTTGCACATTATGGTCGGCACGCTGTCCGGCACGGACACGGTTTTTATGAACCCGAACTACCGTGCAAGTTCGCACTACGGGATTGGAGGCAACGGCGACATCCACCAGTATGTTGACGAGGACAACGGGTCGTGGGCTGACGGAGACATGGCTTCCGATTGTTCGGGAATCACAATCGAACACGAAGGCGGAAGCCCGTCCATCCGATGTACGGACGCGTGCGTGGAAGCGTCAGCACAACTTTGCGCTGATATTTCACGCAGATATAATTTAGGCTTTTTGAAACACGACGGGTTGAACGGGAATGTGTACCTGCACCGTGAAGTCCCCGGCACAGACCATGCAGGCTGTCCCGACCTTGCTCCAAACGGATTGCCGGTGGACAGGGTTTTGGCGCGTGCAAACGAGATTTTGACTGGACAAGAAATAAAACCTATCAAGGAGGAAGATATGCCATTGAACGCTTTTGTCCGTCTCGGAGACGAGCCGGGAATATGCTATTTTGACGGGTGCGGTCTTCGGTCTGTCGACCATCCTGACGAGATGGAAGCAATAAACATTATTGCGCGTGAGACAGAAGGGAAAGATTTGCCTTTGGTTGGCGTTGGAACTGCTGAAGCTCCATATCATGCAAGGCTTCTCGCTCTACTCCAGCGTGAATACCGTTAACGTTTTTCTGCCGGTTAAAAAATTTTTTGGGAAGGAGTATACAAAATGGCGGACGTTTTAGACAAAGTGATTACTTTAGGCTCGGTTGTCGGCGGCGATGGCGGAGGCAAACCTGGACGCGACGGGTTCAGTCCGATTACAAAACTTGAAGACCTCGGAGAGTCCGTACGTTTCACGGTTACGGACGCTACGCACTCTGATTCCGTCGAAATCGCTAAAGGGAAAAACGGCGAAAAAGGCGAAAAAGGCGATAAAGGAGATAAAGGCGACAAGGGCGACAAGGGCGATAAAGGCGATAAAGGAGATAAGGGCGATAAAGGCGAAAAGGGAACTCAGCTGACTGTCGAAAAAAAAACGGACAGTCTCACAATCAGAACTTCTGACGGTTTAACAGCCGTAATCCCTTTTCCTTCCTATGTCGCAGATCTGATAATAAGCTAAAACAATACACATAAAAAACTGGAAAGGAACGCGAATGTCCGTACCCTTGAAATGGTCTTATAAAACAGGTATTGAAACCGATTGGTGTAAAAGCACGGCTGACCAGAAGGCAAGAATGAAAGCCGTCAACAAGATTTTCAGTGAGTCGATCGGACAGAATTGTGTTGTCCTTGTCAACGATGAGAGCGACGACAAAGACGGAAGCAGAGTACGCGTGCTCATTGACAGCGGCGACTGGAAAGGCGAATACCTTCTAAGCCTGCCGAAGCAAAACGCCGACGATTCAGTAGACTTCCACTTGTGTGCATATTGGAAGAATGACGTGTTTTTTCTGACGACCGACGCTACCGCAACAGCGTGGGATGGCGGCAATCGCGATGTCAGAAATTCCAGGCTCAGCGCGCACATGCTTATGTACGCTTGCAAAATCGTCGAATATAACGGGACAGTAAACATTTACTATATTTCACCAATGTTGAACAGCGCTAAAACAGAAACACGTCTGCTTGACGTTTTCCCGATGTTGGACAGGCCGCTCCATTACAGCAGTGAGGTTCATCCATCGTACCGTTCGATAATGCCGGCATACCCGATCCCGGCCGAAGTGACCTATTACGGGAATATGCCGAACCACATGCCCGGCGTATTCTATTCGCCCGAAGGCGAGATCGGAGAAGACAAAAACTACAGTATCACGATTAACGGGCGAAGCATAAGAATGTATCCGACAGGTTCGGTTTTCTTTCTTGTTGACGAATAGAAACGGAGGAGCATATGAGTAACATCGAAAATAAGGTAATTAATGTTGGACGTATTGTCGGCGGAGACGGAGGCAAGGACGGTAAAGACGGGTTCAGTCCGATTACAAAGCTTGAAGACATCGGAGATTCTGTGCGTTTTACTGTGACGGACGCTACCCACTCTGATTCCGTCGAAATCGCTAAAGGCAAGAACGGCGAAAAAGGCGACAAGGGCGACAAGGGAGACAAGGGAGACAAAGGCGAAAACGGCGAAAAAGGAGAAAACGGCGAAAAAGGCGAAAAAGGCGAAAAAGGCGAAAAAGGAGAAGACGGGTTCAGCCCCGTTATTACGGTGGACACTGACGGCCGCAAGTGCATTATTCACGTTCAGAATAAAGACTCGGAGCAGACAACCGTTATACCGATTTATGAAACGCCGGATTTTGACCCGGTCACGATTATAGATCCGGCGCACGATTCTATGCGCGAAAGCGACACAGTTACCATCAAGGAGAAGCAGAATGGCTGAATGGACTCGCGTCACAGGAACGCTTACGGCGTGGAATGAAGAAAACGCTCCGGCAGAAGATCTTCTTGCCGCAGTGCAGGAAGTCCTACCGACGGATGTTTGTCCGACGTGGTTTAATAGAGATAATATCAGTATTTGGTATGTGAAAACCAGAGAATTTGGACAACATAATGGTTTTTGGAATTTTAGTTTGCCTACGGTAAAAACCTCGGAAGTACCCGGAAGCGAGAGCTTGAGCGTTCATCTTGTTTCCTACGTGCGCGATAATGCGGTGTTCATCGGCACGGACGCTGACTCGTATGTTTTGGATACTCACAAGCCTTACGAACCAGCTCCGGATCATAAACTTGACAGCTGGAATACTCTCCTTAATTCGCACTGCATAGCCTATATTGAAGGATTCAAAAGCGAAGCGGCGAATGGGCTGTTAACGGCTGCTTATATAGGTCGAGAGCATGGAAAGATTCAGTTTAAAAAACTGTATAATAACGTTATATCGTTTTACAGTCCGCATGTGACCTGCAAAGAACCGCAACGTAGTCTTAGTTTATATCCTCCGGCATGCAAATGGGAGGAAGGATATGGAGTAAGACATGTGTTCAAACCAAGATATTTGGCTATAGCACCAGGCTACGATTACCACTTTTACGGGCCTTACACGTACAGGAGCGTAAACACTCCAAACAAGGTCTACACGCAAACGCACGGCTGTTTCTTCCTGGTAGGGGATGCCGAAGACTATGCGCCGCAAACCGAACCCGCGCAGAATTAACGCGTCTCGGCGCAACGAAGTGTGCAAGCGGGTTCTTGCGGCTTACGACCGTTGTTATTTGTGCGGCAAGCCGGTTGATAAGACGCTTAAGAACCCGCATCCGCTTGCGCCGCAGGTAGACGAGATTATTCCTGTATCTTTTGGCGGTTCGCCATACGATTTTTCGAATTGCCGGCTTGCGCACCGGCAATGCAATATTTATCGTTCTAACCATTCGGTGGAATGGGCGCAGGCACGCTTGCAGGGCGTAAGACAAGAGCGGGCCGCTCTTCTGCCCGTAATCGCTTCAGATTTCTAGCCTTTTTGCCGAATATCGGACGCAATGACGCGCAACACGCCGAAGAATTTTTTAGTCTTAAATTTTTGAGCATGCTTCAATGTCTTATTTTCCAAATAGTTCAGTTCATGCGGTGCATAGAAACGACGCGCACGGTGTTTTGAATAATGCTACAATATTAGTAGTATATGTTACGCATGAAAAGGAGATCGGAAAAAATGGCAATAAGCAAAGCCGAAACAAAATACATTCGCGAAAGAACAGGAACAGCACAAGACGAACTCGCAGAATTATTCGGCATGAAATCCGTTTCACGAATACAGAGAATAGAAAACCCAAATACGCTCGAAACGCCTACAGAACAGCAAAAAGAAATATGCAGAGAACTTTTTAAAGCTCATATAAGCGGAACGCAGACAGGCAGAACGGGCTTTTACTCGAGTAAAAAAGATTACGAGAAAACAGAACCTCTCGCCCTCGCCGCAAGAGGTCAGCTAAACGCGCAGGCAGAAGAATTTGCGCTCCTTAAAATCATGAAAGGTGAAGATCCGGAAGACTTTTATATCGGGCATAGAAAAAGCGATGAGAATATGAGGAGAGCAAAATTAAAACGGCTCAGAAACAATTTGAAAATGACTTCATCCGACTGCGCAAAGCTTGTCGGATTAAAACCACGCTCTATCCTCATTTACGAAACAGCGGACGGCAGATCGGTTCCGTCCGACGAACAGCTGGACAAAATGGATGCAATGCTTAAACAGGTTATAGAATATTGCCGTAATTTGTCGCAACATATCGACGACGAGACTGTAGCGGTGCGCAGTTACAGAGACGAAGCTCATTACAAAAAATATAATTTAGAGTCGAATTCTCCGTTTTGGCTTCATTCCGCAAAAATAAATATTCTTGAATTGTTCGAGGAGCAGAAAAAAGATTGTAAAACAGGAACGGTGATAAGAATGTTTTATCCGGAAGAAGTTCCCGAAGAAAAAGAGGATTTGAAGTGGATTCCGCTTTTAGTTTAGTGTAGAATAGGTTTTGCGCAAAACATCCTTAAAATGTTAAAACCCCCTTTTTTAGGGGGTTTTATTTTTTTTTGTTGAGGGATACTTTGGATTTTAATTTCTAATTTTTTTCTAAATATAAAATATTTTTTTCGTTTTTGACTTGACTTTATCAATTTTGAATACTATCATATTAAATATGAAAAGTTACAGAACAGGAAACATTATAAAACAGCTCAGACGAGAAACAAGAGCAGAACAATTGACCATACAAGAGCAAGCCGAAAATATAGGCGTATCAACATCTACGCTGTATCGCAGATACAAAACAGGCACTCTGTTATTAAGCGATTTTATATTGCTTTGCCAAAAATTAAACATTTCGCCAACCAAAATAATCGAAAAAGCAGAAAAGAGTGCCAAGAAAAATGGAATCTCGCACAGATAACAGCAGAACAGAAAGAAACGTTTCAGCGAAACGCGAAGCCCCCGAAGTTTACGAACGCCGTCAGGACAGCGTGCTGGCCGCAACAGGACTAGGCATAATGTGCAATTCATGCGCATTTTATGCGCTTTTTGATGTTATGCCTCAGAATATAGCGTTCGCGCTTTTCAATTTCGGAGCATGGCCGACAGCATTCGCAATTTATCGAACTTGGCGGCGTTGGAAAGAACAGGACATCAAACAGGGAGAACAGGACAAGAACAGCTCCGAATCTTTCGACGAGGAGAGGATGTTGGAATTTTGAGCAGACAGAAGCAGAAAGGCACGGCGTTTGAGAGCGCGGTAGTCAAATATCTTCAAGCCGTTTCAAACGATACGGAGGGAACGATCCGCCGCGAGGTTTTGCACGGCAAAACCGACGAAGGAGATATTAAAGGGCTTAAAGTCAACGGCAAGCCTGCAATATTGGAGTGCAAGAATTATTCAAACTATGCGGGGCATTTGTCCGACTGGCTCGAACAGGCGTTAAACGAAGCGGGCAATGCGGATGCGGATTATGCTTTCGTGGTTTTTAAACGCCGCGGAAGCGGATTATCGACGCTTGAAAGTATCGGAGACCAGTATGTTTTGACGGATTTGCGCACGCTTGCAAAGATTGCGAATCTTGGCATTCTTGCGCCCGTGGAACGTTTCAAAGACTAGAATTTTAGAAAATTTGCAAAAAGTTTTGCCCGTGAACCGTTACATCTTTTGATATAACGTTACGCGCGGCATTTGGCAACGCTCAAAACCAATAGAAGAAAGGAAAACCAAAAGTGAGCAACAAAATAGAAACCGCAGAAAAAACAGCAGACAAACAGATAAAAGAACGGATTCGCAATGAGCAGATTGAAAAACTGGCAGGCGTGATTCTTGAAAACAAGAAACGTGCAGAGGAGTGCGCAGAAAAAATCAAGACTGCTCAGCAGGAAATATTGAAGCTTTTGGACGGCGTCATAAAACCCGTTGACACGCCGACAGCGTACGTGAGCGTGCGCAAAGGGGCAAAACGTTTGAATGCTAAGAAAGCGGAAGCGTTGTATACGCCCGAAAAACGTCCGGAATTGTACAAGATTGTGCCTGACGCGGCGGCGTTCAAGATTCTTCTGTCTGACGAGGAAAAAAAGGAAGTGTACACAGAGTCCGAACCGGTCGTAACCGTGACCGCGAAAACCGGAAAAACCGCGTAACCAAAGGGGATAATAATCTAATGGAACATTCGGAACTTTTAAAAAAGGTGGCGGCCGCCAAAAATCTGCCGCACGTCGGTAAAACAGAAGAATCCGCGCGCGCATGGAACGAATACAAGCGGATTATTGAAAACAATATTATAAACCGTCCGCGCGCCCAACAGCGCGAAATCGGGGCAAGCGAGCTGGGAACGGACTGTCTGCGCTGTCTTGCTAAAAGGCTTCTCGGCTACGAGCGAGGACAGTCTGCGGCTTGGCTTCCCGAAATCGGGACGGCGGTTCACGCTGAACTTGAAAAAACGTTCAACAACGCAGACCCCGAATACAAGAGATTCTATACGGAGCGTGAGCTGTATATCGGGCATTTGAGCATGCCTGACGGGTCTAAAATGCGTGTCGGAGGTCATGCGGACTTGTACGACCGTGAGACCTGCACGGTAGTCGATTGGAAGGTTGTCGGCGAGTACACGCGCAGGAAAGTGCAGTTTAAAGGCATTTCACAACAATATAAAGTCCAAATAAATCTTTATGCGGCCGCTCTTCAAAACGAGGGGGAAGCCGTGACGCGCTGTGCCGTCTATTTTCTGCCGCGCGACGCGGCAACGTTGGAAGCCGCGCAAGTTTACGAAGCGCGACCCGACCGCAATATCGCGGTTTGGTCGTTTGATCGGGCTCAGACAATGCTCGACTGTTTCGCGCTCGTCAAAAACGAGCATGGCGAAACAACCTTGTCGGATTGGATAGAGTGTCTGCCGAAAGCCGATTGTTTTCAATGCCCGTCTTATGCTCCGCGCCCGTTCGTGGACGCGTCGAAACTGCCGGCGCAATGTTTCGAGCTGGAAAAGAATTTCAGAGCCGAATACGCTCCTGGAAATTAGAAAAAAATTAGAGAAAGGAAAAAATAATATGTCCGAAGAAAATACAGGATTCGGAGTGGACACGGACAAGAGCTTATCCGATATTCTCGGCGGCGGCGGCGACGTTTCCCCGTTTTTTACAGGCGAAAGCGTCCCCGGCGATGAGGTTTCGGGCAAGATTAGGAGCGTTAAAGTGTTTCAGCCGTACGTTTACGGTACGCAGACCCCGGCAACGTTTCAGAAGTCGGGCAAGCCTAAATTCAAGGCTGTATTCGAGATTGAGAATGAGAACGGAGTTTTTTCTGTTTTTGTGAATCTTTGGGGTTTGCAGAGGGACGCGCTGACATCAGCGAAAAACCGTTTCGGGCGTTTTCCGGCGGAGGGCGATTTTATGCGCGCAAAGTTTGCAGAATACGTGCCACAGAAAAACGGGCTTAACCCTGCGAAAAAATACGAATACGAGTTTAGTATAGGGTCTGCGGCTGAAAACGCGCCAGCGGCGGAGAAAAAGCCCGAAATAGGCGCGGAGGGTGTTTCTGATTCGCGCAAACAGAAAATTATTAAACTCTCAAAGCTGGATTGGAGTTTGGCTGAAATCGCGGACATGACGCACAGCACCAAAGAGCAGGTGCGTGAGGTTCTGTCGGAGGATTCACAGTCTGAACCTGCTCCGGAGTTCTAAGTTGAAGAAATTTGTAACGCGTGTAACGCGCGCACGCGCGTATATATATATAGTCTCAAAACCTAAAAATATTTATATATAGAATAGGCGTTACAGACGTTACATGCGTTACATCCCTTTATTTTCAAGGGGTTAGAGTGTTACGCCTAAAAACTTTTAAGCGTTACAATACTGTTTTTAGGCGTAACAATTGTAAGATCTGCGGAGGGGGCTACAAAGATGAATGCTCAAGATTACTACGTTTTCGACAATGTGCCGAATGCGAACAAGTACGTTCAAACTGTATACAATAGGCTTGTTTTGGATACGACTGGCGAAGACTTCGACTTCTACGACAGGTACGCGCGTTGCGTCAAATGCCCGCAATTCAAAGACGGCAAGAATCGCGACCTCGGCTTAATACTGCCCGTGGAATGCTGTCGAATTCTGTGGGATTTAAAACTTGGAGCGTTCTGCGTGTCCGAAGACGAGCAAGAACTTTGGGTGCGTGAAGTTGACGGAATGCGCGGCCGCAAGCTCGAATCTTGGAAACGTTGCGAGGACGTATGCAGTGTTTACAATGTGCCTAAACAGCAGAGCAATGAAGCATGGCATAACCAAATTGTAAGAGAGTGTTTAAAACAGCCTGAACGGATGATTCGAGGTGTCAAATTCAAGTATCATGCGTTCATGTTTGACCGCGGTCGTGTCCGTCTGTTGAACGTTGAAGACCCAAGATTCAACAATCCTTTCGAATTGACGATTGATGCGGACTTGGACGAGTTGAACGTTGACGAGGCTAGAAGCTTGCTGGCAGAATGCTGTGCGGATTCTGCGAGCGAGTCGAATCTTCGCCGAATGTTCGCCTGTCCGTTCTTGGAAGAATACAAGCATTTTTCTTTTATTTTGAGCGGGAACGGCGGCAACGGAAAGGGGATTATTCTCAACGCATTGTCAAACGCGTTTAGCGACACGTGCAGGAGCGTTGACGCTTCACGTCTTCTCGGAGGACGCCAAGGCAACACTGCCAGTTTTCCTGCGGAGCAGGAAGCGGCAAGAACCCGAGGAGCGTTCTGGATTTACGATGAGGACGCAGACGAGATCGGACTGCGTCAAATGTCTGTCCTAAAAAAAATCAGCACGGGCGACACGCTCACGTCACGTGAAATCGGGCGCAACGCCGTAGCTTTCAAAAACCGTGCAACCTTGATTATCGCGACGAACGACGATGTTGTAACAAGCCTTAACGCGGCTTCAGACAGGCGTATTGTCCGCGTCCGAATGAGAGACGGGCGCAAGGCGGAAGAGTTCGAGCCGCTGATACGGTTCACGCGCAGAAAAGAGGGAGCGTACGCGTTTATTGCTCTGTCGTGTTTCGAATGGTTGCGCAACGGGCAGGAAGCCATGCAAGTGTCCGCTTCGAACGCCGTATTAACGGAAGCCGAAGAATGGATAGCTGATGAGATTAACGAGAACGGGTACGCGTTCAACAGGTTTAACCCGTTTAAGCCGAAAAATCACGAAACGCGCACGGCGTGCGCGAAAATGGGTCTTAAAAGCGTTGTCCGACGGATTGACGGTCAGCCGTGCAGAGTGCTTGTAGTGTGCGACGAACACAGGTTTGCTCCGTACCGGGAGCAGTCGCAGACAGTCGAAGCGGAGAATATAAACGCTGTCGCGTTGCCTGAACCGATTGAGAATGTTGCCCCGTCCGATTTAAAACAAATGTTTGAATGCTCGTTTGTGCCGTGCGGCCGCGACAAGGTCGCCCGAAACTGGAAGCAGAACTCGGAAAACGGGGGATTGTCCGAAATCCCCGGAGACGGGACACCGTACGGCGTAGTTCCCGGCGACGGTTTCTGCGTTATTGACTGTGACGCTCCGAAAAACAGCGGCGAGTGCGACGGGTTTACCGCTCTCAGCCGTCAGGTCGGCGAATACGGGAGCGACGCTTTGCCTGAAACTTGGGCGGTGAGAACGCCAAGCGGCGGCTTGCACTTGTACTACAAGATTCCTCAGTCTTTGTGCGGCAAGCTTAAGAACTGCGTGCGCGCTGGAGGACTGCCCGTCGATATTCGGTGTGAGGGGAAAGGCTACACGGTCGGAGCGGGAAGCGTGACGGACAAAGGCGAATACAGGCTTTGCGGTTTGCCCGCTTCGGACACTGTGCCGGAAATGTCTCCGCAACTGTGCGACTGGCTGAAAATCGGAGGAGCAGTCGAAACCGTGAAGCCGCGCACACCGCAAAACACGCGGGATTTGAGCGAACCTCGCTCAACTTTCAGCGGCGGCGAACATGGCGGGACGCCCGACCTGTCTCCCGTACCCGAAGGACAGCGCAACAGCACTCTCTACTCGTGGACAGTCGGACGACTGTTACATTATCCGCAAAACGCTCCGCAGATTCGAGAAGATTTGAAGACGCGAGGGCAAATTTCGGGATTATCAGAGCATGAGTGTGACACGATTTGGAATAGTGCAAGCAAGCACGCTTTAACGTTTAACGGCAAACAATAGGAAAGAACGGAGGTATTTGAAGGTATGTCTGTTAAGCCGAAATGGGTGTCGCAATACTTGGACGAGACCGCTCGAAAATGGCTTATAAAACCTCGACGTTGCGGCAAATGCCGAGCATGGTGTTTGTGCGTGCGACTCTGCGACGAGTACGGGGACACTCTCGAAGAATTGTTCGACCCCGAAGTCTTAACAACCCCTCGGGAGATTGCCACGGCGAGAGTTTTAGAACGCACGATTGTTGCCGCAGAAGTCGCCCCGGGCAAGCCTTTGACCGTGCTCACCCGTTTCAGAGAAACCATAAAACCGCCGTCTAACGCGGTCGCGTTCGCCGCGCACGACTGCGGGAAGGCGCGTATCGGGAGCGGAACGCCGCCGAAACAGCCAAAATGGTGGGAGCTGAAAGGATACGAGCATAAGAAAGATGTTAAACGTCCTGCGCGTTCTGCGAGTGCGAAACCGCGCAAACAGGGTATCGCAACCCCGGGGACACGGCAAGGAGCAGACCCTTGGAGCGCGGACGCGGGAAACGAGGAAAACGCGAAAAACGTGGAGTGGGGAGGAATGTTCGAATGAACATCAGCCGAAAATACAACATTATATCGGGCGATTTTGCCGCCGTGGACGAGGACAAGTCGAGAATCGCCGATTTTCAAGACGCGAGAACTGTACTGATGGTCGGTTTGAAGATTGACAGCGGAGAAGCCGTCCTATACGCCGAATGCTTGAACAAGCCGCTGACCGTGCGCGAACGCTTAAACTTGCCCGTCTCCAGGTTTATATGGATGTGCGCGGAAGCCGCAACAGCAGACACAGCCATCAGCCTTTACGAGAGCGGACTGGCCGAACAGTTCGAAAAAGCCGCAGAAGCTGACCCCGAAAAATTTTTCGAAGAAAACGGGCAACTGCTTCAAAACCGTATTACGCTTGCGAAAAACGTGTGCGAAACCGTACGAAGCCTTGCAGAAAACCAAACACAGAAAAAACGAGCGAGAAGGGGCAAATAATGTCGAACGTTCAAAAATACGACAGCTACACGTGCACTGTCAAAGAATTTAAAGATTTAGACCCCAAAAATATTAAGATTATTGATTTTATCGACCGCAGAAACGTTTATGCGACTGTTAGAGATGAGGAAGGTAATATTTGTCTTATCCGATATGAACTGAAAACGGCTTTGACGGCTAAAGACATGCTCTTGTTGCCTGCTTGGCGTCCGCTTCTGGCTGTGTTCAGTGTGAGAGCCGAAGCGTTGAACGAACAGCAGAAAGAAGAAGCGTTCAGGCTGTTTTATTCTGCGATAGAACGCAACCGCTCCATATTTTTTAAAAAGAAGGGCGGACTGCTCCCTTGCGTGTTCGCTTTGTCTGACGCGGCCGCAGTTTACGCCGAAAGAGCGTGCCGTGAAGCGGTTCAGACTCTGCGGGGCTGACCTTTCGCCCTCTGTCTCGTTTCTCTTTTCAGTTTTCAATGTCGGGGAGGTTTGCCGCGCCTTTGAGAGAGCGGCGCGGCAAACCTCGTTCTTGCCCGCTTTGGGGCGTGCGTGCTGATTCTGCCGTACCGTCCGAAAGTTCGGGGGTTTTGCCTTGCCGCAGTTCTGCGGTTTGGCGGGCGAGTCAACTCTGTTCAATTTTCGGATTTTTCGGTGCGGCGGCTTTTTCAGCTGCGCGGTGCAATTGCTAATATACAGTATACACGACTAAATACATAATTGTCAATCCTCGGCGTGTCGTGTTAAAACCCTTGATATTACTTGTGACACGCCGAACCTTGACAACTAATTATAAAGACGTGTACAATGTATATTGTTGATGTTGAACAACACCAACAAAACGCAACGAAAGGAAAATAAAATGAAAGAGTACACAATAGTCATGATCGGTGAAGGTGGAGATTTAGCTACCAACGATTTCGAAGCTGTTGAAAAGATTTTCTACTTTGAAAACCGCGACTTCCTCGAAGAAGAATTTGAAAGACTTATCAGCCACGGACCTATATGGGCCGAATACAGACTCACAGCTGTTAAAGATTTGAAGGAACGCAGTGGGGGCAAAAGAAGAGTCGCGTCGCAATATATAAGGTCTGAATATGAGAGCGGAGAATGGGAATCAGTACACTTTTATGCCGTCGAATTCGAAGGAGAAAAAGCACCTGACGACCAATATTATATCGACTTTGTATCGGGATATTTGGACATGTATATAGACGAATTGGATGAGGAAGACAAGCCAGAAGGCAAGATTACTGTTACTGCCAGCAGTAAAGAAGCTCCCGGTTTTACCGATTTTAAAAAAGTTTTTGACCGCAAAAAAAATGACTATTATAGTCCCACTCTCCAACATGCGATTGAGTTCTATCAAGAGCACCGCCTGTTCAGCGAATCTATAATGGATAACATCGACAACAGTACGGACGAATTGACCGATTCAGAAATCGACTACGAGTGCTGTCCTTCTGATTATCATTTCTGCGATTTTGTAGACGAGGAAGGCAAGATAATCGCAGAAAAGTTGGAAGCTGTAAAGGCTGAACAAGGTTTGGACTGACTCTGATTGATTTGAAGCGCGGCTTCGGTCGCGCTTCTTATTTTATTTTTTTTTTTTTTTTATTTTATTTTCTTTCTTCTTTTTTTTTTTT
>NZ_JBGUQY010000031.1:0-1923 GCF_045131395.1 Fibrobacter sp. | reverse complement strand
GAACTGCAGCAGAAAAGGGATTTGAAATTCACAAGTGACACAATCACATTGTGTCAGAACAGCGCACGGATCGGATATAAGAACATTGTCGCATCCACCAATGCACGTTCGCAGATTTGGGATTGTTATATGCAGTATTCAATCAGTGATGACATTCTTGTCCTGAACGGCAATGACAATTCAATGCACTATGTTATCACTGTTGATGACGGCATGCCGGATTCCTGGAGTTTTAGAGAACAGCAAAAGGAAACTGAACTTAACTGTCGAATCAAGAACCTGTTGAAAGAGAATGAAGAACTGAAAAAACAGGTTTGTGATTTCGATAACCTGAATAGAAAGCATTGTTATGAAATCCGAGATTTCAAGCAAAAGATTTTTGATGAAATGATTCGTTTTTCGTTGTGTGATTTGTGGGAAAGTCTGCAAGCGCTTCAGGAAAAGAACAAGAAAGACAAAGAATAATAAAAAAATATAGGACTGTTTGATGATTAAGTTGTTAAGCCTGTTTTCAGGCATCGGCGCGTTCGAATGCGCATTGCGTAGGGGGGGGCATGAGTTCCAGACAATCAACTATTGTGAAATAGACAAATATGCAAGTGCTGCCTATTCAATGATACACAATGTTGATGAATCATTGAACTTGCGTGATGTCCGGAAAGTAAGCACATTGTTATTTCCTGATGTTGATTTAGTCACATATGGTTTTCCGTGCCAGGACATCAGCATTGCCGGACGGCAGAAAGGTTTTGAAGACGGTGCCGGAAATCGTACACGTTCCGGTCTGTTTTTCGACGCATTGAGAATCATTCAGGATTTACAGCCGAAGTGGGCAATTTGTGAAAATGTAAAGGCATTAACAATGAAGCAGTTCAAGAATGAATTCAAAACTGTTCTTGAATCATTGGAACATGCCGGATATAGAAATTATTATCAGGTTCTGAATTCCAAGGATTTCGGAATTCCGCAGAACAGGGAACGTGTTTTCATCGTTTCAATCCGGAAAGACATTGAACAGGAATTCACATTTCCAGAAACACAGGTTTTGAAATTGCGTGTTCGTGACCTGTTGGAAAAAGATGTGCCGGAAAAGTTTTTTATTAACACACCGAATGCGATTGCACTTGCACGGAAAATTGCTGAAGAAATCGAACTGAATCATCCGGCAGTCTTGCGTTCAGTTCGGACGGAATACGGAAAAGAAATTCGCACTGCATACGAACAGGGTGAAATTCATGAAAAGCGGGCAAACATGCGTGAATTCGAATGCCGTCCTGATGACTTATGCAACACATTGACAACTGTTTTGAAAGACAATTACATTGCAGAACCTGTCATGCGTACAGTGGGCGATCTTGGTGTTGGTGGTCAGCGTGGACGCGTTTTTTCAATCAATGGCATTGTCGGTTGCCTATCTGTCACAGATTACAAAGATCCGCCGAAAATTCTGCAAGTGGGAAATATAGTGAAAACCGGTCAATTTGATAATCCGCAGCGGGGCAGAATATACGATCCGGACGGAATAGCACCGACATTGAACACCTGTTCCGGCGGTGGACTAGAACCGAAGTTTGTTGACCGAAGTCATGTTGATGTAAGAATCAGAAAACTGACACCAAGGGAATGTTTTCGATTGATGGGATTCACCGATGATGATTTTGACAAAATTAAGGGAATTAGCAATTCACAGCTTTATAAAATGGCCGGAAATAGCATTGTTGTGAACGTTTTAACGGAAATTTTTAAAGAATTATTTAAAATGTATAAATGATTCTTAGTGGGGAAAACTGATGACCGAAAAATTGAAACAAATTAGAAATTTCATTTCTGAAAAACTTTCACAAGATGAATTCAAGATTGTTGATTATGAAAACAGTTTTAAAATTCATTCAAATGAGTGCGACAGGGATGTTTCACTTCACG
>NZ_JBGUQY010000030.1:0-1663 GCF_045131395.1 Fibrobacter sp. | reverse complement strand
CAAGATGAATTCAAGATTGTTGATTATGAAAACAGTTTTAAAATTCATTCAAATGAGTGCGACAGGGATGTTTCACTTCACGATATGGACGGCAAATTGACACTGTATATTGACGCATACACACAGAACGTGCCGGCGATTGCATATATTCTTGACCTCTTTCATGAATATTTCCATTTTTCCAGACTGCATTCAAGTCAAATTTTGAGTGAAGATTACTATGAATTGATCGAAAGAAGTGATTTATTCGATTTACTCAAAGCGAATGAATTAAATGGATCAAATGGATCAAGTGGATCAAAAGAACCAAAAATCGATCCAAGATTCGATTATGTGCTGAATGCATCGAAAAACACCTTGGAAGAATACAAAAAATTTGAAATCGAACTGATTGATCAGGATATTGAATTCATCAATGACCGGATGGCCGAATGTTTCCACAATGCAGACTGCAGATTGACAGAGGAATCCAGGGCAGAACATTTGGCATTCTATGTTTCAGTAAAAAAACACCTGAAGACGTTGCGCCGACAGTATCAGATGATGATTGAAGCGGTCAATTGGGAGGATGAATGAAAATCATTGAATTTTTGAAAAATGTATTTTCTGATTCTCTTCAGAAAGAAAATCAGCAACTGATTGCAGAGATTCAGGAACTAAGACAACAAAAAGTTGAACTGAATCATACGCTTTATGAAAAAACATTCAGCGAAGACATCCAGAGAAGAACAGACAGAGAATTGATCAGTCAGTTGGAAAAAAAGGTTGTCTCATTAAGCGACCGAATCAAGGCGATGCAATCTGATGTCAATTCAGTGTATCAATTGAACGATGAATTGTTCAAAGTTCGACAGGAACTGCAGCAGAAAATGTCAGAAATTGAAGAACTTGAACGATTCATTGATTGTCTGCCGAACGAGTTTCGGGCAGTATGGGTTCAGAAAAAATTGAAAGATTCTGAACAGTAGTTGTTTTTAAGTGTGGGGTATTTATGAAAACAAGAAAGACATATACGACCGAGCAGAAAAAAGCATATATTGCCAAGTATTATGCAGAAAATGCGGACGGATTCGCAGTGAACATGACTGATTTTGCCAAAAATCACGACATCAATGACAAGACTTTCCAGAATTGGATCAGGGCAGAAAAACACGAACGTGAAATGAATGCGGTCAATCCTGTTGGTGAATCTGAAGAAAGAATCAGTCTGATTCAGTTAGTGCATGCCTTTATGCCGGAAACAAGAATTTCAATTTGCAACATATTGAAAGAAATTCACGTTTCATGCACGTGCCGTGAATTCTTAATGAAAAAATGTCTGCAGCTTGATTTCATGGACACCAAGATTGAAATGATTGTTCCAAGCGGTGTGAATCAGGTGACTGTTTGGGTGAAATAATGGATGTTCTATTGCTGAAAATCCCTGTTCCGCCGTCGAATAACAGATTTGTTCGCACGATGACATCCAAGAAAACCGGAAAACCGGTTTTCTACACACCGGCAGACGTTAAGACATACCGGCAACAGGTAATTGCAGAATACTTCAAACAGGGAAAAGGAATCAGATTCGGAACATTGGATGTTGTCATTGACATCACTGCATATTTGTCTGTCATGACAAGAGATGTCGACAACATCCCGAAAGAAATTTTTGATTCTCTTA
>NZ_JBGUQY010000029.1:0-94370 GCF_045131395.1 Fibrobacter sp. | reverse complement strand
TCTTGTCGGTCACCTGAAGCCATTCGGTGGCGTTGGCGAGCGGAGACTGTCCACCGTCACCCGGCTTGTAGTCCTTGAGTTCCGGCAAAAGCACCGGAAGTTCGGCGTCATCGACGGTAGAAATTTCACCATCTTCCCAGTGGATAATCGGGAACGGTTCGCCCCAGTAGCGCTGACGGCTGAAGAGCCAGTCGCGGAGCTTGTAGTTCACCGTAGCCTTACCGATCTTGTTGGCTTCGAGCCATTCGATGACCTTGGCGATACCCTGCTTCTTGTTGAGGCCGTTCAGGCAGAGGGTTGCATTTTCGCTGTTGATGTAAGTGCCATCGGCAGCCCAGCAAGCTTCGCCAGCGAGAACCTTCGGGCGAACATCTTCGGGGCAGCTTGCATCGGGTTCCATGATGCAGATGACGGGCAGGTTGAACTTCTTCGCGAAATCGAAGTCGCGGGTATCGTGGGCAGGCACAGCCATGATAGCGCCCGTGCCGTAACCGGTCAGAACGTAGTCGGCAACCCACACCGGAATCTTCGTGCCGGTGAGCGGGTTCACAGCATAGGAACCGGTAAACACGCCGGTCTTTTCCTTGGCGAGTTCCGTACGGTCGAGGTCGCTCTTGAGAGCGGCGGCGTGCACGTATTCTTCCACGGCGGCCTTCTGTTCGGCAGTCGTGAGTTCCGGCACCATAGCGTGTTCCGGAGCCACCACCATGTAGGTTGCACCGAACAGCGTATCGCAACGGGTCGTGTAGACGCGGAGCTTCTTTTCGGTCGGCTTGCCTTCAGCGTCGGCAATGGCAAAGTCCACTTCGGCACCGAAGCTCTTGCCGATCCAGTTCTTCTGCATGTCCTTCACGCCCTGCGGCCAGTCGAGCTTGTCGAGGCCCTTCAAGAGGCGGTCGCCATACAGCGGGATGCGCATGAGCCACTGCTTGAGGTTACGGCGTTCGACTTCCTTGGTGCCGCACTTTTCGTGAGAACCGTCATTCAAGACTTCTTCGTTGGCGCACACAATCTTGCAGTGCTTGCACCACCACACCTGAGCATCGGCGTAGTAAGCGAGACGCTTGCCGTCCTTATACTTGCGGACTTCGGCTGCACCCTTGGCTTCCACGTCGGCAGGAATCGGGAGTTCTTCAATCGGGCGACCCTTCTGCTGGTCTTCATCGAACCAGGTGCCGTAAAGGCGCTTGAAAATCCACTGCGTCCACTTGTAATACTTCGGGTCGGTGGTGTTGACTTCCTTGTTCCAGTCGTAGCTAAGGCCAAGGCGCTTAATCTGGCGGCGGAAATTGTCGCAGTTCTTCTTGGTGGTAATGGCCGGATGCGTACCGGTCTGGATGGCGTACTGTTCGGCAGGGAGGCCGAAAGCGTCCCAACCCATGGGGTGGAGCACATTGAAACCGCGGCTGCGCTTGTAGCGGCAGATGATGTCCGTTGCGGTGTAACCTTCGGGGTGACCCACATGGAGGCCAGCACCACTCGGGTACGGGAACATGTCCAGGCAGTAATACTTGGGCTTGGATTTATCGGTGCCCGTTTTGAAAGTTTGATGTTCTTCCCAGTAGGCTTGCCACTTGGTTTCGATCTCTTGCGGATTATACTTAGCCATAGTTCTATCCTTTTAATTTTTCGGGGGTAAAGATAGAATTTCTTACACACCCTTTACACGAACACAAACCCCAAAAGGGCCTTTTTCAAGCCTTATTAAAGCAAAAAGGAGGCCCCACCACTTGCGCAGCAGGACCTCCCGAGGTGTTTGATGGACTCCTAACCCTCAAAATTCTCTTTGTAAACAAAGTTACAATAAAGGGTACCCCTTGACAAGGGGTACCTCTCAATTTATTTTATACAAAAAACTTACACTTTATTTGATTTTGCCCAATCGTTATTTTATAAGAAATTTTAGGCAAATTAAAAAAATCCCCAGATACACTGGGGATAAAAAAATCACCTTAAAAGTCTAGCTATAAACAAAAATTATTACACTTTGTCCAGAGCCTGAGTCAAGTCGGCAATAATGTCTTCGACATTTTCGATACCGACGCTGAAACGGATGAGATCCGGTGCAACGCCTGCTTCGATGAGCTGTTCATCGGTGAGCTGACGGTGAGTGTGGCTAGCCGGGTGGAGCACGCAGCTACGGGCGTCGGCCACGTGAGTCACGATGCAGATCATCTTGAGGCTATCCATGAACTGAATAGACTTTTCACGACCGCCCTTGATGCCGAACGTGAGCACACCGCACGGGAGGCCACCCTTGAACTGCTTCTGAGCCAATGCATAGTACGGGCTGTCTTCGAGGCCAGCGTAGTTGACCCAAGCCACCTTCGGGTGGTTCTTGAGGAACTTGGCGCAAGCGAGAGCGTTTTCGCAGTGACGCGGCATACGCAGGTGAAGGGTTTCAAGACCGATGTTCAGGAGGAATGCGTTCTGCGGTGCCTGAATGGAGCCGAGGTCGCGCATGAGCTGGGCAGTAGCCTTCGTGATGTAAGCACCCTTGCCAAATGCCTTCGTGTAGGCGAGACCGTGATAGCTCGGATCCGGTTCGGTGAGGCCCTTGAACTTGTCGTGATGGGCTTCCCAGTCGAAGTTACCGCTATCCACAATGCAGCCGCCAACGCAAGTAGCATGGCCATCCATGTACTTGGTGGTTGCGTGCGTCACGATATCCACGCCGAATTCGAACGGACGGCAGATAATCGGAGTCGGGAAGGTGTTATCGACGATCATCGGAACGCCGTGCTTGTGAGCGAGATCTGCAAAGCGCTTGAGGTCGAGAACCTTACCGGCCGGGTTTGCAACAGTTTCGCCGAAGAAGCACTTGGTGTTCGGGCGGAAAGCCTTTTCGATTTCTTCGTCAGAAGCATCCTGGTCAACGAAGGTGCAATCGATACCAAGCTTCTTCATGGTAACGCTGAAGAGGTTGCTGGTACCACCGTAAATAGCGCTGGTGCTGATGAAGTGGTCGCCCGCTTCGCAAACGTTGAACACGGAATAGAAGCTAGCAGCCTGACCGGAGCTCGTGAGCATGGCAGCGACACCACCTTCGAGAGCGGCGATCTTTGCAGCCACGGCGTCGTTGGTCGGGTTCTGCAGACGGGTGTAGAAGTAACCCGTGGCCTTCAAGTCGAACAGGTCTGCCATTGCGTTGGTAGATTCATACTTGAAAGTGGTGCTCTGGTAGATGGGGAGGACGCGGGGTTCGCCGTTTTTCGGCTGCCAACCGCCCTGGATGCATATAGTTTCTGGTTTAGCCATTTTAGCCTCTTGTTAAAAACTCGTTTAAATATAGGTAGTGGCCCATTTGGAGCCGGCTAACATATTTTTTATATGGCTAAATATAGGAAAGCTCTATATTCATGTCAATGCACCTATGCAAATATCTGCATATATAATTCCGATATCTACCTATAGATAAAAGCTATAACTTCTTTTATCGTCACGCAAGCCCACTATAGACAAAGTAAAAAACGCACTCTGTAAACTTCTGTAATCATTAGTTCGCTAATCCTATGTCCTATAGCGATTTGTAAACACTATTTTCTAAAAAGCCCATATCAACTATTTTTTTTAAATCTATATTACGAGAGAATTTTTTCACACTAAGCTTTTAAACTAAGCTTATTACAGCTCATAAAAGAGGACACACATGATTGGACTTAAATCGATTGCCAAGACGGCGCTTGCGCTCTCGGCATCCGGTGCACTCCTTTCGGGTTGCGGCAACGCATCTTCGGAAGGTGATCTGGGTGGCGCGCTTCCCCGTCAACAGACGCTATACTTGTCGGGCCAGCAGAATGATGCTCCGGGTTCTTTCAACCCGCTAGCAGAAAGCTGGATGGCTTCTTGGCCGGTAGGCGGACGCTTCAACCTCATGTACGAACCGCTCATCACGTACAACTCCCTGAACGGTCAGATTGAACCCCTTCTGGGCACCTTGGTCGAGGAACTCTCCAATAACGACTCCATCGTTGTGGACCTGAACCCCGCTGCCAAGTGGAGCGATGGCAAGCCGGTGACCTCCGTGGACGTGACCTTCATGTTCCTGCGTGGATCCATCAACTCTACCGAACAGATTTCCGCAATCCATATCGATACCCTGCAGAAGAACGAAGACGGCACCGTTGCCGAACGTCTCTCCTTCATGGTCGCCAAGGACAAGCGCAACAACCCGCTGACCGTGCGCGACATGTTGCAGTCCACCCGTATCGCTCCGTCCCACGTGTTCGAACCCCTGATCAAGGAAAAGGGCCTGGACGAAACGAAGAAGCTTCCCATGGACCAGAATCCGGTGGTTTCCGGCCCGTACAACCTCCGCAGCGCCGACCCGAACAAGATTATTCTTGAACGTCGCGACGACTACTGGGGCAACGCCGCCCTCCACAACGGCCAGCTTCCGGCTCCGAAGTTCATTGTTCACCCGATTTACAAGAACAACGAACACAACACGATTGCTATGCGTGAAGGCAACCTCGATGCCTCCCAGAGCTTCATTCCGCGTATCGCCCGTAAGGCTTCGGCAGGCGTCCACACCTGGTGGAACGAACCGCCTTATTTCCGCCCGGGTGCAATGCCCATGCTCGTGATCAACACCCTTAAGGAACCCCTGAACGACAAGCGCTTCCGTCGTGCCCTGGCTACCGCCATCGACTACAACGCTCTGCGCCAGTTCGCCGTTTCCAACTACACCTCCACCCTTAAGGCCGGCCTCATCATGCCGACGGACCTCGAAGGCAAGTACATTGTCGACGAAGACCTGGACAAGTATGGCGTGAACCTCGGCATCAGCGACGAAGCCGAACGCCTCGCCGCCGTGAAGCAGATTCTTTCCGAAGCCGGTTTCAAGTCCGTGTTCAATGACGACGGTACCCTGGACCACATGGAAAACGCCAAGGGCGAAAAGCTCCCGACCCTCTACATCACCAGCCCGAACGGCTGGACTGACTGGGAAGCCATGGTGACCATCGCCGTGGAAGGCATGCGCAAGGCCGGTATCGATATCCGTGAAGGCTTTGTGGACGGCGGTTCTTACTGGCCGGCCATGGGTCTTGGTAACTTCGACCTCGTGATGCACAAGCCGGTTGCAGACGTGACCCCGTCTCTCCCCTGGAGCCGCTTCAACGAAATCATGGCTGCTCGTGACTGGCAGCCGCTGGGCGCCTGGGCAGGCGTGAACATCGGCCGTTACAACCAGCCGGGTTCCGAAGGCTTCCGCCCCGAAGTGGACCAGCTCCTCTCCGCTATTCCTCTGATGACGGATTCTACCGAAATCGCAAAGGCATACCGCGAACTCAACAAGATCTTTATGGAAGACCAGCCCTCTATTCCGCTGGTTTACCTGCCTGAACAGTTCTACGAATTCAGCGACCGCGTGTGGACCAACTGGCCCACTGCCGAAAACCCGTACGCTCCGGCCCAGCTCCCCTGGGTGGCTTCGGGCACCAAGATTCTCTGGAACTTAAAGCTTGCTAAATAAAGGTTAAAGGAATACAAATGCTTAAACAATATCCTATGCTACGCTATGTCCTGCAGAAGGGGTTCTGGTATCTCCTGACCTTCGTTTTTGCAGTGGCATTGAACTTCGCCTTGCCGCGTCTTGGCGATAATAACCCGGTCGACATTATCATGGGTCAGGCCGGTAAGGGTCTTTCTCCGACTGAAGCCCAGAAGAAGAAAGCCGAACTCCTGGTGTCCTTCGGTATGGCCGAACTCGACGATCAGGGCAACGTGATTTATGAACCGGAAGTCGACGAAAATGGTCAGATGGTTACCCGCAAGGTCGCCAAGCTCGACGACGCTGGCAATCCGGTACTCGTGACCGTGAAGGAAGTCAACGAAGATGGCACCCCGAAGATGGTGGAACGCCAGAAGGTTGACGCCGAAGGCAAGCCGGTCTTCGAAGAAAAGCCGGTTCTCGATGCCAAGGGCAAGCCGGTCATGGAAAAGAAGGGCAAGAAGAAGGTCGCTAAGGTCGAACAGGTTGCTGTTATGGAACAGGTTCAGGCCGAACGCCAGGACACCGTGATGGTGGACGAAGTCGTTCTCAAGACCGATCCGAAGCTTTCTTCCGCTTTCTCTCAGTTCCTCCGTTACATTGGCAACGTGTTCAAGGGTGACCTCGGTCTCTCTTACCAGAACAACGAACCGGTGACCAACGTGATCAAGAAGTCCCTCCCGTGGACGCTCCTCATCCAGGCTCCGACCATCTTGCTCGGCTGGATCATTGGTAACCTGCTCGGTGCCTTCGCAGCTTACAAGCGCGGCATCTTCGACAAGGTATTCTTCCCCTGCGCCATGTTCCTGAACGGTGTGCCGTACTTCGTGTTCGGTATGCTTTTGGTGGCCATGTTCTCCATCACGCTCGGCTGGTTCCCGGCTATGGGTGCTTACAGCTCCGACATTCCGGAACTCACCTTCTCCTGGACCTGCATCAAGAGCGTCGCTTGGTACTACATCCTCCCGTTCTTCAGCTGCTTCCCGATTCTTCTTTCGGGTCAGGCAACGGGTATGCGTTCCATGTCCATTTATGAACTCGGTACCGACTACATGAAGTACGCCAAGTGGCTCGGTCTTCGCGAAGGCAAGATCATCAGCTACGTGTTCCGTAACGCAATGCTCCCGCAGCTCACCGGTCTTGCTCAGAGCCTCGGTGCCATGGTGGGTGGCGCACTCATTACCGAAATGATCTTCTCTTATCCGGGCCTCGGTATGGCAATGCTCAACGCCATCCAGAAGAACGACTACGCAACGATTCAGGGTTGTACCCTCATGATCTCGACCTGCGTGCTCGTCGCCAACTATGCCGTTGACGTGCTCATCGCCGTGTTCGATCCGCGCGTGAAGGCCGGTCTCCAAATGGGAGGTAAGTAATCATGATTAAACTCTTAAGAAATCTTCTCAAGTCCCCGATGTTCGTCATCGGTATCTCGATCTTCGTGCTCACGCTCCTGATCGCACTTTTTGGACCTCTCTTCTACAGCGTCGATACTCACGCCCGTGACATTCTCGCCGGTCCGTATGCAGGTTCTTCTTCTGAACACTTGCTCGGTACTGACCACCTGGGTCGTGACTATGTGTCCCTGTTGATCGCTGGCCTCCGCAGCTCCCTCTATGTGGGCTTTGTGGCCGGTATCATTGCAACCACGATCGGTGTGCTTATCGGTCTGTTCGGCGGTTTCCGCGGCGGTTGGATCGACGAAGTGCTGAACATGTTCACGAACCTCTTCATCGTGATTCCGCAGTTCGTGATTCTCGTGCTCATCAGCTCTGCCGTGAAGGACGGTCGTTCCCTCACCTTGATCGGCCTCATCATCGGTCTTACCGCATGGAGCTGGTCTGCTCGTGCGGTGCGTGCCCAGGCATCTTCTCTGCGTAGCCGCGACCACATCGCTCTCGCTCGCATCAACGGTGCTTCCACGCTCACGATCGTGATTAAGCATGTGCTTCCGTACTTGCTCTCTTACGTGTTCATGGTGTTCATCATGCAGGTGGGTTCGGGCATTCTTTCCGAAGCTTCCATCTCCATGATCGGCCTTGGCCCTGTCGACACGACTAGCCTCGGTATCATCCTGAACCAGGCAAAGGACAACGGCGCTCTTGCCGACTCCATCTGGATTGCCTTTATCCCGGCTACCCTGGTGGTGACCCTCACGGTGTTTGCCCTTTACCTCATCAATACTTCTATGGAAGGCGTCTTTAACCCGCGTCTGCGCAAATAAGAGGTAACGAAATGTCTGAAAATGTATTTGAAGTAGAAAATCTCGGCCTCTATTACCTTGGCCGTTTCGGCGACAAGACTCATGCCGTGACGGATGTGTCCTTCTCCATGAAGAAGGGTGAAATCCTCGGTATCGCAGGTGAATCTGGTTGTGGTAAGTCCACCTTGGTGTCCGGCCTTATGGGCATGTGCATTCCGCCGCTCTACCCCGAAAAGGGTGATGTGCGCGTGCGCGTCGGCGACAAGATGGAATCCCTGATGCACCGCAAGCTCGAAGACGTGCGCGCCAACGTGCTTGCCCAGCAGGTCTCCATGATTCCGCAGGGCGCATTCAACGCTCTTAACCCGGTTCGTAAGATCAAGGATATCGCTGCCGACGTGATCGCAGCCCACCAGCAGCCGGGCAAGAAGCTCGACAGCAAGGAAATCTACGACCGTCTTTGCGAACGTTTCGACTTGTTCGGCATGGACACCAAGCGCGTGCTGAACTCCTACCCGATTCAGCTCACCGCCGGTGAACGCCAGCGTTCCGTGATCGGTATCTCCACCTTGCTCAACCCGCAGATGGTGATCGCTGACGAACCGACTTCCGCTCTGGACGTTTCTACCCAGAAGGAAGTGATCAAGATGATCTTCGATCTTCTTGACAAGGGTATCTTCTCCACGATGATCTTCATTACCCACGAACTTCCGCTCCTGTACCACGTGGCCGACAATATCGCCATCATGTACGCCGGCGAAATCGTGGAATACGGTACAGCTGACCAGGTCGTCAAGGACCCGCGTCACCCCTACACCCAGGCCCTCATGGGCGCCATGCTCAGTACCGAAGCCTCCCAGCGTACTCGCCATCCGGTGGCTATCGAAGGCGCTCCTCCGAGCCTCAAGAACAAGATCGTGGGTTGCCGCTTTGCACCCCGCTGCAAGAAGGCATGCCCCGACTGCAAGAAGAATACCCAGAACATCCGCATTGTAGGCGACCGTCAAGTGAGGTGCGATTATGCTGTCTGATAAACCCGTTGTATTTTCTGCCAAGCGCATCAGCAAGGATTTTGGTGCCGGCAAGTCCCTCAAGACCGCCGTCAAGGACGTTTCTTTCGACATCTATGACGAAGAATTCATCTCCATCGTGGGTGGTTCGGGTTGCGGAAAGTCCGTGCTCGCCAAGATCATGCTCGGCCTTTACAAGCCGACCCGTGGTCAGTTCCTGTATCGCGACAAGCCCATCAAGAACCTGAAGGCTCACTGGAACGAAGTGCAGTCTGTGTTCCAGGATCCGTTCGGATGCTTCAACCAGTTCTTCACCATCCGTAGCCAGCTTGAAGATGCCCTGAACATCCTCAAGGACAAGCCCTCCAAGGAAGAAGTCCGCCGCCGCGTGGACGAAGGCCTGATGGCTGTGAACGTGAAGCCCGAAGATATCGAAGGCAAGTACCCGTTCGAACTTTCCGGTGGTCAGATGCAGCGTATGCTCCTCGCCCGTATCTTCGCACTCCGTCCGAAGGTGTTGATCGCCGACGAAGCCACCTCCATGGTGGACGCCTGCGTTCGTGCAAACATCCTCGACTATCTGCGCAAGCTGAAAGACGAACTGAAGATGACCGTGGTGTTCGTGACCCACGATATCGGTCTTGCAAACTACGTTTCTGACCGTATCTTCATCATGCACGACGGTAAGATCGTGAACCAGGGTACTCCTGCTGAAGTGCTCGACAACACGACCGAACCGCACACGCTCAAGCTGCTCGACGATATTCCGGAAGTCCACAAGACCGAATGGATCAAGAACAGCCATCGTAGCAAGAAAGGCTAATAAAAGCCCTGTTTTCCCCTGAAAACAGAAAATCACCCCCTGGAATATTCATTCCGGGGGTTTTTTAGGTATATTCTAGGTATGAATTTCTCTAAAAACGCATTTTTAGCAGGTGCGGCTTCCGTGGCCGTGTCTTTTTCGTCTGCTTTTGCAGGCCCCCTGATGAACCAGCTGGGTTTTACCCCCGATGCAGAAAAGATTGTCGTTTACCCCGGTAGCGACGCCAACGGCCTGGAAGTCCACGACCTCAACGGAAAGGTTATCCTGAAATTGAAGGCCCCCATGGTCTACGACTGGGAATACAGCGGCGAAGAAGTCCAGACCTTCGATATTTCCGCCGTCAAGAAACCCGGCACCTACCGTCTTTTCCGCGGCAAGGAATATGTGGGCACTCCCATCGTAGTGGGCAAGAACGTCTATGACGACCTGGTAAAGGCAAGCCTCAAGTGGTTCTACTACCAGCGCGCCAGCATGCCTCTGGAACCCCAGTATGCCGGCAAGTGGGCCCGTGCCGCAGGCCATAAGGACAATCGTGTTATCGTTTATGGTACCGACAAGGTCACAGGCGGCAAGGGAAACGGCAAGGTCATCAAGTCCGACCGCGGCTGGTACGATGCTGGCGACTACGGCAAGTACATCGTGAACTCCGGCATTACCGTGTGGACATTGCTCGAAACCTACGAAAACTTCCCGAAGTACATGGATTCGCTGACCTGGAACATCCCCCGCGAATTCCCCAAGTACCCGGAACTCCTTGAAGAAATCCGCTACAATCTGGACTGGATGCTGACCATGCAGGACAAGGACGGCGGCGTTTACCACAAGGTGACTACGCTTAAGTTCGGCGGAAGCGTGCTTCCCGAAAACGATCGCGACGCCCGTTACGCCATCATCAAGAACGTGACCGCAACGCTTGACTTTGCAGCCGTCATGGCCCAGGCAAGTGTCGTCTACAAGAATATTGACAAGGCCTATTCCGACAAGGTGCTCAAGGCGGCCGAAGAAGCCTACGCTTGGGCCAAGATGCATCCGCAGGAATTCTACAAGCAGCCCGCCGATGTGCAGACAGGTAACTACATGCACGACGGTGAAGACGGCAAGGACGAATTCCGCTGGGCCGCCGCAGAACTCTATCGCGCCACCAAGAAGCAGTATTATCAGGACGACTTGAAGAAAAATCTCTTCACGCCTGATGGCGCCTGGTGGGGCAACGTGAATATGCTCGCCGCCTTCCGCGTGGCCCTGGATTCCGCCAATTTCGACAAGGACCTAGTGGCCGCCGCCAAGAAGACAGTCTTGAACGAAGCCAACAACCTTCGCACCGTGGGCGACACCAGCGCCTACCGCCTGCCTGCTTTCCCGTGGAGCTGGAACTGGGGTTCTAACAGTGCCATGGCAAACAACGGCATGGTACTGGTTCACGCTTACTTGCTCACCGGCGACAAGAGTTACGTAGATGGCGCCCAACAGTGCCTTGACTACTTGCTCGGCAAGAACCCGCAAGACATGACTTATGTGACCGGATTCGGCTACCGTAGCCCCCGCAATCCGCACCACCGCCCCAGCGAATCGGACATGGTTGACGATCCGGTGCCGGGAATGCTCGTGGGTGGTCCGCATTTGGGCAAGCAGGATATCAATTTGGATGGCAAGGAAAATTGGAAGTGCCCGAACTATGCCGCTGCTGACAAGCCGGCACTCGCCTACATCGACAACCGCTGCAGCTACGCCACCAACGAAGTGGCCATCAACTGGAATGCACCCCTCGCCTACCTGGCCGCAGCTCTCGAAGCGATTTACAATAAATAATTCGTCATTCCGGGCTTGACCCGGAATCTTTATACAATTCTACTTCGACAACGCCACGCACGGAGTTGAAGCAAAAAATCTTTTCGGCGATCGCCAAGTCGCTTGGAAACAAAACCTTTTCTTGGATTGCTCCCTCGCGGAGCAATTTTTGTCTGGTAATTCCATTCAAGAGTCCGCATGCAACAGGCGGTGTATAAATGACGCCGTTAATCTGGGCCCCAATATTGGTAAAGGTGCCTTCGGTGATTTCGCCTCTTTCGTTGACGCAGATTTCGTCGAAGACCTCTTTCGGGAAGGGTAGCCTGATGCTTGTCTTGTGATACAGGAAAGGGTTTGAAGAATCCACCTTGTGCACAATCTTGACTTTGGGATTTTCCTTGGGTGCAGGAATCGGTCTTGTTGTGACTTCAAAGTGGCCGTCCTTGAACAGTTCGATTCGATTGACTACGCTCTTGTCGAATCCGAGGTTCTCGATTTCAGGGTTCCACACAAAGCCGAGAGCACTTGCGGAATTCTTGAGCCGTTCGATGTGCATTTCGAAATCGGTAATGCCCGTTTCAATCAACGAAAAATCGGTATTTAAAAACTGTGCCTTGGTCAATGTTTCTTCCCATTCATTTTCGGCGGTGGAACTCCAAGTGATGGCGCTACCGGCATCGTACCTGTAATTAATTTCGCCTTTTTTCTTTTGCAGGATTCTAATTGGTACAGAAAAGATAACTTCGTCTTCGTAGATGTACCCGATGGCACCGCAGTAGACACCCCTTGCGCAGGGTTCCGTATCGGCTATCACGTTCATGGTCGAAATTTTCGGTGCACCCGTAATGGAGCCGCAAGGGTAAATGGCTTCGACAATGTCGTTGAGCGTTGTACCTTCTTTAAGTTCTGAAGAAATCTCAGAAGTCATCTGGAACAGCGTCTTGTGCTGTTCGATGTCGAAAAGCTTGTCGGCGCGTACGGTTCCCGGTTTAGAAATCCGGCCGAGGTCATTGCGCAACAAGTCCACGATCATGATGTTTTCGGTACGGTTCTTGAGGTCATTATACAAGAAGCTTTTCAGTTCCTCGTCTTCCGTGGGATCCTTGCCCCGCCTGATGGTGCCCTTCATGGGCTTGGTCAGGATTCTGTTGCCTTTCAGGGTAAAGAACAGTTCCGGCGAAAAAGATAGGATGGTCTCATACTTGTTCTGCAAAAAGGCGTTGTAGGGCGTGGCCTGATTCTGCAAAAGAAAATGGTACAGGTCCAATTCGCTGGCGTTAGTTTTTAGCGTCGAGGGGTAAGTGTAATTGACTTCGTAAGTAATGCCGTTCTTGATTTGCTTCTTGATGTAGGCGATTTTTTCGGCATACTCTTCTGAGGTAATATTCGGCGTTACGATGGTCCCGATTTTATAGTCGGGAGTCTTCTGCTTAAACGGTGTAAAGGTTTCGAATGCCTCGAAATAAACTAAAGGCAAATTATCCGCAGCTCTCTTCAAGTCATAGCGCATGTAGCCTACAAGATACAGCCCCTTGCGTTTTAATGATTCGATTTTATCCAATGCGGCTTGGACTTCGCTGGGTTCAAAAGCCTCGATGGTTTCGACAGGAATGTTGAATACTTTATCTGCGTAGATTTGCATGGCAGGGCCAAATTTAAATAATTCTTTTTGGCCGGGCCACTTTGTTTTTTACAGAAAATTATTCCGCAGGATTATCGGCATCTATACAGTCGCCGATAATTTTTTCCATCTTAACGTTAGAAGAATCAAGTTTATCAAGATAACGCTTGTTGTCGGTGGTGTCGCCATCGCAAACTTGAATTCTGGCCACGGAACCGATAAACTTTTCTTCTCTTTCATTTTCGGCAAATTTAGTGTGAGCGCACCGGGCGATTTGTGGAGAAACTGAATCTGGTACCTGGAGGTTGTTTAGCTTTTCGTTAAGCAGCGCATTTCGCATGTTTTGACCTAAAACGAAATATGCTTTTTGGCAAAGCGGCGAGGGAGCCGGAGCTTGCGAACTGCTTGACGGTTCTGCGCTGCTGGAGCTTTCGATTTCCCGGAGGTGGACCATGTTGTCTTCACCAAGGTAATATTGTTTTGTAGAGCGGCTTTTATTGTCTGTGCAAGAGTAACCGGTATAGACTTCGTACTGAACGCAGGTGGGAACGCCGTAAACGGTTTCTTCCATATAGGGCGTTAATTCTAGCGAGTCTTCGATGGCTTCCAGTTCTTCAAGCGTTCGCGTTTTGTTGTATTCTAGTAGATTTTCGAGGGTACGTGCATCGGGCCCTTCTTTTTTTCCGCTGGACGCGTAAGAAATGCAATTATTTGTTGGTTGGTACGTATAATTACATGATACCGTTGTGTCGCTAGCAAGTTTGTACGGGTATTGTGAATAGCTGCTGGATGAAGGGGTGGGTTCTATGCTGGAACTGCTTTCGACGGGTGCAGAATCGCTAGACAGAATAGGGGCTTCGCCTGATGACAGTTCTTCGCCAGGTTGGGCTTCGCTAGAGCTGGACGGTTCGGGAACATCTCTGACTGTTTCGGATGACGACGATTCGAGTGGAGCCATGCTTTGGCTTGAGGGTGCTGTACCATTTTCGGGTGTTTCGGGGGTCGTGGAACTGTCGTTGCCGCAGCTAGCCCAAAAGAATGTTGCTGCCGACAAGAAGACCTTATTTAAGCTCTTGCGAATATTCATATTTGTTCTCCTTTCTTACTATATATAATAAAAAAAGATATATATTACAAGTATGGGTTAAATTCGCATCCGATTTGATGGGGGAAACATGAAGCTAGCATCTTTTATATTCGCTTTGGCGATTGCTTTTTTACAGGCGCCAGTTTTGGCGGCGGGTCTCGTGAAATGGGACATCGATACGGCCGACGCGATGTCGACTCTCCCTAATTATGACCGCGGATTCTATACGCCGCAGGTTCTGCATTTGAAACCTTCGGGCGGTAAGGCCATCGGCAAGCCGTGGGCAAAACTCTTACACCTGCGCGCCGAGATTTCGGAATTCAGTAGCCACGCCTGGCTAGGCATTGACACCACCGGCGGCAAGAAAGATACCACCTGGGGCAAAAACCAGGACTTGACTGAAGATGCCCTGAACGTATTGCAGGAATCGCTGGACAGTATCCGCGCAAACAAGGGCTTTGTGATTGTGCGCATCTGTTACGACCCGTGGTACAATGGCAGGAGCAATGTGACCCCCGATCACGAGTGGGTGCTAAAACATGTGAAGCAGTTAGCGCCGGTGCTTTCGAAAAATACCGATGTGATTGTGGCCCTTGAAATGGGCATGCACGGTGCCTACGGCGAAATGCACAGCGATACGAACATTACTTATGATCGTGTGGCCGAAGCGGTGAACCTGATGTTGCGAAATACTCCGCCCGAACTGAAAATTCTCACGCGCACAGGCAACTATTCGGCAAAGGTGTTGGGCTTTGACAATTGGGGCGTAGACTTCCACATTGACGGCGAAAAGTTTGCCGAAATCGCGAAGGCGAAGAGCGACACCATGTACCGTGTGGGCATGTTCAACGATGGCTACCTGGGAACGCAATACGACTATGGCACCTGGGGAGCTGACTGCAAATCGTCTATCTGCCGCGAAGAAGGTGTAGCCTGGCTCGAAAAGTACGGCATCAACACGCCTTATGGCGGCGAGGCACTCACCACGGCAAGCGGCTACGAGGTTATCAATACGCCGGAGTTTCTCTCTTACGAGGGTTTCCGCACGCATACGAGCTACCTGAACATCCAGTGGAACAACAACCTGATTGACAGTTGGAAAAAGACGTTGTTCAACATCAAGGATTTTGATTACGATTTTGAACGCGTCGATTCGCTTACGGGTTTCAAGTACATCAACGACCATCTGGGTTACCGCTTTGTGTTGCGCGAATCGTGGGTGACGGATACGGTGGGCGAGGACGGTATTTTCAAGGCGAAGGTGCGCATACAGAATGTTGGCTTTGGCAATTTGACGTGGAAAGCTCCAGTCCGGCTTGCCGTTTTGACGGACTTGGAAGGAACTGGTTTGTTGATGTGCCCGATGCCCACGTATTACGACTTGCCGGACATTGATTCCCGCAATATCCATAGCCGTACCATATCGATTGCGGGCGGCGATACCGTGATGACGTTCGACGGCAATAACGAAATTGAAATTTCGACCAAATTGAATATACGGGGCAAAGGGCGTTACCAGGTATACCTGAAAATCGGCGATATTCAGTTTGCCAATCACGAAGTTTCCGGCATAGGGTCTTGTGGCGAAGAGCGGCCTGCCGCTTATTTAGGCAAAACCTACTATGATGAAAGTGTCAAATCTTCTATACCACGTACCCTGCAACCGCGCAATATTCAAAAGAAAAACGCCCCCTTCGTTCAAAGGGAGCGCCACAATGCGATTATCCGTGACGGCGAGAAATCTTACCGCGCAAACGGTGTGATTAGCCGTTAACCTTTACCACAAATTCGCGGCACACGGCTTCGGGATCGGGCTTGCCGAAAATGGCGGAGCCTACCACGAAGATGTTTGCGCCGGCTTCCTTGCAGGCGAGAATGTTGTCGAGCTTGACGCCGCCATCGATCTGGATGTTGAGTTCCGGTTTCATCTGGCGCAGTTCACGGATCTTGTCAAGGCAATAAGGAATCAGGCTCTGGCCGCCAAATCCCGGGTTCACCGACATAATCAAGACCATGTCCACGATGTCGAGCACATACTTGATGCTTTCGAGAGGCGTTGCCGGGTTGATTGCTACGGCGGGCTTGACGCCGAGTTCTGCAATCTGGTGCAGCAGGCGATCCAGGTGATTGGTAGTTTCGGCGTGCACGCTGATGATGCTTGCGCCGGCCTTTGCAAATTCACCCACATAGTTTTCAGGGTTCTCAATCATCAAGTGGCAATCCAGCGGAAGCTTGGTTCCCTTGCCCACGCAGGCAGAGATTCCCGGGCCAAAGCTGATGTTTGGAACAAAGTGTCCATCCATGATATCCAGGTGGACGAGGCCTGCGCCTCCGTTTTCAATGGCCTTGAGGCCGTTACCGAGTTCGAGGAAATTTGCGTTCAAAACGCTAGGGGCGATAATTTGCTTGAGCATGGCCCAAATATAGCAAAACTAGACAGGTTGAAAAAAATTTACTATCTTTGGTATCAAACAAAGCAAGGAGATCAACAATGTCTAAAGGAACGAAAACCGTAGTGAGCAAGAGCGCTGCCAAGAAGGTTGCTGCCAAGGCTGCTCCGAAGGCCGCCAAGCCGGCCGAAAAGAAGGCTGCCCCGAAGGCCGCCGCCAAGAAGACCGCTGCAAAGCCGGCTGCAGAAAAGAAAGTTGCTGCCGCTAAGCCGGCTGCTAAGAAGTCCGCCCCGAAGGCTGCTGCCGAAAAGAAGGCCCCGGCCAAGAAGGCCGCTGCGAAGGCTCCCAAGAAGGTGACGGTTGTGTTCGAAGCCAACTGCCCGCTGGCCACCACCGTGTCCGTTGCCGGTTCCTTCAACAACTGGGCTGTCGACAAGGACATGCTCAAGAAGGACAAGAAGACTGGTCTCTGGACTGGCAAGATTACTCTCGATGCTGGCGACTACGAATACAAGTTCGTATGCGACGGTCAGTACTGGGACGAAGGCGACAACAAGGTCAAGCACGTCTAATTTATATAGATAGACTCTACGAGTCTAAAAGATATTAGAGACGCCGATAATAATCGGCGCCTTTTTCTTTAAAAAAACACCTGGATTTCATTGAACAGAAATCCAGGTGTTTTTCATTTGAAAATATCGGTTTGTTTACTTGGAAGCACGCTGCAGCTTGCGAGCAAGCTTGCGAGCGTCCTGGATAAACTGCTTCTTTTCCTTCTTTGCACCTTCAGGAGCCACCTTTGCCAATGCGCCATAAACGCTGTAGGAGGAGTTTATGCAAGAGAAGTACTCATCTTGTAAATCAGTGCATTCTTCCATGTCTTCATACGAAGCGGCGTTATTACATACATATTCAACGGTTTCGTACAAATCACTGCAGTCATTCGTCACGGTATTCTTAGAAGGCGTTCCCTTGGCAAAGAGAGTATCGAGCAAGGCTTCGGCGCATCTTTCAAAATCCCTTTCGTTGGACTTGGAGTATGCATAGGCAACCGTAAACCTGTTGCCAGCAGCATCTTCCTCAGTCTCCTTGCTGAAGAATTCACCGTATTCGGCTTTGCAGGTGCTCTTGGTGACTTCGCCAGATTCAGCATCCAGAGAGCAGCTCTTCTTATCGGTAGAAATGGTCATTGACAAAGAGCCGTTATCATCGCCATAATCAACATCACCAAACTTGATGGAGAGCGTTTCATTCTTGTACTTGAACGAAATACTTGTCTTGCTCTGGCTAGCGAGTTCAATGCCATAGTCCTTAAGTGTAAAAATAAGATCCTTCATGTCAGCGGAGTCTTCCTTGAAAAGTCTGCTGGCATCGGGAATATCGATGGAACCGCGACGTAGGTCATCCAGAAGACTGGTCATGAATCTAGAATTCGTGTAGTCGTCAAATTCTGTTTCGCTTTTGACGGAATACTTGACTTTTGCCGTAAATGACGAACCGGATATTTCTAAATCCACCTGAGGCATTTCACTCATGTCTTCTTCGTCAAGGCAGTTCAAGCGAGCAAGAAGAGTCGGATTCTTTTCAAGGTCATCCCAAGACTGGATCTGACCAGACTCATACATTCTCTCCGCTTCTTCTTCGGTAAGCTTACCACCCGGAACATCGCTACAGGAGACATAGCAATAGCTTTCCTTGTCATAGGAACTATATTTACAATTGGTAGATTCCCAGGATCCATCCAGGCTTCCAGCCTTGCCACCCACGAACATCATTCCATATTCGCTACAATAGCTGAAGCTGCTGCTGCATTCCTGGAATATGATTAAGGTATCGCCCTTAAAATCGTATTTTAAATAGTCCTTGTCTTCTCCGAGATTGACTTCTCTCCAATTGTAAGTATTGTTCTCGTTGACGCACATATCCTCGACCATACTGACAGTAGTCACAACGGTCTTGTTCTGCGGGTCTACGACAATTGAACCGGACTGTTCATAGGTCAAGCTACTGGAACTGCTGTCGTCGCCACAGGCCATGAACATGGCGGCGGTACCAGCCAGCATAAGATAGAGGGATTTTTTCATTATTGTTATCTCCATAAAAATTATTTTATTGTAAGATAGTATTTATTTCTTTGCACAAAGCAACAAAAGCAAATAAAATATTGCAAATAGATTACAAAACGGGGCCATTGACAACGGCAACAGGTTTTCATTTTGTGTAAAACCTTGCGGTGGAACCAACCCGATGGCAGCTGTTTCAGGCTTTCGCTCTCTCATCTAATATTCCGCATTATACACTTCACATTTTATAACGGCTGTCTACGCCCTATGAATTTCTATCTTTTACCCCCGTATGGCAAACTATTCTATTCCTCAAGATGTTTTTGTGAAGGCTGCCGAACAGTACGGCACCCCGCTCTGGATTTATGATCGCGCCACTATCGAAAAGTGCGTGAAGGACGTCCAGGTATTTGACACCGTTCGCTTTGCCCAGAAGGCATGCCCGAACCTTTCCGTGGTTTCGCTGATCCGCAAACTCGGCTGCGTTGTCGACGCTGTTTCTGCCGGCGAAATCGTCCGCGCCCTCAAGGCCGGATTCAAGGGCGGCCAGCAGAAGGGCAAGGCTCCCGAAATTGTCTACACCGCAGACATCTTCGACAAGGATGCTCTTGAACTCGTGAAGAAGTATGACATCGCCGTGAACGTGGGTTCGCCGGACATGATCCAGCAGCTCGCTGATTTCGGCGTGAAGTCCGAACTCACCATCCGCGTGAACCCGGGCTTTGGCCACGGCCATTCCCGCAAGACCAACACCGGTGGCGATCTTTCCAAGCACGGCATTTGGCACGAACAGATCAAGGACTGCATCAAGATTGCACAGGCCAACGGCATGTGGATCACCGGTCTGCACATGCACATCGGTTCCGGCACGGACTTTGAACACCTCGCACAGGTTTGCGACGCCATGGTCGATGCTAGCCGTCGCCTGGGCTCTCACTTGCGCACCATCAGTGCAGGGGGCGGCCTCCCGATTCCGTACCACGAAGAAGACAAGGGCAACCGCATCGACGTGAACGCTTACTACAAGCTGTGGGACGATGCCCGCAAGCGCATTCAGCAGAGCATCGGCCACGAGGTTCACTTGGAAGTGGAACCGGGTCGTTACCTGGTGGCCGAAAGCGGTTACCTGATGGCCGAAATCCGCGCTGTCAAGAAGCAGGGCGACAACCTGTTCTACCTGGTGGACGCCGGCTTTACCGATCTCGTGCGTCCGAGCTTCTACGGTAGCTACCACGCCATTTCGATTATCGCCCGCGACGGTCGCGAACTGAACGAAACGGTGGATGCCGTTGTGGCAGGCCCGCTCTGCGAATCTGGTGACGTGTTCACGCAGGAAGAAGGCGGCTTTGTGGTGACCCGCAAGCTCCCGAAGGCCCAGGTGGGCGACCTGCTGGTTCTCCATGACGCCGGTGCCTACGGTGCCGCCATGAGCAGTAACTACAACAGCCGTCGTTACGCTGCCGAAACCATGTACACCAACGGTGAACTGAAGGTCGTGCGCGAACGCCAGACGTTTGAACAGCTCATGGAAAACGATCGTATTATCGATTTCTAATTCAATTATAAAGCTTATTATTGTTTTAAAACCGACGGGTTCTTTCCGTCGGTTTTTATTTAAATTTGCAGGTATGAAAAATGTTGTTTTAAAAGCCTTATTTTGTCTAATACCATTCGCCCTTGTTGCCTGCGGAAGCGATTCAAGCGAATCATCCCCTAGCAACGTCGAAACCAATCAAAGCGACGAAGTGGACAATACACGGGCAAAGCAGTGCAATGTTGACGGCGTAAACAACTGCGTATACGGCACCCTCGAAGACTCCCGCGACGGCAAAGTCTACAAGACCATAACCATCGGGGACCAGGAATGGATGGCAGAAAACCTGAACTTTGCCGCCCACAACAGTTTCTGCATCGAGAAGGATGACTGCAAGGAAAATGGCCGCCTCTATTCTTTCGGTGCCGTTTACGACACCAGCTCTACCCATTGCGTATACGAAAAGCTTTGCGATGCCGAGACCCCCATTCAAGGCGTATGTCCTTCGGGCTGGCACGTTCCTTCAGTTAGCGAGTGGCAAAATCTTTTTCGCGCAGCAGGCGGTAAAAAAAGCATAAGGCTCCTTTTTAAGGATAGCGCCTGGGGGAACGATTTTTCTTATCATGACGCTTACGGTTTTGGCCTGGCCCCATCTCCCAAGCAATACATCCACTCCCGGGACGAGTTCTTGCTGCTAGCATACGATTACAATCCGTCGGAAGGTTATGAAGATATGATGGGCTATCACACTATCGACAAAGAATCCATGGGGAGTTCCATTGTTGGCTATGACTATTTTATTCCGTTGGGATTCAGCGTACGCTGCCTGCGGAACAAGGAAGGAGAAACTGGAACCACCAGCCAAATGTTAGCCGAAACTGAAACGCGCACCAAGGCATGGGACTACTTGAATCCGGCAATTGAATACGGGACCTTTAAAGACACCCGCGATGGCCAGACTTACAAGACGGTTGTTATCGGAGAAAACACATGGATGGCCCAGAACCTGAACTACAATACCGGCGATGGGCAAAGCTCCTGTTACAGTGGCGACGATTCATTCTGCGAAAAGTTCGGCCGTCTCTACACCAAGGGAGCCTCGCAAGCAGAAGGTTTATGCCCTAGCGGTTGGCATCTCCCCGATTACAAGGAATGGGGAGCGTTGACAACCTTGACCCGCATCGATAATAAAGAAAAGCCCGAACGACTCTTTGCGAAAGATACATGGTATAAGCTTTATCCGGATTCCATCGAAACGAGCGACGAATTCGGATTTTCCATGCTCCCGGCCACCAACCTTTATACCATGGCGATTTTCGCTGAAATGGATGGCTACGACCATATGTTCTTCTCTCACGACGATAACATTAATGGCTATGGAACCGATTCCCTTGTCTCCGTACGCTGCGTGATGGATGCAGAAAAATAGGCAAACCCCTTTTAGAAGACTATTATAAGTTGAAACTGCGGTAGATTCTATCTATATTTGTGTTACCAAAAATTAAACCCCCAAAACAAGGCGCAAATATGTCAGATCGTTTTATCGTGACCGGCAACTTCACCGACGACCCGTTTGCCATCGACATGGCCCAGTACATCGGTCTTCGTGAAGATATCTCCGACGTGGTCTCCTTGAAGACCTTCGCTAACTCCGAATTCTGCCCCCGCTACATGCTGGACGTGGATGACATGGAGCATATTGGCCGTCGCTTGGAAGGCAAGATCGTTTTGATCTGCTCGGTCTCGAACCACGAACGCAGCCGTAACGACTACGCTATGCGCAACTGCATTCTGGCCCGCGCCGCTAAGGACAATGGTGCCGAACAGGTGGTGCTTGTGGAACCCGATTTGTTCTACAGTGCCCAGGACCGCGGCCCGCACCGCGTTGGCCCGCTGGAAAAGGATCGCCCGGATACAGACCTCAAGAAGTTCGACGGCCAGGCTTTCACCAGCCACCTCTACGCAGAACTTTTGAAGACCGCCGGCGTGGATGCCGTCGTGACTTGCCACAACCACAGTGTCAAGGTGCAGAACCTCTTTAACGAAGTGTTCGAAGGCAACTTCCACAACCTGATTCCGACTGACGTTTACGCTCACTACATCAAGAGCAGCAACTTCGTGCAGACCGGTAAGGACGGCAACAACCTGGTGATCGTCTCTCCGGACAAGGGCGCACGCCCGTTCATGAACGCTGTTTATGATGCATTGCAGCTCCCCGAATGCAAGCGCGTGGTGATGGACAAGGTCCGTACCGGCGAACGCGAAATCAGCATGACCTTCAACCCGGAACTCTCTGACATCAGCATCGAAGAAATCGAAGGCAAGGACGTGATCGTGTTCGACGACATGGTGCGTACCGGTACGACGATCGTGCAGTGCTGTGAACACATCAAGAAGGGTAACCCGAACCGCGTTTGCTTCGGTGTTACGCACTTCCACACCAGTGCCGAAGCTCGTGAAAAGCTCAACAGCCCGGCCATCGACGAAATCCTCACGACTTCGACTCTCCCGGATATCATGAACCGTGACTGCCAGGGTCGTCTGCGTAAGAAGCTCACCGTGCTCAAGCTCGGTAAGTGGATTGCTCGCCACGTGATGCAGATGTACGGCATGGACGATGGCCGCTTCGAAAAGGACTTCTACAAGATCGATATGTCCTCGAAGAACCCGCGTTGGCCCCCTCAGTTCTTTTAATTTGTAAATATTACTAAACAAACAAAGTATAAATCCCAAAATGAGTCCTCATTTTGGGGTTTATTTTTGCATTATCGCACATTTGATAATTTTTTTTGAAAAAAAATGTCCACATTTAAGATTTTTAATCTATTTTGTCGTCACACTTTTATTTAACCAAGGAGTAAACAAAATGTTCTCTAAAAAGATTCTTTTCCCCATGGCCGCTATTGCAATGGCTTCTTTCGTTGCTTGCGGCGATGATAGTTCTTCTGGTTCTCCGGCATCTGATGCTGCTCCGGCAAGCATTCAGAAATTCGAAGAAATTGACGATGTGGCTTGCTCTCAGACTGTCAACCTTTGCGCAAAGGTTTATCTTGTTGAACATAATGACACCTTGCAGTGCAACGGTTCTCAGTGGAACACCATGATTAACGGCAAGCCTGTTGCCGGTTGCGAAAATGCCGCTCCGGCCGGTGAAGAACCCGCTGCTGGTGAAGAACCAGGCGCTGCCGAAGGTCCTGCTGCCGGTGAAGAACCGGGTGCTGCCGAAGACCCCGTTGCCGGTGAAGAACCGGGCGCTGCCGAAGGTCCTGCTGCCGGTGAAGAACCGGGCGCTGCCGAAGGCCCTGCCGCCGGTGAAGAACCGGGCGCTGCCGAAGGCCCTGCCGCCGGTGAAGAACCGGGTGCTGCCGAAGGCCCCGCAGCCGGTGAAGGCCCTGCTGGTCCGGGTGCTGGCGAAGAACCTGCCGGTCCGGGCGCTGGTGAACAGCCCGTTGTTGACGGTCCGTCTTGCTACATGGCTAGCGATATCCCGGGTATGGCCAGCTGCCTTCCGATTACTCAAGAAGAATGTGCAACATACATGGGTGAATGGGTTGAAACTTGCCCGGTGAACAACTAAAAGCCCCCTTCGCTCGGTAAATAGATATAATTGAGCATAGAAAAGGTTCCCCGCTTCGGGGAGCCTTTTTTGCAGAAAACGACCCTCCACAAGGAGGGTCGTTTAGTGTTCGAGGAGTACTAAAAAAATTACATTGCCTGCAGCAGGAGTATCGCAAGCACCTGGCCGCTTAAAATGCGGAGTAGCATGGTAAGCGGGTAAACCGAGGCGTAGCCGATGTTCACTGCTTCGCTGTTGGCCTGGCCGTTAGCGAAGGCGAGGGCCGGCGGGTCGGTGGTAGCACCCGCAAGCACACCGCAGAGCGACAGGTAATTTACCTTGAAGACCAAGTGTCCCACCACCGCCACGATAGCAATGGGAATAAAGGTGATAAGTGCGGCCAGGGCCATGTAATGAAGACCATCACCGTTCAAGAGAACATCGAAGAACTTGATTCCCGCATTCAAACCCACGCAGCTCAAAAAGAGCGTCAGGCCGAATTCACGGAGCATCAGGTTTGCGCTGTTGGCCATAAAGAAGTTCAGCGGACCGATCTTGCGCTTTCTGCTAAGTACGATGGCGACAATGAGGGGGCCGCCGGCGAGACCCAGCTTAAGCGGGGTCGGCATCCCTGGGATAGCAAGAGGAATGCTGCCCACAATGACTCCCAGGAAGATGCCCAGGAACGCGGGCAATATTTCTGGATGATCCAGTGCTGTTAAAGAATTGCCCAGTTCCTTCGCCGCGGCCTCGATACCTTCTGCAGTACCGACGACTCGGAGTTTATCAGCAAACTTGATTCGCAAATCCAGGCGGCCCGTGAACTTGAATCCGCTGCGAACGACGCGGCTGATGTTCACGCCGTAGCGTTCCGCAAGGGCCAGGGAACCGATGGTGCGGCCCAGGATTTTCTTGTTGGTCACCAAAATCGTCTTGACGATAATCTTTTTATCCGCATCGCCCGTTTCTTGCGTAATGGGCTTTTCTAGCCTGTGACCGATGATTTTTTCCATGGCAACAACGGCTTCGGGCATCCCCACGATATGCACCTTGTCGCCCTGTTCAATCACCGTCTTTCCGTTGGGAGTAAAGATGCTTTCGCCACGCATCAGGCGGGTAATCACGACACCGCTCTCGACCAAGTCCGGAATGTCCTTCAACATGACTCCGTACAGGTTCTGGTTTTCCACCGTGAGGCTGCAAGATTCAATTTCCTTGCTGTGGGCGGCGATTTCTGCAGAATAATTTTCGGCAGCCTTGTTCGGGTCTTGCCTGAAGATGATTCGCGTAAGGATCATCACCAAGATAATTCCGATAACGCCGAACGGATATGCAACAGCGTACCCGATACCCGTAAGGGAAGTGTCCACCCCGGCCGCGGCAAAGGCTGAGTTAGCGGCTCCAAGGGAGGGCGTATTCGTGACGGCGCCACAAAGCATCCCAATGAGCACGGGTACGTTGTTATGCATATCTGTAAAAAAGTAAAGGCATAGGGTTACTAAAACACCGAGCAACACCACGCTTGTCGAAAGAACATTCAGTACAAGTCCATGACGGCGAATAGAATCGATAAAGCCCGGCCCCACCTGCATACCGATGGTGTACACAAACAGGATCAAGCCGAATTCCTGAATAAAATGGAGCACGTTGGGTTCCACCCGGAGCCCGAAATGCCCAAGGGCGATGCCCACAAAAAGCGCTCCGGCGCTACCCAGGCCAATACCCTTGACCTTGATTTTTCCGATCATAAGGCCCAGCGCTGCCGTAATGGCAATCGCCAAGACCTGTTGGCCCACCGAGGGCTTAGTGAATAAGTCTACTAGCCAAGTCATTTTATCCCTCCGTCTTTAAATTTACTCTTTTACGCAACGGACAGATGCAAAAATATTCTTGTTGAAATGCTCGTAAGTAATGGTGGAATCGGTAGCGCGAACCAGATAGGCCCTGGAACCATCGTAGCTGTCGCTGGTCCAGAAACTGGCGCTTTCGTCTTTGTCGGCAAACTTTCCGTCATAGTAGCGGAAACCTGCAAACTGCATCTTGAAGGATGCACTTTCCTTGAGTGCCGCCGTAGACGTATTGCCGAAGGCGTTCTTGAAATCCAGTCGGCTCGGAAGGGTCCAACCCTTAGGGCAAAGGCCCGTTGTAGCCGCATTCCAGGTGTACAGGCGGCCCATGATTTCGCAATTCACGTGGTCGTTTCCGTAGCAAACGCTGGAATCGGGAATGTACACGGCCATGTTTTCTGCCATCCAGATCTTTCCGCCGAGATTGGAAGTCTTGTATGTCTTTTCAGAGCAAGAAAGGGTATTTGCAGAGGCATCGTAATCGCAGGTATTCGCCTGGTCGCAGGCGGTAAAAGTCAAGATGGTGACAGCAGCAATTGCAATTAACTTTTTCATGAATGCTCCTTTTTTGCGATTCATTTTTTCTGAACTTGTTTCAGGTTTTTCTGTTTTCGTGGGCAAAATTAGAACTCCCGATTCATATTGTCTAATAGATTATTTATATTTAATTCATCAATTATTTTGATGGATTAAAATAGATAAGAAAATTGTATGGAACTCACACATTTGAAATATTTTCTGGAAGTAGCCCGTACAGAACACGTGACCCAAAGTGCCAAAACCCTATGTATTGTGCAGCCTGCGCTCACGCACGCCCTGCACAAACTAGAAGACGAACTGGGCGTAAAACTCTTTAAAACCCAGGGGAGAAACATCAAACTCACCGAAATCGGGGAATATTTTTATAAGAAAGTGAAGCCCCTTTACGAAGATATAGAAGCGCTCCCTGCACAGCTCCGCGCCATGGAAAATGAACAATCGGCAACGGTAAACCTAAACGTTCTTGCCGCCTCCACCTTCGTGACGAACGCCGTTATACTATACAAGCAGAACGATCCAGACCTCCGATTCAACCTGGTACAAAACGAAGAGACCACCCTTTACGATATCTGCGTCCGCACTTACGCCAATTACAAGGCATCGGCGCAAAAGTACAGCTCCGACGACGAAGAAAATTTCGTATGCACCGAAAACATCTACCTTGCCGTTCCCAACGTATCGCAATACCGCAAGCGCGACAGTATTTCTCTCAAGGAACTGCAAGAAACAAACTTTATCGGGCTCTACGGCTCCAAACAGTTGCGCAACATCTGTAACGAATATTGCGAACGGGTCGGATTCAAGACCCACATCATTTTCGAAAGCGACAACGCCCTCGCCGTAAAGGACGCCATCGCAAGCGGAATCGGCGTGGGGTTCTGGCCAGAATTCTCCTGGGGCCGCATCAACAACCGCCGCATTCGCCTTCTCAAGATTACCGATGCCGAATTCAAGCGCGATATCGTCATAACTCTCCGCCACGGGAAGCACGACAATTCCCGTTCCGAGAGATTTTACCGATTTTTGACCGGCTTACTGAAACGGACAGAGAAACGTAAGATGCCACACCGCTAATTTTTTTACTATATTTGGCTCCCCAATAAAGGTTGACTCGATGTTTGATTTGAATGCTTTTTTTGAAGGGATGTCCAAACCGCTGCTTCGCAACGCACACGCGAAAGCATTTGGCCACAAGGGCTTGCTGAACAACGCCCTCATCCAAGACGAGACACTCGGTTTTTATAACGACAAGGATCGTGTTGCTGCACTGTTCCAGAAAATGGAACCGTGGCAGCGCAACTGCATGGTCCTGATTTACAATAGCGCATCCAGAGGCCTAACCTTTAACGAACTTCGCCTGACGGTTCCCGTAAGCAAGTGCCGCGACCTGCAGAACTTCTTGCTCGAAATGTGCCGCGAATATGTATTGTGGCGCAGTCCGTCCACAAACACCTCGGTGTATTACGGCTTCGCAAACTTCATTGACGTTTTCAGCACCCCGCTACAAGACGCCCCCGCAATAAAGGGCGCCGATGCATTCTACCAGAACCTGATCGACTGGCACATTTGCGAAGTTCTCGCTTTCGCCATGACTGGTGAACTCAAGGTCAACAACAGCAACCTGCTGCACCGCCGCAGTTACCAGATTTGCACAGACGCCTTCACCTCGGCAAAGCGCATTTCCGAAAAGGCCGCCGAAAACGAACTGTCCCTGATTTTCAATTTCCTGACTGGGAACGGTTGGCTGGAACAGGAAGACGCCTGCCTCGTCCCCACCGAGAAGGCCCTCGAATTTATCCGCAAGAACGGCTTCCGCCTGCACCAGGACCTTGTCTCCTGGTGGCTCAAGGAACGCTTCCGCGGCGACCGCAGCCATTGCATCCGCCTTCTGAAAATGCTGGACAAGCCGAAGACGGCCCCCACCGCGACTTCTATTTTCTGGGTACTGGATCCCACCTTCCGTCTGCAAGAAAAAGACGGACTGGTCGCATGGGATTACCTGCCCCGTCCGCTCCGCGAACTCTGGCTCTTGGGCCTTGTCCGCTTTACCATGGTGGGCGGAAAGATTGCCGCCGTCACCTTGGAACAGGCCGGCCGCGACTGGATTGAATCTTCCATCGCTTCCGTTCCGGAACAGAACATTTCTTGCCTGCCCAACTTCGAACTCATCGCCTCCACCGGAACCTCTCCGCGAGTGCTGTTGATGCTCGCCTGCCTGAGCAAGGTCGAAAACGACGAAGTGTATCTCCGGTTCTCCCTGAACCGTGAAAGCTACATTCGCGGTCTCAAGTGCGGCATCGCCGAATCCGAAATCGAAAATTTCAAGGGCTGGATCAAGCCTCCGGTCAACGTGGAATCCACCATTGCCGAATGGAATTCTTCTTACTACGGCGCCCGAGTGCAAACCGTCCGTTTGCTCAAAATCGAAAACGCCGACGTGTTGAACGAGCTTTCCCGTTTCCCGCAGTTCATGGAATGCACCAACGAATTTATTCCGGGTTACGGCTTTGTTCTGAATCCCGAAATGGAATCCCGCGCCTTCGACATTCTTACAAACTACGGCTACTGCCCCTTCGTGGAACGCAAGAACGTGAACCGCTCCAGCGCCCCCACCGAAGAATGGCGCAAGGACTTTGCCGCCGGCTGGCCCGAAGCGAAGGCCCCGGATTACGAGCTCAAGGACACCGCCAATTCCGAGACCTTGCAGACCGCGCTGAACTCCACCAAGTACGGCAACAACTACCAGAAACTGAGCACCTTCGACTTGGTCAAGGTATTGCGTTACGCCAAGACCGTAGGCGCCCTCATCGGAGCCAAGGTGAAGAACCCCACCAAGCGCGGCGAAAGCGAAGTCGAAAGGAATTTCTTCGTGCATGCCCTAAAGCTTGCCAAGTCTCCCCAGACCATCGAAATCCAGCCCTACGGAAGCGAAGTCCCCGAGCTGCTGGAACTTTCCTTTATCCAGGAAGTCAAGGTCTATAACGGACACCAGCCCTAGTCAAGGTAATGTCTGGGCAAAGCCAGCGATATCGATGAGGTCTTGCAATGGGAACTCGTCGATATAGGCTTCCATGCCCCGTTCCACATCACCAAAATTTATCTGGTACCAAAAAGTCGGCATGTCGTCGCGAGCGCGGTCCCCGATAAAGGCCGGTTTTTCGTAGTAGCGCGAAAAGTTGAAACGGTGGCCATCACCCCCATGGCAAGCCCTGCAATTCTGCATATAAAGTTTTTCGCCACGTTTGATGTCGGCACCCTTGATTTTGCCGTCTTTGTCCAACAGTTTGTAGACCAGCAATGCCATGCGGGCGTCTTCCCTGGTAAGGGTATCACCCGGAGAACCCGGCTCAGGCTTCTGTAAAGCGGCAGTCTCTTTTGCAGGAACAACGTCTTCACCTGCGAAGGCAGAAACGCCCAGCAGCAGCCCGTAGGTGGTTACAAAAAGAACCGCCAATGATTTCGCCCGCCTAGAGATCATGGCCAGAATTTAGTAATATTCTTACATGCGTTGTTTGAATTGGATTTACTCGGCATTGGCGGGTTGCGCCCTTTTGTCGTCATTTTCTTTTGGAGCGGAGGTCTCCGTGAACGAGTTTTCTAAGAACCTGTTGTTTAGCGGCCGATGGGAACACGGCAAGGAATACAGCCGTACAAGCGCCCCTGCCGCCATGGTACAGTTTAAGGCAGCGGCAAAATCACTGGAATTCGAATTGGAAGGCGAAGCCAGGTTCCGCGTAGACGAAGACGGCAAGGAAATCGCCGTATTTACAACAAATTCTCGCAATGTGTATAAAGTAAAAACGACCGGCAGTGCAGGTTCGCACGCTTATCGCCTGATCAAGATCAGCGAAAGCAACCCCGGCGGCGTTCACCTATACAGAGTAGCCACCGACAAATCGGGCAAGTTCGAGGAACCCCCGAAACAGGGCAACCGTCGAATCGAATTCATCGGAGACTCCTTTACGGTGGGCTTCGGCAACGAAGGCCAGAACGGCCAGGACGAATCCCTGGTGTTCGAAAAGACCAACGCCTCCAAGAGCTACGCCTTCCTGATTGCCGACGGCTACAAGGCAGACTTCCAGGTCAACGCCTTCAGCGGACGCGGCCTCGTGCGCAACTATGACAATATCGTGCCGGAATGGCCGATTCCCCGCCTATACGATTTCACCGTCCCGGGCGAAGCTCCCGGCGACCTCGCCAACGGCATCGCCGAATCTTCCATCCGCTACGATTTCAACACTTTCCATCCTCAGGTCATAGTCCTTTTCATTGGAATCAACGACTTTCAGGGGAATCCGCCCTATGCAAAGCATGAAACCTTCAAGAAGGCATACGCAGAACTTCTGGATAAGCTACGCAAGGCCCATCCGGGAGTCAAGTTCCTGCTTTTGTCCACCAAGGTATGGCCCAATGACGACTTGACCCCCACCGTGAAGGCGATTTACGACGCCCAAAAGGCCGCCGGCAAGACCGACTTGGAGTTCATGACCCTTACGACTGCAAATGTGGGACTCCTGGGACACCCTGACATACATTCTCACGAAGACATGGCAAAGGCCATTCGACCCGTGGTCGGACGCCTGGGAAGGTGGCTCTCTCGCTAAAATTATCCTACAAACGGGCTTTTTTTTACATATTTATGTCTTAGAGCGCACACTTTTTTGATGCGCATATTGCTTTTTTTCTCTTTTTTGTATATTTAATTTGAGGATTTTGGCAGGTTACACCTATGTCTAGGATACTTGAGAAGATATACGTTTTGTTCAGGATGAACATTCTGATTTTTGTGCTTTTGGCAATCACGGTCATAGCACTTTTTGCGCATCAGAATGGACTAGACGTTATTGAGCCTTTGTACCTGCACGACTATCCGTACCTCATTGCAGAAACGGACTCTGCAGACGGTGGTGCATCGGCGGTTAAACTCTCCCGTACCGATTCCTCCATCATCGTAGACTACGAACTTAAGGAAGGCTACGCCTACCCCTACGTGGGCGTCAAGATTTTCCTTGGCGACGGCAAGACCCGCGGCAAGGACCTTTCCAAGTTCGACAGCATTTTTGTCTGGGTGAAGCCCCGTGGCGAAGGAACCGTGCGTCTCTACATGCGCGGCTACGACAGCACCTTCTCCCGCCCCGACGACGAACTGTCCCTCAAGTTCAACGAAATTGAATTCTTCCCCCTGGAAGAAACCTACCCCGCCGTGTTCGTTCCGCAGGAATTCCGCGTAGCAAGCTGGTGGGTGGCACAGAACGAAATCAACGTCCACAACGCAAGGGTCGACCTTTCCAACGTCCCCCTAATCGAAATCCAAACGGGCACCAACGCTCCGCTCGGTTACGGAACCCTGGAAATCAAGGGCCTCTGCTTCAAGGGCAAGAAGATTTCTAAGGCGGAACTTTCGACGGCACTCGTGGCCCTCTGGTTCATCACCTTCTTCGTGATCCTCATGATCCGCTTCTTCGACTACAGCCGCGAACGCACGGCCAGCAGGAAAAAGCGCGAAGAACTGGAAAAGAACCTGCGCGCCCTGGAAATCGAAAAGAGCGAATACGAAAAGTCCAGCAAGGAAGACCCCCTTACGGGTTGCCTCAACCGTGCGGGCTTTAGCAGCGTGCTGATGCGCGAACAGGAAAACCTGCAAAAGAACGACAGCCCGGTGTCCTTCGTGATTTTGGATATCGACCACTTCAAGCATGTGAACGACACCTACGGTCACATGGTGGGCGACGAAGTCCTGGTGAACCTCGCAAAGCTCATCCAGAGCAAGATCCGCAATACCGACGCCCTGGTGCGTTGGGGTGGCGAAGAATTCGTGATCCTGTGCGGCGACACGCCGATCCAGAACGCCCAGTTCCTTGCCGAAAAGCTCCGTATGGCCATCGAGAACACCCAGCTGATCAAGCAGCAGAAGGTCACCTGCTCCTTCGGTATCGCCGAAATGATTGCTGGCGAAGACCCGAAGCGCCTGTTCGAACGCGCCGACAAGGCCCTTTACGCCTCCAAGGAAAATGGCCGTAACCGCGTCACCAGCGCAACGTTCCGCCATACTCGTTAGTTCATTGGGACTATGAAAAACGTCATTGCGAGCGCAGCGAAGCAATCCATAGTCACGTTTTTCTTGTTAATCGCTCTTGTCTTATTTGGCTGTGCAAAGCACGACCTTGAAGCAGATTTCAAGCCGCTCCAGATGCATTGGATCTTGGCCCAGGGCGAAGACGAATCCCAAATTCCCCGCAAGGACGACTGTGTGATTTTGCTCACGGCCCGTCTCATGGCGGAATCTCCGGTCCAGGCCTCCAACGTAGGCGAACTGAGCTACGAAGTCACCTACGGACGCAGCGCCAAAAACAGCGAAATTGTCGAATTTGAAGGAATTTGCAGGGATTTATCCATAATGGACAAGCCGGAATGCCGCTGGAGTGCCACCTGCGACGAGGACCTCAAAATCGTTGTAAAGTTCCACAACGGAGATTAAATTCCCCGCATAGGCTTTTGATAGTCAATGATTTATCTTTATAGTTATGAAGAAGATTTTTGAATACACGGACTATCGCGAATGGCTGAGGGATGCTTTTGAGGATTTTAAGCAACGGAAGACTGTCATTTCCTGGCGCTACATGGCCATGAAAATGGGAGCCGACCCCGGCAACCTCCTTCGCGTATCGCAGGGCAAGATCCACTTGCCCCTTAGTCTGATTCAGCCCGCTGCAGAATTCTTCGAACTTGAAGGCAAAGAAGCCGACTATTGGGCCGAAATGGTGTATTTCGGTCGCGCCAAGACCGACGCCGACGCCCTGCAACACTACGAGCGCATGCAAGCCTTGAAAGGCGTTTCTCTTAAGTTGTTGCAAAAGAAGGAACTTGAATTTTATCGTCATTGGTATTACAATGCCATACGTTCGGTAATCGGCATTTGCAAGTTCAAAGACGACTACCAGGGGCTTGCCGAGAGCTGCACCCCGAACATTACCGAGAAAGAGGCCCGCGACGCAGTCAAGCTCCTCGCCGACCTCAACATGATTTCGACCGACCGCGACGGCTACTGGAAGGTGAACGACACCTTCGTAAGCACCGGCGGAAACTGGCGTTCCCAGGCAGTCCGAGCCTTCCAGCACGAGACCATCCGCCTCGCCGACGAATCCCTGGACAGGCACCAGCCCTTCCTCAGGGACATCAGCACGGTCACCATGACTTTTTGCATGGACGATATCCAGCTCTTGCGCGAAAAGATTAACGCTTTCCGCGAAGATTTACTACGTTTATCTCAGGAAGGAACGGATGACGACACGGTATTCCAGTTGAACATCCAGATGTTCCCCCTGGCGTTTACCAAACCTCTAAAGGAAAAGGAGAAAGAAAAATGAGAAAATCGCTCTTTCTTTTGCCTTTGCTGTCGCTGACTGCGGCGGGTTTGGTTGCGTGTTCCAACAAAGAAGACGTCGCTGGCGGACCGGGTAGCATTACCACGAACGGCATTGCCCTTGTCGATGGGCAGCCCGCGTCTTATGCAACGGTAGCACTCCGTAAAGTGGACTATAGGGAAAAGTCTGCTGTCGAAGTGAACGCCCTGGTAAATGCAGATACCTATGCCGACGAAAAAGGTAACTTCAAGGTTGACATTCCCGCCGACGGCAAATATCGCTTGACCGTCGCACACGATGGCGTTGCATACTCCAGGGTAGTGACCCGTGGCGAATTTGCCGAATTGGGCGTTTCGCAGAAGCCCGATACAGTGCTCCTTGAACCGACCGCAGTCCTTGCCGGTGTCGTAGATATCCCTGAAGGATCTTCTGCGGTGTGGGTTGGCATTATGGGTACCGACGTCTTGGTGAAAACCGACGAGTCCGGCTGGTTTGCACTTTCGTCTATTCCGGCGAACGATTCCTTGCAGCTCTATTTCTACAACGAAAGCTACAACAAGAGCTTGGGTGAAAAGGAACTCTTTGTTACCCCGATGGAATCCATTATGCAGGATTACCGCACCGAGGTCAAGGTCCCAGAAGACACGACGACTCAGGATACCACCGAACAGGATACGGTTGATCCTGAAAAACTGCCGCAAGTTCTGGCACTCCTCAAGGACGGCACACCTGCCACGTACGCAACGGTTGCCCTCCGCGCAGCCGATGCCAAAGTCAAGGATTACGCCGTGCAGAACACCATGGTGGAATCTGACCTGCACGCCGACAAGAACGGACGATTCGATATGGAATGGCCCAGTTCCGGTAGCTACCGCTTGACAGTTGCCAAGGACGGCTTTGCATATTCGAAGGTTTACAACGCAAAGGATCTAGCCAAGCTCGACACGCTCCGCTTGGAAGCAACCGCTTCCGTTTCGAGCAAAGTAACACTCCGTTCCGGTGAAGAATTCCTGTGGGTAGGCGTTTATGGCCTTGACTTGTTGGTCAAGACAAATAATGTAGGCTCCTACGTGTTGCCCAGCGTCCCTGCAAAGGATTCACTCGACATCTACTTTATAACGCCTGATAGCACAAAGAGCCTCTATGCCGAATGGAAGACGATAGCCGACCCGTATAACACCAAGTTCACAAACCCCGTAATGACGCTGCAGGACTTTGAAGGTGGCTTTGACGGCTGGTATGTGAATACGGACGCACTTTTCAAGGGAACGACTCTCACTCCGGCAAAGAACGTCGCAGATGGCGTGGTATACGATTCTACCCGCAAGTCAAAGGTTTTCCACGGCAAGTATAAACTCGCCGATGACGATTACGCCTGGGTGCTTGTCGGAACAATGTTTGAATACGAGATGAATTTCTCGGCAATCGATTCTGTGGTGTTCTACGCCAAGGGCGACGGAAACATTCGCCTCTCGCTTGAAAACTACATCAACGATACCAAGAGCCTGAAGGCCGCTACCGATTGGATGCCGCTTTCCAAGGACTGGAATCGCATCAGCGTAAACCCGGCAGAGCTCTGCGTGGGTAACGCCAAGACGGAAACCTGCTTTACCTCTTGGAGCGGCGTGAAAAACGTGGTCAAGCAGCTCCACATTTTCCCGCAGGACGGCACCGAATTCTACATCGATGACATGACCCTCTACGGCGCCTTGTTCTAAGGGACAAATACAATTTTATTACATGAGAAAGCCGCCCCGAAAGGGCGGTTTTTTAAGTGATTTTTCGCTTATGGCGGCCTTGTTTTGGCATGTATCGACTTGTTAACAATGGCGAAATTAAGTATCTTTGTACTTATGGAAAATCTTGAAAAAGAAGCCTCTATTGCTCTTGATTACCTTTCCCGCATCTCCAAGGAAGCGGAAAAGAAGTTTGAAGAATTTTTGCCCCCTGTAGCCGACCGTCCGGAAAGGCTCCACGAGGCCATGCGTTACTCGATGTTTGCCGGTGGAAAGAGACTCCGCCCGGCCCTTGTACGTGCCGCTTTCGATATGTTCGGCGGTACGGGCAAATCGGTGGACTACGCCATGAGCGCCCTGGAAATGCTCCACACGTTCTCGCTGATCCACGATGACCTCCCCTGCATCGACAACGACGACTTTAGACGCGGAAAGCCCACGAGCCACAAGCAGTTTGGCGAAGCCACCGCCGTCATGGCTGGCGATGCCCTTTGCATCTTGGCATTTGAACTGATGGGCAAGACCGGCAACGCCAAAGCTATCGAAGTTCTGGCACACCTGCTGGGCACCTACGGCATGATTGGTGGCGAAATGATTGACATCGAATGCGAAGGCAAGAAGGTGGACCTGGAAATTGTCGACTACATCCATTACCACAAGACGGCAGCCCTGATTGAGGCCTCTTTGGAAGTGGGTGCACGCCTCGCCAACGCAAGCGAAGACGACATCAAGATTATTCGCAATTACGGCCGTTCCATTGGCCTTGCGTTCCAGATTGTGGATGACATTCTGGACATCGTGTCGACCACCGAAGAACTGGGCAAAGATGCCGGATCCGACATCGAAAAGGGTAAGGCCACTTACCCGGCACTCGTGGGCCTCGACAAGTCCCGCGAACGCGCGCACGAGCTCTACCAGGAATCCCTCAAGGCACTGGATGCCCTCAAGTGCGACACCAAGATTCTGCGTTCTATTGCCGCATTCATCATTACCAGGGTTAACTAATGGACCTTAAGAATATCAAGTCCCCCCAGGACATAAAGCATTGCTCTGTCGAGGAGCTTTATCACCTGGCGTCGCAGATCCGCGAGACCATTATCGGTCAAGTGGCTAAGCATGGCGGTCACCTGGCCTCTAGCCTGGGTGTGGTGGAACTGACGCTTGCTCTGCATTATGTGTTTAACGCCCCCGATGACAAGATCGTGTGGGATGTGGGACACCAGGCTTACGTTCATAAGCTCTTGACGGGACGTTTTGACCGTTTCGATACGCTGCGCCAGCAAGGCGGCATTTCTGGATTTTTGAAGAGAAACGAAAGCGAGTACGATTGCTTTGGCGCAGGACACGCGACGACTTCTATTTCGGCGGCACTTGGCTTTGCCGTGGCACGCGACCACTTTAAGCGCAAGAACAGCGTAGTGGCCGTGATTGGCGACGGTTCCATGACCGGCGGTATGGCCTACGAGGCCATGGACAACGCAGGCCTTTCGAACCAGAACATGACAATCATCTTGAACGACAACAAGATGAGCATCGCCCCGAACGTGGGTAATTTCAGCCGCTACCTGAACCGCGTGATTTCGGACCCGGTCTACAACAAGATGCGTTCTGACCTGGATCGCCTCATGACGCGTCTCCCGGGCGTTCTTGGAACCCGTTTCCGCGACCTGTTCTTGCAGGCGGAGCGCGCCGCTAAGACGGCCGTGAAACCGGGACGTTTCTTCGAAGACCTCGGCATCCGTTACTTCGGCCCCATCGATGGCCACGACATCAACGAACTCATTATGTTGTTGCAGCGCGTCAAGGAACAGCCGGGCCCCTGCCTGGTTCACGTCTTGACCGAAAAGGGCCGCGGCCTGGACGCTGCGGTAAAGAACCCGACCAAGTGGCACGGCATTGGACCTTTCGACCCCGAAAGCGGGCTTCCGCTTTCTCCGGGGAGTCCGAACCCCTCGCTGACGCACGTGTTCGGAAAGACGCTATTGGAACTAGCAAAGAAGGACGAACGCATTATCGGCATTACGGCCGCCATGCCCACGGGCTGCGGCTTGGATATCGTCGCCCAGGAATTGCCCGACCGCGTGATCGACGTGGGCATTGCCGAAGAACATGCGCTGACATTTGCGGCAGGCCTCGCCTGCGCCGGCGTAGTACCGGTAGTCGCAATCTATTCGAGCTTCATGCAGCGCGCCTACGACCAGATCATGCACGACATCGCCTTGCAGAACCTGCATGTGGTGATGGTACTTGACCGTGCGGGGCTGGTAGGAGCCGACGGCCCTACCCACCATGGCGCGTTCGACTTGTCATTCTTGCGTACGGTGCCGGGTATTACCATCTTGGCTCCCAGCAACGAAAACGAACTGCGCGACATGGTACGCGCGGCTATCGACATGAAGGGACCTGTCGCGATTCGATATCCGCGCGGCACCGCCCTGGAAGAGCACCTGAAACCCGCTCCCGAAACCGTGGACGTGAAGCTCCCGAAGGTCTTGGAAGAAGGCAAGGACATCTTGCTCCTGGGTGCAGGCTTCATGACAAACGAACTTAAGAAGACCGCGAAGGTTCTCCGCGAAAACGGCAAGAGTGCAACTGTTGTCGACGCCCGCGTGATCAAGCCTTTGGATACCGAAACATACCGCAAGCTCTTTGAAAGCCACAAGACGATTGTGACCCTCGAAGACAATACGCTGGTGGGTGGTTTTGGTTCTGCAGTCGCCGAACTGATTGCGGACTTGGGTCTTGAAGGCAAGCGCTTGCTGCGCTTTGGTCTGCCCGACCATTTTGTGGAACAGGGTGAAATTCCTGCCTTGTTCAAGCTTTTGAAAATTGACGGAGAATCCGTCGCCAAACAAATCATGGAAAAAGTATGAGCGAAGAAAATAAAAACCGCACCGTAAAAGTGACTCTGGACCGTAAGTTCGGAGTGAGCGAAAAGCCTGAACGTCGTCCGCGCCGTGACGATGACCGCGAAGAACGCGGTGGCCGTGATGGTCGTTCTTTCGACCGTGGCGAACGTAAGTTTGGCGACCGTAAACCGTTTGGTGATCGTGGCGATCGCCGCGAAGGCCGCTTTGACCGTGAACGCCGTCCGCGTCGCGACGGTGATGACCGTGGCTCCTTCGGAGGCCGCGAAGGTCGCCGTCCGTTTGGCGAACGTTCCGGAAACCGTTTTGGCGACCGTCGCCCGCGCCGCGAATTTGCAAGCGCCGGTGCTCCGATTTACCGCCAGCGTCCTGAAGAACAGAAGGAAGAAGTGGAAGAAGTATTGGACGAAGCCGCACTCGAAGCACGCGTGGCCCAGGCTGAAGCTTCTGAAGATTCCAACTTCAACCCGCCTTGGTTCAAGCGCCTCCTGGCCCTCACCACCGAAAAGGGTCGCGAACGCGAAGGCCGTTTCCTTGGCGAAGGCGTGCATGTGGTGCAGGAACTTGTGAGCCACCACCGCGAACTCGTGATTGGCGTCTACGTGACCGAAGCCTTTAATGACGAAGGCCTGATCGAAGCCATCAACGAAGCCGAAATCAAGATTAACGTGCTCACCGACGAACAGATGAAGCGTCTGTCTTCTACGGTGACCACCCAGGGCGTGATTGCTGTCGCTCGCATTGCAAGCAAGAAGCCGGTTTATGAATCTAGCCGCAGCGTGATTACGCTGGTGGATGCCGTGCAGGATCCGGGTAACCTCGGTACGCTTTTCCGCACGAGCCTCGGCTTTGGTTCCGACGGTATGATTCTTGGTCGCGGTACCGTGAGCCCGTTCAACCCGAAGGTTGTCCGTGGTTCCTCGGGCACTTTCCTCCGCGTGCCTTTTGAATTCGACGTGGATCTGGTGGACCAGATTAACTTCTTGCGCAGCAAGGGTTACACCATTATCGCTACTGATCTGCATGCCAAGCAGTCTCTGCGCCAGATTCCGCAGAACAAGCTCCGCAAGATGGCATTCCTCGTGGGTAACGAAGGTGCAGGCACCAACCCGTACTTCATTGAACTTGCCGACGAAACGGTGAAGATCCCCATGAGCAGCGAACTCGAATCTCTGAACGTCGCTGTCGCCCACGGTATCCTTAGCTACGAAGCCGCCCAGATTCAAGAGGACCTTAAGTAATGAACTTCCAGGCTCGTCTCGAAGAACGTATCGCCAAGTGCGGTAACCCGATTTGTCTCGGCATGGATCCGGTCATGAAGTTGATTGACCCGTGCTGTGCAAACGGTACTGCCGAAGACAAGATCAAGCGTTTCTATTCCGACATTTTGGAATGCTGCCTCAAGCGTAACGTGACGCCCGCCGTGGTGAAGCCCAACAGCGCTTACTACGAATGCGTGAGCGTGCAGGCCATGCTCGTGCTGCAGCAGCTGATTGTCGATTATCGCAGTGCCGGCATTCCCGTGATTCTGGATGCCAAGCGTGGCGACATCGGTAAGTCTAGTGCCGCTTACGCAACCGCCGCTTATGACGTGTACAAGGCCGATGCCGTGACGGTGTCTCCTTGGATGGGTGCCGATTCCGTGGGTCCGTTCATTCGCGAAAATTCTGAAAACGGCGCCTACGTGTTGCTGCGCACCAGCAACAAGGGCGCCCATGACTTCCAGGATTTGCCGGTGGTCCGCAGTGACGATCCGCGCGACACTGCAGAAGCTTTCTATTCTGTGGCCGACAAGATTATGGAATGGGACGGCTCCCTCGGTTACCTCGGCGCCGTGGTCGGTGCAACCCACCCCGAAGAGCTTGAAAAGATTACGGCTTACACCGTTGCCCACAAGCATGAAATTCCGTTCCTGATTCCGGGCGTTTCGATTCCTGGTGTTCCGGGCGGTCAGGGCGGCGATGCAAAGACAGTTCTTACGGCTATCGCCAACGGTGGCGGCAAGCGCAAGTTCCACGTGCTCAACAGCTCCAGCGGCTTGAACTTTGCCTACCAGCGTAGCGGAAAACCCGAGAACTTCGCAAGCGATTGCGTAGACGCTCTCGAAAAACTCGCCGAGGCTTGCCAGTTCTAAGTTATGCGTTTTCTTGCAGCCATCATCGTTGCTATCGCGATTATCGCAGCGGCTTTCCATTTCGCGAAGCCGCTTCCCGGTACGAACTTCGACGAGTCATTCTTGCCGAAGGCATCGACGGTGCATTATGTGGCTGCAGGGCATGACGCATCGGTGGCAGGGCTCTTCTGGATCAAGGGCCTTACTGAACTGGGCGAAAGCTACCTGACCGGAAAGGAATATGCCTACCTGGGTCATGTGGCAGAACTCTCTACCAGTCTGGATTCCCTGTTCTACACGCCCTATTACTTTGTGGGCGGCGTGACTCCGATTGATGCTCCCGATACTTCGGACTTCTCGGTACTGCGTCGCGCCAGTCGCGTGTATCCCGAAAAGTGGAGACTGTCCCTGTACTATGCCCTTCGCCTTGCCCGCGGCCCCTACCCCAACAAAACGGAAGCCGCCAACGTGATGCGCAAGTATTTCGATAGCCCGGATTCTACGATTCCCGATCACATCCGCACCATCTACCGTACCTTCGAGCTGGATTCCATGCAGACGGAAACAGCCCTCGAAACCATCCTCAACGATGTGATGCAGCCGCGCTTCAAGAAGTTCCGCAAGAGTTTCTATACCAAGATTACCAAGTTGCTCGGTTACAATTTCTTCGGCAAGGATCTAGAAAAGGAAGCCGATTATCAGAAAATCAAGGCCCTCGTCGATGGCATGGCCGACGGCAAGATCCACCCGGCAATCGTTTACCGTGAACTCCTCGCCATGAAGAAGATTCAAGACGAAAAGCTTGCGGAAGAAACCAAGGCTAAAGAAGCCGCAGCCGATTCTACAGCAGCGTCGGATACGACAGCAGTAATCGATACAACCGCCGCAGTCAATACTCCGGCAGACAGTTCTACAAATTAATTTGAAATTATTCCGCGCAACGCTTGGAGTTGTTCGGAAGTCCCATCAGTTCAAAAGCATTCCTGCAGCGGGCCTTCAACTCCGCGGCCTCTTTCTTAGGCGTGCTTTTTAACAGGGAACGATAATAGAGAATGGTCGCCGTATTGTAAGGCTTGTTCGCCTTGATGGATTTTTCTTCGGCAACCCGGTAAAGGGAATCGGCTTCGCCTTTTCCGGAAAGGTCGGCCATGCGGGCTGCGGTGAAGGCGTAAAATCCGCCCTTCTTGTCGGAACGTTTACCAGCCATCTTCAGGGCTTCTTCAGCACGGTCGCTACCCACGGCAGCGTATGCAACGGCACATTCCCCATAAAAGGCGGCCTGGGCGGTTTCATCCGCGTTCTTCAAGTCCTTGTCACTGACTTTATTGCAAATCGTTGCGGCATCCTTGTATTTCGCACGGGTATTCAAGAGCGCCACCTTCACCTTCGTGTACTGCACCTGAGTACTCGGGTCCAGGACATCTTCGTGAACCACAGAAAGCAGGGAATCCGCGAAATCAAGATCCAGGCTCATGGTGCGAATTTGCGCCATGGCAATCAGCACGCGGCTCTCAGAAAGCAGGTCGGCCTCTTTGCGGCTTGCCAACAGGGCTCGTTCTAGCTGGTTGTAGCCCTTCGCAAATTTACCGTTGTCCAAAGACCTTTGGGCACGGAAAGAATAGACGCCCGAATCGGAAGCGCCAGCAATTGCACTTGCGGCAAGGAGTGCTACGACGGCAGATTTAAGCTTTACCATAGCGTCTCCACCATAAAGGGCACGGAGTCCTTGTTAGGCAAGGAACGCTTCACAATCCACATGTTCGAAACGCCTGCCATCAAGTCGTCTGCATTCTGGAGCGTCTGCTCCGTCGCTTCCATAAAGTCCGAAAGTCCCGAGGTCACAAGACTAACCTCGTTCAAAAGCCCGTCGACACGGTTAAAGGTGTGATCCACCTTGCCCATCAAGCCGTCTACATTGCCGAGGAGGTTATCCAGCTTTTGCGGCACGGGTCTCAACTCGGTCATCATGCCCGAGACATCGTCTGCAATGCTATCCACCTTGCTAAACAGGATAGGAACACTAACCTGTATGGTATCGAACAGTCCCGAGGCCTGGAACAAGACCTTCTTGCCCACATAGGTAATGTCATCGAGACGGTTAAGCTGACGGTTCAAGTTGTCGTAGAGGAGTCGCGAGCCGAACAGAGCGCCAATGGTCGTTCCTGTATCCATGGCCATGCCGAGAATCGTATCGGCGGCATCGATGAGCTGGTTCACGCGGCCCAAAAGCTCGTTTGCTGTTTCAAGCACGGTTTCGATATCCTGGGCCTGTCCGGGGGGCAAGTAATCGCCATCCTCCAACACGCGGCCCTTTCCGCGGCGAATATCGATATTGATAATACGCGCCGAAATCATGTTCTGGTCGCGCATGGCAAACACCGTGGCACTGTCCGTAATCAGGTTCTGGAATTCTTTGCGGATAATGAACTCGATCTTGACGCCTTCGCCTTCGACATCCATTTCGCCAATCTGTCCGACATCCACGCCGCTAATCTGGACACGGGTTCCCGGACGCAGGCCGAAAGCCTTTTCGAAGTTACTGTGCAGGCGGTATTCCTCGACACCGATCATACCGGTCGAGAACAACTTTGCATAAAGGACAATGCCAAAAACCATTACGGCAACGGTAAAGAAGATACCGACCAGAAGGCCGGAAATTTCCATCCAGTTGATCCGTTTTAATGGTTTAAAAGCCATATCAAGAATATAGATTAAAGACTTGGCCATAAAGTCTCTAAGTAAAAAAAAATATGCGAAATAGTTGTAAAACGCTGTAATATCTATTTTTAGGGCATGGAATACTTCGAATTTTTGAACAAATCGGTAACGCCCTACCATACCGTAGAGACGTTGAAAGCTCTCCTTGAAGAAAAATGTGACAAAAACACCCGCTTTTTTGAACGGGGAGGGGCTTTAATCGCCCTGCGGGCCCCTAAGCAAATTTGTGCGGACTCCCAGTTTAGGATCGCCCTTGCCCATACGGATTTTCCGGCCCTGAAAATCACCCCGAACCCGGACCATGCCGCCGCAGGCATCCAGACTTTGCATCCTGAAATTTACGGAAGCCCCATTTACACCAGCTGGCTGGACCGGGACCTGGGTTATGGCGGACTCCTCGCCTACGAACTGGACGGCAAAATACATACAAAATTATTCCGCGGAAGCAAACTTGTCCGTATTCCGCAGCTGGCAGTCCATCTGAACCGCGGCGTCAACCAGGACGGCCTCAAGGTAAACCCCCAAACTGACCTGAACGCCTTGTGGACCGCAAGTGTCGGTACAAAGTTTACGGATATGTTACAACGGGAGATTCCCCAGGGCGGAACCCTACTGGATTTCGACGTACAGCTCTTTGACGCACAACCGGCGCAACTGGGCGGGCTGGAAGACGAATGGATTTTCTCGGGACGTCTTGACAACTTGAGCAGCTGTCACGCCATTGCCGAAGCCTTCGCCGCAGGCAAGCCCCTGGACAAGGACTTCCAGGTGGCAGCCTTCTTCAACAACGAAGAGGTGGGCTCCGAAACCCGCGAGGGGGCCGGAAGCAACTTCTTGAGAAGCGTGCTGGAAACGTCATTGCGAGAAAACGGCGCAACCGAAACAATCCAACTTGACTCTATGCTTGCAGCAAGCCTTGCGCTTTCCATTGACATGGCCCATGCCGAACACCCGAACTTTGTACAGAAGCACGAACCGAACCATGCCCCCGCTTTAGGCGGAGGAGTCGTATTGAAGACAAATTCACAAAAACGCTATGCCAGCGACGTATTCTCCAACGCACAATTCAAACTCATTTGTAAACAAAATAACATACCCTACCAAACCTTCGTAATGCGTAACGACATGCCCTGCGGTTCGACGGTTGGCCCCACGATTTCGGCTTCGCTTGGAATCCCGACGGTAGACATTGGTGAACCCATGCTCAGCATGCACAGCATTCGCGAGATGACAGATGTCGCAGATCACGAAAAAATGACAAGTCTGCTTTCTGCATTTTGGAGATAGTTACAAATAGTTATATTTACCCCTATGCGTTTACCGACAAAGCTTTCTTTGAAAAATCTAGTTTCCTCATTACTCCAAAAAATCAAAGGTTGTTTTCGAAAGGATTCCTTCGCCCTTTGGGGGCTACTGGTCATTCTGCTCAATTTCGTGATGCTGCACGGAATCGGGTTCGCATCGGATTTGACGTTCTGGCGCCATTGGGTGAGCGACTTGCAGCAGGGTGTCGGGCACTTTACCGGTAACTACCCGCCGCTTTATGTGCTATGGCTCCGCGTAGTCGGCATCATTTACCAGATTACCGGCCTCAATATGGATCTGGAATATGAACTCAAGCAGTTCTGCCTTTTCCCGGTGATTCTGGCCCACATTTCACTTGCGCATTTTGTGTGGCTGCGCATTCATAAAAAGAGCTGGCTCCCCGAAGTGAAAACCATCGTGATGCTCTTGGTGGTGGCTAACCCGGCATTTTACCTGGATGGCCCTATTTGGGGACAGGTGGATGTTTTGCCGGTGACGTTCTGCGTGTGGGGACTTTGGTATGCTTCTCGCCCCAAGACGTACGGCCTTGGCATGGCTCTGTTTATGCTTGGACTTTTGACGAAGTTCCAGATGATTATGTTCTTGCCTGTGTTCGGAGCACTTTCTCTGCGTTACCGCAAGGTGATGTGGAAGGGCCTTTTTGCAATGGCCGCCGTATTCTTACTGGTATTCTTGCCCTTTATTATTGCCGGGAACTTTAGCAAGGAATTTGCCCAGGCCTACTTGAGCACCATTGACGAATACCCCTATGCATCGATGAATGCGGGTAACTTGTGGATGGTATTCTCGGGGAACATGACGCCGCAATCGAGACCGATTTTTGAATGGGCACCCTCGTTTATGAACCCGGGCCTGCTGGGAAAAATCCTGTTCGTGCTAGTCTCCATCGCAGTGATGGCCCTGACCTTCTTTAAGCGTTTGCCGGTGTCGCGTGTGATGACTTTGGCGGCTTTGAATGCCTTTGCCTTCTTTATGATTTTGCCCTGCATGCATGAACGCTATGTGCTTGCAGCCGCTGTCGTTGCCATTGCAGGTGTTGCTTGCAAGAATCGTCCGGTGGTGATTTGGGCGGTGCTCCTTTCGATGGTTGCTTTCTTGAACATTTCGATGATGACTTCGATTCGCGGAAGTGCTCTTTGGTTCTGGATTGCCATGGCGGGCATCGTGGTGATGTTTGCGTACATGGTCCACACATTTGCGCCTGCCGCATTGGACAAGGCGCTTAACGCCTGCAATAAAGTCAAGTTGCCCGCATTGGTACCCTATGCGCTGTTCCTGCTGATTTACCTCGTAGATGTAGGTAGCAGCTACTTGCAACAGGCGAAAACCGCATACCACCTCAAAAAGGGCGAGACCTTCGTTTACGACTTGAAACTGTTGCATCAGGAACAGGGATACGGAACTACCCATATCGGCAAGTCCATTGACGACAACCCCCTTCACGTAAACGGGCAGCTATACTTGAGCGGTATCGGAACCCACGCCCCCTCCAAGCATATCTATAGGCTCCCCGATAACGCCAACAGCTTTACCGTAACCTGCGGCATTGACGACGAATCGGGCAACGGCGTCGTCGACTTCATTATCGAATTGGACGGCAAGGAAGTATGGCGCAGCGGCCGCATGGAAGGACGCATGGCTGCTACCGCCGAAATCGATATCCGTGGCGGCAAAAGATTGGCTCTCATTACCAACGAAATGGGTTCCAAGAACTTTGACCATGCCGACTGGGTAAACCCCGTAGTACGCACAGAAGACTAAGTACAGGTTGCCATAAGCCATTTGCAAAGCCTGGTCACGTGCCAGGCTTTTTTGTATATTCTTAGGCGAAGGATTTAGAATGCGTTTACTTGTTTTTTTGATGTTTTTACTTGCTGTCGGTCTGTGGGCGCGCCCCATTAACGACGGCAACAAGCTATTTAAAAACGGCGACTACGCCGGTGCTCTCGAAAAATACATGAAGGCTCGCGAAGCCGAACCCGGTAATCCGCTCCTGTTCTATAACATCGGAACCTGCCAATACAGGCTCGGCAATTACGATGAAGCCAAAAAGGAACTTGAAAGTGCTGTGCGCATGCCGGACAAGAAGATGGCTGCAAAGGCAGCCTATAATTTGGCGAATACGCATTTCCGTATGGGTGAAAAAGCTGCTGAAGGTAGCGAACGTATTGCTGCCTGGCGTGAATCGGTGGCCTACTTGAAGAAGGCTATCGACCTGGACAACAGTTTTGAAAATGCGAAGAAGAACGTGGAAATCGTTCAGCGCAAACTGAAAGAAGAACTCGACAAGCAAAAGCAGAATCAGGACCAGAACCAAGACCAGAATAACGACCAGAAGCAACCGCCTCTGAGCGACAAGGCCAAGGAAGTTCTGGCCCGCGCCCTGCAACTTTGCAAAGACGGCAAGTACGCCGAAGCAAAGGAAATGCTGGAAAACCTGATTGCCGAAGATGAAACGGCTGGCCAGTTGAGCGGCCACGTGCAGCGCATTGACGACGTCATTGAAATCAAGGCCGGCCGCAAGCCCAAGGCAAAGATTGACGCCAGCAACACCGACAACGACTTGGAGGTAATCTAATGCGTAAGTTGATGATTGCCGCCGTGATGTTCCTTGCTGCCGCCGCAATGGCCGCCCCGAAGTCTGCAAGCGCCTATTACAGCGATGCTGCCTTCCAGTATATTGAAAACCGCTTGCCCTCGGCAGAAATTACTTGTAACGAAGGTCTGCAATATTATCCGAACGACCAGAAACTGCAAATGCTCTTGGACCGTATTCACGAAGCCAAGGACGAGCAGAAGAACGAAAACAAGAAGAACGACAAGAACCAGGATAATAACCAGGACCAGAATAAAGACCAAAATCAGGATCAAAACCAAGATCAGAATCAGGACCAGAACCAGGATCAAAATAAAGATCAGAACAAGGATCAAGATAAGGACCAGCAGGACCAAAATCAAGATCAGCAGAATCAAGATCAAAATGGTGAGAATGGTCAGTCCAGCGATTCGAAGGCTGAAAGTTCCGATAGCAACGAAGGCGGTGCCGGCCAACAGCCCGAGCAGCAGCCTGAAGAGCAGTCCAGTGATAGCCAGGGTGGCGAAGAACCTCAGGAACAGCCCGTGCAGATGGGTGAAATGAGTCCGGAAGATGCCGCCCAGCTGTTGAAGGACTTTGACGAACAGAATGGCGAACGCAAACCCTGGAAACCTATCCGCGGCCAGGCAAGACCGGCCCGAGATTGGTAAAATTTTATTAAGCTGTAACGTTCGTCACACTGTTTACGGGTGTAACATTATTCGTTGCTTACATTCTGTTTTTTGCCCCTAGATAATTATAGTTTAGGGGCATGAATTCCAACGAGATGCATATTGTCAAACAGATTGTGTTGCTAATCGTAGCAGCGGTCATGCTCGGTTTTATTTACGGCTAATTGGCCGTTTTATATATTTACCGCATGCAGCCCTACATTCACCAGTTTGCAAATTTTCTGCGAGTCCACATGGATTCTATTTCGGTAGGCCTCGTAGCGACAGTACTGATGATTTACGGGGCATACATCAACAATTACTTCAAGAAAATCACCCGCAGCATTCCCTTTATAGGACGATTTGCATTATTCATTCTTTTGTGCAGTGCAGGCTACGCATTCCTGACATCGCAACTGGTGAAATTACTCAAGATGTTCTTGCGAGGGCAACCCGACCTACCCCTTATCGGAATTATCGCAGGGGCTTTTGTCGTCCTTGCATTCTGCGCCCATAGCGGAAAAGACGTCTAGCCAAAATTCAAACACGAAACTCAACGCATATAAAACGGGTCATCGGCTTTTGCCAATGACCCGTAATTAATGCAATAACGATTAATCAACAACTAGTAGTTGATGGCAATATAGAAACTGCCTGCTCCGAAGCGACGGTCAAAGCTTTCGAAGCCGTCCCACAGGACATCCCATGCAAGGCCAACTTCCAGCTGGGTTGCCGAATTGCGGAAGAAAATCACACCAAGTTCGGCACCGGTGGCAAGACCGATTGCAAAGCTTTCATTGCTGTCGTAATAACGGTTGTCTACCTGAATGCCCAAGCCAACGCCTGTACCCAGGAACGGAGTCACAACGCCCGTGCTCGGGAAGAATCGACCACCCAGCAAGAAGGTTTCATGCCATTCCCATTCCTCGCCAAAAGAAAGGTTCATGTTGTTCACGATGGTAATGGCAGCCTGGGGAATCACTTCGAAAATGCGGGCATAGTGGAATACGAAAGCCTGTTCCCATGTTTGGTCCGTATCATATTTCTTGTGGCATTCCTTATCATCTTCACAACGCTTTTCTACGAAATCATAGTTGTGCCAGAGGGCGGCACCCAAACCGTAGCTCACGTAATTGCGGGTAGGACGCTTGTGGGCAAAGTTGTCGTTGGGATCGCCGTCATTGCGGTCTGCGGGCACATACACAATCACGTCGGGTTCCGAGCGGGATGTTGTAGAAGCATAGGCGCCATTATCGGCGCTTGCGCTGTTGTCGGCGGTGTTGACAAGGGCGGACTTTACGGCGCCTTCGATTGCCACATCCAGGTCATCGATGGAGGAAGCCTTCTGCTTGCCACTTCCGACAATGGAGCCATCCTTTATCTGTTCGCAAACCACCACGAAAGAAGAACCCATGGTCATCACATTCGTACGCAACTGGATTTCGGCGCCGCCATCTACCGGAGTATTGCCGGTCTGGCTCACGGAAGCGCGGACGATGGACTGAACCATGTTCTGGGCGTCGGGTGCAAATTCAGCACCTTCGGGGGCAAGGATTTGAACGTTTGCGGCAAGCGAGAACGCTGCCAGAGAAAGGATAGTGGAGAAAATCTTTTTCATGTCGTAAAGATATAAAAAAGTCGCAAGTTAATAACTTGGGACCTAATTGGCAGAGCGTAGATATTTCTACTATTAACTAAAAACTATTGACCAACGACTAAAAATGAATAAAGCTGCCATTATCGTTGCCGTTTCGATGCTCCTGAGCCGCGTGCTGGGAATCTTCCGCGAAATGCTCTTGGCCCATGCCGCCGGCGTTTCGCTCGAAAAGAACGCTCTCGACCTTGCCTTCATGATTCCAGACATCTTGAATCATGTGGTGAGCACCGGATTTTTGTCCATTATCTTTATCCCGATTTTTACGGGGTACAAGGTGGCCGGCGATGAAAAGGGCGGCTGGAAATTTTTCAGCAACGTGCTGAACACTTTCGGGATTGCGCTTTTGATTCTGGTGGTGCCCGCATTTATTTGGATGAAGGAACTTTTGCAGCTCTTGACGGTTGAGGGAGCCACGCCGGAACTGATCGAACGCGCCACCTATTACGGCCGCATTATTTTGCCGGGACAGGTTTTCATTTTTGTCGGAAGTATTTTGGTGGCGGTGCAACACACCCGCAAGCAGTTCTTGATTCCGTCGCTGACGGGTCTGATTTACAACATCGCGATTGTGGGTGGCGGTGCCGCGGGCCTTGCGCTCGAGAAGTTCACCGGCACGGAGTATGGGCTTGAAGGATTCGCATGGGGCGTGCCGGTAGGCGCCTTCATCGGTTTCTTTGCCTTGCAGATTTTTGGCGCCCGGCGTGGCGGCGTGCATTACGAACTCCTGGTGCAGCCCACTCACCCAGACATTGTTCGCTACTTCAAGATGATGCTCCCTATGTCGCTTGGTGTGGGTTCCATGTTCGGTCTTGAATTCATTATCAGAAGCTTTGGCGCGAACTTCGGTACAGGCGGTATTTCCAGCTTGAATTACGCTTACCGCGTGATGTATACACTGGTGGCTGTCTTTGGATTCTCCGTAAGCGTTACAAGCTACCCCGACATGGCCCGCCTGGTAAAGGAAGGCGATTTCGGCCAGCTGAACCGCAAGATTTGGAAAAGCCTTTCCCGCATGTTCTGCATCTTGATTCCGGCCGTGGTTGCCGTATGGGCCCTCAGTTTCCCCGCAGTCCGCATTCTCTTTGAACGCGGTGCCTTCCAGCGTGAAACTACCGAAGCGATTTCTGAAATCTTGCGCTGGTATTTGCCCGTGAGCCTTGGCCTTTGCCTGCAAGCCGTATTGGTCCGCAGCTTCTATGCCTGCGAACGCATGTGGGTTCCGACGCTTTTAAATACCGGAATCTTTGCCGCCACCATTCCCGCCTACATTCTGCTGGGCGCGCCTGAAGTGGGTCTCGGCATCAAGAGCGTGCCGATTATCGGCGCTACCGGCGCCTTGCTGCAGGTGATTTCCATGATTTTCATGTGGGCAAAGAAGAACGGCACCGACGGCATGAAAGAGGCCTTGCTGAATATGGTGCGTGCTCTTGTCGCCTTCGGTATCATGATTGCGGCCGCTGTGGGCCTGGACCGCGTCTCGGGCGCATTCGTACGCGAAGCAAACCTCGTGGTGCTCGTGGTATACGCCTGCGCTGCAGGAATCATGCTCTTCACGCTAACGCTGATTATCCAGCGTTACCTCGGAAGCAAAGATGCCAAGGATATTCTCAACGAGCTCCTTGGCAAAGTACTTCGCAAGTTACATCTAGCGCACTAAAAAAGATTCAAAAAAATTGCTCGCTTTTGGCGAGCACTTTTTTTATCCTTTAAAAAGGCTTTTTACTTGCGCCAGCCTTCCATAATCTTCATGCAACCGGCGAGCAGTTCGGCGGAACGATCCTTGCCTTCGGTTTCCACGTAGCAGCGGAATTCCGGAGCGTTGCCGCTGGGGCGCAGGTGCACGATATCGCCGGAATCGAATTCCATGCGGTAGCCGTCAGTTTCGTCGATACTCACGACTTCACCGTGGAAGGGCTTCGGAGCCGGGCCATCCTTGGGCTTGAACTTGGAAGGCTTTGCAGTCAGCGAGCCGAACAATTTTTGGCCGAGTTTCTTTTCGCGGATTTCAGCGAGCTTTGCCTTGGAAACTTCGGTGGGGAATTCCTTGAGGCGGTCGCTCACGGTAAAGCGCTTCGGGAGTTTCTTGAGCAAGTCGACCACGCACATTTTCTGTTCGCGAACCATGACCATCACGGAAATCATCGGGAGCAATGCGTCGCGGGTCGGGAGAGCCGGAAGCGTGCGGGTAGCGCCGTCTTCGAAACTGCGAGTGAGATTTGTCTGCAGCAAGAATCCGCCGTTGGCTTCGTAGCCTGCGACAGAGACGCTCTTGTCGTTTGCATCCACCAGGCTTTCCATGCCGGCGATAACATAAGGGCTACCGATTCGGGTGCGACAAATCTTTTCGAAGCTGCCAGATTTTTCAAGCGACGTGTTGCAACTCACCGGAGTTGCAATGCGCTTGATACCAAGCGCCTGGGCAGCCAAGATGCCCAGCACGTCGCCACGGAGCCACATGCCGACATCGTCTGCCAAAAGCGGGCGGTCGCTATCGCCGTCGGTACTGAAGATGGCATCCACGAAATCCTTGTGGGCAAATTCGCGGGCCAATTCTTCGTCTTCTTTACGGATAGCTTCGGTATCTACCGGAATAAAAGTTTCGCTGCGGGCAAAGGGCTTTACCGTTGCACCCAGGCTTTCGAGCACTTTCACCACGATATCGCGGCCCACGGCAGAATGCTGGTACACGCCAATGGTGAGGCCCGAAAGAGCCTTCGTGCCAAAGAAATCCGGATAGCGCTTCACGTAATTCGCTTCGGCTTCGCCTTCGACAGCCGGGAGAGCGGGCGCATTCTTGAGCATGCCCTTCGCATCGAAAATGGATTCGTCGAAATCCACAGACTGCGAAACAATTCCCTGTTCATCTTTCTTGGAAATTTCGCCTTGCGGGTGGTTGAACTTGATACCGTTACGGTCTGCCGGAATATGGCTGCCCGTCACCATGATGGTCGGGAGCGCCTTGTCGATACCGTAGAGAGCGATGGCCGGGCTCGGGATGCGGCCGCAGTATACCACCTTCCAAGAAGAATCTTCGCCAGCCTTTACAAGCGCCCTCAAGATGCGTTCGGTACTGGGGCGCAAGTCACCTGCAATCGCGATCGTATGGTCGCACTTGTAGCTCTGTTCGCAGTACTTGATAAACGAGCGCGCATACACGTAGCACACGCGATCCGTCATCGCCGTCACCAAGCCGCGGGCACCGCTGGTACCGAATGCCACGCCGGACTGTTTCATTACTTCTTGCATCGTAACGCTCATAGAAACCTCAAGCTAGTTGTTTTCAATTAAATCTTTCTCATCTACAATACAGCGGACATAGGAACCCATATACTTGTGGGGATTGCTCCAAGCCACAGATTCATCCTTGCGGTAAGCCCATATCCAAGCGTATTCAAAAACGTACTTCGTTCCAGACACATCATATTCCGTAGACGTCCAGAAAACGGACTCTTCATCTTCGGACCTGTAGAATCCAGACCAGTCATAGGCACCGCCAAGCTGGTTCACAAAATAAGCCTTGTTTTCGGGATTCTCCTGCACATTGTCATAGAGAACGTTCCATTCCTCATGACTCGGCAAATGGGAACCCTCGGGGCAAATACCGCGATAGGGCAACGTTATTTCGCCCAACTGCACATGGTCATATTTTCCATCGATACCCATGGCCTGAGCCCAAGTATAGATTCTACCGTACTTTTCGCAATTTTCCAATTCGTCGTCATAGCACTTGCTGCCAGTAACGGGAGCATTCAGGTTTTCCGTCATCCATTCCTGATTCCCGATCTTGACGGTTTCGAAATCAGATATGTACATGGCACTGGAATAATAGACGACTTCTTCTGAACTAGAAGATTCGGACTCTTGTGAACTTGACGACATCAATGAATCTTCCGAAGAAGAGACAGAGCTGCTACTCGCTTCTTCATTTGACGAAGATGACTCCGGTTCAGCCTCATCCTCCTCAGAAGAACTAGAAAACTTTATAGATGAACTGGAAAGTTTTGCGGAGGAACTTGACACCTTTGCAACAGAACTGGAACTTTCTTCAAGGTCGTTTTCAGATTCCGCAGGGATTATTCTGACAACGACACTGCTGGAATCATCGCCACAGCCACAAAGCATAGCCACAGCCAAAACCAGCAACTTTGCAAAAAGATTCCTCATAAAATGAAAGGTAGAAAAAATTGCACAATCTAATTTTTGAGCCCAAAATAACACTTGATACAGCGGCATACAAAATCATTGCTTTTTCTATACCACCCTTTGAAAAATCAAGGTATTTTCTACTTTGGATATTAAAAAAGGGATAATTATGCTCAAAAAATTATTGTCTGTATGTGCCGTCGGTGCTTCTGCTGCTATGGCAGCAATCCTTACCAACGGTGACCTGTCTTACGGTGATGGGGGCTGGTATGTTTGGAATAACCCCGATGGCCCCGCCAAGTACGAAGCAAAGATTGGCGAAATGGGTCTCGGTGTCGACGGATCCGAAGGTGTCAAGCTCACGGTAACCGAACTGCCGAACCCGTCGTGGGGACTGCAGTTGCAGCCGCCCAAGTGGCTGGCCGATTCCGCCTATTACACTCTCTCTTTCAAGGCGAAGGGCAACATGCCCATCAACGCCATTATCCAGGGTGGTCCTCCTGACTGGCGCCAGAAAGAAAGCGCCTCCTTTATGCTCACCAACGAATGGAAGACCTATTCCATGACCTTCCTTGCAGACCAGAAAGGTTACGGCGTCAACAACGTCACCTTCCATGTGGGCCTTGCCAAGGGTTGGCTGCAAATGGACGACGTGGAGATTGAAAAAGTCGAAGGCATGAATGACATGACCTGGTACAACAACTCTGCCGCCCGTATCGACAGCCTGCGCAAAAAGGAACTGACCGTGAAGGCAACTCCGGGTGCCCAGGTGAAGGTGGAACTCATGCGCCACGCATTCCCCTTCGGTACGGCACTCGCCCTCTACCCCACCAAGGACAGCGTTGAAACCTGGTACCGCAAGACCGCCAATAAGTACTTCTGGTACGGCGTGCCCGAAAACCAGTTCAAGTGGCCGGAATACGAACCCAAGAAGGGCAAGATCCGCCGCGACGAATTCAAGCAGTACCTTGATTACGTAAACGATTACAAGTGGGGCTTCCGCGCACACACGCTGGTATGGGGTCACCAGGGCTACGGCTACGACAAGCACTTCGGCAACCAGGGCAGCTGTAAGGATATTTCCAACAAGATCAAGGCCCGTATTGAACGCGACCTGAAGGAATACAAGGGCCGCATCAAGGAATACGACGTCTGGAACGAAGCCTTCCACGAACCTTATCTCTTTAACAAGTGCGGCTGGCAGCTTCTGGATAGCGCCCACGTGTGGGCCCACCGCGCCGATCCCGACGCCCGCCTCTTCATCAACGAATACAACGTTATCGTGGCTGGCGAAACGGACCGTTTCTACGACCTGATCAAGGGAATGCTTGACCGCAAGGTGCCCGTACACGGCATCGGCGTACAGTGCCACTTTGGCGACCGCCAGCTGAACCCGGCCTTTATCAAGGCCCGCTTCGACAAGCTGGGTTCTCTTGGCCTCCCCATCAAGGTCACCGAACTTGACTTTGGCGACTGGCAGAAGGGCATGTACTTCGGCGAAGACGAACAGGCCAAGCGCTACGAAATGTTCCTGCGCATCGCCTTCAGCCACCCGGCCGTAGAAGGCATTCTGCTGTGGGGCTTCTGGGATAACCGCCACTGGGTAAAGCAGGGCGGCATCATCGCTGCCGATGGTCGTGAAAAACCCGCCGCCAAGCTCATTTACGACCTGTGGCACAAGGTATGGACCACCAACGGAACATTTACTGCGGATGCAGAAGGCAATGTGAAGTTCCGCGGCTACCCCGGCAAATACAAGGTCACCATCGGCGACAAGAGCGAAATGGTCGAATTGAAGTAGAGTTTTCTTATTACTCCTTGGAATACCCCCGATTTTTTTCGGGGGTATTTTTATATTTCGCGAAAAACTTGTGAGGAAACAATGAAGAACTTCTATAAATTCGCAACGATTTCTTTTGCCCTGGCATTCACCGCCTGCGGCGACTCCACCTCCGCCAGCGATAACGGCGGCAATGGCGGCAGCAACACACCCTGCACAGACGCCGCTCCGGCCCAGTGCCCTGCAACACTTGAAGAAGGCACCATCTGCGATAGCCGCGACGGGCATGTCTACAAAATTACGACCGTCGGGTCGCAGGTCTGGATGGCAGAGAACTTGAACTACTATTCCTGCAACATTAAGGATGCTAGCTGGTGCTATGGTGACAATGCCGAAAACTGTGACAAGTACGGCCGCCTGTACAGCTGGACTGCGGCGATGGGAATTGATAAATCCTACCAGACTGAGTACGCAAACCTGACCGGGGTGCAGCGTGGCAACTGCCCCGAGGGATTCCACATGCCGTCAGAAGGAGAATGGAGCGATTTCTACGACTTCGTAGCGAATTATGCCGTAGAACAGAGCAACGATGAAGGCGCCGTCGTTCGTGCCAAGGGAATGTGGCCGGACGAACCGTCGTATTATCCGGCGACAGATGATTTCGGATTCGCGATGTTGCCGGCTGGAAGAAAAAACTTTACCGGTTATGAAGAACTTGGTGAAAAGGCGTATTTCTGGACGGCGGACGAAGACCATCGTGATGTTGTTGGCGGCCCCCGTAATGTCGGTATCTGGACTGTGTCAAGCATGTTCGGCTTTGGCGGCGGCTCCATCATGAAGGATGAAGCTATCTCAGTTCGCTGCATCAAAGACTAATCCTCGAATTTGATAAAATTCAGCGACTCTGTTAAGATGACTTAACAGAGCCTTGTTGTTATTTGGTACAACAGAAAAGGCTTTGGACACAGGCGGATAGACATACTTTGAATTTAAATTAAGAGAAGCCCGATATTGGAGGTTCAAATGAAGGCCGTTTTCAAATCCGTAGCATTTATGTCGATGATGGGTGCCGTGGCTTATGCAGGTCCCATTACCACTGTCCCCTGGGATGGTCACCCCGGTGCCGTTTCGTTCACATTCGATGACAGCGAAATTTCGCAACTGAACAACCTCGGGGAATATTTCGAAAAGAACCAGGACATCAAAGTGACGTTCTTCATGACAGGCGGCATGAATGCCGGAAACCAGTCAAAGTACTTCCCGATGGCCGAGAAAGGTCACGAAATCGGCAACCATTCCAAGACACACGCTGACCTGACCAGTTCCAACAACCTGAAGGGCGAAATCACCGACTACAAGTACGACCTTGAACAAAGAAGCGGCGCCGAAGTCGTTGCATTCGCAACACCCTACTGCTATTACAACGACGCCGTAGAAGCGGAAATTGCGAAGGCACACATCGTCAACCGTAACTGCCAGGGCGCAACCAAGTACAAGTGGGACGAAGAACCCGTTTGGGAACGTATCAGTTCGGACTGCTATCAGGGCAATACGCAGCAGTCCAAGGGCAACATGAGCGAAGCCAAGCAGAAGAACGCCTGGACGGTGCAGTTGAACCATGGCGTGGATGGTGCCGGCTTTGGTTACGGCATCACCCCGTCGGACATGATTTCCATTATGGACGAGGCCAAGGCTCAGGGCCTGTGGCGCGCCCCGATGGGCCGCGTGGCAGCTTACTACCGCGCACACTTCGTAATCGACAAGGCGACCTCCACAAACATCGATGGTGGTTTCAAGGTGACTTGGACATCGCCGCATCCGGCCATGCCCAAGAGCGTACCCCTCCGCGTAAAAATCGAAGGTGCCGATGGCAAGACCGTGAAGCAAAAGGGCACGGAAATCCAGGCCGAATCCGACGGATCCTATGTCATTGAATTCATGGACCTGGAACTGGAAGTGGTTGGCGCCGCTCCTGTTTCCAGCAGCAGCGAGGCTCCGACCTCTAGCAGCGTCGAAGAATCGTCAAGCTCCACTACCGCCATCGCCCAGCATTTTGAATGGGCTAGCCAGGAACAGACAACCTTCGCCGTATTCTCCGCAACAGGCGCACTGGTGAAATCCTTCACGGCCACTTCTCAGTCTGCGGAAGCTTCCTTCAAGGTCATGCAGATTCCGCATGGAACATACTACCTCAAGGATCTCAAGTCCAGCTACATCAAGAAAGTCGTGAAGTAGCCGCAACACAAAGCTATCCAACCAACGAACCTTGCAATAACAAAAGTCGTCCACTAAGTGGGCGACTTTCTTGTTTTCTTTAAAGTGTCTCGACTAGTAGTTTTCAGCGGTCACTTCGAAGAAGGACTGCGGGTGGGCGCACACCGGGCATGCAGCCGGGGCCTTGGTGCCCACGACAATGTGACCGCAGTTGCGGCATTCCCACACCTTGACTTCGCTCTTTTCGAACACGGCAGCGGTTTCCACGTTCTTGAGGAGAGCGCGGTAGCGTTCTTCGTGGCGCTTTTCAATGGCAGCGACCATGCGGAACTTGTTGGCAAGGGCCTTGAAACCTTCGGCTTCGGCAGTCTTTGCGAAGTCTTCGTACATGTCCGTCCATTCGTAGTTTTCGCCGTCAGCAGCAGCCTTCAGGTTGGCAGCAGTGTCGCCAATACCATCGAGTTCCTTGAACCAAAGCTTGGCGTGTTCCTTTTCGTTTTCGGCAGTCTTGAGGAACAGTTCAGCGATCTGTTCGTAGCCTTCCTTCTTTGCGCAGCTTGCAAAGTAAGTGTACTTGTTGCGAGCCTGGGATTCGCCTGCGAAGGCGGCCTGGAGATTCTTTTCGGTCTGGGTTCCGGCGTACTTGTTTGCCATAGTGTCCTCTTTGGGTTGCGGACCCTTTATTCCAGGGGTCCCTTGTGTCTCGGAAGAATATACACTTTTTTTACCACGCGAAGCGAAAAAGCACAAAAAATACTCCCTTTTTTCCAAACATCAAAAAATACGCAATGATACACAACGTATCATTCCGGTTAAAATTCTGCATATTTAGCTCAATTTTTAACGTTTTTTATTCAATTTTCCGATTTTTGTATCATTCAATCTATTGGATTATCCGAATTTTCTAGGTAGATTTATAGACATGAAGCCGATTACCGAATACAAGGACTACCGCAAGTACATGCAGGACTTCTACGACGAGCGCAAGCGTACGGGGGCGTTCTCGTGGAGGGAATTTTCGAAGCGGGCCGGGTTCAGTTCCCCCACATACCTCAAGCTGGTTTGCGAAGGAAAGAGCGGGCTTAGCAAAGTCAAGATGAAGCAGGTTTCCAGGGCAATGGACCTCACCGGATACGAAGAGGAATACTTTTCACTCCTCGTGGTGTTCGCCAAGGCCACCAAGGATGCCGACAAGAAGGCGGCCCTCCTCGAGATGGAGCGTATCGCCCTCGAACACAGGGTACGCGTCATTGACAGCGAGACATTCCAGTATTATGAATCCTGGAAGTATCCCGTGATTCGCGAACTTGCCCCAATGATGCCGGGAGCACAACCGCGCGATATCGCCGAAGAATGCAAGGAATATGTTTCCGCCGAAGAAGTCCGCGACATCCTCTCCTTCCTGGTGAAAGCAGGTTTCCTGAAGAAGGACGGCGACAAAGTTTATTCGCAAACGGAGAAGGCCGTCATCGGTTCGCCGGAAGCGCTGCCCATCGCCATCCGCTCAATGCACAAGGAAATGGGCAACATGGCGGTACGGGCGGTAGACCGTTACAAGGCAAGCGAACGGTATTTCACCGGAATGACCATCGGCGTGAACGAGAGCAACTACGCACGCATTATCGCCGAAATCGAGGCCTGCGCCAAAAGGATCGCGGCCATTGCAAACGAATCAGAGAATTTAAACCAGGTTTACGGGCTAAACTTCCAGCTTTTCCCGTTTACAAACAAGATTGAAGGAGAAGAACATGATTAACTTCAAACAGAACGCTTATGTTGCAGGAGCGCTCGTTCTTTGCACGCTTGCAGCCTGTTCATCAGACAGCAACCCTTCTACGGCCGGCTCCACAACCATTCCGAACGCTATGGCGGATGGCGACACGATTCCCCTCGAAGGAAACAAGCCCATCATTCCTGAATTATCCGGAGTCTACGGAAGCGACGATTCTACCCTCTATAAAAATCTTATCACATTCAAGACAGAACCGGCTTCTTTGAAGAGCGGCGTAGACAACCTCGACATCAACGCCTATGAAACGGAACACGGAGCGACGGCGACCTGCTCTGGCAACGACCAGTCCTTCGAAGCCCAGTTCAAGATAGCTTCAAGCTACATCCTGAAAACATTGGTGATGCATAACGTGGCTGCTTGCGACAGCATCCTTCAGGATTTCCTGAGCTCGTGCAACAAGAACCCCCAAATCATAGCACAGGATGGTCGTTGCACCACCGAAGGCAACTTGTACGCCTACTGCGCCGATTTCGGGAACTACACAACGGAATGCTCCGAAACGAGACCGGACGGCACAAGCAAATGCCATATAGTACCGGATTCCACGGCAATTCTCGACACGAACATCGTTATCCAGGAATTCGTGAAAAAATCCGAAAATGCCTGCACCGATATTACCGCCAACAAGTTTGTCGCATCGGACTATTATCCCGTCAAAGACTACTGGACTCCCGGACATAACCCCATTGACCATCTCGACCTAAGCCACGTTGGAGAACCTATCGACACAGCTTCGTTCACTCTTGAAAAATACGCCGCGCAGTTTACCGGACCGGAAAAAGTATACACGTTCGATAGCCATATAATCGCACGGCGCATCTTGCCATCCAGCGAGGCCGCCGTCGACTCGGCAACCGGCGTCACCATCAAGATGCCCACTCCTGCAGAAGTCGCCAAATACTTCCCCATGACATCTTCCATTGCCGGAGAAAATTTCAATCCCGAATTTTGCAACATATATACTGTCACTATACCGGCGTTTTTATCCGTGGCCCAGATCCCTACGGGTTTCGAAGAAGACTACTATAATAGCGTCATCATGCTTGATTATATCTTTGCAAGCGGTGACTGCAAAAAGGATGATTCTGACTTCTCCGAAGTTTTTCTCGTAAAGGATTGCGATGGAATCATCGACGAATATTCCACATTAGGCGGGGATTTCATCGAAAACGTTTCATGGGATTCTTCATGGACATGCGATGAGAACGGTGTACCCCCGGGCAGAGAAAACTGGCCTGATGGTGAATGGTACCGCGCCGACTTGCGCCAGTGAAGATTCTGATAGTCAAGTTTACTGCGAGAACCAGAAATTGCGATTTTCAGGCGTCTCAAACAGGCGGCAAGGTTGTATATTTATAAAAGATATACAACGAACCTAATGACGGTACCTTATGTTAATGAAGAAAATCGCATCTCCCGCAGACGTGAAAAAAATGGACATGGATTCGCTCAAGGAGCTGGCGGAAGAAATCCGTACGGCCCTCTTGAACAAGATTTCACAGTGCGGCGGGCATTTGGCACCGAATCTCGGGTTTGTGGAAGCAACGATCGCCCTGCATTATGTTTTCGATTCCCCCACAGACAAGATCGTTTACGATGTATCGCACCAGAGCTACACCCACAAAATTTTAACAGGGCGCGCCAAGGCGTTCCTGGATCCCACAAAGTACCATAGCGTCACAGGTTACACCGAACCCAACGAAAGCGAGCACGACCATTTTATGGTTGGGCACACTTCCACATCGGTGAGCCTCGCCCTAGGCCTTGCCACCGCCCGCGATATCCAGGGCGAATCGGGGAATGTCATTGCCGTCATCGGCGACGGATCCCTTTCGGGTGGCGAAGCCTTTGAAGGTCTTGACAACGCAGGCGAATACGCGAAGAACTTTATCGTGGTGGTAAACGACAACGAAATGTCCATTGCCGAAAACCACGGCGGACTTTATGCAAGCCTTGCGGAACTCCGCGCTTCACAAGGCAGCAGCGAAAATAACTATTTCAAATCCCTGGGTTTTGACTACCTGTACGTAGAAAGGGGCAACAGCATCGAATCGCTGATTGCAGCATTCAAGCTGGTAAAAGATTCCACCAAGCCCGTGGTCGTTCACATTCACACCCTCAAGGGCAAGGGCTACAGCTACGCCGAAAACTCCAAGGAAGGTTTCCACTGGGCGGCCCCCTTCGACATTCCTACCGGCGTGGTGAACTGGGGCAACGGGGAATCCTACAGCAACATTCTCGGCGAATACCTGATGGAAAAAATCAAGGCCGACCCGAAGGTGGTCGTGATTCATTCCGCCGTGCCTGCAGGCATCGGATTCTTTGCAGACCGCCGTAAAGAAGCAGGCAAGCAATACATTGACGTAGGCATCGCCGAAGAACACGCGGTCGCTCTCGCTTCGGGACTTGCCAAGGGTGGTGCAAAGCCCGTCTACAGCACCCACAGTACCTTTATCCAGCGCACCTACGACCAGCTTTCACAAGACCTTTGCACAAACAACAACCCGGCAACGATTCTTGTGACCATGTCGGGTGCCGACGGCATGAACGACACCACACACCTGTGCATCTTCGACATCCCCATGATGAGCAACATCCCGAATCTGGTATACCTCTGCCCCACCTGCGTGGAAGAGGCTATCGCCATGATGGACTACGCCATCGACCAAACGGAGCACCCGGTCGCAATCCGAATTCCGAATGGAGTGACGCACCGCAATGCACAATTCGACAAGGACTATTCTACCCTGAACACCTTCAGGGTTGACAAACTCGGAAAGAAGGTGGCACTTATCGGTCTCGGCAGCTATTACACCCTAGCCGAAGAAGTCGCCGCGGAGCTTGCAAAATCCGATATCGACGCAACTATTATCAACCCCCGCTTTGCCACAGGCGTCGACGTCAGCACTCTTGAAAACCTGAAGGCAAACCACCAGGTGACCGTCACTCTGGAAAACGGCGTAGTCGATGGAGGCTTTGGCGAAAAGGTTGCCCGCTTCTACGGAGCAAGCAACATGCGCGTTCTAGTGAAAGGCCTCAAGAAAGAATTCTACGACAAGGTCCCCTACGGCGAACTCATGGAACGTAACCGCCTAACGCCCAAGCAAATCGCAGAAGACGTACTTGCTGCGTTGAAATCCGCCTAGCAGCAAGCTGCAAAAATCTATTTCAGCAGTTCTTCGGGAACGCATTCCGCCATGGCCTCGTAGGCCTTGGCGCTGGGGTGCAAATGGTCACCCGAATCAAAGTTGTCGGCAAATCTTTTCGGATCGTCGTGACCGCGAACAGCCTTGTCAAAGTCAACGCAGCCATCGAATTCGGAAGCGGTTCTCAGCCATTCGTTAAAGGCCATGCGAATAATGTCGCGATTTTCGTTGTAGGTGCGCCAACCGTAAATCGGGAGGAGCGTTCCGCTATAAACCTTGAGACCGAGTTTTCTGGCGTGGGTAATATACAGAGAACGCACGCCGTCAATCAAGTCCTTGGCCGTGGGCATATCGCTCCAGGGGCGGAACTTGTTGACTTCAACACCGACCGGGTGAATGATATCGTTAATACCGTGCTGCACAATGACCGAGCGGGCTCCGGCCACATTCATTTCGATGGGGAATCGCGTAGCACCCTTCAAGCCATAAGCCGCATAAGTAATGCAGCTGTATTCCCGCAAGATTCGCGTACCGCTTACGGCACGGCGGATGATAGCAACGTTGTTGAACCCTTCGCGGGCACAACGCAGCGTCAAGTAATCCGGCCAGTCCTGCGCCGTAATGGAATCGCCAAAGCAAACCAATGCGAAGTTCTTCTCTTCGGTCAGAATGTCAACAGTATTGAGGAAATAAATCCAATTGGTTTTGCGCGTGAGGTCATCGGGAAGGTTTGCTTCTTTTGCAAAATTCCCGTAGCTGTACTTGCCGCCAGAAAGGGGGCCCGTAATTGCTGTGCCGGCGTTCATCTGCGTGAAGTCGCCGAAGTACATGCTCACATCAAACGTTTCGCCAGCAGTCACGTCGAAGGCGATTTCGTCGCTCAAGATTTCTTCGCCCGCAGGGATTGTTCCGGAGGTATCGCCACCGAACGTGATGGGAGTCGGCACATAGAATTGCGCGGCATCAACTTGGGACTGCGCGGCCTTCGCCACATAGGCCTCGGTAATCGTCACGGGCTCGGTGCCGGTAAGGTTCGAAAAATGGAACCGTAACTTATTCCCCGAAAAGCAGGCGCGAATCGGGTAGCGCAGCGTTAAATCTTTTGCGTAAGTCGCTTCTTTGCGGTCTGTAATAGAGGTGGCGTTGCCCCAGCAAGCCACCCATTTCGAAAACTTTTCTGGCATGATTCAAAAATAGCTAATTTAGGGTCACTTTTCTAGATGGCGATAAATGTCCGAGATTTCGTACAGCAAAAAGAACGAGAATATTGAATGCGTCCGCTACAAGGACTGGTCGAAATCGTATCCGCCCCATACCCATACGGGCCATTTGACCGTGGGCTATGTCGAAGAAGGCGCCATTTGCCTAGTAATCAACGGCGTTGCCGAAAACTACGGCGCCGGAGAAAAGTTCCAAATTCCGCCAAACGTGTTGCACGAAATCAAGACTGTCGATGGCAAAAGCTATTCGATGGTGGTCTTGTGCATTGCCATTGACAACGCTACTGAAGAATCCTTCGGTAACAACTACGAAGATGCTGTCGCTCGCTTAAATGAACTGCGTAAAAGTATTCTCGAAAATCCCGAGAACATTTACCTGATAGAACAGATGGCACACGATGCATGCATCAGCCCGTTCCACATGATTCGCGAATTCAAAAAAGCCTTCGGACTTACACCGCATCAGTTCCAGATGCAATGCAAAGTCCGCAAGGCGCAAAAACTACTCGCAGAAAAAAGCGCGTCCGAAGTGACTTATGACGCAGGGTTCTACGATCAAAGTCACATGGACAGGTGCTTTAAAAAAGTGGTCGGTCTCTCGCCTAAAGAATACAAGCGAGCCGTAAAAACGGATTCCGACTCAACAGATTCTAGCACAACGCCGGAATAAACTTTGCAAACAAGTAAAGCCCTTCTTCGCCGGCATTCACTTCGTGCGGGACTTTTGCGGGCATTATCGAAATCACTCCAGGTGCGTATTCCAGCTTGGCTCCGTCATTGACGCATGTGCCGTGCCCAGCAATCACTTCGTGGGTTTCCAGCTGGGTTTCATGAATGTGATTCTTGATGCTTTTATTCGGAGCGATGCGGACCAAGTGGTAGCTGAACGTGCCACCTGTTTCTTTCGAAGTGATAATATGCTTGAGCTCCACGCCTTCGAAAGTCGGATGCCTGTTCCAGGCGAGATCCTTGAACGCCTTTGCATCGCCGGGGAGTCTGAGTTCGCCGTTGTTGAATTTTTCAAAAAGTTCTTTTTCCATAATCATATCCTTTAATGAATCGTGAAACCGCGCCATAAAACATGTTTCGCGGCTATACCCGAATTCTATATAAAGGGTTTATGGAAAAATTGGATAAAATTGCTTTTCGAATTATTTGACGCAACGCACGGAGCGGCCTTCGTCCTTTCCGTAGGCGTTCAGACTTGCTGCCGGCACGCTAAAATCCAGGAGCAAATAGTAAGCGAGCCCATCGGGAGATTCCGATGCACTCCAGAAGTGGGCGTAACCACCGATGCCGTCGAACTTGTTGGCCGAACGGGAAAAGCCCGCAGGGAGTCCCTTGAACCCGAAATCGTCGGAGCCGTCGCCCTTCTTGAACCAGCCACTCGTTGACTTGAGAGCCTTTCCTGCAACTTCTGCACCACCGGCGCTTGCTACGAGTGTCGCAAAGTCGGTGCTGTCCGGGAGCCGCCAGCCTTCAGGGCAAACAACGCGGGCTGTTTCCCAAGTGTAGAGACGCCCATATTTGGAACAGTTGCGGTTATCGCCCTCGGGGCACACGCTACCCTCGGCTTCGTAATTCAAGTTCTCGGCCATCCATGTCTGGGAACCGACTTGTAATACATTGTAAGACACGCCGTCACGTGGGTCGGTAAAGGACTCGGAACAAGCGGCAAAAAAGACCATCAGAAGAAGTGCAAATAGAATCATCGACCTACCAATATTCATCAATCGCTTTATCTAGATAATGCGAAGAAACCCCCGCACCGACAAGGCCCACAGAAAAAGAAATCCCAGAGCCAATAAACATGTACTTGCTATAAGGCTGCGACTGAACCAGTCCATACACAAGCAAAGCCCCACTCACTCCTCCGAATACATACGCAAAACCCATAAGCACACTCGAAACCTTGGCAGAGCTTCTGGAATGCTCATTTTCAAGCAAAAGTTGCGTCACCTCAGACAATTCTACAGTTTTTCCATCTACATAGTATTCTTTGCCAAGCCCAAACAAGCCAGAATCATAATATATATGATGGTGCTCAGCCACAACTTCTTCTGTATCTTCTTCCTGGAACGAGTCATCTGTAGATGCAGGCATCAACTGCGCAAACAAAGCGCACGAAAGCAAAAGAATCAGTTTAAGTATTTTGCTCATGAACGTTTAATCTTTTGCAAATAACGTTTCGTTTGTTCCGGTTCAACAAAGAATGCTGCAACGCAAACTGCTATTATCGGGTTGATAATCGAATTGACAATCGTATGCACAATCACAAAAATTCGCGCATCTTCCGGAAAATACCCTGCATTGATATGTTGGAAACCTCCCACAAAAAACTGGACAAACATCAGCAAAGAGCAAACCATTAAAATAAGCGAATTCTTTTTCACAAGGGCAAGAATGCCACCCAACATTGTTGCAAAACTAAGCAAAGCTAGCACGTAAAGAGAAACAGGGCTGGAAATCATAAGGAGAATACTATTCAAACCGACCACAAGAAAACTCAACGCGCAAAAACGATACAAGCCTAAATTAAAATGTTCATCAACCTGCGCATCATTAATTTCTTCAGCATGTCTTTTGGGTCGAATAAAAAATGTCGCAACGGCAACGACAATATTGAGGTTAATAAATAAACATGCGATTAAACCAAAAATACTTTGTGTCCCACCTACAGAACGAAGAGACATCAAATGCCCTACGAAACCCAAAGCGATAACAAGTAGAGCCGCTATTTTTAAAGCGATTACGTTCTTTTTGACAAGTGCAAATATACACAACGCTAAAGTACTTACAAACGGAAGAACGGCGAGCCCTACCGGGACAATCACACCAGATACGACAAACAACCCAATCATCGCAATTATATCTTCAAAAGACGAAGTCGTAATCGTTTCCCACAGCGTCGACAATCCCCCGTCTCGCCCAACCATAAACAACATGTTGCTTACCATACTGAGCACATTTACAATCAGTATTATCGCACATATCCTAAGCAGCGCCCAATTGCCATTGAGACCTGGTTTTTCTGCCACTTTATGTTCTCCTCCGTTCATTCAAAAAACTCCTATTGCAAAAATACAAAATAAAACACCCCCGGCCGTTAAGGTCGGGGGCGTTTCATAATGGATTGCTTCGTGAGATCCTTCGCGACATTCGTCGCTCAGGATGACGCCGATGGCGTCACTTCACGAAGGCGCCGTAGATGGCCTTGATGGCCTTCTCGGTATCGGCTTCGTCAACACCAGTGATGATGTTGATCTGCGAAGAACCCTGGTCGATAATGCGAACGTTCACCTTGTTGTCGGCGAGAGCGGTAAAGAGCTTTGCAGCCACACCGATCTTGTTCGTCATGCCATGACCCACGGTAGCAATCAGCGAGATACCCGGGAACACCTTGATACGGTCGGGGCGCATCTGCTGCGTGATGTCTTCGAGAACCACATCCTGCACGGCGTCGAGGGACTTGGAGTCCACCACGATGCTCATGGAGTCGATAGCGCTCGGGCAGAGTTCGTAGGAAAGGCCTTCGCTTTCGAGCACGGCGAGCACGCGGCGACCGAAGCCCACTTCCTTGTTCATCATGGACTTTTCGATGTAAATCATCGAGAAGCCCTTACGGCCAGCAACGCCCGTAATCGGGAGCTTTGCTTCTTCCGGAGTGGGGCCGATGATGGTACCCGGATCCTGCGGGCGGTTCGTGTTGCGGATATTGATAGGAATTTTCTTGGCGCGGCACGGAGCGATAGATTCGTCGTGGAGCACGGAAGCGCCGGAGTAAGCGAGTTCGCGGATTTCGCGGTAGCTCACGTATTCGATCGGCAGCGGATTTTCGACGATGCGCGGGTCAGCCATGAGCATGCCCGAAACGTCGGTCCAGTTTTCGTACTTGGCGGCATCGATACCGTTGGCAAGGATAGCGCCCGTGATGTCGGAACCGCCACGGCTGAAGGTCTTCACTTCGCCACGGAGGTTGCTACCATAGAAGCCCGGCAGCACGTAAAGCTGATTTTCGTCGGAGAGGGTCTTTGCGATATCTTCGTAGGTCTTCGGCGTAATGCGATACTTGTCGTCGAAGGTAATCAGCGGGAAGGTATCCACAAAGTTTGCGCCCAGGTACTTGGCCATGAGGCGTGCGCACAGGAACTCACCGCGGCTCACCAGGAAGTCGGTGCTGACGGATTCGGGGTGGTTCTTGAGCTTGTCTTCGAGGCTGTCGAGATCTTCGGTGAGCTTATCACCGAGGCCGAGATCGTTGCAGATTTCGTCATAGCGCTGACGGATCAGATTCCACGGGGTCGAAAAGTCGAGGCCCTTGGAGGCGAGGTCGTAGGTGCTGTAGAGGAGGTCGGTAAGCTTGGTTTCCTTAGGATTGCGCTTGCCGGGGGCGGAAACGACGATGACCTTGCGGTTCTTGTCGGATTCAACGATGGCCTTGATCTTCTTGAACTGGCCTGCATCGGCGACAGAGCTGCCGCCGAACTTACATACGATTCTTTGACTCATTTTTTCCTTTTGGGCCACCAAACCTCTCGGCTTCGAGCGCAGCCGCTTTCCTCGCGACCGTCGTGCCCAAGCCTACCCATCTGGCCAGCCACTTGGTTTTTGTGTCTATGTCTGCACGGCATTTTACCGTTGCGGGGTAAATTTAGCAACTTGAAATCACGGTGTCTAGGGTTTTATTTATTATATTCTAGCGGAAATACCCAATTACTGCTCTTATAAGGAAGGGAGAAAATATGAAACATTCTTTATTCGCTGCCACTGCAGCCTCAGCATTAATTCTGGCCGCTTGCGGTGACGACAGTTCCTCGGCCTCCACCTCGTACTCCCAATCGGGTTCGCTTTATGTGGACGAGGCCCAGCAGCTACTCGTAATAACCACCGATCCCTTTTCTATCGACCAATGCGTCGTAACCCAAGCAGGCCTCGCCTGGAAATCTATCTCGCAACCCGGCGATGTCGATTCCGCCAAATATTCATTCCTCGGCGATACATTGGTACTCTTGGATATCGACGAAGGCGAAACTGACAACTATGGAGACCTGTTTGTGGGCGGCTCCGCCGGCAATATTTACGGAACCTGGACCAACCTTCCTTGCAGTTACAACAGCAGCACCGGCGAAAAGATGTGCTACGAAAAAGAGGCCCGTTACATGACGCGCACCCTTAAGCTCAGCCAGGGTAAGGCCACGGCCAGCATCGAATACCATTTTGACGTCTATCTTTCTGACATCGAAGCTGTGGGTTACATGAAATCCTACTTCATGAAGGAACTGTACAATGCCCTGAATGGCGGGTATTATTTCGATGGCGATGCGAACGATATTTTCGATGTATACGAAGATGAAGATTATGAAACGCTCACGAGAAGTATCGAAAAAAATAATGTCCAAATCATAGAAGAGACAAAGACAAGCCAGACCTTCAAAATTGGCGAAAAGACCTATACCGTTACCATCAACAAAGCTGACCAATCCTTCAAATTCAACTACAACGCCTATACCGATGAAGATATCAGTATCGATGTGACCGACGGCGTCAAAACCTGCAATGCCTACACCATAAGAAAGGTCGTGGATAATAGCCTTTGCAAGGAAGAAAACCTGGAACACCTTAAAATCAACAATGACCCAGATGAAGAATTCGCCTACGCAACATATTACAGGATCAACAACGACGTCGAATTCGAAGAGTGCATCAAGAGCATCGCCGTGGCACAGAACAACAACACATACGGCGACGACGCCTTGTACAAGAAAGCCGACGACAAGAAGGAAGCTTTCAAGAAGCGCTCCGAAAAGCTGCTCCGCAAGATGATGAAGTACATCGAAAAGTAAAATTCAATTTCCAGCTTTCCAGAAGCCACCGACCACCAACAGGTGCCGGCGGCTTTTTTGTAAAAAAAAGCGCGCGAATGTAAATTATTCGCGTTTTCGGTATTCAGGGCCTCTAAAAAAGCGTGTATAGTATAGAGGCTCTATGAACAGACACGAATCCCTATTACGCATCGCGGCAAGCTCCGACATTTCGGTGCTACTGCTCGGCGAATCCGGCTCCGGCAAAGAAGTCGCCGCCCGCTTTATCCATGCCCACAGCAAGCGCTCGGAAGGCCCCTTTATAGCCCTCAACTGCGGAGCCGTGGCCAAGGGACTTTCCGAAAGCATCCTGGAAGGTCACCACAAGGGCGCCTTTACCGGCGCCACCGAAGAGCGCCAGGGAATCGTGCGCTCGGCGGCCCACGGCACCCTCTTTCTCGACGAAATCGGCGAGATGCCACTGGAAATCCAGTGCAAGCTCTTGCGCATTCTGCAAGAGCGCTCCGTCATGCCGCTCGGCAGCTGTACCGCCCTCCCCGTAGACTTCCGGCTGGTCTGTGCCACCAACCGCGACTTGCGTTCCGAAGTCCGGGCAGGGCGATTCCGCGAAGACCTCTACTTCCGACTGAACGTGTTCCCCATCAAGATCCCGCCCCTGCGGGAGCGCGAGGATTTCGGCCTTATCGCCCAGGAAATCTGGAAAGAAGTCGGCGAAAGGACTACGCTTACCACCTTCGAAATCAAGCTCCTGGCACGCAAGGAATGGCCCGGAAACGTCCGACAGCTCAAGAACGTTCTGCAGCGCTATTCCCTGCTCAAACCCTACGACATAACCCTGCCTAAAATACTGGAAGAGGAATTTTGCGAGTGCGTCGAAACCGGTTCTGTCGCCGACACCGCCACCCTTTACAACACGGGGCCTACCCGCCGCAACTCCATCTCCCCCGAATGGAGCCTGATCTATTCGGAACTTTCAAAAAACAAAGGCAACAGAAATGCCACCGCAAAAAAATTAGGCATCAGCCGAGGATGCCTATACTACCAAATCAAGAAGCACGGGAGCTAGAATCTCATGCCAAGAGTCAGGTAGTGATACCCGCCGTCAAAGGCCTTCTTGGGACTGTAGCCGTAATCAAAGGTAATCATCCCAAAATTGAAACCGATACCCGCACTCACGCCGTCTTCGGTATCGGGGCGAGCCGCATAACCCACACGCAGCAACAGTGTCTGCATGTAATCGAGTTCACCGCCAAAGCGCCATTCGGGATCCTGCATGTCGGCACGGCGGTAGGCGTCGGCAGACACGTGAAGGTTCCATTCGCTTTCCAGGCTAAAGAGCTTCGCTATGGGCAGAATGCCCGTAACACCCGCCTGCAAGGCCATGGGAGCGGTTTCTTTTTCGCCATCGTAGTCGCTCATGTAACCGAAGTTCGTGAGCGTCGCGCCAAAGGCAAAATACTCGTTCACGTGGTAGGCGCCACCCACGTCGCCAAGGACAGCAATCGCCGTTTCGTCGTCGATGGTCTGCTGGCTAAAGCGTGCAGAAAAGGCCCAGTTGAAAGCCTTGTCGCGGTTACCGAGGCCCGCCTGGAGCACCCAGGCATAGGCACCGTAATCGGAAGTCTTGAAACCTTCCTCGTCGCGGCCCTCGATTCCGTCGTAGCCTAGAAATTCAGCACCCGCCGAAAAAGTCAACGGATAGTTAAACGCCGCAAAAGGGAGCGCCACGTAAGCCGTCGTGTAATCGTCGGCCGTATATTCGGGGAAAATAATGTGATTGACACCCGCCTCGGCTTCGGCTACGCCGTTCATCGCCAGCGGATTCCTCGAAATGTCAGAAGCACTGGTAGCATCAGCAACGCCCGCACCCGAAAGGGCAGCCGTCCTGGCCGACGCATGCATCGAAAGGTACTTCATAGATACCGCACCCGCATCTACATTCCAGTGCTCCCCGGCAAAAGCAAGGGAACCAGCAACGAGACTTAAGGCGAGGATCTTCTTATTCATGCCTACAAGATACAAAAAGAAACCCCGCGAAAAATCGCGGGGCTTGCATATAATCTGAAAATTTGATTAATTCACGTCGCAACCGGCGCTCGGATTTTGCCATCCATCTTCTGCGGGGGCTTCGCCCGCCTTCCAGCAATGGAGCGTATCGAGTACGTCGCCTTTCTTGAACGTGGACCAGTCTTCTACTTTCTTGATGTTGGTTGTCGTAGAAGTGTTGTATCGGGTCATGTAATGATCGATCAAGTACTGCGGGCATTCCACTTCTTCGATGTAGTAAGTCGGATTGTCGGCAGCCATGTACCAGTCAGCAAACCAGTTGCAACCGCGCAAAAGGTTCGGGAGGCCGGCGTCACCGAAAGCCGCTTCGCACATATCCTTGATACAAGTCTGGTAACATTCCAGGGAACCTTCGGTACCGCAGTTTGCTTGTTTCTGGCATTCCGTAAGGAACCCGCCAAAACCAGCACCCCAGTTAAAATCGGCACCCTTGTTCACCTGGGTAGAGAGAGCATCAAAGGCGCCCACGCCGCCACCCGGAACCATCAAGTCGAACTGCCCCGCAGGCAAATCCGCGTCACCCCCAGAGACATCTCTACCGATGTTAGAGGCCATCACCACCAGGTGCTTGCCCTTAAGGGCCTTATGAGTCGCCTTGGGCGGGTTGTTTTCCATTTCGTGTTTAAAGTGACCATCATACTGCAAGTGATAGCATCTACCGCACTTACTGTCGGCAGTGCCCGCAACGTATGCATAGGCAAGAGTGTCGTTCACGGCAATAGGAGCCATGTCTGTGCAGGTGAACACGCCCTTTTCCTTTTCATCGCCGCAGGCGCTTCTGGTACCTTCGTAGCCGAGCCAAGACCTACTGACATTACCCAAGGTAAAGGTGGGGACTTCTACATCGTGAATGTTGCAGTTACGCGCCGTGGCAAGGTCAGCGAGATAGGCCTCATCGGAAGACAAATCCGCACGAGTTGTATCGTTTTCGCTTTCCCTAAGCCAAGAGCAATGCGGCTTGCAGGCATCCCAGTAGCGGGTGTTCCAGCCACGTCTTGCCGTAGCGCTAATGTCCTTGGTGTATTCAGCCGAAGGTGCACCGTAAGATTCAATTGTCGGGAATCCGTCGGGACCCAATTCCGGATCCGTATTCACAGAACTACTGCTTACGGTAGGTCCGGTGCCGGCACTGGATGTAGGATCGTTCGGATTTGCGCCCGCACTAGACGTCGGATCAGCCGGATTCTGTCCGTTGTTTCCTGCGCTAGATGCCGGATTATTCGGATCCTGGTTATTGCCGTCGGGCGACGAATTCGGATTCTGCGAATCGACCGAATTGATTGTACCATCCGAAGGATTCGGGTTATCGATTACATCCGTACCAGGTTCATAACCCGTCTGGTCAGAAGCGTTATTCGAAGCAGCATCATCACCGCAAGCGCAAATCATGGCGACCGCGCCTGCCACAACCATTGACTTGAACAGTTTACGTTTCATAAATCCTCGTTACGGGGCGTAGGACTAGTAAGACTTGGCCTTGTCTGCAGCCAACTGGTCAGGATCGCAGTGTTCGCCCTGAGCATTGGCAGTTCTGGAGCAGGCATCCGTCGTAATGAATTGTCCGTCACCTTTATAATTGTCCCACTTTTCAGAGTAAAGGATATTGGTTTCAAGTTCCAGGCTGAGGGTTGTCCGGTACTTATCCACCAAATACTGGGGGCATTCCACTTCTTCCCAAACGAAGGAAGGATTGTCCGCAGCCTCGAAGAATGTGGCAAGCCACTTGCAACCACGATTCAGGTGAGGCCACACAGTGGAGTCAAATACAGCTTCGCACTTTTCAATCACGCATTCTTGGTATTGTTCCTTGGTAACTTGCCAGTAACCCAGTTTCTGCATGCAATAGCTCAGGACACCACCATTGTTGCTACCGAGTTCTTCTGGAGTCTTGCCAATCTGCGTAGAGAGTGCGTTAAAGATACCGACGCCGCCACCGGGAACAAGCAGGTCGAACTGGGTACTACTAGCATCGACATCATGACCAATATTGGATGCCATGACGATCATGTGCTTGCCCTTGAGAGCCTTATGCGTGTCCTTTACATCCGGGCCACCATCACCCATATTGCTGGTGCTGCCATCATACTGCAAGTGGTAGCACTTGCCGCAACCCTGGTTGCTGGGGCCAGCCACGAAGCCATAGGACAAGGTATCGTTCACTCTAATGGGAGCCATATCGGTACAAGTGAAGGAACCTCCAGCGCCAACTTCACAGGAGCTGGGAACACCTTCCATGCCCCACCAATACCTCTCCAGGCCCTTGCTCAATGTGAACGTGGGGATTTCAACGTCATGGATGTTGCAGTTTCTTACCGTGTAACCTGCAGCTGCATATGCGGCCTGGCTGGAAGTATCAACATTATCCATCCAACTGCAGTGGGGCTTGCAGGAATCCCAGTAGCGGGAGTTCCAACCCTTTTGGGTCGAGCCTTCCGCCAGAAGGTTCTTATAGGCAGCGACAGGGTATTTCTTGATATCTTCTTCGGGGTTGCCACTCGGCTTGACAGGCTCGACACTGCTAGAACTGTTTTCTACAGGTTCGGTGCCAGCGCTAGAAGTCGGGTCAGTCGGATTGGAGCCCGCGCTAGAGGTCGGATTCGTACCGCCTGCACTAGAAGTCGGATCGCTCGGATTCTGGCCGTTGTTTTCTGCGCTAGAAGTCGGATTGTTCGGATCCGTAGCTTCAGACGACGAACTGAACTTTTCGATCGTACCCGTATTCGGATTGATAGTCGCATTGGCCGCACAAGCAGTCAGGTTTGCAACATCTACACCCGTTGCAATAGGGCTGCCGTTCAAATCCATGACAACGCCCGTAGCGGAGTCATAATAACCATACGGTTGGCCTGCAGCATCGGTTACGTTACCATCAGTATAGATGACCACGTCAACTACACCCGTGTTGAAAATCCATGCGTCTGCAGTCACGACTGCCTTTGCGCACGCGTTGTCTGCAATCGGAGTTGCAGGATTGCTCGAAGCGGAATCATCGCCGCAAGCACAAATCATGGCGACTGCACTGGCCGTAAGAATGGACTTGAACAATTTACGTTTCATAAAACCTCTTTTTATACGCCAACCCCAATATTGGCAATTTACTTTCTAAAAAATAAATTCTGTACCCCGAATTTCAAAGCAAAAACAGCATTTTAAAACATTAAATGTTCCCGAAATGTGCGCAAAATACCAATTTATGAGCCCTACGTCACGCATTTTTACCAACCGGCCCTTTATGGTCGCTCTTGTACGCAAAAACAGTCCGTTAAATTAATTTGTACATAAAGAAAAACCGTCCCTTTGGAGGACGGCTTTTCTTAGTAATTCTAAAAGGCTAGATTACTTCTTGCAACCCTTCTTGCAGGCGCACTTCTTAGCAGGAGCGGCAGCCTTGCGCGGGTCACCGGCGTAGACAGCAGCCTTGCCGAGTTCTTCTTCGATGCGGAGGAGGCGGTTGTACTTGCAAACGCGGTCCGTACGAGAGAGAGAACCAGTCTTGATCTGGCCAGCGGCAGTACCGACGGCGAGGTCAGCAATGAAGGTGTCTTCGGTTTCGCCAGAGCGGTGAGAAACGATCGGAGCATAGCCTTCGTTCTGAGCACGCTTGATAGCAGCGAGAGTTTCGGACACAGAACCCACCTGGTTCACCTTGATGAGGATAGCGTTGGCGATGCCAGCCTTGATGCCTTCGTCGAAGATGGTCGGGTTGGTAACGAACAGGTCGTCACCCACGAGGTTGATCTTGCCACCGAGCTTGTCGGTCATGACCTTCCAGCCAGCCCAGTCAGCTTCATCGAGACCGTCTTCAATGGAGAAGATGGAGTACTTGTCGATGAGCTTTTCATAGAGCTTCACCATGTCGGCAGACTTGACAGTCTTCTTGGTGCTCTTCTTGAAGGTGTAGGTTTCCGGCTTGCCAGCCTTGGTGTTCTTGTCGCAGAATTCGGAAGAAGCAACGTCAAGAGCGATCTTGATGTCAGTGCCGAACTTGTAACCGGCATTGGTCGTTGCAGCCTTGAGGGCGTCGAGAGCCTTTTCGAGAGTCATCACGCCAGTGATTTCGTAACCGAACTTGTTCTTAGCCGGCTTGATAGAAACGCCAGGAGCGAAGCCACCTTCGTCACCAACGGTGGTGTCGAAGCCGGCCTTCTTCAGCACAGCCTTGAGGGCGTGGAAGATTTCGGTGACCATCTGGAGGCCCTTGGAGAAAGTCTTGGCGCCAACCGGAGCGATCATGAATTCCTGGAAGTCGATCGGAGCGGAGGAGTGAGCACCGCCGTTGATCACGTTGCACATCGGGCACGGGAGCGTGAGCTTCTTGGTGCCATGGAGCTTGGCGATGTACTGGTAAAGCGGAAGGCCAGCATCCTTAGCGGCAGCAACGCAAACAGCCATAGAAACGCCGAGGATAGCGTTTGCACCGAGCTTGTTCTTGAGCATGCGGTTGCCGTCGAGAGCGATCATAGCGTCATCAACTTCGGTCTGCTTGGCCGGATCCATGCCAATGATCTTCTTAGCAATCTTGGTGTTCACGTTCTTCACTGCAGTGAGGACGCCCTTACCGAGGTAGGTCTTCTTGTCACCGTCGCGGAGTTCGCAAGCTTCGCGTTCGCCGGTGGAAGCGCCGCTCGGAACAGCAGCGTGACCGGTCACGCCGTTTTCGAGGGTAACATCAACTTCGAGAGAGGGATTGCCGCGAGAGTCGAGGATCTGGCGGGCAACAACGGATTTGATTTTAGAAGCCATTTTTTAGCCTTTTGTTTAGTGTGAGATTTTATGCGTGCAAAGATAGCAAATTTTTTAAATAAAAAAATCCCCGCCCAACTGAATGGGCAGGGACTTATGGAAATTGGAGAATTTTACTTCACCAAAACTTTCTTGCCGTAGTAGGCGCCGTGATTGGCCTTGTTGGCATCATTCACCTTGCAGCCCTTCAGGTCGTAATTGCGAATAGTCTTGTATTCAAGAGAACGCGGGGTCATGCGGCCAATAGCATTCGCAGCAGGCTTGACAGTTGCCTTGTAGAGCTTGCAGCCTTCGAAGTAGTCAACCTTGTCACCGTCACTGTAGGTAACGCCATTGATTTCGGTTTCGGTAATGGTCTTTTCTTCAGATTCGACAGTCGGCTTCGGCTTCCAAATCTTGAAGTTACCGCTCAAATGAAGCATAGCGAGGTAGTGCACCAGGCCATCGTAGTAACGATACTGACCGGTCATGAGTTCCGTGTCCCAAGCCAGCTGGAGGTTCTTCTTGATCTTTTCTTCAGAACCCGAAGTACTTCTCAAGGCAATGGCTGCGACAGCGTTTGCGCCGGCTTCACCCTGCGTGTAGCTTTCGTCAGCACCCGTGCCGTCCCAGTTAAAGCGGGCGTGCTTGTAACCATCCTTTTCAAAGAAATTGATAATTCTCGTAGCCATTTCAATTTCTCTGGTGGAGTCAGCACCGAACAGGTAATAGTCCATACCGAAGTTCATAGCGCAACGCATGGCGTCGTACATATACTTGGTCGAATTCGAGTTGTACGAATAAGACTGCGGCTGACCATTGAAAGCACTGTAGTCAGCGAACAAACCGGAGCTCGTATTGGAAGACTTGTAAAGGTGATCGCGTGCTGCAGATACTGCTCTAGTCCACTTGTCCGTGTCTTTTTCTGCCCAGCGGGAGAACAATTCCAAGTATGCCGGCAAGTCATAAGACGGGTCAGAGAAATCGTTACCGTTGCCAAGGGGCTGGAACACGATAATGTAGTTGCCCTGGTTGAAGAGCTTGTGGTTCGGGTTGTTCCACATCTTGTCCATGATGTACAGAGCATCCTTTCTGTATTGGTCATCGTTCCAGCGGTTCGCTGCGAACAAGAGGGACATCATGAAATACATTTCACCATCCGGTGCGCAGTTATCATCGCCTTCGTAACCGCTATCGTTGCGCTTCCAAGCAAAGTAACCGTCCCAGTCGCCACTCTTGTGCCACATGTGGTTCTTGGCCCAATTCCAGAGCTTGTCGAATTCTTCCTTGTGGTTCGTCTGCACGGCAATCATCATGCCGTAAGACATACCTTCAGAACGTACGTCGTTGTTATTGATATCCTTGATGTAACCTTCGGAACCTTTATCGAAAAAGACCTGGGAATTTTGATCACCCTTGAAGTAGTGCTTCCACATTTTGTCCATTTTTGCCTGGATTTCTTCGTCAGTCTTGCCCAAATAGGTCTTGAACGGGCTGGTGTAATTACCAGTGTAGTAAGCACCGTTCAGCTGGCTTCCATCCTTTTCGCAATCCGGGCCATAGTAGGCACCGTTTTCGTCAAAGAAGGTTCCTGCGTAGGTTTCTGCGGCCATCGATGTAGTGGCAGCAAAAGCGCTCAAGCAAGCGGCAGACGCCAAAATGCCTGCATAGGATTTAAGGATCTTATTCATTTTCACTCCCATTAGTGTTGTTTTCCCTTTACCGCAAAGATAAATCCCGCTGTATACAAAAGCAATAAAAGTCCGACTATTTGCGTTGTACGCTTTTAAACGCCTAAATTTGGGCAAATTCGCCAATTCCGTGTTAGAATTTATGTCTACAATAAAAAAGCCCGCCGTAGCGGGATATTTCCTCTAGTATAATTCTTGCTAAAATTTCGATTTCTTGCACATGTCAATGGCTTCCTTCATCGATTTTAGCTGGTTCTGCTTGAGCCTTTTGTAGCGAACCCTTTTCTTCCCCTTGTAGAACGCCATCCCGGCAGTCTTCCGCGCAGCGTCGTCACCCAGTTTCTGGACCATGCTCTCGGGGAAATTTGCCGGCAGCAAGGTTTCCTTGACCAATATGTTGTTGCCCAGGGCATCATAAAACGCCTTTATACCATTCGCCGCTTTCATCTCTAGATAAAGCCAAAGTGCCTTGCGGTCCCAGCCGATGTAGTTTCCGTTCGCATCGATGACAAAATCCAGTCCGAACTCCGCTTTGCACCCTCCCGGGGAAGATTCACCTCTAAAGCAAGAATAGTATGGTTTATTCCACGATTTCTTCTTTTCAAAGTCACTTTGGCTTGCATAACAATGCCCATATGCGTCATCTTTGAATTCATTGTGCAACAATCGCTAAGCAAATCACAATCCAAAGAAGCTTCAATCCACCCATCGACCTATTCCCCGAATCACGTTGCACGTTTATAAATATAACATACAAAAATATAATTCCAAGAAAAAAGGCTTATTTTTCCACGACATGCCCCGAAAGCTCACGGAAATCGTCTTTTTTATACAAAGTAACACCAGGAGATACCAGATGGAATACGGATTGCTCGGCAAGGGCATCGAGGCTGAACTCAAAGGAATCCAGGCGGTTGCGATAGCTGTCGTTGGAATTGTCGAAAGAAACCATGTAAGGCGGGCGCTTGAGCTTGCCCTGCTCCACAAGCGACAAAAGTTCCACCCCTACCCTGTCGTTAGACACGACCCACGCATCTACAGGCGGAATCTCTTTCACCAGCTTAAGCAAAATACGGCTGAAAAGTTCGTGCGTCCCCTTCTCCTGCATAAAATCAAAATGGCTCGCATGGCTCGCATCGGTCGATTCAATTACCTCGAGCCCCACCTTCTTGAGTCCTTTCAGGCGGTCCCTCGACCACATGCTCATGTGGTAAGGCGAAATAAAGGCGACACGTTCCATTCCCTTTTCTTTCAAGAAATGTCCCACCGCGCGCCCCGGGAAATCACCAAAGGCCAAATTGAAGAACGCGTAGCGCTTTTCTTTTTTCAATGCGCGGGGAATGTCGTACAGCGGGTGTTCCCACCACACCGAAATCGGGAACCGCGTGCAGGCAAGCAGGGCAAAGAGTTTGCTTATGTTGAACACCAGCATTGTCGAAACGACGGCACCGAAGTATTCGCCACAGTCCTCCAGCCGAACCCGGTTTCCGGCGGCATCTAGAAAAAGGCCCTCTTTTTCATAATACCCGAGCGCCTTGACTTTAAGTTTGTTGCGGCGTGCCTCGGCGTACACCTTCTGCATGAACGTCAGTTCACGTTCGCCAAGCCCGTTAAAATCCCCATTCGGATTGCAACGCATAATCAAGAGGATTTCCTTCAAGTTGGCCGCAGACGACCTTGTGTTCTTGAAGTAGTAACGCCCGCGGCCCTTGCGGTCAAGCACTCCCCTTTCACGCAGCATTTCAAGGGTTCGGCTCATGGAACCCGATGTGGTCCTGTAAACTAAGCACAAGTTCTTAATTGACGGCAGCGTACTGTCTACCGAAATCTTGCCGGATTTCCAGTCTTCTAAAAGCAGGCGCTCCAAGCGTTCGGTCTCGTGCTCGCTTGCGTCTACCACGATTTCGGGCTTTTGGCCCCAAAAGTAACCATTACCGTGCTCTCCGTAGATTTTCCCTTGTTCTACCAAGCGCTTGTATGCCTGGAAAACGGTAAAGGTCGAGGCGTGCAATGACGCAGCCACCTTGCGCACAGATGGAAGCCTTGCGCCATCCTTGAATCCGGACGATTCTATCCACTTGCAAAATTCATCGACAGTCATGGAGCCTCCGTTATAACACTAGATACACTTTAATATAAATATAAACAATTAAAACGTCTTTCACAAAATCCCGAACATATCTTTAAAACGTAAAACAACATCACCGGCGTTTAACGCCAATCGGGGTTTATATGAACAAGAAACTATTCCTCTCTATGTGTGTCGCACCTGTCGCGGCCATGGCATTCCAGGTCGGCGCATGGGTCGGTGGCCCGGGTCAGTATCCGCAGCCCACGCAGCAGAACGTGCAGGCGTTCCAGGATTTGCAGGGCACGCATCTCGACCTTATCAGCTACTTTGCACTTTTCGACATCAACGACTGGAACGCAACCGAAGAATACGCCAACGTCGCCAAGGAAAACGGCTCCACACTGGTGGTCACTTGGATGGCTAACGGATACGGTGCCCAAGACTTGGTCGACGGCAGGGCCGACGAATACATCCGCGATTACGCCAAGGGCGTCAAGAATTACGGTGAAGAAATCTGGCTCAGGCCCCTCCACGAAGCAAACGGCGACTGGTACGACTGGGGCGTGGGTAAAGAAGGTGCCGGCAACACCGACGCAAACGTGGCCGAAGCATTCCGCCACATCGTGAAAATCTTCCGCGAAGAAAATGTCGAGAACGTAAAATGGGTGTGGACCACTAACGCCTCGAACGCAGGAAAGGGTTCCACGCTCACCGGCAACTACCCCGGCGACGAATACGTCGACTACATCTCCATCGACGGCTACAACTGGGGCAAATGCCAGAGCTGGTCCAGCTGGCAGACGTTCACGCAGGTATTCAAGAAGGCGTACAACGCGCTCGCGAATATCGACAAGCCACTCTTCATCGCCGAAATTTCGAGCTCCGAACTCGGTGGGAACAAGGCCGAATGGATTACCGACATGTTCGAGCATTTTGCCACGGACTTCTCCCGCGTATTTGCGGTGATGTGGTTCAGCCAGAGCAAAGAAGCCAACGAAGGCGACTGGGCGCTCAACACCTCGCAGGCCGCCGTTGACGCCTGGAAGGCCGGCATCGCCAAAATGAAGGCTTTGGAGAGTAACACGGCTATCAAGCCTACCGGGAGGGCCGCCGGCAACTCCTTTCGCCTGCAAGACGGCAAACTCTACATGCAAACCGACAAAGCATTAAAGGCAAGCGTCGTGCAGTTCGACTACCAGGGGCGCATCCTGTGGCAGAGCGCCGTACAGCACTTCACCCCGGGCGTACACGCTATCGACGCACCCGAGGCAAATACACGGAGCATTTACAAACTTTCTATTAAACAATAATCATCACTCCAACCCAAACAACCAAAAAATCCCGGAAGGTTTTCCTTTCGGGACTTTTTTGATTGATTTGACGGCGATGCTTCTACTTCTTTATGCAACGGATGGAAAACTCTCCGCGATCCATAAAAACGTGTATTCCTTTTGATGTCACCATCATTTGCGCTGTTGCTCTTGTCGTCGCCACAGGCGGCAAGGAACAGCGGGAAAGAGATTACCGCGCACCCGAGGGTGCTCGCAATAATGCTTTTCTTAAAATTCATAAACACCTCTGCAAATAAGATTCCCCTCCCTTACAGATCCCTACTCCTCAATACAGAAAAGGCTCGCTTTGTAAGCGAGCCCTTCCTCTAGGATAATTCTGTGCTAATGCAAGAATTAGAAACGGAAGTGGGCGAATGCCTTGTTGGCTTCGGCCATCTTGTGCGTGTCGTTCTTCTTGCGGACAGCGTTGCCTTCACCGTTCTTGGCGGCAACGAGTTCTGCAGCAAGGCGGTCAGCCATGTTGGCTTCGTTGCGGTTACGGGCAGCGTCGAGCAACCAACGGAGAGCGAGAGCCTTGGCGCGATCCGGTGCAACTTCCATAGGAACCTGGTAGTTGGCACCACCGATACGGCGGGACTTCACTTCGAGACGCGGCTTGATGTTTTCGAGGCAGATTTCGAACTTTTCAAGCGGAGTTTCCGGGCCTTCGAGCTTCTGGCCGAGAGTTTCGAGAGCGGTATAGACGATCTGTTCAGCGATAGTCTTCTTGCCCTGCTTCAGCACGACACCGACGAGTTCGGTAACGAGCGTGGACTTGTAACGCGGATCCGGGAGGATGGAGCGATGGAGAGCCTTTCTTCTTCTAGACATATTCTACCTTCCTTACTTCTTGGCCGGAGCGGCACCTTTCTTCTTAACACCGTACTTGGAGCGGCCGTTCTGGCGACCGTTCACAGCCTGGGTATCCAGGGTACCACGGATGATGTGGTAACGAACACCGGGGACGTCCTTCACACGACCACCGCGGATGAGCACGATGGAGTGTTCCTGGAGGTTGTGGCCTTCACCAGGAATGTATGCGGTCACTTCCATCTTGTTGGAAAGACGCACACGGGCGATCTTACGAAGAGCAGAGTTCGGCTTCTTCGGGGTGCTGGTGTACACGCGGGTGCAAACACCGCGCTTCTGGGGGCAGGACTTCAAGGCCACGGAAGCGGTCTTGTTGCTGATCTGTTCACGTCCGTTGCGGACGAGCTGTTGAATAGTTGGCACTGTTAATCTCCTAGATTTTGGAGTGCAAATATAGTTTCTTTTCCAATTTTTTTCAAGTATCTCGGGTTAATTATCCGAATCATCATCGTCATTGATGCCGATTTCGTTATCCAACATCTGGATATCGTTATCGTCAGACACGGTATAATCGCCCTGGATACCCATAGGCCGAGCCGCGGCATCCAGTTCGGCATCGGCATCCACCACCTGGACGTTCCTCAGGTGGCGTGCGCCAGTACCGCACGGAATAAGACGACCCATAATCACGTTTTCCTTAAGACCCAACAGCGGGTCAACGCTACCTTCGATGGAAGCGCGGGTAAGGATCTTGGTGGTCTCCTGGAACGAGCAGGCAGAAATGAAGCTGTCTGTCGCCAAGGATGCCTTCGTGATACCAAGGAGCATCGGCGTGAAGGTCGCCGGAGTCTTGCCGAGTGCGACCAAGCGGTCGTTCTCTGCGCGGAGACGGGCCTTGGAAATTTCTTCGCCCGGAAGCAGTTCGGAGTCTCCGGAATCCTTGACCTTCACCTTACGCATCATCTGGCGGACGATACATTCGATGTGCTTATCTGCGATAGCCACACCCTGCAGGCGGTACACCGCCTGGATTTCGTTCACCAAGTGACGCTGGACCTCTTCAGGACCAAGGACGTCGAGGATATCGTGGGGATCCACGCTGCCTTCACTGATCTTCTGACCAATGTGGACACGGTCACCTTCGTTGACCGCCAGATGGACGCCGCGGGGAACCAGCACTTTCTCTTCCTGGTCATCCATCTTAATATAAACTACCTGGTTGTTGCGGACTTCTTCGATCTTTTCGACCAGGCCGTCGATCGGAGCGATGAATGCCTTGTTCTTCGGAACGCGTGCTTCGAAGAGTTCGGCCACGCGCGGAAGACCACCCGTAATATCGCGGGTCTTACCGGCAGCGCGCGGAAGTTTTGCAACTGTCTGACCGACGGTCACCATGTCGCCAGCCTTAACGGTAAGGATAGCGCCGTCCGGAAGCATGTAGTTACCGATCTTCGTGTTAGAAGAATCAACGATGGTAACTGCCGGGTGGAGGTCCTTCTTGCCGTGCTGCTTGTCGCTAATCACGGTCCAGGTTTCCACGCCCGTCACTTCGTCAGTTTCGGAACGGTAGGTGCGGTTTTCAACCATGTCCGTAAGAACAACCTTACCAGAAACGTTACTGATAATCGGGCTGTTATACGGATCCCATTCGAACATCACTTCGCCAGCGGTAACGGAGGCGCCGTTTTCGACATGGAGGATAGAGCCGTACGGAATCTGGTAACGACCCTTGTTGATGCCGGTCTTGTCAAAGATAACGAGTTCAGCCATGCGGCTGGTAACGACCTTCTGGCCATCGTGTTCGACGGTTTCCACCTGTTCGAGTTCGACGCGGCCATCCACGGTTGCCTTCTTGTCACTTTCAACAGTAAGACGAGAAGAAGCACCACCGATGTGGAAGGTACGGAGGGTAAGCTGCGTACCCGGTTCACCGATGGACTGGGCTGCAAGCACACCCACGGCTTCGCCGAGGTCAACCGGACGACCGGAAGCCAGCATACGGCCATAGCACTTGGAGCAGACACCATTGCGGGAATTACAGGTAAGCACGGAACGCATCTTGATGTGTTCGAGACCGGTAGCGGAGATCTTCGGAAGATCACGTTCGGTCACGAGTTCACCGGCCTTGACGATCACTTCGCCAGTAACCGGGTGCTTGATGTCATCCACCGGAGCACGACCAAGGAGACGTTCTTCGAGAGCGATCACGGTATCGTCGCCGTCCTTGAATGCGGACACTTCGATACCATCGGTAGTACCGCAGTCTTCTTCGGTAATCACGAGGTCCTGGCCCACGTCAACGAGACGACGAGTCAAGTAACCAGCGTCAGCCGTCTTAAGAGCGGTATCAGCCAAACCCTTACGAGCACCGTGAGACGAGATGAAGTATTCCATCACGTTCAGACCTTCACGGAAGCAGGACTTAATCGGGTTTTCAATAACTTCCTGACCACCGAGCTGCTTGATCGGCTTCTGCATCAAACCACGCATACCGGACAGCTGCTTAATCTGTTCGCGGCTACCACGAGCGCCGGAGTCGGCCATCATGTAAACCGGGTTAAAGCCGTCGCGGTCGCTGGAGAGCAAATCCCACTGCTTGGCAGCGACTTCGGAGGTCGTCTTGGACCAGACGTCGATGGTCTGGTTATAACGTTCACCGTCAGTAATCACACCGTCTTCATAGAGGCCACGGATGCGGGAAACCTGTTCGGCAGCCTTGTCGAGCATTTCCTGCTTTTCCTTCGGAATCACCATTTCGGCGATAGCCACAGAAGAACCGGCGCGAGTTGCCCACTTGTAACCGTTAGCCTTCAGGTCATCCAGGTAATCCACGGTCACGCGGTTACCGGTGCGGCGGTACAGGTCGTCAATGGACTTGGCGATCACCTTCTTGCCAAAGGTTTCGTTGGCGTAGCCAAGTTCCTTCGGAACGAATTCGTTGAAGATGATACGACCGACGGTCGTCTTGATAACATTGTCTTCCTTAAGGGTAAGGAACTTAATCTTTTCACCGGCCTTCACGGCAACTTCGATATTGCCATTGTCGTCGGCAGATTCACGCAAGCAGACGGCATCCTTTTCGAGGGCGCCCATGTAGATCTTCTTGCCGGCCTTAAGCTTCAGGTAAACGATTGCGTTCAGATCGACAACACCGTTTTCGTAGGCGCGCACGGCTTCGGCAGAGTCGAAGAAGTGCATGCCTTCACCCTTACGGGCCGGACGGGGCTTGGTCAGGTAGTACAGACCGAGCACGATATCCTGGCCCGGCACAGCGATCGGCTGACCGGAAGCCGGGTGAAGAATGTTGTTCGAAGAGAGCATGAGAACGCGGCATTCGAGCTGCGTTTCGAAAGACAGCGGAAGGTGGCAAGCCATCTGGTCACCGTCGAAGTCTGCGTTAAATGCAGTACAGACGAGCGGGTGGAGGCGGATTGCGTTACCTTCGATCAGGCGCGGATAGAACGCCTGGATACCCAGACGGTGAAGCGTCGGGGCACGGTTCAACATCACCGGGTGGTCTTCGATAATTTCTTCGAGGATATCCCACACTTCCGGACGTTCGGCGTCCACGTACTTCTTAGCGGACTTGAGGGTATAAACGATACCTTCTTCTTCCAAACGGTGGATGATGAACGGCTTGTAAAGTTCGAGAGCCATGCGCTTCGGAAGACCGCACTGATGCATGCGAAGTTCCGGGCCCACCACGATCACGGAACGACCGGAGTAGTCCACGCGCTTACCGAGCAAGTTCATACGGAAGCGGCCCTGCTTACCCTTCAGGAGTTCAGCGAGGCTCTTCATCGGACGTGCAGAACCCGTACGGGCAGTGCGACGGCCGCTGTCGAACAGCTGGTCAACGGCTTCCTGCAACATACGCTTTTCGTTGCAAAGAATCACGTTCGGTGCACGGAGGTCGATCAACTTCTTCAAACGGTTGTTGCGGTTGATGACACGGCGATAAAGTTCGTTCAAGTCGGACGTTGCGAAACGGCCGCCTTCGAGCGGAACGAGCGGACGAAGATCAGGCGGAATCACCGGAAGCACGTCGAGGATCATCCAAGACGGCTGGTTGGCGAGAAGGCGAGCTTCGCTCGGGTACATCTTGCGGAATTCTTCGTAAGCGTCGGCAACAACGAAGTTGTCGTGCTTGGCTTCATAGTTAGCCTTGAATTCGGCAACGGCTTCGGCGAGACCACGGAGCCAGGGCTGCTGGCTGTCGGCCTTCTGGGCCTTTTCAGGATCTTCGTAGTAGCTACGGAAACTGTCGCGCTGAGACTTGAGGAAGGAATCCACGACCTTGAGGCGCTTGAGGGCGTCTTCCTGCTTGGTCTTGGACTTGGACATAGCCTGAGTACGGAGTTCAGCAGAAAGGGCGGTGAGGTCCACGCGGTCAAGCAGCTGCTTGATAGCGGAGGCACCCATCTTGGCGTCGAAGGTACGGCCTTCGTTGGTGAGGTCCTGATACTGGGCTTCATCAATCAAGGCGTTGGGTTCGAGGTCAGCGTCACCCGGATCGATCACGACATACTTTTCATAGTAGATGATGTTGTCGAGATCCTTGGTGGACAAATTGAGGAGAGCGCCAATGACGCACGGCTGGTTACGGACGAACCAGGTGTGGGTCAGAGGAATAGCAAGTTCAATGTGGCCCATGTACTTACGGCGCACGTTGGAGTGAGTCACTTCCACGCCGCAACGGTCGCACACCACACCCTTGTAACGGATGCGCTTGAACTTACCGCAGTTACATTCCCAGTTCTTCACCGGTCCAAAGATCTTTTCGCAGAAAAGACCATCCTTTTCAGGCTTGAAGGAACGGTAGTTGATAGTTTCGGGCTTGGTCACTTCACCATGGGACCAGCTACGGATCATTTCCGGAGCGGCGAGGTGAATCGAAATATCGCCAGAATTGTCGCGTTCAATTTCTTCGACCATATTACTTATCTCCATTGGTCTGAATATTGAGACCCAAAGAACGAACTTCGCGGATCATAACGTTGAAGGATTCAGGAACACCCGGCTTCGGAGTGTTCTGACCGTGGACGATAGCATCGTACACCTTGGAACGGCCCTGCACGTCGTCAGACTTGACGGTGAGGAGTTCCTGCAGCGTGTAAGCGGCACCGTAAGCTTCCATAGCCCACACTTCCATTTCACCGAAGCGCTGGCCACCGAACTGGCTCTTACCGCCAAGAGGCTGCTGGGTCACGAGAGCGTAGCTACCGATAGAACGGGCGTGGATCTTGTCGTCCACCAAGTGACCGAGCTTCAGGTAGTACATGTAACCGATCGTCACCGGGTTCAAGAAGGCTTCACCGGTACGGCCGTCATAGAGCTTTGCCTTACCGATAATCTTGTTGTTGTCCGGATCCATTTCGTAGTTCACGATCGGGTTCTTCTGGTAAGCCTTTTCAAGTTCCTTGCAGATGTCTTCGAACTTGGCACCATCGAACACCGGAGTAGAAACCTTGAAACCGAGGGTCTTTGCAGCCCAGCCAAGGTGAACTTCAAGCACCTGACCGATGTTCATACGAGAAGGCACGCCCAGCGGGTTCAGAAGAATCTGGAGCGGACGACCGTCTTCGGTGAACGGCATGTCTTCGACCGGCACGATCTTGGAGACCACACCCTTGTTACCGTGACGACCTGCCATCTTGTCACCGATAGAGAGGCAACGCTTCTTGGCAATGTAGACCTTGACGCTCTTGAGAACGCCCGGCTTGAGTTCGTCACCCTTAGTGACCTTGTCGATTTCCTTTTCCATGGTACGGGTGAGCGTATCAAGGTTGTCGCGAGCCACGAGCACGAGCGAGAGCACCTTTTCCTGGAGTTCGTCGTCGCCCACCACGAAGGTGGAGGCCGGAGAAACCTTGGTCACGTCGATCACGGACAGGTTCTGTTCGGTGTAAGTCTGGCCTTCGCGAATCAAGAGTTCATGGGTTTCATTGTCCATGACCTTGCCGGCAGCCTTGCCACCCAAAAGTTCGAACAAGTGTTCGGAGCAAGAAGCCTTGATCTTGTCAATCTGAGCCTGGAAGTTGGCGCGGATTTCGTTGATGGTTTCCTGGTCCTTTTCCTTGCTGTTCTTGTCAGCCTTGTCCTTCTTGCTGAAGATACGGGTTTCGAGCACGACGCCCTTCATTCCCGGAGGAGCCTTCAGAGAAGAATCGCGCACGTCGCCGGCCTTTTCGCCGAAGATAGCACGGAGCAAACGTTCTTCCGGAGAGAGTTCGGTTTCGCCCTTCGGAGTCACCTTACCGACGAGGATATCGTCAGCGGAAACTTCGGCACCCACGCGGATCACGCCGTTTTCGTCGAGGTTGCGGAGAGCATCTTCGCCAACGTTCGGAATTTCACGGGTGAGTTCTTCCGGACCGCGCTTGGTGTCGCGGACTTCGAGTTCATATTCTTCGATGTGGATAGAGGTAAAGGTATCCTTGATGGCCAGTTCTTCCGAAATGATAACGGCGTCTTCGTAGTTGTAACCGTTCCAGGGGAGGAAGCCGATGAGGATGTTCTTACCGAGAGCCAGTTCGCCGTGATCGGTGGAAACGCCGTCAGCCAGCACGTCGCCAGCCTTAACGAAGTCGCCCACGTCTACGATCGGCTTCTGGTTGATGCAGGAATCCTGGTTGGAACGTTCGAACTTGCGCAGAACGTAGTTGTCGATAGGATCCTTGCCGAGGAATTCGTAGTCTTCGCCGAGACCGGTGAGCGGCACGAAGTTGCCGTCGACCATGTCGCCACGCTGCACGGTAATGTTGCGGGCGTCAACGAAGGTCACCTTACCGTCGTGCTTTGCACGGACGACCGTACCCGAGTCGAGTGCGGCGCGGCGTTCGAGACCCGTACCCACCACCGGAGCTTCGGCGCGGAGCAGAGGCACAGCCTGGCGCTGCATGTTGGAACCCATCAATGCACGGTTAGCGTCATCATGTTCGAGGAACGGAATAAGACCAGCAGCCACAGACACGATCTGCATCGGGGCCACGTCCATGAGGTCGATACGTTCGGTTTCGGTGTCGTCGAGTTCGAAGCTGTCCTGACGCATGAGGTGCGGATATTCGCTCTTGTCGCGAACGATCACGTAGCCGTCCATGTCGCCCTTGAAGCGGTTGTCTTCGGTGAGTTCGGTAGAAGCCGGAGCCACCTTGAATGCGTCTTCTTCGTCGGCGGTGAGGAAGGTGATGTAGTCAGAAACGATCTGTTCGACCACAGTGCCAACCTGTTCGTAATCGGCCTTGCCGTTGAAGTCATCAACGGTGAAACCGTTACGGTAGTAAGTCACGTTGCCTTCGGCATCCTTGAACGCAAACACCTTGTTCACGAAACCTTCGAAGAGGTCGCGCTGCTTGATGTCGAGGTTCATGCGCACAGAGTCGATCTGCTTCTTGGAAAGTTCGAGTTCCAGGAAGAGGTGCGGGTCATGCACGAAAGCCTTGAAGATACCGAAATGCCACTTGGATTCAGGAATCTTCACGATGTTGCCCTTGGCATCCTTGAAGTCAATGAGACCCACAATACGGTACGGGGTTTCGATAAAGCCGAAGTGGTTCACCACGGCGAAAGATGCGAGGGAGTTGATAAGACCGATGTTCGGGCCTTCCGGAGTTTCGATCGGGCAGAGACGGCCGTAGTGCGTGTAGTGCACGTCACGGACTTCGAAGCCTGCGCGTTCGCGGGAAAGACCACCAGGACCGAGAGCAGAGAGACGACGCTTGTGAGTCAATTCAGAAAGCGGGTTCATCTGGTCCATGAACTGGGAAAGCTGAGAAGAACCGAAGAAGGACTGCACCGTGGAGCTGACCATGCGGGTATTCACGAGGTCGCGCGGAGTGGTCTGTTCGTCTTCGCCGTGGAGGTTCAGGTTCTCGCGGATGACGCGAGACATACGGGAGAGGCCCACGGAAATCTGGTTAGCAAGGAGTTCGCCCACGGAACGGGTACGACGGTTGCCCAAGTGGTCGATATCGTCGAGGGTGTAACCTTCGGTATCGCTGTAGAGGCCAACCATGTATTCGATGATGGCAAGGAAGTCGGCCTTGCTCATGGTCATCGTGGTGAGGGACGGAATCTTGAATTCGTCGCCCTGTTCTTCCAGGACCTTCAAGATTTCGGGCTTGCTGTAAATCTTAGCGTTCAAGCGATAGCGGCCAACTTCGCCGAGATCGTACTTGTGCGGATCGGAAATGAACTGGCTGTCGAAGTAAAGTTCGGCAGTGCGCATATCCGGAGCTTCGTCCTGCTGCTGGTGAGTCACGGAGTAGATAGCCTTGAGGGCGTCTTCGCGGGACTTGGACTTGTCGGCAGCGAGGGTGTAGTGGATGAGGAGGTTGTCTTCGTCCTTGGAGAGGAGCACAACCGTTTCCACCTTGTTTTCGATGAGACATTCGAGCTTCTTTTCGTCAATCACGTCGTTGGCGTGAACGATGACTTCGCCGGAATCCTTGTCAATCACGTCTTCGAAAATGATGCGGTCGATGAGGACGCAGACGCCATTTTCGTCAAACTGACCCTTGAGCTCGTCGATAGAAACTTCTTCGGTCTTCTTGTAGAAGAGCTTGAGAATTTCCTGCGTGGTTTCGAAACCGATGCAACGGAGCATGGTCGTAGCAGCGAGCTTCTTCTTGCGGTCAATGATAAGATAAAGGGTGTCGCCTTCGGTATTGAATTCCACCCAGGCACCACGGTGCGGAATAATACGGCTCTTGTAATCGGAGCGGCCGCTGGGCTGGAGTTCTTCGTCAAAGCTAATACCGTAGGAACGGTGCAACTGGGAAACGACAACGCGTTCAGCGCCATTGACGATGAACGTTCCGTTTTCAGTCATGATCGGGAGTTCGCAAATAAGAACGTCGTTCTTAACTTCTTCCTTCAGCTTGCGATCTTCGCCATCTTCTTCGAAAATCTGCAGAGAAAGAGTTGCGTAAAGCTCCATGGAATACGTGAGGCCACGCTCACGGCATTCGGGGATGCTGTACTTCGGGATACCGAAATAATAACCTTCATAATTAAGGGAGTAAAGACCCTTGACGTCAGTGATCGGGAAAATATCCTGGAACACGCGTTCCAGCCCTACCTTGAGACGTTTTTCAGGCGAGATTTCCTTCTGGAGGAATTGCTCGTACGAAGCCTTCTGGACTTCGATCAGGTACGGGAGTTCCAGCTGGAACTTGTTGGAGGAATAGCTTTTTCGCTCCGTGGTCATTTGAAATACCTCATCCGGTGAAGAGCTTTTTTATCTAAAAATAGCAAAAAATAGTGACAAACATTATACACCAAAAGCCCGCACGTACAGTGCAGGCAGTTGGCGTATAGTAAGTCAATGAAGTGAAAGCATTACTTCAGAGCGACCTTTGCTCCGAGATCTTCCAGGTCCTTCTTGAGCTTTTCAGCGTCGGCCTTCGGCATTGCTTCCTTAACCACGCTGTTGGCCTTTTCGACCAGGTCCTTAGCTTCCTTGAGGCCCAGACCGGTGATGGCGCGGACAGCCTTGAGGACGTCCATCTTCTTAGCGCCGCATTCGACGAGGATCACGTCGAATTCAGTCTTTTCTTCAGCAGGGGCAGCAGCAGCAGCGGCCATTACGACGGCGCCACCGGCAGCAGCTTCGATGCCGTGGGTTTCTTTAAGGTAGTCAGCCAAAGCCTTGGCTTCGAGAAGGGTAAGACCAACGATTTGATCGCCCAGTGCCTTGATATCAGTTGCCATGATGTGTTTCTCCGATTATTCCGTTTAAATTTTTTGGTTTGTGGTTTGTTGTTAAGCTTCCGCAGCGGCTTCAGGGGCAGCTTCGGAGCCCGATTCTTTTTCCAGCTTTTCCTGGAGTGTCTTGATTTGACCGGCGATCGTGGAGCCAGGTCCGAGAGCGATGGAGACGATCTGAGCGATCATGCCCTTACGATCCGGGATCTTGGAGAGGTTCACGACTTCGGAGCCAGGCATCGCCTTGCCATCAAGGTACACGCTCTTGGCAACCAAGAAATCGGGGTTTGCTTTGTGGAATGCTTCAATTTCGCGAGCAGGCAGAAGCGGATCTTCTTCGAAGCCGACCATCACGGAAGTTGCGCCGGTCAGCAAATCGTCGAGACCTTCGACCTTAAGAGCAGCGAGCACGCGCTTGAGAAGAGTGTTCTTCACAGCGTGGTACTTCACACCCTTAGATGCGAGTGCCTTGCGAAGGGCATTGTCCTTTTCTACGGTCATGCCTTGATAATTGAGCAGATAAACGGCGGTAGCGCCATTGAAGGACTCGACGAGCGCGTCCACAGTCTGTTGTTTTTTAACTACAGCTTTCATGGTGTCTCCTATCGCGTCAGTGCCATATCAAGTTTGATGCCCGGAGCCATCGTTGCAGACAACGTAAGGCTCTTAATGTAGGTGCCCTTAGAAGATTGAGGCTTGTTCTTGACAACGGAATCGATCACAGCCTTGGTGTTTTCAACCAGCTGTTCGACGCCGAAGGAGAGCTTGCCTACGGGGGCATGGACGTTGGCGCCCTTGTCAACGCGGTACTGAATCTTACCAGCCTTGAGTTCCTTAACCGTCTGAGCGACGTTAACCGTCACAGTGCCGGCCTTCGGAGAAGGCATCAAACCGCGAGGACCGAGGACCTTAGCGACCTTACTAATCACCGGCATCATGTCGGGAGTAGCAACGACGGAATCAAAGTCCAGCCAGCCTTCCTGAATCTTCTGAACCAAGTCAGCACCACCAGCGTAGTCTGCGCCTGCGTTCTTTGCAACTTCAAGGTTATTGTCCTTGCAGAAAACCAAGACGCGGACCTGACGACCGGTACCATGCGGCAGCACGACAGTGCCACGAACCACTTGGTCGGAATGTTTTGGGTCCACACCGAGATTGAAGTGGATTTCGACCGTCTGGTCGAACTTCAATTCGGACTTTTTAAGGATTTGGACTGCTTCAGCAAGATCATAAGCCTTGTTACGATCGATGCTTTCTGCAATCTTCTTGTATTTTTTTCCTCTGAACATGGTGTTTCCTGTCAGATACGTAACGGTGAATTACCTGCCTCAGTCAACCACTTCAACGCCCATGGAGCGAGCAGTACCCGCGACCATGCGCATAGCGGCTTCGAGGTCGATTGTGTTTAGATCCGGCATCTTCTTTTGGGCGATATCCTGGACCTGGGCCTTGGTGAGCTTACCAACTTTCTTACGGTTGGGTTCGCCAGAGCCGCTTTCAATGCCGGCGGCCTTCTTGATGAGGGCCGGAACCGGCGATACCTTCGTGATGAAGGTAAAGCTCTTATCGGCATAGACCGTAATAACGACCGGGATAATCATGCCCTTGTCGTTCTGAGTCTTTGCGTTGAACTGCTTGCAGAATTCCATGATGTTCACACCCTTCTGACCAAGGGCGGGACCCACCGGAGGAGCCGGGTTTGCGGCGCCTGCAGGAATCTGGAGCTTAATATAACCTGTGATTTTCTTTGCCACTGTGTTATCTCCGTTTCAAAACCGTAGTCTTAAGCGATGTCGGACTCAACCTGGTTGTAGGAAAGTTCGACAGGCGTAGAACGACCGAAGACCGTGACCATGACCTTGATCTTGGTCTTGTCTTCCATGATTTCGTCTACGACGCCCACAAAGTCCTTGAACGGACCTTCCTTGATGCGGACATTTTCGCCAATTGTGTACGGATTTTGGATCTCACCTTCTGCGGAGCCACTAGGATCAACTCCAAGAAGACGATCGACCTCGCTCTGTTGTAAAGGAATAGCCACCCTCTTAGTGGGTGTCATTCCGAGGAAATGGGTGACGCCATTAATGTTCATCACCAAATGCTGGGTGAGCTCGTCCAGCACCATTTCGATGAAAACGTAAGTAGGCATTGCGTTCTGCACCGATACATGACGACGACCGCGAACGGTGGAAACCACTTCGCGGGTCGGGACAATGATACGGCCGAACTTTTCTCGAACGCCTTCGCGTTCAATCATCTGCTCGATACGTTTCTTAATGTTGTTTTCTTGACCGGAAAAGGTGTGAATGGCATACCAAAGCATACTAGTTAACCTCTTCCCATAATTTTGTCAATGATCCAAGAGAAACCAATGTCGAGTCCGGCAATGTACAGACCCATAATGACGCTAAAAAGCATCACTACCAAAGTCGAACCCTTAAGTTCTTCCCAAGTAGGCCAAGTAACTTTCTTCAGTTCCTCGATGGATTCCTTGACATATTGCTGGATCTTGCGCATAATGACTCCAGGAAGTGAGCAGGTCGGGAGGGACTCGAACCCCCAACCAACGGTTTTGGAGACCGTGACTCTACCAATTGAGCTACCGACCTATTCGGACTTCCTTACTTGGTTTCCTTGTGAACAGTATGCTTGCGGCAGAACGGGCAGTACTTCTTGTACTCCACGCGGGAGGGGTGAAGACGCTTGTTCTTATCGCAGTCATAGTTGCGCTGATTGCATTCTGTGCATTCGAGCGTGATGAGTTCTCTGGGCATTTTATTATCCGATTACTTGATGATTTCGGTTACGGAGCCAGCGCCAACGGTACGGCCACCTTCGCGGATTGCGAAGCGGAGCTGCTTTTCCATTGCCAC
>NZ_JBGUQY010000028.1:0-6067 GCF_045131395.1 Fibrobacter sp. | reverse complement strand
ACAAGGGCGATACCGGTGCACAAGGCGTCCAAGGCGAGAAAGGCGACAAGGGCGATACCGGTGCACAAGGCGTCCAAGGCGAAAAAGGCGAGAAGGGTGATGCTGGTGAGCAAGGCATCCAAGGCGAAAAGGGAGACAAGGGCGATACTGGCGAACAGGGTATCCAAGGCGAAAAAGGTGACAAGGGTGATACTGGCGAACAGGGTATCCAAGGCGAAAAGGGGGACAAGGGCGATACCGGTGCGCAGGGCATCCAGGGCGAGAAGGGTGACAAGGGTGATACTGGCGAAGGGTGTTCCATTGAACGTAACGGAAGTCTCATTACGATTACTTGTGGCTACCAAAATGCAGTCATCAATCTTAACGAAATTATCGCAAATTCCAATCTAGGAACTTGTTCTAGTGTCAACGAAAATGAGATTAGCAAATATGAAAATACCTACTATATATGCCGTTCCAATGTGTGGGTAGAAGCGTCTGTATTGGAATATGACACCTACAGATGGGAGTCAGGAATCGAAGGGGAAGTGAAAGAAGGATCTGTTGTTGCGACAAACCACTATGTTTATGAAAATGGTGTGTGGAGAGAAACGGCTGATGAGGTTGAATACAACATTGGAGCTTGCGTGACAAGTCGAGACGGTGAGAAAAAGATTCTTAGCGGACAATATTACATATGCCATGAAACATATTGGGATAATGTTTCGGATGTTGTGTATAACCTAGGTTATTGCTCTTCGTCTAGAACAGGTGCTGTACTTGCTTATGAAGGTGTCTATTATACTTGTAAATCAAATGCTTGGACAAAATCGACTTCATTGGAATATAATACATATGGTAAGGTTTGCTTAACCGATGGTTCTATTGTAAGTGGAGTGGTTAATCCAGAAAACAAGTATGTGTGTTCAGCAAATCAATTTAGAGAAGCGAATCAATTAGAAATATCCCTTGATAAAGGTTGTGTGTGCTATACGGAAAATGAAGAAATACGAATAAATATATCGGAAAACTTGGATTCCATTTATACATGTACAAATGGTCTATGGATTGGCTCTATGGATGGAACTGTGTATGAAACTACTTTATTAGATAAGAGAGATGGGAAAAAATATAAGATTGTTGCTATTGACAAACAAATTTGGATGGCAGAAAACCTGAACTATCGCTATCTTGGGAAAACTAAGGACTTAGATTCATCCAGTTTCTGCTATAACAACAAATCTGACAATTGTGCAAAATACGGTCGTCTATATCTGTGGTCTGCAGCTATGGATAGTGCAGGAAGATTTAGCACCAATGGAAAAAATTGTGGTTTTACAAGGACTTGCTCTCCGACTTATCCTGTTCGTGGAATTTGCCCCGAAGGGTGGCATCTACCGGATACTACGGAATGGAATGCCTTGTTTGCCGCTGTGGGAGGAAAAGCCAATGCAAGCAAAGCTCTCAAGTCCAGTTTGGGATGGCCTAATGAGAGTAATTTGACAGATGCATTCTTGTTTTCTGCGTTGCCTGCTGGTTTGATGTCCTTCAATGGAGGGTTCGGCTTCGAGGGCGACGTTGCTAGCTTCTGGAGTTCTACAGAGTACAGTATCTACAACGCATACTACATAAGCCTCAATCAGGGACACGATGATGCTATCCGGCGATATGACCGCAAGGACTTAGGTATTTCTGTTCGTTGCGTTAAAGACTAAATCTTGTATTAGGAGGTTTACGGTGTTTTTTTTGTTTAGTAGGAAAAAATGATTAATAAGATGTTGCCCCAAAATAAAGCGGTTGATGAAGATGAAAACTACTATGTATGCGAGAATTGTTTTCTACACCCCGATATAAGAATTTATATAAAAGAAAAAGGAATAAATCACAGCTGTTGTCTATGTCATAAAGAGGCTTTGTGTGTGAATGCTATAGAAGATGAAGGAATAAGAACGATTTTTTCATTTTTGATTAGACATTATTATTCTTGCCTTGAATATGATAATCATGGCTTGTATCAATTTACAGATCTTTTAAGCAGAGACAATCCTATCATTTCAATTCCTGATGGATGTGATACTGATGTCGTTGAACGATTAACGGACGACCAGCCAATCGCTTTATTTTTTGATCCCCCAATAAGTTGGCCTTTAAAAGAACTTGGTAGCAAGAGGTGGAAAAATATACTTAGTGATCTTGAACTGCAGAACTATGATGATGTTGAATCAAAATATTTAAATCAATTAGAAGCCTTGATTCAAAAGAATTTAACATCAGAATATTCTAATGGCTATTGGTTCAGGGCTAGAATAGGTAATGAAGAAAAAAGAATGACGCAAGGTGAATATGAATTTTCTATAAAAAGTCCATTTTGGGGAAAAGATATTTCGGCTCCGCCCCCGTCAAAAACAGTTGAGTGCAGAGCAAATAGAATAGGCATTTCCCATTTATATTTAGCAACAAGTATTGATACCGCCTTAGCAGAAGTTCGCCCGGCCCCTGGTCATTATGTTTCAATTGGGACATTCAAAGTTGACGAAAACTTAAGAATTCTGAATTTATGTCATACAAATATTCTTGATTATGTATCCCCAAAAAGTGATTACGATGATTATGTATTGTATGACATTTTTCGTAGTGAGTTTGAGACCCCTCTAACGCCAGATAAAAGTAATAGGTATTATAAATCTCAATTTATTACTGATATTGCGAAGAAATGTGGCGCGGATGGATTAATGTTTAACAGTTCTGTTTCAACAGGAATTAATCTTGTTCTTTTTAATACTTCTAATGCAATTTACCAAAGTCATAAAGAAATGCTAGTGAAAATAAAGAAGCAGTCTTATAGGTATGGATTTGTTTCCTATGAAAAAGACAACTTAAGAGAGACATATGAAGAAGTTGTTAAGGAGAAAATTAATCCGCCGTCGAAAAGTGGTAAGACTTAAGATGGTGTAATTGCATACTAAGCCGGTCGGGAAGAAAAAAACTCGGTTTATCACACGAATAAGATTTTTAAACATGACAAAGAAAAAGGAGATAGAAGATGAGTATGGCTAGAATTCAAGAAAGAAACAAGTGTTCTAAGTGCGGCAAAATCTTGCATGAGGGTGATTCCGTTCTTGTTTGCATAGAATGCCGTCGCCCTGTATGTGAAGAATGCTGGAAAAAGGGTCAGCAACTATGCCCGATTTGCAAAGAAAGCATACAACCAGATGTAATAAAATAGCCTGATTATCGAGGAATTTCTGAGATAAAATCATGAAAACATCAATCATCAAAAAAACTCATTAATTAGCGCTGCCTTTGGCATAGCCTTAATCTCTTCGTCATCTTTTGTCGGTTGCGGCAGCGGCGATGATAACGGAACTGACGCCGGCACAACAGCCATAGTCCAGTTGGCTGAGGGATTAGGAGAATGTTCTGCTTCCAACGAGGGAGCCGTATTCTGGGATGAATTGGAAAATAAAGCCTATGTTTGCTCGATGGGAAATTGGGTTGATGACGCTCAAACTGACAACAGCTTGTCTTCGGAGCATAATACGGATGAATTAAGTAGTTCATCAAAAAATGGTGGGATTGTTGATAATCCAGGTTCCCTGGGGCTCGATGTTTCTAGCAATTCTGAAAAAACAGGCTCTAGTACAAGCAACTTGTCTAGCAGTACCATTTTGTCAAGTAGCAGTCAAAAAACAATATCATCCTCCTCTAAGCAAGATAATGCTTCTTCAAGTAGTAGCTCAAAGAAGGCGTCGTCTGCAAGCACGGGGTCAAAATTTGCAAATGGGGTGCTTACAGATTATCGCGATGGGCATACTTATGGAGCGGTAACCATTGGTTCTCAGACCTGGATGTCGGAAAACTTGAACTTTGCCTCTGACAGTAGTTTCTGCTACAACAATGACGAAGACAATTGTACAAAGTATGGAAGACTTTATAAATGGGCTGCCGCTGTGAATAAATCCGAGGAGTCCTGTGGCTTTGGAAATACATGTTCTTTGCCTTCGGAAAAAATTCAGGGTGTTTGCCCTAGTGAATGGCATTTGCCGTCAAAAGCCGAATTTGAAACTTTAATTTCGGCGATAGGAGGGCGCAACATTGCTGGAAAAATTCTCAAGGCCACAACTATTAATGGCTCTGATGACTTTGCATTTGCTGCGTTACCCGCTGGTTATAAGGCCGAAAGCGAAGGTTTTCTTAATGAAGGTAGAGGCGCCTATTTTTGGAGTTCTGAAGAGGGGGCTTATGGACTTAGTGCATACGAAATGTCGCTCAATAGCGCATCCGCAAATGCATATCTACAGACATTGGGCAAGTCCTATGCGGCATCCATTCGGTGCATTAAGGATGTTCCATGGAATCCCTATGTAATAAGCTCTTCAAGTAGTCAAAATATATCGTCTTCATCTAGTCAGAGCAATTCGTCTTCAAGTATAGAATCTACTCCTGACGATGGAACCTTTACAGATTCTCGGGATGGCAAAAAGTATAAGACTGTAACTATAATTGTTGGCATTGGTAAATGGCAGATTTGGATGGCGGAGAATTTGAATTACAATATGGAAAATAGTTATTGCTACGAAGACGATGTAAATAACTGCCAGAAATATGGACGACTTTATACATGGTCAGCGGCAACAAACGCATGTCCCGAGGGATGGACTTTACCATCAACAATAGATTGGAATACCTTGATGCACGGAGATGGAAATGGAGAGGGATGGTCGGCTGCGGGACGGCTTCTCAAATCAACTGAAGGTTGGTACAATAATGGTAATGGACCGGATCGTTATCATTTTACGGCGTTGCCTGCTGGCTTCAGAACTAGCGGCGGAACTTTCCGAAATGAGAGCAACGGCGCATATTTTTGGAGTTCTATGGATGATGGTGATAATAAAGCTGATCTTGTAAGCTTGAATTATGCTGAAAACGCTGCAGGTGCTAACGAATATGACAAGGAATATGGACTTAGTGTTCGCTGCATCAAAAATCCAAATGGGAACAGTTCTTTTGAAGGCTATGGAAGTTTGACAGATTCTCGCGATGGTCAAGTTTATCAAACGGTAGAAATCGGCGAACAGACATGGATGGCGCAGAATCTTAATTATAAAACAACTCGCAGTTTTTATCATAGTGTTTGCTATAAAAACAATGAAAGTAACTGTGTCAAGTACGGGAGACTTTATACTTGGGCTACAGCAATGGATAGTGCTGGAGAATATGGTTCAAATGGTAAAGGCTGTGGCTATGGAAAAGAGTGTTCACCCAAATATCCCACACGTGGAATCTGTCCCGAAGGGTGGCATTTGCCGACAATAAAAGAGTGGCAATATTTAAGAGATGCCGTTGGATCCACTTCTGCTGGGAAAAAACTTAAATCTACATCTGGTTGGTTAATTGATAATGGCCTTGACTTATTCGGTTTTTCTGCACTCCCAGCGGGGGCTGAATATGGTAATCTCGATTTTGGTGATGTACGAGAATACGCAATCTTTTGGTCTGCAACTCCATATTCTGATGCAGTTGATCCAATTGCCGCAAAATATGTGTATTTAAAATACAATCAAAATGAGATGAGTATTAGTCAAGAAGGGAAAGAAGTTGGTATGTCTATTCGTTGTCTAAAAGACAATTAAAAGCAAAAGGACTTCTGCGTTAGGGATAGTGACCCCTTGGGGCCGAGACCATGGGCTCGGTTTTATGAGGCTGGGCGGGAACGGAGTGAACCGGGCGACCCATAAAATATAGCCCGACCCGCACGAATGTGCGGGGAACGCCCAAATGCAAAGGGGCGAATCGTTGCAGAAACCTCCTCGGCTCGGCACAAACCCATAAGCGAGTAAAGCAGAAATGCTTGCATTTCTATTTTCGAGCGGCGGGTTTGGCACTTGTGCAATGGGTCCGCAAGCAGTCCCGCTGCTCTCGCCTTGCGGGGTTTTCCCGATCATCCACTGGGAAGATGGCGAAATCTCTACGGTGGACGATGCCGAACTTCCGGTGCTCCTGCCGGAACTCAAGGACTACAAGCCGGGTGACGGTGGACAGTCTCCGCTCGCCAACGCCACCGAATGGCTTCAGGTGACCGACAAGA
>NZ_JBGUQY010000027.1:0-5070 GCF_045131395.1 Fibrobacter sp. | reverse complement strand
GCTGCCCTGCGGTGCCGGGCTTCAAGGTTTGAGACTGTTTCGGTTTGAGTCTTTTCTGATTTTTGCCGGGTCTTGTTTCTTGTTGTTTCGGACGGTTGCGGCGCGGCGGTTTGAGAACTCAAGAGCGTGTTTGTACTACTTTTTATGCTTAAGTAAGATGTCAGTGCGGTGCCTGCCCGGTTTTCGGGTGCCCGAGGGGGCTTGATTGGCATCGCGTTTAAGTGCGGAATCCGGTTCGGTTTTCGGATCGGGTTTTGTCTTTTTCTTTAATTTGTTTTTTGGAGAGCTTTTTTCGGGCTTTTCCGCATATTGTTTTTTGTGGAGGGTTTGATTCTGGCTCAGGACGAACGCTGGCGGCGTGCTTAACACATGCAAGTCGAACGGGATCCGCTTTAACTTCGGTTTTGGCGGTGAGAGTGGCGAACGGGTGAGTAATGCGTGACTAACCTGCCCCGTTCTCCGGAATAGCATTCGGAAACGGGTGGTAATACCGGATGTTCCGGCCTTTCGCATGATTGGCCGGGAAAGGGTTTTGCCGGAACGGGATGGGGTCGCGTCCTATCAGCTTGTTGGCGGGGTAACGGCCTGCCAAGGCTTCGACGGGTAGCCGGCCTGAGAGGGCGACCGGCCACATTGGGACTGAGATACGGCCCAGACTCCTACGGGAGGCAGCAGTGGGGAATATTGCACAATGGGCGAAAGCCTGATGCAGCGACGCCGCGTGCGGGATGACGGCCTTCGGGTTGTAAACCGCTTTTGTTGGGGAGCAAGCTTTTTGTGAGTGTACCTTTCGAATAAGCACCGGCTAACTACGTGCCAGCAGCCGCGGTAATACGTAGGGTGCAAGCGTTGTCCGGAATTATTGGGCGTAAAGGGCTCGTAGGCGGTTCGTCGCGTCTGGTGTGAAAGTTCACTGCTTAACGGTGGATTTGCGCCGGGTACGGGCGGGCTGGAGTGCGGCAGGGGAGACTGGAATTCCCGGTGTAACGGTGGAATGTGTAGATATCGGGAAGAACACCAATGGCGAAGGCAGGTCTCTGGGCCGTTACTGACGCTGAGGAGCGAAAGCGTGGGGAGCGAACAGGATTAGATACCCTGGTAGTCCACGCCGTAAACGGTGGACGCTGGATGTGGGGCCCATTCCGCGGGTTCCGTGTCGGAGCTAACGCGTTAAGCGTCCCGCCTGGGGAGTACGGCCGCAAGGCTAAAACTCAAAGAAATTGACGGGGGCCCGCACAAGCGGCGGAGCATGCGGATTAATTCGATGCAACGCGAAGAACCTTACCAGGGCTTGACATGTTTCGGTTTGCCCCGGAGACGGGGTTTCCCTTCGGGGCCGTTTCACAGGTGGTGCATGGTCGTCGTCAGCTCGTGTCGTGAGATGTTGGGTTAAGTCCCGCAACGAGCGCAACCCTTGCCCTGTGTTGCCAGCGCGTTATGGCGGGAACTCACGGGGGACCGCCGGGGTTAACTCGGAGGAAGGTGGGGATGACGTCAGATCATCATGCCCCTTACGTCCTGGGCTTCACGCATGCTACAATGGCCGGTACAGCGGGTTGCGACGCGGCGACGCGGAGCGAATCCCTTAAAGCCGGTCTCAGTTCGGATCGGAGCCTGCAACTCGGCTCCGTGAAGGCGGAGTCGCTAGTAATCGCGGATCAGCACGCCGCGGTGAATGCGTTCCCGGGCCTTGTACACACCGCCCGTCAAGTCATGAAAGTGGGTAGCGCCCGAAGCCGGCGGCCTGACCTTTTTGGGGGGAGCCGTCTAAGGTGAGACTCGCGATTGGGACTAAGTCGTAACAAGGTAGCCGTACCGGAAGGTGCGGCTGGATCACCTCCTTTCTACGGAGTTTTTTTGGCGCGGTTTGCGCCGGTTTTTCTGCCTCATTTTGTTTTCTTTTTGTTTGTTTGGGGCTTGCTGACGCGGAAGGTTTTGCTTGGGCATGGTGCGAGCATGTTTTTGGGTTCCCGAGCCGTTTCGTTCGGCGAGGGTTTCCTCCGTTTGAGGCGGGGAGCGCGTTTTTTGCGTTTCTTGTTTTTTGCGGCGGGTTTGCGGTTTGATAACTGGACAGTGGACGCGAGCAATGCCGGTTTTGTGCCGGCGTTGCTGTGATTTTGTTTCGAGCTTCGCGCGGAACGCTTTCTTTTGACTGTGTTTTGCGCGTGGTTTTTTGATTCGATCGTTTAAGTGATCTATTTGTGTGATGATTTGTTGTCTTGGAATCGTTGCTTGGCTTTTTCCGGCTGTTTTGCCGGTAAGGGCGCACGGCGGATGCCTTGGCACACAGTACCGATGAAAGACGTGTGGGGCTGCGTTAAGCCTCGGGGAGCTGCCGACAGGGCTTTGATCCGAGGATTTCTGAATGGGGAGACCCGCCGCCTGTTATGGGGCGGCACCGCGCTTGTTTGCGCGGGGGGTACGCAGGGAAGTGAAACATCTCAGTACCTGCAGGAAAAGATATTCCGTGAGTAGTGGCGAGCGAAAGCGGATGACGGCTAAACCGGAGCTGCGGAATACCCGTCGGGGGTTGCGGTTTCGGTGTCGTGGGGGTTTTTGTTCCGCGTCCGACGGCGCGGAGCGGAGTGATAAAACGGCGTGACAGACGAACAGGTTTGAATTCCTGACCGAAGAGGGTGAAGGTCCCGTAGTCGAAATCATGCTGTCTCCGTATAGGATTTCCCAAGTAGCGCGGGCCTCGTGGAATCCCGCGCGAATCTGCCCGGACCGTCGGGTAAGCCTGAATATGCCTGTGTGACCGATAGCGTACCAGTACCGTGAGGGAAAGGTGAAAAGTACCCCGGGAGGGGAGTGAAACAGTTTCTGAAACCGTGCGCTTACGATCCGTCGGAGCCTTTCGGGGTGACGGCGTGCCTATCGAAAAATGAGTCTGCGAGTCAGTGATGCGTGGCAAGGTTAACCCGTGCGGGGGAGCCGTAGCGAAAGCGAGTCTTAACAGGGCGTTGTCAGTCGCGTGTTCTGGACCCGAAGCGGGATGATCTAGCCCAGTGCAGGGTGAAGCGCGGGTAAGACCGCGTGGAGGCCCGAACCCACTTAGGTTGAAAGCTGAGGGGATGACGTTGGGTTAGGGGTGAAAGGCCAATCAAATTCCGTGATAGCTGGTTCTCTCCGAAATGCATTTTGGTGCAGCGTCGAGTTATTGTCTGCGGGGGGTAGAGCTACCGGCTGCTTGCGGGCCCATTGCGGGTACCAATAGCAACCGAACTCCGAATACCCGTCAGGTTTATCTCGGCAGTGAGTCAGCGGGGGATAAGCTTCGCTGTCGAAAGGGAAACAGCCCGGACCGTCGTCTAAGGTCCCTAAGCGTGTGCTAAGTGGGAAAGGATGTGGAGTCGCCCTGACAGCCAGGAGGTTGGCTTAGAAGCAGCCATCCTTGAAAGAGTGCGTAACAGCTCACTGGTCTAGTGATTCCGCGCCGACAATGTAGCGGGGCTCAAGCACACCACCGAAGACGCGGCAATCGCTTTTTTAGGCGGTTGGGTAGGAGAGCGTTCCGCAACGGGGTGAAGCAGAGGCGCAAGCTTTCTGTGGACTTTGCGGAAGTGAGAATGCAGACATGAGTAGCGAGAGGCGGGTTACAATCCCGCCCGCCGGATGACTAAGGGTTCCGGGGCCACGTTCATCGTCCCCGGGTTAGTCGGGTCCTAAGGCGAGGCCGACAGGCGTAGTCGAACGGATGAAGGAGTTGATATTCTCCTACCGGTTTAAAACCGTCAAATCCGAGACGGGAGGCACTAACCATTGTCAGAGCGGGAGCAGGGCTTCGGTTTTGTTTTTGTTTTGTCGTTGGGATCTTCTCCCGCAGTAGGACAGCGCGTGGAGTGACACGGCGCGGCAGCCGTCCGCGGAGGTGGTTTTCCGTGGTTAAGCATGCAGGAGGCCGGGCAGGCAAATCCGCCCGGCGTTATATTCCTCAGGTGTGATGATGGGAAACGTTTTTGTTTCGATATTCGGCGCACCGTGCCGTCAAGAAAAGCTTCGGCGCGAGGTTTTATTCCGCCCGTACCCTAAACCGACACAGGTGGTCAGGCAGAGAATGCCGAGGCGATCGAGCGAATCCTGGTCAAGGAACTCGGCAAATTGCTCCCGTGCCTTCGGTATAAGGGAGACCCCGGTTCGTTAGGTTCACTTGCGGTTCCGAAGCGTTTCGGGGTGGCACAGGCCAGGGGGTAGCGACTGTTTACCAAAAACACAGGTGCATGCCAAGACGCAAGTCGCCGTATATGCACTGACGCCTGCCCGGTGCCGGAAGGTTAAGAGGATCCGTCATCCCGTTTTTGCGGGTGCAGCGGTGAATTTAAGCCCCGGTAAACGGCGGTGGTAACTATAACCATCCTAAGGTAGCGAAATTCCTTGTCGGGTAAGTTCCGACCTGCACGAATGGCGTAACGACTTCCCCGCTGTCTCGACCAGGAGCTCGGCGAAATTGCAGTACGAGTAAAGATGCTCGTTAAGCGCAGAAGGACGAAAAGACCCCGGGACCTTTACTATACCTTGGTATTGGTATTCGGTGCGGATTGTGTAGCATAGGCGGGAGACTTTGAGGCGCGGACGCCAGTTCGCGCGGAGTCGAAATATGAAATACCGCTCTGTTCTCATTGGATATCTAACCCTGGCAAGTCATCCTTGCCGGGAACAGTGCCTGGCGGGTAGTTTAACTGGGGCGGTTGCCTCCCAAAGAGTAACGGAGGCGCTCAAAGGTTCCCTCAGCCCGGTTGGCAATCGGGTGTTGAGTGTAATCGCACAAGGGAGCTTGACTGTGAGACTGACGGGTCGAGCAGGGACGAAAGTCGGAGATAATGATCCGGTGCCGGCGCACGGGCGCGGCATCGCTCAACGGATAAAAGGTACCCCGGGGATAACAGGCTGATCATTCCCAAGAGTCCATATCGACGGGATGGTTTGGCACCTCGATGTCGGCTCGTCGCATCCTGGGGCTGGAGAAGGTTCCAAGGGTTGGGCTGTTCGCCCATTAAAGCGGCACGCGAGCTGGGTTCAGAACGTCGTGAGACAGTTCGGTCTCTATCTATTGTGGGCGTAGGAAATTTG
>NZ_JBGUQY010000026.1:0-2005 GCF_045131395.1 Fibrobacter sp. | reverse complement strand
TGTGAATTGAAAAGTCAGATGCGCTATTGCAACGTCAGATGGACATGTGTAGCATCTGGTGTTGCAAACCGGGATTCCAAACGCCTCGATTTCATTGGGTTTCTTGCCCAATCCGCCGTGCGCAGACCAAATCCGTCCCGAGAAGGCCGTTTCTGGGCAAAGCTCCGCCGTGCGGACCCAGGCCCCTGCGTTTGATTTGCAACTTCAGGTGGACACCCTCCCATGAGGACCGTGTCACGGGTTCGCCGTCACGCCTGCAGCCCGCATGGCCCAGGCCGTCATCTCGCCGTCACGCCGCAGCCGCGGCAGGACGACACGCTACCAGCCGCGCTTCCTGCGCAGTTCCTCGACCGCCCTGCGCGCCGCCTCCTCCTCGTCGACGAGCTTCCTCGCCCTTGCTATGACCTGCTCCGCGATGTCCGGTATGAGCGCGGGCGTCAGGTTGACCTTCTCGGCCGGGACCTCGACGAGCCCAAGCTCCCGCGCCGACGCGACGAACTCCTCGCCGTAGCAGAATCGCATCATCTCGAACGCGCTCATCCCGCCGAGCTCCAGCCTGTGGTAGCTGTTCACGTGCGACAGCACGAGGTTCACGTCCTCCTGCGTCAGGTTGTCGAAGCTGACGCCCTTGACGAGGATCCTGCGCATCTCGTGGTGGTTGCGCTCGATGCAGCCTTTCTGCCCGGGCTTGCCCGCGTCGCAGTAGAACACCTTCGTCCCGAACGCCTCGATCGCCGTGGGGTCGCTGAACTCGGAGCCCCTGTCTCCGAGCAGGATGCCGAAGACCATCGGGAACTGCACGTCGAGGAACGCCGCGTGGACCGTCGCGACCGCGTCGTTCGCCGACCAGGCGTCCTTGTGGTCGCAGAGGACGCCGAACATCATCATCGTCTGAACGTTGAAGAACGTCGCGATGACCTTGCCGCCCCTGCGACCCTCTAGGGTGTCCATCTCCGAGACGCGCCCGATCGCGTCGGGATCGGACTCGAGAAGGCCCACAAAGTCCTCGAACAGCCGCCCCTTCAGGCAGTCGCGGTCCACCTTGTGCTCCTTCGCCTTCTTCTTGCGCGGCCTGATCATGCACGCGCGGGGCTGGTCGCCGCGCCTCGCGTTCGCGAAGCGCCCGTCGTTCAGGTAGTTGTAGAGCGTCCTCACGTCGCAGTTGAACAGGACGCGGTTCGCAAGGTAGACCGCGTAGAGCGACTGCCCCTTCGAGAGGCCCCCCTTGATCAGCGCGTCGTAGCGCCGCAGCTCGTCGCGCGTGACTATCGCGCCCGCGTGCGCGTCGCCCCAGGCCTCGCGCGCGAGCTTGTCCGCACGCTCGGCCGAGTAGTACGTGTGCATGCGCGCACAGCGGTCGACGTAGGCGCAGTTGTTGCACACGTAGGGCGCGGCGTGGTAGTGCTCGCGGCACCGCTCGGGGACGAACTCCGCGCAGTACCGGTTGCAGAGCCTGCACTGGCCGCACTTGCCGGAGCAGCCCCTGCCGCCCGCGCACACCCCGAAGACGCCGCACGTGTGGCGCTTCGCGCACCAGTTCTGCCCGCCGAACCGGCACGACCACTCGAGCTTGTCGTAGCGGTACGCCTTGATCTCGCGCACGACCGTCGAGCGCGACACTCCGGCCTCCCTGGCGATTTCCCTGATTTTCTTCCCCACGCGCAGCCCGTTTTCGATTATAATACGCTGCGAGAGGGAGAGATGCTTTCTTTCCTTCTTCATCTGATTTCCTATTCTGTTGATGGTTTGCGCCGCAAGCACAAACGGTCCTACTGTAGCAAGTGGCAGAATAGGAAATCTTTTCGTCTTCCGCAAGGGGGGAATTGCAGACGCCGGGGTCAAACCCTCCCCCGGACCCCCACCCTCGCGGCGACCCAAGCTAATACGGCCGGGCTCCCGTGAAGGGCCCGTCCGCCGCTTGGGCACCCCGCCGCGAAAGGACAGGCTACCTCATTTGAAATCCCAGATGGACACCCTAAATGTCCATCTGACTTTTCAATTCACA
>NZ_JBGUQY010000025.1:0-2202 GCF_045131395.1 Fibrobacter sp. | reverse complement strand
TCATGGAGTTTTCATTTGGCTGACTGCTTCTATCCGATTCCAGCACTGCACTTCGCTGAAACTTTTGCCGCACTGCCAGCCTGATGGTCCGAGAGCGGAGACCTTGCCCACAATCCCGTCCATTCAGCGGTCCAAAGCCCCTCCGCCCATGTCGCGGAGACCCGTCGGGACGCTCCGCGAGCATGACGGACGAGGCTTCGGAGTCGTGCCGAAGCCGCTGGCCGCCAACCGTCCGTCCTCGCTACGTCACTGCAGCCCGCCTTTCATCATGATGCGCACGAGTTTCGCCGGATGCAGGTTGAGGTCGCTTTTCACCTGCTCGGTCGTCCTCCCGGGGCGCCGTGCGCAAATCCACATTCCGAACGACCTCGCCACCATCATCGCCGCCATGACGTTCTCGTCGCAGCGCCGCGTGAACGCGTCCTCGTGGTAGCCGTTGTCGCGCTTGCCGTGGTACGCCTCTACGTACCAGTGCGTACGCACTATCTCCGCGAACCTCTCCGCGCTCTGCGAGTCGGGGTCAAGCGACGAGACGTGGTAGGCAACCTCTTTCGTCGGCTTGCCGAACGCCTTGCGGACGTCCCGCCCGCACTTGTCCTTCTTTCCGGTCTTCCGCGTCTGCCAGACCTCCCGATAGGTGCGGATTATCGTCCGCGCTCCGGGGAAGCCGGCATCCACCGCGTCGACGACGCGGCACACCTTCGTCTCGCGGATCTCCCAGCGTCCCCGGTTCAGTTCTTTTTTTTTGACGAGGACACGAGAGGCCTGATACGGCAGAGCGTCTTGCATTGGTCCATGAGTCCCTGCCGGTTGGCCTTCACCTGCAGGACATAGTCCCCGCCGTTCGCGAGGACCGTGTGCGCGGTGTCGTCCTGGCAGCTCAGCGCGTCCGTGCTCACGATCGCGCCGGAGAGGTCCATTCCGGAGAGCGTGTCTCGCAGGACAGGGTACTCGCACCGTCCCTTCAGCCCCTCCTTCTTCGACGCGGGCGCGACCGCGACCACATCGCCGCTCTCCGCGTCCACGACAGACACGAGCCCCACGACCTCGTCCACGAACTTGCCGTCCGCCGCCAGGTGCCGCGCCAGCTTCCCGTGCTGCGCCGTCATCCACTTCGAGAGGTGCGCCGCGAAGTCCGCCACGTCGAAGTCGTACCGCCCCGCCTTGTCCTTGTGCCGCAGAAGGTGGTAGAACGCGTTGTAGCTGGGGCAGGCGTACTTGCCCCATACCTCGTTCCCGAGCGCGTCCTTCGCCTTCGGGCACCCGAGCTCCTTCAGCTGGGCGTTCGAGAGCCTCCTGGCGAACGCGTGCGCGGCCTTCAGGTCCTTCGCACCCGCCGCGACCGCCATCGTGAAGATCGCCAGAAGCGGACCGATCCCTATGGACTTGTTGCCGCCGCGCGGGTCCTTCACGTGGCACAGCTCCCAGTGCAGGCTCTCGAGCTGCGCCGGCCTGAACGGAAGCACCCCGTCCGCCTTCGAGTGCGCCGCGACGTCGTACTCGTCGGGGAGGGCGTTCGACACGATCAGGTCCCATGCGTCCCTCCTGAACGGCTTCATGAACAGCACCTTCGGCCTGCCGTTCGGGATGTAGAAGTCTCGTGCGTGGTTCACGCGGGAGAACCCCTTGGTCTTCCCGACCTCCTCCCACCCCGCCGCGCGGTAGCACGTCCCCGCCGTGCGCTCGATGTCGCAGAACGTCTCCGCCAGGAGCGGCCTGTACCCCCACTGCCGCTCCCATATCGCGGGGAGTTCGCGCACCGCCATGCCGAGGACGTGCGAGGCGAGGTTCGGTCGCGCCCCCTTCGGCACGAGCTCCGTGTACCTGCGGTTGTTCACCACCAGCTTCAGTCTCGCCGCGCGCATCGCGGGATTCCACCCGATCCGCTCGTCGCGCGCCTTCAGGCAGTAACACGCCGCGGCCCACGTCATCAGTGCCACCGGCCTGCCGTCCTCCTCGAACACCAGCCGCACGAGATCACCCGCCCCGTGGGACTCGCCCATGTAGTGGTATTTCCCCTCAAGCTTGCGGAACCACTCGGTCTCGCCTATCATGCACTGACGCACTGCTATGTTCATCGACACTCCCTGCCCGCCTTGTGGCGCGGCAAGTGTAGTATCTCAAAAATCGGCCAATTTGTCAACAGGGGGCGGAGAATCAGCCCTACATTGGGGTTCGTTCACCTATCTGAAATCGCCGTGC
>NZ_JBGUQY010000024.1:0-442414 GCF_045131395.1 Fibrobacter sp. | reverse complement strand
TTTCCCCCTCGCTCCCACTGCGGTGCCGCAGAAGGACGCTACCCCGTCTGGGGGGCCTCAGACGCCGGCCCCGCAACGCCCCGCTTTTAGATATAAAAAAACATGCAAACTATAGTTGGCATGTCATCTGTTGTTTATGCGGAAAAAACTGAAGAAATATATTGCTGTTGCGTTACTATTTTTGTGACAAAATAATTGAATATATAATCAATTCCTCGTTTTTATTATATATTTCCAGTATGCCTAGAACTAAGAATTCCGCGCAGTCTGCGCCTGCAAAAAAGAAAAACGTCCCGGAAAAGTCCGTGGAAGCATCCCTTTGGGAATCCGCCAACAAGTTGCGCGGAAGCGTTGAACCCTCCGAATACAAGCATGTAGTTCTCTCGCTCATATTCTTGAAGTTTGCAAGCGACAAGTTCGAAGAACAGCGTGCGAAACTCGTTGCCGAAGGCAAGGGCAAGTATGCGGACATGCCGGACTTTTACAATAAGGATAATGTCTTTTATTTGGACGAGACTTCCCGCTGGAGCTACATTGTCGAAAATGCCCGTCAGAATGGAATCGCCCTCTTGATCGATACCGCGCTTTCGAATATCGAAAAGAAGAACAAGGCTTTGCGCGGGGCTCTACCGGACAACTATTTCTCTAGGCTTCAGCTGGATACCGCGAAACTCTCGGCGCTCATCAGCGAAATTGACGGCATCGACACGCTCAAGGACAAGGAGCAAGACGTGGTGGGCCGCGTCTATGAATATTTCTTGGGCAAGTTCGCCATCGCCGAAGGCAAGGGAAAGGGCGAATTCTATACGCCCAAGACGATTGTCGGCCTGATTGCCGAAATGATTGAACCCTATCGCGGCAAGATTTACGACCCCTGCTGCGGTTCGGGCGGTATGTTCGTGCAGAGTATGAAGTTTATCGAGGCTCACCATGGCAACAAGCGCGAGGTCTCGATTTACGGTCAGGAATACACCGGCACCACGTATAAACTGGCGAAGATGAACCTCGCCATTCGTGGCATTACGGGGAACCTGGGCGCAAAACCCGCCGACACCTTTGCCGAAGACCAGCACAAGGATTTGAAGGCGGATTTTATCATGGCGAACCCGCCCTTTAACCAGAAATCCTGGCGAGAAGAAAACGAACTCTTGGATGACCCGCGTTGGAAAGGCTACACCGTGCCGCCTACGAGCAACGCAAACTACGGCTGGATTTTGAACATAGCCTCGAAACTTTCTGTAAACGGTGTGGCAGGATTCTTGCTCAGTAACGGCGCGCTCAGCGGCGAAGGCGACGAACAGGAAATCCGCAAGCAGTTACTCAAGAACGACAAGGTCGAAGCCATTTGCATTTTGCCGCAAAATATGTTCTATTCCACGGGTATTAGCGTGACACTCTGGATTTTGAACAACAACAAGAAAAAGCGTGAAGACCGCGTGGGCGACACCATCCGCAAGTATCGTGATCGCACCCACGAAGTGTTCTTTATGGACTTGCGCCAGATGGGCGAACCCTTTGAAAAGAAGTATATCCAATTCAGTCCCGCCGACATTGAGAAAATCAGTTCCACTTACCACAAGTGGCAAGAAAAGAAAATCAAGGATGAACCCGAATACTGTGCTACTGCGACACTCGCTGACATCGAAGCGAAAAACTGGTCCCTGGTGCCGAGCAAGTATATCGAATTTAAGAACCGCGACGAGACTTTGGATTTTGATGCAAAGATGAGCGAATTGCAAGGTGAAATGAAAATTTTACTAGCGGAAGAAGAACGCTCAAAGAAAGAACTAAAAAAGTTATTTAAAGAGTTGGGCTATGAAATTGACTAGATATAAGCTAGGTGATTTAATCGTCCAACGACGAGAAAAGAATGAAGGCTTTGATGTGCCGATAAGAGGTGTGTCAAGAGAAGGCTTTATCAAGCCGAAACAACAGGACGCAGATACAAGCATTTATAATGTCTTTTATCGGAATGATTTTGTTTTCAATCCTGCTCGAATGGAGCTGAATTCTATCGCTTTGAATCTTGAATTTGATAAAGCTTTATGCTCGTCATTGTATGAAGTTTTTTATGTAAAAGATCAAAGTATTGTATTGCCGGAGTTTTTAAATCTACATATAAAAAGAGATGAATTCGCTCGCCATTGCGAGTATATTGGCTCTGGCTCTGCAAGAGAATATTGCCGGGTTGCTCAAATATCTGAGTTTGATATAGATCTGCCTTCAATTGAGGTACAGCAAAAAATTGTTGATGCAAACCGTCTTTTAGCAAAGCGAATTGACACCAACAAGAAACTCATCGCCACCCTCGAACAAACCGCCCAAACCCTCTACCGTCACACCTTCGTCGATAACATCGACCCCAACAATCTCCCCGAAGGCTGGCGAATGGGAACATTAGGGGAGGTGTGTTCTTTTAAATATGGAAAGTTGCCTGATAAACACTTGAAGAGCGATGAATATCCGTATCCTGTTTTTAGCGGTTATGCCGTAACTGGATACTCCGATGAATATATTTTGGAAAAATCTGAAATTGTGGTGATTGCGCGAGGTGATGCTGGTTCAGGAAAAGTGTGCATGTCTCCGCCAAAGTGCTTTTTATCAAATTTGGCTATTGCTGCTATTACAAATGATGAACAGATGAAATATTATTTGTATTATCATTTGTTGAATTCTGATACGATGTCTCTCCGTTCTGGAACAGCTCAGGCTCAAATAACAATTAATAATTTGGAGCCATTTGAAATAGTTATTCCTGTTAAAGAATTGTGTGTGGATTTTGGTGAAAAAGTTCAATCCATTCTAAATTGTGTGGAAAATTATAACCAACAAAACCAAATCCTAACCCAAATGCAAACCCTTCTCCTCTCCAAAATGGGAGTGTGAAATAATAAGAGGTTGGGAATGAACCATGTAATTAATCTTGAAAAAAAATGTCAGGATGTTTTAAAGAAATATTATGAAGCTCTTTCTGAATTAGAACAACTTGAAATTATTCGTTCTAAAAATATAACGGGAGATATAGGAGAATTTCTTGCTTTGCAATTTTATCCTGGTTTAAAATTGGTCGAAAGGCAAAATAATCCAGATTTTGATGCAGTAGATGCTGATGGAACTAAATACCAGATTAAATATTCTGATTCGTCAAAAACAGAAAATATTGATATAGGCAATCCATTGAAGTATGATAAACTTATTGTCATTTTAGGTCCCAATAGTAAACATAAACAAGATGATTCTAATCTGTTTTCTGCGTATGTATTTTCTAAAACGGATTTAGAAAAAAATTTATCAAAAACAAAGCAAGGTCAGTATACCCTTACGAAGGGTAAGTTGTATAAATTACTACTTGCATTGCAGTGATTAAACGTGGATTATATCGTCGATATAAAAGAAATATGTGTTATAAATTTAGAGTAATGATTTAATTGACCTAATTATTAAATAGGAGATAGAATAATGTTCCAAAGAATTGAAAAAATAGAAAATTATGGAAAATTTAGTAATCAATGTATTGGATCGCCCAATTGGGGTGGGGCTTTGAGAAAAGTCAATGTTGTGTATGCTCCAAATGGCAGTGGAAAGACTAGCCTTTCTGTTATGTTTCGTTCTTTGAAGGAAGATCCGGAATTAGTAAATAAGAAAAAAAGTTTTTCTTCGGAAAAATCGCCCAACATAAGACTTAGGCTAGAAGGTGGTCGACTTATTAAGTTTTGTAATGGTTCTTGGGATTACATTGTGGAAAATATTGTTGTTTTTGACAATTTTTATATAGAAGATAATATATATCTAATTACATTAAAAAAAGAATTCGGCAGTTTATATTTTTTTGAATTGCAAAAAAAAGAGGAAATACAAAAAATTGCAGAAGACCTTGATTCAAAGAAAAGAGAACGAGGTAAATTAGCGGATAAAAGAAAAAATTTTAGAAGAATTGCGAAGCAGAAGGGGTGGAAATATGAAGTCGATAAACGATATATTGCGATGACTCAAGGTATTTCTGATTTAGATCGTATTATAAAACAAAAAGAACGAGAACGGAATGAAATAACAATGCAACAACGGGATTCGTTTCGCGAAAAAATAAATTTGTATTTAAGTTGTTTTTCTGATAGTATTGAAATAATGTCATTGACTTTAATTGAAGGAAAAATACTTTATAGTATAAAAATAAACGGACAAATTATTAATACGAAGGATTACGATCGATACTCTTTAAAGTATTCTTTAAGCGAAGGTGACAAAAATGCTCTATCGTTATCATTCTTTTTGGCCAAATTGGATATGATTCCTAACTTGAAGGATTTCTTTATTGTAATAGATGATCCGTTTACGAGTTTCGATCAATATCGTAAACTTGCTACAATAAATAAACTTGTTTCGTTGTCTTCAAGAATTAATCAAATGCTTTTGTTGACGCATGATCAATATTTTGCTCGAGATTTTTATAAAAAATGTGAACAGGAGAAGTTAAGTTTACAATTGACAGAGACGATAAACGGTTCTGTTTTTCAGGAATATGATATTGAGGATGCAACTATGACGGGAATCACTAAGGACATTAAGGTCCTTAATGAATACTTGACAAAAGGAGCGAAAAGTCAAACGGAAATGAGAGAAATCGCAAGGTGTATCCGCCCAAGTATTGAAGGAATCATTCGCTTGAAATTCTATCAATATGTAAATCAAACAGAATGGTTGGGTGATTTTATAAAGAAAATAAAAGAATCAACAAATGGATCTCCTTTTTATCGATTGAAAAATTCTTTAGATGAAATTCGTGAAATAAATGATTTCTCAAAAGTATATCATCACAGTAATCCGTCATTTATGGAGGAGCCTATTAGTAATACGGAACTGAAGAATTATGTTAAAAGAACTTTGAAACTAATTATGGAAAAAATATAGGCATTCCATTTTTTTACAAAAGAATGTCCTTCCCCCCCCAAAAAAAACGCTTATATTTTTGACCAACAAGAAAAAAGGATATGTTTAAATGAAGTATAGTAATTTTTTTTTGTGTTCTCTCAGAGATTTCGACAAAAGGGAATAAGCATTTATTAAAATAAATTCAAATATATACAAAGTTTACTGATAGGGTTTTTATGAAATTTTATGCAAGAACGTCAAAATTATTTGATTCTATAACTATTGATGGAGAAATATGGAATGGAGATGACTATGATTTTGATTTGAAATATGAAGATAATGAGCATATTCCCTGTATTTTCTTAGGAGAAAATGGAGTTGGCAAATCTTTATATGCTCAAATTATTTGCTATGTAGCCTTTATTTATCATCAAAGAAATAGGAATCCTATTGAAAAGAATCCCAACCTTAATCATGTTGTCCAAATTCTAGCAGATTTAGAGATTGGTTATGTATGTTGGGAAAATGACAGACCAAGAGAGAGAGAAATAATATGTGTTGAAACGAGTTATACTCCGAAATATTTACTTGCACAAAGAAAAAACGAGATTTTTGACATTGAGGGTGTTAAAATGCACCTTCCGTCAACAGAAAAAAGATTCTATTGTATTAAAATATCTCCCAAAGCTCAAAATTACTTTGAAACGCATAAAATTTTATATTACTCTAACAGTCAGTTTCCTAACAACATTTCTTTTTTCTCTCAGGCAGCGTCTTCAGCGACCTGTAAAGATATTGATTATTTGTTCTTATTATCTCAAAATAAAAATATGCTTAATGATATAGGAAGTGTTTCTTTTGAATTGTTTTTGAACAAGTCTTATGCTGCTTTTTTTGATGTGGAAAAAGAATGGGAAAAAATATTATATCGTTCTGATTTGCAAGATTTTTCAAATTCTTTTTTAAGCCAATACTCTGAAATAAAAGAATATGGAGAAATTCTTTTTCATTTTTATAACATGAAAATAGAACCATATGCTCCAAATGATATTTCGTATAAAGATAAATATAAAGCTTTAATTGATGAGATAAGATCTTGTTTTCTTTTTAAATGTATGAATTTATTTATACAAGATGAAAAATTTAAACAGGAAAAATTTCCTTCACTCGCGTTTACCATGAGTGATTTTACTTTAGTTGATTTGTTTCTTTTACGTTTTATGCAAAGAAAGGGTTTTCATGTAAATATTCGGCTTTTAATAGACAATATAGATTTTAATTATTTGAATTCAGGAAAAAAATATGATATTTATTTAGCCTGTTTGAGAAATATTTATAGGACAGGTGAAGTACTTTTTTTTCTTGATGAACCAGAAAATGCGCATCATATAAGAATACAAGAATCCTTAATGCGTAAAATGCCAGAAAATTATCAATTAAATATGATAACCCATTCGCCATATCTTGTTCAAGGACTCTCAAAGTATACTTCATATTATATAATTAAATTGGTTTATCGCAATAATAAAAATCCTCGTAATCTTATTATTGAAAATGCGAAAAATGTTTACGAGGATATAAATGACATTTCAGCTGAATTTTTTGCATATAGTCCAGTAATTGAAAAATGGAATGCGCTAAATAAAGACATCTCAGTAGATAAATTTATTTCAGTGGAAAAATTTTACAAAGAAATAGAGGAATTAAAAAATCTTTATTGAGGTACCTATGCGTTATATTGAACGAGTGACAGAAGATAGCTTGTTGAATAAAAGAGTCAGAGGTAGAAAATTAAAGTATACCGATAATAAAGCAAAAACACATTTAGCCAGAATTTATGGATTTAAATGTTGCTATTGCGAAAGCCCTATTAACAGCGCTGATTACTTTGAAGTTGAACATTTTTATCCTAGGCATCCCAATCCGATACCATTTAATATGAATAAAGCAACATATTCGAGATTTGTTGTTAATGATGTTAGAAATTGGCATGTAGCATGCAAGAGATGTAACTCTACAAAAGGAAATTTTGTTGGCGCACTTTCTCCCAATTATTTTTATGATCTATCAGGTTCACAAAATGGATGGAATGTTTCCGATGAAAGCTATATTTCAAAGAATATTTGGTACGATGGCGCGGAAGCGTATTTCACAAACAAGTACCAAAGTTTTTTTGATAAAATAAAAATAAATGGAGAAACCACAAAAGAAAAAATTGGTATTCATGCTGCTCTTTATCAATGTAGGGTTCTTTATTTAGAAGAAACGATGTGTTTTATGTACCTTTTGGCATCCTTAATTCAAAAAACAGTCAATTCCAATGTAAACAATCAAAACGTAAATTGGTTTGACGCTTTGTTTTTATTTAATACTATTCGGAAAAGGTTTACGAAAAAAGCCCCATATTCCAGGATGATAATCAATAATTGCGGCCTAGCCTACCTTCAAATAGTTGAATGTTTGATAAGAGTAGGATGTCCGCTGAATTTCCAAGATATTTGTAAGGATATGTGAAGGATAATGCCAAAATGAGTGATATTCCTTCTGAAATAGAAAATGTATTGACAGATTGTGCAAAGACAATTCTTCCACAGCTATATACGGATTTGGCTCAACCTGGAGTAAAAGCCGTTGGTCAAGCCCTTGGAACTGTATTGGAGTTGTCTTCTACGATATTACTTCCTTTAAAATTGGTTAATGAAAAAGCCAAACTTCTTTTTGCAAAAAGAATGAACGAGTATAAGGAAAAAATAGAATCAATTCCAGAAGAAAAGAGAACTACCGTTGCTCCTGAACTCGGAACACCAATTCTAGATAAATTGACTTATACTACGAATGAAGAAATTGCAAGATTGTTTACCAATTTGCTCACAAATGCCTCTAATGAAGATCGGGCTAATTTAGCGCATCCTTCTTTCGTCTCAATGATAGAACGGTTGTCTTCGGATGAGGCTCGTATATTGAATGCCATGCAAAAATCGGATGACATTCTATATTGTGATTTTGATGGAGTTCTTGCTGATGCATACACTCCAATACTTAAACATGTGACAGCCATTCAAAAATATGTTACATTGCAATACCCCCAAAACGAATTAGCGTATTTATCAAATTTGGAAAGCATGGGCATTTTGAAGGATTCTTTTCCGAAAGAAAAGGTCAATGAGCCCCTTTATGCTGAAATTATGGAACTTCATAGAATCAATCAGATTGGAAAACAAAATGTTCCGTCAAAATATAGAGACGCGATGCTAACTAGAAGTTTTTATAGTGTAACTCCATTTGGAAGAATGTTCATTGAGGCTTGCACTCGGGTTTAGTAGAATAGCAAAAGAAGATGAGTCTCCCTTTTCTGAAGAGTGTGTAGAATGGCTGTGATATCAACGCGAAAACAACTTATTCATGAGCTGGCTGTTAGGGCGGCTAATGAAAATCTAGGTTTGTTCGTTGGTACGGGTTTTTCTATGTCCATGAACAATAAAATGTGTAATTTTAAAGAATTAGTGGAAACTCTATACAATTGTGGTGGGTCTCGTAATTTCGAAAATGATATAAAAAATAATCCGAAAAAATTTATTGGGAAATCTTTTCCACAGGTTGTTGAATCCATTGAACAAGATTTAGGCAAAAATGGAAGGACTACAGTTGTAAATGTCGTTGTTGGTAAATGTTCTATAAATGCAGATGACAAATGGAATGATAATTCCGACAAAAAAGAATTTGAACGACGAAAATCTCAAAAATCAAATTTGTCTCTCGTCAAAGATGCATTTGCAATAATAAAACCTCAATGGGCTATTACAACAAATTACGATTTAATTCTTGAGCAACTTTTGGAGAATCCTGAAACTATTGGTCCTAAAAGTCCGTTTTCTATTCATAAAGGAATTGTTCCTGTTTTTCATATGCATGGTCATGTCAAAGATCCTGAAAATATTGTTATATCAGAAAAAGATTATGCTCAGGCTATGAAAATCAATGATTATAGACAACTAAAATTGTCGATGATTTTGGCGGAATCATCCGTACTATTTATTGGTTATAGCTTGGGTGATATAAATGTTCGAACCGCAATTGAACAATCTAAAACATTTTGTGTAAACTCTGATAATGATTTAAAAGAACAAAATGATAAAATAATGGTTTTGTTAGATTTTGATGGAAATACAAAAGATTTAGATGAAGACGATGTTCAATTTGATGAGAAAATGAACATATATACTCTAAAATATAGAAGCGTTCCGTTTTTTTTGAGTCAATTGGCAGAAGAAGTAAGTAGAGTAAAAGATTCTATGAAGAGTGAACTTGAATCAATATTACATAAGATTGATGAAATGGAAAATTCTGATGTAAGGTTGAAAGATTTAAATATCGAGCTAAAAAAATTATCAAGCGATGTATTGTATGTTATTAGCAAAAATTTGATAGATTACTTAGAAAATATTTGGAATCAGAAATATTTGGGAAATGGTGAAATTTTAAAATATGAACGCTTTGTTAGATTTGTTTCGAAATTACTTTGCTGCAATGATATCTTGTTTTTAAATCCTCTTCTGTTTTATAATATTTTGGGTAGGTTGGATAAAATGTTGAAACGTTCTAATGACTTTAAAGAGGCTGTGATGTTTTGGAACAGCCATAGAAAAGATATTCCACAAAGTGTGATGCAAGAGATGATAAAAAATTCTGCTGCTAATGAATATTATAATTTGACACAAAATATTAAATATTTTATGGAAAAAGGAAAATAAAATGGAAGTTGATTTTTACAAAATCAGAAAAACATCGAAAGGTCAAAGAGACTCTTTTGAAAGTCTTGTTTGCTCGCTATTCCATAAAAAATTTGAGCAGTTAGGTGAATATCAATGTTATCGCGGTGATGGGGGGGATGGTGGTGTAGAGGCTATCTTTATATGTCCTGATAATAGTGAAATTGGTGTTCAGGCAAAATTTTGGGAGAATAATGAATTTGGTTCATCACAGAAATCACAATTGGATGATTCTTTAAAGACCGCTTTGGAGAAACATCCGAAATTGAAAACTTATTATGTTGCGATTCCATTTGATTTAACTGGTAATGTGTCTGCAGGAAAGCGAAAGAGCCAAACACAAAGATTTGATGAATGGAAATCAAAAAGTGAAGAATTATATTCTATAAAAATTGAGTTGTGGTCCAAAAGCATTTTATGCGATATCTTGCAGGAAGTTGATGCTTCTAAAGGGTTGCAAAGATATTGGTTTGATGAAAATATTTTAACTGGAGAACAGCGTCTTAATCATATTCGAGATGCAAAGTCCCAAGCGGGGGAAAAATATACCCCAGATTTGAATGTTGGCGTTCCTTTGATGAATACCTTGGATTCGTTCACAAATGTTGAATTCCTAAACAAACAATGTAATGATAGAATTCGAACTATTCAGAAAGATTTTTTAGAGGATTCATATTTTCAAGAAGCCTTGGGTGAATCTTGTAAATGTGTATGCCAATCTATTTGTCTTATTATTGATTTGCTGAAAAATTTAGTAAATCGAAAGAATGTTGAAGAAAGTTGCAAAAATTTAGTGAAGTCCTGTCAAGAATTGTTTCCTGTTTTAGAAAAAGGCGAACAAGAGCAACTTCAAATTCTAAAGAATAAATTTGGTGACAAATTTGTAGATAATGAGAGATTTCGCCAATTTCAAGCGCAATATATGTGTGATTTCCCTGCTGCAAAATTGGATAAAATTAGAGAATTTAAGACGTTTTTAAGTAGTCTTTTGTATTGGATGGATGGAGACTCCTTTAGAGTTTCTTATTCTAATTTCTTGGCTATTAAGGGACCTGCAGGTATTGGAAAAACTTTCTGTGTTATTGATTATGTTGAGCAAAATAAGGATTGTGCTCATTATATATTCTATGGTGATGATTTTAATAATGACGAACCATGGCGTGTTATTTTAAATAAATTGGGGCTGTCTGCTACAATTTCCAGGGAAGAACTTTTCGGTTCTTTAGATGCATGCGCTGAAAATCTAGGCAAGACTTCTGTTATATTTATTGATGCCCTAAATGAGTCTGGCGAACGAAAAAAATGGAAAAAATGGCTTGCTCCATTGATAAACCAGATTTCTAGCTATCCACATTTAAAGCTGTGTGTAACGTGCCGAGATACATACTGGAGCGATGTTTTTAGGGAAGAAGATAAGTATATAGTTGTTGAGCATAATGGTTTTTGGGGACAAGAACAAAAAGCAATAAGGGCTTTCTTTAAACATTATAAATTGAATGAACCCATATATCCATTGTTTAATCAGGAATTTGGAAATCCGCTATTCTTGCGCCTTTTTTGCGAAAGCTTTAAAAATGAATCTTTTGCAGATTTTCCAAAGGGAAAGATTGGACTAAAAACTGTATATCAGCGTTATATAGACAAAAAGACAAGGTTGATAGCAGATGCTTGCGATCTTGACCCAGACGATGATTGGGTCCGAATGTATTTGGATGCCCTTGCTGAAGAAATGACGATCACTCAAAAGAGATTTGTTGAACGAGGACGGGCTAAAGATATTGCAAAGAAATTGCATAAGACCGATGCGTTCGCGCAATCTCTTTTTTCTCAAATGGAAAAAGAAGGGTTATTGTCTTTTTATAATTACGATTCAAAAAAAATCGTACGTTTTTCCTATGACCGAATGGCTGATTATTTTGTTGCACAGAAACTACTTTGTGATGAGAAACAATTGGGCTTTGCGCTAAATAATAGTGAATGGCTTGAGCGAAATGCGGGAACATTAGAAATGTTGGCCATCTTACTTCCCGAAGAAAAGAATAAAGAGTTGTGCGATTGTTTTTCTGAAACAGAAAAAGATTTGTGGTTCCTTCCTTTTGTAAGAAGTTTGTCTTGGCGTTCAAATGAATCTTTGACTAGACACACTAAAGAAATTATAGGAGGTCTTGTAAAAGATGCTGGACATTGTGAAGATACCTGGCTATCTTGTTTGAGTGTGGCTACAATTCCAGATAATCCATTAAACATTAATTTTTTTGAAGAAACATTTTTATTTTCACGAGAAGTATGCAATAGAGACCCAGTTTTTTCTTTCGTGTTTAGAAATGGGTACGAAGAAAATAAATCTGTTTTTAAAATAATTGATCTTGCCTTGAATCAGGAAAATTTGCGCCAGTATAGCGATGATTCGCTGTTCTTGTGGGCGAAAACGCTATGTTGGTTTTTAGCACATCCAGATAGAAGAATTCGCGATAAAAGTAGTAAGGCTTTGGTGCGAATTCTGTTAACAAATTTACGTCTATCAGCAGAAATGCTGAATCATTTTGAAGATATAGATGATGAGTATATTACGGAAAGAATTATTGAATCCGTTTATGCATCTGTTTTATTATCTCGCAATGTAAATTATGCTATTGATTGCGCACGAAAAATTATTTCTATGAATTTCATGGGGAAATACGAAAATGTAATTATCCATGATGCTTGTAGATTGATAATTGAATTTGCTTATATGTTAGATTCAAATTTTATTTCAAAGGATGAATTTGAAGTTCTTGTATCAAAGTGGCCAAATAAACATTTTGAAAAAGTTGATGAAAATGTTTATCAATTGCTTGTTCAAAAAGAAGAATTCGCGTCTAGACATATCAATTTTGTAGGACATTGGTATACGGATTTTCAATGTTACGTTTTGGTGAATAAAATAGATGACTTTGATCTCGAATCAAAAGACATTTCGTATGATGATGTTTACAAATGGTTTGTTGTAGAATTGAGTAAACTTGGATATCCTGGAGATAAGTCTAAATGCTGGATATACGATACTCAAACATTGAACGATTATGGTTTTGATCGTATGCGAGCTGTATATGCTGAACGATTGAGTAAAAAATATTATTGGATTCTATTACGTCGCTTGGTTGGTTTATTGCAAAATACAGTTCAGCGCAAAAAGAAATCTTGGGATGATTCTCCGGAGCCAACGGAGCCTAGACTTTATAGTTTGGACTTGAGACAAATTGATTTGACGGATATTCGTTATAATTGTGAACATAAATATCCATCTCTTATTTGGAGTATTCCCTCTTTTAAATCAAAAGAGACTAATGAAGAGTGGCTGAATGGTGAAAGTGATTTTTTTGATGCGGATTCTGTAATTGGCGAGTTGAAAGATGAAAAAGGCAATTCTTGGATTCCGTTACATCTATATAAAGATGAAAAACTTCGCAGTCAAGATAGTGATTATAACTATAAAGATTCCTGTATGTTAGTTGTCGCCTATTTATCGACAAAAGAGTATATAGAATCTCTTTCTAAAGATGATTTGGATTATTTTATATCGGGTGCTCCTATGCAAGGAGATTCTAACGAATATCAACTTTATTTAGGTGAATATCCCATTGCGAGATCGTATTATGAAAAAGTAGAATGTAATGAAATTTCTGAGTGCAATTCTCGTTTTGAAGAATTATGCAAAACGTCATTTGAATTTTTACGGGGTACCGAGTGGGAATATGACTGTAGTTATTCTGATTTAGATGAAAATGAAAAAGAGAAACTTGCTGGATCAATAAAGTTCCCTTCAAAGAAGTTAATTGAATCTCTTAAGTTGCGTTGGGATGGCAATTCTGGATGGTTTAATTTAGCAGGGCAGTTAATTTGTTTCCAGGATAAATCGGGACTATTCATTGCAAAAGATTCCTTAATTAATCTTTTAGGTGACGATAATGCTTTGCTAATGAATGTATATCGTGAAAAGATATATTCGGAAAATGGCAAAAGTGGATTGAAAGCTATTAGACGAGCTTATAAGTGGAGTAATAATGGGATTGAATGTATAAGAGAACGAGAAGAATGATTACCCAATCCTTCTCCAAATTTTTCTGGAAGCAGTACCTTTTGCTTGAATAAGACTTCCTCGAAACGGATGAATTAGTTTCGATTGACAAGAGCTATTTCAAGATGATCTGTCGCCTTTACTAGTTCTTTTTTGACTGGTGTAAAAGTGCAACAACTTGTTGCACTTTTGGTAGACTTTGGTGAATCATGCTTAAAACTGCGACAAGCTGTCGCAGTTTTGTGTATTATATTGGGGATGGTTCTGCAATGTTTCGTTGTGTAAAATTTCCTTAAGCCCCTTGCCAACTTTTTGAATATTAGATACATTAATGCCCGACGTGTTTCTCTGCGTTTAATGGAGAAATGCGTCTTTTTTTATTCTGGAATTTCGGAATAAGGGGACGCCTCAACAACCCGACGGAGGCGTAATGAACAAAGAAAATCATTTTGTGGAATACAAGCGTGAATTGTCCGAAACCTTCGAACGTTCTGTAATCGCTTTTTTGAATTCTACCGGCGGGCACATCTATGTTGGAATCAATGACGATGGTTCCGTATATGGAGTAAAAGATACGGACCGTGTCCAGCGTCAAGTAGCAGATCGGATCTTGAACAATATCAAACCGAATGCGATAGGGCTCTTTGATGTCGTTGCGGAGGAAAAAGATGACAAAAATATCGTTCATGTGGCGATTTCCGGAGGATCCGAAAAGCCGTATTATTTGAAAAAGGCCGGCATGACTCCCGAAGGTTGCTTTGTGCGCGTGGGTAGCTCAGTCCATGGAATGAGCGAAAAGATAATTCTAGAGACATTCGCTTCTCGTGCAAAGGTTTCTCTTGCTAGAATCCCTGCCCCGCGGCAAGACTTGACGTTTAGCCAGCTAAAAATCTACTACGAAGAGAGCCACAAGCCCTTGAATAGTCAATTTGCCAAGACTCTGGAATTGCTTACTCCCGACGGAAAATACAACTACAATGCTTATCTCCTCTCAGATGAAAACGGTGTTTCTGTAAAGGTGGCGCGGTACAAAGGCTCGGACAAGTATGATCTTATTGAAAACGAGGAATTTGGTTATTGTAGCATTATAAAGGCTGTAAAGTCGGTGCTTATGCGATTGCAAGTGGCGAATATTACTCATGCCAAGATTACCCCTATGGAGCGTATCGAAAAGCCCCTTGTTGATCCAGTAGCCTTGCGAGAGGCGGTTGTCAACGCTGTCGTTCACAATGATTACACGAAAGAGGTCCCGCCCTTGTTTGAGATTTTTTCTGACCGGATGGAAATAACGAACTACGGTGGTTTGGTGGATGGCCTTTCAAGGGAAGATTTCTTCAACTGTTGTTCGATGCCGCGCAATCGCGAACTTATGCGTATTTTCCATGATTTAGATATGGTCGAGCAGCTTGGGAGCGGTATGCGGCGTATTCTGCGTTCCTATGATGAAACGGCGTTCTCTTTCACGGATCATTTCATGCGGACTTCGTTCTATTTTAAAGGGCAACCGCAGTTGGGTGATAGGATAAATGATAGGATAAATGATAGGATAAGTGATAGGATAAAACTCACGGAAACAGAAACGCTGATATATGCAGAAATAAAGCGGAATCCATCCATTACAGTTCCCCTTCTTATGCGAGAATCTGGTTATTCCGAACCGACGGTTAATAGAACTTTGAAATCTCTACGGGAAAAAACATACATAGTTCGCATTGGGGCTCGAAAGAATGGACGGTGGGAAATTTTGAAATAAGGCGTAATTCCCACTTTTTGGGGGCTAAATGGATGTTCATTGCCTTTTTTAACATATAATCGGCCTTTTTATGCTTGATAAATTTATCTTTATGGCATGGCCTTCAAGGAAGCGGATTTAGAAAAGGCGATCAAGGACCTCCTGGTTCAGGAGGGGTATTCCTATGTGCCTGGGGAACAGGTCCCGCGTAAATCCAACGACGATGTGATTATCGAAAGCGACCTGAGGGCCTATCTGCATTCCCGCTATGATTCCGAAGGCATTACCGAAAGCGAAATTTCTCGCTTGGTGTTGATGTTGCGCAGTTTGCCCAGTGGCGACCTTTACGAGAGCAACAGGCGTTTTTGCGAAATGCTAGGTAACGGCTACATGCTCAAGCGTGATGATGCAAATGCGAAGGACTTGCTGATAGACTTGGTTGACTTCCGCCCGGTGGAGGGTGGTGCTGACACAAGTGCGTTGCTCACGGAAGATGCTCAACTTGATGCTGCCGACAACTATGTTCGCTATCATGCGGATTGCAACATTATCAAGTTTGTAAACCAGTTTGAAATCGAGGGCTCCGAAAAGCGCATTCCCGATGGAATCCTTTTTGTGAATGGCCTTCCGATGGTCGTTTTTGAATTCAAGAGTGCTGTTCGCGAAGAGGCGACTGTTCACAACGCCTATGAGCAGCTTACGATCCGTTACCGCCGCGATATTCCGCACTTGTTCGCCTATAACGCATTCTGTGTCATTAGCGATGGCGTGAATAACAGGGCGGGCAGTTTCTTTGCGTCTTACGATTATTACTATGCGTGGCGTCGTATCGGTATGGACCGCGGTGAGGTGCAGGGCGGTTTTGATACCCTTTACACGATGATGGCGGGAATGTTCAACCGTAAGCGTTTTTTGGATATTCTGCGCAACTTCATGTATTTCCCAGATTCGAGCAAGAAGGAACTCAAGGTGCTGTGCCGTTATCCGCAGTATTATGCGGCTCGTGCTCTGTTCCAGAATATCAGCAAGGTGCGTCGCCCTGGTGGCGATGGCAAGGGCGGTACGTATTTTGGTGCGACCGGTTGCGGCAAAAGCTTTACCATGCTTTTCTTGACACGCTTGCTGATGCGTTCAAAGAATTTCGGAAGCCCGACAATTGTTTTGATTACCGACCGAACGGATTTGGATGATCAACTTTCTGGCTTGTTCCTGGCTTCGAAAAAGTTTATTGGCGACGAGATGGTGCAGAGCGTGGAAAGCCGTGCTGACCTGCGCGCCAAACTGCAGGGTCGCAAGAGTGGTGGCGTTTTCCTGACGACCATACAGAAGTTCAGCGAAGATATTGAACTTTTGACGGACAGGAACAATGTGGTCTGTATTTCGGACGAGGCTCACCGCACCCAGACGAATTTGGACCAGAAAGTGGTGGTGACGGATAAAGGAGTCAAGACTTCTTATGGTTTTGCCCGCTATCTGCACGATTCCCTGCCCAATGCGACCTACGTGGGCTTTACGGGAACTCCGATTGATGCAACGCTTGATGTGTTCGGTAAAGAAGTTGATGTCTATACGATGACGGAATCCGTGAATGATGGCATTACGGTGCCCATTGTTTACGAAGGTCGTGCTGCCAAGGTGGTGCTGAACAATTCTGTGCTCGCCGAAATTGAAAGGTATTATGACGAGGCCGCCGAAAAAGGCGCTAGCGATTATCAGATTGATCAGAGCAAGAAGGATGTTGCCAAGATGGAATCGATTCTTGGTGACCCGGATCGCTTGAAGGCTGTCGCAGCTGATTTTGTTGCCCATTACGAAACCCGTGTTCAGGAAAAGTCGACGGTGCGTGGCAAGGCGATGTTTGTGTGCTATAACCGCCAAATTGCCTATGCGCTGTACAAGAATATCTTGGAACTTCGCCCTGATTGGGGTGTGGCGCGTGTAGCCGACGAACAGGACTTGCAAGAGGAACTGACCGACAAGGAAAAGCGTGAGCTGAAACCAGTTGAACGCATCAAGATGGTCATGACTCGTGGCAAGGACGATGATAAGACTCTATATGACTTGCTTGGCACCAAGGAAGACCGCAAGGAGCTGGACCGCCTTTTCAAGCAGGAAAAATCCAACTTCAAGATTGCGATTGTGGTGGACATGTGGCTCACCGGCTTCGACGTTCCCTGCCTTGATGCCATCTACATTGACAAGCCTATTCAACAGCATTCCTTGATTCAGACAATTTCCCGCGTGAACCGCACCTTCGAAGGGAAGGATAAGGGAATTGTCGTTGACTATATCGGCATCAAGAAAAAGATGAATATGGCGCTCAAGCAGTACGGCGCCGGTTCTGAACAGAATGTGGAAGATATTTCCACTGCGCTCAAGGAATTCCGGGACCACTTGGATTTACTTGACCGCTTGATGCACGGCTTTGACGATTCTGGGTATTTTAAACCGACTGGCGACAAGCCGGAACTTTGTAAGCTTGAATGCTTGAAGAATGCTCAAGAATACGTTCAAAAGACAAAGGAAAATGAAGCCCGATTTATGGGGCTTTCCAGGCGTTTAAAAGCCGCTTATGATATTTGCGTTGGCAACGAGGATCTCACGCAGAAAGAACGTGACCGCGCCCATTTCTATTTTGCTATTCGCTCCATCATATTCAAGCTCACGAAGGGCGATGCACCCGATGTGGCGCAGATGAATGCTGCGGTGCGTGAAATGATTGCCGCTGCGCTGGAAAGCGAAGGTGTTGAAGATGTGACGTCGTTGAATAGTGACGAGGCTGAATCTGCAACACAGAATATTTTTGATGAATCGTATCTTGAGCATATCAACCGTATCAAGCTGCCGAATACGAAAATCAAGCTGCTCCAGCGCTTGTTGCAAAAGGCGATTGCACAGATTCGCAAGGTAAACAAGGTCAAGGGAATTGATTTTACCGCCCAGATGCAGCGGCTTGTCGAAAGCTACAACAACCGCACCGAACAGGATGTCTTAAAGGGCGAAGTTTACGAGGAAATCGCGGAATCGCTTACTGAAATGATTATGAAGGTCCGCGCCGCCTTTAAGGATGGCGAAGACCGTGGTCTCAGTTTTGAAGAAACCGCTTTCTACGATATCCTGAAAAATCTCTGCATCAAGTATCACTTTACTTATCCCGAAGATAAGCTGATTGCGCTCTCCAAGGAAGTTAAGAAAATTGTTGATAACCAGGCTGCTTTCCCCGATTGGGATAAGCGTGACGACATCAAGTCCGCATTAAAAGTCGATTTGATTATTGTTTTGGATGAATTCGGCTACCCGCCTGTGGAACGCGATGAAGTTTACGTCGAAATCTTTGAACAAGCCGAGAATTTTAAGAAGAATCGATAGAACCGAGTGATCTGAAAAAAAACGGAAAGAAATGAGTTTAGTTGGGGTAATAGCTCAATTTATGAGGATTTTGGTTGGCTTAAACCACGCGGATGTTGTATGACGGCTCTAAAAGCTGTTTTTTTTATGATAATAATGTTTTTACTTTGTTGCTAATCTGAATTTGTTTGCGATTTAGGCCCGTTTTGAGCAAAATAATATATTTTTCTGCCAAGAAAATATAAGTTGTTTGAAATAGGACTATTATGAAAGGCATTATTTTGGCTGGTGGCAAGGCTACAAGGATTAGACCTGTCACAGATGTACTATCGAAGCAAATTCTGCCTATTTATGACAAGCCGATGATTTATTATCCTTTGTCGGTTTTGATGCTTGCCGGCATTAAGGATATTTTATTGATTTCTACGCCTGAATTTACACCTTCATTTGAAGAACTTTTAGGTGATGGGGCGAGATTTGGCATCCATATCAAATATAAGATTCAAAAGGAAGCGAATGGATTGGCACAAGCTTTCATAATAGGTGAAGAATTTGTTAATAAAGAGCCTTGTGCCTTAATTTTGGGTGATAATATTTTGTGGGGAGAAGAATTGGAAGGTAAACTTAAAAAGGCTGTAAAAAATGTTGAGGAAGGGTTTGTGACTGTTTTTTGTCGACAAGTGGATACTCCTGCGGATTTTGGTGTTGCAGTGTATAATGAAAAAACGGGAATTGTATCTAAACTTGTTGAAAAACCGACGAAGTATGTTTCAAATGAGGCTGTTATTGGACTCTATTTTTATGATTCAAAAGCTTGTGATTATGCGAAAACATTGACGCCTAGTGCACGTGGTGAATTAGAAATCACTGATTTGAATAAAAAATATGTTGAAGAAAAAGCTCTTAAAGCGATCCCACTAAAAAAAGAAGAATTTGAATGGAATGATGCTGGTTCTTTTGAAGGTCTTTTTAAGGCTTCTGAACAGGTGAGATTGTCTCAAAACAATGGTGCGATGATTGCGTCACCAGACGAAATTGCATTTCAAAAAGGTTGGATTAGTCAAACAGACTTGCTTAAAATTGCTCAAAAGTATGGAAAGTCTAAATATGGAGAGTATTTAGAGGATGTGGCTAGGAAAAGTAGAGTGGATGACAAAAAGGCTGATGATACAATGTCACTTGATTTTTTAGATGAACTTAAATGAGGTAGATTATTATGGATTATAAATGTTTTGCTGCTCAACCAAGCAGAGCAACGAGATTTTGTAGAGCAGATTCCCCGGCATCTGCTGTTAGGGATAATTATCAAGTTGATCGTGACCGAATCTTGTATTCTAAGGCTTTTCGTCGTTTACGTGGAAAGACACAGGTTTTTATTGCGGGATACGATGATCACGTTCGAAATCGTTTGTCTCATACATTGGAAGTTTCGCAAATTGCTCGTACGATATCTAAGGCGTTGGGCTTGAATGAAATGCTTACGGAGGCAATTGCTCTTGGGCATGATTTGGGGCATACCCCGTTTGGGCATGTTGGAGAACGTATTCTGCATGATATTTCTTGTGGAAAAATTATTTTGGCGGAAAAGGGATATTGCCATGAGCAAGATAGTCATGGCTTTAAGCATAATTGGCAGTCTGTTCGTGTTGCCTGTAATTTAGAGTTTCATAATCGCTTGTATGCGGGGCTAAATCTGACGAAAGAAACTCTATGGGGATTCCTCAACCATAGTAATCTGAAATATAAGGATTCGCGAGTCCCGTTTTATGAAAAAAAATATGGTGAACTGTTGCCCGATGAAAAATATTGGTCTTTTGAGGCTATTGTGGTCTCGATTGCTGATGAAATTGCTCAAAGACATCATGATATTGAAGACGGCTTAATTACAGGAATATTGGAAAGGAAAAATTTAATCAAACATTTGAAGAAGACATATTCCATGGTTCCTGGAAAAAATGTGGAAAAATTGAATGATTTGTTAAAAGAAGCTTCGAAAGAAACATGCCCGGAGTTTTATTTTGAATTGTTGGCTAGGTCTATTGTTAATTTTTATGTATGTGAAGTGGTTTCTAATACAAAAAAATTGTTTGGAACAATCATACAAGATTATTTGTCAGGGAATGACGATGGAAAAGAATTTTATGCTCATAAAAAGGAAATTTGGAACGGTTTTATAGTTTCGAAGAAAGACTTTGAAAAGAAAATGATGTCTGAAGTGCTCTATGAGGCTGATGCGAAGCTGCAAAATGATTATTTCAGCAAAAGAATCCTTCTTAGTTATCAGGCGCAAAAAAATGATGGAAAAGCGGCCTATGTGATAAAAAAAATCGTGGAAGCTTATTTGACTAATCCGCAACAGATGCCTGACAATGCGATAATTTTGTTGTTCATGAATCTTGATGCTGCAAGTAGTGGTGAAATGTCTGAAAAGGCGATGAATCTGGTTCTTCAGCGAAATAAAGATAAAGCTGACAATATTGGGGATTGGAGAAAAAAGTTGGATGCTCAGGTGCATAATAACGATTGCTCAGTTAAAAAAGCTTTGGTTAGAACCGTTATTGATTACGTAGCGGGTATGACCGATGATTATGCCCTTGCTATTTATGAACAACTGTATGGTGGAACAAAACAAAATCGATATTAATTCGTAAAAGAGGTATTTATATGGCGGAAAAAATTGCTTTAGAATGGAAAAAGCTTGTTCCCAAAAGTGATAAAGATAAACGTAATAGTTATCAGAAAGATTACGATAAGATTGTTTTTTCACAATGTTTTCGTCGATTAGCGGGAAAAACGCAAGTTCATCCTTTTGCCCAAAGCGATCATGTTCATACGAGATTGAGCCACAGTATGGAAGTTTCCATTGTGGGTCGATCAATAATGCAAAAAATTTTCGAAATGAATTTTATTGATCATCCTTACAAAAAAGAACAGTTTGAAAATGATTGCATAAATATTGTTATGGCTGCGGGGCTAGCTCATGATATGGGAAATCCTCCGTTTGGGCATGTTGGTGAAGATGCGATTGCTTCTTGGGTTAAGAGAAATACTGACGAGTTAAAAAAATGTGAAATAAATGCTGAATATATTAAATCGTATTCTTCATATGATGGAAATGCGCAGAATTTCCATATTTTTCAGACTTTGGAATATTTTGGAGAAAAAAACTTAAGCAGTTCAACGCTAGCCTCGTTTGTTAAATATCCTTGGGTTTGTGATGAAATGAAAAAGAAGGGAGGATGTTTTAAAAATGAAGAAGAGACTTTTAAAAGCATATTTGAAAAATTGGGCTTGAAACATGAGAGTGGCTTTTCAAGACATCCTTTGTCGTACATTATGGAAGCCGCGGATGACATTTGTTATGGTATAATGGATGTCGATGATGCTTATGAGATGGGAATAGTTGGTGATACGGCAGAAATAGCGGCTAATATTAAGGAACTTAAAGCAGTTGCAAAAGTGGGTAAGCAAAAAGAGTTCTCTAAAAATAACCCATTAGAGTTTATCCGAAAGGAAAGGGGTTTGTTGATTGAAAGTGCTGTTGATGCTGTGGCGAAGGCATTTAAAGACAAATATTCGTATGTAATGAGTGGAAATGTTGCGACGAAAAAGTATAAGGATAATGTCGGTTTGTTTAAAGATCTTATTGCGATGAATGAAGGGAATCCTGTCCTAAAATTGATTAGCAATATGAAAAAATATGCGAGAGATAATGTTTTCATAGATCGGAATAAGGTGAAGGCCGAATCTGCGTGTTATAATATTATAAATACGATTCTTGATAATTGGCTTTTTGCTTTTAAAGATTTTGCTGAAGCAAAAAAATATGATGATATATCTAATCAGTCGAAGAAAATCTTTCAACTAATGAATATGAATGATCGCGTTGAAAAAAAGGAGAAAGGGCTTGTCCAGGTTATAGATTTCGTTTCTGGTATGACAGATCGGTACGCAAAAGAGATGGCTAACGTCTTTTCAGGAAATATTTAGAATAGCAGATGGTTCTGTATAAAAATGAAAATGGCTAGTAAGTTTTCCTTACTAGCTCTTTTTTATTCCGACATTAAACCGACATTATCCCGATATTTTGCGGACGAATTTTTCGTCCGCATTTTGTTTGATTTCGGGTTTTTAAGGGTGGAACCCTTAGGCGAGGGGGTAGTGGATGCCGCGGGGCGGCAGGAGCGAGGGGGAGGCTTCCCCCTTTTATTTTTGGGGCATTACATGCTGTTCGGGCAACTGAAGCCGATTCTTTCGACACTCCTGAGGGCCATGGGGGCTCCTAACGGGTTTTAGGTTGAATATAGAATATTTATTTTTCCTATTTCCCCCAAATTTTTATATACTAATACCATATCTACCAGAGGTGTATATGGGGAATAAGTTCTTGTTTGCTTTGGGGGTTGCCTTGTCGGTGGCCCAGGCGTTTGGGGCGGTTTATTATGTGGCCGTGGATGGTAGCGATAGTGCCGCGGGTTCCAAGGACAAGCCTTTTGCTTCGCTGAACAAGGCGAATACCGTGGTGCAGCCGGGCGATACGGTGTGGGTTCGCGGCGGCGTTTACGACTTGAACGATACGGTGTTTTTTGCGCGCTATAAGATGACGGCGGGCATTCTGCTGACGGCGAGCGGCGAGAGCGACGACAAGCGCATTCATTACCTGGCGTACCCGGGCGAGCGGCCGATTTTTGATGGCGCGAACTTGCCTGTGGGCGAGGGCGAGGAGCATAGCGATGGCACGCCTGCGGGCGCGATGTACACGTCGCCTATCGTGATTTCGGCGAAGTTCCTGCATTTGAAGGGGTTTGAGGTTCGCAATACGCCCATGAAGCATAATTCGAATTCGGGCGTGTTTCTGTATGCGAGCAAGCACATTTTCTTAGAAGAGATGGATAGCCACCACAATGCGGGTCCGGGGTTCTTTGCGAACGATGGTGCGGCAGATGGCGGCGGTCATATCTTTTTGAATTGCGATGCCCACGACAATTACGACCCTACGGGTTGGCAGGGCGATGGTGAAAATGCGGACGGTTTCGGTGCGCATTACCAGAAGCCGGGCGAGGGCGATACCACCAAGTTTATCGGGTGTCGCGCCTGGTGGAACAGCGATGACGGTTTCGATTTTATCAACCAGGAATTCCCGGTGGTTCTGGAGAATTGCTACGCCATGGGGAACGGTTACAGCGATTACGGTCGCGGGAACCCGAAAAATGGAAACGGTTACGGAATCAAGATGGGCCAGAGCACGTATGGCACCGGACATCATATCATCAAGTATTGCGTCGCTTGGAAAAATAAATCTTCGGGCTTTTACGCGAACTACACCAATGCCGGCAGCAAGTGGCTCAACAACACTTCTTATATGAATGAAGACCGTGCCTACAGCATGGCGTCGACGCTCTATGCCGAAGACGGCAAGACTCGCCTTGCCGAGGTGGCCCCACTTACGGGTGACAATGCGCACGTCATGAAGAACAATATCGCCGTCCCGAACAAACTGTCGCAAATCGGGACTTGCTGGGAAAAGATTTCGAGCAAGGACATCGACCATTATGTGGATTGCCCGGCTGGCGAGAATAATACGTGGAACTTGAAGCTGGATTTGACGGAAGACGATTTTGTGAGTCTCGATGATCCGAGCATGACGGTAACGGGCGAAGACCTTTCGACGATTCCGGGAATGCTTGGCCCCCGCAAGGCTGACGGCAGCTTGCCTGACGTTGACTTCTTGAAGTTGAAGGCGGATAGCCGTGCCATTGACAAGGGTGAAGATGTCGGGTTCCCGTTCACGGGGACGGCCCCTGATTTGGGTGCGTTTGAGTACGGATTACAGACAACATTTATTGCAAAGAGGCGTGCGCAACCTGCGAAGGTGAAGGGCTCTGCAAGCGTGTTTGATGCGCAAGGTCGCTACTTGGGGGCCTCGAAGTTTTACAGAATTTGTGTTTACGGGAAATGTTATTCCAGATAGTGTAAAGGCCGTTTGAAGGCCGAAAAAATAGTTCAAAATTCATAGTGGATTTTGAAAATCCTTTTATTATATTTCGCGCTGAAAGGGCTTTTGTAGCGCTCTTTCAGGAACGAAAAATGATTACTCTGAATGACTATCTGTATTCTGGAAACACGGTGCTGAAAATTTTGCACCAATACTCCAATGACTTGAGAAATGGCGCAAAGGAAACGCGCAACAGCATTGACTTGGCCCATTCAAATTTTCTGATCCAGATTATTGAATTGCTGGAGCACAATGACTTTTTGACTTCACAGTCTCAGAGAATCAAGGAATTCTACAAGTTCATGACGCGGGAATACCCGTTCTTGGCTTTTACCTTTAAGGGCCGCATTAAGTCGCTGATTCGTGCCGAAGAAAAATTCAACGGCTACATTCTCGAATACATTTACGGCTACTACAAGAAAAACGGAAAGTTCCCGACCGAGGCCGAAATCAAGAGCAAGCTGAACTTTCGCGACTTGATTGCTTACCGCATTGTGATTTCGATGCCGGTTTGCCACATTAAAAAGGGCGAGAACCGCCGCGAGGTAGAAGAAAAGTACCTGTACGAAATCGCCAACGTGCTGCCGGAATTTTTGGAAGAGCGCGGCTTTACGGCGGAGATTACGAAGTACACGGAAGACGGTCATTCGGAATTGCTGAATGAACAGGTGCGCCCCTATTACCATGATTCGGTGGCGTTCCCGAGGACTTCGGGTTACCAGTCGCTGCATATTATCTTTTACGATAATCTGGCCCGCTGCTTTACCGAGGTGCAGTTGCGTACCAAGGATATGGATGACTTTGCCGAGATTGGCGAGGCGAACCATTTTGGCTACGAGAAGACCCAGGAGGCGCGCCGCAGCAAGCATGACGAGATCCCCAGCGGTGAGTGCGTGTATTTTGACGAGGCTTACGAGCGCCTGACGAAATTGCAGGAGATCGAGCTTGCGAATGTCGACGTGAACATGTTCAAGGCCATCAATAACCAGCTGATTAACGATGGTTGCGGGCTGTTCAGAGGTCGCCAGATTTTGCCGTTCGAACATCTGTCGCGCTTCCAGAACGATTTAATCGACTGATTTTATAGTTCTGTCGGAAATTCTTTGCCGGAATCTACGCATTAGGCGAATAATTTTTATTGTTTAATGCGTATGATTGTGGCAATCTTTTTTTCCATATTCTTTATTTTTTGCGATGCAGGAGTCTTGTTTTTGAGTCAGCCTAGTTTTGGTCGGTTGCCTCAGGGCAAGCGCCTGGAGCGAATCAAGCAGTCGCCGCATTACAACGGCAAGAAGTTCGTGAATGAGGTGGAGACCGAGTTTACGACGGGCAAAAAGAGCAAGCTGCAGGTTTGGAAAGATTTTATGCTGGGCGACAAGACGTTACTCGCCCCGGATACTGCGCTGCATGTAATTAAGACAGATTTGAAGGCTTTGCCCCAAGACCGCGATTGGATTGTGTGGTTTGGGCATTCGTCTTATTTGCTGAATTTGTCGGGCAAGAAGATTCTGGTGGACCCGGTGTTTTATAAGGGCTCTCCGGTGAAGTTTGCCAACAAGATGTTCCTGGGTACCGATATTTACAAGCCCGCCGACATGCCGGACATTGATTACCTAGTGATTTCCCATGACCATTGGGACCACTTGGATTACGAGGTGGTGAAAGAGATGGAGCCCCGCATTAAGAAGGTGGTGGTGCCTCTTGGCGTGGGCGAGCATTTTGAATACTGGGGTTACCCTGTAGAAAAGCTGGTGGAATTGGACTGGTGGCAGCATGAAGACTTTGGCGAAGGCTTTCGCGTGACGGCCACTCCGGCAAGGCATTTTTCGGGCCGCGGGTTGCAAGAGAACAGGACTTTCTGGGCTTCGTTTGCGTTTAAGTCACCCAAGCGCTTGATTTGGATTGGTGGCGATTCGGGCTATGGCCCCCATTACGCCAAAATCGGGAAGGTGTTTACGAACATCGACCTCGCCATTCTTGAAAACGGGCAGTACAATCCGGATTGGGCCCATGTGCACACGCTGCCGAAATATTTGGGCAAAGAAATGATGGAACTTGGCGCTAAGCGCTACCTCACCGTTCATCACTCTAAATTCGGCCTGAGCAAACACCCCTATTACGAACCGCTGGAAAATGCGAAACGGGCCGCCAAGGAATCTGGCAAACCCGTGTTGATGCCTGAAATCGGGGAAGTGATGTATTTAGACTAAGTGCCGCGGCTTTTATAAGTTGACTAGAACCGCAGCGAAACGACGGCGCCTTTGGTGTCGTCGTAGAATAGCGGGGCGACGGTGACTCTTGAGGGTTCGGGCTTTTCGCCGACTTTTTCTTTGTAGAATACGCTGCCGATGTACCAGCCGATGGAGGCTCCCATGAGCGTTCCTGCGACGGCGTCGGAGAACCAGTGTGCTTCGCCTTTTGCGCCCAGCACCATGCTTGTGGCGATGTACCCTGCGTAAAGTGCACAACCTGCAACGACGATGGGCTTGTCGCGGTGGTAACTTGCGATGCTCATGGCCAGTGCTGCGTTTGTCATGGAATGTCCCGAGGGCCAACCGTAAAATACGCCGCGCCTGCCAAAGCCCCATTTAAAGTCGCGTGAAAGTTCGCCGGAGTTGTTTTCGGCATCGGGGTGAGCGCGCCCCGAAATGGCCTTGAGAATATTGTTGTAGAGGAACGCCACGGCGGTAGCTTGTATCGCGACGGCACCCGTATTGTTCAGCGTTTGGTTGTCGCTGATAAAGTACATGTAGCCGGGAATAAGGAATGGCCCGAAGGTGCCCATGAGCATGCCGGGCATGAACGCGACTCCAGAAACGACTTCGTTTTGCCGCGCTGCGAAACGTGCCACCATCAGGTCGTTATCTTCCATGGAAAAATGGTAAGTCAACGCACCGCCCAGCATGTGGAAACCGAGCGGCCAGCCGAATGCGCTCAGCAGCATATTGTGGCCCAAATGGTCAAAAGGGGAGAGCTTTTGATCTTGAGCAGATGCGAAAGTGCATAAAAACGCGGTTATAACGAGCAATTTCTTCATAGTTGTTACAATTTTGTCTAAAATCTATATTATTTTATAATGCTGGAGAAAATGAAAAACTCAATAGAGGGAGCAGTCTATGAGTAAACCTAAAAAGTTTGTGGTGGAACCGCCCGCAGATACGGTCGAATATTTTACGGCCATCACTCGTGCTACGAGCGAGTTGTATGTCTCGATACATGTGCTGGACATCGTGAACGGGACGGCGATCCCTATCAAGACGAACCAGTTTATCGACAAGTTCATGGAAGAATGCGAATCCCTGCAAGAGAGCGTTACCAACATTATGGTGAATCTTGCGGCTGACGAAAGTGTGGAGACCATCAGGGATTTCACGATCCTTTCCACATTGCCCGAGCGCATGAAGGGCGTCAATGTCGTTACTGAGATTTTCCATGGGAAGATTCATGGCTGGTGCAAGGCCATATTTGTGCGGATTGGCGACGATGCCTCCCTACGCCGCGTATTGTACCTCGTGGAGAACGTGAACGAGCAGGTGTCCAGAATCGAAGAACAGAAAAAGCTTTTGGAACATAGCCGTAAACAACAGGATATGATGCATGCGTATGTGAAGGAGTCTATCTACACGGATTCCTTGTCTCGCGTGATGAATCGCAAATACTTTGACGAAAAGCTGGCGTCGCAGAATTGCCAGGCGTTGGTGATAGCTGATATAGACCTGTTCAAGGGAATCAATGACAACTACGGGCACCAATGCGGAGATGAAGCCATTACTGCCGTGGCGTCTATGCTTCATTCTGCAGTGCGTAGCATGGACTGCGTGGTGCGTTATGGGGGCGACGAGTTTTTGATTTCGTTTAAGGACATTAAGCCCGATGTTTTGAAGACTCGGCTTGAACAGATGTGCGCTGCTGCAGGGAAAATCCAGTTGCCTGGTTATCCGGATGTGAAACTCTCCATGAGTTTTGGCGGAACATTCGGTAACGGGATTGTTTCTGACATGTTCTCGTTTGCCGACAAGGCCCTTTACGAATCCAAGAAAAAACGGAACTGTGTTACGCTAGTTCCGTTTGAGCCGAATTAAAGCTGTATAAAATTAAAGTTCGTGGTAATACGGGCAGATGTTTTCGAAATGCCCGTCCTTCATCCTGAATCCATTGGGAATGGTTCCTAGCTGGACAAATCCGAGGCGTTCGTAGAGGTGTCGCGCGTGCGTATTGCTCTCGACGACGGCGTTGAACTGCAAAATGCCAAAACCATGCTTCTTGGCTTGCTCCAGGCAGTCTTTTACAAGGAGCTCGCCAATGTGCCTATAAAAATGTCACGGTGTTGAATCTTTAAACAATTTTATAAGTCTTATCTCGTCGATGAACTTCAGGTATTTCTTCATATCGGAAACGTCGAAAGGCTTGCCGTGCGATGGGTAGATTTTGCCTGGATTGAGCGCTATTATTTTTTTCCACGAAGTCTTGTAATCTCGCAAATTTTCAATCCAGATGATGTTGCGCTTTATGCTCGGAAATCCGTTCATGGCGGCATCTCCGCAAAAAAGAATGTTGTCCTTAAAGAGAGAAATGTGATCTGCCGTGTGGCCGGGAGTCTCGATGATTTGAATAGGCAAATTTAAATCGCGGAACTCATGCGAATCAATGGGAATCAAGCGGTTTAAATATTCATCTTTGATGGGTGGAAATTTGTGTTCGCCCTTTCCGAATAGTGTAAGCAACAGGCAAAAAAGATAGGCGAGTCTGTTGGAACATCCGCCTTCGAACGAATTCTGACCGCGCTTCAGCCTTTCAATTGCCTTGGGGTGCAAAATCATTTTTGCATTCGTTATTTCAAGAACTTTATTCAAAAATCCGGCGTGGTCGTCGTGGGCATGCGTTAAAAAGATGAACTTGATTTCACTTGGCTGAATTTTGAGTTTTTGAAGTTTACGCCGGAAACGGGCAAAGCCGTTCTCGTAGCCTGTGTCAATGAGAATATAGCCTTTGTCGGTTTGAACAAGGAAGTTATTGACGATGCGATTGCCGAGATTGTAAATTGATTGCATGAAGAATAATCTATAAATTATTATTTCTCGAGTTCCGCCTTCAAGGACTTGAGGAACTGCGCGGCGGGTTTGCTGAATACGGGATTCTTTTTCCACACGACTACGAGACCGCTAGTGCGGATTGGCGTAAATGGCACAAAGGCAAGTTTGCTCTTGCCGCCTGTATTTATGAGGCCTTCCAACGAGAAGGCTGCACCGAGCCCCTGTTCCACAAAGACGGACGCATTATAAATCAGGTTGTATGTCGCGATGATGTTGAGCGAATTCAGGTCGCGCCCGAGTTGTCCTGAAAATTCTCGCGACATCATAACCTGTCTCGATGTAAGCAACGGAATATTTTCCAAATCGCGAACGGTCACAAAGCCCTTTTTCGCGAGCGGATGATCCTTGCGTACAAGCAGACCCCACGTATCCCTTGCAGGGAGTTCCACGAATTCGTATTTCGACTTGTCAACCGGCTCCACCAAAAGCCCGAAGTCCAGAAGCCCCTGGTCCAGTTTTTCGGTCACGTCCTGGGCGTTGCCGCTGGTGATGTGCATACAAATTTTAGGATGCTCCTTTTGCATGCGCTTGCAGGCCGCCGCGATAATACTGAACGCCTTCGTCTCACCGCCACCGATATACACGTCGCCGACAACTTCTTCCTTGCTCGATTCGGCAAATTCCTTCTGGGTGTGCTTCACGAGCTCCATGATTTCTTGCGCACGCTTCTTGAAGCGCAAGCCCTCTTCGGTCAGCGTCGTCTTCTTATTGCTGCGCACAAAGAGCTGCGCCCCGATTTCTTCTTCCAGTTCCTGCATCTGGCGCGAAAGCGTCGGTTGCGTCACAAAGAGCACGTTGTTCGCCGCCGCAGAAAAACTTTCCTGCTCGGCCACCGCCAAAAAGTATCTGATAGTCCTGAGTTCCATACGGGGGAATATAGTTATTATGCCTGTAAGGCATGGAAGGTCGGTGGGTATGCAAATTGCTTTGAAATGTATGTTTTTATAAAAAAGTATTGCGTTTGTGCGGACAAAAATGTATATTATGGAGTATGAATAAGACCGCAAATTTATACGCCCGCATAGAACCCGATGTAAAGGAAGAAGCCGAAAAGGTTTTGGAAGCCCTTGGCATTCCTGTTTCGAACGCCATCAATATGTTCTACAAGCAGATAATTTTGCAACAGGGAATACCCTTCGACGTGAAGTTGCCCAAGGCTCCCGAGAACGCTGCGAAATGGTCTAAGGAACGTTTTGACGCGGAACTCGAAAAAGGCTATAACGACATGCTGAAGGGCCGAACTCGTCCCGCCGCAATGGTTATGTCGGATATTAAGAAGAAATATAAAGTATGAATTTTGACGTACTTTTTTCTTCTGCCGCGCAAGATGACTTGGACGGCATTTTCGCTTATATCAGCGTGACCCTTGCCGCGCCTATGGCGGCAAAAGATTTGTCAAATAGCATTCATGATGCTCTGGACACATTATCTGAGTTCCCGGAAGCATTCGCATTATGCCAAGATGAACCTTGGGTATTACGCAATGTTCGTGTAATGCCTGTGAAAAATTACAGGTTTTATTACATCGTGAATCATAAGGCTCGCGAAGTTTTCGTACTGCGATTGTTCTACTATAGACAGGACAATAAGGGGTAAATAGTCTCAAGTAATTTGCAAAAAATGCAAATTGCTTTTCTCAGACTTGTCTGTATACCCGACTTGTGGGAAAACACTTGCTTATCTATGCCTAAAAGGCATAACAAGCCATAATAAATAAGTAATTGTTATTTAAAGCCTTTTTAGGTATATTGTATGTGTAATCAAAAAAGAGGCTAGACAATGAAAACTCTCCAGAAAATCGCAACGACCGCCGTCGCAATCCTTGCTTTCGGCGCACTCACCGCCTGCTGCCCCGAAAAGGAACAGACGACGTCTAACGCTCAACAATCTGCCGCAGCGCCCGCGGCACAGCCGGCTGAACCGGCAAAGGACAACAACATGAACAAGCTCACGCTCACCGCCGAATGGGACAAGGTATTCCCCAAGAGCGAAAATGTCGAACATTCCAAGGTCACTTTCAAGAACCATTTCGGCATCGAACTTGCGGCGGATTTGTATGTGCCCAAGGACACGAGCCTCAAGGCAAACGGCAAGTTCCCCGCCATCGCAGTCTCTGGGCCCTTCGGCGCCATCAAGGAACAGTCCTCGGGGCTTTACGCGCAGCACATGGCTGAACGCGGATTCCTGACCATCGCTTTTGACCCGAGCTTTACCGGCGAATCGGGCGGCGAGCCGCGCTACATGAATAGCCCGGATATCAACACCGAAGATTTCATGGCATCCGTAGATTTCCTCTCGACCCGCGACGACGTTGATCCGGAACGCATCGGCATCATCGGAATTTGCGGCTGGGGCGGCATGGCGATCAATGCGGCCGCTATCGACACTCGCGTAAAGGCGACTGTCGCCTCGACCATGTACGACATGAGCCGTGTCGCTGCCAACGGCTATTTTGACCAAGCGAACAACGCGAAGGCCCGTAACGAAATGCGCAAGGCTTTGATGGCGCAACGCACCAAGGATTTCAAGAACGGCACATACGACCTGGCCGGCGGCGTGGTGGACCCGCTCCCGGACGACGCTCCTTACTTTGTCAAGGATTACTACGCCTACTACAAGACCCCGCGCGGCTACCACAAGCGTTCGCTCAATAGCAACACCGGCTGGATAAAGTCCGCAGGAACCTCTCTGTTGAATACGAAGTTGCTCGCTTATGCCAACGAAATCGAAAGTGCAGTCCTCGTGATTCACGGTGAAAAGGCCCACAGCCGCTACTTCAGCGAAGGGGCTTTTGAAAAGATGACCGGCAAGAAGGTCAAGGTCCCCGCAAAGCTTGACGCTACGAAGAATTGGAACATGACTGCCGGCAACAAGGAACTCATAATCCTCCCGGGAGCAGTCCACACCGACCTCTACGACGATGTGAACGGCAGAATTCCCTACGACAAGATGGAAGAATTCTTCAAGGCGAATTTGAAGTAACTTTCGCTATGCGCGAGGCTATATGATGCGGGAGGGAACCCAGCTCGGAGTTGCGAAGGCCGCACGGTTCCCTCCCTGCACCCTCCCTTTCCTTGGCCGACGCTTTTTTTATTTTCATAGGATTGGTCAAATGGTTAAATATTGTCTTTGCTTAGCATTGGTCTTTGCGGCTTGTTCTTCTGCGACAACTTCTGCTGAAGAAATTCCTTCAAACGGCGCTAGTGAAAAAACTACCTCTATGAAACTCAAAATTCATGTAAACGACACAACCTTTACGGCGACGCTTGCCGACAATTCTTCGGCGGAAGCTTTTGCGGAATATTTGTCGCAGGGCGATTTGACGCTCGACATGCATGACTACGGAAGTTTCGAGAAGGTGGCGGACTTGCCGCGTAGTTTTCCGCGGAATGATACGCAGATCGATACCGATGCGGGCGACATCATCTTGTATCAAGGTAAATCCATTACCATTTATTACGACAAGAATTCCTGGAACTTCACCCGTCTTGGGAAAATCGACAACGTGAACAAGAAACGTCTAAAACAAATCCTCGGCGACGGCAATGCGACTGTCACATTCTCGGTGAAATAAAAACGAAACCCCGGCCGATGATGGCCGGGGCATTTTGTTTTACTTCACGAACGCTTGCAGGATTTTTTCTGCGTCATCGCCTTCGAGAAAACGAGGGCCTTCGATGGTTTTGTATTCAAAACCGACAAACTCAGAAAAGCAGAGTGCTGCGAACTTGCGGTCTTTTGAATAACACAGTGACAGACGCCAGTGTCCGTTCGGGAATGTTTCCGGCTTGCCATCTTTCTTGATGAGAGTCACCACTTCGCCGGGAGCAGCGAAGGCGAGTTGCTTTACCTTTTCGCCATCAGCAAGAGCGTAATCTAGGCATCGCCCGACAACGGGGGAATTGGTCGGGGTGTAGGTGACGTTTGTGGTAAAGCCGAAAAACTTCTTTTCGACTTTGATATACGGTTTTTCGAAGAGGGCTTTCGCCATCTCCATTTTGGAAATGTTTTCCATAATTCTTTCTCTTTTTAAAGGTTTATTGTACAGCGCCCCCAAGCGCATTTCTTCTATGTGTGTCGAGAGAAAGAACTTGTTAACAAAGTATCCGTTTCAGTGTGAAAACGTAATAATCCTTAGGTATGCGGTATGAGAGCGGAGAAGGAAATCCTGCATGCCTGAGGCAAATCGCCGAAGGATTTTTGACTGTAAAAGTAAATGCGCCTTTGAACAGGCTGCCGTCGCGACCAATAATCCTGTAAAGCAGTCCGCCGCGTTGCGGGCGCAAAGAAATTTGCGAAAAGGGTCTGCGGTTCCCTAGGAACAGCGCCGATTGCAACGGGCTATCAGAATCCAGATAGGCGTTGTTTGATTGCTGATCTTGATTATCTGCAGACGGGGCGGTATATTCCGTATCCGTTGACAGATAAGCGTCCTCGAAATGCCCGTCAAGCGCCGTAGGCAAAGCGAATAACGCTAGAGTGGCGAGGACCAGACTAGCAAAAGTCAAGAACGTGTTTGTCTTAAACTTCGCCATCGTCACGAATATAAAAAATTACTTCCTATTAGTTTGTTGTTGTGCGGAGGGCGAAAGTTTTGAAGGGAATGCCAACGAATGCTATATTTCGGGGTGGAAGTTTGCCTGATTGGCGGGAGAATGAAGTGAAAACGATTAAGAAGTTTAGTTTGGTGGGCGCTGTCGCGGTTGCGATGTTTGCATTCTCGGCTTGCGATGACTCGTCGTCGGCGGGTGGCGATGAAACCGAAACAAGCGCCCTGAGCAGCAGCGCCAAGGTCACTGAGCCTGCCGAAGTGACTTCGTCCAGTAGTGAAAATGTTGCTTCGTCGAATTCGGGAAAACAGTCCGAGTCCAGCAGCAGTTCTGCGGGCAAGGTGAATTGTTCGGCACTCTTGGAAGGCAAAACGGGTTGGAGTTGGGATGTGCCGAAGGAATGCCGATTTAATCCTGTTATTGACTACGGCTCTATGACCGATGAACGCGACGGCAAGAAATACAAGACGGTAACGATTGGCGACCAGGTATGGATGGCGGAGAACCTGAACTATGCCGACAGCGTAAAGACCGCAAGCCTTAAGGGCAAGAGTTGGTGCTACAACAATGTCGCAAAGAACTGCGACGTGACTGGCCGCCTTTACACCTGGGCAGCGGCAATGGATTCCGTAAAGACTGGCTGCGGTTACGGTTCGACTTGCTCACCGACCTTGCCTGTGCAGGGCATCTGTCCTACGGGTTGGCACTTGCCAGACACTACGGAATGGAACACCTTGTTCACGGCGGTGGGTGGCAGATCAACAGCGGGCAAGGTTCTCAAGTCGCAGAGCGGCTGGTACCGTAACCGTAACGGCACGGACACCTTCGGTTATTCCGCGCTGCCCGCCGGCTACAGCGGCGACATTGGCGGCTTCTACGGCGATAACAGCTACGCGTCCTTCTGGAGTTCAACTGAGAGCGGTAGCTACCGCGCGTACATCATGTACTTGTTCTGCGACCTCGAGGATGCGGACCTGTACATCTACGGTAAGGACTACGGGTTCTCAGTCCGTTGCCTCAAGGACTCCGAGTAATAACCCAAAGGTTTCCCTATGAAAAACTTATTCGCAAAAAAGGTATTTGGTTGTGCGGTGGCGGGGGTGCTGCTGTGCGTGGCTGTGGTGTTCTCGGCTTGCGACGATTCTTCGTCGGCGGGTGGCGATGAAACCGAAACAAGCGCCCTGAGCAGCAGCGCCAAGGTCACTGAGCACCTGTCCTCGCTTGGCGGGACAACATCTTCGTCAAACGTCATTGCGAACCCCGAAGTGGTGAAGCAATCCAGTAGTAGTCTAGTGGACCCTATCAGTTCTTCGAACTTCCAGGGTGACAAGTTATCTTCGTCGAGTTCGGGAAAACAGTCCGAGTCCAGCAGCAGTTCTGCGGGCAAGGTGAATTGCTCGGCGCTTCTGGAAGGCGAAACGGGTTGGAGTTGGGATGTGCCAAAGGAATGCCGATTTAACCCTGATATTGACTATGGCACTATGACCGATGAACGCGACGGGCAGGTTTACAGGACGGTGAAGATTGGTAAACAGATTTGGATGGCTCAGAATTTGAACTACGAGACGAGAATCAGTTACTGCGCCGGCGAAACTGAGGAAGCAAAGGCCGCTTTCTGCTCCAAATACGGTCGCCTTTACATATGGGCTACCGCTGTGGGTAAGCCGGAAAGCGAATGCAGCTACGGTCATGAATGCACTCCATTGGACAGTGGGAATATCCAAGGCGTTTGCCCTACCGGCTGGCACCTGCCCAGTTGGACGGAATGGGAAGCCCTGATTGTTGCGGTGGACGGAAACATTACGGAATACGTTGATGAAAATAATGTGGCGGGCAAGGCGCTCAAGTCCAAGACCGGGTGGGCTGATGATGAAGGTACTGTTCCTAATGACGACACCTATTCTTTTGCTGCATTGCCGGCCGGCCATTCGTTTGGGGAATTCCACGGAGAGGGCACTAACGCATACTTCTGGAGTTCTTCGCCTACCGGTGAACACTTTGCAATTGCCATGGAATTGGTTTACTGTTACGACTATGCGATACGGGAAAGTGAAAACAAGCAAAATGGTTACTCCGTCCGTTGCGTCAAGGACTCCGAGTAGGGGTGTTGCAGAAGGCTTTCCCCGACCAATGAATGCCGGGGCATCCTGGTTTATTTCAAGTGGTGTTTTCCGGTGATTTCGGAGACTTCGATTTTGACGACGGCGGTGTGGGCGAGGGCCATGGCGCTGTAGGCGATGGTCTTTACGCCGAAAGGAATTTTGTAGCCGTTGTGGAGCATGATGGTGTCAAGCCCGGCGGTGCGTTCTTTTGAATCATCTACGAGCGAGGCGGTTCCGAATCCGATGACGCTTTCGTAGAAGCATGTCCATTTGCAGGCGTCTGCGTTTGCGTCTTGCGGGCCGCTTGCTTCGACGGATGTTTCTGCGCAAAAACTCACTTGCGGATTTGCTTTGATGGCGTCGAGCTTTTTGCCTTCACCTGCGCCGTGGAAATAGAGCGTGAGTTTCTTTTGGCCATCGCTTTCACGGACGGCGAATCCGAAATTAACTGGCACGGCGTAAGGCTTCCCGTCGCTGATTAAAGCCAGATGTAGGACTTTGCATCGGCTGAGTACGTCGATGATTTCGTCGAATTCCTTGATTTCGCGGTCTTTGCGTCGCATAATTGTTATTCTACCGGTTTTAACTCTTTGCAGGGGCTTCCGACCGCAACGACATTTGCCGGGATGTCGCGAGTCACCACGCTCCCTGCGCCAATGACGCTCCCCTCGCCGATGGTTACGCCGCCGCAAATCGTGACGTTTCCCGCAATCCAGCAGTTGTCCCCGATGGTAATAGGCTTGGCATACTCATGGTTGGCAAGCGTTCCGTCCTCTTTGACGAACATGTTGCGTTCTTGCCAGCGGAGAGGGTGCATAGGCGTGAGGATTGAAACGTTCGGTCCAAAGAATACGTTTTTCCCGATTTTGACCGGGGCGCAGTCCAGACAAGTGAAGTTGAAATTTGCGTAGGTGTTTTCGCCAATTTCCGTAAAGCAACCGTAATCGAATTGAATGGGGCCCTGTAGGTAAACTCCTTTCCCGCATTGGGGAATTAGCGAACGGAGAAGTTCATCCCGACTGCTATCGGTCTCGTCGAGCTGGTTGTATTGCCTACAAATCGAGTGCGCATGTTGACGCAGTTTGGCAAGTTCTTTGTCGGACGGATCGTACATTTCCCCGGCGAGCATTTTTTCTTTTTCGGCCATGTTGTCAATATACATTTTTACGGATGCGTTAGGGATGGATGCCCGTAAGGGTTAGGACTCGCGAAGCGAGGCTGAACGGACGGCGAGCTCAGGGCAGGCTCCCTGTGTGTTTCGCGAGCCGATAACGCAACAGCCCGACCCGGCGCCATTCGACTTGCTTTTGTAACATGCGCCGGGGAACGCCCGTAGGTTTATGCTTTTTAGGCATGAATGGCTATAATAAATAAGTATTTGTTTTTGTGCGGGACATAATGTATATTGTAATTGTAACAGAGGGCCCGTATGAAAAAACTTATCCTCATCCTTTTAACTGTTCTCATGGGAGTCTCTATGGCTGCTGAAAAGAAAATCCTGGTCGCGTACTATTCCCGCGCCGACGAAAACTACGGCGTGGGCGATATCAAGAAGGGCAATACCGAAATCGTTGCCGAGATGATTGCGAAAAAGACGGGCGGCACACTCTTACATGTGGAACCTGCCAAGGAATACCCTAAGAAGTATGACGACTGCATCAACGTGGCGAAAAAGGAACTTGCCCAGGATGCGCGCCCGGCGATCAAGCCGGTGAACGTAAACCCCGAGGACTTCGACGAAATCTACATCGGTTATCCGGTGTGGTGGGGCGAGATGCCCATGCCGATGTTCACGTTCCTCGAAAAGTACAATCTGAAGGGAAAGACGATTCATCCGTTCGTGACGCACGAGGGTAGCGGGCTTTCTGGCGTGCAGCGCCTCAAGAAGGTAACGGGCGCGAACGTGACGGCTGGCCTTGCCATTTACGGGCATGTCGCGCAGAACGAACGCGAAAAGGCCCAAAAAGAAGTGGACAAGTGGGTGAAATAATCCTGCGGGAAAATGATGCGTCTTGAAATTCCGCTGACAATCCTTTCACTGGTGCTGATGGGAGGGAATATGTTCTTCCCATGGGCTCCTGCGCATGAGATTATCGGCGTGTTGCTGATTGTTGTGTGGGCGTTGCATGTGTATGCGAATCGGCGCTGGTTCAAGGCGGTGTTTCGTGGGCGGTACAACCCGTATAGTATAATGCAGACGGTCGTAAATTGCGGAATGCTCGTTTGCGCCTTGTTCCTCGCAATCAGTGGTGTGATGCTTTCGAATCACGTGTTTACATTCCTCGAGATTGAATCGGGAGCGAGCTTTGCCCGGACGGCGCACTTGCTTGCCTCGCACTGGTATTTCGTATTTATCGCGCTGCACATTGGGCTACACGTGAATGTGATTTTTAGTCGATTGGGGGTGGCGCAGCTTGTTATGAAGTCGCGCGGGGTGGTTGTCGCGACCCGCATCGCAGTTGCGCTAATCGGTGCCTACGGCGTGTACGCCTTTATCGAACGGGGTCTCTGGAAATACCTAACGCTCCAGCAGCCATTCTTCTTTATGGACTTGGAACGCGGCTACGTGTTGTTCTTCGTCGATTATATTGCAATGATCGTGGCGTTTGCCGTTGCGATTATTTTTGTTTCCAGTTTAATACGACTGCGGCAGCGAGGATAAGCGCGATGCCTGTTCCAGAGAGTAGCGTTAGCGCTTCGGAAAAACAGGTGATGCCGACGATGGTTGCAACCATGGGCTCGAGGGTCGCGAGAATCCCTGCTTTGCTGGCTTCTACCGTGCGGAGGCCCAGTGTGTAGAAGAGAAACGGGATTACGGCTGTGATGAGGGCCGTCAAGAAGCAAAAGAGAATCAGGTTTGTTGAATTGCTGGCGGCTGAAAATTTCGTGAGCATGTCTGCTGGGTTGCAGATGAACCAGGAGCCGATTGCGGCGAGCAAGAATGTGTAAGTCGTGACGGTGTAGGGCGAGTATCTGCGTAACGCGACCGTGCCCAAGATGCTGTAGAGTCCGTAACCGATGCCGGAACCAAGGCCAATTAGCAATCCTTTTAGGGTGATGCCTTCGCCCGAAATTCCTGAAACTAGCACGCAGCCTGTGAATGCGAGCGCCAGCGCGAGAAGCTTTTTACAGTTCATCTTTTCGCGGAAGAAGATGGCCGACATCAGTACAATCCAAATGGGCGATGTATACAGGAGTATTGCCGCGGTAGAAAGCGGCATGATGGTGATGGCCGTAAAGTAGCAGACCGTAAAGAACAGGATGCTGCCGAAACCGAGCCCGAGAAATAGCGGGATGTCGCGCGGTAAAATCTTGAAGCCGGAGCGGTCTTTGACGAGCAGGATTAAGGCGAAAAATAACGCGGCCAGGGTAATACGAATCGATACGATTTGGATGGCGCTGAAACCGAAGGAGCTCAGATTTCGCACAAAGATGCCCATGCTTCCCCAGAAGCAGGCGGCGATAATAATTAAAATCGGACCGATTTTTTGAAACATGGCTCTAAAGATATAAAATTGCCACGACGCAAAAACGCCCCCGACGACTGGAGATTCGTCGAGAGCGTTGGAGTGTGCAACAAAAGAAACTTTCTGAAAATTACTGCACGGTAGCGGTGAAGCGTGCGGCGATAGCGACGTCAGAGACTTCGTTTTCGCTGTAGGCGCTCAGCTGGATTTTGCTACGCTTGCCAATCTTCTTGATAAGGCTTACGGTCCATGCGACGGCATCGGCGTCGGCCTGCAATTCGTCGCGGTTGGAGAGGTATTCGAGTTCGGCGTAGAGGCTGTTCAAAATGCCTGCGGTGGGGATTTCAATGCCTACGAAGAACGGAACGTATTCGGTGCCTTGGGCGTATTCAGGCTTGATGGCGTTTTCGACAGAAAGATTTTCGTCGTCGCCGGTATACACGTAGGCGACTTCGCCGTAGACACCCAAATTCTTGAGGAAGTAATAGCTGGCACGGCCTGCAACGCGGTGGGTGACTTCGGCGGTATGCTGAATGGGGTCAAGAACATTGCCGCGGTAAGCGACGCTCACCTTGGCGTCACCGAACTTGAGGGTTTCTTCAAAGCGCAGGTAGCCGGTATCGAACTTGTTGTCGTATGCGCCCAACAATGCGCTGAAGCTAGAGATGCCCTTGTCGAAACCGAAGGCGACGGCATCATGCTGGTAATCGCGAGCGAGGAAGCCGCGCTTGGAGAGGTGTACGTCTACATAGGTACCGAAGTTGCCTGCGACGGTCCAGTCGGTACGGAAACGGCCGAATTGAACGCTGAGATCGCCGAAGGCCGGATTCCACTTGTACTTGGCGTAGTAAGTATCGGCGCTGATCTTGTCTTGAGCGGTCTTGGTCACTTTGGCCTTGCCGTTTTCGTCGATGGTGACGTCGGTGACATTCTTGTTGCCGAAAATGGGGCTAAAGATGCGCAAGTTGATGACGGCTTCGAAGTTGTCGGAAGTGTATTTACCGCCTACGTTTGCACGCAAGAAGGAGTTGTCGAGGGTGTTATCGGCATCGTTGTCATAAACAGCCTTGATGGCCTGGGCCTGAACGTTTCCGGTGAGCTTGAAGGCGGGTTCTTCTTTGACAGTTTCCTTGGCGGGTTCCTTCGCAGCCTCTGTTGTGGCTTTAGCGGCGTCTTGTGCGAAAACGGAGGATGCAAAAATAGAGGTAGTAAATAGTGCCACGCTGGCAAGCTTTGCAAAATTCTGATTCATTCTTAAACTCCTTGGTTATGATTTTTATTTGTGTATTGTTTTTTTTGTGCGCTCAAATATAGAAGCGGTTTTTAGGGTTGTCCAATACTTTAATTTTATGCGGAGTTATCGGTTTTTGCTATGAAAAGGTGTGTTCCATAGAATCGTAAAAACCACCGGTATTTCTACCGGTGGTTCATTGTTTTGAGGGATGGAGTAGCTACATATTTAAATTTTTCAGGTGTTTTGTTAAATCCATGTTGGCGGAGTAATCTACGGGGCATTCGATGATGCTCGGCACTTCCTGAGAGAATGCGTCTTGCAACGTGCTGATTAGATCTTCGGTGCGCTCGACGCGGTAGCCCTTCAGGTGCATGGATTCTGCATACTTCACAAAATCGGGGTTCGTAAAATCGACGGAATAGCAATCTCCGTAACGTTCTTCCTGTTTCCACTTGATTAGGCCATAGGAACCATCGGTAAAGATGAGCGTCACGAACGGAATGTGTTCGCGGTACGCCGTTTCCAGTTCCTGACTGTTCATCATAAAGCCGCCGTCTCCCGTAACCGCCAGGACTTTCTTTTTGGGGTACAGGAGCTTTGCTGCCATCGCGCCGGGGACTGCAATTCCCATGGTGGCAAAACCGTTGGAAATAATACAGGTGTTCGGATGAAGACAGTTGTACTGCCGCGCAATCCACATCTTGTGTGCGCCTACGTCCGAAATCAAGATGTCTTCTTCGCCCATGACCTGTCGAATGTCGTGCAGCACTTTCTGTGGTTTTGGCGGAAAACTATCGTCGCGGTCGTAGCGAGAATGCTCGGCAACCATCATCTCGCGAATGCAAAGCGCCCAGTCGGGTTCCCAGGTGTTTTTGCAAACCTCGCAGAGAGAATCCAAAGAGGCCGAAATGTCGCCGATAACTTCTTCTTCGGGCTGGTAGAATTTGTTTATATGGTTCGGAGTTTCGTCGATGTGGATGATGGTCTTGTCGCCTTTAGGGTTCCACTTTGCAGGGGCGTATTCTACCACGTCGTAACCCACGGCAATCACGAGGTCTGCCTGCTCCATAATCACGTTCGGGTAATCCCTTTGCGGCAAACCGATACATCCCATAAAGTAGCAGTTGTCGTAGGGGACTGCGCCTTTTGCCATCATGGTGCAGACGACGGGAATCTTCAACGAAGATACGAATTCCGTCAACGCTTCGAAGGCGTGGTTGCGGACCGCGGAATGACCCACGAGAATCACGGGGCGTTTCGCAGTTGCAAAAACTCCGCCCGCAGTGAGAATTGCGTCGGTGCTCGCATATACCGTATTTTCGCGGTGGTGCTTTAGCGGCGTCTGGGCCACTTCGCCATTCACTTCCATCGCCGCGATGTTGCAGGGCAAATCGATGAGGCAGGCGCCGGGCTTTTCCATTTCGGCGTACTTGAAGGCGATTCGCACAATTTCATTTACCGTATCGGGGCGCACCACCTGCTTGCTGCGCTTGGTGATGGGGGCGAACAGATTTACCAAATCCAAATACTGGTGACTCGTCAGGTGCATGCGTTCGGTGCCGACCTGTCCGGTAATCGCGATCAGCGGGGCGCCATCGGAATTGGCGTCGGCGACACCCGTCACGAGGTTGGTGGCTCCGGGGCCGAGCGTCGAAAGACAGACTCCCGCCTTGCCCGTCAAGCGGCCGTAGACATCGGCCATGAACGCGGCTCCCTGTTCGTGGCGGACCGTGATGAACTTGATAGACGACTTCCGGATCGCTTCCATCAGTTCCAGGGTTTCTTCGCCGGGAATTCCAAAAATATACTTGACGCCTTCGCTTTCGAGGGACTTGATTAATACTTCGGCAGTGTTCATAATCGCTTCGTAGAGGTTGTTCCTTTGGATGTAAGCGAAAACCGTGCCAATGGGAATGGGCGGGAGAAATGCTGATTTTCGGGGTTTTTCTGCCTTATTTGCGACCTATTTGCACACAAAATCTGTAAAGACTGCAAAAACTGTAATTAATAATGCTCTAAAAACACATATAAATGCGCCTAAATGGATTGGCACAATTTTTGCGATTTATAAATGTATGAATTGTGTTGAAGATGAAGATTTTTTTATCAATTCCATTTCGGCGATGTCGAAGGTGGAATTTGAGCACCGTTGCAGGCGATTGCACAACGTGCTTGACGAGAATGACCTTTCGTCGAGTATGGGGTGTAGCCACAAGGGCACGGACCCGATTCCGCTGGTGATTTCGACGGATGAATGGAAGACGATTGAAGCCGGCGTTGCGCAGAGAGCGAGGCTTTTCAACGCGCTGGCCAACGACATTTATGGCGAACAACATCTTTGGAAAGTAGGCAAGTTGCCTGCGGCCTTGCTGTTTGCAAATCCCGATTTTTTACAGGTTGTCTGGAAAGTGCGACCTGCCGGTGGCATTTTCGTGAACTTGGCCTCTACGGATGTGGTGCGGCTCAAGGACGGATCGTTTGTGGCCGTGGGGGACCATTTGCAAGTGCCCGAAGGTTTAGGGCGTGCGCTCGAAAACCGAATCGGCGTGAGCCGGGCTTTCCCGGAACTTTTCCGCAGCATGCGCACGGAAAGGTTGGCTGTCTTTTTCAAGAAACTGATGGACGGCCTCGACGACATGCACAAGGACATTCGGGAGCGGGGTGAATCGGACAAGGTGGTGCTTCTCGCCTCGGGGCCCGAAAATCCGCGCCGTGCCGAAGACGCCGTGATCGCGCGGTACCTGGGGATTCCCCTTGTGGAAAACGACGACTTGGCTATTCGCCATATGCAGGTGTACATGAAGACGCTCATGGGCCTCAAGAAAATCGGGACGATTTTCCGAAGGGTCGAAGACGGTATGTGCGATCCGCTGGAACTGCGTATCGATAGCGGCGAAGGGGCTGTCGGCTTAATCAGTACGGTTCGCGCCGGGAATGTGGCAATTGCGAATTTCTTGGGAACGGGCGTTCTGGAATCGCCGATGTTCAAGCCCTTCTTGCCGGAGATTTGCCGTGAGCTTCTTGGCGAAGAGTTGCTGTTGCGCGATGTGGAAACGCTTTGGCTCGGGAACGGGGCCGATGCGGAGCGCGTGCTGGCCGAACCGGAAAAGTGGATTTTCAGGAAGGCTTTCAGGGATGCCGAAAGCTTTAAGGAAGCCGAGCCCAAGGCGTACGCTTCTATGACGACGACGGCACAGCTCGCCATGTTGCAGGCTGTAGAAGAATCGCCGGAACAGTGGGTGGCCGAAAAGTCGATAGAATCTGCGACCGTTTACGCTTACCGCGAAACGCCAGAAAATGCGGCCCGCGATGATGGTGGAAAATCGAATGGACCGGAGTTCTCGTCGGTGGCGGCGCGGATGCGGTTCTTTGCGGTGAATACGAAGAAAGAAACGACGGTCATGCCCGGCGGCCTTGGAATCTTGGGCGATGGGCTCGGCGAAAAAGACATCTGGGTGCTTTCGGAAAACCCCGTGGCGAACTTTTCGCTTTTGGCTCCGGCGGGCCAGACGATTACGCCGTCGAGAGCGAGCGGAAACTTGCCGAGTCGTGCGGCCGAGAACTTGTTCCGGCTGGGGCGAGCCCTTTCGGCTTCGAACATGATGGCCCGCATTGCGAGAGGTATCGCCGTCAGGCTTTCGGACGAATCCTGGATGGAAATGCCGGAGCTGCCTTGGATTTTGAAGGCGGGGCTTTCGGACGATTCCCAGTCGAGACTCGCGCAGGATCCGGAAAATGCGCTGCGTTATTTCGTCTTGCGCAAAGACAACAAGGACGGAATGCAATGCGTGCTGACAGAGATTCGCGATTTGGGAATGCAGTTGCGGGACCGCATTTCGGAAGACTTGTGGCTTTACCTGAACGGCTTTGGCATTGCCGAGATGCCGGCGGGGCCAGGTGCGGCGGCACTGTTGCCGTACTTGAAGGCGGTGCTTTCGGACAGTGCCGCGGTGGCCGGACTTGCTGCCGATTCCATGACGCGCGGCCACGAATGGCGCTTTCTGGAACTTGGTCGCGAGATTGAATGCGCCATCCGCACCTTGCGACTCATCAAGAATCTGCTTTCGACGGCTCCTACCGACGAAATGACGGATTTGCGGTTGCTGCAGGCGGTGCTTGAAATCGGCGATGGCCTGATGACGTACCACCGCCGTTACGGAGGCCGCTTGCAGATTGTGCCGGTAATCGACTTGCTGCTCTCCGACGAATCGAACCCGCGAAGCGTTGCCTACCAGGTGGCGAAACTGCGCGAAGCGTCAAAGCATTTGCCCGGCAACAACCAGAGCGAGGCCACCTTCTCGCCGCTGGACCGTGAACTGATGCGGGTGCTGGCGGAACTTCGCCTTGCAAACATTGAACAGCTTGCAAAAACAGAAAACAACAATAGGGAGAATCTGGAAAAACTTCTTGACGAACAGATAAATTCGATTGAACGTATTGCCGAAATTGTCACCCGGCTCTATTTAAGCCACGCTCCACGCGCAGGCGTCATTCACGCCACAACCACGGAAATGTCGGAGGTTTAAAAAGTGCCTATCTATCAGATTGATCACGAGACTGTCTATGATTACCGCCTTCCCGTTCTTTACAGCAATCACTTGGCGCACATGCTCCCTCGCGCTGTCAGCCGTCAGAATTGGATTAGCCACAGCATCGAAGTGGACCCGGATCCCTCCATTCAGCAGGAGCGGCTCGATATTTTCGGGAACAGGGTTTTGGCGTTCAGCATCGAGCAAGAACACAAGCATTTTCGTTTCAAGACGACAGGCCTTGTGGACGTGCATGCAGAAGAACCCCCGAAACCAGGCGAAACCATGCCGTGGGAAAATGTGTCTAAACTCTTGGAACGTCCGACAAACGACGAGACGTTGGATGCAGCCATGTATGCCTACGCCTCTCCATTCGCCAAGTTTGAAGAATCCGTCCGTAATTACGCGCTCGAAAGTTTTCAGCCGAACCGCCCCATTTTCGATGCCGCTTACGAACTGATGACTCGAATTTTCACGGACTGCAAGTACACACCGGGTGCCACGAGAATCGGGGCGCAGCCGCAGGAAATCTTGCGCGGTCGAAAGGGCGTGTGTCAGGACTTTGCGCACTTGATGATTGGTTGCTTGAGGTCCTTGCATTTGCCTTGCCGTTACGTGAGCGGATACCTTCGTACCCATTCTTGCGAAGGCCAGCCGAAACTTGTCGGAGCCGATGCGACCCACGCTTGGGTGAGTACCTACGTTCCTGACCACGGTTGGGTGGAATTGGACCCGACGAATAACGTGCTCGGTGGTGACGAACACATTGTACTTGCCTGGGGGCGCGATTTTGGCGATGTGAGCCCCTTGAAGGGCGTCATTACCGGTGGCGGCGACCACACCTTGAAAGTGTCGGTGAACGTGGATGTGAAAGAATAAACATAAAAGCATAAGGAAACAAAACATGCAATTCGAAAACTACGATACCGAAGGCTTTTACGACGAGCTTTGCTTACCCGACGGGACGCCCCGCCCGGCTGCAGAGCCGTTGTTTACGAAAATCAATGAGCTTCCCGCAGGAGAACTGCAACGCCGCCAGAAAATCGCGGAGTCGGCTTTTTACGACAACGGCATTACTTTCGCTGTTTACGGCAACAAGGATGGTAAGGACAAGATCATCCCCTTCGATGTGATTCCCCGCATTGTAAGCGCTTCTGACTGGAAGCACCTTGAAGCGGGCCTGAAACAGCGTACCGATGCGTTGAATTGCTTTTTGACGGACATTTACAACGACCGCAAGATTCTGCGCGACAAGATTGTGCCCGAAAGCCTCATCAACACCTGCACCGCGTACCGCCCGCAGATGGAAGGCTTCGTGCCGCCCAAGGGAATCTGGGCGCATATTACCGGTACCGACCTTGTGCGCGATACCGACGGCACCTTCTACGTGCTTGAAGACAATATGCGTTGCCCGAGCGGTGTTTCGTACGTGTTGCAGAACCGCCAGATTCTAAAGCGTACGTTCCCGCAGGTGTTTTCGAATTGCTCGATTCGCCCGGTAGACGAATACTGTACCCGCCTGCGCAAGTCGTTGGAATACTTGGCCGAACCCGTCGCATCGCCCAAGGTTGTGGTGCTGTCGCCCGGCATCTACAATTCCGCTTACTATGAACATTCCTATCTCGCGCAGCAAATGGGCGTGGACTTGGTGACTGGAGATGACCTGATTGTGCAGGACAAGAAGGTGTATGCCCGCACCACGCGTGGACTCAAGCAGGTTCATGTGATCTACCGTCGTGTTGATGACGAATTCCTGGATCCGAAGGTGTTCCGCCCGGATTCTTGTCTCGGCGTGCCCGGACTCATCGAAGCGTACAAGGCTGGTAATGTGGCGCTTGCAAATGCTCCCGGTTGCGGTGTCGCTGACGACAAGGCGATTTACACTTACGTGCCGCAGATTATCAAGTACTACTTGGGTCAAGAGGCCATCATTCCGAACGTGCCGACCTTCGTGTGCGAAAATCCGAAGCATATGCAGCATGTGCTGGACCACATCGAAAACATGGTCGTCAAGGCGGCCAGCGAATCTGGCGGCTACGGCATGCTCGTGGGCCCGAAATCTACAAAGGAAGAATGCGAGGCGTTCAAGAGCAAGATTATTGCGAACCCGCGTAACTACATTGCACAGCCTATGATTTCCCTCAGCCGTGTGCCATGCATTGTGAACGGCGGTTTTGAAGGTCGCCATGTGGATTTACGCCCCTACATTGTGCAGGGCCGCGAAACCTACATCCTGCCCGGTGGCCTCACCCGCGTGGCGCTCCGCAAGGGCTCCATCGTGGTGAACAGCTCGCAGGGCGGGGGTTGCAAGGATACATGGGTGATTGCCGAAAACGAAAAGGCTCCGGAACTTGGCCAGGCCAAGCTATGGATGGAACAACAACAGCAGCAACAGTAAGGTGAATTATGTTAAGTAGAGTCGCAAATTCCATTTATTGGCTTGCCCGTTACATTGAACGTGCCGAAAACGTGGCGCGCAGTATTGATGTAAACCTCCAACTCCAATTGGACTTGCCCGGCGAAGTGCGCCCTTGGGAACCGGTGATTCAGATCGCTGGCAATGCGGATGATTTCTTCAAGAAATATGTGCACGCCTCCTTCGAAAATGCGTTGACTTTCCTGACGTTCGACAAGGAAAATCCTAGTAGCATTATTTCTTGCGTGGCGGCCGCGCGCGAGAATGCCCGTTGTGTGCGCGAAAGGATTTCTTCTGAACTTTGGATTGCCATCAACCAGTTCTACCTGAAATTGAATGACCCGGAAATGTCCAAACAGGTTCTGGCCGCACCCCATGCGTTCTACAGTAGCGTCAAGGAATTCAGCCAGCTCACGGCGGGCATTATTCAGGGTACCATGAGCCACGATGTGGCGTGGAACTTTACGCACCTCGGAACTTTGCTGGAACGCGCCGACCAGACTTCGCGAATTCTGGATGTCAAGTACTACATCCTGCTTCCTGACGTGAGCATGGTGGGTATGGCGCTTGATACCGTGCAGTGGAATGCCGTGCTCAAGAGTGTCGGTGCATACGAGATGTTCCATCGTCGCAATTCCAACGTGACGCCCCACAATGTGGCGGAATTCCTGTTGCTTTCGGAAGACTTCCCGCGCTCCTTGCGTTACTGCTTGGAAAAGGCGGAAATTTGTCTGAAGAACATTGCGTTTCCCGTCAAGAGCAACGCGGAATCCATTCGCCTCTTGGGCAAGCTGCGTTCCGACATTTCGTTCACGACTATCGAAGAAATCATCGACCACGGGCTTCACGAGCAGATAGAAAAAGTCCAGATCCGCCTATGTGATTTAGGAAACCAGATCTGGAAAGATTTTTTCTGTTAGATGTGATTAATGGATAACCACTTTGCGGTACGTGTCGAAGGCTGTCCACTTGCGGAAAAATTCCTCACGGTGGTCGAGGCCTGCAGCGTTGTATTCGTTGAGTAGCTGCTTCACGTCTGCATCGGATTTAACTTTGATTTCAAAGCCGCGCCCGTTGATGACGGGAACATTGCCGTAGTGATACTCGGCGGCGGCCAACACTTCCGTGATGCGCTTGCCGCGAATCTTGACGGCGACGCTATCACGCAAAATGATAATGTCGAAGTCATCGGGGTAGTGGTAGCTTTCGCCTACGGTGGGGATTTCGTCGCCTACGGTGTAGTGTTGCTTGACGGGTTGCTGCTTCACTACCGAGAGCGTTGCCGTGTCGTAGAAGAATTCTTCGAAGATTTCTCCGCGGCCATGGCGTTCGCCTTGCACGAAGGCGGCCTTTTCGCTGTTAGAAACTTGCTTTTCGAACAGACCTTCTACTACGCCGCAAGCCGATGTTGCATGCGTGACGCGATCGATGAGAATCAATTCACCAAGCGTTTTGTGATTTTCGAAGAGGTCTGCGACAATGGCTTCGGCAAACACGATTTCGACAACGGCGATTCCGTTCTTGCTCAAACTTTCGGTGGCTTGATGCGCACCCGTATTCACGTCGATGGCGTAATCAATTTTCGTGAGGGTGCCGGGGATCGTCTTCGTTCCAAGTTTGACAAGAAAATCTTTTCCGAGAGAAAGCGGCTCGTCGTCCATCCATAAGAGCGAAGCCTTGATTTTCTTGTAGCTAGCGATATTGGCATCCTTGATGAGTACGCAACCTCTCGATACGTCAACTTCGCGGTCGAGCGAAATGGTAACGGGTTCGCCAACATGTGCTTCGTCTACATTCTTGTCGGTGAAAAGAATGCTTTTAACGGAAGCCTTTTCGTTGCTCGGGAGCGTAGTGATGGTATCGCCCACGCGAATGGAGCCTGCTTCAATCTGGCCTTGGAATCCGCGGAAGGTTCTGTCCGGGCGGCAAACGCGTTGCACCGGCAAATAGAATCCCTTTTCCTGCTGAGAATCGGCGATGTCGATGGTTTCGAGGTAATCCAGGAGTGCCTTGCCGGTATACCAAGCGATGTTTTTGGATTTCACGGTTACGTTGTCGCCTTCGGTGGCCGAAAGCGGAATTACGTAAATGCTGTGGAGCGAAAGTTCGCTGGCCAGCTCGTTAATTTGCTTCAGGATTTCTTCGAAGCGTTCCTTGCTGTAGCCCACAAGATCCATCTTGTTGACGGCAAAGACGAAATAGCGAATGCCCATGAGCTTGCAAATGCGGGCGTGACGGCGTGTCTGCACCAGAACGCCCTGCGATGCGTCCACAAGAATCACGGAGAGATCGGCAAACGAAGCGCCTACCGCCATGTTGCGGGTGTATTCTTCGTGCCCCGGGGTGTCCGCCACGATAAAGCTGCGGCGATCCGTCGTGAAATAGCGATACGCGACGTCGATGGTGATGCCCTGTTCGCGTTCTGCCATCAGGCCGTCAAGCAAAAGGGAATAGTCGATTTTTCCGCTGCGGCTACCGACCTTGCTATCCAATTCCAGAGCCTTTTCCTGGTCGGCGTAGAGTAATTTGGAATCGTAAAGAATGTGGCCGATGAGCGTGGATTTTCCGTCGTCCACGCTGCCGCATGTAATAAACTTCAACAAACCTTTCATTAGAAATATCCCTCCCTCTTGCGGCGTTCCATGCTTCCGGCGGCTTCGTTGTCGATGACGCGCGAAGTTCTTTCCGAAGAGACGGCGCTCAGGGTTTCGTCGATGATTTCATCAAGCGTGGTGGCGGTGGATTCGATGCCGCCCGTGAGCGGGTAGCAACCCAGCGTTCTGAATCGCACCGATTTGATTTCGGGTGTTTCGCCTTCGCGCAGCGGGAATCGTTCGTCGTCCACCATGATGATGTTGCCGTCGCGCACCACAACCGGGCGCGGGGCCGCAAAGTACAGCGGAACGATGTCAATCTTTTCGCGCTTGATGTACTGCCAGATGTCTTTTTCGGTCCAGTTGGAAATCGGGAAAACGCGGATGCTTTCGCCCTTGTTGATCTTGGTGTTGTAAAGCTTCCACATTTCAGGGCGCTGGTTTTTCGGGTCCCAGGCGTGGGCGGAATTGCGGAACGAGAAAATGCGTTCCTTGGCGCGGGACTTTTCTTCGTCGCGGCGGCCACCGCCAAATGCTGCGGTAAAACCGTACTTGTTCAGCGCCTGCTTCAGGGCTTGCGTCTTCATAATGTCGGTGTAAGCCGAGCCGTGGTCAAAGGGGTTGATGCCTTGCTTGACGCCATCCTGGTTGATGTATTCCAGCATTTCGATGCCGAGTTTTTTCGCGATGTTGTCGCGGAACTCAATCATCTCGCGGAACTTCCAGGTGGTATTCACGTGCAAGAACGGGAAGGGCGGCTTTTCGGGATAAAAGGCCTTCATGGCCAAATGCAGCATGACGGAACTGTCCTTGCCGATAGAATACAACATCACCGGCTTTTCGCATTCGGCGGCGACTTCGCGGATGATGTAGATGGCTTCGGCTTCCAGCTCGTCGAGGTGTGAAAATTCGCTCACTGTGAAACTCCTAGTATTTGTTGGATTCTTTGGGGTCGATGTCAATGTGCTTTACGTTACCGTCTGGAAATTCCACAATCCAGCGGATAAGTCCATTGACTTTTTCGGTGTGCACCTTGCTGCCCTTGCCGCCAATGTCTTCGCCCAGGAAGAATCGGATGGCGTGAACGGGGCATTCCTTGATGCACGAGGTGCAACCCCAGCAATCTTTGGGGTACTTGATAAACGCTTTTTTGTTTTCGTTAATCTTGATTAGCGTGCCGGGACAAACATTGTGACATTTTCCGCAGCCGATGCATTTGCTTTGATCAATGCTGATGCTCATAGTTCTTTTGCCCTTCTGCGGTGAGTTCGCGCAAGATGATTTTGATTTCGCCGTTTTCGAGGCGGGAATTCACGTACTTGCGGAAGTTGGTGTTGTCTTTTTCGGGGTAGTCGAGGTTTTCTGCAAAGCTGTGCCAGCGGGTTTCATGTCGTGCCGCGAGGTGCGCAATGACGCTCTTGCAAACCGTAAGGCGTTCCTTGAGCTCGTAGATATACATGACTTCTTGCAAGTCGGCGGCGCTCAAGTTGTCTGTCAGCTTTTCGATGATTTCGATTTCTTTTTTTGCCTGGTTCAGTTGGTTTTCGCTGTAGCGGTAGCTGGTCTTGATACCGCCTGCGTAAGAATCCATAACCGCCTGCATGGCTTCTTCGAGATTTTCGGTGGTCTGCGCAGTTTTCTTGTTCAGCAGATACTTCTCAATTTCTGCGATGTGATTTGCGATTTCTGCGACGGAGATTTTTGCTGTAACGGTGCCATTTAAGCGGATGTATTCTGCGGCGGATTTTGCTGCGATTTCGCCTTCGGCAAGTGCGCCTGTCACGTACTTTTGCGGGCAGCCTCCGGCCACATCGCCGGCGGCATAAAGCCCTTGAATGGTGGTGGCGCGCTTGGTGTCAACCCAGTAACCGCTTGCGGTGTGGCCGCCTACGATATACGGTTCCGTGCCTTCGATTTCCACATTCGCTTTCGAGGGCAGTTGATTTTCAAGCCAGCGGATAGTCTGCGACGGGGCCATATTCAAGTAGGCCTTCAAAAGCGATTCTTCTTGCTCGGCGGTAATGCCCTCGGTCCTTAAATAGCAGGGCCCGCGGCCTTCCAGATTTTCGGCCACCGTTCCGTAAACACGTTCCGAAGTTGAAATGCCGTATTTGGTTTCGTAAACTTCGCCGAGAGAATTCACCTGCTTGGCGCCAACACCTTGCGCCAGCGTTCCCGTGGGCGCGATGGTGTCCTTGCAACGGAGTGCAATGAACCGCATTTCAAAGGTGGTCATTTCGGCACCATGGCGAATACCCATGGCGTAACCTGCGCCCGTATTGAAAGGCGGGTACCACATTTTATGGCGAGAGAAACCCGGATTGTTCGGGCGGTAAAGCCCGGCGGCACCGCCTGTGGCGATAATGACTGCGCCCGCTTCGATGGCGTAGAAAGTATCGTTCTCTATTCCGAATCCGAATGCGCCGTCAATCTTGTTGCCGTGTACCGAGAAATCAAAAATGTTCACGTGATTCAGCACGGTCACGTTGTCCAACTTTTTAACGGCATCGGCTAAAATTGGTTTGATGTTTTCGCCATTGATTTTGATATTGCGATTGCCGCGCGTCACATATTTGCCGTCTTTGTCTTTCAAGATGACAAGGCCCAATTTTTCCAGGTGGGCGGCGACTTCGTTGAACTTTTCGGAGATGGTGTAAAGAAGGTCTTCGCGAACGATTCCGTCGGCGTCTTTTTTTGCGTATTCTACATAATCCTTGGGCGTGCGGCCTTCGGTAATGTAGGCGTTCAAGGCGTTTACGCCGGCGGCCAGGCAGCCGCTGCGCTTGATATTTGCCTTTTCGACGATAAGGATTTTGAGACCTGCGGCTTCTTGCGGTGCATTTTGCGCACCTGCGGCGGTAATGGCGGCGTAGCAACCCGCCGTGCCTCCACCAATAATCAACAAATCTGTTTTAAGTCGCTCTATTTTCACGGCATCTCCGTACAACTATTTGATTAGCCATTATAGGCGTCTTTGATTTTTTGTGCAAAGACGTCGTGGCCAATGCGGTCGATGGTGTATTTAAAGCGTTCGCTGGGCTTTGCATTTTCGGCGAAGAAGGTGATGGCGGCATCACAAATGTCAAGCAGCTTGTTTTTGTCTTCTACGAAGGGGATAATGGTTTCGCCCTTGTTGATGTTATTGCCGAAAAGTCCACCGAAAGAAACGATGTAGCCGTGAGTGGCATCCCATGCATCAGTGGGGCAAGATTTGTAGCAACGTCCGCAGAAATTGCACTGGTCTTCGTCAAAAATGACTTTCTTGTTTTCAACCTTGATGGCGCCCTTGCGGCAAGATTTGGCGCAGAGCCCGCAACCAATGCAGCGATCTTCGGCCCACTTCACCTTGATAGCACCCTTGATGCCCACGTCGTTTTCTTCGGCTTTCAGGCAGTTGTTCTGGCAGCCGGTTACGCCGAATTTGAACTTGTGGGGGAGTTCTCGAGCGAAATAGCGGTCGTCCAGTTCCTTGGCGAGTGCGTAGGTGTCAATGCATCCGCTGGGGCAAACGGCTTCGCCTTGGCAAGCCGTAATGGTTCTTACGCGGGGTCCGCAAACGCCCGGTTCCACGCCGCCTTCGGCAAGGGCAGCCTTTACATCGTCAACATTTTCAAGCTTGATAAAGGGAATTTCGACGCTCTGCCTAGAGGTCAAATGAGCGTAGCCTTCGCCGTATTTTTCTGCGACCTCGGCGATTTTAGCCAATTGGGTTGCGGTGAGGTTTCCGCCTACGACGCGAACGCGCAGCGAGAAGTTATTCTTCTGCTTTTGGCGCATCCATCCGCCCTTTTTAAGAGTTGCATAATCCGTTGCCATATTGTGTGTCTCCTTAAATTCCTTTTATTGCTTGTTCAAAGTCTTCTTTAAGATCTTCGATGTCTTCGATTCCGACACTCACGCGGATGGTGCCTTCGAATACACCTGCATTTTCTTTTTGTTCCTTAGTGCCGTGGGTAAAGATGGTGCTGTCGGGGTGAATCACCAGCGTGCGCAAATCACCGATGTTGGTGGCGATGGTGGCGTATTTCAAATTGTTAATCAGCTTGAAGGCTCGTTCTTTGTTGCCCGCGTCAATGGTGAAAATGGCTCCGCCCTTTCCGCCCAGCTGCTTTTGCACCAAGTCGAAATAAGGGCTGCTTTTGAGGGCGGGGTAGTTGACAGAAATACCTTCGAAACCCTGCAAAAATTCAGCCAGTTGCAAGGCGTTGCTACAAAGACGTTCCATGCGCAGACCAAGCGTTTCAAGGCCAAGTGCGTTCAAGAAAGAGGTATTCGGGGCTACGCAACAGCCCACGTTGCGCCAAATGCCGTTGCGAAGTTTTGCGATGTAGGCGAATTTGCCAAAGCGCTTGTATTCTTCCAGGCCTTTAAAACGAGAGTAATCCCAGTTAAATTTGCCGCTGTCAACGATAATGCCGCTAATGGCGCTGCCATTGCCGTTGATGTACTTGGAAGAAGAATGTACAACGATATCGGCGCCAAAATCAAAGGGATGTACAAGGTAAGGGGTGGCCGTGGTGCTGTCGACAATGAACGGGACGCCTCCCTGATGCGCCACGTCTGCGACACTTTGCAAATCGACCACGTTTAATTTCGGGTTGCCAATAAATTCGGTGAATACGGCTTTGGTCTTTTCGTTCAGCTGGGCGCTCACTGTTTCGGCGGTGACTTCGGTGACAAAGCGGGTCTTGATGCCGAAAGCTTCCAAATCGCGGAACAAATCGATGGTGCCGCCAAAAAGGCCGGCGCTTGCAATGACTTCGTCGCCTGCCTGCAAAATATTCAGGAGCGAAATGGTCACGGCGGCCATGCCCGAAGAACACGCCACCGCACCGATCCCTTTTTCGAGGGATGCGATGCGGCGTTCAAAAGAATCTGTTGTGGGGTTTCCGATACGGGAGTAAGCAAAACCAGGGGCGCGGTTGTTGAAAACGGCTTCAAGTTTTTCAGCGGATTCCTGCGAGAATGCGGTCACCTGGTAAACAGGGGTAAGCGTAGCGCCGCTACATCGGTCACTTCCAAAATTCTGATGCAATAAAGCTGTATTAAAATCCATTCACCAACTCTCCGTCCGAAAAATTTTATTAGTTACGCAGCCAAATATAGAACACGACTTTCGCCGCGTCCAATACTTAATAAGTATGGCTTTTTATAGGTAATTTTTATATCACAACGACAGGTTCACGCAGCGACTTGTTTTCGAGCAAGTAAGCTTTCTCGCCTGAGGTCACGAAGATGCGGTAGATGAACACGTCTACCTTTTCGCCTACGGAAATGCTAGGCTCATCAAAGCTGCGCCTTGCCGTAAGCGTCTCGCCGTTTACAAGCACGGACAACTCGATTCCACTGCCACGGAAGGCGACGTCGGTCACGACGCCTTCTTCGGCGGAGTTTTTATACTTTTGCACTTCCGTTTTCTTGGTGACTTTCACAAATTCCGGGCGCACGATCGCTTGTTCCGCACCTTCAATCGCGTCAAAGCGACGGAACTTGCTGTAATCCTTGAAAATGGAAGGCTGTCCAAAGAAGGACGCTACGAAAGCGGTTTTGGGGGAACTGTACACGTCGAGCGGTTTGCCGATTTGATCGATACGACCCTTGTTCATGATGATGATTTCGTCGGCCACTTCAATGGCTTCATCCTGGTCGTGAGTCACAAAGATGCTGGTGACGCCGAGTTTTGCAATCATCTCCTTGAGCCAGTGGCGTAATTCCTGGCGTACCTTGGCGTCGATGGCGGCGAAAGGCTCGTCGAGCAAAAGCAGCTGCGGATTCGGTGCAAGGGCGCGGGCGAATGCTACGCGCTGTCTCTGGCCGCCCGAAAGCTGGCTGGGGTAGCGATTTTCAAGCCCTTCTAGGCCAATCAACTTGACAAGTTCGGCAACGCGGTCTTTAATTTCGCTGTCAGACTTCTTGAGAACGCGAAGCCCGAAGGCGATGTTTTCGAAAACTGTCATGTAGCGGAACAGGGCGTAACTCTGGAATACGAATCCGATGCCGCGCTTGCTTGCGGGCACATTGTTGATGACCTTGCCGTCGATAATGATGTCGCCGTTGTCAGGCGTTTCAAGGCCTGCAATCATGCGGAGAATCGTCGTCTTTCCCGAACCGCTCGGGCCCAACAGACCAATCAGTTTACCCTTTTCGATACCGAAGGATACGTTGTCAGACGCCTTGAAATTTCCAAAATGCTTGTTGATATTTTTTAGTTCTACGTACATAAAATCTCCTCTATTGCAACGTCATTGCGAGACGCCGAAGGCGACGCGGCAATCCATGTTAAGCACGATCCCTCTTCCGTCCACGATGCTCTATGAAGCTTCTCGCAATCAAAATGATAATGGCGAGCAACACCAGAATCGACGCCACCGCAAACGCGGGCACATACTGGAATTCGTTAAACAGAATTTCCACGTGCAACGGGAGCGTATTCGTCTTGCCGCGCAAATGTCCCGAAATCACCGACACCGCACCGAATTCGCCCATGGCGCGGGCCGCACAAAGTACCACGCCGTACAAAAACGCCCACTTGATATGCGGAAAGGTAATCTTCCTGAAAATCGTGAATCCCTTTGCTCCCATCAGCGCCGCCGCCTCTTCTTCATCATTGCCGCGGGCTTCCAGAACCGGGATCAATTCGCGTGAAATAAACGGGAATGTCACGAAAATCGTCGCTAGCACAATTCCCGGCACCGCAAACACAATCTTGATATCCCAATCCTGCAACAGCGGGAAAATGGGGCTCTGTCGCCCGAACGTGAGCAAGAAAATCAGACCAGCGATAATCGGCGAAACGGTCACCGGCAAGTCAATCAGCGTCGTGAGAATCTTCTTGCCCTTAAAATGGAACTTGGTCAGCGACCAAGCGGCACTCAGCCCGAAAATCGTATTGATAATCACCGCCAGCGCCGTGGCCTCTAGCGTAAGCCAAATGGCCTTCACCGTATAGTTGTCGGTCACAGCCTTCTCGTACACGGCAAAGCCCTGCTTAAATGCCTCGGTAATTACCGTAATCAGCGGGAGCAGCAACATCAGCACTACAAAAATTACGCTAATGCTAATCAAGAACCACTTGACAATTTTCGAAGATTTTGTCTCTTTTTCCATCAAGCGCCTCCCTTCAAAATTCGGCTGTTTCTAGTCTGAATCAAGTTCACCAAGAAGAGCGTCACGAATGAGGCTACGAGCATTACAAGCGCAATGGTCGTAGCACTCGCGTAATCGTATTCCTGCAATTCCGACATAATGATGAGCGGCACAATTTCTGTTTCATACGGCTTGTTGCCCGCGATAAAAACCACGCTGCCGTATTCGCCTAGGCAACGCCCGAAAGCGAGCCCGAAACCCGTCAATGCGGCAGGCACAATCTCCGGGAAAATAATCTTCCAGAAAATGCGGCTGCGAGATGCTCCCAGCACGCCCGCGGCCTCTTCATAAGCGGGGTCCAACTTTTCGAGCACCGGCTGCACCGCGCGCACCACGAAGGGAATGCCGATAAACACCAGCGCCACCGTAATGCCCACTTGCGTAAATGCAATCTTGATTCCAAACTTCGCAAAAAATCCGCCCACAAGTCCCGTATCCGCCGTAAGTGCGGTCAGCGCAATGCCCGCCACCGCCGTCGGCAACGCAAATGGAAGTTCAATCATGCCGTCAATCAGGCGCTTGAGCGGAAAGCTGTACTTCACCAGCACCCACGCCAGCACAATGCCCATTACCGCGTTAATCAGCGACGCCACAAACGCCGTCACAAAACTCACGCGAAAACTTGACAGCACTCTGTCGCGCGTAATCGTCGCGATAATCTCGTCAAAGGACATCTGCGCCGTAAACACCACCAGCGATGCAAGCGGAATGAGCACCACGACGCTCAAGATGGCTAACGTGATGCCCGTAGTAAGGCCAAAGCCCGGTATAACACTTCTATTCGTTCTTTTCATTTACTTCTTTTCGTAGATCTGGTCGAAAATGCCGCCGTTGGAGAAGTGCGTGCCCTGAGCCTTATCCCAGCCGCCAAAGCGTTCGATGCTGATCAGGTTCACGTTCGGGTCGAATTCCTTGTACTGGGCGAGAATTTCCTTGTTTGACGGACGGTAATGATTCTTGGCGGCAATATGCTGGCCTTCGTCGGAGTAGAGGTAGTTCAGGTATTCGGTAGCAAGTTCGCGGGTGCCGCGCTTGTCAACCACCTTGTCCACGATAGCGACGGAAGGTTCGGCGAGAATGCTGATGGAGGGAATCACGATTTCGTAGTCGTTCGGGTAATCCTTAAGCGCGAGGAAGGCTTCGTTTTCCCAAGAGAGCAACACGTCGCCCTGACCGTTTTCGATGAAGGTCGTGGTAGAGCCGCGAGCGCCCGAGGCGAGCACGAGAACGTTCGCGTAGAGTTTCTTCACGAAATCCTTTGCTTTTTCCTGGTCGCCCTTATACTGGTCTTCGGCCCATGCCCAAGCGGCCAAGTAATTCCAGCGCGCACCACCGGAAGTTTTCGGGTTCGGCGTAATGATGCCCACACCCGGCTTCACGAGATCGCCCCAGTCCTTGAGATTCTTCGGGTTGCCCTTGCGAACCAGGAATACGATGGTAGAGGTGTACGGAGAGCTGTTCAGCGGGAATTCCTTGACCCAACCCGGTTCAATGAGGCCTGCGTCGCGAACGGCGTTCACGTCGAATTCGAGAGCGAGCGTCACCACGTCGGCTTCGAGGCCGTTAGCCACTTCCAAAGCCTGCTTGCCGGAACCGCCGTGAGACTGCGTGATTTCCACTTCCTTGCCGGTCTTTTCTTTCCAATGCTTGGCAAAGGCTTCGTTGTAGTTGGCGTAAAGTTCGCGCGTCGGGTCGTAAGACACGTTGGTGAGAGTCTGCTTTTCCACCTTGGCGGTAGAAGCGCCCTTCTGTTCGTCAGAAGATTCGCAAGCGGAAAGAGCGAGAGAAAGAATAGCGGATGCAATAGCGAGTTTCTTGAAATTCATGTTTGTTACCTCGTGGGTTAAAATTTTTTGTTTGGTTTTTATTATGCCCGGCGCGAATATTGTCCAGAAAAAGGCGGGCCCCTTTTCTCTAAAAATGCGTTTAGAAGATATGCTCCTTGATGGGGTGTTGTTTTTTACGCGGCAAAATATAGAAGCCGTTTTGCGCTCTGTCCAATACTTAATAAGTATGGCTTTTGATAGAATTTTTTTATAAGTGAACTACAGCTACAAAAAAATCCGATAGATGACTATCGGATTAATGGAGTGTTAATGTCAGATTGTTTTTATGCGGCGTTTCCTGCAAGCCCGATTTCGGCGGCGTGTTCGCGCATGCCTTCGATGCAGATTTCAGCGACTTCTTTCACGTCCATGCCGAGGAGCGCGCAACCCTTTAAAATGTAGTCGCGATTGCACTTGGCTGCAAACTTTTTGTCCTTGAATTTCTTTGCGAAACTTTTTACTTCCAAATCCAAGATTCCGTTGGGGCGCATTCTTGCGCAGGCCTGAATAATTCCCGTGAGTTCGTCGACGGTGAACAGGCTCTTTTCCATATTCGTCTTGGGTTCCACTTCGTTCACGATTTCAAAACCGTGTGCCAAAATCGCGCGAACGTCTTCTTCCGAAACGCCTTCGGCAAGCAATTCCTTTTCGGTGTGCTGCAAGTGTTCTTCCGGAAATTCCTGGTAGTCAAAATCGTGCAGGTAACCCACGGCTTCCCAATGGTCTACGTCTTCACCAAAATGCTTTGCCATGGCACCCATGGCGTAACAAACGTTCAGGGAATGGATTACCAGGGATTCTTCGGTCACATGATTCTTATTGATTTCTTTTGCGCGTTCTAAAGTCAAACTCATTTTATGCCTCTTGTTGTTTAAAATATAAAAACGCCCTCGGCGTATGGCTTCAATACGTCAAGGGCGCTTGGACTTTATCGGTTTTATGGTTTCTATACAATCACAAGGCCTTCGTTAGTGGCATTGTCGCCTTCGATGTGGAAGGAATTCAACACCGGATTATCGCGGTCTTGCAGCGAAAGGATCAAGTAGCTCGCCGAGGAATCGTAGGCCAGGCGCTTGTCTTCTTGCGACGGGCGTGACGGCGATTCCGGATGGGAATGCCAGTTGCCCAGCGGCTTTAAGCCCTTGGCGCGAATGTCCTTGATGGCGGCCAGATGTTCCTTGGGGTCAAGGGAAAAATGTTCGTTGGAATGGTCGATGTTCGTGAGCAGATACACTTCGCGAATGGCCTTTCCTTCGGCGGTCACTTCGCCCGCAATCAGCCCGCAGGCTTCTTCCGGCAAGTTCTTTTCCGCATGCGCCAGGATCTTTTCGTAGTTCTCTTTGGATAGGGTTATCATGCGCCCTCCTACCTTAATGCTTCATTTCGCAAACGGCCTGTTCGTAGTCAATGAGCTGCGTAATGGTCGGGTGCGTGCCGCAAACGGCGCAGTCTTCGGTATGGCTCGGAAGCTTGACCTTGCGGAATTCCATGGTGAGCGCATTGTAGGTGAGCAAATAGCCGGTCAAAAGGTTGCCTACGCCAAGAATGTACTTGACAGCTTCCATGGCCTGGAGGCTACCGATTACGCCGCCCATGGCGCCAATCACGCCGGCCTGCTTACAGGTGGGTACAGCGTCTTTTGGAGGGGGTTCCTTAAATACGCAGCGGTAGCAGGGGCCCTGTCCCGGAACGTATGTCATGAGCTGTCCCTGGAATCGAATGATGCCTGCATGAGAGAAGGGCTTCTTCGCCATGACGCAAGCGTCGTTAATCAGGAACTTGGCGGGGAAATTGTCCGTACCGTCGATAATGAAATCGTAATCCTTGATCAGGTCCAGGATGTTTTCGCTTGTCACAAAGGTATGGTAAGTGATGACCTTGACATCGGGGTTCATGGCTTCCATGGTTTCCTTCGCGGATTGCACTTTGGGCTTGCCCACATCCTGCGTGGCGTGGATAATCTGGCGTTGTAAATTCGAAAGGTCAACCACGTCGGCATCGGTAATACCGATAGTGCCCACACCTGCCGCGGCAAGATACATGGCCACAGGAGCGCCAAGGCCACCTGCACCAATCACGAGCACCTTCGCGTTCAAGAGCTTTTTCTGGCCCTTGGCACCCACTTCTTTCAGAATGATGTGGCGCGAATAGCGTTCAAGTTGTTCGTTGGTAAAAGCCATTAGCAGCCACCTCCCATAAAGTAGAGGAATTCCACATTGTCGCCGTCCTTGAGCACGGCCTTATCGAAAGTTCCGCTTTCGACAAATTCCTCGTTTACAGAAACAGTGACATAGAGCGGATTGTCTACCTTTTCGACTTCAATCAACTCGGCAACAGTAAGACCATCTTTATATTCTTTCTTGTTTCCTGCAACAGTAATAAGCATTTTAACTCCTTGGTTATTCGCCGACCTTCTTCACGATGAGCGTAAAGGTTCCGTCTTGGTTGTCATCGAGTTTCAAAATTTCGTGACCTTCTTCCTTGATGCTGCGCGGCACGTTCTGCACGGGCTCGCCGTCGTTCAAGCGGATCGAAAGAATCTGACCTTCGTCAAGTTCTTCCAGGGCGACTTTCGCCTTCACGAAGGTGGTGGGGCAAACGACATCGGTAATGTCGATGGTATCGTCAATCTTAAATTCTTCAGCCATTGTTTTTCTCCGTACATTGTTGTTTAATTCTTGCCCAAATATAGAACGGGCTTTTGCCCCCGTCCAATACTATCTTTTTATGCGGAATTATCGCTTTTTTCTATAGCACGGATTTAAAAGGGGGAAGAACACCGAGTCTTGCATCACCCCTACTGCGGGGACACCCCGCAACGCTCCATTTTATCTCCTTTTGGTGCTTTCCTTCACTTTCTCGATAACTTCCTCCGGCGTCACGAAATTCAACACACTATATGCCGAAAACTCTGCCCCCATGTCTTTGAATGATGCCCCAAAGTGGTAAACCGTTTCATCTACAAGCATAAAACGGTCGTGAATCATTCGCATAGTCTTGAGTTCCAGTCCAGGATATTGCTTGTTGTGCAAGACAACAGCTGCCTTAAATTCAGGTGTAATGCGCGGGGAGTAAATGGTTGCGGTAACGCCTTTCGCTCGCATTGCAGCGAATTTCAAAACCTCAATGGTGGCAAATGGATCGATAAATATGACAGAACGTTTTGCGGTCTTCACAAGGTCGGCAATCAGCACAAGTCCGTCGAAACGAGTTCCCGTTGCAAGAATGCCCCCTGTGGGTGTTTGAGAAGCCTTAACAAAGAAGTCTATGTGCTTCTCAACAGCTTTGATTCGGGCGTCTTGAGTCTCTAACCGAGAATCCTGATTATCGATTCTAGCAGTTTGAATTTCGATTTTCTTATCCTGTTCAATAAATTTTGACTCCAGCTCCATTCCTGCCGCGAGTATCCGTCGATTGAGACTGTAGCCTTTAAGCAGATGTTCCTTTAATACCTGATTCGCCCAACGGCGAAAACAAGTTGCATTTTTGCTATTCACTCTATAGCCTACGGAAAGAATGGCATCGAGGTTATAGTACTTAGTTTCGTATACTTGATCAGCATCCTTACCCATATGTTCCAAAATGGAACATGTGGTCTTTTCTTCAAGTTCTTTGGATGCGTAAATGTTCTTCAGATGCTTTGTAATTGCAGGTCTTTTTGTCCCAAATAGGTCTGCAATTTGAGCCTGCGTGAGCCATACAGTTTCATCTTCAACACGAACCTCCATTTTTACCGAGCCTTCTGGCTGGTAAAACACGATTTCGCCGTTTGTAATACCCATAATTGTCCTTTTTTAAGCGCATTTTAGGTCCATATACTATACACGCTTTTTTTGGGGTACTTAAGCCATTTTACCGGGAAATTTTACAATGATTTACAAATAATTGGAGCTTGTACGCGACTTTTTCCAACTTGGAATAATCCTGATTTTCTAGCGAAAACGCGCTTTTTGGTCGATTTTAAAGAAAAAAATGAGGCTGATCGTAAATTTTTGGGACAAAGTTGGCTTTTTTGAGTTATTTTTTAAGCGAAAAAGAGTTTAGCTCTTGTTCTCACGCTGAAATCTGCAAATTTCAAATAACCGAGGACAAGGCGAACGCTCACGCAGATATGCCGTTTCTCGGTGTATCTCGGTTTGCTGTATTAGCAACAGCCCTTTTGGGGCGTGGGTCGTTTGCGTTTATCGGTTATAGGCAATGCAGAGCCTCAGCGTGATAGATGCAACGACTCGCGCCTTTTTTGTATCCATACAAAATTTGGCATGAATCCTTGCTGAATAAGGCGAATTCCTTTGTTCCAAAAAGGGGAATCTCATGAGCAATAAATTCGACATCATCGGAAATTTGGCAAATGCTCTTGCCAAAACAGGGGATACATTCAAAGCCTTGGGAATCGCAGAACTGTTGAATCAAAATAATCATAAAACAGCAAAAGGAAAACCTTATTCAACTAAATCTCGTGGAATATTCAAGGTTATTAGTGCAGCTTATCATTATTTCGTAGGGAAAGGAGACAAAACAACAGCAACAAATATAGCCAGCGCATATGTTAATAAAAAAAACAAACATGCTTGGAAAAAATAATGTTCACCTAAATAAACACTGAGGTTTGTATGATTATAAGAAATTTATATCTAGTTGTTTTAATGTTTGTTCTAATGAGTTTTGCAGATATTCATCCAGGACTGAGAAATGCTGTTGATAAAGGTGATGTCAAAACAGCAGAAAATCTAATAAAGAAATTTAATGTTAAAGGCATATATTGTCCCGCAAGTCTTTCGTACGAAGACGGTTTAAAAATATATGGATCTTCTTTTTCAAATAATCCATCTAAATTGTGGGAAATTTGTGATCCTGTATTTATTAAATCTGCCGAAAAGAATGTTTGCAAAACATCGATTCCGTTATGCAAATATTATTTAAGAAATCTTCTTCAAGATGGCGCTATTGATGTATTAGATTCTGTATTTGAAGATATTCTTCAGTCAAAATTGTATATCCAAAAAACAAAAAAACAAGTTAAACAGTTTAAAACTATAAAAGCGACAAAGGAAGAATGTATAGATCAATTGGAGACTGCAAGACTTCAAAAGGTAGATTCTATTATAAGTTGGTACAGAAATGATTGTAAGGATTATCTTGGCTCGAGTGATTGTCCCCAAATTTTTTCTAGGCAAGGTTTGACAAGCATAGATTCCATAAATAAAATCTTTTCTTCTAAAAGTAAACTTTGCAAGAAAAATCCGACCAAAACAGACACTAGCTATGTTGAACAAGATTTTCTTATAAATCCCTTTTTATTTGATATTGAATATTACGGCATTCTATTATCAAAGAAACTAAAAAATCCTTTTTATTCAAATTTAAAGTCGGTGACAAGATATAAGGAATTGAAAAGAGTGAAAGACTTTGGTGAAGTGATAGAGGATAAAGTTGACATCGTGTCAAATATTGATTTTGCAGCATATTGTTTAGCATTTTCAAATAAAAAAGATAAGGTTGGCGGCGTATGCCGGACAACGGTTGAAAAATATGCAGGAAACATAAATTTGGTATCGGATAAAAATGCTGTAATAAAGGAGTTGTCAAATGTATATGCGACTTCTGGTTTTGTATCAGATTCACTAATAACTTTTTCTTGTAAACTTTATCCTAAAATTGATAAAGACTTTTATGAAGTTATGGAAGTTAATGTCTTTGATTGTAATGTTGTGGGCAAGTACAATTCTGAAAATGAAAAATGCGCAAATTCTAGTATAAACTATATTCAAACATTTTCTTCAGGAATCACATACGCTTGTGACAATAATAAATGGAGAGCCCTTAAACAAAGAGAAAATGAATATGGTGTTTGTTCTAATGAAGGTGATAAAAAAGATAAAATGTATTGCGCCCAAAAGATTGGATGGATAAAAAATGCAGGTTATGAGACTTTTGTTGACAATCGTGATAATACAGTTTATCGTGCAATAAAAATTGGAAACCAAATCTGGATGGCTGAAAATTTAAACTACAAGGCAAAAAAAAGTCGTTGCTATGACGATGATAAAGAGAATTGTGATAAATACGGGCGATTATATACATGGTATTCAATAATGTCCGAAAATGATAATGGATGTATGGAGGACGGTGGAAAAGAATGCTTTGAAAAGAGTCCGATTCAAGGAATTTGCCCTAATGGATGGCATTTGCCTTCAAAAAAAGATTTTGAGAAATTAAAGGCTTTTCTAGAAAAAAACAACTTGAGCTTAAAATCCTTAAATTCAATAGATGAATGGTCTAATAAAAATATGGGGACAGATTCTTATGGGTTTAATGCTTATCCAGTTGGAATTTGGTGTCTAAACAGGTGTACAAATGACAAACAAGAGGACGTGTATTTCAATGGCAAAGGCTACAATACAAGCTTTTGGAGTTCCTCTATATATAAATTAAATCGAAATTACTTAACACCCTACGCTTTTGATCCTAATCACAATGATTACGAAAGTGAAGGTCTTTTTAGTGGAGATGACAGATACGGCAGATCAGTTCGTTGCCTAAAGGACTCAGAACCTAAATCAGACAAGAATGCTGTAAAAAAAGTTGAAACAAAATCAAGTTATGCAAGCTTTCGGATAAAACAAGCAAAACAAATAAAAGATGGTAAAAAATAACTATGTCTTTTGTCCATTTTTTCTCTATTGAATGAAAAAATCATAAACGAATCAGTGAAGAGAAAATAAACTGTTTTGATAAAGCTTTTATTGTCATTTCAGCATTTCTTTGCATTAGGGATAGTTACCCACAAGGGCGGAGACTTGCGCTAGCAAGGCTCCGTGAGCGAAGCGAGTATAGCCCGACCCGGCGAAGCAAGGGAGATTCCGGGTCAAGCCCGGAATGACAAGTCCCGCTGAGCTGGGGAATCGCCCAAAATAAGAAAACCTCGGACATCTTCTCCGAGGCATTTTTAATTCCGAAATCTGAACTCCGCATTCTGAATTAAATGATATAGTACCATTCTTCACTTTGGGTGATTTCTTCGGTTTTGTGTTTCTTGTCGGTGGACACGTAATCCATTTCCAGATTTTTCATGCTCACGCGGGTGTTTGCGCCTACGGAACTGGTGATGAATGCGTTGCCGCCGATGACTGCATTTTCGCCCACAACGGTGTCGCCACCGAGAATGGAAGCGCCTGCGTAAATTGTGACGTTGTCTTGAATGGTGGGGTGACGCTTTTTGCCGGAAAGTTTCTGGCCGCCTCGTGTTGAAAGTGCGCCGAGGGTTACTCCCTGGTAAATCTTTACGTTCTTGCCAATGACCGCGGTTTCGCCAATCACAATGCCTGAGCCATGATCGATAAAGAAGTACTTGCCAATAGTGGCTCCTGGGTGTATGTCGATGCCTGTTCTGGAGTGCGCATATTCAGTCATCAGTCGCGGGAGCACGGGAACGTGCAAAAGGTAAAGTTCGTGGGCGATGCGGAAAATCGTGGTCGCCATGAGGCCGGGGTAGGCGAGGATGATTTCGTCGAGGCAGCCGGCAGCGGGGTCACCATCGTAGGCGGCGTGCAAATCCGTTTCCAGAAATTCGCGGACTTGCGGGATCTTCGCGAAGAATTCCTTGCAAATGCGGTAGCTTTCAATCTTGCGCTCGTCAGATGTCATGGAACCGCGAAGTTTGCAATAATCCAGCGCAATAGCCACCTGCTTGTGAAGGTGGTAAAAAGTATCTTCGATCAGGACGGCGAAACTGTTTTTCGGGTCATAAATTTTATGTGTGCGGTCCCTGAAATGCCCGGGATAAACCACCCTAATCAAATTCTGCAAAATCGTCTGAATCTCGGCCTGGTCGGGTCGATTATAAATGTCGATATTATCGATATGCTTGTTGCCGTTGTAATCATTGAAGATGGTCTGTACGGCTTTTTCGACTTCGGATTCTTGGATTAATTCATGCATAGGTTTTTATTGTTAAAGGAAAAGTGGCTGGCGGCGAGCACACAATGCCGTCAACCACTTAGTGTTTTACGCGAACGTCTTCAGCGCTCTTACCAGGGCGTCGATGTCGTCGGGCGAATTGTACAGTGCCAGAGTGGGGCGTACCGTACTTTCGTATCCGAAATGGCGTAATACAGGTTGCGCGCAGTGATGCCCGGTGCGGACGGCAACGCCGTAAGCGTCGAGCCTCTTGCCTACTTCTTCGTCGGAGTATCCGTCGAGCTTGAAGGCGAGCGCAGATGCCTTGTTGAGTGCGGTTCCCACAAGGTGAAGCCCCTTGACAGTTTTCAGTTCCTTGAGACCGTACTGCAGCAATTCATGTTCCCATCTGAATACGCAGGGCATTCCGATTTCGGAGAGGTACTTGAGGGCTTCGCCAAGGCCAACGGCGTCGGCGATGCTTCCGGTACCCGCTTCGAACTTGTTCGGGATTCCGTTGTAGATGGTGCGTTCGAAGGTCACGTCGGCAATCATGTTGCCACCGCCGTGATACGGGCGGGCTGCTTCCAACAATTCCTTCTTGCCGTAAACGACACCGATTCCAGTCGGAGCAAACACCTTGTGTCCAGAGAACACGAAGAAGTCTGCATCGAGGGTGGCAACGTTTACCGGAATGTGGGCGATAGATTGTGCACCGTCGATGAGGATTCTCACGCCGTGCCTGTGGGCGATGGCGATCAATTCTTCAATCGGGGTGACCGTGCCGAGAACGTTCGAAACGTGAGTCACGGAGACGAACTTGGTGCGCTTCGTGAACAAGGCTTCGTAATCGTGGAGCTTGAGCTGGCCGGTAGAATCACAGGGAATCACCTTGATAATCGCGCCCGTTTCTTCGGCAATGAGTTGCCAAGGAACAATGTTGGCGTGGTGTTCCAAGATAGATACGATGATTTCGTCGCCTGGCTGGAGCGTGGGCTTCACGTAAGCGTTAGCAACCAAGTTGATGGCTTCGGTGGTTCCGCGCACGAAAACGATTTCTTCGGCCGAGGGAGCGCCAATAAAGTCACGGACAATGCCGCGGGCGTTCTCGTAGGCATCCGTAGAAGCGGCAGCAAGCGTGTGTGCGCCGCGGTGGACGTTGGAGTTTTCGTTTTCGTAGTAGTACTTGATGCGGTCAATAACCTGCTGCGGCCTCTGCGTCGTGGCACCGTTATCAAGCCAAACCAACGGATGTCCGTTGATTTGCTTCGAAAGAATCGGGAAGTCGGCGCGGATCTGCGACAGGGTCTTGGAACCGATGCGGATAGAATCGTTCCTGGAATTTCCGGACGTGGCTGCAGAAGCGTTCTTGGCGGAATCGCCGCCGAGAGACGTGGGGGCATCTACCTTGCGGTTTGCTTCGTAAGCCTGTGTCTTGGACACGACCTTCGGAGAGTAACCGGTTGCAGGTGCCGGAGTCACCGCCACATCGCCCTGCTGCGGCAAGAACTGCGCTTCAGGTGCTGCGGGAGCTTCCACTGTGTTTAGCCAGGTGTCCGTAGAACTTCCGCCGTAGGCGAACGGTGCCTGAGTTTCAGGGCGTTCGGCAAAAGGATGTTCCCAGTCGAAAACGGGAGTCTGGTTGATGGCTGCGGCACCCTGGGCGGCACTGACGCCCTGTGCAGCAGAAGCATTCTGTGCTTCGGGAGCTGCGGGGGTTGCTGCATATGCGTTATCCGTCAAGTCGGGGAAATTCGCATTTGCCAATTGCTCCAGTTCAGCCGCATAGGGAACTCCGGCGAGTTCTTCCAGCGATCTGGTATCTGGATTATTCGTAGTCATAGTATTCGCCAACCTCTACATCTTCAAGGACTGCAATAGCGTCGTCGGCAAGGATAGCCGCAGAGCAGTACAGGGAAAGCAGGTAAGAAGCGACACCCTTGTTGTCGATACCGCGGAAACGCACGGAAAGGCCGCGAGAGTGTTCGTTCTTGAGACCAGCTTGGAACAGGCCAATCACGCCGCGCTTGGCTTCGCCAGTACGCACCAGCAAGATGTTGGTCTTGCCGCCCTGAGACTTCGGATTCTTCACGCCGTCCACAAGGAGCTTGTCGGTGGGAACCAGAGGAATGCCGCGCCAGGTGAGGAACTTGCCACCGGCAATGTCTACGACAACAGGCGGCACGCCGCGACGGGTACATTCACGTTCGAAGGCGGCAATCGCGCGCGGGTGGGCGAGGAAGAAAGACGGTTCTTTCCAAACCTTAGAAATGAGTTCGTCGAGATCGTCCGGTGTGGGGCGGCCATCGGCGCGGAGCGGCTGAATACGCTGGGAATCAGCGACGTTCTTCAACAGACCGTAGTCATCGTTGTTGATGAGTTGGCTTTCCTGACGTTCGCGGAGGGATTCGATAGCGAGACCGAGCTGTTCCTGAACCTGATCGTACGGGGAGCTGTAAACATCTTCGATAGCAGTGTTCACATTGATGATCGTAGAGATAGAATTCAGCTTGTATTCGCGCGGTTCGGTTTCGTATTCGACGTAGCCTTCCGGGATAATGTCAGTCTTCTTGGTCTGGCTGCAAAGAACGTCAAGCGGGGTTTCGCCTTCCACAACTTTGTTCACGCGGAACAGACCGGTTTCCAGGCCCTTGAATTCAAGGAACTTGGTGAGCCACTTCGGAGTGAGGGCACCATATTGCGGCTTGGTCTTGGTAACGTTAGCAAGGTTGTAGGCAGCCTTTGCACCAAGTGCATTGATGCCGACTTTTTTATCTGTGGATTCATTTGCCATTTTGAGTACCTCTCTTGTTGTTAGTGGCAAGTTGGATTGTAATAGATTTTGCCTATCAATTTTGTAGGAAATCTGTTTAAAAAATTTTGAGTGTTACAGCCATGCTCCTTCATGGGAGAACATGATGTCCTTAATGGCGTCGATGCCGCCCTTCAGGTTATAAAGCGGGCCGGTGTAACCTGCTTCGCGCAAGGTGTTGATTGCAAGAACGCTGCGCTTACCCTGCTTACAGATAATGACAGTATCCTTGTTCGGGTCCAGTTCCTTTTGCCGGCGGGCGAGCTGTCCAATGGGAATCACGATGGCGTTGGGGAAACGCAAAATCGCGCGTTCGTGGGGCTCGCGAACATCCACGATGGTCATGGGGTCGCCATTTTCAATCTTGTGGGCGAGTTCTTCGGGGGTAAAGCCTTCCACCGGAATTTCGGTTTCGGTCTTGAGTCCGCAAAGATCGTCGTAATCGATTTCTTCGACATCGGTAATGGTGGGGGTATTTCCGCAAATGGGGCATGCCCTGTTGCGTTCCACCTTGAGAATTCTCGAGGTCAAGTAAAGACTATCGATATGCAGCAATTTCCCGTTCAGGTGTTCGCCAATGCCCAAAATGAGTTTGAGTGCTTCGTTAGCCTGGATGCTGCCCACTATGCCCGGGAGCGGGCTAATGGCACCGCCTTCGGAGCAAGAGGGAATCAGCCCTGCCGGCGGGGGCGAGGGGTATTGGCAACGGTAGCAGGGGCCGCCATCCAGATTGAAAATTCCCACTTGGCCTTCGAACTGGTAAATCGCACCGAATACCACGGGAATGCCGTGCAAGGCGCAGGCGTCGTTAATCAGGTAACGGGCCTTGTAATTGTCGGTACAGTCCACCACCAGATCGTAGCCGTCGATTTGTTCCAGAATATTCGACGAATCCAGCTTCACTTTTTCGGCGATGAATTCGATATTCTTGTTGATGTTCTTGACCTTGTCTTTTGCGGAGGCCACCTTCGGGCGCTTCAAATCGCGGGTGCCGTGGAGCACTTGGCTTTGCAAGTTGTAGAGAGCGACATCATCAAAGTCGATGGCCTTGATGGTGCCCACACCTGCGGCGGCGAGGTACTGAATCACGGGGGAACCGAGGGCTCCAACGCCTGCGACGACCACTTTGGCGGCCTTGATTCGCTTTTGTCCCTTGACGCCGATATCTTTCAGCATTAAATGCTTGCCGAAACGTTCCACTTCGGAATCGTCGAAAGAAACTGCTTTGCGCCTTTCATCCGAAATCAAACTTTCTACGGGGGCGTCTTCCGGTGCGCCGCCTGCAATAGCGGGCAGCAACAGAATTTCGGTATCGGCAGGGAGCTCTGCATCCCAAAGGGTGTCGATTACTAACTTCTTGCCGTTGATATAAACTTGAATGAAGTCCCTGAGTTTTTTGCTCTCGTCGTAAAGGACATTTTGTGCTTCGGGGTGCATATCCAAAAGAATTGCAAATGCCTTTCTAATGGAACTCGCAGGGATTTCTACTTGGGGCGTACTCCCAAGAAACTTTCTAAGTGTTGCAGATATATATATTTTCACTTTTTCTCTCCGTACATAAAAAGTGTTGCTTCGCGCAAAAACTCCCCTGGAGAGGGGCTTTTGACATGGCGAAATATAGAACTGGATAATTTGTATGTCCAATACATTAATTTTATGCGGAATTATTGAAATTTTTTATAGCGTGTGGCTATTTCTGAAAATATTGTATATCCACCACGCCGTCTTTCGTTACAGAGAGAATGGCGTAAACGAGCCCTGGAATCATGTGCTCTAGATCCTGTTCCGAAGGGATCGCTTTGCAATCTGGGTGAGAGTGGTAAAAACCGACAATTTCTAAATCGCTTCCTTCGATTTCGCGTTCCACCTGGTAAAGGAATAAAGGGTCTATTTCAAAATGTCGCTTGGTCTTTTCACCTGAAATCTGGTTGGTCGCTTCGCGAATGCCACTAATCGTAATGGTATCGCCCATTTTACCAAGCAAAATTCCGCAACACTCATGCGGGTAGGCCTGTTCTGCAGCCAAGGTGATTTGCTTCGTTGTATTTTCGCGTAGGTCGATATTCATAATCTGTAGTGGAGCTCTAAATATAGAACGGGAATTTTGGCGTGTCTTTTACGCAAAACTTATATTCATATTACTTTTGTAGGGAAATATCGCGAAAACGGGCTTTTTTTCGATGGTCAAATATGTTGTTATAAATTTTGGCGATATCTAGGTATTCAAAAACATTATTGGACATCTGTTTTTGAGTCTTCTACATTTGGCAAAATGACAAAAAGAGTGGCAGTCGGTTTATCGGGTGGCGTGGATTCCGCCCTTTCGGCGTACCTGTTGCAAAAGCAGGGGTACGATGTAGTGGGCCTCACCATGGCAACGTGGGATGGCTCGGTGAATATGCCCGCGGTAGAAGGCCGCGAAGGTTGCTACGGCCCCAGCGAAGACAAGAATATCGAAGAAGCAAAACTGGTAGCCGACCGTTTGGGAATCCCGCATTATGTGGTTCCTGTGGCCGCTGAATACAAGACGAAAGTGTTGGATTATTTCCGCAGCGAATACCGCGCCGGCCGTACGCCGAACCCCTGCGTTCGTTGCAATCAGTCTATCAAGTTTGGCGCATTGCATTTGGCCGCCCGCAAAATGGGAATCGAATTCGACTATTTTGCCACCGGGCATTACGCACGCCTCGATTTCAAGAACGAGAATGAACCCTTCCTGTATCGCGCCTTAGATACGGGCAAGGACCAAACTTATTTTTTGTCGCGCCTCTCGGCAGAACAACTTTCCACCGTGCTTTTCCCGCTGGGCGGTATGCACAAGCAAGACGTAAAGGCTTTCGCCGCTGAAATCGGCTGGGAAGATTTTGCTACCAAGCGTGAAAGCCAAGATTTTATTGAATGTGGCGATTACTCGGTGCTGTTCGAAGAATCGGATCAAGTGCCAGGCGATTTTGTAGATGTGAGCGGTAAGGTGCTGGGCAAGCACAAGGGTATTGTGAATTACACCGTGGGCCAGCGCAAGGGCTTGAACATTGGCGGGCAAAAGGAACCGCTTTTTGTGGTGGCCATTGACGCCGCCAAGAATCAGGTAATTCTCGGACCCCGCAGCGCTCTTTCTTGCATTCAAGTTTCTGCCATTGATTTGAACTTGATGGTTTCTGAAAATTCGCCGCTGCTCGCGGGCCCGCTAGATGCCCACATTCGTTTGGGCCACAAGGGTTCTCCGGCAAAGATTCTCGATTTGGAACCGGGCCGCATCCGCGTGGAATTCGAAACCCCGCAATTCGCTGCCGCCCCCGGCCAAGTGCTGGTGCTATATTCCGGCGACGGCGTCGTTGCCTCGGCGATTATTGATAAGTAAAGGAGATGCCGCATCAAGTGCGGCATGACATATGACGAAAAAAAGCCCGGCTTAAATAAGTCGGGCTTTTGAGGTTTTGGAGTTAGTCAGGGCGGGCTTGACCCGCCATTTTTTTACTTCTTTTCGGCGCGGAGCTGCTTAGCGGCTGCCACCAAGTTCTTGAGGCTTGCGGTAGTTTCCGTTTCGCCACGGGTCTTGAGGCCGCAATCGGGGTTCACCCACACATTTTCCTGCGGAACCTTGTCCAGAATCTTGTGCAAGGTGTTGACAATTTCATCCACAGAAGGTACGCGCGGAGAGTGAATGTCATACACGCCCGGACCCACCTGAGTTTCGAAGTGGGCTTCATTCAAGGCGTCAAGCAACTTGAGGTCGGAACGGCTTGCTTCGAAGGTAATCACGTCAGCGTCCATGGCGTCGATGTCGCGCACGATGTCGTTGAATTCGCTATAGCACATGTGGGTGTGAATCTGGGTTTCGGGCTTTACCTTGGCGTGCACCAGGCGGAATGCCGGAATGGCCCAGTCGAGGTATTCCTTGTGCCAGTCGCTCTTGCGGAGCGGCAGCTTTTCGCGGAGGGCGGCTTCATCAATCTGAATAATCTTGATGCCGTTCTTTTCGAGGTCCAGAACTTCGTCGCGGATGGCGAGGCCAATCTGCTGGGCCTGAGCCTTCAAGGAAATGTCTTCGCGGGGGAAGGACCAGTTAAGAATCGTCACGGGACCGGTGAGCATGCCCTTCACAGGCTTGTTGGTCTGCTTCTGGGCGAACACAGACCATTCAACGGTAATGGGCTTGCTGCGGTGAATGTCGCGCCAGACTACAGGCGGCTTCACGCAACGGGTGCCGTAGCTCTGTACCCAAGCGTTTTGCGTAAAGATAAAGCCGTCAATCTGGGTGCCGAAATATTCCACCATGTCATTGCGTTCGAATTCGCCGTGCACAATCACGTCGAGGCCGATGCTTTCTTGCAAGGCGATGCATTCTGCAATCTTCTTCTGGTTGAATTCCACATACTGATCGCGACTGATTTCGCCCTTCTTGAAGGCAGCGCGGTTGGCGCGGACTTCTGCAGTCTGCGGGAAAGAGCCGATGGTCGTTGTGGGGAAAGCCGGAAGTTTGAATTTTTCCTTCTGGACCTTGCGGCGTTCGAGGCGGCTCGGACTGCGGACAAAATCGGCATCCGTGAGGGCGGCGAGTGCGGACTGCACCGAGGCGGTGTCGTTCACGCGGGCGACAGAGAACAAGGCCTTGTTCTTTTCGAGGGCAGCTGCGTTTGCGCTGGCGAGGTCAGCAAGTTCCACGAGCTTTTCTTCGGCGAAGGCAAAGTGGTTCAAGATGTTTTCGGCCAGAACCTTTTCGGCATCAACCGTGTACGGCACGTGCAACAGGGAGCAAGATGTGCCCACCACAATGTTGGCTGCATCCACATACTTTTCGATTTCGGCGAGAATAGCGTTCTTCTGGGCGTAATCGGCGCGCCAGATGTTCTTGCCGTTCACAACGCCTGCGAACAGGAGCGTGTTCTTCGGAAATCCGGTCTTCAAGATTTCGAGAGTCTTGACGCCTTCGACAAAATCGAGGCCGATGCCGTCGAAACCGAGGGCGGTGACGTCCTTGTAAATATCGCGGATGTCGCCAAAATAGGTCTGCAAGGCAATCTTCAAGTTCTTGCCGTGAACCTGCTTGATGAGGCTAGAATAAATTTCGTTGAACAAGACCTTTTCTTCGGCGGTCACGTCGAAAACCAGAGCGGGTTCTGCAACAGAGATCCACACGGCGCCGGCAGCAGCAAGCTTGTCGGCGAGTTCCACGTAGGCCTTCACAGCGTCGGCCACGAAATCCTTGGCGGTCTTCTTGCCGTTGTAGCGGGCGAGGCGCAGGAAGGTGTAAATGCCGATGAGGCTCGGAACCGTCTGGATGCCGGCGGCCTTGGCTTCGTTGTATTCCTGAACGGGCTTGTCGCTAGAAAGGGCGATGACGGTGGAATCGTCAATTTCCGGAACAATGTAGTGGTAGTTGGTGTTGAACCACTTTTTCATGGGGAGGGCCTTCACGTCGCCCTTGGCGCCCTGGTAACCGTGGGCTGCAGCAAAATAGGTTTCGAGAGCGGAAACGCCCAGTTCCTTATAGCGGGCAGGCACTGCACCCAGCAAGAAGGACGTGTCCAAGACGTTATCGTAGAAAGAGAAATCGTTGGACGGAATGAAGTTGATTCCGGCGGCCTTTTGCTTTTGCCAACCGTACTGACGGATTTCGGCGGCAACCTTTTGGAGTTCGGCTTCAGAAACTTCGCCTTTGAAGAACTTTTCGCTAGCGAACTTGAGTTCACGTGCCTTACCGATACGCGGGAAACCAATCACAGAAGTATTTTTCGTTGTCATATTGTTTAACCTACCTTTTTTGTATGATTTTTTAGTTCGCTGCCAAATATATCATCTTTTTTGCCATCGGTAAAATACTATTTTTTGTGCGTTCACCATAGCTTCAATCTATGGTGTGAATAATTTTGTATAAAAGGAGATGCCGGATCGGGTCCGGCATGACAAAAAAGAATGACTTTGCAACAACTTAAATACGCAGTGGCAGTGGCCGACACCTTGAATATTACCGAGGCTTCCAAGCGAGTGTTTATATCGCAACCGAGTCTTACAGCAGCCATACACGAGCTCGAAGAAGAAATGGGCGTGACCATCTTCAACCGCTCCAATAAAGGCGTCACCATCACCAACGAAGGCGATGAATTTCTCTCTTATGCGCGCCAGGTGCTGGAACAGGCCGCCCTTTTAGAAGACCATTACAAGGGTGGCGAAAGCGGCAATACCATTTTCTCGGTGAGCTGCCAGCATTATTCCTTTGCGGTAAACGCCTTTGTGGATGTTATTCGCAAGTTCGGCGGCCCTAGCTACGACTTTACGCTTCGCGAAACCCAGACAAACGAAATTATCGATGACGTCGCCAAGATGAAAAGCGAAATTGGCGTGCTTTACCTCAGCGGCAAAAACGAAAAAGTCATCCGCAACATGATGCGCAAAAACAATTTGGAATTTGAACCGCTCTTTACCACGCCGCTGCATGTGTTCATGTCGTCCAAGAATCCTCTCGCCAAGAAAGAACGCATTACGCTGGCGGATCTGAAACCCTTCCCGTACTTGACTTATGAACAGGGGAATTTCAATTCCTTCTATTTTGCCGAAGAGCCCCTGACGGCCATTGACTTTGATTGCCCGCGAAACATCAAGGTGCGCGACCGTGCTACCCTTTTTAACTTGCTGATTGGTCTGGATGGTTACACCATTTGCTCCGGCGTGATAAGTCATAAGCTGAATGGCCGAGACATTATCGCGAAACCCCTTGCGGTGATTGATAAAATGACCATTGGTTTTGTGAATCGAAAGGGCGTGCCTCTGTCCCGCTATGCCCAAGCCTACGTTGGTGCCTTGAAAAAGCATTGCGGCATCAAGGCCCCATAAAAATTTTCGCATTTTCTGTCAAAATAATATACATTAAGGGTATGGATATTGCATCGAGTACATACCGCCGGATTTTTGTATTGGGTTCCGGGTTCAGTAAATCCTTTTGTCCGCAGATGCCGACGCTGCGCGACTTGAACGAACTGATTCCCTTTGGAATTTCAGACGAGTTCCCGCACCTGCGTGATTACTGCAGGCGGTTTTTGGAACTTTGCAATAACCAGGCGGAATACCTGAATATCGAAACCCTTTCGACGTCGATTCTTTCGGCGCAGATTTTCCCGGGTGTGCGCGAGAGTCTTTACCATTCCAGTTTGCGATTTGAACTGTTGCGTTTTATTGCGGGCGCGATTCGCCATGATTGCGGAATTGATTCCCAGTCGGCATCGGTGCTCCGCAAGTTCCTTGCTGGCTGCGTGAATTGCCCCAGCGAAGGCATTCGCGATACGCTCTTGCTCAGCTTTAATTACGATACCCTTGTGGAAGACGTGATAACTGTCGATCCGGAACTTTCTGCCCGTGTGGCGGTGGATTACGGTGTGCGTATTGACCCGGCGGACCGTTCGGCCGTTCGTGCGCCGAAAAGTCATACCATTGACTTGGTGAAGTTGCACGGTTCTCTGAACTGGTACCCGGTCAAGGGTGCCTCTGACCCGCTGGACTTGAAGAACGTGTGCCAGGTGGAACCTTGTGACCGCAGTTTCCCGATTTATCGCGAAGATACTCCGATTTATATTCCGATGGCCCATGCCAAGGAGTCGTTCCTGCGCGGGAGTCTGTTTAATTTGTTGTGGAGTAAGGCCGATTACTACCTCAAGAATGCCCAGGAAATTTTCTTCTTGGGTTACGGATTCCCGAAGTCCGACATGAACAATCTGGAATTTTTGCTCCGTCACCGCGACCGTTTTAAGAAGGTTGTGGTATTTGAACGCGAAGGTCACCCTGATTTGGACCGCCTGCGCGCCCTGCTGGGCGATACCTTGGTGCAGTCCATGGATGCCAAGGAATTTTTGACAAAATTTTAAGCTCGCGTGATCCGCCCTGCTAAGGTCTTGCTATATTTTGCAAAGAGGGTGCAAAAATGAAACTTCTTGGATTGGCCTTGTTTATGCTTGCGGGCATCGCTTGTGCCCAGCTGGTACAAAGGAAGACTCTGACGGCTGCAGATACTATTGATCTTGGCCACAAGAAAGGTCCGGTTGTCTATGCGGATCCGAAAGAAAACGAAAAGTCAGCCATAAAAGATGCAACCGTCGAAATGGACAGCCGCAAGATTTCGAACGATTCTACCGTCGGGACCTTGATCGGGGTAGGAGCGGAATTCGTTGGCGACATTATGAAGGGAATGCTCTCGCCGAACTCTGCCGAAACCGACGCCGTCGAACTCGAACGTACGAGACGATAGAAAACGCTAAAAGAACAAAGTGGAAAAAAAGAAATCCCCGGTTTGGCCGGGGATAAATTTTTGGGCGATGTTTAGGGATTATCCCAGGTACTTTTCGCCGCTTTCCACGCTCTGGTATATGAGGGTGTTGATGGTCATGGGGCCTACGCCGCCCGGAACCGGAGTGTAAGCGCTGGCCACGTCGTCGAGGCCCTTTTCAATGTCGCCCACGCCACCCGGATGGTAGCCGGCATCAACCACGACTGCGCCCTGCTTGATCCATTCCTTCTTGATAAATTCCGGCTTGCCGACCGCACCTACCAAGATGTCTGCCTGCTTCACGTATTCCGGCAGGTTTTCTGTCTTGCTGTGGCAAATCGTCACGGTGCAGTCTGCGTTCAAGAGCATCAAGGCCATGGGCTTGCCAAGGATTGCGCTGCGGCCTACAACCACGGCATGCTTGCCAGCCAGAGGAATGTTGTAAGCCTTCAGCAAGCGCATAATGCCAGCCGGCGTTGCGCAACCATAAGCGGGTTCGCCCATCGCCATGCGACCAAAGCCCAGGCAAGTCACGCCGTCCACGTCTTTGCGGGCGTCAATAGCTTCAAAAGCGGCGCGTTCGTCAATGTGGCGCGGAACCGGGTGCTGCAACAGAATGCCGTGCACGTCCTTGTTGTCGTTCAGTTCCTGAATCTTGTCGAGGAGTTCCTGCGTGGTGGTGTTCTTCGGGAGCACCACGCGAATGCTTTCCATACCCACGCGGGCGCAGGCATTGCCCTTCATCTTCACGTACGTGGCGCTGGCCGGATCGTCGCCCACCAGAATGGTGGCCAGAATCGGGGTCTTGCCCGTCTTTTCCTTGAGCTTTGCCACGCGGGCGCTGAGTTCTTCTTCAGTGGTCTTGGCAAGAGCCTTGCCGTCGAGGATGAGTGCTGCCATAAAGTCTCCGGTGCGCAAAATGCGCGGGTTTTTGCCAAAAATAAAAAAAACACCCTGCGTTTTGCAGGGTGCCTAAAGTGTTCTGTTGGAAATTCTTAGAACAGTTCCTTGAGGGAAGGAACCAAGGAGCAAACCAAAACCCACGGATAAGAAAGGGAGCCCTTGAGCCAGCCGGTCGTAGAAGCGCTCTGAACGGCCGGAGTGCTTGCGGAGGCGGTCATGGCGTTCAGAGAGCTGCGCACGCTTTCGATAGAGCTATCGAAGGTAGCCTTGTTCTCGTTGGCCGAGCTAATGAAATTTTCGAATCTGGAATTCATACAATTTCCTTATATTTCTCACTCTTATATGTAAATTTAGCAACAAAAAGCTTACAATGCAAGGGCTTTGTAAAGGGCTGTTTACGGTGGCTGTGTAAGGCAAGTTGTTGCCTATTTGGATAAAAGTCTCTATTTTTAACTAAAAACGGCAATTTTTGTTTAAAAATTATTCTGAGAAGTACGTTTTTTGTATTTTTTAGGGTAAAAAAAGCGTTCTAAAAAGTGTTCTCACTCCGTTCCTTTGAGTGTTTTCTATTTTTAGATGTGTCGTAAATCACTGATTTTCAAAGGTTTAAAATGAAATTCAAGCCGATTTTAAGTATTGTTTTGCCCATTTGCGGTGTCATGGTCGCCTGTGGTGGCGGCGAAAAACCCGCTGTGGAACCCGCTCCTGTGGCTGCCCCGGTTGCTGCAGACTCGTCGAAGCCGGATCTTGGCAATCCCGTAGACCGCTACAGCTATGCCCTGGGTATGGATCTGGGCAAGGCGGTGGCGAATGTGAATGTTCCCCTGAATATCCCGGTGCTCATGGGTGCCATCAAGGATCAGGTGGATTCTAGCCGCTCGGTGCTGATGTCCGATTCCGCATCGGAATCTGCCTTGCAGGATCTGCTCCTGCAGATGCAGAAGAAGAAGGAGGCCGACGACAAGGCCCAGGCCCAGAAGGCTCTGGATGAACAGACCAAGTTCTTTGCCGAAAATGCAAAGGATACCACTGTCAAGAAGACTCCTAAGGGCGTGCAGTACAAGATGCTCAAGGCCGGTGCCGGCATTAGCCCCAAGACGGGCGACAAGGTGCAGGTCCACTACGTGGGTTCCCTCCTGGACGGTACGGAATTTGACAATAGCGTAAAGCGCGGTGAACCGCTGGAATTCCCGGTGGATGCCGTGATCGAAGGCTGGCAGGACTTGCTGCAGGTCATGAAGGAAGGCGACAAGGTGAAGGCCTGGATTCCCAGCGCCCTGGCCTACGGTGAAGCCGGCGTGCCTCCGATGATTCCGGCCAATGCGATGCTGGTGTTCGAGGTGGAACTGCTGAAGGTTTTTGCCGAGGTGCCTGCCATTGACAGCGCTGCCGTGGCTCCTGCCGCGCCGACTACTGAACCTGCTAAGGCCGAAACTAAGCCGGCTGCTGAAAAGAAACCGGAAGCGAAGCCTGCTGAAGCCAAGCCGACCGAGAAGAAGACTGAGGCAAAACCCGCCGAAGCAAAGCCCGCTGCCAAGAAGTAAAAACCGGCGGTTGCTGAATAATTATATGGAAGTCGCCCCCGACCAGGTCGGGGGGCTCTTTTTTTTTAAATTTGCGGTGACACTTTTAACTTCCTCTAGTGTTACAATGGTATGAATGGGAAAAATCTCTTTGACCGCATGGCATTTTCGAAACTGTACGAGGCTTACGCCCCGATGGTTTTCAGGCGCTGTGTGTTTTTGCTCAAGGACGATGCCGAAGCGAAAGATATGGTGCAAAACGTGTTTTTGCGCGTGTACGAACGTTTAGATTCCCTGGATTTGTCGCAGCCGTCCAGCTTGTTGTGGAATACGGCCACCAGGCTTTGCCTGAACCGCATTCGCGACAAGAAGCGCCGCGGGCTAGATGTGGATTCCAGCGAGATGCTGCTCACGATTGCCTGCGCCGAAGAAGATGACGGTTACGAAACCAGGGGGCTTCTGGCCAAGATTTTTTCTAAGGAGCAGGAATCGACCCGGACCATTGCCACCCTCCATTATGTAGACGGCATGACTCTGGAAGAAACTGCTGAAACTGTTGGACTTTCGGTGAGCGGCGTGCGCAAGCGTTTGCGTACCCTGCAAGCCAGGATCAAGAATCTGGAGGTTGAAAGATGACGACTGTCAACAAAATTTCCGATTTTAAGTTGGAACGTTACCTATTGGGGGAACTTTCCGAGGAAGAAATGAAGGCTTTGCAGCAGCGCGAAGCCGAAGATGATATTTTTGCCGCCCGCGTGGCCGAAATGCGCGAACAGGGAAAACGCTTTTTGGCGGAAAATCCGTTTGCCGCTATTGAAGAACGCATCGAGGCTGTCGAAGGCATGGATTGCCACGTCGCTGACGCTCCTCGCAATGACGTAGATGCCGGTCGCAATATCTTGTGGCTCAAGGTGGCCGCCGCTTTGATCATTGCACTGGGCGTGTTTTCCATGGTGGTTTTGAACCGCGATGTGGAAACCTATTCCGGCGAAAAGTCTTCCATGGAAGTGGCCATGGCCGATGTGGACGACGGAACTCGAATCAAGGGTATGTCCGCTTCGCTGGAAGTCTGGAAAAAGACGGGGGACAGCGCCGTGCAAATGGTGAACCTGGGTGACGCCTCTGAAGGTGATGAAATCCAGTTGCGTTACCGCGTTCCGCAGAAATGCTATGGCATGCTCTTTAGTATGGACGGCAACGGTACCGTGACCATGCACATGGGTGACGGCAATAATGCCATTGAACTGGAACCGGGCAAAATGACCACACTCCCGTTCGCCTACAAGCTGGACAATGCGCCGAAGTTCGAAAAGTTCTTTTTGCTGACCTCGCAGAATTCTTTTGCAATCAATGTGGATGATTTTGACAAGAGTTTGAAGCAGGCTGGAGTGGAATCGGTTTCGTTTACGCTCCGCAAGGTGGAAAAGTAAGGGGGAAACAATGAAAAAGTTTTTGGGAAATGTTTTGTTCTGCGATTTTTTGTCGGGATCTGCAGTTCTTTGCCTGGTGTGTATCGTAGCGCTTTTTGCTATGGCTGGCAAGACCCATGCCGCTCCGAATTCTGGCGAAATTGCAATTAACCGCTACGTGTTTGCGGTGAGTGCGAACAATGGCGGTAAGGGTCGCCCGGTATTGCGTTATGCCGAAAGCGATGCCCGCGCCTTTTCCAATGTGCTTTCGCAAATGGGTGGCGTGCCCAAGCAGAATGTGTATCGCGTGACGGAACCTAGCGTTGCCTCCTTGCAAAGCCAGCTGGACGCCCTCGATAAAAAGCTGCAAGCTTCAAAGTCTGCCAAGGGCGCCGATGCCAATTCCCGTGAAGAAGTGCTGGTGTATTATAGCGGCCATGCTGATGAAAAGGGCCTGCGCCTCGGTGAAGAAATTTATAGCTGGAAGGAATTCCGCAAGCGTGTGGATGCCTTGCATGCCGACGTGAAGATTGCGGTAATCGATGCTTGCGGTTCGGGTGCCATTACCCGCGCCAAGGGCGGTGTAGCCGTGCCTGCGTTCATGGTGGACAAAAGCAGCGACATGAAGGGCTATGCTTTCATTACCAGCAGCACGCAGGATGAATCCAGCCAGGAAAGCGACAAGCTGAAGGGTTCCTTCTTCACGCACTCGCTGGTGAGCGGCCTCCGCGGTGCCGGCGATGTAAGCGGTGACGGCAAGGTGACACTTTCTGAAGCTTACCAGTTTGCCTTCAATGAAACTTTGCAGAAGACCGAGGCTACGATGGGCGGCGCCCAGCACCCCAGCCGCGACATGAACTTGGCGGGTACCGGTGACGTGGTGATGACGGATTTGCGCAGCACCAGCGCAGGCCTTGACCTGGACGAGGACGTGGACGGTCACTTGTTCATTCGCGACGAAAAGGGCGAACTTGTTGCCGAACTTTACAAGAAGTCCGGTCGCGCCATGAGCCTCGGGTTCCCTGCCGGCAAGTACAGCGTGCGCCTGGAACGCCCCCTTGAATACAAGGAAGCCTCGATTACGCTTTATGACAATAACCGTGCGCGACTCGATAATAAGCAGTTTAAGTCTGTTCTTGCCGAGAAGACGACGCTCCGCGGCGAAATCAAGAGTGAACGTTCTTGCGCGAATGGCGATGCCGCAAAGTGTTCCATGGATTCCCTGGACCGCAACGGAGTTTCTCGCACCACCTTCGATTTCTATGACCGTGAAAAGGAACCCCGCAAGGGTGTACAGCTGGGCCTTTTTGCGACCAAGGCTAGCGACTACATGATCGGTTCGCAGGTGAGCTTGTTCGTGAATAACTCCCGCAAAGAGATGCGGGGGATCCAGGTGACGGGTCTATTGAACATTGCCAGCGAACACATCGAAGGTGCGCAGATTTCGGGAGTGGTCAACTATGCCGAAAGTGTTGACGGCTTGCAATTCGGCTTTGTCAACTGGGCCGACGAAAAGTCCGATGGCGTGCAGATCGGTTACGTGAACGGCGCTCTCGATACCATGAAGTACTTGCAGCTCGGTTTTGTGAACGCCTCTGAATACAGCAAAACTCACGTGGGCTTTGTGAATGTGGGCCTTGGCGCCGGCGTGCAGGTGGGCTTTGTGGATGTGGCAAAAGAAAGCGATGTGCAGGTTGGTTTTGTGAATGTGGCCGCCAAGTCCGATGTGGAAGTTGGCTTCGTGAACACCTCTGCGCTGGAAGGCGGAACCCAGGTGGGCTACGTGAACGTTGCTGGCAAGGCCAAGGGGCGCCAGGTTGGTTTTGTGAACGTGTGCTGGGAATGCGAAAAGACTCCGGTGGGCTTCATCAGCGTGGTGGGTAACGGCGTGTGGTCTGCAACCACCTCCCTCAGCGAAATGGGCTCTCTGGGACTTTCGCTCCACTTGGGTACGGCTTATTTCTACTCCGCTCTTGAAGTGTCCCGTCCCTTCGAAAAGGGAAACAACTTCAAACACTTTGATGTTCACTTTGAAAGCGGTTATGGTATCGGTACGCAGTTTGGCAAGTACGGCAACCACTTCGAACTTGAATACATGCTCCTGAATGCCTACGAAGCGATCTCCTTCAGCGACGATAATGATGACAATTATCACCATCGCCTGCGTCTGGGATATGTGTACCGCCTGTTCCCGGGTGTTGGCTTGACTGTGGGCGGTTCCTTGAACCTTGTCACCTTGGGCTATGCGGACAAATTGTGGCCGAAACCTTGGAATAACTACCACGACGATTTCGGAAGCGAGAAGCATAGGGGTCGCTGGTGGCCTGGATTCTACTCAGGTATCACTGTCGGAAGATTTTAAATAAAATAGTGACACTTTTTACTCCTTTAGGTGTTACAATAGCAAATAGGGGAACCTATTTGCTATTTTTGTATACGAGAAGAGAGTTTTTGTTGAAAAAGTTAATTGGAATCTTTGTTTTACTGGTGGCCTTGGCCGCTATGGCACAGGAGCCTGTGCCAGACTCCCTTGCGCCTGCGGGGATTGTATTTAACGGTGTGGTGCAGGATTCTTCCTTTGCCCCTGGCGAAAAGCTGAATGTGGAAATCCTGGAGTCCGGCGAAGCCTTGCAGACCACCGTGGGCACGCCTTTTAGCGTAGTTCTTCCGGAAGATACCCTCTGGAACGTTTGCGTTACCAATTCCGACACCTCGGGCGCCGAGAAGGAAAAATGCTACGAACTGGTGTATTCCGGTACGGAACGCAGTTTCTCGCAGACCCTGGGCGAAGCATTCGTGAACGATAGTTCGAATGTTCCTTCGGATAGTCTTCCTGGAGCCGAAGGCGACGGAATCCATACGGCGCTTGCTGATTCTAGTGGGAAAGACCTCCCGACGGTCGAGAATGACTCGGCGAAGAAAGACTCTGCTAAGGATGTCAACGTAGACGACCTCCTTGCTGGCGGCGACAACGCCAAGGTCACCGAACTCAAGAAAGTGGTGGTGCAACTGCGCCGTCGCCCCAAGCGCAAGCCCGGCGAATCCGTGGTGTCTGCCAAGTCTATCAAGCGTATGCCTAGCCTCGCTGAAGCGGATGTCATCAAGAGCATCCAGGCGCTCCCGGGCGTGGTGGCCAGCTCCGATTTTAGCTCCAAGATTTACGTGCGCGGGGGCGCCGCCGACCAGAACCTGTTCCTGTTCGACAACGCCGTGGTTTATTCGCCGGTGCATTTCTTCGGACTTTTCAGTACCTTCCTGGTGGAAGGCATTGACGATGTGCAGTTCTACAAGAGCGGTTTTCCGGCTCAGTACGGTAACCGCCTGAGTTCCGTGCTCAAGATGGATGGCCGCGCTGGTGGCCAGGATACCGTCAACGAATGGTTCAGCAAGTCTAGCATCAAGATCAGTACCTTTGCCGCCCAGATTCACACCGAAGGTCATCAGGGCCCTGCCCGCTGGGTGGTGGCAGGCCGTACGACTTACATCGGCTACATGCTGGATTTGATGAACGCCCTCGATATTATTGACCTTGCGCTGGATTATGAATTTACGGATGTGCAGGGTACCTTCATGTACAACTTTACCGACGACACCCGCATGAAACTGAGCTTTTATGTGGGTAAGGACCGCTTGAGCTTTGACCCGCTTTATATGGACTGGGGTAACGTGGCGATTCCTCTCGGCTTCAGCCATCGCATTAACGGGGACTGGGATTACAACGCGACTCTCGCCTTCAGTGAATTCTACCAGACCATGAGTATTAGCGACCTCATGTCTATCGAAATGTACCTTTATACTTTCGCTGGCAAGCAGTGGGTGAACTATCGTGGCATTCCGAACCATACGCTTACCGTGGGTTACGAACTGGAATACGACTACGAACGTTACCAGGAACAGATGTCCACCATCAGCGTGGCGGATATCCAGGACCCCTTCCATCATGTGGGTTACCTGCAGGACGCCTGGAAGCTGACTCCTGATTACTTGTTGCAATACGGTCTCCGATTTAACTACCAGACGGCGGCGAAGCACTTTGGCGTAGAACCCCGTGCATCGCTTACTGTCAATATCGATGACGACAAGACGGTGGAATTGTACGGTGGCTATTACCTGCAGTACCTGAATTCCATTGTGTATACCGACCAGGAAACTCTGAACGAATTCTATTACCCTGCCACGACGACCTCCAAGGGCACGCATATCGAACCGGCATCTTCCTGGCTGTTTGCAGCGGAATATAGCCAGCGTGGCATTTTGGAAGATTACGATGCGACCGTGGGCGTTTACTACAAGACCCAAAGCAACCTGAATACTTTTGTATCCGTGCTTGACAGTAATGACGAAACCACCTCGGATGACTTTGTGGTTGCCGATGGTTTTGGTACGGCGGAAGGCTATTCCCTCGGTTACGAGCTCTCGCTGCGCAAGGATAAAGGCTGGTGGTTTGGCGGCATTAACTGGAGCCAGAGCGTTAGCGTCATGAAGACGGATGACGGTTCCAAGCCCTATTTCCCCAGTTGGCATCAGCCTTACGCTTTAAAGATGGATTTGGGTATCAACTGGCGCGGTCCGGAAGATGCCTTGACGGTACACCCGACGCAAAGAGACATGTACGTTCGCACTTCGGTCCTTATGAAGTATTCGGCGGGTATGCCTATCAGCGAATACAAGGGCTATTACATATCGCAAGATATTGGGCACCAGCAGTATAGCGACGAGGTGGTGGTGCTGCCGGGTAGCCGCAATGCCGCCCGCCAGACGGACTACTTCCGCGTCGATGTGAAGGTTATTGATATCGGCCGCGAAAACAAGTGGAACTTTAGCTGGACATTTATCAACGTGACCGATCACGAGAACATGTTCTATACCTTCTACGATACGCGCAAGAACCCGCCAGAGAAAACAGAAATCACTCAGTTCCCCTTTTTACCGGTTATGTTGAGCTATGAATACTATTTCTAAAATCTTGAGCGTTCTTGCTGTGTTTTCCTTTGTGGCGTGCGACTTTCACGGCCCTTGGGAATACTATCCCGAAAAGCGTGACGTGTATACGGGTATTTATACCTATGGCTACATCGCTTCTGGCGAAGCTCCTTATATCTGTTTTTCGAAGGTTTATGAGCTGGAAGAAACTGCAATCGAAAGCATTGCCTTTTACGACAGCGCCTATGTGACGGTGAAGGGCCGTTTCGTTACGACTTCTGGCGAAGAGAAGGATACGTTGTCGGTTCTTTATAGCGGTAACAAGCCGAATTGCTTTGGTGGCTACGCCTACCGGGGCATTGTGGGCGAGACTTACACCATGGAAGCCTACTTTGAATGGGATAGCTCGGGCCACAAGGCGGAATCCCGTTATAAGGCTCAGGCGACCATTCCGCCTAAAGTTAAAATCAAGGGCCTGAATGTCCCGCTGCAAAATGGGGACTATGAGTGGAAACCTTTCAACGAGAAAAAGCCCAGGTTTGAAATAGACTTCTTGGAATATCCCATGGACATGGAATTCGTGAAGTGCGCCCTGGATTACGATCAGTCTGTGAGAGGCGTGATTGCGGTGATGAATTACGACATGAGTAATGCAGAATCGCAGAATACGACCATTAACGACATGTTCAAGGGCTTTACCAGCGAAGACGAAGAAGGCTATCGCGGTATTTCGATCCATGATCCCTTGGAACAGACCCAGAATTTGGGCTTTACCTCGAACCGCAAGGTTGCCGATTTCCATGCGTTGGATACGGCTTACCTGATGAACATGATGCTCCCCTTGGGCGATGTCTCTGTAGACCTGTATTCGACGGATGAATCCTATATCGATTACATTGACAAGGTGAGGGAATCGGTGAATGATTCTCGAATCTTGCCTGAATCGAATATCGAAAATGGCATGGGCGTGTTTACCGGAATGTCCAAGGCGACTGTGTTGCTGCATGTCAACGGTGATGGCGTGAGCGTGAAGCACATTGCGCACCACAACTGCTATAATGCCGAGGGAGATCTTTCGGACAGCTGGGATTCAAAAGGGTGCAGGCTTTACCAGGATGTTTACTGTGCCGCTATAGATGTTTCTGTTTGGAGCGATGACTTGGCAACGCTGAATAGTAAGGCTTACGAAGAATATCGCGATTCTGTATACAGCAGGGACAGTAAAGAATGCTATGCCTCCAACGTGAAGGCCGCCATGATGCTGGATACCACCAAGTGGTCCCTGTTCTTGCCTGACACCATCAATACCCAGGACAAGTCCAACGCCTATGCCGATGGTCTCAAGCGCTATTGCGTGGCTTCGGGTTTTGAAAATAACAAGATTGCCGATTGCTACGATTTGTATAAGCTGTGCATGGAAAGTCCGGAAAATAATTACTGCAAGGAATATTTGTGGACCTGGTGCGCCGACCGTGACTGGCCGGACAATGATCAGTGCAGGAGCGCATTGGTGAGTCGCTATTACCTCAAGGAACAGAAATCCAGCATTATTTTGCGGGAAGTCCAGAAAGTTTGTGACCTTTATCGCCCGACCATTTGCAATAACTGGTGTACCGAAAACAAGGATCACTTGGAATGCCCTGAATCCAGCCCTTTGGAAAAATGAGGTGAGGTGGTGACACTTTTGTTGGGCTCAAGTGTTTCAATTATGTAATTTTGAAAAATAACCTATTGTGGATCATTATGAATAAGTTTAAATTATTGCCCTTGGCGCTTCTGGTTTTGGCTCTCTCGGTGACGGCTTATGCCGACCGTGATTCCGAAATTCGCGACCTGAAGCTTGAAAAAGACAAGCTGAATTCTGAAATCCAGAAGCTGAACCGCCAAATAGCATCAACCGATTCGATGCTGAAGGCTGACGATAACCGTTACAAGACTTTGCAGCAGCGCTACAAGGCCGATACGGAACGCCGCCGCAGCGAAATCGATAGCCTGAATGCCAAAATCAAGACGGTTGCAGGCGAACTCCAGACGGAACGCAACAAGCAGGCCCGCGCCAAGAACAGGAGCGACAATGTGGCTGCCAAGCGTAAGGCTTTGCGCGAAGAACTGGCCGGCATCAGCAAGCGCCTGGAAGCCCAAGTGGCGGCTACCATTCCCTGGGAACGGGAAACCAGGCTTGACCGCGTCAAGTCCCTTACCCGCGATATCGAAAGCGGTAACGCTAGCGAAGAAGAAAGCTTTTCTCGCTTGAAATCCCTTGTGGCCGAAGAAACCAAGTTCGGTGACGAGGTGGCGATTATCAACAGCCCGCTGACCCGCAAGAACGGTGAACTCATTAACGCATCGATTCTCCGTATCGGTAACCAGTGGATGGTTTACAGCGACGAAAACGGTACGGTTTTCGGTTCCCTGGTGCGCAAGTCCGAAGACGGCAAGGTGACTTACGAATGGAACGAAGAATTGGATCTTGAAGAACGTGCTGCCGTAAAGCTCGCAATCGAGGTGAAGCAGGCGAAAAAGCCGCCCCAGATTGTGAAGTTGCCGGTTAGCCTTTCTGTGGCGAGGGGGGACAAATAATGAATAATGAAAAATTAAGAATGAATAATGGCGGACACGTCATTGCGAGGAGCAAGGCGACGAAGCAATCCATGTCTTATTGTTTGTTTGTTGCTGTAATATTTATGTTTGCATCTTCTGCTTTTGCGTGGCCCTGGTCGGGCTCGGGCGAAAGCAAGGCTTCTGCCGAAGACCAGGCCCGAATCAAGGATTCCCTGCAGACCGAAGAAGTTCGCAACTTGCAGCGCGAAGTGGAGGCATTGACCCGTATTCGCCTGCAGAAGGCGGATTCTCTTGAAAAACTGGAAGCGGAACACTGGCGCAAGCGTTATGCCGAATCCCAGTTGACCGAAGAACATCAGGCCGCCTCCCGTGAGCTGGACGGCCGCTATTCCAAGCTTTCTACGGATTTGGGCCGCGTAAGCGAAGAAGTTATGGCTAGCAAGAACATGACAAGCGATGCCGAAGAAAAGGCCCAGTCCGAAGAATCGGCCTACGATGCCATGAATACTCAGGTCAAGCTTTCTATCGACAAGACTCTTGGCGACGTGATGGGGGATTACCCCGTGGGCATGAACGGCCGCCTGTTGCGTTTGCGTCAGGCTGCTGGCGAAGCGGACAAGAAAGATCCGAATACGATTGGCGCGGTGCAGGGTTACATGGATGACCTCTTGCTCCGTCATGAACTGACTTATACCCAGTCTTATGGCCGCGAAGTGTCTCAGGTGGGCAGCCGCCCCGATGTGAACGTGAACCGTTTGCGCTTGGGAACGGTGTTCCTTGGCGAAGTGGCCCAGGATAACGGTGATGTGCAGGCATTGCTCCGTTCTGGCGCCTTGCAGGGCAAGGTGTTCGAATGGAATGCGAACCTTCCGGCTGAAATGGCGACTAACATCAAGCAGGCCGTGGTGCAGGCCGGTTCCGCTACCGGTGCGGTCGTTGTCCCGCTGGATGTCTTGCAGAACAAGGCTGTCAAGAATTCCATTACAGACACCAAGGAATTGACTTGGGACGAAGAGCTGGTGGCATTCTTCAAGAAGGGCGGTATCGTGATGTACCCCTTGGCCCTGGTGGCAATTTTTGCCTTGCTCCTTTGCCTGGAAAGATTCCTGGTGCTCACGCTCCGTGGACACATGGGTCGCAGATTCCTGAAGAAGTTGAACGGCCTTGTCCATGATAAGCGTTACGAAGAGGCTGCCAATCTTTGCCTCAAAAAGGACTCCAGCCTTTCTATGGTGCTGTTTGCCGTGCTGAACCGCGCCCGCGACAAGCGCGAAGATGCGGAACGCTCGCTGCAAGAAGCTTTGCTCCGTGAACAGCCGAAACTGGAACGCCGCATGGGCCTTTTGGCTGCCATGGGCACCATCGCTCCGCTGCTGGGCTTGCTCGGTACGGTGACCGGTATCATTACCCTCTTTACCGTGATTACCGAAGTGGGTACCAACGACGCCCGCGTCTTGGCTGGCGGTATTTCCGAAGCCTTGGTGACTACGGAAACGGGCCTCGTGATTGCTATCCCCGTGATGATCTTGCATGGCCTCTTGAGCGAAAAGATCGAAAAAGTGACTAGCGAAATGTGCGTGCAGAGCACTGCGTTGTTGAACAAGATTTTTGGCAAGAATGACTAACACTCACTACATATTCATTGAATCGTTGCAGAACACGTACCAGGCCGGTGGCGTGGTGATGCTCCCGATTCTCTTGGCGGGTGTAATCGGCTTTTACTTCTTGTTCTCGACTTGGTTCCGCATCGGTAGCGACTTTTTCCGCACCGACATTCATAAGGTCATTAAGCGCATGCGCCTGGACTTGAATGGCGGTAACGAAGAATACGAAAAGAATGGCGAGCCGCCGAGTGTCGAAAAGGCTGTACGCCGACTCCGCAAACGCGGTGGGCTCCTGTCTCGAGAACTTTGCTATGCGATTGATGTGGCTGAAAAGAACCCCGAAGGTTTCCGCGACTACATGCAGGTGCGCATGATGAAAACGGTGCGCTACATGGAACAAGGGAACCACATTGTTTCGGTGATGGCATCTGCGGCGCCGCTGCTGGGCTTGCTGGGAACCGTGACGGGCATGGTCTCAACCTTTGAGGTGATTACGCTGTACGGAAACCAGAACCCGGTGCTGATGGCCGATGGCATTTCGGAAGCCTTGATTTCGACTCAGAGCGGGCTTTTGGTGGCGTTCCCGCTGACTCTTTTGAAACAACGTATGGACGAACGTGTGGAAATTTTGCGCCAGAAGATGGAACTCGGCGCGACTGTGATAGAGAATTATTTCGTGGAAAAAGTGGATAATTGATACGTCATTGCGACCCTGAAAGGGGAAGCAATCCATGAATGAGGATTTACTTATGGAATTCAACTTGCCGAGAAGAAAACAGAAGGATATGGGCATTGAAATGGGCCCGCTGATGGACATCGTGTTCATCTTGCTCATCTTTTTCGTGGTGACGTCTTCCTTTACCCGCGAAACGGGCGTGGATGTGACTAAGCCCCAGGCGCAGACAGCAAGCCAGCTGGAAAAAGAAAACTTGCTCATTGCCATTACCCGCGAAGGTACCATTCATATGAATGAACGTCAGGTGGACTTGGCGAGCCTGCAGGATATTTTGAAACAGTCGTTGGCGAAAACTCCCGACCGCGAAGCCGTGGTGATTGCGGACAAGGGCGCTGAAACGGGCGTGTTGGTGCAGGTCATTGACATGTGCAATTTGGCCGGAGTGAAAAAGGTTTCTATTGCTGCTCAGGCAGAGTAAACGTCATTGCGCAAGCGCAAAACGATGAAGCAATCTATGTTAGAAAGATGATTTTATGTTTAGGTTTATAAAGAAACTTTTTAAGCGCTTTGGCATTTTGCTTGCGGCTATACTCGCGAGTATGCTTCTCGTGTTCTCCGTGACCATGGCGAACCTTTTCTTGAGTGGCAAGGTCTTTCACGAAAAGAAGTACAACAAGGCCGAAATTGCCATCAAGAAAGTGGACGAGGTGGAGAAAAAGGTTGAAAAGAAAAAGCCTGCCCGCAAGCCGAACCGCATGAAGTCCAATTCCCGCTCGCCTAAGGCTGGCCCCCGATTCGCCATGAATCTTGGTGCCGCTTCGGGTTCTGCAGGGGCTGCCGTCAGCGAAGACATGGTGGCGGATTTCCGCGGCGGAGCGCTTTCGGTGGAAAAAGGCGATGTGGACAAGAAGCCGGAAAGCAGGGCCTTCCCCAATTTTCAGGTTCCGCCCCAGATTCGCGACCGAGAAATTGATGCCATGCTCCGCCTCAGTTTCTGCGTGGATGCGGGCGGTCGTGTATACGATATCAAGGTGCTGGAAGAAACTCCGGCTGGATCAGGCCTTGCCCAGGCCGGTAAAGACGCCCTTTCTCGCATGACTTTTGCTCCGGCAGAAAAGGCGGGGAAGGCGGTACCCTTCTGCGGCATGGAACAACCTTTCGAAGTGAAGTTTAGGGATTAGTATGCGTCGTCTTCATTATTCATTTTTAATCGTGATGGCTGTCGCCGTGCTTGCTTTTGCGGCCCAGTCCGCTTATGACTTGATGGAACGCGCCAATGCCCTTTATCGTGAGGGCAAGTTCAAGCAGGCTATTACCCTTTACCATAAGGCGGAATCTCGCGGCGCCGACCCCGTCGCCACCAGTTTCAACATCGCCAATAGTTATTACCAGATGAATGACTTGCCGAATGCGGCCGCCACTTACCGCAAGGCCATCGATTTCTCTAATGGTGCGTTTTCTCCGGCCCTCTTCAACATGGCCAGCGTCTATTTTCGCCTGCGCCAATACCCCGAATGCGTGGCGGCCTATCACCGCGCGTTGAAACTGGAACCGGAAAATGTTTCCGGTTGGCTTTACTTAGGCGAAGCCTACAGTAAAACCGGCGACGCGGTCGGCGCATTGCGTGCCATCGAAAAAGCCTACCAGCTGGACAAAGAAGATATCAGCATCGTTTATCAGCTTTCCGAAGCGAATATTGCCGTAGATGATTTTGATCGCGCCGTCGCCGTGATTCGCGAAGGTTATGCCGCCCACCCCGAAGAAATCGACTTTCTCGTTTACTTGGGCGATGTGTACCGCCTGAACAAGCAGTACGAAGAAAGCGCCGGCGCCTACCGCGAAGCTCTGGGCGTCCGCCCCGATGACGCTCCCACCATGTACAAGTTGGCCGACGTCCTCGCCGAAGACAACAAACCCTTCGTTGCCATGGACGTACTCAACAATTTGACGCAAATCAAGCCTGAATTTAGCGACGCCGCCATCTTCCTCGGGAACCTGGCTTACGACGCCAAGTTCCTCGACCGCGCCGAGGCCGCTTACGAACTTGCCGCCAAGCAGGGCAACGCCGAATCCGTTTTCGGCTACAAGAATATGGCCTACGACGCCCACGCCCAAAAGCGCGACGACGAAGCCCTCCGCCTGCTCCGTATCGCCCAGCAATACTTCCCCGACGATGTCACCCTTCAGGCCGACATCTTGGAATTCGAGAAGCAATAGTTTTTTCGAGCTATTTTTGCTTCTTTGAAAAAATTCTCCAGAGTGTCAATATCTGACACTCTATTTTTGTATATTCATATTTAGAATTATGCATGTATTTAAATATATGCATAAAATATAAAATCAAGCCTACAAAAACAAGGAGATTGATATGGCCGAACACGAAAATGAATCTTTCGCCGAATTCTGCGTCCGTCAAAAGGCGGGTTTACAGCTTGTCAGCGAAGCAGAACAACAGGAAAACGACTATAAGAAGGCGCTCAAGGAGGCTCAGGAGAAGCGTTATGAGCGCAAGTACCAGCTGTTTTACGACAACCTGGACCTGATTTTGCGCCATAAGGATGAAATCCTTGCGACTCCGCGCTACGCAAACATTGATGCGCATTACTTGCTCAAGGGTGGCGGGCTTTATGTGGGGCATCTCAATATGGCGCGTCAATTTAACATCGCGGGCAACGTCGTCATCATAAACCTCAGACTTGCTTCGCTCTTCAAGATTTGGGAATCGGACCAGTTCCGCGTGGAATGCGAATGCGGCACGACAACCTTTATCCGCGGCTTTGCTGGGTCACCTCTGTCGGGTAGCTCTCAGGCGTCGGCCATTTGTTCCAAGTGCAAAAAGATTGTCCGCGTGGACAATCGTAGCTTTGGCGCCTACTGCGGTATTGTGAATGCCGCTTACGCCGAAGACATCGAAAAGTTCGCAAAGGCTTTGATGACGAAGTGGACCCTGGCCGAGGTGGAATACGAGAAAAAGATTGTCCAGGGCAAATCTGCACGCTGGTTCACAGTGGGCGATGTGTTTAAGGACGATGGCGAAATCTGCGAACTGGAAACTATGATTAACGAACTGAAATTGAAGGAATATGAGAATTCTCCTGCAAATGACTGCTAAAATGCGACTGATGCGTGCGGCAACATTTGTCGCATGATGCAGTTATATTTACATGATACATTGATTTGAAATGGGGTATAAAATGAATACACAAGAGACATTGGCTTTGCAGACGGTTATCGCAGATTTTAGGCCGGCGTTAGAAACACTTGACCGTTACGATCACGAACAACTCGCTTACCCCAAGAGCACTGCAGTGAATGCGGGCGAACGCATTACTTACGAAGAGGCGATGGAAGCAATCGCCGTTCTCAAGGAAATGTTCAACGACAGCGATATTTTCGGTACAGAAAAGGACGCCTCGTTCAAGAGCTCGCTAGGGCAAATCTACCAGACCTTTGGCGGCAAGGAACTTTACCCTACCGCAGAAATCAAGGCGGCCATGCTCCTTTATTTGGTAGTCAAGAACCATTCTTTTGTCGACGGCAACAAACGTATCGCGGCCTTCGTTTTCTTGTGGTTTTTATCGCGGAACGGCCTGCTTTATAAGGCAGACTGTTCCAAGAACATCTCCGACGGAACGCTGGTGGCGCTCACGCTGCTCATCGCCGAAAGCAAACCCGAAGAACGCGAAACCATGGTAAAACTCGCCACAAATCTGCTAGGGGTGTAATGAACCGACATCTGTACATTTGTGGCGATATCCATGGCGAAATAAAACGCCTGGTTCACGACGCTATGCATCGGTTAAAAATCAGGTGCGCAGATATTCTCGTTGTCGGCGATTTCGGTGCCGGTTTCGGCCGCCCGAATTCAATGGATGTGCGGTATCGCGAGATTCGCTCGGCACTTGAAGAGAATGATATTTGCCTGTACACGATTCGGGGAAATCACGATGATCCGGCGTTTTTCGACGGCCAGCACGATTACGAGCGCCTACATTTTTTGCCCGATCACAAAATGATTGAACTTTGCTGCAAACGCATTTACCCCATCGGTGGCGCCGTTTCTACGGATATCGATTTAATTGACCCGCTCACGCGGAAATCACGCCGAATGCAGAACGATTCACTAATCAAATTTGGCTCATCCAAACGCATCTGGTGGGACGGCGAAGCCCCTGCGCAAAACACAGAAGGACTCCCAGAATCAACCGACATCATCGTATCACATGAAGCGCCATTGTCGTTCGCTCCGACACTTATTCGAGAGCTCTATGTGCGCGAAGATACCTGGCAGCAGGTAATTGAATCCCGCCGCTATCTTGATTATGTTTTGAAAGCCGTCAAACCGCCACTCTGGTTTTATGGTCATTATCACCACCATTATGAAGGTGTTGTCGAAGATACTATGTATCGTGGATTAGATATCGGTGAAATGACAAAAGCGACTCTCATATAAGCCCCATTCTCCCTTCATCAAACTGTGCAGCCTAAAAAGTTTTCAAATGTGTATTTCGGTGTAAATATGAAAATCTTCAGGTTTCATGCGCATGGCATCTTCAAGGGAATAGGAGCCGTCGGCAAAAAATTTATGCATAGCATAGCAGATATACACATCCTTGAATTCCGGAAGTTCAAGTTCTTCAATATTCCAGTTTAGTTTTTTGCGCCACTCATTGAGTTCTTTGTAATCTACGGGTTCTTTTCCCGATGCATCACTAATGCTGACTTCGAACCTATTTCCTCTGTCGTATGAATCGTACAATCCGCCAACTTGTCCTTCCCAGTCCTCTTCCGATTCATAAACGATATAGGTTTCAATGCAAAAGGTATCATAGTAAGATTTTCCCTTCGCCTTAAGTTCCATTAAATCTTTGTACATGTCGAAAGTAATTTTGGCACATTCGTCTTGCAACTCGTGGAGCCGTTTGTTCAACAGTAGTAACTTGTCAATATTTTCCTTGCTGTGCTCAAACCTAGCGTTGGCAAGCACCTTCCTTGCCAGGAGTTGCATTTCTTGATGATGTCTGTTTTCTATTTCGCTTTGCCTCTGCTGTTGAAGCCAATCTCTATCCTCAATCAGATGGTTAATGATACCGTTTAGATATTCGGGGCTTTTGCGATCTTCGTATTTCATATTAAAGCCCCTTTTCTTTACTAAGAGGTGTGTCTATGTAGAAAGAAATTACTGATGAAACAAATATATATTGGCCATGCGACAAATACGGACACAAGAAAAGCCCCTAGAAGGGGCTTGTACGGTACTTAACTATTTTGATTTCTTTTTTACTTCATCATCAACTATTTTTTGATATTGCCATATAATAAAATCTAATTTTTTTACAGGATTTATATTTTTAAAATCGTTTCCTATATTTCCATCCAAATACTCAATAATCGGATTCAACAACTTATTTTCGATGACTCTTTTATATTCAATAACGAGTTTCTCATAAAAATCAATAAATTCATCCTTTTCAGGAGTTGACTTTCGATTACAAAAGAAATACCAAACTTTTGAATCGTATATTGGATAATTATGATTAATTGTATGAAGTAATTTTGTGGAAAAAGAAGGATAGAACTTTTTCTTTGCTTCTGGAGCAATTTTTTTTATACAGTCGGCAATTTCAACAACTTTATTTACTAAAACATTTTCTTTGTCGACTTCAGATGTGGCATTTTTCATTAATTCAAAGTAAAGGTCATTAAATTCTCCTGAAATTATTGGCTTTAACTTGTAAAAATAGTTGTAATTACTTTTATATGCTTTATCTGTGCAATCAATTGGTGAGTTGATTGTGTAAAGGTACCTTTGCACAGCAGTTATTTTTTTTGCATTAAGATTCGCAAGAATTTTTTCTTTCTTAGAAGATATTTTTTCATATTTTTCATTAAGTTTTTCTGGTTCCAGTATTCTCATATACAATCTCCTTTCTTATTTTCTATAAATATACCACAGAAAGATTCAAAAATCAACAGAATAAGTCGCTATTTTTCAGATTAAAATGATCTTATCACCTTTTTAGAACGGAATATCGTTTCCGTATTCACTCTTATATTGTTCGCATTCGTCTTGCAACATTTTGAGGCAACGACGGAGTTCAGTGGCGAACTTTCTGGGTACAGGAAACGATGGCGGAAGAACATTAACTACGGCGGGGTGCGAGTGTCCATAGCCAATTTCTCCGTCATTGCTGACATTGTAATAAACAACGGTGTAGGCATCATCAGAATCGTCAGGATGAATGAAGGAAAAATCCTTCCCGCGAGTCCGATGCCGTTCCCATATGGGTTTCATATACTCAACACTCGGTGGCAGGTTCCAGATTATGGCTAGCCGCACAAAATCTTGACCAACAATTTCTACGATATCGCCTTCTTTAAAGGGGATGGTCTTCAAGTCGCGCCCGTAAAAACCAGTATCGCCAAGATCAACGTTTTTTCCGTTGAATCGCCGAATACCCGAAACTTCACATTTTTGCCACAGTTTGCCGTCTCTCAAATAGCGTCTTCTTGAAAGAGCGTCTCCGGTATAAAATGTGCCTCCCATCGGCTTTTCTTCTACAAGAAAACTATAGGTGTCAACGTCATTTGCAAGTTTCCGAATCTGCTTTTCTGTCTGCGCCAACGACTCAAAAAATCCTGTTTCCGACTCAAAGATGCCGAAACCCGGCTCGGCATAACCCTTCCGTTCAATCTTATCCTTATCTACGCGGTACGCAAGCTTTTCACATGGCTCAAATTTGTAAACGTGCAGAATAAATATGCTCTTGTAGTTCCTTGTACCCATAAGGGCCTCCTATTTATTGAAACTCTTTTGAAAGAGTTCATCCCATTTCCAGAGAATTTTGTTGGCGTTTTGCTTTTGCTCTTTTTGTGCATCCGAGACCGATTTCTTTATTCTCTTGCAAAGCGATTCTTGCATATCTATTTCTTCGTTCTTGAATTCAACTGTAGTGATGCCACCCGAAGAATCTCTTGCTATTTCAAATACGCCCGCATATTTGACACGGTTCTTGCATAATACGCAACGAATGATGAACTTCGCCGTTTCGGGAACGTTCAAATTCGCGATATTGTCCATGTTTTCTTCACAGGAACTCAGTAGAATGTACGAATCTCTGAGCGCCAATTTACTTTTGAACGAAAAATCTTTTGCGCCTGACACATCTGGATTTACAAAGAAAAAGCGATGTGTATTTTGGGCTACATCACTCACCAATAGGCAATGCGTAAATGGATAGCTTACGAAGGGTTCATCCAAGACGTCAAAAATAGAGACGAAATCGTCTGAATTAACGAGGACATCCAAATGACAAAGTGGTTTACCGGTTTCTGACATTTGGAAAAAGATTTCCAGCTGATCTTGCCTGATATCGTATTCGTTACAGCTTAATATCAGCCGTTTGACGGAATGCCAAACATCCTTGCATTCGTCTTTATTGGGGTACGACATTTCAACAAAGCTTTTCAGCACTTTGTATTTCTGAAATTCATTTAACGTCATACGGGCCTCCTATTTTGCGTTGGTTGTTGCGAAATAAAATTCGCTTTTGTAATGAGCCTTCAAATAGGCAAATTGGTAAGCAACGAAGGTGTAAATTGACACGAGAGTTTTGCGGACGGCAGGCTTTGTGTATAGGAGAAGAAGATCCCATATTTGCAAAGCGACTTGTTGGTCATACCCTTTGTCTACGCACCGACAAATAATCTCTGGTTCAAGTTTCGCCATTTTCTCAGGATTTCTTTTGGCGAGCATGTGACGAACTTCCTCTGCATTTTCTGGAGGGTATCCCACAATTTCGCAAAGAATATCTGTCACTTGCTCTTGGTAAACAATCATGCCGCGGGTAGCCGAAATAATCGGTTCCAAATCTGGGTGAATACCGCTATATTCCCATACGCCTCTCTTTATATCGATATAATCGGTAATCAAATCAGATGTCGCGGGCCTAAACGCTCTCGCAGGTCCACATAACGCGCATAAAGTCATTAATTCTTCGAAGCTATCTGGTTTCAGCTGTTTCGAATATTTTTGCATGTCAGGAGAGTCAAAGCCGAATACGCCATCTGTATCCCCGTTCCTGAATAGGTCTAGTGTTTTCTTATCGTCTAAAGGGATACGGCTAATGTCAACACGAATGTTCTGTGTTTTTTCAATACAATCCAGAATTTTCCGCATAGTAGAAAGCGGATATGGTTCCAAAAGTTGGTTGTTTTCGCTTCGCATATACGTCTCGTTCACAATTAGATATCCCAAGGACCATCCGAAATATCATCCGGATAGGCGTAAACATATTCGCTTGAAGCCGGTTCAAGCCTTGCAAATAATGTGTGGAAATTTATTTTTCCTTCTCGTCTAATGGCATCCGCAATACGATGGACTACCTCGGCAAACGAGACTCTGCCGGGCAATTCGCTATGGACCTTATCAATCAATTCTTCTTGCGTCATATTCTCTCCTAAAATAGGTTGACGCAATAAAGATACATCGGTTATGCGACAATTACAGACGGATAGTAACCGTCATGAAAAAAGCCCCCCAGAAAATGACTTCTGGGGGAGGGACGACATTTTTTTCAATTTATTATCACAAACAACACTTTTTAGCATAAGACTCGCTCATTTTTGGTTGTTTTGATGTTATTTTTAAGGGGTAAGAAATGAAGGAGACTTGTATGGGAGACAAACAAGGCATAGGCGAAATATTGACCAAAATCGAAGATCTTAAAAAGGACAATGTTCGCATTTACGGGAATCGAAAAGCTGACATTCTGTTTATAACTGGTTGTACAAGTAGTAAAAGCGAGGTGGGTGGAATAATTTCAGCATATTGTCGGTATACAGGAGCTGCATCGAAGCAAATGCTCTCTTTTTTCAAAGATAATTGCGCTTCTTTAGATAGGGATAGATTCCTTGATTTGTATGTTTTGTCTGCTGGCTACGGCCTTATCCCTGTTGATGGAAAAATCCAAAATTACAATGTGACATTCGCGAAAAGAACCTCCCATCAAAAAGAAAAAATGGCTGAAAAATTGAAGCTAAATCAAAATTTTCAAAATATTCTTAATCAAGGTTACAGACTAATTATTCTGCGGCTCGGAAACGATTACATTCAAGCTTTAAATTCTGTGGCACCTGCTGGCGGATACAAAATTCCTGAAGGAACAAAAGTATGTTATTTAAAACCAAAATCAACGCAAGAAATTTTGTTGCAAGGGGCTGCATTTCCAATAAAAGTTTGTGCATCTGATCTCAGAAAATATGGTAACAATATTTCGTACCAAGATGGAATTTGGAGCGATTTTTTAAAGATGCATCAAATGGATTCTGTTGAGAAAATCAGCAAAAGTATCACTGGTAAAATAGAGGATTTGTTAAAATGAAATTTGAACAACAAAAGCCTGTTTGCGATATTCGGATTTCTAAGGAAGGAATCGGAAAAGATGTGGGGATTTATTGTTGGTGGTTTAGAGATGATTGCCTTAAGAATCTACTAAGTAAAATTTCGAAGTTTGTTGATTTGAATCGTCTAAATATCGAAAAGAATCAACATAAAACTTTTAACAGTACCCCATACACAGCTCTCTATATAGGAATCGCAGCCGGTAAAGACGGAATTCTCGGACGATTCAAGTGGCACATTGAACAAAAACATTCTGTATCCAATGTATCAAAAGGATATCTATCGACACTCCGTAGGACACTCTCTGCACTTCAAGGCTTTAAACTGTTAAAAAACAATACCGAGGTGAATCCTCAGTTTCAAGAGAATCTGAACGCGTTCATGAACGAAAACTGCATGTTGGAATGGAACTATTATCCAAAGAAGACAAAAAAGGAACTGGAACAAATTGAAGAAGAAATCATTAACTCAGGCTATTTTCCGCTAAACATCCAGGGCAACCGGCAAGTTTCAAAGGAATTGCGCGAAAAACTGAGTGAGCTGCGAAAAAGCGCTTGTTTAGCGCCATAAAATCACTCTTTAAACAAATCATCCGGCGTCACAAGGTTCTAAATTCGGTTGGTATATGGGTCGGGCTTCAAACCTTCAGCGCTGACGAGTGTCCACATTAAAATCTTTTCTATCGAGATTTGACGGATTATAAGCTTTGAATGCTCAAAGCTTCCTTGAAGATTTGGCCAAACAAAATTTCCTTCAAACGTCATCAGTTGTCGCATGGCGTGACTATCTTTATGAAAAAAAGGAGATTGTATATGACATTGAAGGAAAAAATAGCCGAACTTTCTCGCGAACTTAGACCGATGTGCTACGCTAAAAACAGAAACCTCGCTTCAGAAATCAATAGCGCGCTCATGAAACATCTTGACGAACATCCCGAAGATCGCAAGGCGTGGTTTGGACACCACGAAGATTAGCAGGAGGTTTATTATGACAGAAATGAAAAATAAGGTAATTGGTAATGCTGTGAAGGCAACCCGAGAACAGCAAAAGGCTTTTTGCTATTACAATTATATCCGCGAGTTTTACGGTTACTTGCTGGATTCTATTGGATGGTCCTTGGAACCCGAAGACGCTAGTTTTAACCCGGCTACAGCACCTGCCGAAAAAGTTTTTGCGCCGAGAGTTGATGAGAAAATAGCGACATCAAAAGAGGTTGCTGCCGACAAGTGCGCCCGAGCCATTGCCGCTTACGAACGAATGATTGAAGTTGTTACGGCGTGGAGTGTTGAAAAATACGAACAGGAAAAAGAAAAGCGCGAATGGGGCTTACAAGACCCCGAAAAATTTGCCTTAACAAGTATCGCCGAGATGCTTTTGATGCCTGCGATTTGGTATGAGTTTGACGCTCGTTCGCAAAAGGAACTCGCTAAGCTCGGCGACGACGCCCAAAGCGACGTAATGCTGATGGACGCACTTTCCCTTGAAGACCATATTTCTAAGCTATTCGCAAAACAAAAGGGCTGTCTGGAAGAATTTTTACCCCGAAAACTCGAGGAATTGAAAGAATTGCTATCCGAGGTAAAATGAAAAACTATTTAAAAAAACTCAAATCGCTTTCGCCAAGGATTATATTCTCTTTGCCTGCCGCCCAAAGAATAAAGTCTATTTTCTTTGTTTCAGATATTTCCGACACTCCAAAAGTATCATCAAAGAACTTTATAATTTTTGTACCCGTTTCTGACGTTATAAGCTTCTTGTAGCCCTTGCAAATTTTTCCATAAATCTCAACAATTTTTTCAAAGCGATTTTCTTCATCAGCAGCAGTTGCTTTTTGCTTTTTGACAGGAGTTTTAATTCCCAACTGATAATTAACGACTATAGAATCCCATATCGGCTTTTGGTCACAAATAGTGTGAAGCATTTTACTGGCAAAAGATGCTTCCAATCTTTGAATATCTTTATTTTTCCACAATTTTTTTAGGATGGCCTCAAAATCTGCATTTTGGGGCGAATAATTTTCAAATTCCTTAAAAAAAGCCTTTCGCCACTTTTCATTTCTTCTTACTCTATAAAAGCCCGTAAATTTCCTTTGAAATTCTTCATTGGATGGAGTCTTTTTCAACGCCCTAATAAGATTGTATTTTTCTAGGCCATCACGAATCTTCTGTATGTTTTCTGCGCTGATTTTGATTTTTTCCATTAGCCCCCCCCCTTTCTACCGTCTTTGCGGCACCATAAATTTATTTCTCTATAGCATAATATAATCTAAAAAAACAAATAAAGCATTCTTTTTTATATTCACTCTAAACAGGAGTCCTTATGAAAAAGCGTTTTCTCCCTCTCATTGCCATTGTGGCATCTTTCGCCGTATTCGGCTGCAGCGACACCAAGACCCCCGCTACTGAAAAAACGGCGGAGCCTGCCAAGCCCGCTACGGAACCGGCAGAAAATGCAGCTGCTGCAGAAGTCGCGAATGTCGTTCAGGTCGCCAAAACGATCAAACTCGCGAATGGCGCAAGCGTGACCTGGATTCAGGACAATCAGGACGAAAAGCTGAACCCCCGCAGCCTCTTTAGCGACGCAAGCGATTCTCTGTTTGCAAGTTTAAATTTGCCCGATGGCATTCCGGCATCGGTGAGCGTATTCCTGCTGCAGGTCGATGGCAAGAACATTCTGTTTGATGCCGGCCTTGGCGCGTTCGGCGGCCAAATGTTGAACCGCCTTGAAGCCCTTGGTGTAACACCCGAAAACGTCAACTTCATTTACTTGACGCACTTTCATGCGGATCATATTGCAGGCATGATTGCAAAAGACTCTGCTGGCAAAGACGTGAGGGTCTTCAATAATGCGACGGTTTATGCGGGCAAAGTGGAATACGATGCTTGGATGAACGACATCGCGAAAAATGATTTGCAGAAGGTGATTATGGGCATCTATAAAGATAGCCTGCACTTGTTCGCTTTTGGCGATACGTTGCCGCAGGGGGTGATTGCACTTGACGCCGTGGGGCACACGCCCGGCCATACTGCGTTCCAGTTTAGTAACCTGCTCGTGATTGGCGACTTGATGCATGGTTACGCCTTGCAGAAGGATCATCCTGAAATCAATTCCAATTATGACATGGACAAGGAAAAGTCCATTGAAAGCCGCAAGCGCCTAATGCAATATGCTCGCGACAACAAACTCACCATGGCCGGCATGCACTTGCCGCCTCCGGGATTTGCAGAATAGCTCCGCGCAAACAAGGATTTTCTATGGAATGGAATGCTGAAACGAAGGAACGTATCGAAGTGCGCTTGAATGCGAAAGAAGCGTCGCTTGCGCCTTATGCCTGCAAGTCCGCTCAGGCGGTTCGTTTTCACGAGGCTCCCGAAGATCTCCGCCCGAACTTTTTCCATGATTCGGACAAGATAATCCATTCCTATTGCTACAGCCGCTACATCGACAAGACGCAAGTTTTTTACCTGGTCGAAAATGATCACATCACGCACCGTGTGCTTCACGTGCAGCTGGTGGCGAAAATCGCAAGAACCATCGGTCGATTCTTGAATTTGAACGAAGACCTGATTGAGGCAATTTCATTGGGCCACGATGTGGGCCACACGCCTTTTGGCCATGACGGCGAAAAAATCATTTCGGTCTTCTTGCAAGAACAAGGCGCAGGCGTTTTCGAACATAACGTTCAGAGCTTTAGGCTTTTCCACGACCTCGAAGCCTACGGAAAAGGCTTGAACCTTACCGCACAAGTTCTCGACGGAATCATCTGCCACAACGGTGAAATTCTGCAGAACAGTTATGGTTGCGACCGCAGCAAGACTCCCGAAAAGTTGCTGATAGAATACTGCGAAAGCCTCAAGGGTGATTTCAAGTCGAAAGACATGGTCCCCATGACGCTCGAAGGCTGCGTCATGCGCATCTCGGATGTGATTGCGTACGTAGGCCGCGACATCGAAGACGCCATCATCTTGAAGCTGGTGGAACGCGAAAGCCTGCCCCGCGAAGTTACGGAAGTTCTTGGTAACAAGAACGGCCAAATCGTCGACACGTTGATTAAGGATCTGGTTAACAACAGCATTGACAAGGAAATGCTCAGTTTCTCGCCGGCTGTTTATGATGCGTTGAATTGCCTGAAAGATTGGAACTACAAGAACATTTACCAGAACCCGAAAAAGTCAACGCAAGACGAAAAAATCAAGGCGATGTTCCGGACCGTTCTGGCCGAATGCCTCGAAGAGCTCGGCTCTAACAAAAAAGTCACCGGCATCAATCATTGGTTCAATTCCATGAGCGCCGAATATAAGGAGGCAACCCCCAAGCCGCGTGTTGTCGCCGACTATGTCTCCGGCATGACCGATGACTACCTGATGAACGCCTACAAGGAAATTGTAATCCCCAAGTCGTTCGGGATCAGCTTTGCTGAAAAAGTGTAGTTTTATTGTCATTTTATGACATTAAATTAAGTCTATATTTATAGGTGACTCTAGAAAGGAGGCACCTATGGCAACTATCTTTATTGACGACTCCAAGCCGTTTCCTGTTATTTCCAATCAGCCTGACAATAGGCACGAATCGACCCAGGAATTTTTCAAGCGACAGGCGGCAGGCCTGAAACTGATTAGCGACGAAATGGAACAAGAAAACTGGGAGCAAGAGGAATTGCGTAAGTTTCAGGAAAAGAGTTTTGAACGCAAGAAAAAGTTGCTGTTCGACAACCTGGACCTCATCATGCGTCACCGGGACGAAATCCTTGCGACACCGTGCTACGCCAACATTGATGTCCATTACGCCATCAAGGGTGGCGGACTGTACGTAGGCCCCTTGCTCACTTCAAGGGCGCTCAACATTGCAGGCAGTATCGTTAGGGTCAATCTCAGGCTCGCAACACTCCTGCGTGTTTGGGAAACCGACCAGTTTCGCGTAGACTGCAAGTGCGGCTGCACTGCCCTTATCCGCAGCTTTACCGGATCGCCGCTTTCGGGCAGTTCTCGGGCGACTGCGTATTGCCCCGAATGCAAACAAGAAACTCGTGTCGGTAACCGCAGTTTCGGCAATTATTACTGGCATTTGCAGAAAACTCTTTCCGAAGACGTCGAGGCCGTCGCGAGGAATTTTATTGCCAAATGGACTCTCGCCGAAACGGAACACGAAAAGAAGGTGGCCGAAGGGAAATACAAAGATCCCAAGCCAGGTGACGAATTCCATGGCGACGGCACGCCCTGCAATCTCGAAACGATGATTAACGAATTGCGGCTGAAGGAATTTGAGGAATCCAGCACCAACTAAAAGGAGCAAACTATGACACTCGAAGAAAAAGTAAAGGAACTGTATAACGAATTGAAACCCAAGTGCCAAGCCGAGGGTTTGAACCTGAATTGGGAAATCCATAAAGCCTTAAGACGATTCCGCAAGGAACATCCCGATCTGGATGACCAATGGGCCAGAGAGGCGGAGGGGCTGTAATGTCGGAGAAAATGTCGGTGCAAATGTCGGTATAAACGAGCGTGAAGTAATAGAAATGGATTCAGAAAATTCTCGTATATCGGCAAAAGAGGTTGCAGTATGAATGAAAAAGTGCAAAATATGCAAAAATAATTCCTAACACCATTTAAACCATGAACTTCATTGATTTCTTGATGGAACCCCAAGGCTTGCTTTCCTTGGGCTGATATAACCAAAGTTGCGACTGTATTTGTCGCATGCCTGTCGTATATTATAAAAAAAGGAGTAATATATGACACATGAAAAAAGTACAGATGGTTTAGGTGGTATGGCCGCAGCAGAAATGGCCAAGGCTTTCCGCTACTACAATTACATGCGGGAGTTTTATGGTTACCTTTGCGATTCGCTGGATTTGGTCTTTGAAGACGACTGTAATGAATTCGACCCGGCGTATGCTCCGGCTGAGAAGGAGTTTCCGCCTACCGACGGAATAGATGAAAATTCTACCGCTAGGGCGCTTGCGCTTGACAAAATGGCTCGGGCTATTCGCGCCTATGAAACAATGCAGACAATCGTTGCGGTTCTTGACGAAAAGAGCGTTGAGAATGCAGCGAAAAATCGCGGAATGATGCAGGATTCCCACAAGTTCGCTCTTACAAGTATCGCGGAATGGTTCCCGATGCCTAGTATTTGGCGGGAATTTGACGAATCGACGCAAAAATGGCTTGACAAGTATTCTGGCGATGCTCAAAGTGCCGTGTCGCTGATGGAATCGCTTTCGCTCGAATCTGCAATCCACAAGATTTTCGCGGAGCAGAAGGAATGCCTTGAAAAATTTTTGCCGCAAAAAATTGAGGAACTAAAAAAGTTGCAGACTGAAATGGACTCTTCATACAAAGGTAAAGCGGATTGGTCAAGTCAATTTCGTCGAGGAGAATTGACAATTCTTGCGGCGCGACCGGGAGTTGGAATGAAAACGTTTGCATTGAACGTTGCAGAGAATGTGGCGTTGGATGACGGCAAGGGTGTCGTTTATTTCGATCTGAATAATAGCTGTGCGCAACGCAGCGAGCAACTCCTTTGTCAGCGTGCTAATGTGGACTATTGCAAAATTGATGAGGATACCCTCGATAAAACCGAGATGAAAATGCTCATGACGGCGGTGGGTGAAATCATACATTCGCATTTACGAATTGAAGACGCTACTGATATGAGTCTTACTGAACTTGCGCGAAAAGCAAGGCTTTACAAGCAGCTTAAATCACTAGATGTTCTGATTATCGATTACTTGCAGCTACTGAAGGTTCAATCGAACACGAATAGGGATGAGTCTCTAAAGAGGGCGGCTTGGACGCTGAAAAATCTTGCCGTGGAATTGCATATTTCTATTCTGCTCCTCTACCCGCTTGGCAGAGAAACGTCTGCTGAACAGGAACGGCCCCAGTTGTCTGACTTTATCGAAATTCCGGGCGTTACGCAAGAAGCCGATGCCGTTTGGATTCTTGACCGCGCCTTTATGCGCACCCACCGCGAAGAAGATAGAGAAAAAGCGGAACTCTCCATCGTCAAATCCGGTGACAACTCCGAGAAAAACATTCCCTTGCGCTTTACGCGCAAGAAAGGGTTTGCTTTGGCTGAAGCATGAATTTAAAAGCGAAAAAATGGAGTTGACATGAAACTATTTGATAAACTTCCCGCAGCGACGGGAAAAAGTATGACTTACGCCGGTATCGGGCACAGGGTTTTGGGCGGCTTTCGTGAGCCGAATACGAATGAGCCCGTAGAAAATGTGATGGCGTGGATTGCCGGCGAACTTGAAAAGTTCGGGTACACGCTGAACAGTGGCGGCGCCAAGGGTGCCGACGCGGCTTTTGAATACGGCGTGAAACAGCCTGCGCACAAGAACATCTTCCATCCAGAAGATGCGACTGAAACGACGCGAGCCATTGCGCGGGAGCTGCACCCGGCTCATGAACGCCTGCATGGCCACGCTCTTGATTTGTATGCCCGAAATACGAACCAGATTTTCGGACGCAATCTCGACAAAACGGTTGATTTTGTGGTGTGCTACACCAAGGACGGATGCGAATCGCATGAGACACGCTCCAGGGATTCGGGCGGAACGGGACAGGCCATCGAAATGGCGACACGCAAAGGCGCGAAGGTGTTCAACATGAAAAATTCCGACTGGTTCGAACGTCTGAAAAAATATCTCGTGAACGTGGCCGGAATTGCTGCTGCAAATGCTCTGGATTTCCCGAAAACCTTCGTGAAGGTACCAGATTCTAAAACTGCACCGAAAATGAACGATACGCAAATTAAGGCCTTGATGAAGTCCATGAGAAGGTGATTTTGCTTAATTGTCAAGGAGGTCTTATGAAATACGAAGATCGCAGAAGTCAGGAATACATCAATAGCATAATGGAATGCCTGATTAAGGACGACGGCTGGATTGTTGCGCGAAAGAAATGCAAACTTGAAGAAGAACATCATCAAGATATGCAACTATTGGCACGGAAAGTCATGGCCAATGCTCGCTTTGAACACAGCAAGGAAAATATCGCCAAGCTGTTGCTGCTGAACAAGCGACTCCATAAACTGCAAGATGAATGTGCAAAAGTCACCTTCGATATGTACAGGGACATGAGGGCACTCATGGCGCAAGGCAAGTCGTATTACAAGACTTTTGGCATTGAGTCGTTTATTGTGTATGAATCAGAAGAGGACTGGGAGGGCGACGTTTCCGGTCTTTACGATTCCTACGATAGGGCGAATCGTTTTCAGGTGAATCTCAATGACGCTCCCGGCAAGGAACCCGCCGATTACAAGGATTTGAACGCCTGGCACGAGGAACTGAGCTGGAACATTGAAGGGCTTGACCTGCCTGAATTCAAGGACGAATATATCTGCTTTGCGATGCACAAGTTCTTTGCCGATGGCGATTATTCCCTCGAAGATGCCATGCGCATGAAACTGGAAGATTTTTACGTCCATACCGAGATTCATATATAGGTATAGTGAGGCCTTATGCACATGACAAGCGTTTATCAATTAGTGGCGACGATTCTCCCGAATGGCGTTGATGGCGAAAAGGTCCAGCACGACCTTGGAATCTGGACGACGTTACGCGATGCCAAGAGGCAGATGAAGGAATTTGTGAAGGATGGCGATTTCTTTTGCCCTGTCTATTGCTATTCTATCCAGTTTCTCCCGCTGGATAACGATTTGGATTACCAGTCCGAGCGTAAGATAAACGTTTATTCGCCCGATGGCAAGTTGCAGATCAAGGAATTCAACATGGTCTCATGTGGGGCGGGATGGAGCAGGGAACTTAATCTTAATATCCGTGCGTACGTTGATATGGGTCCGAAAAAGAAATCATACTTCGTTCTGTACAATCATTGGCGCCCCGGGCTTGCGACCAAGTGCGCGCGGATCTCCTTCTTGGAGCCGAAATATGAATTGGGCGCGTCGTACAACAAGTCAATTTGGGTTCTGGATGACCGCGAGAAAGAAATCTTGTGCGAGTTCCTAAAATCACCGAAAGATAGCGGTTGCGACGGCGTTCACAATGTATGGCAAAAAGCAATCTCTGCATTCAACAACGAAGTCGAAGGTGTTGACGACAGTCGCATGCTGCCCGAAGACTTGCCCATACCGGATTATAGGATGCTTAGCAATGAGTAAGAGAATGACAAGTTTTTTGATTTGGCGCATGGTGCCGACAGAAAAGTCGCGCCTTGAAGGCGATAAGATTCTGTGGATGGGCGTCAAAAAACAGGAAGGCTTCGAGATAGATTATGACCGCCAGATTGTCTCGTTCGTTCCTGCGCGGGATGATTACGAGATTCCCGAATACACACCGATGGTCGACTATTCCACATTGGGCGATGTTCCCGTGTGGTCCATTTTCTGGGGAAAAAGGGTCGGTGACTATAACGTGATTCCGTTGATATATGCATGGAAGGGTATAAACAACTGGGTGTTTAAGGATTTCGAACTTGTGAACTTTGTTGAAAAGTTGCTCGATTCCGTCATTGAGAAGTACATAAACGTACACTCTGAGGAAGTTACGGTGATTGTCCCGAATGGGAATATATGCTACAAGTTTGTCGCGGAAAGAATTCTCATTAAGGCGAATGAATGTCGATCCGGGAACGGATGCCTGATTGAGGGGAGAGTACATACACTGCGGTTGAGGATGGCGACTCGAAAATAAGGGCTCTCTATGGTCGCGACTTTAACGAGGTTATTTGCAAGTTGGGGCCAACGGTGGGCGAAGAAATCGAAGGGCTCTTTGACAGGGAGACCATATTAGACAAAGATGTTCGTGACGCTGTAGACCTTACGTTAAAGCACTGCAAAGAGTTTTGGGCGGAAGACGCCAACAAGATAAATGGCCGGCATATCCTGATTCTTGGCAATCCGATGGGCGGTTATAGGGAAACAATCAATGATGTAATAAAGACTCTGAAACATTGCTACGCCCCGAAAACCGTGACCGTGCTGCAGATGGTCGCGAAAGACAGTGGGTAAATTTTTGAGAGAATGTATTTGCATTTGCTTCAGTCCTATGTCATCCCCGCGTGGGGATCTCCCTGCGTCTTCCTTTTCCCTGTTAATCGTGGCTTTAGACGGAAACTCAATATTATAAAGCTCTCAATATTTCCAGGAATTTTTCCTTAGTATAGGCACCTTCGATTTGGCGATTCTCGTATACTAAAAAGTATTTGAAGTTGCTTCCAGCTTCTGAAGCCCAGCGGTTGCCTAGCTTTATTTTATTTTCCGCATCTAGATGATCGCCCTTTGTTTCAAGCATTACAATTTTTCCATGCTTTGTCTTGATGATAAAATCAGGATAATGATTGATGAACCCGTTGATACAGAAATCTTTTCGTTCACGATTTCTTGTCCAAAATTCAATATTGTCCATATTGGCAACAGTATCAATAACGGACTCTTCAAATTCGTTTATGCCGTCCTCTTTTTCATGCAGAGTTTTGGGCAAAGGCTTAGTCGTAGTTGAAAGGGTTAACTTTTCCGGAAGATGAAAAAATGGACGTAATACAATCTTTTCCTGCTCTAAAGCTGTAAAGAATTCATCTTCAATATATTTTTCGGAAAGTTCCTTTATTTTTGCTTTGATTTTGTTTGCGTAATCACTTTGCGAATAAAGCATTTGGTTCAAATCTTTATCGCTGAAACCTGAAAGTACACGACGAATGTATTCGACAATGTCAGGATCTGGGATAGGGTACATGTTTCCCACCCAATCACGCAAACGTTCAGCGCATTTCTGGCGTTTCTTTTCAATATCATCAATGTTTGAAAGCCAGTGAATTATTTCTTCCTGCTGGTACATTTTAAGATGAGAAATTGTAGGTGTAAAATCGTTTTGCGATTCATCTAAATCAATGCTCCGGGCATCTAATTCCATATTGGCAAAATTGATATTCGTATCTGCATTTCTTAGCCTAAAATTATTAAGCAACATATTGCCTTCGAATGGGGTATCCTCGATTCCAAAAAGGTCATTTGCGCTGCCTTCTGCAAGATTATTCATGAAGAACTGTGGTAAAACGATTTGGCTTGCAGTTTCCCTAAAGCATTCCTTTATTCCGAAGATTTTCACTTGGCTCTCCGTTTCTGGTGGTATCACAGGTTCATTTTTATTTTCTTGTACATATTTTTCTAGTACATCGTTTTCTCGATGGGCCAATTGTTCAATTTTATTTATGACATTTGAATTTTGAATTTGTGCTTCATTTGCGTTCTTGGGAGTTTCTTGTTGTTCGTTGTCCCCATGCCAAAAAATTGAAGATATGTCAAATGAATCTTCTTGTGAATCTGCATGTTTTTCTTTTTGTGACGTTACAGGAACATCTTCTTGTTGAACAGAATCAACTTGTTTATAATCTTTACTACTAAATCCTGCACGATTGAGTCCATTAACGATGCTGCCGAGAGTTTCATTGAATTTTGCCGAGGCCGTAAAAACATAGCTCATATTGAGCATTACATTCTCGTTTTTTCGTACATAAGGCAATCTCAATACGCGACCTAAAATCTGTTCTACATCAACCGATGAACTTCTATCAGCTAAAGATGCCAGGATATAGGCGAAGGGACAGTCCCAGCCTTCCTTTAGAGCGTTGATTGTAATGATATAGCGGACAGGGCAATTTTCGTCCATAAGGTTAATGTTTTGCAACTCATTAATATTTGCCGTCTTGATTTTGATTTGTTCTTCAGGAATTTTCAACTCAAGAAGCATTGACTTGACTCTTTCAAAAGTCGTGTTGTCATTTTTATTCTTAGGTTCTGCCTGAAAAAGCACGATGGGACGGATGTAAGGCGCTCCCGACTTGTGCGCTTCATTTGCGGTGTATTCCAGTTTTGAACGCAATTCTAATGCTGAACCGACAACTTCCTCTTTTGTATGATGGTTATAAACAATAACGGGCAACTTTACCATATTCTCTTTTTTGAGTTCAATGGCTGGTGTAAAACTGATAATATTGCTATTTTTACGAGGTGTCGCCGTCAAATCCAAAATAAAACTAGGATTCAATTTTCGAAGCATTTCTACGCTCAAGTCGCTTTCGGCGTTATGACTTTCGTCTACAATAACAACTGGTTTAAGAGAGCGTAATACAGACATTACGGAAATTTCGTCTTCACCAACATCATTTGCAAAAGTTTGGAGATTCCCATTTTCCTGATAAACTTTACGATCCTCTTCCTTGCTAGCACGTAAACTATCATAGCTCAGGATGCAAAGGGTCATGTTCTCTCGAACGGAAACTGTGTCAAATCCGGTCCCCTGCAATAGAGCTCGCTTATCTAAGACCTCAACCCTATTTGCGAAATCGCTATTTAGTTGCTCGCGATAGGGATGATATGGATTGCTGAAATTACGGATAGTCTGTTCGAGGATGGAATTTGATGGAACCAACCATACGGCAACTTTTGGACGATCGGGATCGAATGCGTTGAAAATAGTCGATAAGGCATTTGCCGCGATAAAGGTTTTTCCGCCGGCAGTAGGGACTTTTACGCATACATGTGGACATGTGGGAACATTATTTTTGTAAGGTTCTACAGCCGAGTCTGGTATAGGTGCAATTGGCGTCCTCGGATGTTTCGCCCAAAACTCATTGAAAGCATCGGCAAGATTACGTCGTTCCTTGAGAATTTCAAGATAGTGCGTTAAATCGTCAATTATTTGTTTTTGGTATGGTTTAAGAATCATCTAGAACCTCCTCACATCGCGGGGAATCTTCTTAAAGATTATGTTATGCTTGAACAAAAAATCTTTGGGTAGCACACAATTGTCGGCGAAAATGACATAACGTTCAGATTTTGTATGAATGGTCGAAAGAAAACGGAAATCAAGTGTCGTAATTTCGTTTTTTTTATAGAAAAAGTAGTATGCGGTGTTATCAAAGTCGCCCAAGAAATAATCATGTTTTGCTTTCTCGACTTTATCCTGATCAATGGGCGTCCGTGTTTCGGAATGGAAGATATATTCGCGAATTTTTTCAATCGGCTGTTGCTCGTTCAGGATGCCATTGATAATCATTTCTGGGCCAAGTTTGTAGTAGTTAAAATCGCCCCCTAAGCCTTCCGTATATCCTTTCTTTTTGCCATAAAGTTTAAGAGTATTGTCTTTAATCTTAGTATCAAGGGAATCAAAGTCGTCTTTGCGTTCTGCACGAATAGCTTTTATTTCTTCTAAATAATCTGATGCGTTTTTGAGATTATTAGGCGTTAATTCTTGAGAATACAGTTCTGTCAGCTCGTCTGCTTTGTAACCCTTGATTACACGACGCACACGTTCTGCCGTGATTTTATCTGCATAATCTTCCATCTCTATAAGAATAAATTTACGGTTTCCTCCATCCTGTTTGTTGAGATTCAAAACTGCGTGAGCTGTAGTGCCGGAACCGGCAAAGGAATCAAGAACAATTCCATTTGAATCTTTCATTAAATTAACCACCCACTGTACCAAGGTTGTTGGTTTTGGGGTGTCGAAATTTTTTGTTCCGAAAATATTCTTTAGCTCACTTGTACCAATGGAGTTGAATCCTATTTTGTCAAGCCATGTACTCCATCCTAATTCTTTTTCCTTAACACGAATTTTTTCATAAGGAAAAATCCTTTCGGTTTCTCCGTTAACAACTATTCCATTGTCAAATTTTCTTTTTTCCCAATAAACACAGGGACAATTGGGATTATTAAGCAATTCTATCATATTAGGGTTGTCCCTGCCCCAACGCCATCTGCCCTCTAATCCATCGTTTCGATAAGGATATACCATGCTGCCGTCCGGAGCTTGTATGGCGAACCACATATCAGGTCGATCTGTTTTAAGAGACTCACTTCCCCATTTACTTAATTCTCGGCCCCGAATATATTCCCCAAACTCATCTTTATGAATGGTTCCTTCAACTTTTTTTGTTTCGTATTTTAATTCGTCATTATCTCTTTTTATATAAAGCAAAATATACTCATGCCCAATACGAAGAGCTTCCTTCGCTTTTCCTCCAGATGGTTCTGACAAAACAGGAACGCAGGCGAGTCTATTGGCATATCCAAATATTTCGTCTAAAATGCAAGCTAAATTGATTAGTTCATTATCGTCAATTGAAATAGCTATAAATCCATTTCTATCTAACAATCTATGTAAAAGCTTTAAGCGAGGATACATCATGCAAAGCCATTTATCATGTCGGTTCAAGTCGTCAAATTCTTTTCCAACAACCTGCTTAATCCATTTTCGAATTTTTGGAGAGTCTACATTATCGTAATAGACCCATCCGCCTTTATCTGGAGATGCTCCTGTATTATATGGAGGGTCAATGTAAATGCATTTGATGCGACCTTCGTATTCAGGAAGCAGTGCCTTTAATGCTTCAAGGTTGTCACCTTGAATAATCTTGTTCTCGGATTTTCCTAAGTCACAGTTGAAGGACTCCTTCAGTTCCAGAGTTCTGTAAGGAACATGATGTTTTAGTACAGCGTCCTTTCCAAGCCAGTTCAGGGTAGGCACAAAAACCTCGGGGCAAAAAACGTTAAATTCCCGATTCAGGGATTTGCGCTAGTGCCGCAGATTTCCGCCTCATACAAAAAAGGGCGCGAAGTTGCCCGCAAGCTAATGTGTTTCGAGGCTCTAGCAAAGCCTAACTTACCAATAACTGCAAACAACCCACGCCCCAATTGGGACGTGAGCAGTCTGCCCTATTCTCGTAAGTTGTGAAACTGCTAGATTTCGAAACAGAGTTTAGAGCAAATACTCAAAAACCGGTCGCTCCGAACCATTCGGTACGGGGCTATGTCAATATCAAAATAGCATATATTTTTGACAAAATGATGAATTTTGGCGAATTTTTATGTTTATCTCTTGACAAATAGTGAACATTTGTGTATCTTTAGTGGTGGAAATGTGTATTTGCGGATTTTTTTTTGCTTGTTCCGCAAAGGAGTGAATGATGAAAAAAGTGGTTGCTGCCGCTGGAATGGCTGTGGTTAGTGAAGTTTCCGCTTCGGCGAAGTCTGAATTTTCCCTGATAGACGAAAATCTGCTCAAATCTCGAATATATACGATTCGAGGTGTTAAGGTTATGCTTGACGCCGATTTGGCGGAGATTTACGGGTATAGTACCAAGGCGTTCAATCAGCAGGTCAAAAATAATATTGAGCGTTTTGCGGATGATTTCCGATTCCAATTATCTAATAAAGAAATCGAAGAACTTTCAAGGTGCAAATTTTGCACCTTGAACACGGGATTAGAAAACAACGGCGTTTCAAGGTCAAAATTTTTGACCTTGAACAAAGGCTCTCGCGGATCTAATATCAAGTATGCCCCCTTTGCCTTTACAGAACAAGGCATTTATATGCTTATGACTGTGTTGAAAGGTGATTTGGCGATACAACAAAGTATGGCGCTCATCCGTCTTTTCAAACGGCTGAAAGATTATGCCGTTTCGGAGGGCTTGCTGCTCAGTGGTTCAGAAGTCACTCCGCTGGCGTTGCAAACAGCTCAAAACACAAGGGATATTGCCGCTGTATCGACGGACCTCAAGATCCTTTCTGGAGAAGTTCATGAGATGCGGGGCGAATTCAGCAAGATGAATGCGGATTTGCAGAAGGTCATGGATAATTTCATCGATCCGTCGACTTACAAGCATTTCTTGATTCTGAATGGTCGCAAGCTGGAAGCTGACATCGCGTACACGCAGATTTATGGCATGGCGAAGAAGTCCATTCTGGTTGTTGACGATTATGTGGGGGTCAAGACACTAGATTTGTTGCGTGAAATTGCCAAGAACGTTTCTGTAACGATTTACAGCGATGGGCGCGGTTTTGAAACGCTGACGGAACAGATGCAGAAAGATTTCTTAAAGGCACGGCCCGATATCTCGCTCAAAATGAGAAAAACGCACGGTAAATTTCACGACCGCTACATTTTCTTGGATTATGGCTCAAAAAGCGAAAAAATGTTCCATTGTGGTGCATCTTCCAAAGATGCAGGAAACAAAATTACCACCATTATGCAGGTAGAATGCACGGAAATTTACCATGCGATGATTGATATGCTGGAATGAGACTGATTTTATAAGTCAGTAATTGTCGCATAGCCTATGTATATTATCGGCAGACAAGGAGCCGATATGAAATATAGGCACGAATTGGACTATTCTATTGTAGAAAAAATCGTAAGATATTTTGAGCCGTTCGAATGTGCGGTGGTTTGCAAATTCCCGGACCGTATCGAGGCTATGGGCGATGGTGTCTATAGCAAAATTCGGGAGTATACAGAAAGCGAGGAATACAAAAATGCAGGTTTTGTTCCGCAGACGTACCGGCAGGAATGGGACCGCAAGCTATATGCTGTGGCCCTCAAGTTGCGCTATGCCGTAGCGATAGGTGATAATTGCTATGTCTTTGTCAACACGGGCTGTAAGCCGGATTTTTTCAAAAATGTGCAGAAACTTGCCAAGGCGTTCAATCAGGAATCTGTAATCGTCAAGGATGCGGGTTCTCAAGAAGCGTACAAATTGGGTGCCGGTTTTGATGCCGAGCAGCGAGAGCCTACCGGGGCGTTTATGGATAATATTCCGCTGGCCGAAATTTTGCAGCGAGCCTTTAGCCCATTGGGAATGCCCCTGAACTTTAAAGACGTGGACTTGCAGAAAATGACCTGCATAGATACTTGGGCAGGATACAATAATATGGGCAAGTACATGATTTCGCAGATTGCCCAGAAGATTATGGAAGAACTTGGAATTGAACCTAACGCGGCTCAGAAAAATGCCTAAAAAAGGAAACTATATGCAGAACGAAAAATTTGATAAAGATACGCAGTTGTCGGTGATTTTGGTGCTGGTTTCGGTCTCCCTAAATCGATGGATGTCGCTTATGGCAAGGTGCGTGCGGCTTTAGAGAAAAATGACATTTGCATATACACGATTCGTGGCAATCACGACGATCCTGCGTTTTTCGATGGGTTACACGATTTTGAACGGCTGCATTTTCTGCCGGATCACTGCATAATCGAATTGTGCAGCAAGAGAATTTACCCCGTCGGTGGGGCTGTTTCTGCCGACATAGATTTTGTTGATCCTCTAATCCGCAAATCACGGCGAATGATAAACGATACCCTAATCAGGATGGGCTCTTCTAAACGCATCTGGTGGCCTGATGAGGCTCCTGTGCCGATTGTTGAAAGTTTCCCCACTGCTGTAGATATCGTCGTGTCGCACGAGGCCCCGCTTTCTTTTGAACCGCCCCTTGTGCGAGCCGGTTATGTGCAAGATGAAACATGGCTAAAAATTGTCGAATCTCGCAAGTATCTGGATTATGTTCTGCAAACAGTCAAGCCGACCTTGTGGTTTTACGGGCATTATCATTGCTGTTATGAGGGAAATTATCAAAAAACACATTATCGCTGCCTCGATATTGCTGAAATGACGCGGATTGTTTGAAGTTGTAACATACGTCAACATCTGTCGCATAGGTGCTGTATATTTGTGAACGAAAAAGAAAAACTTATGTAAATTTTATTGGAGTAACATATGGAAAAAAAGATTAAAAATATTTTCGTTTTGCATATTCTTGAGGCGTATTTTGTGTATGGAGAAAGAAGGGGGTACCATTTTCAAAGGGATGTAACTGGATTTAGTAGAAATGAAAATCTTGGTTTTCAGATTTATACTAGTCAAATCGGATATTATGAATCTTTGCATGAAGCTGAATTGCGCATCAAAAAGATTGCAAACGAAAAGGATGAGAACCTCTACGGTTTTGTGGTGGAGGAAAAACCGATAGGTTTTCTCATTAATGGATTCTGCATTAATCGGGAGTATGGCCAGAATCTTTCGTTCAGGAGATATTTGAAAAATGGAAAGATATGGCAGAAAAGTGATCTTTCGACCATTTCCTGTTATGATGAAAAAGATGATAATCTAGGTGACACTGCTTTTAGGGGATGTGATTCTAAAACGATTCCTTTCAAAGAAGGAGATATAGTAGAAATCGCCCGAAAAGATTTCGTACTGCTAGCAATCATCGTTCGCTTGCCTCCGACGAAAGCGAAAATGAAAATTGCTTGGGCACGTTGCCAAGAAAAAAATCTGCGTGATTATCCTGATTATTTAGATGAAAGTTACGCAACAATTCATTTCGAAGTTGATGTGAATGGACGTTGTATAGAAGACATTCTCCACATGGATTCAATTGTAAACGTTCTTCCTCTCTCATATCATATTCCCCAAAAATGGGAAGCTAAACTTCGCGGAATTTTTAGAAAGTATAAGACATATGTTGAAAAGCGGAATTTAGTAAAAAATGACGGCAGCATAGAATAAATTTTTATGCGTCATCAACTGTCGCATAGCGTGTATATATTTACATTCGGCGCTTAACAAGGAGCCGTGATGAATCGTAATATGTACATGATTGCAAGGCGTACTGACTGGAAGGTTCTTGAGAATTTCTACAAGGGCGTTGAGGACGGCTTGGAAAAAGTCGAGAGGATGAAGCGGTATTGCGATCTAAAAGATGACAAGGATACGATTGAGCCTTATTACGCATATAAAATGCGCTATGCAGAAGTGAATAAGGAATTCCTGTTTGATCGTTATAGAAAGCTGAACGAGGAATTCGTTTGGACCGAAGAAAATCTTGACAAGTTGATTCGGCTCGATCAGCACATCCGCAAGCTGGAATACGAAATGTACCAGAAGTTCGTCGAAATTAAGCGGAATCTGGACGGCCTCATTTCGCAAGGATTCGATGTTTACAAGGATTACCAGGTTACTGGCGAGATCAATTACGATGCGATGTACATCGACGACGATGAACACGAACAGAAATACGACTGGCTCTGCGGTTTGCTGCAAGATTATGCGGATATGCGTGCGCTCGATTGGTTTACCTTTGGCGATGGGCAAGAACCGGAAGATCCGCGCGATAAGGAGAACTACGTTTTCGAAGCATGGGGAAAATGGCTGAAATACGACTATTTCGTAAAAAACGGAATGACGATGTTCCTGTGCCATTTGATGGATGACCTGCAACATAGTCTCTATTCTTACAGCGATATCGTGAATATGGACTTGAGGTGTTTTTATCTCAACTATGATATTTCGCTTTAGGGGGTAGATTATGTGGAGTAAAACAAGACAAATCTTGGAAAGCAGGCTTGCAGAGGGTCTAAAGGGGCGCGTAAGCTACCATTACGATGTTTACCACACCAATAAAGATAAGGTGAAAAAATGGTGGTGGACAGAAATGCATGTGTTTTCAATTATTGTCGATGGAAAACCGTGGTTTTGTTCTAACCCTAAATATTTCCGTTTGATGTATCAACAAGGAAAAACAGAACCCGAAATCATCCGTGAATACGGCTTTGTTCCCACCAGTTATGCAGGTGGTTTCTTGAATGCATACATCCATGAATATTTAAACGAACTTTCTATTGAAGATGCCATTAACAACGGCAACTATTTCATTCGTTTGCTGGCCGTACTTGATGCTCGTTTAGGAAAACGGAAAGTCAAGGCGCTTGTGGACAATGTCGAAAATGAACCGGAGTGGTTCAGAAAGTGGATTTTGTTGAGGAATGGAGAAAAGTTTAAATAAAAGAATAAATAAGACTATACGACGCTATTTGTCATATTTTATATATATTTAGTGGAAAACAAATCCAGGAGAAAATATGGCAGATATGACTCGCGGCGAAAGGACGGTACAACTCTTTGCGAAGGTAATTTCGAGCCCCGACAAGAAATTTACCGTTAGCGACTTGATGACTTCTTTTGAAATTCCCGAAGGCGAACGCCGCAACGTTCAGCGTGATATGCGGTTCCTCTCGGAGATGGATGGCGGACGCTACATCGCCGTAGAAACGGTGGGTCGCACAGCTTATTATACCTCGGCGCTTCATAATGCAGAAAGATTGCTGTTCCCGAACTTCGAAAATACGATGCTGCATTTCGTGTTCCTGAAACGCATCGCGAATATTTATCCGGCTACTAGCGAAATTATCTCACAGCTTCTGGAACGCATCGAAAAAAGTCTGCCGCACAGCGAGCAAAAATCGCTCCAGATACTCGGCAAAGAGTTGAATACCAAAATTCTATTTATGGGTGCGCCTCCGGATTTTGAAGAAGACTCCAGCGAAAAAATTCGGGTTATTTTACGGGCTATTCACGAACGTCGCAAAATCGATGTGACCTACAAGACGGAAGAAGGCGAAAGACAATCGATCCGAATTCCGCTGATGATCATTATCTACGAAGACGACCTCTATGTAGGCTGTCAACGGCAGGATGGCGATACGTATACGCTCAAGTTCCGTCGAATCAAGAATGTCAAGCTTTTGAAAGATTCGTTTGAAGAAAATCCGAATGCCCTCGACAAACTCCGCAAACAGGTGGCGTCTGGTGCGGCATTCATGGGGAGCCAGGAACCGAAACTTGAAGATGTGGAAATCGAATTCAAGAGTAGGGCGAGCCTCTATCTCGAAGAAAATCCGTTTAACCGGTCAATGCGAATCGGCAAGCCGAAAAACGGAAAAGTCACGGTGAAATTGAAAGCCGAAGTAAACCAACTCCTGTTCAACTGGATTGTCTCTTTTACGGATGCCGCCCGCGTCGTAAAGCCCGTCTCTCTGCGTAACCGCCTCAGGACCTACGCAAAATACCTGCTGGAAAATTACGGGGAGTAATTTTTAAGTGACAAATTATTTGACTATATTCTGACTATGCTCCACCTGAAATTTGCACTGAACTTGGAAACTCTGGCCGACGAAATGATTTCGGCGATTTCTGCGAATTGGACTAATCCCTTCGAAGCTCCCGTGGTGATTTTCCCGGATCCGAAACTTGAACAGTGGTTCCGCCTTCGCTGGATGAAAAAGAAGGGTGTGCTCGCCAACCTGAACAAGAGCACCATTGACAGGTTTCTGTTCGATATTTTGGTAGGGGATAATCGCAAGCTGAAAAAGCTGTCATCAGAAATGCTTGCGAATGTAATTATGGCTTATTTGTTGGGTAAGGAAGACGGGACGACCCCAAATTACGAGACTCTGGATTCCAACGTTGCCAAGTACCTGACGAAAATGGATGGCGAAAAAAAGACGCTTGACGAAGTTCGACTTTTTGATTTCTCTAACAAGTTGGCGGGCCTGTTTCTTGAATACGAAACGAGCCGTCCTAAGGACTTTTTGCAAAATGACGAAGGCAACGTTGCTAAGGGAATTCTTGACTATTGGTCTGAGGAACAGCTAAAAACGCCGGAAGGCTTAAAAGATTTCTTCGTTAAAAAGACTGCAGCTGGTGCGTTTGAACCCGTAAATAATGAATCTTGGGAACGGTCCCTTTACTCCAAGATATTCCATAACGTAAACGGAAAGTCCCTGCTGACGCGTGTCTTTGAAAAGGCCGATAGCGAATCTGACCCCAAAAAAGTCACATATTTGACCTTGCCCTTCCTTTACAAGGCAAATTTGGATGCCGACGGAAAGCCGCTATTCAAATACCAGTCCAAGGCGCCCATCTTTATTCTAGGGCTTTCGGGCATGGGCCAGTTCTACAGAATAGTATTACGTGAATTTGCAAAACAGCACGAGGTTTATGCATACATCCAGAATCCGTGTATGGAATTCTGGGAAGATGTCGATACATCCTCCTTTACCCCCATAATCAAGACGACTCACGAAGACGACCAGGTTTTAGAAACAGAAGATGCCGTATCGAATAGTGAAAACAACCTCCTCCGTTACTGGGGCAAGTCTGGTCGAGACAATATCAAACTGTGGTGTCTTACGGACGACTATTCCTCATGCGATTTTGCCGAAGATGAACACTTGGAATTACTTGATGAAAATCGAGAAACTCCGAAAGATCTTCTGCATGCGGTTCAGAGTCTTGCCGCAGGACGTATCAATAAATTTGAAGACGGTTTGTTTCTGAAAAAGAAAGAGGACGAGTCGCTTACGGTGACGGCTGCTCCGAGTAAGTTGCGCGAAGTCGAAGCGCTCCATTCATCCATATGCAAGCTGCTTTTGAAGGGAGTGCATTCAAACGACATCTTGGTTGTATCGCCAAATTTGCAGGAATACAGTCCTTACATTTACCAAATCTTTGACCAAGCGAAAAATGCTGCTGAAAATGGGGACAAGTCCATTGTCCATGTCCCCTATACGATTGTTGACTCCATTTCTAAGGATTCCCTTGTCGGTTCCGTTGTAAGAACTCTTTTCCAGGTTCGAAAGGAACATTCCATTTCGCGTCCAGATTTCTTCGAACTGGTTCGAAATCCCGTAGTCCAGGCTGCCCGGGGAATTACGCCCGATATGGTGGATATATGGGAAACGTGGATTACTGACATGCATGTTTACCGTGACAGACCGAAACAAAAAATCGAGCCTTGGCAATGGGCTGTCAAGAGAATGCTCTTGGCGCGCCTTACCTCCAAAGCGCAAGAAATCGACAACAAGGTCTATTTGCCATATGCAAACATGAATAGCACAAACGACTTGTTGCTGATAAAATTTATTGATGCCATTGAGGATCTTGAAAAATGGACGAATGTCTTTGAAAACGGCGTTACTGAAAAAGATTCTGAGACTTTGCTGGAAATGCTCAATAGCTGGGTGAATATGAAAAACGCCTCCGACGAACTCGTTGGCGAAAAGGCTGCATATTTCGAAATCTGCAAGGCGCTCAATCGTCTAAACTACATATTCTACGCGGAAACGACTGATTCCATCCCGATGGATATCGTTAAGGAAACTATTCTTCAGGCGGCGACAGTATCGGAATTCAGTTTCGGCAACCTATTTGTGAACGGAATTTCGTTTATGAAATTTGCTCCCAACAGAGTCATTCCCGTAAAGCACCTGTTCTTCTTGGGTGCCGATGTAGACCACTTCCCAAGCGACGATTCTTTCAATACTCTGGATTTACGCAAACAAGTACGTCCGTGGCCAGGCGACGATACAAGTATCAACCGCAATCGATACGCATTCCTTTGCCAATTGATGTGTACATCCGAAGGGTTCCATATCAGTTATCAGAACATGAACCTTGCAAAGGATAGCGAAATCTATCCTTCACCGGTTATCAACGACCTGAAGAATTTCGTTGCAGGCTTTGCCGAAAAGTTGAAAGACGATGTCACGGGAGAAAATTTAGAACCGCTTCCGACGACAATAATCCCGCTTGACGAGACTCGTTGCAAGGAAAGCTTGTTTACAAGGCGCGGACGCAGATACTTGGAATCGATCGAGCGCATTCGGATGCCACAATCTAGTGATGAGACGTCCGATACAAAGGCTTCGAACGCAGGCCAGATTACCAAATATCCGGATAAAGTCTCTATTTCTCAGTTGAAACAGTACTTGAATGATCCTTTCCAGTTCTATGTAGGTCGTATGCTGCGTCTGGAAGAATCGGGTGATGATCCGACTGAGGAATTTGTCGAGCCTATTAGCTTGAGTAAGCTTGATGAAGCACATTTCTTAAAGCAAGCTGTATATATAGAAATGGGCCTCGACAAGAACTTTGAGAATGTTGATGTTTACTTCGAGAGTCTTGAATCGCAGGGGAATATCCCTTCGGGAATGTTCGGTGCAGGCATAATCGACAAAATCAAAGCCCGTACCGAATTGATAAAAAGTGAATTAGACTGCTTGTTTCCGGCAAAAAAATATGAGTGTGAAACCATCGAACTGAATGAATGTATTGCTGATTCCGATGGCTTAGAATTTATTTTGCAAGGCAACATCCCTCTAGTATTTTCGTCCAAAGGGAAATATATCATTGTCGATGTCAGCAATTCAGATGGATTAGGAATTTATAAGTACTTGAATTCTTATATCGGGGCTTTGGGGCTAATCGCCGCGCGTAAAGCAACAAAAGTCGATTTGTTTATTGCAACTGGGGAAATTCAAGATGAATCGGAGTATGAGGCGGTCTCATGTCGTATAGACATGCTTTCGGACGATGCAAAGAAAGTTCTTTGCGACATATACAAAAAGGCCTTTGTTGACCTAGACCATAAAATACTCCCCATAAGTCTTCTCACCTCTGAAATCAAAAATCATGAAGAGCTTAAGGCGGAGCTGGAAGACAGTAGTAACAGTCCGTGGGCCTATTTTGCTGGCAAGGATCTTTTTATTAACGAACTAGAAAAATATTCGGGGTATCCCAAGGACAATTTTGCCGAAAAATGGGATAAGGCGTGTGAAAAACAAAAAGAATTGCTGGGCGGTTTGACCAGTATGTTAGAAGGGGCTGTGAAATAATGAGCGACGCGATTGAACTACAACCTTTTGATATCACGACCTTTTCCCCAGAAAAGAACCAGTACATCGAAGCTTCTGCGGGAACGGGAAAAACCTATACAATCCGAAAGATTTCTGCCGAATTGGTCAGAAACAACATCCCCCTTTCCAACGTACTCTTTGTAACATATACGGAAAAAGCTGCCGGAGAAATGCGTGACCGCATTCGTGAAGAAATGAATGAATGCTTGGCGTGTACAAAGTCCAAAGAAAAAGCTCTATTCGAAAGAGCTTGTCAAGATATCGATAAGGCCATGATTGGAACAATCCATTCGTTCTGCCGTAAGACCTTGCATGATTTCGCTTACGAAGCCAACGTTCCGTTTGACATGGAAAATGCTGATGACCAAGCTGCTGAGGTGGTTATTGACAGGCTGATTCGCGATGAATGGGAAAGCGACATATGCAGTTTGCCAAGAAAGAAGTCTTTGCCAGAAGATGTCGAAGATATAAAGACTTTGCTAAAGAGTTCGCTGAGATTGTATTCGCCGGACAAAAAAGAAATTGTTCCGGCAACAACGATTCAGGAATGGCTTGAACAGAACCCTGAAGCTAAAAAGCATTGGGATATATTGAATAAAAATGCAGAAAAGACGTTTTCCGCGTTGGATAGAAACAAAGAAAAAGTATTTCCCGTATCAGACATCATACAGAAAATCAACATTTGGACAGGAAGCGGCGTGCTATTCACGGGTGTAGGCACAAAGCTGGCACAAGAATCGCCTAACGCCCTTGGAGAAGCCTTGTCTTATTTCTTTAGCATAAGGGATGGGAAAAAAATAAAGTTGGCGGCAGCCGATGATGTCACCCGCATTAAATTTCTAAACAAAACGACTAAAGATCTTTACTCTCGTTGGCAACAGGAAAAAGCCCGCCAAAAGGCCCAATCTTTTGATGATATGATTTCGGCGGTACGTGAGGCAGTCTGCCCAAACGGAATCGCTCCAGAAATCCCGACTTTCTTGTGCGAAAAAATTCGCGATACCTACAAGATTGCCATTATAGACGAATTCCAGGATACCAACGAATATCAGTGGAATATTTTCGAAACGGTATTCCAGAAGAGCGACCGCAATCATCTTATTGTCGTTGGCGACCCCAAACAGTCCATTTATAGTTTCCAGGGGGCCGATTTGCAGGTGTATCGCCGGGCAACAAAATGTATTGGCAATGGAAGTGCGCTTAAAACGAATTTCCGCTCTTCCATATCGATAATCAATGCCTGCAATTCCATATTCTCGATTGGCGATAACTCTGCATATCCCTTCTTACCTAAGGGTGATTTCTCCGATTCCAAATATCCTGAAGACGCTAAAAACCAAAGGCAAAACGCCTTATTCAATGGTAAGCCTACCATGCCTATTTGGGTCTCGCCGATAGTCCCCGAAAAGGGGTTTGCGCGTTTTGCGGTCCAAAAGATTATTGAATGCTGTAAAGAATCAAATCAAAAGACGGCCCTGCAAGTTTTTGACCGTGGCGCCACGGAACCGCGAAATGTCAATTTTTCGGATTTTGTTGTTCTCGGACGAACAAGACCTGAAATGGATGAAATTAAGGAATGCCTTACAGAAGTCGGTATCCCCTTTGTGCTTTACAAGGATAACTCCCTATTTGATTCTAGAGAATGTGCAGAATGGATTTCTGTCCTTAAAATGCTTGCAGCGCCGAACTTGTCGGGCTACAACGGCAAGTTGCTGAACAGCGCCTTTGTTACGGACTTTTTTGGCGAAGACCTATGTAATTTAAGCGATGATCCTCAAAAGGATGTAAACGAAGCCATTCTTACCCAGATCGCTTATTGGAGATTGCTTGCATCTAAAAAGCAATGGACGGAACTTCAGGAACAGATTTATGAAGACACTCGCGTCGAACAAAAACTGAGTACTCCTTCGAGATTGCAGGATTTGATGAAGTTGCGCCAGATTGGCAACTACATCTTTAGCTATCTGTACGAAAAGAAATCAACCCTCCAGCAGGCAATCAAGCATTTGGAAACCTTGGCTAGCGACAGCAAGAAAGCTGGTGACGAAGAAAAGAATCTCGTCGCAAAGGGGACCGACTTCAAGGCGGTTCGCCTGATGACAATTCATGCATCCAAGGGATTGGAATTCCCTGTAGTCATTTCCTGTGCCGGGTATAAGGAACTGTACAAAAATGCTTCAGGCCCTTATGTGTTTGGGCAAGAATCAGAAAAAGACGAGACGATTCTGCAGAAATACATTGGATTCGACAAGGGAAGTCAAAAGAATCGCCAGCAAGAAGAAATCGTCGAGTGGCATCGTCTGCTTTATGTCGATTATACGAGAGCTTCATCTCTTTTAATCTTACCCCAATACGATAAATGGTATGAATGCGAAAAAGAAGGACAAAAGATTGTTTATGAAAAGCGTTATGGATTGAAAATGAGGAAACTCGTTCTCGATAAAGACAATAATGCTGTTATAGACAAAAAGTCCCCGTGGGCATTCCTCGCTTACGCGCATACTAAAATATGCGAAGAAAACATATTTGCCGCATCAGATGAATGGGACGGATTGTGGAAAGTCGATGAACTGGTGAGCGCAGTAACCGAAGAACTGGCGTTTTTCAACAAAGACGAAAAAACGGATTCGTCCGAATTACCCAGCCTAGAGATACTCAAGGCCATCCGTAAGACACTCAAGGATTCAAGCCTTTACCAGCATTCATATTCATCTATCGATAAAAAGTCATCCGGCATAGAAATACTCTCTGCAGACGGGACTTTGCAAAACCGCTCAGGCGACGAACCCGATGAGGACTTATCTATAGAAGTTGCCGAAGATCAGGACTATCCGCGTGGCAATCTTTTTGGCGAAGCCCTTCACCAAGTCTTCGAGGAACTTGACTTTGTGCGGATTGGTAACATGACTTTGGAAGACGCGCAAAAAGATGGCGAGCTCCACGAACTTATCACCACTAAATTCCTGTCGCAGGGTCTGCCCATCGGTAAACACCCGAATTGGATGACCAGAACCGTTGAGATTATCTGGAATACGATGAACGCCTCGTTCCAAGAAATCCATGGAACAGAAAAAACGGGAGAAGTGTTTAGTCTCAAGGAATTGGAGTCTTCGAAACGCCTTGCCGAAATGGAATTTAGGCTCAAGGCTAAAGATGGTGCCGAAGATGCCCTTAAGACGTTCACCAAGGGATTTATGGACTTGGTGTTTGTGCGCAAGGATGGTGATAAGGAATATTATTCCGTTCTGGACTGGAAATCGAATCTTTTAAAAAAATACGATAGCGAATCTTGCTTTGAAGCGGTGAAGGAACATTACTCTATTCAGATGGTTTTGTATTCCTATTGTCTAATCAAATGGCTTTGTTCTATATGGAATGAATCTTCACCAGAAGAAGTGTACAAGGAAAATTTTGGCGGCATTTACTATGTGTTTGCACGTGGCTGCAAAAAAGACAAGGACAACGGCATATATGCCCATACTTGGTCATCTTTTGCAGAACTTGAAACGGCGTATCGGGAAATTGAAAAGTTGATGCTTGCGTCACGCAAGGCGGAGGTTTAAAAATGACTAAAGAAGAAATGCTTGAAAAACTGAATGGTTCGGCAAAAGACTTTTTTAGTCTACTCTGCGATATGCGTGGTGCCTCCCCGTTAAACGAAAAACTGGTACAACTCCTTGTTGATTTGCATCAGGGCAAAAAGGGATATTCCACCAGCGCGCAAAAAGTCCTGCATATTTTCTTCTCGTTGACAAACGATGGCAATACCTGCATTTCGTTAAATCCCAAAAGTCTGCTGGTTAAGTGGAAAACAAAGTGGGATGGGCTCGTCTTGCTGGCCTCGCAAGACCAAGATGTCGAAAGTGCCCCAAACGATTTTCTTGCTGCCGAAGATTTCATGCCTGTTATCGAAACGGGATGTAAAGAGCTCATAAAAAACGTTGAAGCCCCTTTGGTTATCGAATCCCTTTCGAAGAACGGAGAAAACGAGCCTTTCTTGTTCACCGAAAAGTATTTTGACGCCAAAAAGATAATTGAAGCCTGCTTCAAGAACGATGACAATCACTGCGTATTCAATGGCGGCGTTCCGGCATCTAAAACAATTGATAAATGCAAAAAAAATATTTCGTCTATCATCAAGTCTGGAGCCAAGTTTGAATTAAGGGACGCCCAAGCCGAAGCGATTCTCAAAGGCGAAAACCAAAACCTGATCATAACAGGCGGCCCCGGAACTGGCAAGACGACCGTCATGTTCTTCTTGCTCTGGAATCTGTTGAAGACTCATCGTGAAATGATTGGCTGGGACATTCATTTTGCGGCCCCGAGTGGGAAGGCTGCTGACCGTCTGCGAGAAAGCATTGGCGAAAACTTTGAAATGCTCGCTAACGATGCTCAAAAAGACCCCGTAGTGTTACGTCTAAAAAATGTCGATAACTATTCAACATTGCACAGGCTCCTGAGTTACAATCCGCAAACGAATAGCTTTAGGTATAGCGAGAAAACGCCTTTTGCTGAAAAATCAATTTTCATTATTGACGAGGCGAGCATGATAGACCTTTCCCTTTTTGCGTCTTTCATGCAAGCTTTACCTAAGAAAAATTTTAGGCTTTATATTCTTGGTGATAGGGATCAGTTGCCATCTGTTGAAGCTGGCGCTGTGCTTGGGGAAATTCTCGGTCTAGACAAGAACAGCATTGTCGAACTTGTGGAATCGAATCGATTCGACAATAATTCAAATATCGGACGCCTTTCGCGATTCATCCAGAAAAAGCTTGGCGAAGGAGATCTCCAATTTAATTTGGAATGGAAACCATGGAGCTGTGAAATGCAACTATGGAATCCTACAATGCCCGACGAAATAAATCTACTGCGTTTGGGTGACGGCTCAAAGCCATTGACGCGTGCCGAAGAAGATGCCGAATTGCAAGGATTGCTCTCTTCTTGGGTCAAGAGATTCTACAAGAGCCCCAATACCGGCTTAATGGAACAGGCAAAAAAGATACGTCCGGATCAAACACCAGAGAATATTGCCAATTGTGAATCTTTATGGCAATTGGCTGATGCCGCGCGCATTCTTTCGGCAGAACGTCGTGGCTTACGCGGTGTTGAAAATCTGAACAAGATGGTTGTTAAGGCTCTTGGCCGAAGAGAAAATGAACCGTTCGATGGCCAGCTCATGATTCTGACAAAGAACCAATCCTATTTTGACTTGTACAACGGGGATTCCGGTGTCGTCGTGAATTGTGATACGCGTCCGATGCTGATGATTAAGCGCAAGGGTAATTTCGTATTCTACCCGATTTCGCTTTTGCCAAGCGATTCTGTTGAAACTGCTTTCGCGATTACCATTCACAAGTCGCAGGGGTCCGGCTACCCGAATATCATGATGTTCTTGCCTACGCGCAAGGGGCACCCGCTTTTGAATCGGCAAATCCTCTACACGGGAATCACCCGCACAAAAAAACAGTCGCTCACCATCATTGCCACCCCCGAAACGTTCAAGGCGGCTTGCGAGACGGTCACCACCCGCGATACGGGAATTCAACTGTAGGTTGCGAAGGTTTTAAAAGGTTAGTTGATAAATGAAAATTATTCGCGTTACAAGGGAATCGGAACGGGCGGGTGCCTATTACGTACGTATACAGGCGATGATGCGCAAGTACCAGATTCCGCTCGATGCCGAAGTCGACGAAAAAGATGGCCCTGGTTGCAACTACATTTTGGCGCTAGACGATATTTACCCGGTGGCTACGTGTCGCTGGTTCGGTGTCGATGGCGAAACTGCAGAAGTCGGGCGCGTCGTGGTGCTGCCGGAATACCGCGGGCAGCATTTGGGACAGTCTGTTGTCGCTGAAGCCGAAAAATGGATGCGCGAGGCTGGTTTCAAGAAGGTCTGTATCTCTAGCCGTGTCGGCTTTGAAGGCTTCTATGAAAAAATGGGCTTCCGCTTTGATGAAAACGGTAAGGCCCATCATCACACGTTCCAGTGCGTGTATATGGAAAAGCAACTGTAGTCTTAGTGGATATCCATCTTCGAGAAAAGGTTCAGGACCGCCACACCAGAAATAATCAAGATGAGCCCGATGATGGCTCCGAGATCCGGCATCTGCTTGAAAAAGACGATGCCGCTTATCGTTATGAGGGCAATCCCGAGTGCTGACCAGGTGGCGTACGCGATGCTGATGGGGATGCCGCGCAGGCAAAGGCTCAATAGGTAAAGCGATGCCAAGTAGCAGAGTATTGAAAAGATGGACGGGACGAGTTTTGTGAACTGTTCCGACATTTTGAGGAGGGTCGTTCCGCCCGCTTCTGCGACAATTGCAAGAAAAAGAAATAAATAGTTGAGCATGAACTTAATATACAAATTAATTGTTATATTGGAAGTATGCCAAGTTCACAGAAGTTTAGAGATTATGTCGTGGCTCAGTTCAAGGGTGAACTGCGCGTGACCACCCGCAAGATGATGGGCGAGTACATCCTGTATGCCGACGGAAAAGTCTTCGGCGGAATTTACGATGACCGCCTGTTGGTAAAGCCTGTGCCCGCGGCGCTTGCAATGCTCCCCGGTGCTAAAAAGCAGCTGCCTTATGACGGCGCAAAGCCCATGCTCCGCATTACCGCCGAACAGATCGAAGACAGTTCCTTCCTCGCAAAACTTCTGGATGCCATGCTCCCGGAAGTCCCCGCTCCGAAGAAAAAGTAGGGAGAGGCTTCCCCCTTTTAAATTGTTATATTTGAGGAAATTAGGTGGAGGATTTGAAATGAAGAATTTTGGGGTTAGAGTAGCCCTTTTGATGGCTGTGATGTTCCTTGTCGGATGTTCGAGGCAATATGCGCCTTCGGCAGCCCAGATGATGAATACCATGGAAGGGGATAATCGTGGTATTGGCATGATGTTGAGGGCTGGTGACCTTTATAGTTCGGATATGGTGGGTTACCAAGAGGAAAGATCTTTTGAAATGGACGAAAATAATTGGAATATTGAGTGGTTTACGTATTCCAAGTATTCCTATTTCGTGTTCGGTATGAATTTCGAAAATGTGGCCCCGCGTGTAGTGCTTGGTGCACGGACGGATTATTTGGGGCTGTTTGGTTGGTTAGGCTGGCTAGTGACAGATGAAGATGGTGACACTCATTATCCGGTAGGTGCTACGCTTGTGGAGCAGCTCCCGATAAACGAGAAATTTAAAATCGGTGTTAGCGAGTATATTTCTAACAATATGTTCCCCATAGAAGAAACGACGGAAGGTCATTCTAATGACTCGTATGTGAATATGTATTCCGAAGTGGGTGCCGGGCTTTATGCTATGTACAGTAATACGGTGTCGCTAGAATTCCGTGTCGGAAAAGAATTGGATGAATCGAATTATAGATACTACCTGCTGGCAAATATTGCGTGGAATTCTCCGCCGAAAAAGAAGTAATTTGCCTTTTCCTGGGGAATTTTGTATCTTAATCATCGTAAAAAACAAAAAGAGGCTTAAATTATGGATATTCAGGAACTTTCGGAAAAGGTGCGTGAACAGAGCGCATTCTGCATGAATTTGTTGCGCGAAGTGGAAGGAACGGTGATTGGCCAGAAGGCTCTGGTCGAAAGCATTCTGACGGGTATTCTGGCCGACGGTCACGTGCTGCTGGAAGGCTTGCCGGGCCTTGCCAAGACGACGGCGGTGAAGGCTTTTGCCGATGCCGTGTCGCTGGACTTTAAGCGCATTCAGTTCACGCCCGATTTGCTCCCGGCCGACTTGCTGGGTACCACGATTTATAACGCCAAGGAAGCAAAGTTTGAAACCCGCAAGGGTCCGCTCTTTACGAACCTGGTGCTCGCCGATGAAATTAACCGTGCTCCGTCGAAGGTGCAGAGTGCTTTGCTTGAAGCCATGCAGGAACGCCACATTACTATCGGTGACGAAACGTTCAAGCTGGACGAACCGTTCCTGGTGCTTGCTACCCAGAACCCGATCGAGCAGGAAGGTACTTACCCGCTGCCGGAAGCTCAGGTGGACCGTTTCCTTTTGAAGGTGAAGGTCAGCTACCCGAACAAGGCCGACGAAATGAAGATTCTCGACGCCGTTGCCGGTGCTGGCCTCCGTCAGCCGCAGGCTGTTGCCACGAAGGAAGATATCCTCGCTGCCCGTCAGCTGGTGAAGCAGGTGTATGTGGATGAACGCGTCCGCGAATACATCGTGAACCTGGTGCTCGCTACTCGTGATCCGGGTAGCATCAAGCGCAGCGACTTGGTCGGCTTCGTGGAAGTCGGTGCTTCGCCCCGTGCTTCTATCGGTCTTGCCCAGGCGGCAAAGGCTCATGCATTCATTCAGGGCCGCGCCTACGTGACTCCGGAAGACGTGAAGGCTGTTGCCATGGAAGTGCTTCGCCACCGCATCATCCTCAGCTACGAGGCCGAAGCGGAAGAAGTCTCCGCCGAAACCGTTGTGCAGAAAATTCTCGACAGCGTTGAAGTTCCTTAGTGAACTTCGGGGCGCGAGTGTCGCGCAGAAATCATTTGAAAAAAGAACGACTTTTGCTTGGGCGTTCTTTTTCTATTTTAAGAATTGTGAAAACCTGGCTGACTTTATTGATCCTGAATTGCGCCGTGCTAGCCATGGTGTTTTTGTGCTCGTGCGGCTATTCGCATTCTGACCCGTGTCAGAGTTCCATATATGAGGAATGTATGCGGAGGACGGAGAATTCATTGCTTGCCGATATCGTCTGCTCCGAAAAAGCGGTATCCGAATGCGAGGATTAGGGTGGACGGCCCCTTGGCAAAAAATGGCCGGAAAATGATGTTAATTTGTTTGTATTTTGCCGAAAGGGGCGTATAAACGGTGTTGTTTTGCGAAATTTATGCCTCGGCTCCCTTTTTTCGGCTTGTTTGGGCGGTCTTCCTTTGATTTCGCTGTTCGCGGCTTGCCGCTCTTTACTATCTTTATGGCGAAAAAGGGCTCAGGGAAATCCCCTGGGTAGCTTATTTTCGTGTTTAACTAGTTTAAAAAAACGAAGGATATATGGCAAATCGTGTTGTAATCGGTTCCCAGTGGGGTGACGAAGGCAAGGCCAAGGTTGTTGATTTTCTGACTCTGGACGCAGACTACATCGTGCGTTTCCAGGGCGGCGCAAATGCCGGCCATACCGTAGAAGTGGGCGACAAGAAGTTCGTGTTCCACTTGATTCCCTCGGGCATCATGCACGAAGACAAAATTTGCGTGATCGGTAACGGCGTGGTGCTGGACCCGATCCAGACGCTGGATGAAATTGCTGACCTCCACACCAAGGGTATCAACCCGGAAGGTCGCCTGTTCATTGCCGACAACGCACATGTGGTGCTCCCGTACCACTCTACCCTCGACAAGGCAAAAGAAAAGAAGGCTGGCAAGGCTGCTATCGGTACCACGGGTCGTGGCATTGGCCCCTGCTATAGCGACAAGGTGAACCGTATCGGTGTCCGCGTGGGCGACCTCATGGACGAACGCGAACTGCGCCCCCGTGTCGAAGCCATGGCCAAGGTTCACAATGAAGAATTCAAGGTGATGTACGATGTGCCCGAAATCGACCCGGAAAAGGTCATCAAGGACTATCTCGAACTGGGCCAGAAGATCAAGCCGTTCGTGCGCGACGTGAGCGCCATGCTCTATGAAGCCGTGAAGGCTGGCAAGCGCCTGGTGTTCGAAGGTGCCCAGGGCACTATCCTCGACGTGGACCAGGGTACTTACCCCTTCGTGACCTCCAGCAATACCGTTGCCGGCTATGCTAGCTGCGGTGCAGGCATTGGCCCCACGGCCATTGACCAGGTGGTTGGCGTGGTGAAGGCTTACACGACCCGCGTGGGTAACGGTCCCTTCCCGACTGAACTTTTGGACGAAACGGGCGATACGCTCCGTAAGATTGGTAACGAATACGGTGCAACCACTGGTCGTAACCGCCGCTGCGGTTGGTTCGACGCTCCGGTGGTCCGCAAGGCTGCCGTGGTGAACGGCCTCACTCACTTGGCTATCACCAAGCTGGACGTGCTGGACACCTTCGATACCATCAAGATTTGCACTCACTACGAATGCGATGGCGAAAAGATCGAAAACTTCCCGAACCAGCTTTCCAAGGTCGGCCGCTGCGTGCCGGTCTACGAAGAAATGCCGGGCTGGAAGTGCGATACCACCAAGTGCCGTAAGCTGGAAGAATTGCCGGAAAATGCTCGCAAGTACCTGAACCGCATGGCGGAACTGGTGGGCGTGAAGATCGGCATGATCTCTATCGGTGCCAAGCGCGACCAGAGCATTATCGTGGATCTGGACTAAGAATCTAACTGAAGGAGAAAGAAGAAATGGACAGCAATGTATGTGGTCTTTTGAAAGGCGTTGACCTTTTTTCTGAACTGACTGAAGAGCAGCTTGGCTTGCTCGCCAATCTGGTTGTTGTCCAGGACTTCAACCGCGACGAAACCGTGGTTCTTGAAGGTGACTGTTCGCTGAAGGCTCTGTACCTGATCGCTTCGGGTACGGTGCAGGTCTACATGACCGGCGTCGATGGTCGCGAGACGATCCTCAGTTTCTTGGAACGCGGTGACTTCTTCGGTGAAATGTCGCTCATCGACGGCGAACCGAGGTCTGCCTCGGTGCGCACCGTGACCGACGCCCAGTTGATGATTATCCACCGGGAACCCTTCTTGACCCTTATTCGTCAGACTCCGGAAATTGCCATGTCGCTCCTTTCCGAAATGAGCAAGCGACTCCGCAAGGCCAATAAGCAGATCGGTTCCCTTTCCACCATGTCGGTGAGCGGCCGCGTTGCGGGCACTCTCCTGAACCTGATGGAAGAACGCGGCATGCGCATTCATACCGACAACGGCCAGATGGTGACGGTGATTCACAACCGCCCCACCCAGCAGCAGTTGGCGGACATGTCGGGTACGACCCGCGAAACCGTGAGCCGCATCTGTTCTTTGCTGGTGAAGGCAAATGCAATTGCCATGACCGGCAAGGATATCGTCATCTTTGACGAAACCGCTTTGCAAGAGAAAGCTACTAAAGGGTAGTTTTGCCTACTATGGATAAAGTAAAGAATATTGCGAACAAAGTTTTGGCTTGGCTCAAGGCGGCGCCGGTTGTAAAGGCGATTGGTATTTGGGTCGTCCTTTTGATTATACTCGCTTTTGCGGTAGACAAGCTGGTGATGCCGATTTTCTCGGGCCATTTTGCCTCTACGGGCGAAGTCCCGAATTTGGAAGGCATGACGCAGGAAGCCGCCGAAAAGGCTTTGGACGAAGCGGGCTTTAAGTACGAATGGCTTGCCGAAGGCCGTTACAATGCCCAGATCCCGGAAGGCCTGGTGTTGGTGCAGATGCCCGCTGCCGGCCGTACCGCAAAGCTTGGCCGTACGGTGAAGCTTACCAAGAGCCTGGGACTTCGCGAAGTGGAAATTCCCGATCTTCGCGGCAAGAGCCAGAAACAGGCTGCCATTTCTTTGAGCCGTGCAGGCCTTGTGCAGGGTGCCATCGTGAAGGGCGCTCACCAGAGCATTCCCCGCGGCGTCGTGATTCGCACTATTCCTTTTGCAGGCCAGAAGGTTCGCGTTGGCGATACCGTGAAGGTAGTGATTTCTGCCGGCGTGACGACGGGTAACACCTTGCTCCCTGATTTTGCCGGCGAACAGATCGACAACGTATACGCAAAAATTGAAAAGCTCGGTTTCAGGGTCGGCAAGATCAAGCGTAAGAAAGATAGCGAAGGTCGTGCTCCCGGCACCGTGATTGAAACCACTCCTAGACATGGTGATTACTTGCCGCCCGATACCAAGATTGATTTCGTGATTGCGGACTAGGATGTACATGAAGGTTTTGTTTGTTTCACTTGCAATGGCGGCGACTCTTGTAACGATGTCGCTTTCGCTCTCGGCATGTGCCTCGTCCTCTAAGAAGGGCGAAGCCCTGACGGCGGCGGATTCTGCCGCTATTGCCATGGCGGTGAATGCAAAGCTGGACTCTATCAAGAACGCGTCTGGTGATATGGCGCTTTCCCAGAATATCGATGCTGCCCATGAATCCTTTATCCGTGCCCAAGAAATGGAACTGCGCGGAGAAAGGTCCTTGGCCAACGTGTTCTGGCAACATGCTGCGGAATCGGATCCCAATAGCCGATACCTGGCTTTTAAGCTTGCCGAAATCATGATGGCTCAGGGCGCAGATTCCCTGGCCCTGATTCAGGCCCGGCGCGCCCAGTCCCTGAAGGGACGGCCGACAGCCTCCCAGTTGGGCATGCTTGCCCACTTGTACGTGAAGGATGGCCGAGCCGATTCAGCCCGCAAGTATTTCAATGCCGCCCTGGATACTTCCCGTTACCAGGACATGACGCTGTTGTATGATTACAGCCTGTTCCTGGAAGCCGTTCAGGATGGCAAGGAACTGACCCGTGTCTATGACTTGCTCTTGCCCCAGGTGAACTACATGCCCACGCTTTTCCAGCGCCAGCTCAAGCTGCTTCTGGACCAGGGCAAGGATTCGGCGGTGGTGGAACTTTTTGCGAAGGGCCACGAGGCGACCGGCGACAAGAAGATGCTTTTGCAGATGGTGCAGGGGCTTGTGTTCCAGCAGCGTTTGAAAGAAGTGAACGCTGTGGTAGACACCCTTACGGAATCGACTCCGGAAGACGAATCCATAATCGTGCTCCTGATGAGCGCCCTTGCCGAAAAGAGCCGCGATTCCGCTTACGCCATGCTCAAGAAGAAGTATTACACCGATCAGGTGCGCACTCCCATGCTTGCCAATTTCTTGGGTCATTACGAACACATGTTCGGCGATTTGGACAGTGCGAAGGTTCACTTGAAGATTGCTGCAGAACAGCTGGTGGACCAGCGGGTCTATGCGACCAACGCCTACCACGCCCTTTCGGCTATCGCCTTTAAAGAAAAGAAGAATAAAGATGCCGTACGCTATGCCGAAAAGGCCGACTCCGTAGCCCTGGGTAGCGACAAGGCCGCTCTCGCCTTGACTTACGGTACGGCGGGCCTTTACAGCAAGGCCTACAAGATGCTTGATTCGGTAATCGCGGTGTGGGACAAGTGGACCCCCATGGAAGGCATTGCCGATTCCGCCTCCATCCAGCGAATGAAGGGCGATGTCGAACGCAACAGGCGCCAGTTCCGTAGCGTGTACGCCCGAATCCTGTGCGTGGAAGCCCAGGAAACCTGGCAGAAGGACATTGCGGATTCTGCAAGGATTAAGAAGGCGGCGGCGTTGCGTGAACGTGCCGACGGATTCTACAAGGACCTGGCCGCAAGGGATACTGCAGATATGGGTGTTCGCGTCTTGATGGCCATGAACCTGGAACGCATGGAACGCTATGAAGAGGCTTTCGCCCTGTTCGAGAAGATTTTGGGCGACAAGAAGGCTCCCATCGACCGCGCCGAAGTCCTGAATTATTACGGATATACGCTGATTGACTTGAACCGCAGCCCGGCAGAACTGGACAAGGGTATTGCCTTGGTGGATCAGGCCCTCTTGATGGAAAAGAACGGTCAGCCCTCGGAAGCCTATTTGGATTCGAGAGCCTGGGGCTTTTACCGCAAGGGACTTTATAACGAAGCCCTCACGGTAATGAAGCTTATCAAGAGCCCCCACTTTGATGACGACTATGTTTACTGGGAACACATGGCGGCAATTCAGGATGCTCTGGGTATGAAGGCCGAAGCGAAGGCCGCATACAAGAAGTTGAAAAAGTTGCAACCGCATCACCCTGCCGTGAAGAAATTCTTCAATAAGAAGTAGGCAGAACTTAGTAGGCCGATGGCGGAACAAAGACGAGTGTTATCCTGAGCGTAACGAAGTGAAGTCGAAGGATCTAGGGATTAGGTGAATAACATCGTAAAATTTTTTCTGTTTATAGCAGTGGTCGCGGGGCTGTATGGCTGTGCCGGCAAAAAGCCCGTCGTAGAGCCGGTTTCTGCTGATACTACTGTTGAAAAAGAAGCTCCCCGGGACAGCCTGCGGGCCAAATTTGTGCTTACGATATTGCAGCAGGATTCTGCTACACAGGAGCTGAAGGCGCAGGAGTTTGATGCCGTCATCTTCTCGGTGCCGGGCAAGCGTTACCGCATGGAACTTACGGGCCCGCTGGGAATCGGCGTGGCATCTCTCTTGTGGCAAGAAGAGGGCTGGCAGATGACCTTCCCGACAGAAAAGCTTTATATGAAGGGTGTGGGCTACATGGTAGGCCTCTTGAACAGCGATGCGCTCCCGATGGTACATATCCACCAGGTGGCAGACATCTTTGATGGCCGCCTGTTGCCTGAAGGCTATGAAGAAGTGGCGCCGCCCGAAGATTCGACGAAGGTGGATGGCGCTGTCTATGCCCGTGAAAAAATGGGACGCCCTTTCCATTTTGTGAAGGATGGCGACCATGTTTCTTGGCTTTCGCGCGCGGGTCGCGGCGGCAAGACCGAGGTCATTCGCTATTACGACTTCAAGGAATTTGAAGGCGTAGAAACTCCGTCCAGGATTGAATTTGAACTGGACGGTGCAAAATTTCTTGAAATACGCATTAAAAAAATTGCCCGCAACAAGTCTTTCAGTTCGGGAACTTGGCGCTTGAATATTCCCAAGAGCTTTAAGCGAGTCGGGGAATAAGAACGTTGAGGAGGACAAATGAAGAAGATATTGTTTCTTGGCGCGTTGATGACGCTGCTTCTGTCGTGCTCTGATGACACCACATACATAGAATATGACGCCGATCCCGTCATGGTGGAATCTTACAAGGATTTGTCCAACCTGGATGCCTCCGGTTTTTCCAGTGGAACGCGAATCTTTGTCCGCAACGAGGACTGCTTCTATTCCTGGGATGGAAAATCATGGAACGAAATTGAAGAAATCCGCTCGTCTTCGAGCAGACTGACTTCCAGTAGCGACGATTTCGATGACGAATCCTCTGATTCCGATGATGACATCGAAAGCTCCGATGACGAAGATGAGTCCTCCAGTTCTGAAGAAAGTGAGGTAAAGATTCGCTCAAGTTCTTCGGAAGAGGATGTCGAATATAGCTCGTCTTCTGAGGAGGAAGAGTCTTCCAGTTCGGTTCGGGCTTGTTGGCGTGAGATGAATGAGAATTTTTCTTATGGTGAATATGTTGATGAACGCGATGGATACTTGTATAGAACCATAGAAATTGAAGGCCGGACATGGCTTGCTGAAAACTTGAATTACGATATTCCTGATCTTGGTGATACCGCAGATGCTTGTTTTGCCTATAACGACACGTTGTATTGCGAAAAATATGGAAGGTATTACACATGGTATGCCATGATGAATATTCGACCCGAAGAATGCAGTGGTGAAGCCGGCTGCCCGGAATTGTATAGCTATCCCTACCGTGGTGTGTGCCCCGCAGGCTGGCATTTGCCCGATTCCATTGAAGTGGCGGAACTGATTGAACTGTTCGGCGGAATGAATGCGGCGGGTGCAACTTTGATCGCCCATAGCTTTGGGTTTAATTTTCTGGGAGGAGGATATCAAACTGTCAAGAGCAATGGCGAACGCTATTGGTCAAATGAATTTGCTGGATACCCGAAGGGTTATCTTTATTTTGTAAGTGAGACCGGGTTTACTCAATCTTCGAGTCCGGCGTATTATATTGAATATTACTACCGAGACCTGCAATTAAATTCAATAAGTCGAAATACGGCGATTCCGGTGAGGTGTGTCAAGGATGATCCCGAAGAAATTGCTCGCCGACAAAGCTTGGCTGGGGAGGAATAAATGAAAATAGTGTTGAAAACATTTGCCGCCTTGGGTACGCTCATTCTGTTGAACTCCTGTGGCGATGAAAAGACCGTTTATTATCCGAGTTCTGCTGTTTCTGAAATTGTAGACAATCATGACGACTTGAAAAAATGCGCCGAAAAAAATAACGGCGATATCGTCTATGTTAGGGAAGATCATACTGCCTATATTTGTGACTTGAAAAAATGGGAAATCTACGAGGAATACGATGAGCCGCATATAGGTGACTCTGACGATGACGAAAACGAATCGTACAGTTCTTCGGAAAAGTCCGGTGGAAAATCCAGTTCGTCGCAATCTTCGAAGGACGGGTCTTCTTCTGGAAAAGCAACTTCCGATACGGATGAAGATTCGTCAAGCTCCGAAGAGTCTGTAGCCTTATCCTCTTCTGCTGTTGTTTTGTCCAGCTCGTCGGCCTTTGTTTGTGCGGATGATTGGTATTGCCGCCATGTTGAAGAAACGTGCGACGAATCGACAATTGACAGTTTTGCAGTTCTCCCTTATAATGACAAGACCTATTACTACCGGTGCATGGCAGATGGGTGGATGCCTTCGGACCTGGTGGAGTATGACACGTTTGGAAAGCTTTGTTCCTCGGATGCCGATACTGCTTGGGGAACCCATGACTTTTATGACCTTAAAGATTCCTTGAACCCCTATCGGAAATTTTATGTGTGCAGAAAAGGTTCTTTTAAGACTTACTATTCATTTGAAGAATCCAATTCAACTGTGTTGACGTTCTTTGATGGCATTGTATGTGATGATTTCCACCAGAATGTTGTGGTGCAAAAGAAGTATTCCTCGTTTGCGTGTCATGGAACTTCGTGGTTTCTTGAAGACCAGTATACGGGAACAATGGTGGATGACCGCGACGGAAGGGAATACAAAACGGTTGGAATCGGAGACCATATCTGGATGCAGGAAAACCTGATGTTCACTAAGGGCATTCCTGAGGTGGAATATGGAACCTATGCTGTTAAACAGGGACCGCAATACAATTGGTACACGGCTGCAAATGTGTCTGAAAAGGAATGGAACAATAACCCGCTCAAAATCAAGGCTCCCATCCAAGGAATTTGCCCGAATGGCTGGCATTTGCCGACCTACAGAAATTTTTTGGAGTTGTCCGATGCAATCCATGGAATGGTAGACGATTATTATCACTCCAATAATATTTCTAGCGTCAAAAACAGTGTAAAAGCCTGCTACGTTGGCAAAAACTGGAGCTTGTTTACGAATAATTCTTTCAAAGGAAAGGATTGTATGAACATGAAATTTCTAACTGTTCCAAGGTTGGAGTCTAATGGACGTGTCGCGAAAAATGATTCTAACCATACCACTGCCATGTGGCGAAGCGATACATACGACGATTTTTATGCGGGATCTCTAAATTTGTCGAATGCGATGTATAACGAAACGTCGATGGCGTTCAATGAAAATGCCTGGGTCAGAATGGAAGCCTTTGAAGTTATCCGTTGTGTTAAAGACGAAATAGGGGAACATGTTTACAAGTCCCCCTACGACATTCCGCAGTAAAATTTAGCGAGCCTTTGTGTTACTTATCCATTAGGCAACGAATGGACATGCTATGGCTACTTTTTTTATAACAAGGCACGACTTTTACCGTGTCTGATGAAATGTCCAAACCCCATGCGTTTTCATCGTCCTTTTCGGAAGCGCTCCAATAGGTGACAAAATTGTTGCGTTTTTCGCTTCCGTAATTTCCAGAGTAAACAGGATGCGCTTCAAAACCGAGAATATTTGATCCGTAATGACGATAGGGCCAATCCATGATGCTTCTCAGGTCTTTTTTGATGTCGTAATTTTCTAGGACATAATTGACCAAAGTGTCGAATTCGTCTTTGACGGGAAGGTGCCACCCTTTGGGGCAAAGCCCTTGTCTTGGGAATGCGTCGGGTGCAAGTCCGCAAACATAACCGACTGCGCAGACATTTTCGAGAGTGTCGATTGCCTGGTACCAGTAGTCGTATCTATAACCTATTTCGGGGTCCGCATCAGACCATCCTTCGTTCAATTTATATCTTAAATTTTCGGCCATCCAGGTCTGATTTCCGATTTCGACAGTCTTATAAATGGTTCCGTCTCGCTCGTCGATGAGCTCGCCGTATTCGCCTAGATAACCGTATGGCTGTAAGGTGTCATTGATGCAACGGACGGGGAATGCGTACCTTGTCCATACCTGGCTGATTCTTGATCCATAATCAGAGTCCTTGCTGATATAGAGCGTGAGTCCTGTCGTCTCATCGTTGTATGTGCTTGAGTCGCTTCCCCACAGTTCTACGCCGTAGGTAGATGCTCCGTCAAATTTCCCTTCACGATAGGTGTAAGCAGTCGGTAGCGAGAACCCGTATTGGTCGCTGTAGCCCCATTCTGCGTATGAAAGCAGATAGTACTTTGCGTATTCCTTTCCCATGGACATTTCTAGTAGTTCCTTGAACTCGGCTGAGTCGGGCAGATGATAACCCGCAGGGCAGGCGGTCAAGGCATCGTGCCAGGAGTAACAGCGGCCCACATCTTCACAATAGTGGCAATAGGAAGAATCCGTTTCATAATTTAGGTTCTGCGCCATCCACTTCTGGTGACCGATGACGACGGTCTTGTAGGTTTGTCCGTCGCGGCTGTCGGTGAATTCCCCATAGGAGACTTTCGGATTCAAGAAGTCGTCGCGAGTAGGTCTAGATGATGAACTGGAACTTTTTTCGTAATAGTAATAACTGCTGGAAGACCTGGCTTCGCTTGAAGATGAATACTCGTCGGAATCGGAAGACGAGCCTTCGGACGAAGATGATTCCTTGGACTTGTTGTCGCTAGAAGATTTGCCCTTGCTGTCAGAAGATGGCTCTTCTTGTGCAACCCATTCGTAGCCATCGCATTCATATTCGATGTCTTCGTCTTTGACGTATACGTAATCGCCCCTGTTGCCGCTACTACAGGTGATGACTTGTAGCTCCTTGGCCGATTGAATCTCGGTAAGGTGTATGTTGATGTCGTCATCGCTACAGGCGCAAAGAACCAACAGGAAAAATGCAAATGTTGCTTTATACTTATTCATCTTTATTCTCCTCAGGGTTCTTTATGCAACGGACGGCGAATTGACCGACCTTGGCGTAATCATTAAAGACGTTCGTTATTAAAAATGTGCCTGCTACATAAGCTTTGGAGCCATAACCATATACTTCTGTTGAAGTCCAATAAGCGGCAACAATATTATCCATCCATACATAGTCGCCTACGTCGGTTTTGTAACCATGACGTGTTGCAGAAAAACCAAAGAAATCGCTTTCGCCGGAACGGTCCCACGTAATATAAGAGGTGTCGGATATTAACCCGCGTACGGCTGCGCGGCCGTATTCGTCACCTTTCTCTAGATTTTCGGAAGTGAATCCCACATTGCTCCAAAGGGTGTCCCATTCACTTTGGGTGGGGACATGCCACCCGTCAGGGCATATTCCTTGATTGCTTGCCAATGAGCAGCTTGCCGCGTCTTGGCAGCGGTTCTTGTCGTAATCCATGACGCCAGGCCAGGAATAAAGTTTCCCAAAGCGTACGCAGAAATCGGGCTCGTCTTTGTAACAGGATTGCCTACGGTTGTCTTCTATGTCGTAGTTCAAGTTCTGTGCCATCCAGGTCTGTTCGCCAATGACGATGGTCTTGTATTTTTGCCCGTCGCGTTCGTCTTCAAGGACCCCGTATTGGCAGGTGTCGATTTCGGTATTGCGACAAGGTTTTACTTTCGTAATAAAGTTGAAGGAACTGCTTGAAGCGACTTCTTCGCTGGAAGAGCTTTCTTCCACATCTTCTTCACTGGAAGAACTCTCTTCTGCATCTTCTTCGCTGGAGGAACTTTCCTCGATTTCTTCTTCGCTCGAAGAACTCTCTTCTTCGATTTCGTAGGAGCTGCTCGAAGGTATGGCGATGATATCTGGTTCTTCGCTAGAGGAACTTTCTTCGTCATCGTCTGAATAGGAACTGCTCGAAGATTTTTCGGAAGATGACGATACAAACAGCTCAACCCATTCCTTGTTGTCGCATTCGTAGATCTGTTCGGTCTCGATGATGTAGACATATTCCCCTTCAAGGGAATTGCTGCATTTCAGGTCCTTGAAGGTGGCTTCGCTGATGTCGCTAGGGTGCCCCACCTTCAGGGTGTAAAAGTCCTGCTCGTCGTCGGAGCAGCTTGTAAGAACGCTTGTTGCCAATAAGGTGGTAAGCGCAAGAACAAGCTTGTTCAAGCTATTTTGCATAAAAATAATCCTAGGAAAACAATTTCTCATAACCCGCAACAAATATATTAAATAATGAGTATATCCTGCCCTTTTCGGGCTTCTGGCCTCTATCTTGTAAGTTCTACTTTTTGTAAATTATGGTTATGAATTTGAATGCTAAGATTTTTGCATTGGTTTTTGGGCTATTCTCTTGTGCACCGTTGTTTGCTGCGGATACGCTCCAGGTGTATGCGATTCGCGTGCAGTTTGCCGAAGAATCCCCTGACAACAGCTTGACTACGGGAACGGGACGTTTTGATTCGGACCAGAGCAAGAAGGGTGACTACAAGTTGGACCCTTCGGGCATGCGCAACAGCGTGTCTTACTGGAAAAAGCATTTTGACTTTGTGAACGCCTACTTTAACAAGGCGAGTAACGGGAATGTGGTGATTGACGCCCACATTTTCCCGAAGTCCTCCAGTGCCTACAAGCTGAAAAAGCAGATTATCGATTATAACCGTACAAGCAAAATGAAAGGCGAAAAGACTGCGGAATTCGACGAGGCCCGCAGCCGTGACTACCTGCAGTTTATTTATGATGCCGTGACGACTGTCCATGAGTCGGGCGAATCTCCTTTTAGTGAACCTCTGTCGAAAAATCCGAATACCAAGCGCGCCTACATGATTATTCATGCGGGGGCAAGCCGCCTGGTTGATGGCGGTAGCATGGGAACTCGCGGTGCCGATACGCCGGGCGACTTTATGGATGCCTACATCGAGAAGGCATATTGGAACTACCTGCCGGATACCCTCGATGGATTGGCCTCTCGCAAGGTGGGCAAGGATTCCACGGTGGTAGAAGGCCTAGTGCTGGAAGGTGCTGCCATAGATACGCTGCGTTCAATTATGGTCACCAGCGAAACCGCTTCGCAGGATGGGCTGAACTGGGGCGTGAACGGAATTCTGGTGAACCAGGTGGCCCGTGAACTTGGGCTCCCGAGTACTTTTGACGTGGTGAAGGGAATTAGCCGCCTGGGTTATTATGACGTGATGGACTTTGCGGGCTACAATGCGGGCAACGGATTCTTGCCTGCAATGCCTGCTGCATGGGAACGTGCCTACATGGGCTGGAGCAACATGAAGGAAGTCCGCCCCGTGGCTGGCAAACCCGTGACAGTTGAAATTTCGGCGGCGGGAACCGGTGGCGATGTAGAAATCGTGAAGGTGCCCCTGAGTGCAAGCGAATACCTGCTGATTGAAAACCGCCAGCGCAGCTGGAATAAGGATGGCGAGGTGAGCGTGTCGTTGAGCGATGACGATGAAAGCCTCGATACCACAGTCACGACGGTGCCTGTAGACAGCTTGCACCTGGTTTTCCAGGACAGCGTGAACTGTGAGAAAAAGTGTACAGTCAACAAGAAAAAGGCGAAGGGCATCATTGTTGACGTGAGCAGCTTCGATGCGGGTATTCCCGCCAGCGGCATTGTGGTGTGGCGCGTGAATGACTGGTATTTGCGTCAGACCCTGGAGTATGGCGTTGCGAATTTCTGGGGTGGCGATACCCTGCGTGACCACCAGTTCGGCATCGCCATGGTGGAAGCCGATGGAATTTTGAGTATCGGCAAGACCTTCAAGAACGCCTTGGGCGAAGATACTTACGATTACGGCTCCGGCACGGACTTGTTGCCCCACTTGCGCAAGCCTGCGAAGGATTCCAAGCTGACGTTTGATACGGTGACAACCATCGGGTCGACGGGTTATGCCAATACCAAGACAACCCAGGGCGGTTACACCGGTATCAAGGTCAAGGTGAATGTACCGAAAAAGGCCCGTATCGAAAAGACGGCTAATGCCTTTATGGGCGATAGCGTGGTGAATTTTGGGGCGCAGAAGATTAGCGTGACCATCAGTATCGATGACGGAAGCATTGACGGCTCCCAGTTCCCGCGCAATGTGGGCCTTGCCTCGGCTGTGCGTGGCGCCGTGTTCGTGGACAATCCTGAAAAGGAAGGCGAAAAGCTCTTAGTGGTGGGCGCCATGGACGGAACGCTGCAGGTGTTCAATGCCATGGGCGATACCCTGTTCCCGGCAGATACGGTAATCAAGCAGATTACGTTGACCCGTAACAATGCCGAAAAGGAAGTCCCGCTATACCGCGTGGGCGCAAGTTATGGCCCGCTGGTAGGCATGGCAAGCGATGGCAAGGACGTGTATAGCCTGCATAAGAATGCCCTCGTGAAGACTAGCTTTGTGGGTGGACTTCCGACGCAAGAATCGATTAGCATTGATCCTGCATTAGCAGGGCCGATGATTGTTGATGGGAATATTTATTATACGACAACCAAAGCCCCCTTTATCTACAATATAAAAGAGGGCAAGGCGACCGCCCAACGGGCTGAAGGCGCTAGTGTTTACCGTACAGATATAACCGATATGGCATACTGTGGCACTGCCGATGGCAAGCCGGCTATTGCTTACTATTCGGCCTTGGACGGCTCCGCTTATTTACATGGTGTCGAAGTGAAGTTGGGTGACCGTAAAGGAGAAACCTACCGTATCGCCTGTACCGATTTGAATCGTGATGGCAAGGAAGAAGTGATTGCGCTCGGAAGTCGCGGATCTATTGTTGCTTCAAGTGCAACAAGAGAAAAGAACAACGTGAATTGGGAAAAAAGCTACAAGCGTGGCGCCGGTGGCACTAGCGGGCTGAAGGACGAAACTTCCGGCATTGCCATTGGTGATATTAACGGTGATGGCTATCCAGAAATTGTATTCCTTGGCGACAACCTGGTGTATGCACTGGACCGTTCCGGTCTCCCCATTGCCGGTTTCCCGGTGAAAATTTCCCGCGGTACGCCAGTCTTTGGTTTCTTCAGCGATCCTGTGATTGTTGACGTGACGGGCGACGATGTGCCTGAAATTCTGGTGCCGACGAGCAATGGACTGGTGTTCGCATTTACCGGCAAGGGCAAACAGGTGACGGACGGGTTCCCGATTGCGGCGGGCAGCTACGAAGACATGGATTCTACGAGCGTGATTCAGCCAATGAGCATCTTTGTGGCGAATGCCGTTTCGGACAAGAAGTCCGCCGGCCCGGAACTTTATGCTCTGCATCGCAATAGCCTGTCGGCCTACCGCTTGCGTAGCGCTTCTGCTGATGCGGCGTCTTCTGTTGCCGCGTGGACCTTGCCGGCCGGCGGTAACGAGCGTACGGGCTATTTTGACGCCTCTAAGCTGGGCGACGTGAAGAAGGTGGAACCGAAGGACGAAATCTCGGAATTCTTCATGTTCCCCAACCCGGTGCGTGGCGGCAATGCGAAGGCCCGCTTTGAAATCGGTGCGGCCGCGAAAAACGCCACCCTTGAACTCTATGACATTACCGGCCTTTGCGTATTCAAGGCGAAGTTGAGCGATGTCAAGCAAGGTCGCAACCAGTTCGAACAGCTTGACTTGAAACACTTGGGTTCCGATGTCTATACGGCGCGACTCAAGGTGAAATTCGAAAGCGGCAAGACCAAGCAAAAGCTCTACCGCGTGGGAGTGGTTAAGTAATATGTTGGCCCCTTTGATTGCAGCTTCGCTTTTCGCTTTCTCCCTGATGGCCTGCACGGCTACCGGTGATTCTGCGGATATGACGCCTTCCGGCTTGAATGGCGGTGACAATGGCGGCAATTCGGGGAACGGCAACAAGGATAACCCGGGCGGCGATTCCCAGGATTCTACGACCCTTTCTGAACTGGTGGAGATGGTGAACGTTTCAGCCATGGGCATCACCCGTAACGACGTGGTTTTCTCGGTAAGTGCCTATTCCATCGGTGCCACCGAAGTGACCCAGGGTTTATACCGCAAGGTCATGGGGGCTATTCCCAAGGAAGATTCCTTAGGGGATGATTACCCGGTTTTCAATGTAAGCTGGTATGATGCCGCCTTGTTCTGTAACGCCCTTTCTAAAAAGGTGGGCCTCGATACGGCTTATGTGTACGAATCCCTTAACGCTGGCGGAGAACTGGTGGGCTTGTCCATCAATTATGCTGCCGAATCCGTAAGGCTCCCCACCGAAATGGAATGGGAAATTGCAGCCCGCGCAGGGACCTTGACCACCTATTACTGGGATACCGATGTGGCCTCCAAGTACGCTTATTATGGACAAAGTAAAGGTCCGACGAAGGTGGCCGAATATATCCCCAACGATGCAGGTCTTTACGATATGGCCGGGAATGTGGCCGAATGGGTGAACGACTGGTATTATGCATACCCGACGGTGTCCCAGAAAAACTACAGCGGTCCTGACGAAGGAAACTACAAGGTGCTTCGCGGTGGTGGCTGGTCCGATAAGGCTCCGGCCTTGGCTACGGGTGAACGCGAGAAGAAAGACCCCAAACATCGCAGCCAGACAATCGGCTTTAGAATTGTCTATTCTAGCGGCATTTAATATAAACGCTGTTATTTTTGCTACATTGTAAACCATGATGATGCTTAAATCTATGGTTTCTCCTGTTGCAAGAGTGGTGCTGCCGCTTTTTGCTGTTTTGGTAATGGCTTCTTGCGAAGAAGAGGCAAAGTCGGATCCGCTGCCGAATCTTCCGTCTATCGAAATCCCCAAGGAAGTTCCGGGACTTTATTCCGGTAGCCTGCCCTGCGACGATTGTACCAGCCGCATGGTTCGCATGACCCTTGGCGAAGACAGCTCGGTAGAAGCAATTCAGTTGATTTTGCGCGATACCATGGAAACCGATTCCTTGAAGGGAACCTATTCTGCTTCGGACAGCACGATTCGTGTGACGCTCGAAGGCGGTAAAGGCCATTGGAACTTCAAGCGTGCCAAGTTTGGCAATTTGCATTATATGACGGCTGCCGGAACCGTGTACGAAGACAAGGACGGAATGAAGGCCGAAATGATTCGCATTTTTAAGGTGGCGCCGAAGCCTGCCGCAAAGGATACTGCAAACGAAAAGGATTCCACTGCTGCAGATACGGCTAAAAAGGAAGAACAGCCCAAGGAGTAACTATGCAGTGTACCGCTCTTGTAATTGACGACGAACCGCTTGCCCGCAAGCGCATGATTTCGCTGTTGGAACCCTATTCTTCTGAAATCGAGATTTTGGGAGAGGCCGGTTCCGGTGCGCAGGCCGTCAAGATGATACACGAGATGATGCCCGATGTGGTGTTTCTGGATATCCAGATGCCTGACATGGATGCTTTCGAAGTGCTGCACTCCCTGCAGGGCGACGATGTTCCCCTGGTGATTTTCACGACGGCTTTCGATAATTTTGCATTGAAGGCCTTCGAAGAAAATACGGTGGACTATCTTTTGAAGCCGGTGGCTCCGGAGCGCTTGGCGGCCTCTATCGAGAAACTTCGCAAGGCGATTCCGCAGGTAGACGACACGACGATTCCCGCCGACTTGAATTGGGAAAAGTTGCGTAACCTTGTGGACATGAGCGGACTTTACCTTCAGCGCTTGCAGGTGAAGGTGGGCGACCGCATTGTGTTTGTGAATATTGACGAAGTCATCCGTTTCCATAGCGAAGAAAAGTACACCACCGTTTACACCGTGAACGGCCAGTATGTAATTGATACGACGCTTGTGGAACTCGAAAAGAAGCTGGACCCGAAGCATTTTACGCGTGTACACCGTTCCCACATTGTGGCAATCGACTACATTGCTGAATGCCGCAAGGGCGATGCCGGCTGCATGGTCATGGTGCTCCGCGACAAGGCGGCGACCCAGCTGGTGGTGAGTCGTTCGCTGGTCAAGAAGATTAGAACGCTGTAAAAGGATGCGGTGCGTTGTGTCATCCTGAGCAAGTGAAACGCGCCGAAGGATCTAATTTTTTAAATTTTATCTGAATTTTTTTATTCGGATTTTTATGGAAAAAGATAAACAGCCGATGGCGTGGAAAAAGTTTGTAAAAGGCCTGCTCCGGGAAATCATTGTACCGGTGGCGTTGGCCTTGATCGTGATTCAGTATGTGATTCAGGCCTTCCAGATTCCGAGCGGGTCCATGGAAGACACCTTGCATACGGGAGACTTTTTGCTGGGCCTCAAGTTCACTTACGGCTCTCCGATTCCCTTTAGCAACCAGAAATTCCCCGGTTATGCGTACCCTGCCAAGGGCGACGTGGTGATTTTCCGTTACCCCGGCGAGCCGGAATACCCCGATGGCAATCCGCAGCGTTATACTCACTTGTTTAACGCCCTGATGTTCGGGAACCTCTACTGGGATCATGAACCTAAGGCCGGTCAGCCCCACTTGATCCATTACGCCGATGGTCCGAAGGACTATATCAAGCGTTGCGTGGCTGTAAGTGGCGATACGGTGGTTGTACACAAGGGTCGTCTTTTTGTGAATGGCGAAATGCAGAGTACCTTGCCCGGCCGCGGCAAGTACACGGCTGCTGCCCGTACTTTCTCGCCCCGCGACGAACGGGAAGAATTCGTGGTGCCGTCGGTGGGCGACAGCTTTACGGTAAGCGACATGCCGCTGGAAAAGTTGTGGTGGCTGCGTTCCCTGGTGGCACAGGAAAATCCTGACGAAACGGTGGAACTGGATATTTCGCTGTGGAAGGATTCCGTCGAGATTGACAATTACGACTTCGAAGAATTCAAGATTCCGGTGGAAAATGACCGCGGCCTTGCGCTGAATGAATTCTTCCGCAGGAACCGCACGGTGCTGCAACAGCGCCTTACCCAGGGCGATACCATTTCGGGCCTGATGTCCTTTGCGTACTTCAAGGAACTTTCGCGCATGGCCTATTTGCCCATGATCGACCCGAACCTTCAGGGTGGCTTTATGCGCCCGGTGAGCTACATGGCCTTTGAAGGTTCTTTGCTGAGAGACCTGGAAGGTAACGTGGCCTTGTTGAACCAGGCCGAAGAAGACAACGCCGGTACCGTGGAACTCGTCGAGGTGGACGCTCCTCAAGATGGCGCTGCTACCGTGGAAGGCATTGCAGGCGATACCCTGGATGCCCCGGCAAAGTCCAAGTTTGAAATCCGCCGCCGGTTGCTGGTGGGTGGCAAGCCTATCGAAAGCTACGTGGTGAAGACTCCCCAGTTCTTTATGATGGGCGACAACCGCGACAATTCCGCCGACAGCCGTTACTGGGGCTTTGTTTCGCTCCGCAATATCCGCGCCAAGGCTTTCGTGATTTACTTCTCCTTCGAAAATGACGACGAAGCCTTTGCCCTGAAGAATCCCTTTACTTGGTGGAGGCTTCCGTTCCGCATTCGCTGGGGACGCCTCGGCAAGATTATCCAGATGATCGATTAATGAAGTTCTCGTTGTTGAAATACGGTGCGGCATTTGCGAGCCTTTCCCTGGGCCTGCTATCGGCCCTGTTTGTGGCCTGTGCTACCCAGGTGGCGCCTAGCGGTGGCCCCGAAGACAAACTGCCTCCCCGTGTGGCGGGAGTGTACCCGGCGCCCAATACGACGAACCATCCCAACGAACTCATGGTGAAGCTGGAATTCGACGAGTGGATTAATGCGTCGATTCCCCGCAGTGCCGTTTCTATTTCGCCGCCTATCGACAAGAAGCTGCGTTTTGAAGTGAGCGGAAAGTCCCTTGTGTTGACTTCCCGGGCGGTACTGGATACGGGCACCACTTACACCATTACCTTTGCGGGCGGTATCAAGGACTTGCACGGCAACGCCTTGGCAAAGCCCTTCCAGGTGGTGTTCTCGACAGGTTCCGTTATCGATTCCCTGACGGTCTCTGGCCGGGTGCTGGTAAACCAGGCCATGGCCCGCAAGAAGGAGTTCCCCAGTATCGGTCTGTTCTTGCTGGGTGAAGAACGCGCTTCCAGGCATTACCTCGAAAAGTATCGCGACACGACCACCAAGGAAATCAGCAAGGATCCGCAGCTGTTGAAGGAACCGCCCCTGTACGTGACCCGTGCCGACAGCGCCGGCCATTTTACGCTGACGGGCCTGAAGGCGGGGCATTATCGCGTGGTCGCCTTTGTGGACGGAAACGGAAACCAGAAAATCGAGCTTTCTACCGAACAGGTGGGCCTCTGGACGGCTGACCTGAATTTGACGGCTGAAACCGCCGATACCCTGTGGATTGCGGTGGCCGACATGGATACCACCAAGCTGGAACTGGAATCGGTGAGCCAGCCTTTCGCCAATGTGCTGGAGGCAAGCTTTACCCGTAGCGTGTATTTTGATTCTGCCTTTGCGGATACGGCAAACTGCCACTTGACTTCGCCCGAGAACAAGAAGCTTTATCCGAAGCTTGTCTACATGAGTGCCAGCACCAACAAGCCGCAGTTCTACTTTGACCCGGCTCCCAAGGGAGAAGTGCTGTACAAGTTCGTGTGCGAAGGGGCGAAGGATTCCATGTTCCGCCCGCTGGATACGCTCCGCAACGAGGTGGAATGGGAATGGAAGAAGATGGAAGGGGATACGCTTGCGCCCAAGGTTTCTGGCGTAAAGACCAATTCCAAGGCGAAGACCCTTTTCCCGGACGATTCCCTGATTGTGTATTTCAACAAGCCCAAGCTGGATTCGCTGACCCAGACGTTCTATGTGGCAATCAACAAGGATACGACCCAGGTGCAGGTGAAGCAGCTTGACCCGGTGCGTTTCGCCGTCGAAAAGACGGCCCCCTGGAATACGGACATCACGGTGCATTTCTTGATGGGCTACCTGGATACGACTCTTGCCGTGGCCGATAGTACCGGCAAGCGCGATACGGTGGTGGAACTCAAGTACCAGAAGCTGCAGAAGTTCGAAACGGTAAGCAAGCTCAAGTTCGCCAAGCTTCGCGGAAAGATTCCCAATGCAAAGGCGAAGGCCATGGTGCGCCTGCTGTCTGCCGAGACGAACCAGTATTACCTGGAACACTGCAAGGAAGACGGCAGCTTTAGTTTTGACGACCTTGTGGAAGGCGCCTACTTGATGGATTATTATTACCCCGAAGAGGGCAAGGACTTGCCCGATGCGGGTTCTGTGGAACCGCTGCGTTACGGATCTGCCTGGCGTGCCATTAGCGATACGCTCAAGGTCAAGAACGGCGAGAATATCCTGGATAGCTTGGTGAAAGATATTCCGGCTTTGTAGCGGTTAAAGTTTTACGAGGAATCAAATGGAAAATAAATCATTCGTTGCAATTGACCTGGAAACGACGGGCCTCGATTTTGAAAAAGATGAAATCATCGAGGTGGCGCTGGTTCGTTTCGAAAACGGCGTGGAGTCGGAATCGGTCGATTACTTGGTTAAGCCGACGAGTGTGACGCTCCGCCCCTTTATCGAAAGCCTTACGGGCATTAGCAACGCTGACCTGGAAACGGCGGAACCCTTTGCCGCCGTGGCCCAGAAGATTTATTCCTTTATCGGGGACTTGCCTATTGTGGCCCACAATGCCATGTTCGATTCCAAGTTCCTGAAGCAGACTTTTGCCAAGGTGGGCATTTCTTTTGAAAACCATCCGGTGTGGGATTCCCTGACGGTTTCCCGCATTGCCTACCAGAACGTGCCGAACCATCGCCTGGATACCCTGGTGCAGGAACTGGGCATTGAACGGAGCCGCGCGCACCGCGCCTTGCCCGATGCCATTGCGTGTGGCGAACTGTTTGTGATGGCGCTGGACAAGATTGCAAGTTCGGACCCGTGGCTTGTGGATGCCCTGTCGAAGGTGGCCAGGGGTTCGGACTGGTCGCTGCTGTGGAAGGAGTCGGAGACTGCTTCCGAGTTGCCGGCCTACAGGCTGCCGGACGTTCCTCTTGAAAACGCTCCCGTGAAAGAGCGTGCGCCCCGGGTGAGCGAGTTCTTTAAAGAAGACGGTCTCCTTTCTACCAAGGTGGAAAATTACCAGGCCCGCCACAACCAGCAGGATTTTGCCTCGGTGGCGGAACGCAATATGCATAAGGGCGGCCTCTGCGTTTTGGAAGCTCCTACCGGTTCGGGCAAGTCCCTTGCCTACCTGGTGTCGGCTGCCTGCAAGGCGGTGTCGGGGGAGCGAGTGGTCATAAGCACCGCGACCCGGGCACTGCAGGAACAGCTCTGGAACAAGGATATTCCGCTGGTGGCAAGCCTGTTCGACGGCAAGTTGAAATCTGCCGTACTCAAGGGCCGCGAAAACTACCTGTGCCTGCGCAAGTTCGAAGAAATCCTGAAGGCTCCGCAGAACCTGCTGCTTGCCGACGAGCGGGATTCCTTCATGGCCATTGTGCCCTGGGGGTTCGCTACTGAAACCGGCGACGTGAACGAATGCAATTCCTTTAGCCAGGGCCGCAATCGCGTGCTCTGGTCCAAGCTGGCAAGTTCTGCAAAATCTTGCCTGGGCGAAAAGTGCCCCCATTACAACAAGTGCCCAGCACTCGCCGCCAAGCGCCGCGCCATGAATTCCAACTTGGTGCTGGTGAACCATTCCCTGTTCCTGGCGGACATGGCACTGGACTTTGCGCTGCTCCCGCTGTACGAACACATCGTATTCGACGAAGCCCATAGGCTTCCGCAGGTGAGCCGCCAGGCCCTTGGCCGTACCATTTCTTTCTTCGCCCTGCGCAACATTATCAAGACATTGGTTCCTTCCAGGGGCCACGAAGTGGAAAACCGCGACGGTCTTGTGGCCGAACTGGAAAAGCATATTCCCGTGGAAGAAACGGAACTCCACGCAAGCTGCGTGAACCTGACCGAATCCTTGTCGGAAACGGAAAAGGCCTTGCACCGATTCTTCATGAAAATCGGCAAGAAGCTTTCCAAGCAGAAAAATACCCGCAACGGCTTTACCTACACTTCGGGCATTATGGCCGAATACGAAGCCGACCCCGCCACCTTTATGGACCAGGGCCTGAACGCTATCAAGCAGACAGAGAACCTGGCTTCGTCCCTTGCCGCCGACAAGAACCTTTCGGGCCTCTTGAGCGACATTAACGGTCGCATGACGGAACTTTCCCGCTTCTTGCAGGACTTTGAATTTGTTGTGAAGGCGGGTCGCGATGATTGGGCCTTCTATATGGAAGAGCCCTTCAATCCCCATACCATCAAGCTCCATGCAAGTCCGCTGGATGCAAGCACCACCTGGAAAGAAAAGTTCTATCCCTGGATCAAGTCTGCCACCTTTACTTCGGCCACCCTTTCGGTGCAGGGCGACTTGAGCTACTTCGTGCAAAAGATGGGCATGGATTCGCTGGGCGGCAAGAAGACTCCCTTCTTGCGAGTCTATACCGAGGTTGCGAACAAGGACGAACGTCGTTCTGTCATTTTGGCCAAGTATCTGCCCAAGCCCTCGCTCCCTGAATACAACGATGCCGTAAACGAGACCCTCTGTGCGGTACTCCCGGAAGTGGAAGAAAACACCATGGTGCTCTTTACCAGCATTTCTGCGATGATGAAGGCACAGGCCGCCTTGGCTCCGCTGTTTGCCGAAAAGAACAAGCTGCTCCTGTGCCAGCACGTGGACGGCTCCCTGGATGGTCTCGTGGCCATGTTCCGCAAGTCCCGTGGCGCATGCCTGCTGGGTTGCCAGAGCCTGTGGGAAGGCGTCGACTTCCCGGGCGATGCCCTTAAGCTCCTGGTGATTCCGAAGTTGCCATTCCCCAACCCGGTGGATCCGCTGGTGGCCGGCATCAGCAACAAGATGAAGGCCGAAGGCAAGAACGCCTTCAAGGAATACTTTGTACCCGAAGCCTACATGGAATTGCGTCAGGGGCTTGGCCGCCTGATCCGTTCCGAAGAAGACTCGGGCAAGGTGCTGATTCTGGATAACCGCATTGTGGTCGAACACTACGGCAAGAGCTTCGCCCGCATCTGGAACAACAAGCAGACTGTTGTCAATTCTGTCGAAGAAATAAAGGCTGCTCTGAAGTAGCCCGAATGATGCTCAAAAAAACTAGATGTTGTCGCGGCGGTTATATTGCAGCTGCGTGTAATAGCTGGTCTTTTCTTCTTGCATGGACCTTGTGATATCGTCGATGAAATCTTCCATGCTCTTGGAAGGATCGTAGCTTTGGCTGCAAATGCAGGTAGAAAGCTTGTAGGAATTGCTGAAGGTGTTGATTTCGTTCAGGCTCGACTTGATGCGCGTAATGCACATGCTTACGGCCATTTCGTTGGTGGTGTTGATGAAGGCGATGAATTCGTCGCTTGAATAGCGAACGATGAGACCCAATTCTCCCACGGCCCGATTCAGGATTTTTGTCATCTTGACAAGGACCTTGTTTCCGACAACCCTTCCGTAATCCAGGTTGATTTTTTTGAAACCGTTGATGTTTACGAGAATGCCTGTAACATGCAGGTCTTTCTTTTTCTTGTAATCGCGCCCAAGGTTTGCCAGGTAGGCGTAATTGTAAACGTTGGTGAGCTTGTCCCTAAAGGCGAGTTCACCATGGATTGACGAGAACAATCCAGCAATTGCAATTGCCGTGCACGAAGAAATGGTGGAAATGCCGTAAAAGAGCGATTGGGCGATTGTGCCTGCTATAATCGGGAAAAAGAAAATCCAGATAGGGAACGATTTGAGGGGGCCACCCTTGTGCTTGCAGATGAAGTAGATGACAAGGCTGTCCACCAAGAGGCCGTAATCGATGATGGTGTAAATCCAGAAGTATCTGCGTGTATAGACGTTGTTCGCGGAAACGTCAAAAATAATCGGGACGAAGTTGTTGAGTATGACGAGTACGAGCCCAAGGACGATGGTAAAGCCTAGAACGTTGCGGTGGGCTATTGAAAAGTGGAAGTTCAGGTGTTCGGCAAGGAACAGAAGCCAGAAAAAACAACTGAACATGTTGGTGAGGTACAGAAGGTCATTGCTGCCGTAAACGAATATGCGGGCGATGGTTCCGAGGCGGCCGTCGGCGGTGTAGGCGATGGGGTCCAATACGCAAGTGCAGAACGTAAAGAGTAACAGTAGCTGGAGGTATGCGTTTTCGGAACTTCTTTCTTTAAACCGCCAAATGCTGCCTGCTAGCAAAATGCCAAGTAGGACTATGCCGAAAATGTTTGTGGCATAAACCGCTGTCAGTTCAAAAGTCTGTTCCATAAAGATCCCCTTCCTTAATATAATCAAAAAAATGCCAAAAGTTTATAATTTGTGTACAAAAAAGGAGGGGTGGCCCTAAATTTTTTTATAATTAGGGTAAAAAACGGAGTTTCCAATGTCCAAGCTAATGCGTTCTATTTCGGGTATTCGCGGAATCGTGGGCGATACCCTTACCCCCAAGGTTTTAAAGAGTCATGTGAGCGCCTTCTTGCAGATTACAGGCGCCAAGCGCGTGGTTATCGGTCGCGACAGCCGCCCGACCGGTGATGCCATTAGCCAGTTCGTGGCGGGCATTTGCCGCCTTTCTGGCGTAGACGTGGTTGAAGTGGGCCTTTCTACGACGCCCTCTGTGGAAATCCTTACCACCGAACTGAAGGCCGATGCCGGCATTATCATTACGGCAAGCCACAATCCGCTTGAATGGAACGCTCTCAAGTTCTTGAATAACAAGGGCTTGTTCCTTGGTCCCGCCGATGTCAAGAAGTTGTTCGAACTCGCCGATGCCGACAACTTTGATTATCCCGACTACCGTAACATGGGCAAGTACGAGTTCATGAAGGATGCCGACGGCGTGCATGTGGATGGCACCCTGAAGATTCCTTTTGTAGACGTGGAAGCCATCAAGGCCAAGCATTTCAAGGTGGCTGTAGATGCCGTGAACGGTGCAGGGTCTTACATTGTACCTCGTTTGTTGGAACAACTTGGTTGTAGTGTGGTACGTGTGCATTGCGAACCTGATGGAACCTTCCCCCGCGGCGCCGAACCCATTCCTGAAAACTTGGGTGACCTCCGCAAGGCCGTGAAGGAAAACGGCTGTGCCGTCGGTTTTGCCGTTGACCCCGATGCGGACCGCTGCGCCCTCGTCGATGGTTTAGGACAAAGTATCGGTGAAGAATATACGCTGGCCATTGCCACCGAAGAAGTGCTTAGCCAGAAGAAGGGAGGCGTCTGCGTGAACCTTTCTACCAGCCGCATGAACCAGGATGTGGCCGAAAAGTACGGCTGCGAATTTAGCCGTGCTAAGGTGGGCGAAATTAACGTGAGCCTGCAAATGATCGAAAAGGGCTGCGTTATCGGTGGCGAAGGAAACGGAGGCGTGATTCTCCCGGCCCTGCACTATGGCCGCGATTCCTTGGTGGCTGCCGCTCTCGTGCTCAGCTGGATGGCCCATCACAATGGTGGCCCGGAAAAGTTCGTGGCTGAAAATCCGTCCTATGCCATGCCCAAGAAAAAGTTCGAACTTGGCAACAAGTCCGTGGCTGAAATCTTGCCGAAGGTGAAGGCAGAATTCGCCGGCTGGGATATGGATGAACGTGACGGCCTGTGGCTCGGTAAGGAAAAGTCCTGGGTGCATGTGCGCGCCAGCAATACGGAACCGGTGATTCGCGTGATTGCCGAAGCTCCTTCCGCAGAAGAGGCAGAATCCCTCTGTTCCCGCGTTGAAAAACTCATCTAGTTTGACTATTTGATTTTTTCTTTGTTCATTTTGAGCTCGCTTTTTAAGCGAGCTTTTTTTTGCGATATCACTTTTTTTAGCGATAGAGCCGAGCGGTCATGTGTGAGCAAAAAGCCCCAAGCGTTAAGCTGGGGCTGTTGCGAGAGCGAGCGCTCGGGGGACGTACTTAGTATGATTGGGCGCGAGCGGTTATATAAAGAAAGCCCTCCGAACGGAGGGCTTTCGAGGTTGGAGTGTGTGTAGGAAAGATTCTTAGAACTGTTCGAAGAATTCGTGGACGGTCTGCGGAACCCAGGACTTGTTCCAGCTGTTGCTATTGTAATTGCTGTAATCGCCTTCGTCGTGAGCCGGCCAGCGGTGAGGACCGTTCCAGCTACAGAACTTTACCGGGAAACGCGGATCGACGTTCTTGAAGTCGTAACAGACGTGTCCGGCTTGGTTGTTGCCGATTTCTTCGGGCTTTTCGCTGCTTGCGTCAGTGAATTTTCCGTTGGCGTCGGCCTTGCCGTTCCTCTTCAGGATTCTCGGGAGGGCGCTGTTCTTTGCGCGGTTGTAGTCACAGGTGCCGTCGCCTTTACCGTGCACGAGCATCCAGGCAATCGGCAAGTCCTTTGCGTCATAGCGGCCCGTTCCTGCACTCGGGAGCCAAATGTTGTAGTCTGCGACTGCATAGACGGCGACAGCGCGAAGCCTTTCCTGCATGTCCTGAGCGAGGGAGTTCGTGAACATGGCGCCGAAGCTGAAACCTGTTGCGAACACGCGGGTGGTGTCGACGCAGTAGTTGTCGAACATCGTGGTAATCATTTCGTCGACAAACTGGTGGTCATCCTTTCCGTTCCATGTACCGTTATCGTTACCCTGCGGGGCTACGAAGATGTAGTCGCCGTTCTTATCCAGTTGCTGCTGGCCATAGTACGGAGTCGGATGGTCGTAGTCCGGAGAATGGTGTACGAAGTCTTCTGCCTTGGAGCCCATGCAGTGGTTTGCAATAAGAAGCTTGTGGGGCTTGGTGTTGTCGTAGTTCTTCGGCAAGGTGATGAAGAACGTACGGTTCTTTCCGCCAACGTTAAGAGAGAACTGTTCGCCGTTTTCGACTTTTCTGTTGGACTTCAAGGAAGATGCCTTGCCGCAACCCTTACTCGGGCGCGGGGTGTTGCCGAGGGCGTAACCGAAAGCATACGTCTGTTCGGAAACGACTTCGTTAAGCTTGATGTTCAGCGTTGTGTCGAGGGTAGGGAGGAATATCTTGAGGCTATCGTAGCCTTCTTTTGCAATGCTCAAGGTGTCTGCGTCGCTGTCCAGTTTCAAGAGGGCCTGGCGGTTCTGCTTGACATAGCCCGAGAAATTGCCGGAGGCGTTAAAACGGAATGTTTCCTGGGTGGAACCCAGCTTGACGCGGGCCATGTAGGTACCCTGTGCCTCGATGACGGAATTCAGGTCTACGGTGCCTGCACCTTGGAAGGTCTGGGCGAAAACCTGGTTGCCGAACATGTCGAAAATCTTGACCTGTACGGGGGAGTTACCGTTCTGGGCGAAGTTCAAGACGCCGTTGTGCATGCTGAAGCTTCCTGCACTACGGGCAGCGTTTAAATGCGTCGTTGCTTCTTCAAAGGTGAACTTACCCTGTTCATCAGTGGTAGTAGCCTTGTTTCTCTTGAGAAGCTTCACGTCTGCGTCTTGAATGGCCTTGCCGTCGCTACTAGCGGTGACGGTGCCCTTCAAAGTATAAGCGGAAGCGGTGCCACACATCGTGGCAAGAAATGCTGCAGAAAGCAGCGCGGAAAATGATTTACCCATACTTACTCCTTTTTGGTCAATAAACCCAATTTGCCCCAAACTCCTTCCGACCCCAAAAATATATTCCTGTGTAAGGAATGCTGTTAATTTAGTTTATCGTGCCGTTGACAATATATCCATAACAATTTTTTTACACAAAAAGACCCCTTTCGGGGCCTTTTTGGGGAAGGAGTATGATGAAAAAATAAAGTTTTTACACGAATTTTTGGGTTTTTGCTCCTTATTCGATGGTCAATTTGCGGGCGGCAGCCTGCTGCTTTTTGGCCAAGTTGAAGGACAAAACACCGTTTTCGAGGCTGACCTTGATGTTTTCGGTGTCAATGTCGTCGGCCAGGCGGAAGCTACGTTCGTAGGTGAACTTGCCATCCTTGCGGGCACGGGTTGCCTTGACGGTGATGATGTTCTTTTCGACCTGGACGTCCAAATCTTCCTTCTTGACGCCCGGGATTTCGACTTCGAGCATGAAGCCGTTTTCGACTTCGTAGTAGTCGGCCTTGGGGGTGTAGCAGCATTCGTTCTGGGCGTTGGCTGCGTTCAAGTTGTCAAGGAAGTTCTGGATGCCGTAGAAAGTGTTCGGGAAAAGCTGTGTCATAATTTTAACCTCTTTTGGTTGTGGGCCCGAGCTTTGGTAGTTTGCCTTGGCTTGGCGCCCTGTTTTTGTTTACACCCCCTTAATAGCAAAAGGCGTGCCAACTTTTGAATTTGGGTGCCTTGATGCCAAAACGGGTTGTTTCCGCCAAGGCAATGCAAAAAGAAACGCCCGCTGTTTCAGGGGCGCAACATCCGGTGTTTATTTTTGGAATTTGCCCTTTTTTTGTTAAATTAGATGAAGATGCTTATTAAAAAGACATTCTCCGGGAAGCGGTTTCGCGCCATGCTCATGACGGCATCGATTTCGGTTTGTGCCGAAATCGCCAATGTCTTTGTGGATAAGATTGTCGCTGCCCAGTTCCTTGGTGAAAAGGCGCTGGCTTCCATCTCCTTCTTTTCGCCCCTGTTCTCCTTTATCTTTTTCCTGAACGCCCTTGTGGCCGTGGGGAGCCTGGCTTGCTATTCCATAGAGCTTGGCCGCATGAACAGGGACCGCGCGAACAGGTTCTTCGGTCAGAGCATCCTGTTGTCGTTCCTGGTGGGAACGTTGATGGTGATTCTCTTCGCTTTTGGAAAGGGCGTCATGTTCCGCTTTATGAACGTGGATCCGGAGCTGTTGCAATATGTAGACGAATTCTACGGCTGGTTCCTGGGAATAGCCTTTTTCATGCCCTTTTGCAATGTCTTGCAAGAGATGATCTTTGCCGATGGCGATACCAGGGTTTGCAATGCCTCTTACGCCGTGCTCCTTGGCGGAAACATCGTGCTCTCGTGCCTGCTCTGTACCCGCATGGGCATGTCGGGGATTGCGCTTGGCACCCTGCTTTCGGTGGTGCTTAGCATTGCCGTGCTCTGCATGCATTTTTTCAGGAAGAACAACAGCCTCCGGTTTGTATGGCATTTCAAGATTGCCGATGCGGCGCGGACTTTCCGCTTTAGCATGGCGGAAGCCTGCGAGTACCTTTATTTCTCGTTGCTTGCGGCCCTGTTGAATTTCTACTTCGTCCAGCATTTCGGTACGGACAAGCTGACCGTGCTTTCCATTGTGTACGAAATTGTGGAGGTGAGTGTCATCTTCAACGGCATTTGGCTTGCCGCTGAACCCCTCATCAACATTTACCGTGGCGAAAGGAACGGCAAGGGAATCTTGCAGACCATGAGGTTTGTCAACTGGTCGATTCTTAAGGAAGGCTTGCTGGTTACGGCGTTCCTCTTGATCTTTGCTCCCGCCTTGACCCGGCTTTTCGGTATCCATTCCGAACCCCTGGCCGGTGAGGCCACGTTTGCAATCAGGGCTTGCGCTGTGGGCCTTTTCCCGCTGGCCGTGGTCAAGACTTACGCCTGTTACCACGTGCATGAACTGCCCCTGCTCTCGTTCCTCTTTATTTCTTTGGTGATGTTCGTTTGCCCCTTTGCCAGCGTGGTCGGCATTCATGTCTGCCTTGGCGATGGTGCCCTGTGGGGCGGTTTCGGCGTGGCTCCCTTTGCGGCGCTGGCCTTAAGCATCTGTATTCATCTGCTGATTCATGGCTGGGAACATTTCCCGCTGGAACTGAAGGAATTTTCCATCGGCAATTATTGGCACATGCATGACATGGAGCTTACTCCCGGGAACCTGATTGCCTACCGTAACAAGTTCAGCAAACTGTTGACTCGCCGCAGCGTCAGCTCGGACGTTCGAATCAAGGCCATGCTGATTCTGGAAGAACTGGGAATGGTGATTTACGAACGGAACAAGAAAAGGAAGGTCTTTGTCGAAATCGACGTGAACCTGAAACCCGGAGACATTACGCTGGTAATCAAGGATGACGGCGTGCTGATGGACTTGACCGATTTTGAACAACGTGTAACGGACTTGCGCATGTACCTTGTGAACATGTTCATGACGGTGCAAGAAGACAAGTGCTATTTGCTGACTTCCAGCTACAACCGCCACGTATTCCGTTTTGACCGGAACTGATTAATCCAACTTGCCCTGGTAAAGATCCAGCAGCTTGCGGGAAAGCAGGCTGGTGTACTTGGCGTTGGTGAGAGTGATTCTGGCTTTTTCCAGGTTGTTCTTCTGGGCCAGGAAATCCGTATAGGTAAGGGCGCCGGCGTTGCGCTGTTCTTCGGCCACGGTGAGTGCTTCGGCTTCGGCCTGCACCTGGAGGATTGCGGCCTTCCACTGCATGTCGGCGCTCATGGCGTTCAGGTAAAGTTTTTCGAGATTGTTTTCGAGGGTCTTCAAGTCTTCCTTGAGGCTCACCTGGGATTCAGTCTCGCTGACCTGGGCCTGCAGGACCTTGTTTGTGGTGGCACCGCCATCGATAATGGGAATGTTGATGCCCAGCGTGATGGAATTCTGCCAGCCGTACTTGAGCTGGTCCTTGTAGGCCTTGGATTGCCAGGCCTGCAAGCCCGTGCTGGAATTGGCGCCGAGGGTCACGGTAATGGAGCTGCCCTTGCCGGCGACCTGGGTGTTCTTCTGGGCGGCGCGGACCGATACGCTGTCGGATTTCAGTCCGGGGTGGGCGTTCTGGGCGTCGGCCTTGAGCTGTTCGTAGGTGGGCAGCGGTTCAAGGGAATCGGGGCTTTCGATATTGGTTTCGGGGGCGACCACCTGGAATTCGGCGTTGTCTTCCAGTTCCAGAAGCTGCCTGAGGGTGGTCTTGGCGGTGCTTACCGAAAGCTGGGCCGTGAGTTGCGACGTCTGCTTTTGCAGCACGTTGGACTGGGACTGGGTCAGGTCCTTCTTGGTAATGGAGCCCGCTTCGTAAAGCTTGCTGTAGTGTTCGAATTCGGCCTGGGCCAGTTCCACCGAGGCGTCGGCGGTACGAAGGTTCTCGCTGGCGGCCAATAGGCTCATGTAGGCGTTCAGGACGCTTTCTTGTACGCTGCGTTCGGTCTGCTGGGTGGCAAGTGCCGTCGCTTCTTTAGTGAGCGTCTTGGATTCCACATTCAGGCTGGTGGCGCCGCCGTCCCACAGGGTGTAGGAACCGGAAATACCGAGGTTCAGGCGGTAATGGTCCTCGTTGTAGACAAAGGGGTGGTCGTAGAGCGTGTTCTGGATATTTGCGCTCACGGTGGGGTAGTTACCCGTCTTGGCCTGCTTGATAGAGATGTCGGCAGATTGTTCCCGGAGCTTAGCGGATTCCAGTTTGAGGCTGGCCTTCTTGGCTTGCTTGAGGCAGTCCTCCAATGTCCAGGTGCTTTCGGCAAAAGTCGCCGTTGCGAGGGCGGCTGTCGTAAGGAATGCAGAAATGAGGACTTTGGTATTGATCATGCCTTTTAGATGCTCTTGGAACTTGAATAGTTGCGTTGAATGGTGACAAAATAACAAAAAATGGTCCTAAACAAAAAAGACCCCGTTGAATGGGATCTTTTTTAGTGGACGGTACTGGATTTGAACCAGTGACCTCTGCCGTGTGAAAGCAGCGCTCTAAACCAACTGAGCTAACCGTCCGAGGTAGGCGCAATTATAGAAAACTTTTTCTAGGTTGTCAAGGGGATTAGAGGTATTTGTCCTCGGCAGCGCGGAGAATGGTCAGGAATTCTGCCGGGTCCTTGGAGGCGATGAGGTCCTTGCGGACGCCACCGTCGGCCAGAAGACGGCTTACGGAGGAGAGAGCCTTCAGGTGGGGGCCTACGGTGTTGCCGGGGCTTACGATCAGGATGATCAGGTAAACCGGTTCTCCGTCAAAAGAAGCGAAATCCAGGCCAGCCTCGATAGTGGCGGCGGCCATGCACATGCGGTCCACACAGTCAATCTTGGCATGGGGGACTGCCAGTCCGCAACCGATACCGGTAGAACGGCTCTGTTCGCGAGTCCATACGGCATCGAAAATTTCGTCGCGGTGTTCCAATTTGTAGGCACTGCAGAGCGTATCCACCAGCTCGTTCAAGACTTCTTCCTTGGACGTGCTCTTGGAATTGATCAGAATGCAATTGTCGACAAACCTTTCGGAAAGACGCATAATGAATTCCTTTTGATGTTTTCAATATGGATATTTAGCAAAAATAAACGCCGTTTGGACGAAAAAAGCCTTATTGGAACGAAAAAATATCAAAAAAGGCTAAAATTGATTCAGAAAGGCCAAAATTTCCATCTCGGAGTGCATGTTTTCGGCTTGATCCAGGGCCCGGCGCATAATGGAGACCTCGATTTGCCCGGGGGCCTCGGAATGGCCGATAGAACCGTAGGTGAGGTTGGCGCCCTGGTTCAGGGACCAAAGGCGGCTGACCTTGCCGGTTTCGCCCATGCCGAAGGCGGCGAACATCTGGAATTTCTTGCCGAATTTTTTTGCAAACTTGTACAGGCGGTCGCAATCAACGTCGGAATTGCTCATGGCGGCAATCTTCAGGCCCTGGGCGCCAACACGCTTCACGTCGTCGGCGAAGGCTTCCAGTTCAATGTCGTTGGGAATGCGTTCGAAGTTGTGTTCCGAAATGAGCAGGCCCACGCCTATGGGGAAGGCCATGTCGTTCAGCGCCTTGAAGTCGCTGAGACAGTCCCGTTCCAGGTCCAGCCATTCGGGAACCTGCTTGCCCGAAAGGATTTTCTTCCACAGGTCCATGCGTTCGACGACCCGTTCGTCGGCGAACTTGCCACCGTCCCGCTTAAGGCGGATGGTGCCGATTTGCAACTTATTGGGAACTACGTGGCGGACCCTTTCCGAAAGGGTATCCCAGACCGATTCGTCGAAGAAATCGTAACGGATCTCGATGGCGTCGCAGCAGTCCAAGTCCAGGCGAACCGGATGGAACAGGTCTTTTTCGGCAGCTTCGAGAACGTCAGGGCCCACAAGGCCTACAAGGTAATTGCGAGAAACGGCTGGCATGGCGCAAATATAAAAATTCCACTGCTTTTATACAAGCTTCCAGTCCAGTTCCTGACCGGCGGCGAGCGGGACCACGCCGTTCACGATGGCGGGCACGGTCCATTTTTCGCGGACGACCTCGATCTGCTTAGTCGTGCGCGGAAGGCCGTAGAAGTCGGCGCCGAAGCCGGCGATGAAATTCGGGAGCTTGTCCAGGTGGCCAGCCCTTTCGAATTCTTGAACCAGAAGGGGGATGGCGACCGGGGCGCTGTAGACGCCCGCTGCCCCGCACGGGCATTCCTTTTTGCCCAGCTGGTGCGGGGCAGAGTCCGTGCCGAGGAAGAACTTGGGATTGCCGCTGAAGGCGGCTTCGCGGATGGCGGCACGGTCTTCAGGCCGCTTCGGCAGCGGCTTGCAGAAATGGTGCGGCCTGAGGGCGTCTCCGACGATGTCGTCGAGAGTCATCATCAGGTGATGTACCGTGAAGGTGGCGGCCACGTTTGCGGGCAGGCGCTTTACGGCCTCGACGGACTTTGCAGAACTCAGGTGTTCAAAGACAATCTTTAACTTCGGAAACTTTTCGGCCAGGGTTTCGACGCGCTTGATGAATGCGGGTTCGCGGTCCAGGCAGAATTCGCCGGGCTCTTCGCCGTGCACGCACAGCACGAGCCCCAGCTTTTCCATCATGGCGACCACGGGGAAGATTCCTTCGAAATCGCTGATGCCGTCGGCGCTGTTGGTGGTGACGCCGGCGGGGTAGTACTTGCCAGCCACCACGCCCACGGCCATCATGTCCTTCAAATCCTGTTCCGTATAGTTCGGGTTCAGCTTGAAAGTCATGAGCGGAACAAAATCAGGGCGCACGGCCTTTGCCGCATCCAGAATCTGGGCCTTGTATTCGGCGATGGCCTTGGCAGAAGTCATTGCCGGAACCGTGTTGGGCATAATGATGGCACGGCCAAATTGCTGAACCAAGTCGCGAACGTAACCGGGCATGAGTTCGCCCTGTCTCAAGTGAGCATGAAAATCATCTGGCAAAGGAAGAAACATTTTTAGTAACCTTTTTTATAAATGTGAGATGTGTGATGTGAAATGTATAATGGTTAATTTCTCATTTGTCATTTCACGCTTCACATGGACGCGTAGCGGCTTTATCCGCTGGTGCGCAAATCTCGGAACAGTTCCTTGGAAATGTCCGTGTCGGAGTTCAGCCAGTATTCGAAGGGCTTGGGCTCGGTCAATGTCTTGCGGTGCAAGAAACAGATGTTGCAGTCCAGTTCCTTGGAAATCATCAAGTCGTGGGTCACGATCAGGATGGTGGTTTTGAACAACGTACGCATGTTGTCGATCAGCGGCAGCAGATTGCGGCGGTTATAGTTGTCAAGACCTGCGGTAGGTTCGTCCATCAGCAAAAGCTTAGGATCCATGGCCCAGCTACGGGCGATGGCTACACGTTTTTGCATGCCTGTACTGAGCATGTGAGGGTAAAGGTCGGCTTCGTCGCGCACACGCATCAGGTCCATGGCCATGTTGATCTTGTCTTCGATTTCGCTGGGCGTTCCCATTTTGTGGTAACGGAGCGGCAAGCCGATGTTGTCGCGGACCTTGAGATTAGAAATCAGGGCCCCGTTCTGGAACACCATTCCCACCTGGCGCTTGGCCACTTCCAGGGCCGTCAACTTTTCGGGCGGAATGTATTCGCCGAAGTAATAAATGTTTCCGCGGGTGGGGCGGGTGAGCCCTGCGATGATTCTTAAAAGGGCGCTCTTTCCCTGACCGGACGGACCGCCGATGCAAATGGTTTCGCCGCGCATCACCGAAAGGTTGACATCGGAAATCAATTCCTTTTGCGGGTCCATTTCGATGCCTCTGAAATAACCCAAAATCCTCGGCTTGGAGAACATGGCTCCTGCGAGGTCATTGTAGGCGAGGTGGATATCCTCCATTCTTAGGGCTTCGTCAAACATTAGATTAGCGTCGAGAGGTTGTTCATGTAGTCAACAAAATAGAATACGGAAAGAATCACATCGGCAACGACAACGTACAGGAATGACTTGATCACGGAACGGGAAACCGCCTTGGGCACCTGGCGCACGTCGCGCTGGATGTTCAGCGCCTGGTAGCAGGCGTTGGTGGTAATGATCGCTCCGAACGTAAGGGGCTTTAGAATGATGAAAATAAAGTCGGTAATCGTAATGGCATTCAGGATTTCGGTACTCAGGTAAGACCAGGTGAGCTGAATGTTCATTATGTTGCCTGTGATAATGATAGCACCCTTGGTAACCAGGTAGCCTGCAAAAATGGCGCTGGCACTAAAGAAAATGTTCATGATGAACATGGCGATGCAACCGCCGACGAGGCTGGGCATGACCAAGAAACGGATGGGGTTGACGCCCATGGTGGCCAGTGCATCCACTTCGGAATTGATGACCATGCTCCCGATATAGGTCGTAAGGGATGACCCGCTTCGGCCGGCGATCAAGAATGCGGTAAGGATGGGTCCCAGTTCTCGGATAATCACCACCACGATCATGCTTCCCACGAAGTCGGCGAAGCCTATCTTGCTCATCATGGAGATCACTTCGATGATGACGATTGTTCCGAACAAGGTGGCCACTATAAAGAGAATGGGGAAGATTTCGACTGCCGTAAAGAAGGTCTGCATGATGATGTTACGGGAGTCGGTCTTGAGACTGCGATTCTTGGAGAATATACTAGCGATAGCCCTGCAGAACAGGGCGATTTGCTGGCCGAAAGGGCGGCGCAACAAGAACAAGCCCAGCAAATGAAACGCCTTTGCGGGGAGCGTGAATCTTTGCCAGTTTCTACGAACCCTTACTTTCATCGTTTTGTTCTATCGCTTCCAAAATATTGTGCCACAATTCTCCCAGTCCGAATTTCTTCAGGGAACTCACGCTCAGGGGATTCTGGTCTAGCCCGAATTTCTCCTTGATGCTGCGGAGTCCTTTTGCAAGTTCCGACTGGTTTGCCTTGTCGCGTTTGCTAGCAACGATCAGCACGGGGCAACCGGTGGCCCGGATGGCTTCTACTGTCTCGATATCGATAGCGTGGCCGCCGTGGCGCACGTCTACCAGATAAACGAGTCCTTTCAGGTCTTTACACTTTTCCACGTATTCGCGGATAAAGTCTGCCATCTGGTCGCGTTTGCTGTTGCTGACTTTTGCAAAGCCTACACCTGGTAAATCTACTAGAAAAAACTTCCCGTTGACTTTGAAAAAATTCAATTCGCGGGTTTTTCCGGGGGTTCTACCCACTTTTACAAGGTCTTTTCGGCCCATCAGGGCGTTCATGAGCGAAGACTTGCCCACGTTGGAGCGTCCGAGGAAGGCAATTTGCGGGAGCCTTTCTTCGGGGAGGTGCTTGATGCTGGTGGAACCCTTGACGAATTCGGCAGAGACGATCTTGTAGTCCCCTACCATGACAGGGCTGTGGTGGACAGTCTTGGGCGGTAGATTTGCCTTTGTCCCTTTCGGAGCATTTTCGGTCATAAGCTGACTCTCCCTTCGAATGCGCGGAGCATGGTGACTTCGTCTACAAATTCAAGGTCCGAACCCATGGGGATTCCGCGGGCCAGTCGCGTGCGCTTGACGTTTACGCCTGCCAGCATGTGGTCGAGCATGAGCGCGGTGCTGTCGGCTTCGGGGCTAGAACCTAGTGCAAATATAAGTTCTTCGATGCCTTCGTCCTTGATGCGCTTCACCAGTTCCGGCAAATGCAGGTGTTCGGGGCCGATGCCGTCCAGGGGCGAAATTACGCCGCCCAGCACAAAGTAGGTTCCCTTGTAGATGCCCGAGCGTTCAAAGGGAACGATGTCGGAGCTCTTTTCTACCACGCAAATGCACTTGGCGCCTTCGCGGGCCTTGCACACCGGGCAAAGGTCCTCGTCGGTAAAGGCGTAGCAGCGGGGGCAGGGGTGAACGTTCCTTTTGGCGTTCAGCAGGTTCTCCGAAAAGCGTTCCACGTCGCCTTCGTTTTTGGAAAGAATATGATACGCAAGCCTTCGGGCGGTCTTCTGCCCGATTCCGGGGAGCGATGAAAATTCCCCGATTAACGCTTCAAGACTTTGCGGCTCAATGTTCATTGGCAAAACTGTAGGATTCGGTGAGACAGAGTTTCAGTTGGGCGAAATGGATGCCTTCTTCCTTGAGGCAAGCCTGGATAGAATCCCGGTCGTCCAGTTCCACGGCGTCGGCAAGGCGTAGCAACGTGCCGAGGCGGCCCGTGCGGTTGAGGAGGGCGTCCTGCATTTCGTCGTCGGTAGGGGCGTCCGGCAAGATGGTCTCTAGCGGGGCGCGTACGAGGGCGTCCATACGGCTGATGAGTCCCACCATGAATGCCTTGGCGCAGAAGTCGTCGTTGTTCTCGTCGATGGTGCGGGCGAGGCTTTCCATGAACTTTGCGCGGTGACTTGCGTTCTGGAACAGGGGCGAGGCTTGCGGAGTCATGCCGAGCTCGGGGCGGGCGTACAGCATGAGCATGAGCCATTCCTGGATGCGGCGCATGCCCACCCACACGATGGCGTCCTTGACGTTTTCGATGCGGCTGTGACTGGTCTGGGAGTCGGAGTTCACGAACCGGAGCAGGTTCTGGGCGATGTCTTTGTGCTTGGAAAGACTATCGACCATGTCTTCGAGACTTGGGCGGGACTTGATGCGGAGCAGGAGCTGCAGCAGCGTTGCCGAGGTGGCGTCGATTTTACGACCGGTCACCAGTTCCGGCTTTGCAAAGAAGAAACCCTGGAAATAATCGTAGCCTGCTTCTTCGCAGCGCTTGAAGGTGGCCTCGTCTTCCACCTTTTCGGCCAGGAGCTTGACCCCCATGGTCTTGAAGAAGGTGGCGGCGGCGTTCATGGATTCCTGCGAGTTGTCCACCACGTCCATCTTCACGTAGCTGATGTAGGGGAACAGGGGCTTGAACCGGGTGATGAATTCGTCGTTGAAGATGAAGTCGTCCAGGGCAAGCTCGAAACCCAGGGCCCTGTAGCGCTGGACGGCCTTGACGATAGCCTCGTCCACTTCTACGTCTTCGAGAACCTCGAGTACGAAGTACTTGGGGTTCAGAAGCCCGAACAGGTTGTCCAGCAGCATGTTGCGGCTGCAGTTCACGAAGGCCTTGTTGTTGCCGATGAGGCGCTCGATACCGATGTTGTTCAGTACGTTTTCGAGCACCTGCGCCGTGGCGAGCACGTCGCTTGCAATGATGGCGATGTCGCTTTCGGGCGAGTCGCGGAACAACAGCTCATACGCGTAAATCTTACCCTCGCGGTCGAGGATAGGCTGGCGTGCTAAGTAAGCAAGTGTTTGCATGTCTTAGATACGGGCGCTCTTGATCCCGAACAGGAGAATGCTGCGTGCGCCTGCGTCCCAAAGCTTGTCCATGATGGCGTTAGCTTCTTCTTGCGGGACCATGGCCTTCACGGAATACCATTCGCGGCCGTGGAGCTTGGTCACCGTCGGGGCATCGAGGCCCGGCGTAAGTTCGCATGCCTTCTGGAGGAGTTCAGCCGGGCAGTCGTACTCGATCATCATGTACGACTGGGCAACCAGCTTGCCCTCGATGCGGCGGATCAGCGTGTGGACTTCTTCCAGTTCGGTCTTCTGCGGGTTGCAGAACAGGGCTGCATTGCTGCGGAACAGCGGTTCGCCCACGATACGGAGTCCAGCCTGCTTGAGAGTCGTGCCGGTTTCTACCACGTCGACAATGGCGTCTGCCACGCCGAGGCTCACGGAGATTTCGACGGCGCCTTCCAGCACCACGAAATTCATGTCCTTCTTGTAGTAGCCTTCCACGATATGCGGGAAGCTGGTAGCGATGGTAGCGTTCTTGAGTTCTTCAAGGGACTGCACCGGGCTTTCGTTGGGCACGGCGGCGCACATCTTGGAGGCGCCATAGGGCAGGTCGAGAACCTTGACTGCCGGGCTCTTGGCTTCGGCGTTAAAGTCGATACCCGTGATGCCGGCGTCGATAATGCCGCGGCCCACGTACATGGGGATGTCGCTGGGGCGCAAGAAGAAGAATTCGATTCCGTTCTTGGTGTCCAGCTGGGTCAAAGTCTTGTAGGGCTTGGAGGCCTTGTAACCGCAAGCCTTCAAAAGTTCCTGGGTGGGCTCAAAGAGCATGCCCTTGTTGGGGAGAGCTACCTTAATCATAGTTTAGCGTACACTTCTTCGAGGGTGAGACCTTTTTCGGCCATCATTACGGCCACATAGTAGAGAACCTGGGAAAGTTCCAGGCACTGGGCGTCGCGGCTTTCAAAGCGGGCGGCCATCCAGCTTTCGGCGGCTTCTTCGACGAGCTTCTTGCCAATGCCGTGGGGACCCTTCTTGAAAAGTTCCGTGGTGCCCTTACCTTCGGGCATGTCTTTCTTGCGCTGGCAGGCCAGTGCGTACATTTCTTCGAATGTCATAATGGACCTCTTTAATTTTTTTTCAGAGGTAAAGATAGAAAAACTTAGTTTTCTACCATGTTGCGAATCTGGTTCTTGCCTTGGTTTTTGGCAGAAACCACCAGCTCGTCTACTCGGAAAAGGAGCTGGTTCACGTCGGCTGCCGATTTGGCGTAGCAGGGGAGCAACCCGCCGCTTATGGTAAGCCTGAGTTCGGGATGTTCCTCGAATGTAACTTGGCGGACGGACTTGCGGATAGATTCGACCTTTGAATAGGCTTCTACTTCGGAGCCTGCGCTGATAAGGTAGATGAACTTTTCGCAACCGTAGCGGGCGACGCATTCGCCGGCGGATTCATCGCCGACTTTCTGGATTAGCTCGCCTATGGTGCAAATCACCTTGTCGCCGAAGGTATGGTCGTACTTGGTGTTAACTTGTTTAAAATTATCCAAGTCAAACATGGCGATAAAGTAGTCGTTGCGGTGTTTCCAGACTCGTTCTTCCAGGAACTTGAGCAAGTATCTACGATTGTACAGGCCCGTAAGGGAATCCCTGACGGCCAGGTAGTCCAACCGGGCTACCAGTTTTTCGCTTTTTTCGCGCTCCTGCACGTATGCCATCAAGGAGAAGGAACCTACGGCAAAGAGCGTGATGCCAGTCAGAATGTGGGTGACCAGAATGTCGAGGAAGGCTCCGTCGCGGTCAAGGGTGGTGTAGAGGATGTCCGGTTTTTTCCAGGACATGTAGATAACGGCGGCCTGGACCAACAGCGAGACGATAAAGGAAATGTTCTTTGCGCGTCCGCGGACCGCAAAGGCGATCAACGCAAGCGAGGTGATGCAGTACAGGGGCATGCCGCTAGTAATGCCGCCGCAGAACAGGAACAGGAGGGGCATTAAAAAACAGGTGAGCGCACAGCACATGACCAGGTAGCACTGGTTATATAGCGAGGTCTTTACGGCTACGAAGGCGATGACAAAGCAAAGCAACGTACATCCGAGGCTGGCCAAGGATGCGGAGGCATTGATGCCCTCGTAAATGGTAAAGACGGCAGAACAGGTCGCTACTACGGTAACAACCACTAAAATCGACCAGAACATTTTACGTTCCAGTGTGTCCTGCGCCCCCCAGAAGTTTTTCAGGAACTTAATCATAAACGTTGTTAATAAAATATAACATGATAATTCTAAAACAGGACTGGGCGAATCACCATTTTATATCTTATTTTTTTGTGACTTTGACACCGCTGTTTGCAAGTTGTTATATTTCGGATGTCGCTAAAGGCGGCAAATTTCCACTTTTTTGCAGGTTTTAGTATGGAACTTACACCTTTGGATATTCGAAACCAGAACTTCCACAAGAAAAATTTCGGTGGAATCGATCCCGAAGAAGTCAAGGCTTTTCTGGAAACGGCGGCCAATGCCTTTGAACAGATGTCCAGGGACAAGACCGACCTTACCGAACGTTTGAAGGTTGCCGAAGAACGAGTGAATTACTATCGCCAGATCGAAAAGACCATCCAGGACGCCGTGGTGACCATGCAGCGTACCGTGGACGAGGTCAAGGCTACTGCAGAAAAAGAAGCCGAAATTATCGTTGCCGAAGCCAAGGCCAGAGCGGTCCGCGAGGTGGAGTCCACCAAGAAAGAGGCCGAAGAGCTCCGCATGGAAATTGAACAGCTCAAGCAGTTGCGTACAAACTATTTTATCCGCTGCCGTGCGCTTATCAAGGGCCAGGAAGACTTGCTCTCTGCCATGGAAAACGACCAGCGCATGCAAGAAGAGCTCAGGGCTCGCCCGGCGGCCCCGGGAAATGTGCTCGCCTAGTACTTTATGAGAATCAACATCAAGGTACATGCCCGGAGCAAGCGCGAAAGCGTGGTAGAGCTCCCCGACGGCAGCTACAAGGTGGAGGTCAAGGCCCCGCCTGTGGATGGAGCGGCGAACGAGGCCATCTGCGAACTCCTGGCCGAGCACTTTCATGTGCATAAACGGGATGTTTCGGTGGTCTCGGGGGCTACAAACAACAAAAAAATAGTGGAAATTATAAAATAGGACCGGCAAGGGTCCTTTTTTTAATTATTTTATTTGTGCTAAGAAGGATGTATTGGTCCATATGAGAAAGATTGATTTTGAAAATGGGTCTAATTTAAAAAGCGTAATACTGCTGATTATTGCTGGTTTGCTGCTCAATGTCTTGCCGGCAAAGCTTGCGCTAACCCTGGAACTGCCTCTTTACCTGGATTGCTTGGGGACAATCCTTACTGCCATGCTGGGTGGTAACCTTCCGGCTGTTATAGTCGGCTTCGCCTCCAACGCCATCAACGGAATTTCGGACCCGGTGACCATGTTCTACGGGGTCATTAGCATTTTCATTGCTGCCCTGGCCACCTTCTTTTACCACCAGCGGTTCTTCAAGAATATCCCGCGCCTGTTCGTGGTAATTATTTCTTTCGCCCTGATTGGCGGCGGTATCGGTTCCATCTTTACCTATTTCTTGTTCGGGTTCAATTTTGGCGAAGGCATTTCGGCTCCCTTCGCTATCGCCTTCCACGAAGTTTTCGGCTGGAGCAAGTTTAGTTCGCAGCTCTGGGCCGACATCGTCCTGGACTTCTTTGACAAGGGCGTCGTGGTGATTGCGGCGGTATTCCTTTTCCGCTTTATTCCCCGTGTCGTCAAGAACCACCTGAACAAGGTGTTCCTGCGCGTCAACAACAACGAAGTGGCTAAGCACATGGTGCGCTATTCCTTGCTTCGCAAGGTGGTGTACATGGTGATTGTTGCCGAAGTGCTTTTGGGTGGCCTAGCCAGTACGATTGGCTTTTTCCTGTATCGTGAAAATTCCATCAATAATTTTATCAGTGTGGCAAACGGCGTGACCAGGGCCGCCTCTACGGCTATCGACCCCGACAAGATTGACTACTATATGAGTCAGGGCTTTGAAGACGAGGATTACGCCTTCATCAGTAAGATCCTGTACGCCATTAGGGAAAGCTTCCCCCAGACCAAGTACCTGTACGTGTACAAGATTCTGCCGGACGGCTGTCATGTGGTGTTCGACCTGGATACCGATGGCGAACCGGGGGGTAGACCGGGCGATGTGGTGGAGTTCGACCCGAGTTTTGAACCCTATTTGCCGACGCTTTTGGCGGGTGGCGAAATTGACCCCATTGTCTCTGACGACAAGTATGGCTGGTTGTTGACGGTCTACAGGCCCATTCGCAATTCCTCGAACAAGACGGTAGCCTATGTGGCAGCGGATATTTCCATGGAGGCAATTATCCGCGAAGAGGCAGTATTCTTTATCAAGATGCTTTCGCTGTTCTTCGGCCTCTCCATTATCATTATGAGTATTGTGCTGGAACTGGTGAAGCGCGGGGCGGTGATTCCCATGAACCAGATGTCTGTCGCCGCCATGAAGATTGCCGCCAACACCACTCGCGCAAGCATGCTTGATACCGAAACGGTGGATCTGGAAAGCATTAGGGACAGCGTGGAACGCCTCGGAAAAATCGGGGTCAGTACCAGTGACGAAATTCAGCACCTTTATGAGTCCATCTACACGATGGCCAGCGATACCTACAACTTTATCCAGCGTGTGCAGGAACAGAACGAACGTATCCGGCGCATGCAGGAAATCATTATTATGGAATTCGCTGAAGTGGTTGAAGCCCGCGACAAGAGCACGGGTAACCACATTAAGAAGACCGCCGAATATGTGGAAGCCATTGCCCACCAGCTCAAGGCCGAAGGCAAGTTCACGGATGTGCTCACGGATGCTTACATTGAAAAGCTGAAGCGCGCCGCACCGTTGCACGATATCGGTAAGATTGCCGTGTCTGACTTGATTTTGAATAAGCCGGGCAAGCTCACGGACGAAGAATTTACCATCATGAAGAGCCACACCACCGAAGGTTGGAAGATCCTGACCAAGATGGTGGAAGATGCCGGCGATACCATCGATGCGGACTACATGGTCGAATCGATCGACATGGCCCATTACCACCACGAAAAGTGGGACGGCACGGGTTACCCGACGCATATCAAGGGCGAAGAGATTCCGCTGTCTGCAAGAATCATGGCTGTGGCCGACGTGTTCGACGCCCTTGTGGCAGAACGCGTGTACAAGAAACCCTTTACCTACGAAAAGGCGATGGCGATTATTACCGAAGGTGCGGGCAAGCATTTTGACCCGGATATCGTGGAAGCCTTTACCCATATTTCTGAAAGACTCTACGGCGCAAGAACCAAGCTGCCGCCGCAGCCACCGGAAGAAGTGATTGCGAACGCTGATGCTGCTAACGCTAACGCTGCTGCTGGTGCCGGTAATAATGGCGCCGCTGCTGCAGCTTCCAGTGGTAACAATGGTGCCGCTCCGGCTGCGGAACAGCCCAAAAGCTAAACAGGAGAACTCGATGTTTAACAAGATGAAGTTGACGGCCGCAATGTCTGTATTTGCGGCATCGCTGATGTTTACCGCCTGCAACGAGCAGGAAGCGAAAAAGGATGCGCCTGAAGCAGCCAAGGCGGAAGTCGCAGCACCTGCCCCCTCGAAGTCTGTGGTGGTGTACTACTCGCAGAACGGAGCCACCAAGAAGCTGGCTGAAATTTTCCAGAAGGCGAAGAATGCCGACGCCGTGGAACTCAAGCTTGCGACACCGTACCCGTCTACTTACGACAGCACCATTGCCGCGGTAAAGGCGGAGCGCGAAAGCAAGCAGTGGCCCGCCCTTGAAAATGCCAAGGTGGAACTCGCCAAGTACGATACGGTTTACCTGGGCTACCCGATTATGTTCGGGACTTTTACTCCGCCCATTTACACCTTCCTGGATTCCAATGACCTGAGCGGCAAGGTGGTGGTGCCTTTCTGCACTTATGGCAGCGGTGGCCGCAAGGCGAGCGCTGAAGAACTCAAGATTCTTGAACCGAATGCCAAAGTGACCCTTGCCTTCGGTATTTCCAACAAGCGCATCACGGCTGAGAATGGCGCCGAAGTCGCCACGCAAGAAGTGGAAACTTTCTTTGGGAACCTGGAAGCCGGCAAGACCGACGAAATGCTGATGGGCGGATTCTCGGAACAGCGCCCGCTGGCCGCAGAAGATTCTGCCGTATTTACCGAGGCTACCAAGGACTACGCTTACTTGGGACTCAAGCCGCTTTCTGTTTCGACCCAGGTGGTGGCCGGTACGAATTACCTGTTCGTTTGCGAGATGAAGGCCTTCGGTGGTCCGGCGGTTCAGACCAACGTGAAAATCTTCAAGCCGCTCCCGGGGAGGGGCGCGCCTGAACTGATTGTTGTCGAGAAGTAGAGAACGACGAGATAAAAATCGCGAGTTTAAAAAGGCGGGCTTGAAGCCCGCTTTTTTTAAACCTTCACGTGGAAGTAATCGATATCGGGGTGGCTGATGTAGAGACCGCTGACGGATGCCTGCGGGTACATGGCGCCGTTCTCGGTGAGGCTGATGCCCACACTGTCGAAATCGATGAGTTTTGCCACGTTGAAAATTTCCTTGATGTTCGGAAGCACGGGGTAACCGACGGCCGGGCGGATGCCCTTCCAGTTGCTTGTGCGTGCGAGTTCCTGACTCAAGTATTCTGCGCCGGCTTCGGCCAGGCGGTCGGCGACAGTCTGCATCAAGAGAACGTCGTAGTCGCTGCCGCCCTGTTCGGCTTTCAACTTTTCGAGGCGCTTCACGAAGGCGTCGCTTACGGTGACGGCGAAGGCGCCCACGATGTCGCGGAATACGTCCTTACCGGCGGGAGCGGCGAATACGCTGGCGGTATTTGCATTGGCGGGCGCCACGTAGTCGCAGAGGGCGAGGCAGGTGCCTTCGGGATTCTGCTGACGGGCGGTGCTGACTTCTACAAAGTCGGCGTCGGTGCCAGTGCGGCCCGTGTTAAAGAGGACAGAGTCTTCGGTACCGGCGGCGGGGTAGAAGGCTTGCACGGCCCGGAGAGCGTACTCGGACTTGCAAAGGCTCTTGATGAGCGCTTCGGCATCGGCCTTAAGCTTCTTGGCTTCTTCTTCTTCGGGCTTGATTTTCCATGTGAAGAAGAAGTATTCCCAACTGATAAGCGGAATGACTTTTTCGAGTGCGATGGGCGGGAGCTTGCTTTCGCCCATGAACGGCGGTTCCACCGGCTGGTACTTGCTCCAGTCGCACATATAGCGGCGTTCGACCGGAGTCTTTTCGGCAGCGGCCATGGCGTTGGCGGCTTCGGTCTTGATGCCGTTTTGCTTGTCGCGGATGCGTTGCTGCTCTTCGCGGTTTTCTTGAATGGTCTGTTCGCTGGTGGCCGGGTCGAGCAATTTCTGGACGAGGCCCGGGTTGCTAGCGGCGTCGCGCACGTGGAATACGGGACCATCATAGCACGGTGCAATCTTTACGGCAGTGTGCGTGGGCGAAGTGGTGGCGCCGCCGACGATAATCGGAATACGGAGGCCAGCGTCTTGCATGGCCTTTGCCACGGTGCACATTTCTTCAAGCGAAGGTGTAATCAGGCCCGAAAGGCTCAAAATGTCTGCCTTGTTTTCGATAGCGGCCTTCACGATCACATCTTCGGGAACCATCACGCCCAGGTCCACCATGTCGTAGCCGTTACAGGCCATAATCACAGAAACAATATTCTTGCCGATGTCGTGCACGTCGCCCTTCACGGTGGCGATCACGATCTTGCCGCGGCTCGATGCGTTGGCGTCCTTGCCGGCTTCGATGTAGGGCTGCAAGATTTCCACGGCCTTCTTCATGGTACGTGCGGTCTTCACTACCTGCGGCAAGAACATCTTGCCTTCGCCGAAGAGACGGCCCACTTCGTTCATGCCGTCCATGAGCGGGCCAGAGATGATTCCCACCGGGCTATCGCCGCGGTTGATGAGTTCCATCAAGTCGGGCTGCAAGGTTGTTGAAGTTCCCTTGAGCAAAGCTTCTTGCAAACGTTCTTCGGGCGTGGTGGGCTTTGCATCTGCGGCGGCGTTGTCGCCTGAGTCAGAGGAGGCCGCGCCGGTGCTCATGGCGAAAATCGCCTTCGGGTCGTACTTGGTGCCCGCTTCTTTTGCAGCTGCTGCGGCAGCCGTCATGCGGCTTGCAATTTCAATGAGGGCTTCGCTGGCATCCGGCTCCGTATTGTAGATGACTTCGGTAATAGCCATGCGGAGTTCCAGCGGAATCGTCTTGTATTCGATAATCGCGCTGGGGTTCATGATGGCCATGCCCATGCCGTTGGGAATCGCATAATGCAGGAAGGTGGTGTGCATCGATTCGCGCAGGTAGTTGTTCCCGCGGAATGCGAAGGAAAGGTTCGAGAGACCGCCCGAAATACGCACGCCGGGCAGGTTGTCCATGATCCAGCGGACAGCGCGGATGAAGTCGATGGCGTAGGCGTTGTGTTCGGCCATGCCGGTAGCGACTGTCAAAACGTTGGGGTCGAAGATGATGTCAGAGGGCGCAAAGCCCAGTTTCTTCACCATGATGTCGTAAGCGCGGGCGGCAATTTCCACACGGCGGTCGTAATTGGTGGCCTGACCTTCTTCGTCGAAGAGCATCACGATAACGGCTGCGCCCAAGCGCTTGATGGTAAGGGCGTGTTCAATGAATGCCTGTTCGCCCATCTTCAAGGAGATGGAGTTCACGATGCTCTTGCCCTGAATGCACTTGAGGCCCGCTTCGATGACTTCAAATCGGGAACTGTCCACCATGATAGGCACGCGGCTTACCGCCGGGTCGGAGGCAATCAAGTTCAGGAAGGTCTGCATTTCGGTGGTGGCGTCGAGGAGGCCGTCGTCCATATTCACGTCGATGACGTCGGCGCCGTCTTCCACCTGCTTGCGGGCAATGTCGAGAGCTTCGTCGTAATTCTTTTCGTTAATCAGGCGCAGGAATTTCTTGGAGCCGGCGACGTTGCAACGTTCGCCCACCTTCACAAAGTCTTCGGCGTTGCAACTGTCGGCGCCGTTACTCGGGCGCACCTGTTCCTTGAACAGCGGCTCCAAACCGGCGAGGCGGAGCAGCGGGCTAGTTGCATACTTGGGCGCGGGCTTTCTGCGTTCGTAGTCGGCAGGGAGCGCGTCCAGCATCTTGCGCATGGCGGCGATGTGTTCCGGCGTGGTACCGCAGCAGCCGCCAATCATGTTCACCAGCTTGTCGTCCAGGTAAACGCCCATCAAGCGCACCATGTCTTCGGGCGTGTCATCGTAACCGCCGAACTGGTTCGGCAAACCCGCATTCGGGTGACAGGAAATGTAGCAGGGGGCGACCTTGCCCATACGGCGCAGGTACGGCACCATACCGTCGGCACCGAGACCGCAGTTCAAACCGATGGAAAGCGGGTGCATGTGCATCACGCTCACGGCGAAGGCTTCCACCGTCTGGCCAGAAAGCGTACGGCCCGAGGCATCGCTCACCGTCATGGAGAACATGACTTCGATAGGCTTCAGGTCGGCGGCATTCTTGCCCGCGGCCACAGCATCGGCTTCGCGTTTTTCCATCACCTTGGTAAATGCGCTTGCAGCAGCCTTCGCATTCAAGGTATCAAAAATCGTTTCAATCAGAATGGCATCGACGCCTTCTTCTACCAGCACCTGAATCTGTTCCAGGTAGGCGTCTTCCAGTTCGTCAAAAGTAATGCTACGGCTGGCAGGGTCGTTCACGTCTTCGCTCATGGAGAGCATCTTGCTGGTGGGACCCACGTCGCCCAGAATATAAACCTGGCGGCCGTACTTCTTTAAACCTTCTTCGGCGGCCTGCTTCGCAATCTTCACCGCGGCTCGGTTCATTTCGGCAATGCGGTGTTCCTGGTGGTACTCGTGCTGGCTCACGCGCTGGCTCGAGAACGTGTTCGTGGTCAAGCAGTCCACGCCCGCATCCACATAGCGGCGCTGGATATCCAGGATCACGTCCGGCTTTTCGATGGAGAGCATGTCGTTATTGGCGCCCTTGATGCCGTAAGTCTGAATAACAGAACCCATGCCGCCGTCCAGCAGCATCATTTTGGATTCAAAGGCTTCGCGTAACGTCATTTTTCTACCATCATCCCGGCGTTGCAATTTTCGCCATGTTTATGCGTTTATTTGATTTTATGCATAAATATAGAAAATACCGATGGCCCTTCCAAGAGTCATTTCGGGAATGTTGGGGGCTTTGGAGGGTTATTCCTGGCTTCCGAAGCCGTCGGAACTATCGCTGTTCGTCTCTTCCGGGGTATCGACCCCTTCCAGGCAGCGCACAAAATGGTAGTCTTCGTGGCAAAGCATGGCTTCGCAGTAATCGGTACCGCCAAAGCGGTAGTGCCTCAGGTGCTTGACTTCCACGTTGCCGTTTTCGTCGGGCCACAGGGGAACATCCTTTGCGTCCTTGGTCCAGTAAGAGCCGAAGGCGTAAGTCTCGCCGTATTCTTCGGTGCATTCGCCATCGTAGTAGTGGCGGGTCAGGGTAGAGAAATTCAGCCCGGTGGCATTCGTCGGGAAGAAGAATATTTCTGCATCCGTGGAATAGGCCTGGGAACCGCTCTGTTTTTCGACTTCCTGGATGGAATAGAAGGGCCTGCGGTAGGCGGCAGAGAAAAGGTCGTCGTAAGAGGCGTTTTCGGGAAGGTCCGTCTTCAGCTTTTCCAGCTCGGCAGCCTTCGGCAGGCGCCAACCCTCGGGGCAAATCCCCTCGATATCCGATTCGGGGTATTCGAGGCCGGCATCGGACGGCTGCTTGATCTTCGGAGAATCGCCTACAAAAGTGCGGCTTCCCGGAGTCTTGTAACGCATGTCCTGGGCCATCCAAGTCTGGTCGCCTATGGTAATGGTCCTGTAGACCTGGCCGTCGCGGGGGTCCGTCATCTGGCCCGTCTGCGACTTGCGGGGCATCTTGGGGAACCCCCAGAACTTGATCAGGGCGATACACACGTTGGGGTAAAGCTTTCCCGGGTAAATGTCTTCGATTTCGATGATGATCTTGAAGACGTTCTTCAAGGGCCTGTCAAAAACGATGATGTCGGCGTGGGGATTCTTGTACCCGTGCCACTTGGGCTTTGCGAGGGTGGCCACCTTTACAAGATTGTCCGTGGTGTTCAGGTAGATCTTGAGGCTCTTGGCGAGGCTGTTGTTCACGTAAGAGGCGGAGTCCCGCATGAACCCGTTGTAAAGGGTGATCTGGTCCAGGCGCTGGGCCTCTACCAGGAATTCCAGGGTGATGGACTTGTCGTTGTACTTGGCGCCCCAGACCTGATAGAAGGGGTGCACGTACTTTTTCATGACCATGTTTTCGGGCCGGAAGGTGTTCTGGCCATAGTCCGGCAAGGTCGCAGAAGCCTTGATGCCGCTAATGGGAACTGACGTTATTGCATGGGACAGCGCAACCCCCACAAAAAGGAGTAACGTTGTCAATTTAGCCGAAAACCTTTTCACGGGACACAATATATCTTTTTTTTAGCCCCCTGCGAGAACCCCGGGAATAAAAAAATTGTTTACTAAGACCCCGTTAGCATTTCGTAAGTATAACCGCACTAAATTGTTTAGCCGCACCTCTTTTTTTGATATATATTTACACCATAGGATTTCTATGTCCGAAAAACGAGAAATATCTTTCCGAAGAAATGCGGGTTGATCAACGTGTTATAGATATATTCGTATTGGGTGAAATAGAAAGTGAATGCTAAATCAAAAAATCCAACCCAAGTCCAAGTTTTTGAACTGTTGGGGCGAGCCTTGTATGCGTGCAATGTCATTGAGCTCCAATTGCGCTGGATGCACAAGCATGCCGGCGGCATTTGGATGGGCGAAACTCCTGAAGAACTTCTTAAGTCTGTAAAAAAGGCCGTAGAAAAGCAACAGAAAGACGACAAACGAATGCTCGGCTTAGTCGGTCCAGAATTAATTGATGCCATCTATACACCTCGTTGCAATAAAGACCTGGAAGCAGCAGAAAAACAGAACCTCTTTGTATTCAAAATGGATTTAAAGCTTGATCGAAAAGGCCGTTGCCGCCAAGCAAAAGCGAAATTTGCAAAATTCATTGAAGCCCGCAATTATCTCGTTCATTATTTTGCGCGAGATTACAACTTAACGGAACAGGAATCTTGCAGAAAAGCATATGATGATCTGAAAAAGAAATGCGAAATCGTTAAGGATGCGGCAGAGTTCTTCAATGAAGATTACAATGCGATGCACCGGACTATACAAGAATTTCTAGCAGAATTGCCGAAATCAATTGAAGCTCTTTCAAATAAAATTTCAAAAAGGCAAATTATGTCTTAGCAAGAATACATATAACTCGTTTGGTGATGTAAAATTTCCTTTGGCCCCTTGCCAGTTTTTGGGATAATAGGTACATTAATGCCCGACGCATCTCGCTGTACAAAGGCGAGGTGCGTTCTTTTTTTATCTGAATTTCAGATTTGAGAGAACGCCTCTAAACATCAACCGGTCACAATTTGTGACGTCACTTATTGTGACTACTTGGAGGCTATATGACCCAAAAAGAAGTAACTGCCTACTCTCAGCAGACTTTTGAGAGTATCAAGCACATCGATGAAAACGGAGCCGAATTCTGGCTTGCTCGCGAACTGCAGATTGCCCTAGAATACGCCCAATGGCGTCGGTTCCAGGAATCTGTTGAACGGGCGAAAACCGCTTGCGAAGCTAGTGGGTTGAATGTTGCGGATCATTTTGCCGACGTTGGCAAAATGATAGACCTTGCCAAAGAAGCCCAACGCGAAATCGCTGATATCAAGCTTTCCCGTTATGCATGTTACTTGATTGTAATGAATGGCGACCCTCGTAAAAAAGTTGTCGCCCTCAGTAAAACGTATTTTGCCATAATGACATGTCGGAATATCAACGGTTTGGGAATGAAGGACATCCACAAGCGCAAGGGGCTCAAGAAGAATGAACAGATTCTGGACCACATGGGGGCTACGGAACTTGCCGCGAATCTATTTCGCATTACGCAAACGGATGACAAACTTCGCCGTGAAAATATCAAGGGCAAGGAAAAGGCGAATGAAACCCATTTTGCGGTTGGCAAAAAGGTCCGTCAGACAATTGCTGAACTTGGCGGAACGATGCCCGAAAATCTCCCCACTCCAGAAAAAAGTGCGAAATTGTTGAAGAAAGAACGCTTGAAACGTGTAGCGAGGAAATAAGTAGCACTCCCGAGGTCGGGGGCCGGGGAGTGCGTGCTGTTTGCGGCTAGTCAAGGCACTTTTCGAGTTCCATTCGGATGGAATCCTTGTTGTAGCCCTTGCCGATGAAGACGACTTGGTTTTCGCGGTCGCCATAGCGTGAATCCCAGTTCTCGCGGACTTCGGGGTTTTCGGCGAGGTAGGCTTGCTTCTGGTCTTCGCGCAGGGCGTCTATCCAGAAGGATACGGGCATGACCGAGGAATTCCTGCCGGCCTGTTCGAAGAGTTGCACGTCCCTGCTGGCGTCGGAGAACCAGATGTAGCCCTTGGAACGGATGAGCTCCGAGGGGTAGCGGTTGTTGACGAAATCCATGAAGCGGGTTCTGTTGAAGGGTTGCCTGGTCTCGAAAACGAAGGATGAGATTCCGTATTCGTCTACGCAGCTGTCGCGCCTGCGGCCTGATTGCAGCAAGCTTGCGGTGGCTTTTTGAATGGCCGAGGACGATTCGATTTGGCCGTAGTTGAAGGGCTTGGTGGTCATGATCTTGTCGATATCGATGTCGCCGTTTACCGAATGGATGATCGGTGCGCGGGGCTGGAAGTCGCGTACGATGGCTTCCACTTCTTTGAGCTGGTCTGCGCTGAGCAAGTCGCACTTGTTCAAGACGATAAAGTTGCAGAACTCAATCTGGTCCACGATCAATGTGGAGATTTCTTCCTGGGAAAGATCGTATTGGTCGGCCAGGTGGTCGCGCTGTTCCTTTTTGTGTTTCAGGTCGCTGAGGAATTCGCGGTAAATGCGGTCTGCGTCTACCACGGTGACGATGGAGGTGAGGTAGACGTTTGTGTTGGGGTTGTCTTCTTCGTAGGCCAAGAAGCTTGCGCTGACGGCGCCGGGGTCGCTGATGCCGGAGGCTTCGACGAAAACGACTTCGATGGAATCCAGCTTGGAGATTTTTTCTACCTGTTCAATGAACTCGTCGCGCAGCGTGCAGCAGATGCAGCCATTTTGCAGTTCGAACATGGGGCATTCGGCGACGTTGGAACCGTTCTTTTTCAGGATTTCGGCGTCGACATTGATGCTGCCCATGTCGTTGACGATGAGGGCGACTTTGCGCTTCTCTTGCTTGAGGATGTTGTTCAAGAGAGTGGTTTTGCCGGAGCCCAGGTATCCGGTAATGAGGATGACGGGTTTCTTGCTCTTTTTCATAGTTCTCCTTTTGAGGATTGGTTTACCATTCAATTTTTGCGAGGGCGCTGAAGTTGCGGCCTTTTTCGGGCATAACCGATTTTAGGCGGGATAAGTGATTGCGTATGTCGGCGTCCAGCAGGTTGTCGCCGCGGAATACGAGGCTGTAGTGGGCGAGTGCAAGCTCCCAGCGGAATTCTAGCGATAGCCCGAGCGTGATGTAGCCGGGGGTGCGCTCCTCGTATTTGTCCACCTTGTGTTGGGCGAGGGCCATGTCGGTGTGGGCGCCGGTGCGCACGTGTTCCCAGAGGTAGGCCAGTTCGCCGTGGAACTTGAGGGGCGGAATTTGGGGCATGTCGCTCCATCGGTGACTGCTCCATTTGCTATGGCGGTAAAAGCCCCGCACGTAGCTGGCGGAGGTGGCTGCACGGAAGCCCTGCTCCGCCGCGGTTTCTACGGAGGCGCTGGCGCCATAGAGCAGGGCTTCGTCGCCCCGCACTTGGTAAATGGGCAGTAGCTGTGACCAGTTGGTGTCACCGCTGGCGCGCGGGGCGAGGTGGTTTAAAAACCACGTGCCGTATGCGGAACCGCGAACATTCAAGTACTCGCCATAAGAGCGGTACTCCAGTTCTCCTCCGTAACCACTTTCGGCATCCAGCTTGTGGTTGCCGCGCTCGTAGGTGTAGGCGGCCAGATGGGGCCCCTGGTTGTAAAGCTCTTCGATCGTGGGCGCCCGTGTGGTCCTGAATACATCCAGCGTCAGGAACTTGCCCACACCGACGCGCTGCGAGAATTCTACGTTGAATGCCCACAGGCCGAAATTCCGGTCTTCGATGGCCTCCTTGTCGGCCACCACGCTTTCGTGGGGCCTAAAGAAGGCGCCGCCCAGTCTTGCGGCTACCGTAATTTCGAGCCCCCGCCACCCACTCGTACTTGCGGCAACAAAGGCTGACGCCCCGTAGGACTGAGTCGGTGGCGTAAACACGTAGCCGCCCATTTCGATCCAGCGGCGTTCCAGTTCTGCGCCCAGGTGAATTCCAAAAAGGGGACCGAGACTTGCCAGGAGTTTTTCTAAGCGCAAGTTCTCCTGATTCACGGCAAACTCGGCCCCCACCGCCCCCTTCTTACCTTCAAATTCTTTATGATGATACCGGTTGACGCGAAGTGTGGCTTCCAGGGTGTCGCCCGGCGCAGATGCCGGCAAATAAAGGCCCCGTAGGGTCAGGTCGCGTTTTGTCAGTTCTATGTCGACACCGTTGGGATGACCGCCAATGAATCCGCCGGGAATTCCGTAGTCGCTGTTGAACCAGCGGTAAGAGGCTCCCAGGCGAAAGCGCCCCAAGGCGTACGCGGCGCCTATTGCCCCGCTTCCGTTTTCAACATCCGTATTTTCGAGGGTGCCGCCGGGCGTTTCCATGTCGCCCATCTTGCGGGCCGAAAGTTCACCCTTCAGCGATATTCCCGCTACAGATGTCGTCGTCCCCACGGCGGTTGCGTAACCCGGCTGTGCGCTTTCGAAATACCCCGTGACGTAACCATGAAACAGCGAATCGTCAAAGGGGATGTCCTTGCGTTCCACCTGCACCACGCCCCCGGCGGCAGAAAAGGAATGCAACAGAATGTGGGGACCCCGCAATACGCGGAGTCTCTGGGCGGTCAATACTTCCGAAGCTACTGCATGGTCGGGCGATGTGGCGCTCATGTCGCCGCTGAAGGCCCCGTCTTCGGTAATTTCTACATGGCTCCCCGAAAGTCCCTTGATCACAGGCCGTGCCGCCGCAGGGCCCATGGAGCGGATGGCTACATCGGGTTCGTTTTTAATGGTTTCTGCAATGGTGGTGGACATTTCCCGTTCAAGGGCGTCCTTTTTCAAGTCGTCATCTTCCCGCAGGCCGTCTAAAATGGCGTGGGTCGGTCCTTCTGTCTGTATTACCGAACTTCCCAAGTCCTGTACAAAATCTTGCGCAGAATCCTGCGCCGTAATTTCTGCAAAAGAAAGATGAAGGAAGCCCCCCAAAAGGAGGCTCCCCATGGCAGCCCTAATAAGGCTAGTGTTCATGTTCGTGCTCGTGGTCTTCGTGGTCGTGGTCATGATCATGATCATCATCGTCGTCATCATCGTGGTGATGTTCATGGAACGGGCATTCGTCTTCGTCCAATGCCTTGTCTACGACAACGCGAATTGCCGGCGTACGTGCGTCAGCATGGTCATGATGGTTCACCTTGAGAATCAAAGTGGTTTCGCCTTCCTTGACACCCTTCAGGTGGAAACCCCAGCTACCGCAGGAGTGTATATCAAGAATTTTTTCGTCGCCGATTTCCCAACCCAAGGAATGTTCGTCATCGGTGGGGGGCTCCACTTCTTTTTTCTTGTCGTCGAGGAATTTCACGTGAATGTGTTCGCTCATGCAGTTGGCATTCACATGCATCACTTCGATAGAGGAATCGGCCTTGCCGCGGTAAACGCTATAAGCAAGCTGCCAGTCACCCCAGTAAAGGTTCCAGCCTTCGGCTTCGAAATGTTCGTGCTGGTCGGTGGAGGCACTGTTGCTGTCGCCGCAGGCGGCAAAGAATACGCTAAGGATCATACCCAGAAGGGCAATGGAAAGGGATTTGATAGATTTCATGTTTCTCTCGTTTGAATACAACGGTCCTATCCGCAAAGGATTTTGCGGACAACAAGGCCAAAAACACCTGGCGATTTTTCGCGAGGCAAAAAGCAGGATGTTGCGATTAAAGTTTTAACGGATTATGCCGAGAGACAAGGGGGCCCGCGGGGCCTGTAAAAATGAATGTGCGAATTCGTCTTGCTTGCGCATTTCTGATTCGTGAGTTCGCAGATAACCACCAAAAACAGGGCGACTTCTGGCGCATTGTCGCTAATGTCGAGACCGTCTTGCACCAGGGCGCATATTGGGCAGTCCTCGTGACTGTCAAAATCGTCGTGATGGTGCTGCGCGACCGAAAGCAGTCCCGCAATCAACAAGGTGACTATGATGGTCTTCAAGAACTTCACTTTAAAATCCAGTCAAAAAACTATTCGCTTAGCAATTCCGCATTGCGTATGATGGGAAAACCGCTGCCGGCTTCGTCCTTTTCGAAATCGAAGTCGCCCGAGATGGTGATGTCGGCCCCTTCTTGCGGGTATTCGGAGGGAAACTTGCGAGGCTTGGCAAGCTCGAAGGCGAGACCCTGCGAGCAACAGGCGAGGGCGTCTTGGATGACGCAGCCGTAAAAACGGCGTTCGATTTCTTCGTCGTAGTAGCTCGAAAAGAAACCCTTCATCTTGATGTGCTTGCCGACGTATTTTTTCGGGTAAGTTACCATTTGGTAGACTTGCCCGTAGACCATGGTTCCGCTCATGCGCGAAAGGTCTATGTCGTATTTCTTGGTGCCGTCGGGCTCTTTTGCAAGCAGGGCTGCAAAGGCCAGCAAAACGGCAAGAACGATTTTAGGCAATTTAAACACCTCTGCCTTGGAACAGGCTGATCGAATAGAATAATCCGAAAGCCACAATATCCGCCGCCACGATGGTCGAACCTACGGGAGTCCCTGCGAGGATTGCAACAACGATTCCGATGAGGGAGCACACGACCGAGATGATGGCCGAGGCGACTGTTACCGCAAAGAAGCTCTTGAAAACGCGCATTGCCGAAAGCGCCGGGAACACCACCAGGGCAGACACCAGGAGGGCCCCGACCAGGTTCATGGCGAGAACGATGATGACCGCTACGATGGTTGCGATCAGCAGATTGAACAATGTGGTGTTGACACCGGTTGCCTGCGCGAAATTCTCGTCGAAGGTGATGGCAAAAATCTTGTGGTAGAAAAGAATAAATACGGCAAGGACTGCAATGGAAAGCGCCACGCACAGGTAGACTTCTTCTACACGGAGCGTGAGGATAGATGTGGAGCCGAAAAGCGTGGTACACACGTCTCCCGAAATGTTTGCCGAAGTGGAGAACACGTTCATCAGCAGGTAACCGATGGCGAGAGCGCCTACCGACACCATGGCAATGGCGGCATCCCCCTTGATGCGTGCGTTCTTGCCCGTGCAGAGCAGGAGTATGGCTACCGCCACCGTCACCGGCAAGATCAACAGCATGTTGTTCGTTATCTTGAGCACCGCCGCAATGGAGAGTGCGCCGAAGGCCACGTGGGAGAGGCCGTCGCCAATGTAGGAATAGCGCTTGAGTACCAGGGTCACGCCCAGCAGCGACGAACAGAGCGAAACCAGCACGCCCACGATAATGGCGTAGCGTACGAAAGGGAAATCCAGGTAGAACGAAAGCTTTTCAATAAGTTCAGGCATGGTTACTTCCCCTTTACCGAAATCTGGTCGAAGTTCATGACGCGGGTGGCATCGTCTAGGGCGGTGTCTACATCGTGAGTGATCATGATGACGGTCATTCCCTTCTGGTGCAGGTTTTCGATAATGCGGTACATGGTTTCGGTGGATTCGGGATCGAGACCCGTTACCGGTTCATCGAGCAGGAGCAGGCGCTCGGCGGCGCACAGGGCCCTTGCCAACAGTACGCGCTGCTTTTGGCCCCCCGAAAGCTCGCGGAAGCAGGATTTCGCGAGGCTTTCGGTACGGGTAAGCGCCATGGCCTCCATGGCGCGTTCCCGGTGCGCCTTCCTGTAGAAAGGCAGCAGCCGGTGCTTCCCCTGGAATGCCGACAGCACGATTTCTTCTACCGAGGCGGGGAAGTCTTTCTGCACGATGGTCATCTGCGGCAGGTAACCGATCTGGTTGCGCGTAAGCCCTTCGCAAAATTCGATGTTACCGGACTTGGGCGAAAGCAGTCCTGCAATCCCTCTCAAGAAAGTCGTTTTTCCGGAGCCGTTGCGGCCCACGATGCACAGGTAGTCGCCTACGTTTATATCATAGTCCAGGTCACGGACCAGGTCCTTGCTCCCGTAGCCGAGAGTGAGTTGACGACATTTGATAAGAGGGGTCGAGTTCTTCATAATTTACTTTAAAGCTTTTTTCAAAACTTCCAGGTTAGACTGCATGATCGAAAGGTAGTCCATGCCGGATTCCATCTGGGCGTCGGTCACCGACTGCATCGAGTTCAGCGTGAGCACCTGGGCTTCTTTCGACTTCTTGCTTGCATCGAGGATGGCGCGGGCAATCTTGCCGTTGCTTCCGTCGATGGTGAAAATGGCGGGGAGGGCGAGGGTATCCATCTTGCCGGCCAGGAAGGCTACCGTTTCAAAGCTCGCTTCGCTTTCGGCGGAGCAGCCAACAAACGCGGCAAAATACTTAATGCCGTAATCATCCACCAGATAACGAAACGGAAAACGGTCGCCGAACAGAACGGTCTTGTTTTCTGCCGAGGAGGTGGCGGCCGTATAGCTGTTGTCCAGTTCCTGGATCTTGGCCATGTAGGCAGAAGCGTTTGCCTTGTAGGTGGTAGCGTTTTCTGCATCGATCTTTGCGAGGGCTTCGGCAATGCCGTCCACAAGGATAATGGCGTTCTTCAGGGAGAGCCAGACGTGTTCGTCGTTTTCTACTTCTTCGTGATGGTCATGGTCTTCGTGGGCTTCGGCGTGTTCATGATGTTCGTGTTCTTCGGCCTGCATGCCTTCCACGACTTCTTCTTCCTTGACGCGGTCACCCAGGGCCTGCATCAGGCTCATCTGCACGCGGCCGGCCTTCGGCGTGGCGCTCAGGGCCTTTTCGATCCATTCGTCCGATTCGCCGCCTACGTACACCACCAGGTCGGCGCTGGCAATGGCTGCGATATCCTGTGCCGACGGCTTGTAGCTGTGCAAGTCGGTACCGTTCTTGATCAACAGCTTCAGGTTCACTGCGCCCACGCGGTCGCCCAGGACGTTCTTCAGCCAGTCATACTGCGGATAGGTCGTCGCGACAATGGAAACTTTCTTCTGGGCGGGAGTCTTTTCGCTGGATTCTGCACTACAGGCAACCAGCGTCAGGGCTGCCGCCAAAACAAACATTGCAAGAGCTGCAAATTTCTTCATTATAAGTCCTTTACCCTTTCGGGTGAAAATGTGAATTGATGGTTAAAGCCGGAGGACGGCTCCCATCAATTCAGTAAAAGGACTTTCTGCGAAACAAGGGTTACCGACCGCGATGTCGCGGCCCTGAAACAAACCAGCTTGAAATAGAAAATATGGAACGCCAGTTCGAAGGGGGCCACTACCAGTTCCAGGCATACCGAAATCAGTTCCAGACATCGGTGGATGTGGTGGCACACGTGGCAATGTTCGCCGTGGCAGTGGTGCTCCAGGTTCCTGGCGACATAGAGCGAGGCGAAAAATACGATCAGCTTGTCCAACAGGGTGCTAGCCATGCCGCCTCCGGGAACAGTCGGAGCAGCGCCCGAGCAGAACCGATTGCTTTTGGTCCAGCACGAAGCCGTTCAGGCGTTGGATCGAGAGCATGAGCATTTTTAGGGCGGGACCTGCCAGGTGGAAGAACTTGCCGCAGTCCTTGCAGACCAGGTGCATTTTCTCTTCGCAGCGGCCGGGGCCCGTGTAGCGGTATTGCAGTTCGTTGTTGTCGTCGGCACCGACGATTTGCACCGTGCCGGCCTTTTCGAGCCTTGCAATGTTCCTATAGATAGTGCTTAGCGAAACATCGGGCAGGTTTTGGGCAATTTCGGAAGCCTTGAAAATCCGGTCCGGATTTTCGGCCATGTAGTCCATGATCTTTTGCCGCGTCTGTGTCTTATATTCCATGTTTCGCCCTCCGCAAACCGAATTTGCGAATGGTTCGCAAAATATAGTAAATTTGAGAATGATTTGCAATTTACGTTTGGCGACTTTGCCGGTTTCCCTTTTTGGCCAAATTTGGGCGTTTTTGCCCCGTTTGTGACCAACGTCACAAAGCACTTGGATAAAACGTCCATGCGAATTTTACCCTCGGTATATGTTTCTTTACCTGCAAAGTCTATTTTATTATTGTAAATATACGGGTAAAAAATTATGGTTACGTTTTCTGACATATCGGATTACCGCGACTTCCTGAAGGAGTACTACGATCGCAGGAAGGCTGAGATGCCTTTCTACTCGTACCGTATGATGGGGGATAAGCTGGGGTTGGATTCCAGCTACCTTTATCGCGTGCTGCAGAAAAAGCAGCACCTTCCGGCTCATGCACTCCCCGCCGCGAAAGAAATCCTGAATCTGTCCGGTCGCGAGGCCGAATACTTTGACCTGCTCTTCTCCGCTGCAGTAACCAAGGACAAGGGCAAACGCGAAGAACTGATGGCCAAGGCCCTCGATCTTCGCGACGTGGATCGCCACAGTCTGCAGGCAGCCGAACTCAAGCTGCTCCAGAATTGGTGGATCCCGGCAGTGCGCGCCTACCTGGAACTGAATGGTGGCGTTGTGAATGTGAAGCAGATTTCCCGAGACCTGTGCCCCCCGATTACCGAGGAACAGGCCCAGGAAGCTATCGATACCTTGCTGGAAGTTGGCCTGGTAAAGAAGATGGCTTCGGGTAAACTTGCTGTTACGGACGCCCACTTGACGGCGGGCGGCCCCGAAAAGAAACTTGCAGTGCGTCATTTCCAAAAAGAAGTGCTCTCTTTGGCTAGCGATGCACTTGACAATATTCCTGTTGACGAAAGAAATATTTCTACTCTTACATTGTCCGTGGACCAGTCCTGCTTTGATGATTTGGGTGATATGCTTCGAGAATTTAGGCGACTTGTCCAAAAGAGGGTGGACAGTGCCAAGAACCCGGATCGGGTAATGCAGCTTTCGATGGCGTTTTATCCGATTGCGCGCAAGGGCGGTGTCCGTACCGTTGATTCTGTGGAGGGCGGCAAAAGGGAGTCCAAATGAAGAAATGGGTGTGGCATATAGGTTTGGTTGCAGCGGTGGGAGCGCTCATTGCTGCATGCACTAGCAACGAAACTGCGGGTACTTCGCTTGAGACGGAGAACTCTGTTGCTGTCGTACTTGCTGTGCAGAAGGACGATGGCTTGCCCGCAGCCCGTACCAAGGTTTTTGTGCGTCCGTCCGAATTCTTGGCGGGTGCAAACAATATGGCATATAGTAAGGATTACGACGGACCGGAATCGCCGGTTGTCGAATCTGATTCTTCTGTTGGTGTCTTGAACCTGGAAACCGACGACCAGGGCCAGTTGAACCTCCCGAGGCTTAAATCCGGTAGCTATACCATTGAAGCCCGCGATGATTCCTTTAAGGCCTTTAAGCCTGTAGTCGTTGGTGACAGCACTTGCGACACCGTGTCTATCCAGATGACGCCGACGGGTTCGATTTCGGGCCAGGTCTACATGCCCGATAACGTGTCGTCCGTGACGGTGGCTATCAAGGGTCTCGATTACTTTGTTGAAACTGATTCCGCCGGTAAATTTGAATTCCCCAGTGTTCCTGAAGGCCTCTTGAACGTGGTGGGATTTGTATACCGCACTTATCAGGTTCCCGATATGGACGGTGAAACTTCGACTATCAGCAACTTCATGTCGGTGGGTAGCCGCAATACGAGAGTTGAATCTGACAAGGCGTCGGAGAACGTGAAGATCGGTCAGAAGAAGATCGTGATTGTCCAGCCGGATACGACTCCGAAGGATACGACTCCGGTGTACCCCGTAACCTTGTTCGAAGATTTCGAAGACAGCACCTATGGCTGGTACAAGTCTGTATCCCGCTATGCCGATGCTGAACTCGATGCCGTAAGGAATGTGGCTGGTCGCAAGGGCATGGTGGCACACTTCGTGTACACCAACGATTCCAACGCCAACTGGGCTTTGATGGGACATGACCTGAACGGAATGAAGGACTTGAGTGAACTTGATTCCGTGGTGTTCTGGGCCCGCGCCGGATATGGCGATTCTACCCAGTGGATTAGCGTTTCCTTCGATGTGCTCCTGGATTCCGCCGCTCTCGATCGCACCGGTCTCGAAAACGGTAAGGCCTGGGTGCATATCTCCCTCGATACGGCCTGGCAGCGCTTTGTAGTCACGCCTAAGGACTTGCTGGAACCTGACGAACACAATATCGGTGGCAACATCGGCTGGGACGAAGTCAAGGAACATGTGACGAACCTGAACTTCTTCGGCGGTGGCGTGACCGAGGGCGAACCCTACGAACTGTGGCTCGACGATATCACGATTTACGGCGTCAAGGGACTGGAATAGTTTTCATCTAAAATGATTGCACCAAGTGCATAACGAGCATTATGGCGGGCTTCGGCCCGCCATTCTTTATTCTGTATGCCCCCCGTCATGGATAATGTGTCAATGGAAATGTTTTTGGGGTCTGTCAAAATGGGCGGAAATGAGGGTAATTTTAGTCTGTGAAGGTTTGGTGTTTATGCCTTCGAGGAGTCCGTATGGATTATAGGAACGTTTGGAATAAGTTTGGCCTGAAGAAGGCCGCCTGTCTGGTTGCCGGTCTTGCCGCCTTTGGCCTTGCTGACAACCCCATTTCCACTTATCATTACTTGGCTGACCCGGGTGCTGCCGCCGATGATGATTACTTCTATATCATCACGGACTCCGATGACCCGGCTCCGGCAAACGCTGACGGTTACAAGATTTACGCCCTTTATGCATTCCGTAGTAGGGATATGCAGAACTGGACGGACTACGGCATTATTTATGACGCCCGCAAGGTGAGCGGCATTAACGACATTTGGGCCTCTGGCATTGCTGTCCATAACGGCACCTTCTATATCGTGTTCCCCGATGGCGGTGGCGGCGGTATCGGCTACATCAAGGCTCCGGCAATTGAAGGCCCGTGGTCCAACGCCGTGGGCAATGGCAAGACCAAGCTTGTTGGCGGTAGCGGCATTATCGGCTGCGATGGCGTGTCCTGGTGCTTTGACCCGGGTATCTTTATCGATGACGACGGAACCACCTACGTCACATGGGGTGGTGGCGAAAGCACGAGCCGCCCGAACACCGATAACTTCGATATCGTGAAATTGAACGATGCGAAGAACGCTCCGGTGGGCAATGGTTCTCACGTGAAGGTGAACAACTTGCCTAAGCGCAAGATGCTTGAAGCCTCTTACATCCATAAGCACAAGGGAACTTATTACTTCTCGTATAGTACCGGTTGGCAGGATGGCGCTCCCACGATTGACTACGGTACGTCCGACAACGTGATGGGCCCCTACACTTGGAAGGGTACCATTCTTGGCGACCCGAGCATGAACGGCAGGAGCATTAACGGCAACAACAACCACCATGGTATTGCCGAATTCAAGGGCCATTCTTACGTGGTGTATCATGACCGCCGTATTGCCAAGGGCCACAACGGCCTGGAAGTTATTCCGGCCGATGACGGTCGCGCCAACCCGAACGAAGGCTACCACCGCAGTGTTTCTGTAGACGAGATGTTCTACAATGCCGACGGTACCATCAAGCAGGTGGTTTGCACCAACGAAGGTCCGGAACAGATTGAAAACTTTGATCCGTATGATTGGTATCCGGCTCTCACCAGCTCCAAGCAGAAGGGCGTTCGTAGCCGTTCTAACTTTGTGCAGGGCAAGGCTGCCGAACATGTGTTGCTCCCGCTTTCGAGCAAGGAATCTTGGCTCCGCGTTTCTGGTGTAGACTTCGGTACTGCTGCTACGGGCTTCACTGTCGAAGCAGCAAGCGTCGCCGAAGGCAACAAGATTGAAATCCGCACCGGTTCTGCAACAGGTACGCTGGCTGGTACTTGTAACCTCAAGACCACTAGCAACAAGAATACCTACGCCATGAACGAGTGCGAGGTGGAAGGCCTGAAGGGCATTGTGAAGCAGCTGTTCCTGGTGTTCAAGGGCAATCAGGATTCTACCATGGCTATCAAGGCCTGGGGCTTTGAAGGCAGCGGCACCACTCCGCCGACTCCGCAGAGCCCGTTCGGTGGCACGGCTTGGGCAATTCCGGGCAAGATCGAAATGGAAAACTTCGATGAACCGGGTGTCGGCCGTGGCAGCGATCTCAAGTCTTACAGCGATAACGATGCCGAAGACCATGGCGTTGACAATGGCGGCACCAGCTACCGCGAAGGTACCGGCGTCGACATTTACAAGAAGGCTACCGGTTACGTAGTTGGCTATAACCAGGCCGGGGAATGGTTGGAATATACGGTGAACGTGAAGGAAGCAGGTGACTACACCATGTATGCCGCCGTTGCCTCCGCCAACGCGACCTCCAGCTTCCAGCTATCTATCGACGGTGATAACATTACCGAAGAAATCTCCGTTCCCCAGGCAAGCTCCGGCGAAGACAATTACGACGATTACAACAAGGTGAAGGCCAACGTGAAGTTGCCCGCCGGTGAACATATCCTCCGCTTTACGGTGACGGGTGACTGGATGGACATCGACTACATCAACTTCGTGGCAGGCAAGGATGCTGTCGATTCTGATCCCCTCGGTGGTACGACGGCTATTGCTGCAGATGTGAAGCTGGGTGTCCCCACGGTTACGAAATTTGACGTATTTAGCCTGAATGGCAAAAAAATCGCAAGTTTTGTGGCCCATAACATGGCCGAAGCCACCAAGATTTGGCAGAGCGGCTCGGTCAAGGGTACAGAAAAGGCGGAAGGCATTTGCCTGATCCGTAGCCGTAGCACCGGCGCCGTTGCGAAAGTTCGCTCCATTCGTTAATTTTCATAGATAAACCTATGGACAAATAGTCAATAAAAAGTGCCCCTAGGGGCGCTTTTTTGGCGTTTTTTGAGGATAATTTAAGATTGTGAAGGTTTGGTGTGTTTATTGCCTTCTTAGGAGTCCATATGGATTACAGGAATGTTTGGAAGCGTTTCAGTCTTAAAAAGACTGCTTGCCTGGTTGCGGGTCTTGCCGCTTTTGGCCTTGCCGACAACCCTATTTCTAGCTATCACTACTTGGCTGACCCGGGTGCCGCCTCTGACGACACTTATTTCTACGTGATCACCGACTCCGATGATCCGGCTCCGGCGAATTCTAGCGGTTACGAAATCAAGGCCCTTTATGGCTTCCGTACCAAGGATATGAAAAACTGGACGGACTTTGGTATCATTTACGATGCCCGCAAGGTGAGCGGTATCGATGCTATTTGGGCATCTGGCATTGCCGTGAACCCCAAAGACCACAGACTCTATATCGTGTTCCCTGATGGTGGCGGCGGCGGCATTGGCCTTATTGGCGCCGACAGCATTGCCGGCCCCTGGACGAATCCTCTTGGTGGAGAAAAGAAACTCATCAACAACTGGGGTGGTGGTATTGCGGACTGCGACGGTATCGGTTGGTGCTTTGACCCGGCAATCTTCTTCGATGATGATGGTACGGGCTACTTTACCTTTGGCGGTGGCGATAGCGATTCTCGCCCGGCCAGGGACAACAACAACGATATCTTCAACATCTACAAGTTGAACAGCGATATGAAGGGCTTCGACGTAAGTTCCAAGACTCACCTGAAGATTGGTGGTCCGAAGGCGATGGAAGCTTCTTATATCCACAAGTACAAAAACAATTACTACCTGTCTTACAGTACTGCCGATTTGCGTATTGCCTACGGTATGGCAACGAGCCCGATGGGTCCTTATACCTATAAGGGAATCTTCATGGGTAACCCCAACATTGGCGGCCAGAACATTAACGCAAACAACAACAACCACCACGGCATTGCTGAATTCAAGGGCCACTGGTACGTGGCTTACCATGACCGCCGCATTGCTAACGGTTACGATGGCCTGGAAAAGATTCCTGCCGAAGACGGCAAGGCAAATCCGAATGCCGCCTACCACCGTAGTGTAAGCGTCGATGAATTCTATTACAATTCTGACGGTACCATGAAGGAACTGACCTTCACCAAGGAAGGCCCGAAGCAGATCGAAAACTTCGATCCGTATGATTGGTATCCGGCTCTCACGAGCTCCAAGCAGAAGGGCATTCGCAGCCGTTCCAATTGGGCTCCAGGTAAAGTTGCGGAACACTTGTTGCTCCCGCTTTCGACCAAGGAATCCTGGATTCGCGTTTCTGGCGTTGACTTCGGTACGGCCGCAACAGGCTTTACCGTGCAGGCTGCCAGCGCTGCCGACGGCAACAAGATTGAAATTCGCACCGGATCTGCAACGGGTACGCTGGCGGGCACTTGTACGCTCAAGAATACGGGCAACAAGTCTACCTTCGCCGAAACCTCTTGCGAAATGACTGGCCTCAAGGGCATTGTGGAATCTGTGTTCCTGGTGTTCAAGGGCTCTCAGGATTCTACCATGGCTATCAAGGCCTGGGGCTTCGAAGGCAGCGGTACTACTCCGCCGACTCCCCAGACTCCGTTCAAGGGTACTGCAATTACCATTCCGGGTACTGTCCAGATGGAGGACTTTGACGTTCCGGGTACGGGTCGTGGCGGCGATGTGGAATCTTTCAGCGATAACGATTCCGAAAACCGCGGCGATAGCGACTACCGCGAAGATACGGGCGTAGACCTTTACGAGAAGGCTACCGGTGTCGTGGTGGGCTACAACCAGGCTGGTGAATGGCTGGAATATACTGTGAACGTAAAGGAAACGGGCGATTATACCATGTATGCCGCCGTTGCTTCTGCCAACGCGACTTCCAGCTTTAAGCTGTCCATTGACGGCGAAGACATTACTGATGAAATCTCGGTTCCGCAGAACGAAGGTGAAGACAACTGGAACGATTACAGTAAGGTGCATACCAATGTGAAACTTGCTGCCGGCCAACATATCCTCCGCTTTACGGTGACTGGCGACTGGATGGATATCGACTATATCAACTTCGTGGCTGGCAAGGATGCGCCGGATATGGAACCCATGGGCATTGCGAACAAGGTAAAGTTCAATGCGGCCAAGGTTTCGAATTTCGACGTGTTTGACTTGAGCGGCAAGAAGATTGCAAGCTTTACTGCTCGCGATATGGCCGAAGCATCTAAACTTTGGAAGAGTGGTTCTGTTAAGGGTGCAGAAAAGGCAAGTGGTGTTAGCCTGATCCGCAACCGTACCAATGGCGTGATTGCCAAGGTGCGGGTCGCCCGCTAAGTTTCCCATAAACACATCCAACCAGGAGGACTCCCTCGAGTGGGGGAGCCCTTCCTTTGGGAAAGAACTCTGATGGAGAACAAAGTGCATAAGGAGTAAAAGATGAGTGTAAAATTGGTGAAGGGATTAGGTGTCGCCATTGGGATGGCCGGCATCTGGAGCTTGGTTTCTGCATCGACGGTGAATGTCGATGTGACTGACGAACATCAGGTCATCCGTGGTTTCGGTGGCATGGTGCATAACCAGTGGCAGGGCGGTAGCGGCCTTTCTGAAGCCGATGCCAAGATTGCCTTTGGTACGGGCGATGGTACGCTCGGCCTGAATACGCTGCGTATTCCGGTGTATGCAAGTTCTAACGATTTTAATAAAGAAGTTCAGGCTGCAAAGTACGCAAAGAAGTACGCAGGCGACGACTTTATTCTGTATGCAACCCCGTGGACTTCTCCGTATGCGGGCGCTAATCAGCATATGTCTTCGTCTAACTACCAGAAGTACGTGGACCACCTGAATAGCTTTAACGACTACATGAAAAACCAGGGCGTTCCCCTGTATGCAATCTCTATCAGTAACGAACCGGATTGGTGCGGCGAATGGGCTTGCTGGAGCGCCGACGAAATCTACAACTTCACCAAGGGCTATGCCGATAAGATGCGCAAGAACGGCGTCAAGGTGATTTCGACGGAATCTTTCCGCTACGACAAGAATCTTTATAACAAAGTCTTGAACGATGCCAACGCCCTCAAGAACTGGGACATTCTCGGTGCGCACTTCTACGCAAGTGACAGAAACTCCCAGGATAACTTCTTCCAGTACCAGCTTGCTGACCAGAAGGGCGTGGAACGCTGGATGACGGAACACTATACCGAAAGTCAGGGTAGTGGTAACGACTGGCGTACGATCCGCAATACGGGTGACCAGGCGAATGCCAACAAGCGCGATACCGTGAACGCTATGGACGTGGGCTACGAAATCCACCGTGCCATGGTTATCGGTAATTTCAACCAATACACTTGGTGGTACATCCGTCGTTGCTATGGCCTTATCATGGAAAAGGATTTTGGTAACAAACTCCAGATTCCGCAGAACGAAATTGGCAAGATTTCCAAGCGTGGCTATGTGCTTTCTCAGTTTGCTCGCTTTATCCGCCCGGGTGCTGTCCGCGTGGGTGCAACTGCCAAGCCCGAGGCAAACCTCTTTGCCAGTGCTTACAAGAGTGCCGATGGCGATAGCGTGATTGTTGTGCTCGTGAACCGCGATTACAAAAACGACAAGTCCGTGACCGTCAAGGTGCAGGGCGCCGATGTGCAGTCCTTCCATGTTTACACGACCAGTGAAGCGAAGAACGCTAAGTACGAAGGCGAAGTCGAAGTCAAGAACGGCGAAGTGACGGTCAAGATGGAATCTGGTGGCAGCAACTTCAAGGATTGCATCGTGACGCTCGTGGGCGTTGGTACTCCGTCTGAACCGGTTCCGCGCGAACCGTTTGGCGGCAAGGTCGCCGAAATTCCGGGCAAGATCGAAGCCGAAAACTTCGACATTCCGGGCACCGGCAAGGGCAACAAGACCTACAGCGATGCTGATTCTGACAACCATTCTTGCACCGACGAAGGCAAGGAAGCCGAATGCACCGATTACCGCGAAGGCACGGGTGTTGACATTTACAAGAAGGCTACCGGCTACGTCGTGGGCCACAACCAGGCTGGCGAATGGCTGGAATACACCGTGAACGTGAAGGAAGCTGGCGAATACAACATGATTGCTTCTGTCGCGACGAGCAATTCCGATGTGGGCTTTACGCTTTCCATTGATGGCGACGCCATTGCCGAAGTTCCGGTTTCGGGCTCCAGCTGGGATGACTTCGAGAAGGTGACCGCCAAGGTGAACTTGCCTGCCGGCGAACACATTTTACGCATGGAAGTGACTGGCTCCTGGTTCGACATTGACTACTTCAAGTTTGAAAGGGCCTGCACTGATTGCAACACGGGAATTGCCAGCGTTCGTTTCGATATGCCGACCGAAGCTGAAAATTACCGCATTTTTGACATGAATGGTGGCTTTATCGGCATGGTGCGTGCCTCCAATGGGCAGGAACTGAAGAATGCCGCTACGGGACTGGTACGGTGCGGTGGCGCCTACTTGGCTAAGTCTGCCGCCGGAAAAATCCTGCGCATTCAGGTGTCAAAGTAAGCACGAATGGCTGAAGTAAACTTTAGTTAACCGAAACCCGCCTTTTGGGCGGGTTTTTCGTTTGTTTTTGCCTGTCTCCTATTGACTATTTATCCATAGGTTTCGGCTTTTTTTACATAAAAAAGCCAATTTTTTTGGATAACTTTAGGGTATAAAAGGAGTGTGTTATGGACTTTAAAAAAGTTTCTGAGTTTTTGACCCCGGCCCTGTGGCTTGTCGGCGGGCTTCTGATGCTCGCGACCATTGCCAATGCGGCCCCGAACCCCAATTTCCATATCTATATCGCCTACGGCCAGTCGAATATGGCCGGTAACGGCCCGATTGTTCCTGCCGAAGACCAGGCAACGAACCCCAAAAATTTCTTGATGATTGCCTCCCATAACGCGAGTGCTAGGGACCGTAGTGGTAGCACCACTCAGTCTATCGAGACTGGCAAATGGTACCCTGCAATTCCGCCGATGTTCCACCCGTTTGAAAAGCTTTCTCCGGCTGACTACTTTGGCCGCGCCATGGTGGATTCCCTGCCGGGTGTAACTGTGGGTATTATTCCTGTGGCTATCGGTGCTGTAAGTATCAAGGCTTTCGACAAGGACCAGTACCAGGCATACTTCAGCTCTGCTGCAAGCTATATTCAGAGCTGGGCTAAGGACTACGATTCCAATCCGTACCAGAGAATTGTAGACCTGGGCAAAAAGGCTAAGGAAGTGGGCGTTATCAAGGGCGTGATCTTCCACCAGGGTGAAACTGATGGCGCTGGCACTGAATGGCAGAACAATGTGTACAAGACCTACAAGGACATTATCAATGCTCTTGATTTGGACGAAAACGAAGTGCCTTTTGTGGCTGGCGAAATGATGAACGACCCCACGGGTAACTCCGGCCAGGGTAGCTGCTGCAGCTCTAAGAATGCCGGTATTGCCCAGCTCAAGAGCAAGTTCAAGAAGTTTGGTTTGGCCTCTTCCCAGGGCTTGAAAGGTAACGGCGCTGATCCCTATCATTTTGGCCGCGAAGGTGTGATTGAACTTGGTCGTCGCTATTGTTCCGAAATGCTCAAGCTGATTGATAAGACCATTGACCCGGATGCTCCGGCGGTGGACTTGGTTGATCCGAGCCAGTCTACTGTTCCCGATGAACCGCCTGAGGAATACGGCCCGTATGGCGATGCTCCCGCAAAGATTCCTGGCACTATTGAAGTCGAAGAATACAACAAGGGCGGTGCCGACAAGGGTTACTATGATTTGAGCAAGGGCAATGAAGGTGGCAAGTTCCGCAAGAACGATGTGGACATTTACCAGCCCAACATGGGTTTGGTTGTTGGTCACTGCCAGAAGGGCGAATGGCTTAAGTATACCGTGAAGGTGGAAGCCGATGGCGAATACGAAATTTCTGCACTCGTGGCTGGCGATAACAGCACCGGTGGCTTCCAGCTATACATTGATGACGAACCGATCGGTTCTGAAATCGCTAACGAAGGCAAGGGTTTCACTTCGTTCACGACGGTGGGCGGTGGCAATGCTAACTTGAAGGCCGGCGAACATGAATTGAAGCTGGAAATCACCAACGACTGGATCGATATTGACTATGTGGAATTCAAGGCTCATTCTACGACGTCTATTGCTCAGGGCTTGAACCTGATGACCGAAGCTGAAAGCAACTTCAACCTGTTCGATATGCAGGGCAAGCATGTGGCAAGCTTCAAGGCTGCCGGCATGGATGCTGCGGTACGTATGGTCAAGGATGGTGTCAAGGGTATCCGTCAGGGAGTGTATTTGGTTCGCTCTGCCGGCAAGATGGGCGTCAAGCAGAAGGTGGTGACCTATGAAAAGTAGCGAAATTGTGGTCGTTAAGCAGATTGCCGTCTTTTCGATTCTTGCAGTCGTGCTGGGATTTCTGTACGGTTAAAGTTTAAACTCTCTCTCCTTGTTTTACACCCCTGGTTTAGGGGTGTTTTTTTGTGTTTTTGCCGTTGGCCTTCTTGACAATTTGTCAAAGGAACTTGCGGTTTGGTGGGGCAATTTATCCCGTTTTTAGGGTAATTTTAGAATGATGAAATTTGTATGGGCGGTGGTGCGCTCAGTAAAGGAGTACTATATGGGATGGCTAAAAGGTTTGGGCGTTGCCCTCGTTAGTTCTTGTGCCGTTTACGCAGCAACGGTCAACAATCCGATTATGTATGTCGATAGTCCGGACCCTTCCATTGTCCGCGTCGATGATGCTTATTACATGGTGACGACCACCATGCACTTTGCTCCGGGCGTGCCTGTTTTCAAGAGCACCGATTTGGCCCAGTGGCGCACGGTGGGTTATGCCTACCAGACCCTCACCAACAACGACAACATGAACTTGAACGGCGGCAAGGACGCCTACGGCAAGGGCTCCTGGGCGTCCAGCATTCGTTACCACAAGGGTAACTTCTATGTATTGACACCGTCATACACCACCAACAAGACGCACCTTTACAAGACCGCCGATGTGGAAAATGGCCCGTGGTCCGAAGTACAACTCCCGTTCTACCATGACCCCTCCCTCTTCTTTGATGACGATGGCACCGCCTGGGTGTTCTACGGTTCGGGCGACCAGATTAGCTATGTGCAGCTCAATGACGATGCCAGCGGTGTGAAGGCCGGCGGCAAGAGCGGCAAGCTCGGCGGCGTGAGCATTAACCAGGTGACCGGCTCCAACAATTACTATGTGCAGCAGGAAGGCTCCCACATGGAGAAGGTGAACGGCGAATACTACCTGTTCACGATTTCTTGGCCGGCAGGCAAGAGCCGTAGCGAAATTGTTTACCGTTCCAAGAGCCTGCTCTCCGGATTTAGCGGCAGATACTTCTTGTCTGATAACGGCGTTGCCCAGGGTGGTATTTTCGATACTCCCGATGGCAAGTGGTATGCACTGTTGTTCCGCGATTCCGGCCCGGTGGGCCGTATGTCGCACTTGGTCCCGATGGAATGGAAGGACGGCTGGCCGGTTCCCACCAGCGGAAGCAAGGCTCCCTCCACAATCGACCTGCCCGAAAGCCCGCTTCCGGGTTACGGCATGGTTACCAGCGACGATTTTGAATCTAGCGAACTTGCTCTCGAATGGCAGTTTAACCACAACCCTGATAACAAGAATTGGAGCCTGTCTGCAAATCCGGGCTACTACCGTATTACTACCAGCCGCACTGATTCCCGCGTGCAGAATGCAAAGAATACCTTGACCCAGCGCACCTTTGGCCCCAAGTGCTCCGGTCGTACGCTGGTAGATGGCACCGGCATGAAGGACGGCGACATGGCTGGCCTCGTTGCCCTGCAAGATGACAAGGGCTTTGTGGCACTCGCCAAGGATGGTGGCAGTTACAAGGTGGTGATGTACACCGGAAACAAGGACGGCGAAAAGCTTGCTGCAAGCCAGGCCCTTTCGGATTCCAAGGTTTACCTGCGAATCGATTTCGACTTGCCCATTGACCGCGGTACCGCCTATTTCTACTACAGCACCGATGGTAGCACCTGGACAAAGATCGGTAGCGAAGTGAAGCTCAATTACGACCTGCACATGTTCGTGGGTGTACGCTGGGGTCTCTTCAACTTTGCGACAAAGACGGCTGGTGGCCATGCGGACTTTGACTGGTTCAAGGTCGGTGCCGACGTGAACGACGAAATTTACCTGGAAGGTGCCGGTGCAGAACCTGTGCCCCAGACTCCGTTCTGTGCCGCTGGCGAGAACTGCCCTGCCGTTGCGCTCCCGGGCAAGATCGAAGCCGAAAACTTCGACGTGCCGGGCAGGGGCAAGGATGGTACTTCGTACTATGACGGCGATTCCGAAAACCACGGCGATAGCGACTACCGCAAGGGCACGGGCGTAGACCTTTACGAAAAGGCGACCGGCGTCGTTGTGGGCTACAACAGCGAAGGCGATTGGCTGGAATACACCGTGAACGTGAAGGCTGCGGGCGAGTATACCATGTTTGCAGCTGTGGCTGCAGCGGGTTCTACCTCCAGCTTCAAGCTATCCTTGGATGGCAAGGACATTACCGAAGAAATTGCTGTGCCGGCGGCAAGTTCCGGCGAAAACAATTACGACGACTATAACAAGGTGAAGGCCAACGTGACGCTCCCTGCGGGCGAACATGTGCTCCGCTTCACGGTCATTGGCTCCTGGCTCGATATTGACTATTTCACCTTCGTGTCTGGCGCGAATGCTACGGATCCGGAACCCATTGGCCCGACAGGTATCGCCAATAAGGTCCGTTATGACGTGCAGACTGAACAAGTCTATCGCGTGTACGGCTTGAACGGAAGCTTTGTGGGGGCAGTGTTTGCCGCAAGCGCAAGTGAAGCCCAGTCCAAGGTACGCTCCATGGTTTCGGAAAAGGGCGTGTACCTGATTAAGGCGAAGAATGGGATGGTTCATCGCTTTATGGTGACGAAGTAACGACATTGCGGCGTAGCCGCTTTTATAAGGAGCATGAGTGATGAGATGTTTTGGTTTCAAGGGCAAGGTGGTGCTTGCCTTGGCAGGCGTGGCGCTATGTGCGAGTAGCGCTATTGCAGACAATATCAATGTGAACGGTGCAAACCGCAGTATGCTGGTGTATGCTCCGTCGGGCATCGAAAAAAATCGCCCGCTGATTATTCAGATGCACGGCATGAATCAGGATGCCCCTTACCAGCAGAATGCGGCTAAGTGGGAATCTATTGCCGACACGGCCCGTTTTGTGGTGGTGTTCCCCAATGGCGAAAACAAGGCCTGGGATATCTCTGGCGACAAGGATATCAATTTCTTAAAGGCTATCATCAATAATATGTATGAAAAGTACGGAATCGATAAAAAACGTGTATATGTTTCCGGCTTTTCGATGGGCGGCATGATGAGCTACCATGCGGCAAACAAGATGGGTGACATGATTGCGGCCATCGCCCCTGTTTCGGGTGGCGGCAGCCCGAATTCGCCCAAGCGCGCCATGCCGATTATGCATACCCATGGCACCACCGACGACGTGGTGAACTACAACAACACCGTGAATACGGTGAAGAGCTGGGTCTCTGCGCAGAAGTGTTCTTCGTCTTCCCAGAAGATTAAGCCTTATCCGGCAACCCGTTCGGGTTCTGCGGCTTCTCTTGAAATTTGGAGCGGCTGTAACGATGGGGTAGAAGTGCGCCTGATGACGATTGAAGGTAAGGGCCATTGGTATTCCATGGATTTGGCCAGCGTGAATACCAGCGACGAAATCTGGAATTTTGTGAAGAACTATTCCCTCGATGGTGTAACTCCCTCGGCCCCTGCCGTGGTGGTGCCCACCAATCGCGATAGCATCTTCAATGGCGGTTTCGATTCAAGCGCCGTGGCTTGGGATTTGCAGCTGCATGGCGATGCCAAGGCGATGGGTGCAGCCAAGGATGGCAAGTATCAGCTCGATATTTCGGCTGTCGGAACGCAGAATTACCAGGTGCAGCTGATTCAGCATGACTTGCATTTGGAAAAAGATCAGTGGTACGAAATCAGCTTTGATGCCAGTGCCGGTGCGGCCCGTACCCTCGAAGTGAATGTGGAACAGCATACGGATCCGTGGGATTCTTACTTGGGCGAAAAGCAGAATTTTGAAATCGGAACGGAGTCGAAAACTTATTCCTTCAAGTTCCAGATGACAGCCGCTACCGATACCAATAGCCGCTTGAGCTTTAATGCGGGAGCTGCCACGGGAACTCTTACGCTTGATAACGTAAAGATTTCGAAGACCGAAGCTGAGCCGCCTTCTAAGTTGGCGAATGTGCGCCTTGAAAAGGCCGGTGTCGAAAATTACGCCGTGTTCAGCATGAATGGTGTTTACCTGGGTCGTATCACTGCCGATAAGGCAGGGCTTTATGAAGCCACCAAGAATTTGGTGAAACGACCCGGAATGTTCTTGGTTAAGTCTGAGGTTGGATTGACATTTAGGTTGAATGTCAAGTAGTTTAAACAAGGAGTCAAGATGATGAAGGTTTCGACTAAAAAAGCAACGCTGGCGGCTGCGCTTTCGCTTTCGGCGATGAGCTTTGCTCACCCCGATAGCTTGGTGCTTACGCCACCGCTGGGTTGGAACAGCTGGAACGTGTTCCACGAAAACATCAACGAAAACCAGATTAAGGAAATTGCCGATGCCATGGTCAATTCTGGCTTGAAGGACGCCGGCTACATTTACCTGAACCTGGACGATAACTGGATGGATACCAAGCGCGATGCGCAGGGTAACCTCCAGAACAACCCGAAGACGTTCCCCAGCGGCATGAAGGCCTTGGCCGATTATGTCCATGAAAAGGGCCTGAAGTTCGGTCTTTATGGCGACCGCGGTAAACGTACCTGCCACCATTACAACAGCAATTGGCAGAGCCAGAGCGGTTCTAACGGTCACGAAGAACAGGATGCCAAGAAGCTCGCCGAATGGGGCGTAGACTACTGGAAGTACGATAACTGCGATTCTGACCCGAACACTCAGGAAAAAGATTATACCGCCATGTCCAAGGCTCTCCGCAATTCTGGACGCGACATCGTGTTCAGCATTTGCATGTGGGAATACAAGGAATGGATGCCAAAAATCGCTAACCTCTGGCGCACCACTTTCGATATCGGTCCCGCCTGGATTTCTCAGTCCTGGTACCGCGGCGTTTATGAAATTATCGATGCCAACAACAAGTATTGGCAGATTGCAAAGCCCGGTCACTGGAATGACCCGGACATGCTCGAAGTGGGGAATTCCGGCCTCTCTTACGAAGAGCAGCGTTCTCAGATGACGATGTGGTCTATTATGGCCGCTCCCATCATGATCAGTTCTGACGTTCGCAAGATGAGTAACGAGACCAAGGAACTCTACCTGAACAAGGACATGATTGCCATTAACCAGGACTCCTTGGGCGTTCAGGGCCACCGCATTTCTGACAAGAACGGCAAGCAGGTTTGGACCAAGCCCTTGCAGAACGGCGATATTGCCGTTGCGCTCCTCAACAACAATTCTTCTACCCAGACCGTCGAATGCAACTTTGCAGACATTGGCGTAGAAGGCGAAGTGGAAGTTCGCGATGCCTGGAAAAAGAAGGACTTGGGACCGGTTTCCCACGTTTCTATCGAACTCCCGGCCCACGGCTCTGCGCTGCTCCGCTTGGTTCTCAAGCCGGTTCCTCGCGCGCCGTTCAAGGGTGAAGCTCTCGCCATTCCGGGCAAAATCGAAATGGAAGACTTCGACATTAACGGCGTGGGTAAGGGTAACACCACCTACAGCGAGAATGATGCTGAAGACCACGGCGCCGAAAGCAATGGCGGCAAGAGCTATCGCGAAGGGACGGGTGTCGATATCTACAAGAAATCGAACGGCTATATCGTGGGCTATAACCAGGCTGGCGAATGGCTCGAATACACCGTGAAGGTGGCTGCAACGGGAACTTACACCATGAACGCTTCCGTGGCTTCTGCTAACAATACTTCTAGCTTCAAACTCTCCATGGATGGCAAGGACATCACCGAAGAAATTGCCGTTCCGCAGGCTACCTCCGGCGAAGACAATTACGATGAATACAATACGGTTGAAGCCAAGGTGAGCCTGACCGAAGGCGAACACATTCTTCGCTTTACGGTAACTGGCGACTGGATGGACATTGACTGGATTGAATTCTGCTCCGGTGACAGCTGCGAGGGAACCACGGGCATCCGCACGGCAGCTCCTGCGACAGTGCGTAGCTCCTCTGCGCCTCGCCTTCTCAAGAAGGGCAATGCCATGTTCATTGAAAAGAATGGCAAGCGCTTCGACCTGACGGGTCACCGCATCAAGTAATAAATTTCCTAAGAATGAGAGCGCCTCGCTTGTAAAGCGGGGTGTTTTTTTGTATACACGGTTTTTGAAATTTTGTCAAAACATAATGTTTTGGAGGGTGGAATATTGTAGGTCCTGGGATTTATCTTTATAGAGGTTGTTTAGGTGTTGGAAAAAGGACGGTACAAGATGTTTGGAATCAATATGAAACGGTTGGCTTGCGTGGCCCTTGCTGTAGTGGGAGGGACTTTTACGCAGGGGTTTGCGCAAGACCTTCTATACCCCGATATGTTCGCCCTGGGCGATGTCCAGCTGCTTGGCGGCCCCCTCAAGGACCGTCAGGACTTGAACGTAGAAACCCTGCTTTCTTACGATACGGACAAGCTGATTGCGCCGTTTTACGAAGAAGCGGGAATGAAACCTAAAGCCTCCAAGTTTTCGAACTGGGCGGGTCTCGATGGCCATGTTCTGGGCCATTACCTGAGCGCTCTCGCCATGCATTATGCGGCGAGCGGTGACGAAGAAATCAAGCAGCGCCTGGAATACGTTTTGAGCGAACTCAAGACCATTCAGGACCAGAATTCCAAGGACAATAACTTCAAGGGTTACATTAGCGGCGTGCCCAACGGCAAGCAAATGTGGCTCAAGATAAAGAGTGGCAATGCGGGGGCCCAGAGTGGTTATTGGGTGCCCTGGTACAACATCCACAAGCTTTACGCCGGTCTTCGTGACGCCTACGTCTATGCGGGTTACGAACAGGCTAAAACCATGTTCCTCGCCCTTTGCGATTGGGGCCTTACCATTACGGGTGGGCTCAACGATTCTGGCATGGAATCCATGCTGGGCACGGAACACGGCGGCATGGCCGAAGTCTACGCCGACGCTTACGCGCTCACCAAGCAGGATAAGTACTTGAAAGAGGCCAAGCGCTGGTCTCATAAGTGGCTGTTGAATGCCATGGCCGCAAGCAACGATAACCTCACCAACGTGCACGCCAATACTCAGGTGCCCAAGGTGGTGGGCTTTGCGCGCATTGCCGAACTCACCAACGATGCAACTTATGTGAAGGGCTCGGAATACTTCTGGGACCGCGTGGTCAACAAGCGTAGCATTGCAATCGGTGGCAACAGCATTTCGGAACATTTCCCCTCTTTTGACAACCACAAGAAATACGTGGAAGAACGTGAAGGACCGGAATCTTGCAACACCTACAATATGCTCAAACTGACCGAGCGCCTGTTCAATATGGATCACAGCGCCAAGCAGGCGGACTTCTACGAACGCGCCCTGTTTAACCATATTCTTTCGACCATTCACCCCACTCACGGTGGCTACGTGTACTTTACGCCGGCAAGGCCCCGCCATTACCGCGTGTATTCCAAGGTGAATGCGGCCATGTGGTGCTGCGTGGGGTCTGGCATGGAAAACCCCGCAAAGTATTCGCAGTTCATTTACACCAAGAACGGTAGCGATCTTTATGTGAACCTGTTTGCCGCCTCGCTCTTGAATTGGAAAGATAAGAGCGTGACTATCAAGCAGGAAACCGCATTCCCCAAGGGGGAATCGGCAAAGTTCACCGTGACGGGCTCCGGCTCCTTCGACATGAAGATTCGTCACCCCTACTGGGTGAAGGAAGGTGAATTCAAGGTAATCGTGAACGGCGATACCATCGTGAAAAAGTCTGATCCTTCCAGCTACGTGTCTGCAGGAAAATCTTGGAAGAGCGGCGATGTGATTGAAGTGCTGTTCCCCATGTACACCCATGTAGAAGAATTGCCCAACGTGTCTGACTACGTGGCGCTTTTGCACGGCCCCATTGTACTTTCGGCAAAGACGGGAACCTCTAACCTGAATGGCCTCGTGGCCGATGACGGTCGCTGGAGCCATATTGCCTCGGGTGCGCTGGAATCCCTTGATCAGGCCCCCATGTTTGCCAGCAAGAAAGAAGATATCCCTTCGAAGGTGGAGCCCGTGAAGGGCGAGCCCATGCACTTTAAGGCCCCGTACCTGTTTGCAAACAAGAAAGATGCGAGCCTGTTGCTGGAACCCTTCTACGAAGTACACGATGCCCGCTATATGATGTACTGGATGGTGCTTACGGACTCCTCTGTTCTTGAACGCCTGAAAAAGGAACAGGAAGAAGCCTTGGCCCTTGACGAAAAGACTGTCGATAAAGTGGCCCCCGGCGAGCAGCAGCCCGAAGCGGACCACAAGATGAAAACGGAAAATTCCACCACGGGCACGCACCAGGGTGAATTCTACCGCGATGCGGGCAAGTGCAGTGGCGGTGACGGCGGCCTCATTAGCTACGAATTCGAAACCAACGAAGAAGATTCCTTGAGCCTCATGGTTCGCTACTGGGGTAACGAAGGCTGCACCCGTACTTTTGACATCAAGATTGATGACGAAAAGCTTGTGACCGAGACGATTTCGGATCGCTGGAAAAAGGATGAATTCGTGAACGTGACTTACCCGATTCCGGATAACATGGTGAAGGGCAAGAAGATTGTGCGAATCTCGTTTACGGCAAGTTCCGGCATGGTGGGCGGCATTTACAGCGTGCGCTTGCTGCGCAACAAGCCCAAGCCCGAAAAGACCACGGTTGTGAACGTGGCTCCCGTGCGCCCCGATTTGCGTGCCCGCGTTTATGGTAACGAATTGCAGATTGAAGCCGGAACAGCTCTCACGCAGGGCTATACCGCAAGAATCTTCGGCATGAACGGTCGCTTGGTCAAGTCGCAGGCTCTTGCAGCGGGGCAGTCTAGCTTCAGCATCGGTCTCGGCGACATGCATGACGGCATGTACATTCTAAAGATTCAGCATGGCGGATTCAGTTACGCGTCAACGATATTCCGCAAGACGACCCGTTGATAAGTTATCCAAGAGAACTCCCGCCCGGGAGTTCTTTTTTGGCCCCGAATAGGTAATTTTAAATTGGAGTGATTGGTGGTGTGAAGGAAGGTTTTTTATGGTGTTTGGTTCTAAGGTCAGGCGTGTCGCCTGTATCGCTTTGGCTGCTACAGCCATCTCGGCGGTAAATTCTTTTGCCGTCACAAGCCAGTTCCGTGGCGTGAACTGGGCGGATAAACGCGACAATTTTGTGTCAGACGTGTTGGTGCTCTCGGGGCTCAGCCTTTCTGACAATTACCAGTCGGCATCGGTCTCGGCCGAGCGCGTTATCGGGCAGTTTCAGGAACTGCTCGGCACCAACAGCGTGCGCATGCCGGTAAACGAACCTACGGTTTTGAACGCCTTCGACATGTATTCCGGTGCCCTGGATGTGGCGCTGAAACATGGTCGCCTGGTGATGGGTTATTGGGGGCCATCACAGCCTTCGGGCCCCAGCAATATGGACAATTGGTGGAAAATGTGGGCCAAGCTGGTCGAAAAATATGGCGAGCATCCGAACGCCTATTTTGAAATCATGAACGAGCCTCACATGTACAACAAGGATCAGCTGCGCAATCTTTATGCGGAATGGCTCGAAAAGTTCCCCAATGTGCCCCGCGACCATATTCTGCTTGACGGCTCGGGAATGGCGCAGAACGTGCCCGACATCGCCGATGACCCGCGCTTTGAAGGTTGCCTGTTCGCCGTTCACGAATACACCTTCTGGAACATGAGCATCAATACCGAAGAAGGCTGGAAAAACAGTTTCAAGTATAAAGTGGGCAAGTACATTGACCGTACGGTTTGTACCGAATGGGGCGGCGCTATGGCCCCGGGCGACAAGGCTGGCGTGCATTACGAAACCATGGACTACAATAGCACTCCGACCAACTACTTTATGGCCTATATTCGCGGCATGAGCGATCAGCTGCGGGAATGGGAAATGGGTAGCTTTCACTGGCCGGGGCTCCGCGATGGCGACTGGTACAGCATGACAAAACGCAGCGGCGAAGGGGCGAATATCAAGCTTGAAGTGGTGAACCAATCGGGCCTTGATCGCATGCAACATTCGTGGGCAGATACGGTTGCCGTTGTTCAAGAAACGCCTGCAGATTCTGCGGCGGCGGATTCGTCTGTTGCAGACTCTAGCAATGTGCCGGATTCTCTGATGTCCATTGGCATGCGTGTTCCCACAAATGTTCTCAAAACGTCGCAGGGCCTGCGCGTCAAGGGTTACAAAACCTATGTCGAAAAGAATGGCGTGCGCTTCGATTTGACCGGACACCGGATCAAATAAGCGATTCGGCATTGACAACTTGTCAACAGCAACTCCCTTTAAGGGGGTTCTTTTTTTTATGGCAAAAGGTATCTTTCTTGATGGTGTGGATTATTATGCGAGGTTTCTTATGGATACAAGGATTCTTTCTTTGGCGTTTGGCTGCACTTTGGCTTTGACCAGTGTTGCTTTGGCAGCCACCCAGGCTACCTTCTACGTTTCCCCTTCGGGTAATGATTCCAACAAGGGTACTAAAGATGCCCCGTTCAAGACCATAACCCAGGCACAAAAGGCTGTACGTGCCATTAACGGCACCATGACGGGCGATATCGAGGTGATCCTCCGCGAAGGCACCTACGCTTTGCCCGGAACTATCGGCTTCGATGAACGCGACGGCGGTAAAGACGGCCACTACGTTCGCTATAAAGCTTTCGAAGGCGAACAGCCGCTCATTACGGGTGGCATGGGCATTACCGGCTGGACCATTCACGACGAGGCGAATAACATCTGGAAGGCCGAAGGCGTCGACGGTCGTTTCCGTCAGCTGTATGTGAACGGCAAGAAGGCCGTTCGCGCTTGCTTCCCCAACGTGGTTGACGCAAATGAAAAGGGTGCAGGCGGCTTCGACCACGATTTCGTGCGTCTTTCGAAGGTGGACTCGACGGGCCGCGCTTTTGATGTTTCCGCGGACTACGTCAAGAATATCAAGAACATCGAAGATGTTGAAATCCATCTGATGATTGCCTGGTCCGAAAATATTTTGCGATTGGAAAAGGCTCAGGTGAATGGCGGTACTGCAAAGCTCATTCCCAAGGATCCTGAACGTACCAGGCTCTTCCACCGCGCATACCCGATGCTCGGTACCGCATTCATGAGCGATCCTCCCAAGCAGCAGGTTTTCTATCTGGAAAACTCCTACGATTTGCTCGACGCTCCGGGTGAATGGTATCTGGATGAAAAGAATCAAACGCTTTACTATAAGCCCCGTACCGGCGAAAGCATGGCAACGGCCAATGTGGTTGCTCCCCGCATCAATACTCTGTTCAGCGTCTTGGGTAAAGACACCAAGAACAAGGTCGGCTATATGTCTTTCGAAGGCCTGATCTTTGCTCATTCCAACTATACCCGCCCCAGTGAAGAAGGTTTCTTGGATTTGCAGGCTGGTAACTTCAATGTGGATGTTCTTGCAGACCCCGGTCGTGGCAACTGGGAAAAGTTGAACAGTAACAAGTTCTTGCTGTGGCGCCCCGATGCGGGTTTCCGTGTGGAAAATGCGCACCACTTCTTGGTCAAGAATTGTACCTTCACGCAAATGGCTGCAACCGGCCTCGACTTTGTCTCGGGCACCAACGACGACGTAATCGAAGGCAACGTGTTCTACGAAATTGGCGCTGCAGGCATTATGCTTGGCAAGTTCTATCAGGATTCTACGACCGAAATTCATATCGCCTACAATCCGAGTGACAAGGAAGAAATCAGTACCCGCGATACCATTCGCTACAACCTCGTGACCAACGTGACCAACGAACACCAGGGTGCCGTGGGCATTGGCGCTGGTTACCCGCGCTATGTGGTCATCGAAAATAACGAAATTTCCTACACCTACTATTCCGGCATTTCGGTGGGCTTTGGCTGGACCACAAGTCAAACGGCCATGACCAACAACCACATCAACAAGAACAATATTCACCATATTTCTCGCTTGCTTTGCGACTCTGGTCCGATTTACACCCTGAGTAATCAGGGCACCGGCAGCGAAATCAAGGAAAACTACCTCCACGATTACAGCGCCTCCAAGTGGTCTGATTACTGGGTGTTGCCCATCTACTTGGACGAAGGTTCCAGTGGTTTTACTGTCGAAAACAACTCCTATAAGAATTCTCCAAGTGGCGTTGGCCGCAATGCTGCGGGTCAGTATACCGAAAAGAACAATGGCGGCTACATTGAATCTGTTGCTCAGGCAGCTGGCTTGCAGGGTGAATTCAAGAGCATTGGCAACCGCATCAGTTCTATTCCGCTTGCCGACTTTAACGGCGCTGTGGCCCAGGAACCGTACAAGGCTCAGTTTACCATTCCGGGTGCCATTCAGGCCGAAGACTACGATAACGGCGGTCAGAGCGTTTCGTTCTATGACAAGGATTTTGTGAACGAAGGCAATGTCTATCGCGAAGATGGCGTGGATGTCGTGGGTGTTGGCTGCTCCGATTCCCTCGCGACCAAGGATTGTAAGGGCTATGCTATCGGCTACACCGAAGCCGGCGAATGGCTCGAATACTCCGTGAACGTGATTACGGCTAGCAAGTATGTGTTCCGCGCCAATGTGGCAAGCGGTCTCGATGTCGGTAGCTTCAGGCTCTTCTTGGATGGCAAGGCCATTACCGATACCATCGCGGTGCCCCAGGGCGAAGACTGGAACACTTATGGATTTGTGGAAGGTAAGACTGCCGAACTTGAAAAGGGTGACCATGTGTTGCGTATACAGTTTACGGGTACCTATGTGAACCTGGACTGGATTCAGTTCGCCCTTACGGAAGCAGAACTTACCACTACGGCGGTGCGCAAAGTTGCCTATGGTATCAACTTTATGCCTGGTGCGGATCGATCCCTCAAGGTGTACAGTGCAAGCGGCCGCTTCATGGGTAGTGCCGAAAAACGTGCAGGACTTTCTCTTACCGAAACTTTGCGAGAGGCAGGCTTTGCCAGCGGTATCTATATCGTCCGCGGCTCAAGTATTGCAAAGACTCTCCGTGTGCAAGTGAAGTAATTCGTTGATAAAAAATCAATAGGATTTAACCCCGAAGGTGCGATACATGCTGATTCGGGGTTTAGTTTTAGAATGGTTGGTTTAAAAAGGAGTTGTTATGAAATCGCTAGGCGTTGTGTTTGGATCTTTGGTTTGCGCTGCGACGATTTTGGCGCCTGTGGCTTTTGCTGCAGATAATCCGCTCACCTTGTGGTACAACAGCGATGCTGGTACGTCGTTTACCGATGCTTTGCCCATTGGCAACGGCTACATGGGTGGCATTGTTTATGGCGGTGTCGCAAAAGACATTATCGGCCTGAACGAAAGTACGGTGTGGTCGGGCGGCCCCGGCGACAACAACAAGCAGGGCGCTGCGAATTACTTGAAGGATGCCCGCGATGCCATGTTCCGTGGCGACTACCGTACGGCGGAATCTATCGTGAGCGACCATATGATTGGCCCGGGCCCGGCAAGCTTCCAGCCGGTGGGCGACCTAGTAATCACTACGTCGCATTCGGGCGCTACCAACTACCGCCGCGAACTGGATCTTAAAACCGCTATCGCAAAGACTACGTATACGGCGGGCGGCGTGAACTACACCCGCGAATATTTTGCAAGCTATCCGGACCATGTGATTGTGGTGCATTTGACAGCCGACAAGAAGGGCTCCGTGAGCTTTGGCGCTACCATGACGACTCCGCACCGCACCAACAGCATGTCCAGTAGCGGCAACACGCTCATTTACGACGTGACGGTGAATTCCATCAAGTTCCAGAATCGCTTGAACGTGGTGGCCGACGGCGGTACGGTTTCTATGGCGAACGGCAACATCTCGGTGCAGGGTGCAAACTCTGCAATGCTGGTGCTCACTACCGCTACGAACTTCAAGTCCTATAACGATGTCTCGGGCAACCCGGGCTCCATCGCTACCGAAATCATGTCGAAGGTGGCCAAGAAGTCTTACGATGACTTGCTCAGCGCCCACCTTAAGGATTACCAGACTATCTTCAATCGTGTCTCGCTGAACTTGGGCGAAGCCGACAAGAGTGCTGGCGATATCACCACCACCCGCGTCAAGAACTTTAATTCTACCAACGACCCCTCATTGGTGGAACTGCATTATCAATTCGGCCGTTATTTGCTGATTGCAAGCTCCCGTAAGGGAGGCCAGCCGGCCAACTTGCAGGGTATCTGGAACAAGGATACGAATCCGGTTTGGGGCAGTAAGTATACCACGAACATCAACCTTGAAATGAACTACTGGCCGGTAGAAACGGCGAATTTGGGCGAATGCGTGTGGCCGCTCATCGACAAAATCAAGAGCATGGTGCCGCAAGGCGAAAAGACCGCCAAGGTGCACTGGGGTGTAGACGAAGGCTGGGTGGAACACCACAATACCGACCTTTGGAACCGTACCGCTCCTATCGATGGCGCATGGGGTTTGTGGCCTACGGGCGCAGGCTGGCTCTCCACGCACTTGTGGGAACATTTCCTCTTCAACCCGACCGATAAGGTTTACTTGCAAGACGTTTATTCGACCATGAAGGGTGCGGCTTTGTTCTTTGTGAACAGCCTTGTAGAAGAACCCGAAACCGGCAACAAGTACTTGGTGACGGCACCCAGCGATTCTCCGGAAAACGATCACGGCGGCTACAATGTTTGCTTTGGCCCCACCATGGATAACCAGATTATTCGCGACGTGTTGAATTACACCATTGAAGCGTCCAAGATTCTCGGTGTCGATGCGGATGCCCGAGCCAAGATGGAAGCGGTGGTAAAGCGCTTGCCGCCGACAAAGACGGGTAAGTACGGCCAGATTACGGAATGGCTACAGGATTGGGATGACCCGACTAATAAGAACCGCCATATTTCCCACTTGTACGGCCTTTTCCCCAGCGCGCAGATTACGCCCGAAGAAACTCCCGACCTGATCAAGGGCGCAGGCGTTACGCTGGAACAGCGCGGCGACGATGCTACCGGTTGGTCGCTCGCTTGGAAAATCAACTTCTGGGCCCGAATGCACGATGGCGATCACGCTTACCGCATGATTCGCATGCTGCTTACGCCGAGCAAAACTTATAATAATTTGTTCGATTCCCACCCGCCGTTCCAGATTGATGGTAACTTCGGTGCGGTCTCGGGCGTGAACGAAATGCTCATGCAGAGCCATAACGGCAGAATCAACTTGTTGCCGGCACTGCCTTCTCAGTGGAAGGACGGTAACATTAAGGGTATTCGCGCCCGCGGCGGTTTCGAAATTGATTCTATGGCCTGGAAGGGCGGCAAGCTCACTTATGTGGCTATCAAGTCCGATGTAGGCCAGACTCTGAACTTGGTGAACGGCTCTAACAAGTTCACTACCACCACGGTTCCGGGCAAGGTTTATGAATTCGATGGCAACCTCAAGCTCACGAATCAGCCCTTTGAACCGGTGACGCTTCCGGGCAAGCTCGAAGCCGAAAGCTACATTGCCATGGATGGCGTGCAAATCGAGCCCGATGAAGAAGGCGTGCCGAACCTCGGCTGGATTAACGATGGCGACTTTAGCGAATACTTGGTGAAGGTCCCGACTGCAGGTGCCTACACGCTTACCGCCCGCGTGGCAAGCGCTGCCGAAGAAAAGTCTACCATTACGGTGACCGATTCTACGGGCAAGGCTTTGGCTACGCTTACGGTGGACCCCGCAAAGACCAAGGGTTGGAACGACTGGTACGAAACTTCGGCCAGCATCGAATTGCCCAAGGGTGAACAGAAGCTTAAGTTCAACTATTCCGGCACCACCGACTTCTTGATGAATGTGGACTGGTACGATTTTAAGGGCTCCTCGATGGCGTTGCCTGAAGTCGTCCGCGTGGCAAATACGCTTTCTGTACGCCAGGTGTCTATGTCCCGCGCCTCGGTGGCCCTGATGGTGAATACCGACGGCGATTACGAAGTGCGCCTGTATACAGCCAACGGCAACATGGTGGCCAAGCGGCAGGGAAGTGGCAATTCTCTGGTAGAATTCGGCAAGAACGGTCGCTTGCTACAGGGAACTTACATTGCGGTTGTCAAGAGCGGTAACCTGCAAAAAACGCTCAAAATCAAGGCATATTGATAACTTGTCCACGCGAAATGCCCTTTTGCGTGGATTTTTGCCCCTTTTGGGGGTTAATTTTATAGGGGTGAGTCATGAAAGTCGTCTTTTTTAAGGCGCAAGGGATGCAAATATGAGTTTTGCAAAAAGTGTTAAGATGGGCGCAGCTCTGCTTGGTTTTGGACTCTGCACGACTGCGATGGCAGAAAACCCGATTATCCAGACCTATTATTCTCCGGACCCGGCTCCGGTCGTGTTTGGCGACACGGTTTGCGTGTACACCGGTAACGACGAGGGCGGTCACTTCTTTACCATGCACGGCTGGCGTGTTTCTTGCACCACCGATATGGTGAACTGGACCGACAAGGGCGAACTGATTCTTTCGAACGAAAGCTTTGGCGGTAACGCCAAGAAGAACGGCGACTGGGCCGCTCAAGTGGTGCGCCGCAACGGCAAGTACTACTACTACGTGACTGTGGAATCGACCCGCGGTGGCCGCGCCATTAACGTGGCCGTGGCTGACAAGCCCGAAGGTCCGTTCAAGGATGCTCGCAACGGTCAGCACCTCGCCGGCCCGGACTGGGCCTATATCGATCCGACTGTTTGGATTGACGATGATGGCCAGGCATGGCTCTACTGGGGTAATCCGAGACTTTATTACGCCAAGCTCAAAGAAAACATGATTGAGTTCGACGGCAAGATCAATACGACCGATATGAGCCGTGGTTTTTCTCCGAATGGTGAATCTGTGTACACCGAAGGCCCGTGGATCCACAAGCGCGGCAAGAAGTACTACATGCTCTACGCTTCCCATGGTACGGGTAACGGCGGCGAACGTATTTCGTATTCCACCAGCGATTCTCCGACGGGTCCGTGGACTTGGGGCGGCCTGATTATGGAACCGGGCCAGGGTGCTGCATTTACGAACCACTGCGGTATCATTGACTTTAAGGGCCGTAGCTTCTTCTTCTATCATAACCAGAAGAATGTAAGCGGTGGTGGTTACAGCCGTTCTACCGCCATTGAAGAATTTACTTGGGGTTCCGACGGTACCATTCCGAAAATTAACCCCACCAACAATGGCGTGGTAAAGCCGGTCAAGAATCTTGATCCCTTCGATCGCGTAGAAGCCGAAACCAAGTCCTGGGTGGGTGGCATCAGCGTGAGCAAGCCTAGAGACCCCGAAGGTGGTAACTACACGATTATTGAACATGTGAAAGTCGAAAATGGCGCAGTTTACCTGACCAACATGGGCAACAGCTTCTATACGAAGGTGCGCTCTGTAGACATGGACGACGGTGCAGACCGCATTATCATTTGCACCAGGGGTAAAGCCGGTAAGATTGAACTCCATGCAGGTTCCGAGACTGGCGCTCTGCTTGCTTCGATGGATGTTCCGGCTAGCACTGTCTGGCAAGAAAACACTTACGACTTGAGCGATGCAGCCGGTGTCGATGACTTGTTCTTCGTTGTAAAGCAGGGCGGTTTCGATTTTGACTACTGGTACATGGAAAGCGAAAAGACTGCTGTTCCGCAGACTCCGTACAAGGAAGTCGCTGCAACCATTCCGGGCAAGATCGAAGCTGAAAACTATGACGTGGGTGGCCACAACAAGGCTTTCTACGATATGGATCGCGAAAACCAGGGTAAGGTCTATCGCGAAGACGAAGTGGATGTGGTCGGTTTTGATTGCTCCGACGAAGACAATACCAAGGATTGCAAGGGATACGCCATCGGTTACACCCAGGAAGACGAATGGCTGGAATATACGATTAACGTTGCTGCCGATGCCACGTACGACATTACGGCGAATGTGGCGACACCTTTTGAAACCGCAGGGCTCCAGCTGTTCATCGATGGTGAACCCATTACCGATGCTATTGACAACTTGAAAACGGACGAAGAAAAATTCGATGTCTACAAGGAAATGGAAATCGGCTCCGTTAATCTGAAGAAGGGCGAACATGTGCTCAAGCTCCTGATTACGGGACAGTACCTGAATGTGGACTGGATTCAGTTTGTCGATCCGAAGAATCCGACTTCCATCGGTGTTGCCCGTAACGTGCAGCTTGCTTCGCAGAATATTTCGTACAACGTGTTTGGTGCGACGGGCAAGTTCCTTGGTCGCGTTGATGCCACAGGTGCCAACCTCTCTGCAACCCTTAAAAATGCTGGCTTCGCAAGCGGCATGTACATCATGCGCGCCATCGGCCTGAACAAAACCCACCGCGTGCAGGTGCGTTAATACGTCATCGCGAACACTTGCTTTCTAATTGTCATCCCGGCTTTCGAGCCGGGAATTTTTTTACGGCTTTCCAAGCGTTGATAAGTTGTCAACGAGAACTCCCTTAAGGGGAGTTCTTTTTTGTTGTACAAAAGATATCTTTTTATCGGTGTGGATTTTTAAGTGAGGTTTATTATGAAAAACTTCTTGGTTTCGACTGCTGCATCCTGCGTTGCCCTGTGTGCAACGGTGGCTACAATCGCAAATGCTCAACCCAATGACGAATGGAACGGCAAGCCCCGTGTCTTTGCTGTGAACGCCCTTACTCCCCACGTCACTTCCATGCCGTATACTACGGTGAAAGAAGCTGTGAAAGGTGACCGCCATGCATCGGAATGGTACCAGAGCCTTTCGGGCAAATGGAAATTTTTCCATGTAGAAAAGCCCGCTCAGCGCAACAACGATTTCTATAAGGATAACTACGATGTGTCCGGCTGGGATGAAATCCCGGTGCCGTCTTCTTGGCAGCTGCTGGGTTACGACCATCCGATTTACACCAACGTGATTTATCCGTGGGCGCAGAACAACCGCGTTTCTGCACCGTACGCTCCGACAGACTTTAACCCGGTGGGCCATTACCGCCGCACCTTTACCGTTCCTGAAAAATGGAGCGGCAAGCGCATCCGCCTGCATTTCGAAGGTGTTGAATCCGCCTACTATGTGTGGGTGAATGGCAACTACGTAGGCTATGCCGAAGACTCCTTCACGGGTCATGAATTCGATATCAACAAGTACTTGCGCAAGGGCGAAAACAACATTTCCGTTCAGGTATTCCGCTGGTGCGATGGCTCTTGGCTCGAAGACCAGGACTTCATTCGTCTTGCCGGTATTATGCGCGACGTGTACATTTACGCTGTGCCCGAAGTGCATATTCAGGACTTCCAGATCGATGCGACTCTTGCTAGCAACTACAAGGACGGTATCTTGAAGACCAGAACCTGGATCTACAATTCCACGGGCTCTGCATCTGGCGATTATACGGTCGAACTTTCTCTTTACAATGAAAACGGAACCGAAGTGATTGCTCCTGTGTCCAAGTCTGTATCGGGCATTGGTGCGGCTGGTGGCCAGAAGGATGTCTACTTCGAAATCCCGTATACCGCTCCCAAGCTGTGGTCTGCGGAATCTCCGAACCTGTATACAGCAGTGCTTGCCCTCAAGGATAGCAAGGGCAATGTGATGCAGGTCGAAAGTAACAAGATCGGTTTCCGCAAGATTGAAATCAAGAAAGATAACGGTGCTCCGCGCTTGTACGTGAACGGCATGCCGGTTAAGTTCCACGGTGTTGACCGCCACGAACTCGATCCGGATAATGGCCGCGCTGTGACCTACGACCGCATGGAAAAAGACATTATCCTCATGAAGCGTTTCAACATCAACGCTCTGCGTATGTCGCATTATCCGAACAACCCGATGATGTATGATCTTTGCGACAAGTATGGTATCTACGTGATTGACGAAGCGAACGTTGAAAGCCACGGTGCAAATAACGAGTTGCCCAAGAATAGCGACGATTGGCGCGCTCCGGCGGTGGATCGCTTGAACTCCATGGTGCAGCGTGACAAGAACCACCCGAGTATTATCTTGTGGTCTCTGGGTAACGAAGCCGGTAACGGTAACGTATTCGCTTCTGAACGTGAACGTGCCCACCAGATTGACTCTACACGTTTTGTGCATTACGAAGGCGACTGGAACAATGCCGATGTGAACAGCTGGATGTACTTTGGTCCTGATGCAGTTGCAAGTTACAACGATGCTAACAAGCCCATTATGCTTTGCGAATACGAACACGCTATGGGTAACTCCGTGGGCGACCTGCAGGAATATATGGATGCCTTCTATGGCAACCCGCGCAGCTTCGGTGGCTTTATTTGGGACTTCATTGACCAGGGCCTGCGCCACAAGGGTACGCCCTACTTCGAATTCGGCGGCATGTGGGGCGACTGGCAGAACGATGACAACTTCTGCGCAAACGGCCTCGTGTTCCCCGATAGGTCTTTGCAGCCGGAAATGTGGGAAGTCAAGTATCAGTATAGCCAGGTCCGCGTCAAGAACGTAGACGCTGCCAAGGGCAAGATTCAGATTGAAAGCCGCTACCTTTACAAGAACCTCGGCGACTTCCTCGATGCCTACTGGTCCATCAAGGAAAACGGCAAGGTCATCAAGGAAGGCAAGCTGAACGGCACCCAGATGAATATTGGTCCGAACGAAAAGAAGGAAGTCACTATCGACATGCCGAAAATCGAAACGACTGTCGGCGCCGAATACCACCTGGATATCGATTTCCGCCTGAAAAAGGATGAACTCTGGGCAAAGGCCGGTTTTAGCGTTGGTCACGAACAGTTCGGCATCGACTTGGGTCAGCTCTGGTCTACCGAAGTGGATATCAGCACTATGCCGACTTACAAGGTTAACAAGTCTAACGGCCTCGAAATTGTAGGCTCCGATTTCAAGATTCGTTTCGACGAAAATAGCGGAACTCTTGCAAGCTACGTGCTTGATGGCGATACCATTATCAAGAACGGCGGTATTCCGAACTTCTGGCGCGCTCCGACCGACAACGACAAGGGCTTCAACATGGAAAAGGGCCACGGCGAATGGCGCAGCGCAAGCAAGAAGCGTTCCGTGACCTCCGAAGTCAAGGAAGTCTCTCAGCAGGAAACCCAGGTGACCTTCAACTTCAGCTTCCCGGATGTGGGCAGCTCCAAGATGAGAATGACTTACTATGTGTACGGTAGCGGCGATATCGTTGTGGACTACTCGTTCACTCCGGATGGTTCCAAGAGCTACATTCCGAATGTGGGTACGATCTTCACCGTGCCGGGTGGCTATGAAAAGGTTCGCTGGTTCGGTCGCGGTCCCGATGAAAACTACATTGGCCGTAACCGCGGCAGCTTCATGGGCCTCTACTCTACGCTTGCCGATTCTATGACGGTCAAGTACATGGAAATCGGTGAAACCGGCCAGCGCACCGACGTGAAGTGGGCAACCCTCACCAACAACGACGGCAAGGGCCTGATGGTCGTGGGTAACCCGCGTATGGAATTCAGCGCACAGCACTACACTCCGGAACAGCTCACCGATGTGAAGGTTCCGTGGGAACTCAAGCGCGACAAGGACATTACGCTCCGCGTAGACTTGCACCAGATGGGCCTCGGTGGCATCAACAGCTGGGGTGCAGAACCTCTCGATGCCTACAAGCTGTCTGCAAAGAATACCTATAACCATACGTTCCGCCTCGCCCCGATTCGCAAGAAGCTGAACGACCCGACTGAATACTCGTTGCTCGGCTTCAGGAACTTTGGCTGGAACAAGGAAATTGCACCGGCTAAGTACAGCTCTAAGGAAATCGAAGATATCTATAAGAACCAGCCGGCCAAGGACATTACGGAAGACGCCAACAAGGATCCGGAAAACACCACCGTGATTCCTGCCCCGGTGGCACGTCCTGTGAGCAATGTGGTCCGCAACTACAGCGTATTTGACATGCAGGGCCGCCTTGTTACTAAATTTACCACCATTGGTATAGAAGATTTGCAGGCAAGAACCTCTGCTGCGGTAAAGCGCTCGGGCACGTACTTGGTCAAGTCCAAGACCGGAGCCGCCTTCCGCATCAATGTGCGCTAATGTCATCCTGAGCTCAGTCGAAGGATCTAGAAACTCCACACCCCATGCATGAACGTCCCGGCTTCGGCCGGGACGTTTCCTTTATGAGATACGAGCAAAGACAAGCAAATCCTTTTGGAGTTCTCGTTTTTCTTTGCTCGCTATATATAAAAGAAGTTCCCGCCGAGGCAGGAACTTCTTTGGTTGGTTGGTTTTTTAGGAGGTTTTTTCTTAGGAGTACTAAGACTTGTTTGTGAGAGAGAACTTACTTCACGAAGCTGGCGGGCAGCGTGAACTGCTTCAGGAACGGCCAGCCGATGTTTCCATCGCCCTGGTCGTGGCCTCCACCCTGTTTGGTGCAGAGCACGACCTTCACGCCGTCACGGCAGTTGGAGTATTCGTCGCAACCGTCGGAGTTCTTGGTCGGGGAGCCGGTGCAACCATCTGCTTCTGCCCAATATTTGAAGGTGCCTTCGGCGCCGAGGAAGTTCAAACCGTCGTTGTAGCCACTGTCTCCACCTTGGTATTTGCAGACCGGGTCTGCCGTGCCGCGGAAGTTGATGACAGAAATCGGACGTGCCTTCGTGCACTTGGCGCTGTTGGTTCTGTTCAGGTCCATAGCTGCCGGAGCAACTGCGGCGAAGACGTCGGACATCATGCAGGCTACGTGGTTACTCATACCGCCACCCATGGAGAAGCCTGCTGCGTAAATGCGCTGCGGGTCGATGCAGGCTTTTTCTCTGACATACTTGATCATTGCGCGAGTGAACTCAATGTCATCGTCGTTGGAGCAGCATGGGCCGACGTTCCAACCCGGGCCCATCGTTTTGGTGGTGCCTTGCGGGTAGAGCGAGATGACGCCTTCCTTGTCGGTGAGCGCTTTGTACTTCGTGTCCCTCATCTGATTTGAACCGGAACCGCCAATCGGGTGATAGTCGATCATCAGCGGGACAGGCTTGTCGCCCTTGTAGGTGCTCGGCACATGCATGATGAACTCGCGTTGGCCCGAACTGCCTTGGACGGTCAATTTTACCGTTTCGTCTTTGCCGGACTGTACGGTCTTGCCGGAGCAATCGATTACGATAGGACCGTCGTTGCCTGCGCTAGAAGACTTCGGCTGTTCAACAGAACTGGAAGATTTCGGTTGTTCGCCGTTTTCCGAGCTGGAAGAAGTTTCGGAGGGTCTTTCCATTTCGATGGTTACGCCCGTTTCGATTTCTTGCGTCATCTGGTACATCTTGTTGGCGTAGCCTTCCATTGCAAACTGGAGCATCGGCAGCAAATCGCCTTCTTTCTTGAGAGCCTTCACGGCACCCTTGTCGGTCACCATAAAGGTGCTGTTGCGGTTGTCTGCGCTGACGCGGATAAACTTTGCGCCCTTGGCGAGCTTGCCCAAGTCAAGGGAGACGATACCCTGGACATTTTCAATGCTGTTCTTCTTGAGAACCTTGCCCAGGGAGTTGATTACGGACACGCTGAGAGAACGAGCGTCCGCGTTGTAGATGGTAAGCGTGTTGCCTTCCATATGGAGTGCAACATTGGATGCCTTGGGGCTGGCGATAGCCGTAGTCCCATCGCTGCTGAGGTGGAATGTTCCGTCTGCGGCAGAGGTTGTTTCGAAGCCGCCGAAGTTAAAGGTGTTGATTGTTACTCCAGAGAGCGTACGGCCTGAAATCTTGGATTTAACCACGCCGTCAATGCTCCATGCGAAAGCCTGGCTGCTTAGGGCTCCGAGCAGAATTGCGCTACTTGCAATGAGTTTACGACTCAGCATAAGTATCTCCTTTGATGTTAAAATTGTTTCCCAAACGAACTTTCTGCCAATAAATTTACACAAAAATTTTGATTTTGGAAAGTATTTTAGAAAATTTTACGAGTTTTCAAATAAATCTTACACGCTTTTCGTGTAAAAAGCGTTTTAAGTCAACTCTGTTTTTGAATGTTTACCTGAGTCTTGGATGTTTTGTCAACGGAATGTCCCCCCCCGGAGGGGGCTTTTTACCTTTTTCGGGGTAGATTTATTATTGCGTGCTATATCACTTTAAAAACCGGTCTTGTTATGAATATATTAAACGTGGTCGCCAAAACCCTTGCTTTAGCCCTTGCCGCATCGACCTTTACCTTTGCGGCTTTAGCCGATGGTGCACCCAAGTTCTTGGGCAACATGACCACATCTGGCGAAATTCCCGAAGACTTTGGCTCCTACTGGAACCAGATTACCGCCGAAAACGAGTGCACATGGAGCTGGGTTGAAAAAGAACGCGGAACATACGATTTTTCCGATTGCGATGCCGTCTATAATTGGGCAAAAGAGCACAGGGCCTATTTTTCGTACCACACACTGATATGGGGGTCCCATAACCCGGAGTGGTTGAGCAGACTTGACTCTGCCGAAACAAAAAAGGCCATCACAGAATGGATGGACACTGTTCAAGGGCATTTCCCCGACCTCGATATGATTGAAGTCGTAAACGAGGCTGTCAAATCGGGTGCTAGCGGGTATCATTCCGCTTTTGCCCGTTACAAGATTGTCGAGGCTCTCGGTGGCGACGATGGCGACTACAAGTTCGTTGCTACTGCTTTCAAAATGGCCCGCGAACGCTGGCCGAAAGCGATTTTGATTTACAACGACCACAATACGATTATGTGGCAAAAGGCCGAGGCAATAGACCTTGTCAAAAAGGTCAAGGCCCAGGGTGGGCCTATTGATGGCTTTGGAATGCAGTTCCACGAAACCTATGCGCAAGGTTCTAATGCGAGTTGCATACCTGCTGCCACGCTTAAAACTGCTCTTCAAGATGCTTACGAGCAGACGGGCGGAACTCCTATATTCATCACCCAATATGATGTCGGAACCGAAGACGATCAACTTCAAAAGTCATGCTACGAAACGCATATGCCGGTTTTGATGGAATCGGAATATGTGTCTGGCGTTACCCTTTGGGGCTACGTTTATGGTGCCACTTGGACAGCAAACGGTAACTCCGGGCTTATCAAAGATGGTATTGACCGCCCGGCCATGACCTGGCTCAAGGAATATTTCGCGGAAAACTACCCGTACACTCCGCTTGGTCCAGAAGAACCGTCCGCAATCGCACAGAATCTGTATTTGTCACCGAATACCTTACAAAAGTTTGAATTGTACAATGCCCGCGGTGTGCGCCTCGGCGTGTTCACGGCCCACAGCTTTGAAGCTGCGGAACAGAGCCTCCGCAATTCAGGCGCCCTCAAACCCTCCGGCGTGTACTACCTCCGTAGCCGTGTCACTGGTAAAATGCAGTCTGTGCGAATTAGTAAATAGACCGTTCGGCTCTATCGTTAATACGAGAATGTGACTTCGCCTCACTCTCGCCTCCACGATTCGTTAAATAAACCTAAGTCGAGTACAGCAGAAACAAGTTTACTTGTTTCTATTGTCGAGGCGCCAGTTTATGCGATGTAATCGCAATACAAATCGCTTGAGGCTCACGGTAGACCATTCGGCTTTACCGTTAGGCTCTACAAAAAAAACGCAAAAAAAACGGGCCCTCCGGCCTGTTTCCTGTTCTTTACACAACTATGGACATTTTGTCCATGGAAAGCCTTTTCCAACTTGGAATATTCCCTGTTTTTCAGGATACCTTTATGGGTGCATGGTGTAACCTTAAAAAAGGATGTGGTTTATGAAAAATCTATCTCTTTCTGCAATGGCGCTTGCCGTTGCTTGTGCAGTACCTGCTTTCGCTGGCCCCGGTCTCGCCGATGGCGCAGCAAAGTTTGTTGGTAACATTACTACTAATGGTCAGGTTCGTAGCGACTTTGGTACCTACTGGAACCAGATTACTGCCGAAAACGAATGTAAGTGGGCTTCTATCGAAGGCACTCGTGGCAATTACAACTTTACCGGTTGTAGAAACGCCTATAACTGGGCAAAACAGAACGGAGGCCACTTCAAGTTCCACGCTCTCGTGTGGGGCTCCCAGTATCCGAACTGGTTGGGCAGCCTGAGTGTCGACGAAACCAAGAAGGCCATTACCGCCTGGTTCGACGCCGTCAAGAAGGAATTCCCGGACTTGGAAATGATCGACGTGGTGAACGAAGCTATCCGTACTGGCAACAACCAGTATCACTCTGGTTACACCAACACCAAGATTATCCAGGCTCTCGGTGGCGATAACAACGGTGACTACACCTTCGTGACGACCGCCTTCAAGATGGCTCGTGAACGTTGGCCGGATGCAATCTTGATTTATAACGACTATAACACGGTCCAGTGGAACAAGGACCAGGGTATTACCCTTATCCAGACCATCAAGAAGAATGGTGCCCCTGTTGACGGTTACGGCTTGCAGGCTCACGACATGATGAGCCAGGGCGGTGGCGCCGGTGGTACCGGTGGTGGTGGCTCCTGCTTGAGCATCAACACTCTCAAGAACACGATCAAAGAAATTTGGGACAAGACCCAGACTCCGTTGTTCATCTCTGAATACGATATCGCTAGCACCGATGACAATGTCCAGAAGCAGTGCTACTCCGAACAGATTTCGTACTTCATGGAAAACGAACACGTTGCCGGTATTACCATCTGGGGTTACATCTACGGTAACACCTGGTTGGATTGTAACGGAACCGCAAAGGGCTGCTCCGGTATCATTAGAAATGGTCAGGATCGTGCCGCTATGACTTGGTTGAAGCAGTACCTCGCTTCTAACAAGGGCGTGAATACGACGGGTCTCAACACTGGCGTTGTGACTCCGGTTGACCCCGAACCGCAGCTTCCGTTCAAGGGCGAAGCCTTTGGTATTCCGGGCAAGATCGAAGCTGAAGACTTCGACGTTCCGGGCAAGGGCAAGAACGAAGACGGCACAAGCAATGCCTCTTACGGCGATAACGATTCCGAAAATAAGGGCGATTCCGACTACCGCAAGAATGATGCTCCGGGTGTTGACCTTTACAAAAAGAGCAACGATCGTATCGTCGTGGGCTACAACCAGACGGGTGATTGGCTGGAATACACGATTAACGTGGCCGAAGCAGGCGATTACACCTTCTTTGCCGCTGTCGCCTCAGCCAACAGCACTTCCAGCTTCCAGATGTCTCTTGACGGCAAGGAACTCACCGATAAGATTTCTGTTCCGCAGGCCAAGTCCGGCGAAGAGAACTATGACGACTACAACAAGGTTTCTGCCAACGTGACACTCCCGGCTGGCAAGCATGTGCTCCGTATGGATGTAACCGGCGACTGGTTCGATGTGGACTATTTCACCTTCGTGAAGGGTAAGAATGCAACCGACCCCGAACCGATTGCCGGTAGCGAAGATGAACCGATGGTTATTGGCAACAACCTCCAGATGCAGCAGAATGCTCGTCAGGACTACTACGTGTTCGACCAGAACGGTGTCCGCATGGGCGTACTCACTGCCTACGGTTTCGACGCTGCCAAGGAAATCCTCAAGTCTTCTAACGAAGTCAAGAGTTCCGGCGTCTACTACCTGCGCAGCCGCACCACTGGCAAGATGCAGAGTGTCCGTATCATCAAGTAATCTTTAAAAACTCAATACACCAAACAACGGGCCCCGAAGCGAATGCTCCGGGGTTTGTTTCTTACATTTTTCTTACGTCGTGGACATTTTGTCCATGGCAGTTCTTCTTTTTTTTGGGGAAAATGGCTATTTGCGGGATATATTTATAATGGTTTTTGGGATAAAACCACAAAAAGGATGTGAGGATATGAAAAGGATAATCTCTACAGCAACGAAGGTTGCTGCGGTCGCTCTTGCGGCTTCAACCTTCTCTTTCGCTGGCCCCGGTTTGGCCGATGGTGCGGCGAAGTTCGTCGGTAACATTACGACTCGTGGTCAGGTCCGTAGTGACTTTACGACTCTATGGAACCAGATTACTGCCGAAAACGAATGTAAGTGGGCATCGATTCAGGGTAACCGCAGTCGTTACAACTGGTCTGGTTGCGACGCTGCCTATAACTGGGCCAAGAATAACGGTGGCCACTTCAAGTTCCACGCTCTCGTGTGGGGCTCCCAGTATCCGGACTGGTTGAACGGCCTTTCTGTTGATGAAACCAGGAAGGCTATTACCGAATGGTTCGATGCTGTCAAGGAACATTATCCGGACCTCGAAATGATCGACGTGGTGAACGAAGCTATCAAGTCTGGCGGCAGCTATCACTCCGGTTACGGTAAAGGCAACAACATTATCGGCGCTCTCGGTGGCGATAACGGCAACTACGAATTCGTGGCAACTGCATTCAAGATGGCTCGCGAACGTTGGCCGGATGCTATCTTGATTTATAACGACTATAACACTGTCCAGTGGCAGAAGGACGAGGGTATCGACCTCATTCAGAAACTGAAAAAACAGAATGCTCCGGTTGACGCTTACGGCTTGCAGGCTCACGACATGATGAGCCAGGGCGGTGGCGCCGGTGGTACCGGTGGCGGTGGCTCCTGCTTGAGCCTCAGCACTCTGAAGGGCGTTCTTGAAGAAATCTGGAACAAGACGGAAACGCCGATGTTCATTTCTGAGTATGATATCTTTACAGATAATGACAATACCCAGAAACAGTGCTACCAGGAACAGATTTCCTACTTCATGGAAAATGAACATGTTGCCGGTATTACCCTTTGGGGCTATATCTACGGTGCAACATGGAATAGCGGTACCTCTGGTATCATTAAGGATGAAAAGGACCGTCCGGCCATGACGTGGCTCAAGGAATACCTTGCAAGCAACAAGGGCGTGAATACCACGGGTCTTCCGACTGGTGACGTGACGCCTGTTGAACCAGAACCGCAGACACCGTTCAAGGGCCAGGCATTCGATCTGTCTACCAAGATCGAAGCTGAAGACTTTGACGTCCCGGGCAAGGGCAAGGGTAATAATTCGTATGCAGTATCTGGCGATTGTAATGATACCTGGAATACGGAATACAGAAAGGGCACGTCTGTAAAGATTGGCGAAAAGAACAGTGGTCTTGTTCTCGGCTGCAATCCTACAGGAAACTATTTCCAGTATACGATAAATGTTGCTGAAGGTGGAACGTTTAATGTGAAAGCAACTGTTGCTGCAAATGGTGACGGTGCGTTGGTATTCAAGGTTGGCGACAATGTCGTGTCTGATACGCTGAAATACACGGGTGCTTCTTGGAGCGAATTTGATGAAGTATCTGGTACAATTACCCTTGAAAAGGGTGAACAGATTCTGACATTGGAAGTTGCCAAGGGATACATCGATGTCGACTGGTTCCAGATCGGATCGGGTACGGACGCTATCGCCCCGGCGATTAAGTTCGTTGACAACAATGCCCGTCAGGACTACCACGTGTTTGACCAGAACGGCGTGCACATGGGCGTGCTCACTGCCTACGGTTTCGATGCCGCAAAGGAAATCCTCCAGAGCTCCAGTGCTATGAAGGCCTCCGGTATCTACTACCTGCGCAGCCGCACCACTGGCAAGATGCAGAGCGTCCGTATCGTCAAGTAATTTTTAAAAACTCAATACACCAAACAACGGGTCCCGAAGCGAATGCTCCGGGACTTGTTTTATTTTGCGTTATGGATATATTGTCCAGGGAAATTGGCTTTTTCTGCAAAAAATCGCCGTTTTTTGAAGATATTTTTATCTACGGGTGAAAACAATTAAACGGGATGTATGTCTATGAAAAAGCTTTCTATTTCTCTCGCTATTGCTGCTGTTGCAGGGCTCGCCTCTGCAGCTAACGCAGCCCTAGCCGATGGCGGTGCCAAGTTCCTTGGCAACATCACTACGAATAGCCAGATCCGCTCGGATATGGGCACCTACTGGAACCAGATCACCAACGAAAACGGTTGTAAGTGGGGCTCCATCCATTCCGTTGACAACAGCGGAAAGAGCAAGTTTAACTTCAATGGCTTCGACAGTTGCGAAAACGGCTACAAGTGGGCCAAGGAAAAACCGGGTGAACGCCACTTCAAGTTCCATGCCCTCATTTGGGGCTCCCAGAAGCCCGATTTCCTCTGCACGGCCAAGAACCCGGGCATTACGGTAGAAAAGACCAAGCAGTACATTATCGAATGGTTCGACGCCGTTGCTGCCAAGTTCCCGGACCTGGAATACATCGACGTGGTGAACGAAGCCATCTGGGCCGGCAACAACTACCACTCCGGCTATAACAAGCCCGCAAACGGTGCCGAAGGCATCAGTACCGATGACCCCAGCTGCGGCGGTACCTACATCATCGACGCTCTTGGCGGTGACCGCGTGGTGAATGGCAAGCATCAGTACGATTTCGTGAAGACAGCTTTTGAAATGGCCCGTGAACGCTGGCCGGAAGCAAAACTCATTTATAACGACTACAACACCCTTTCTTGGCAGATGAACGAAGGTATTGAAATGATCCAGACGCTTCTCGCCAACGGAGCCCCCATTGACTTCTACGGTCAGCAGGCTCACGACTGTAAGGGCATGAGCAAGTCCGATTTCGAAAGCAAGCTCACCAGGATCCACAACGAGACGGGCCTTCCGCTGCTCATTTCGGAATACGATATCGGCGAAGCCGATGACCAGAAGCAGAAAAATGACTATGCCAACCAGATCCCGTTCATGTGGGAAACCGAATGGATTGGCGGTATCACCATCTGGGGCTATATCAACGGTGCAACCTGGGCTGCCAATACCGGCATCATGGAAAGCAATGGTTCCAAGCGCGCCGCTATGGTGTGGCTGGAAGACTACTTTGCCAAGAACCTCGACAAGGGCAAGAATACCACGGGCTCCATTACGAAGATTGAACCCGAACCGCAGACTCCGTTCAAGGGCGTGGCATTCGATCTGTCGGCCAAGATTGAAGCAGAAGATTTTGATATCCCGGGCAAGGGCCGTAACGAAGATGGAACGAGCAACAACTCTTACTCTGTTAGCGGTCAATGCAATGACACCTGGAATACGGAATATAGAGCGGGCACATCTGTAAGCATTGGCGAAAAGAACGGTGGTCTTGTTCTCGGCTGCAATCCTACAGGAAACTCTTTTGAGTACACGATCAACGTTGCCGAGGGCGGTACGTTTGACATAGCTGCAATGGTTGCTGCAGAAGGTGACGGTGCATTGGTGTTCAAGGTTGGCGACAAGGTCGTATCTGATTCTCTGAAGTACAGCGGTTCTTCTTGGACTACCTTTGAAAAGGTTGCTGGTTCTATTACCCTTGAAAAGGGTGAACAGATCCTGACAATGGAAGTGGCCAAGGGATATATCGACATCGACTGGTTCCAGATTTCTAAGGCAGGCGAAGCCGCTATCGGCCAGAAACTGCAGCTGGATAGGAACACCCTCCAGGACTACTACGTGTTCGATATGCAGGGCGTACGCCTGGGTATCCTCTCGGCTTACGGCTTCGATGCTGCTGCTGAATTGCTCAAGACCTCCAGCGCCGTGAAGTCTTCCGGTATCTACTATCTGCGTAGCCGTACCACCGGCAAGATGCAGAGCGTCCGTATCGCCAAGTAGTCTTTAAAACTCAATAAACCGAACAAACGGGTCTCGGGGCGAATGCTCCGGGACTTGTTTGTTATGAGACTGTTCGGCTCTATAGCAAGTGCAGGAACGTGACTTCGCCTCACTCTCGCCACCACCCCAGCTTAACGCATGGGGTTTGTGGCTCGCGGAGACCGTTCGGCCATACTGTTTTCCCCGCTCAAGTTGTCTTCCCCGGCTTGACCGGGGGTCTCCTGTTTTAGCCGCAAAGAATGATTTTTATTATGATAATTAGCACAACTCTATTAATTGATAGAATGAAAATGTCAAAAATGGCGCGGATTTTTTGAAAAATCGATATTTTTTACCCTTGCAAACCCCGAAATATTCTTCTAAATTTAGCGCAGCATTTCACGGGGCAACTCGGCCCCGGAATAACTAATAAAGGATTTACATGAAGACCATTACGGTAAACCCGAAGAACGTCGAACACAAGTGGAAGCTTGTGGACGCCGCCGACAAGCCTATGGGTCGCGTTGCCTCTGAAGTTGCAAAGCTCCTGATGGGCAAGCACAAGGCTATCTTCTCCCCGAACGTCGACACTGGCGATTTCGTGGTTGTGATCAACGCTGAAAAAGTTGCTGTTACCGGCAACAAGGCTCTGCAGAAGCAGTACTTCCACCACACCGGTCACATTGCCGGTGAACGCTGGATCAACTTTGCCGACCTCTTGGCAAAGCACCCGACTGCACCGCTCGAAGCTGCCATTTGGGGCATGCTCCCGCACAGCGCTCTCGGTCACAAGATGATCAAGAAGCTCAAAATCTATGCCGGTGCTGAACATCCGCACGCCGCGCAGAAACCCGAAGTTGTAGAACTTTAATTTAGAACGGAGGATACCTCTATCGCTACCGCAAAAAATAAGAAGATCTACCGTGGCACTGGCCGTCGTAAGAATGCCATCGCCGCTGTGATCCTGAAGCCGGGTTCCGGCAAGCGCACTATCAATGGTCGTGATTTCAAGGATTACTTCCATTCTGAAGTGCAGAACATGATTGCTAACCTTCCGTTCGCCATCCTCGGCAACGCGGAAGAATGGGACGTCGAAGTTACCGCTCGTGGCGGTGGCATCGCTGGCCAGATGGGCGCTGTCCGTCTTGGCATTGCCCGCGCCCTGGTTGCTAACGACGCCGAAGTCAAGCCCGCCCTCAAGAAGGAAGGCCTCATGACTCGCGACTCTCGTGCCGTTGAACGTAAGAAGTTCGGCCGCAAGAAGGCTCGTAAGCACTTCCAGTTCAGCAAGCGCTAATCTGCGAATTTGCTATTACGAAAAACCCTGGCTATGCCAGGGTTTTTCTGTTATTACAAGACCGTTTCGGCTCCATTTCGGAACTGAGAAGCCGATATCATTTTACAAATAAATTTGCTTTTCGGGCTTTTTTAGCTTATATTTATTTGTGATGAAAAAGTTAGCCCTTTTATTTTCAGTCTCTTTTTTGCTTGCGGCCTGTAGCTCAGGTGGTGATGTTCATTATATCACCATGGAAGAAAAGGAAAACGAAGTGCTCCTTACGGACTTTTCTAGTCTTCACTTTGCGTTGCGTTGCCGCGTTGATTCCAAGTCTAAGAATTGCGGAATCGTACTTGGCGATTTCTTGTTGAAAGAATCCCGCTCGGGCGGTTGCAACCCTAATACAGGCTGTACCTATTATGATACTTATTATGGATTTAAAGACGCCTCGCTCCTTACATTGCAAGTCAAGAACGAACTTACGGGAGAGTCGAAATCCCTGATGTCGTATTTACAGGACGATATTCCCTACATGAAGGGTGATGCCTATGTGCCGTCTGTAATGAACCTGAAGAAGTCGAAAGAGCCAATCAACACGATTACGCTGACGGGCTATTATGATGGAGACGAGTGGGTTGAGCATGATACGACCATTGCCATTAAAGACACCCTTTATGCCGACGAAAACGGAAAAATCAGCTTCTCTGTTTCGGATGCCAAGAACAACCGTGCCGCAGTTTCTATAGATATAAGTGCCGTCCTCGAAAAAAATAACGCGAAGACTGTGGTGCTGAGAACCGTGACTGGGGGAGATTCTTCGTATATTGAGCCTCTTTGGACTGTAGAACCGGGGATGATTGCCGTGGAACCCTTGGACATCAATTTTGAAATGAAGGATTCTGTTGTGATTCCGCAGTTCACGAACCTGCCTGTTCAAAAAAAATCGTTCTTGAACGTAAGCCCGCTTCCCGATTCGCTTATTCTGTCTGGCGGAGTGAATGATAGTCCCCTTCATATCCTGGTGGAAAACTATGCGAAATAGAATTGCCGTTGTTCTTTTGTCTTTGTTTCTTGCGGCTCCCGCTTTGGCTAGCGTCGGGGTTTTCCAGAAATTCAGTATGGGTATCATGTTTGGCTTTGGCCCGTCTTATATGACCGGGGATGATGCGGACCTTTACGAAGAAAACGAAACGATGGGTATTGGACTCGCATTCCGAATGGCATTCCCTGTGACAGACAGGTTGTCGGTGCTTGCTGATCTAGGTATCGATGGAACTCTCGGTTATTCTAGTGAATATGATTACCAGCATCGCACGTTTACGGATTCAGTCATAACGGATGCCTGGGAAATTACCGTGTTGTGGAACTATTTTGCGACGGACAACTTTTTCGTGTCGGCCGGCCCGAGTTTTCGATTCCCTTTTGTCGAAGAAAAAATCGAATTAGATGACGATGAAATCTATTCAGAGAAAAAAATAGACTATGCGAACGATTTTTGGTTTGACGCGATGTTTGCCTTTGGCTGGAAAGAAGGCGGCTTTGAAGTTGGCTTAAGGACCGGTTACGAATTCTTGGGAATGTTCAAGGAAACCGATAAATACGAGTCTGTAGACATCAGCGAATTGCGCTTCCGTTTATACTTGACTTATTGGTTTGGGCAGACCCCGTAATGGCCTAGAAGTTGTCGTCGCGGTCGAACATGTGTGTCACGAATTCCACGACCAGCGTCTCGTAAGCATCGTCGCTGAAAATCGGCTTTTGCATCAGGTCGATTGCTTCTTTTGAAAGCGCACCCGTGGCGGCGAGTTCTGCGCCGCCCTTGCGGTACTTGTCGCGCAGCATGTTCAAGCGGCGCGGGCCTCCGCGGTGGTCCAGCGCACGCATCTGCGGACAGGCGATCAGCGTGTAGCCTTCGTGCCCAAGGATAATATCGAACTGCTTGCGGACCGGTTCGTAGACCACGTCCAGGTCCATCCAGGCGCAGCTCGAAAGCAGGATAATCTTCTGGCCTTCTTTCTGGAACTGGAGGCCATGCAGCGGCGTGTTCATGGCATTGGCGCCATCCTTCAGCTTTTGGCCCATGTAGGGGTGCACCATGCCCACGATGCGGTCCATCAGGCACTTCATCTGGCCTGGCACGCCAAACAGGTACAGGGGAAAACTCCAGATGACGATGTCCGAGTTGATGAGCTTTTCGCGTACCCAGGGCACGTCGTCGTCCTTCATGAAGCAGCTGCCGTCTTCACGACCCCAGCAGCTCAGACAGCCGCGGCAGGGCTTGATATTCAATTTGTCGATAAAAAGATATTCCGATTCGTACTGCCCACTTGCTTCCAGGCCTTCTACGAACGCCTTGGTGGGAATCAGGGTTCCGCTGCGCTCTTTTTTGGGGCTAGCGACCATAATCAAAACTTTCTTCTTTTCAGGCATGGACGCAAATGTAGAATTTTTCAACTTTGGCACTCCTTCGGAGTGCATTTAGCTCGGCTCGGTTATGTCAAAGCATAAAAATGCTTTGACGCAACGCTCGCCTTTTGCTAAATTTACCCGCGCTTGGGTAATTTCGCCCAAGTAAAAACCAATCACCGGCTTGCGAGAGTCGCTTCGGTGGCGAGGTCCACACCCCTAGGTCAGGTCTTCGCTTCGCGGCTTAATTGCAGTCCGGGTAGTAACAACCGAAAAGGAAAATACATTATGGCAAATCTGCCTTCTGTCGAAGATCTGCTTGCTGCAGGCTCCCACTTTGGTCACCAGACTCAGCGCTGGAACCCGAAAATGAAACCCTACATCTTGGCTGAAAAGAACGGCATCTACGTTCTCAACCTCTCCAAGACTCGTGAACTCCTTGAAGAAGCCGCCAAGGCCGCTGCCAAGATCTCTGAATCTGGCAAGACCGTGCTCTTCGTTGGCACCAAGCCGACCGCTCGTCAGTGCGTGCTCGACGCTGCTGCTTCTTGCAACCAGTTCTCCGTGACCAACCGCTGGCTCGGTGGTATGCTCACGAACTTCCAGACCGTCCGTAAGTCCATCAAGAAGATTGACAAGATCGACGCTATGGAAGCTGATGGTACTTTCCAGGCCCTCTCCAAGAAGGAAGTCCTCGACAAGAACCGCGAACGCGAAAAGCTCCTTTCCGTGTTCGGTGGCATCCGTGAAATGGTGAACCTCCCGGGCCTCCTCGTCGTGACCGACCTCGCTCACGAAAAGATCGCCGTGGCTGAAGCTCGCCGTCTCCACATTCCTATCATCGGCATTTGCGACACGAACGTCGACCCGACTCTCGTGGACTATCCGATTCCGGCCAACGACGACGCCGTGAAGTCTCTCACGCTCATCGTCGACTACATCGCTGCTAACGTTGCAAAGCGTTCTGCAGACAAGAAGGCCGAAAAGGAAGAAGCTAAGAAGTTCGACAACGGCGAGGAAGAAAAGTAATATGCAGATTACCGCTTCCCTCGTTAACGAACTCCGTCAGAAGACTGGCGTGGGCATGATGCAGTGCAAGAAGGCCCTCACCGAAACTGACGGCGACATGGACAAGGCCGTTGAACTCCTCCGCAAGCAGGGTGCTGCTGTTGCCGCCAAGCGCGCTGACAAGGCCGCTAAGGAAGGCCGCATTTACTTGATCGAAACCGCCGACAAGGCCGCTGCTTTCGAACTCTCTTGCGAAACCGAACCGGTCTCCAACAACGACGACTTCGTCGCTCTCGCCAACATGGCCGTGAAGGCTGTCGAAACTCAGGCTATCGCCTCTGTCGAAGACCTCAAGAACGCCGTTGTCGATGGCAAGAAGATTAACGATGTGCTCCAGGACGTGCTCGTCAAGATCCAGGAAAACATCGACTTCCGCAAGTTCGCCGAAATCAAGAAGACTGCTAACTCCGTGTTTGGCGTTTACAGCCACATGAAGGGCAAGATCGGTGTGATCACCGAACTCGCTTTCGAAGGTTCTGCCGACGAAGCCGCCCTCAAGGCTGCCGCTAAGGATATCGCCATGCAGGCTGCCGCCTTCGCTCCGGTCGCCCTGAATGACGCTGCCGTTCCTGCCGAAACTATCGAAAAGGAAAAGGAAATCGCCAAGGCTCAGATCGAAGCTTCCGGCAAGCAGACCAAGCCCGAATTCATGCAGCGCCAGATCGATGGCCGCGTGGCTAAGGTGCTCAAGGAAATCGTTCTTGAAGACCAGGAATTCTTCATGGCCGAAAAGAACCCGAAGAAGCTCTCTGTCAAGGACTACCTCCAGGAAGTCGTTGCCAAGCAGCTCGGTCTTTCCAGCTTGAAGGTCGTGAACTTCATCCGCTTCGAACGCGGTAACTAAGCTTACGTCATTGCGCAAGCGCATGACTCTTCGGTTATCCAATACGTGTGCAAGCGCCCGTGCTGTATAACCTTGGACGTCATTGCGAACCCGTAAGGGTGAAGCAATCCATAGCTGAAATTAAATTGGTCGCTCCCCCGTGGGGCGGCCTTTTTAAATTTTCTGGCAAGTATAGAATACGTTTGGATTTGTAGTGCTCCTTTTGGATTAATTTGTGAAAAAAAGTATTTTGTATGTAAAAACGTACTTGTTTTTTTGAAATGTTTTTTTATTATTCTCCACCGAGTCTTGAATTTGTACGAAATTTTGGATAAACTTGTTTTGTACAATTAAAAATAGGAGAGAACAATATGAACATTCAAAGGAATGTTGTTTTTGCACTAACCCTTGTAGGGCTTTGGTGTGCAGAGTCTTTTGCGGCGAGCATTATACCTCATACGAGAACAAAGGCGAAGCCAGGAACCTCTGTAAATTATGTCGTCTATGAAAATTACAGAACTGCGGGACTGTCTCAGCCTGTAACTAAGAAACTCAAGGTCCTTTATGACTTAGCGGCCCCTTCTTATGGTGCCATCAAGGACACTAAGATGACGGTGACGACCTGGGGACCAGCTTCTGATGCACTGGGCTATACCGAAATGACAACGGAAGGCCACATGTACAACGGCTGGAGCGATAATAGGGAACCCTTAATGTATCGGTGCTGGGCTGTTGCTGCATATAACCTGTATCATTACTTTTATAATAAGTACAAGGCTGAAAAAACTATTACCTTTCCGTCTAATTTTAAGCCGATGACACAGGATGAAATGGTCTTCTGGGGTCAAAATTCAGGTTTAGGCAATTCTAGTATTTATACTCATCCTGGATATGACGCCTTCCAGTTACTACAGGGGGGTGATGACGCAGATAGAGAAGCCGTTTTCAGAAAAATGTTTAATAGATATGCCCAAAGTGTATATCGTCCAAATGTGCTTGATATAGCCTCTATATTGTCGGACCTGAAAAAAGATAAACCAGTTTATATCAGTGTGCCTCAGCATGCTATGTTGATTGATGCCGTAGCCGAGGATTCAGAAAAAAGGAAATTGGTTCATTGTGTAAATTTCGACAACCATGGAACTGAAGGTTATGTATACTTTGACCAACTAGATATTGAAGGTTGGGTTGCCTATGAAAAACCAAGTGAATTGATTGGATCTGATACGGAATTTCCGGTTGATAAGGATTCTGATAATGATGGCTTGTGTGACTTTGACGAAAAATATCGTTTTAAAACTAATCCTAATGGCGCGTCGACAGATCGCGATGCTTTGAGCGATTCTCTGGAAATTCACGCCAAAATTATACGTTTGCAAATTGACATTAATTACCTTTACGATCCTAATACAAAGGCCATTGAGTTCCTTAACTTGAGCTCGGCCTACGATAAAAAATCTGGTCGGGCCTTGGAAATTGAAGAAATACTTCCCGAAAAGAAATCCAATACAGATGGGGATAGCTACTCAGATGGCTATGAAGATAAAAATAGGAACGGCCTTTGGGATGAAGGAGAAACCGATCCGTATCTTCCGGACATAGATAAAGTCACGGTTTCGGATAACGTTCCGGGAAGCTATACCATCTATTCGTTGGGCCTTGTTGAACTTGGAAAGAATGTAGAATGCTGGAACTCCGATAGTCGGCCTACATACATCTCCTATAAGAATGAGCGGCGTGATTACCGCCCTCGTTACAATGGATGTCGCATCGCTTCTGAATATAAGGGCAATGATACTTATGCTGTGGATCTTCGTGAAAATGCTCATGCGGGCTTTATTGATTCCAAGGGCAAGGTCAGATTGGGCGATGGAAGCGTTGCGCCTTTCGTATATTTCTATAGGGCGGATGAAGAAGGCAGCATGACTAGAAGTAACTCTGCTATTGGTTATGGTCATGTGTTTCTTGGTGGCGGGGCATGGCAGTATGTTGTGACAAAGCATGCTGTATATGATACGGGTACAAGGGATGCTTACGTGTATAGCGGCGAAACTCTGACGATCACTCCGTCGACACCGATTAGGAGCCTTATCGTAGAAAGCGGTGGAACGCTGGTTCTTGGTAATGGCGATTTGTATGTTGGTACCATTACGCTTATGGCTGGCTCTAAAGTCAAGCTTTTGGATAACACGCATCGTACGAACTTGCATACCTGTGGCGTTGTAAATTGGAAAGCTGCGTTCGTGAAACCTAGTGATGCAGATGTTGGGGATATGACGGGACAATTTGCATTGATTCAGCATGCTACCTACAATGTCAATATCGATAACAAATGGTACGGCTCCATTTATGCTCCAAAATCAACCATTCGCCTAGGTACAACAAAGGGCATTTCGGCCTATGGTCGCTTCTTGGGCGGTAAGGTATCTGTTCGAGAGCAGTCTGTTGTTTACTATTCTCCTTTAAAGAGACCGGCTTATGCCAAGATGATTGCTGAAAGCGATGTCGCGGAACCGAAAGCTCAGTTTCTTGAAGAGCCGAATTTCTCTGCGGAGGTCTCGGGCAATATGTTGACTGTCGGCAATATTCCCAATGGACATGCCGTCCGTGTTGTAGACGCTCAAGGCAAGGTTATTTCTAAGATGGTATCCAATGGAAGAGAACTGAATATTATGCTGCCGACTACAGGTCTGTATATCGTCTATTCCGGAAGTCGATATCGAATGCTTACTGTCAAGTGAATTAGTAGACAGTAGGACAAACGCGTAAGGCGAGTGTTGCGCCCATGCTTGCATGGGCATAACCGAGCCAAAGAGTTGGGGCTTTAGCCCCATCCTAGCTACAATTAAATTGGTCGCTCCCCCGTGGGGCGGCCAGTTTTTTTATTTTGTATGCGAATATAAAAAGGAGAACGAAATGCTGAAAAAGTTTTTGTTGATGGGTGCTGTCGCAGGGTTCTTGGCCGCTTGTGGCGATTCCGATTCGTCGCAGGCTCTGGAACAGGAAACAGCGTCTCTCGAAAGCTCTTCGTCGGAGAACTCTGAAAACAGTTCATCGTCGCTACTCAAGGAAGAAAGTTCTTCTGCAGCAGAATCTGCGACGGACTCTTCGGCAAATGGCTCGGAGATGAGCTCTGCCGTGCAGGATTCCGGAGCCGGATCTTCTTCTGAAACGGCGGCGGAAAGCTCTTCATCGCAGGAAGAGTCTACAAGTTCTTCGTCCGATGACTTCAACGTGCCGCATTACGACAAGCTGCCCTTTGATACCGCGGGAGTAAAACCGGAAGTATATGAATTTTTAGATATTGATGGAGAGTTTGCAGAAGAATATGCAAGTGAATATGCAGAGTATGGTGATTCTGCGAAGAATATTCGCTGGTTATTCCCGGTAGATTTTGAAGGATACTGCTACACCATAGATGAACCGAATGGCGAGTTTGGTGGTGGCCTCCAGATGGGCGCCGGCCCTCTGGAAATGCTGATTATTGCTCGGGAAGATTCACTGATGTATGCCGATTATCGTGAATGCTCCGGTCTAGGGTGGGATGGCTGCCGCCGTAAAAAACATGCCTATACGCAAAAAATTACGGTCGGTGAAGATGTCTTTTACTATGGGGAATTTGATGACAAGTTTTTGCTTATCCAGATGACGGATTCGTTGCTTTCGCAGTGGTCCATTGCGAACCCCAGCTATGTTCCTGTTAAAGATACGTCTAAGCATACCGGTTGGCCAAAGAGCCTGTTTGAAGGTAATTCTCTGGTAGCGTTTGTCGGTGACGATTCCAGCTCGGCCTATGTCGATACGATTTATATCGCGAAGTACAACGTGAAAATTACGGATGTCGAGAATACATGGATTTTTGAAAACGAAACTTGCACTGCCGAGGGTTATGAGCGCCCGGCCGGTATGGAAAAGAAAGAATCATGCAATGCGTTCATCGCGTACCATAACGAATCGAAAGCGTGCATCAGGCGCAACCTGGGTACAGAAAGTTTTGTCAGACTGTGCCGCCCGCAACAAGATGTCTATATTAGGAGTGACATCTGGTGCATCCTGGATCAAGAAAAACCAGATTGATTTCCTAACGAAAAAACAGCGGTATGCCTCAGGGCATGCCGCTGTTTCTTTATAAATTCAGCTTTAATTATTCCGCTTCGATAGGCACGAAGGCGTTCTTGCTGTCAAAGCCTTCAGGCAGATCCCAGTCGTCATCCTTTGGCATGGCGGCAGCCTTCGGCTGAGCCGGTTGTGCAGGCTGTGCCGGAACAACGGGTTGTGCGGTAGGCTGCTCGGCGCTGGGGGCGGCTTGGGCGGTTTCTGCTGCAGGGGCGGCGCTTGTTGCCGGCTGTGCGGCAGAAGAATCGGCGGTGGCAGGCTCTGCGGCAGGTGCAGCTGCCGGCATGGGCAAGCTTACCATGATTCCGTTTTCGGCGGCGGTTTCTGCAGCCGCGGCGTGAACCTGGGGCGGCGTGAATCCCGGAACTTCAATCCATGGCAGCGGGCGGCCCTGTTCGGCGCTACCGCCTGCGATAATGCTGCCCGTCATGGGGTCTACCGTCAGCTGGCCGCGTTCGTTGTTTAGCACCAGCGGAACTTCGCCGGCGGCAAGCATCGAAATATCCAGGAAGTCGATCTTTTCGGGCAGGCCCAGAATCTTGATTTCTTTCTTGGCAAAGTCGGCCCACTGCGGCAAGCCGCCGCTGGCGCCTGCGATACGGGTGCGCCCGGATTTCAGCGGCTTGTTGTCGTCGAAGCCCACGTAGCTGCCGATGGCCACTACGGAGTCCGTAGAAATGCCGTTCTTCTCGTTCACGTAGGTGGGGAGTGCACCGAGGAATGCCACGTTGCGGTAGTCATTGGTAGTACCGGTCTTACCGAGGGCGGGGTAGCGCAGGGTAATGGCGCTGTCCGGCGAAGTCACCGTAATGTGGGTGTACTGGCTGCGTGCCGTACCGTTTACGAACACGGAGTGCAGCATTACCGCCATCTGCGAGGTAATGGTGTCGCCGATGACCACCTTGCTTTCGCTCTTGTTCCTGAAGATCACCTTGCCGTCGCGGTTCTTGATTTCCTTGATAAAGCAGGGGTCGGTCCAGTCGCCATCCAGGCACTTGAACACCTTGCCGGTAAGGAGGGTCTGGTAGGCGGTAGAAATTTCAGCCAGGGTAATGTCGTTCACGCCCAGGGGCATGCTGAACACTTTCTGCAGCTTCTGCTTGATGCCGATTTCCTTGGCGAAGCGTGCGTATTCGGCAAAGGCCAGGGAACGTCTGTAGTCGGGCCAATAACGCAGGTGTTCTGCGTCCAGGTAATCCACTTCGCTGTCCACCGGTTCCACCATGGTAGAAAGGCGTTTCATGTCGGCCAGCGTAAAGTGGTTGTACAATACCACGGAATCAAGAGGCGGCAATTCGACGGTGGGGTCCAGCTCCTGTGCCTGGCGGTTGCGCAAGATTTCGGAATAGCGCTTGTAATTGTGGTTGATAAATCCGATGGTCTTTGCATCCTTTTTCGATTGCTTGATGGCGATATCGTTAAAGGTGCCGTAACGCAGGTTCATGACATCCCGGGCCTTGTCGTCCTTGCCTTCCAGGCGGTAGCGTTCGGCCAGGGCGTCGCGGGCCTTGGTGAATTCGATTTCCCGCTTGGTGTCTTCCTTGAGAATCAGGCCGAACTTGTCGCGGAGTCGTTCAAAGAACTTCTTGGTTTCTTCTTCATCGTAGCGGGCCATGTCGTTGACGGCGGCGATTTCGTTGAATTCATCCTGCGAAAGCTTGTCCAGCAGGTGTTCCAACAGCCAGATGCTGGCGATGTTTTCGGAGCGGGTGGCGGACCAGGCGATGCTTACGACGTCACCCTTGTTCTTGTGGTCCGGTCGCGGGAAGTAGAACTGGTTGGTGAACTGGAACACGTTGAAGTCGTTTTCCAGCATGTCCAGGTAGTTCCAGTGGTACTTGAGGGCGAGTGCATAAAGAATGGGCTTCCAGCTGGAACCCAGCTGACGCACGGCCTTGAAGCTACGGTCGAATCCGGTGTTGTGGAAACCGCCCTGGCTAGCAACCACCTTTCCGTTCTGGATGGCAAAAAGACCGCCTTGCAGTACAGGTTCCGTTTCAATCTGGCAGGGGGCAAAACCGTCTACGGTCTTGTCGTCCATCACGCTCACCAAGAGGATGGCTCCCTTCTTGAGTTGCGGTGCCAAAATCTTGTTCACGTCACCGCCGGCCTTTTTCGCGAAGTCCTTCACGGCGGCTTCAGAGACCAAGCCCTTGAGCTGTCCGAAGCTGAGGGTCAATGCCTTCAGGCTTCCCTTGTCGTCAACCATGATGCTGTCGACGGTGCCGTACAGGTAATCGCCCTTGCGGGCGGTCTGGGCGCGGTTAGCGAACTGGGCCTTGGGCAAAACGAAACCGCCCAACTGCATCTGGAGCCCGCTGATGTTTGCCTGCAGGGCCGTCTTTGCGGCGTCCTGGCTGCGGGCGTCAAGGGTGGTGGTAATGGAAAGCTGGGCCTTGCGCCAGTCCTCGATTCCCTCGGCTTCAAACTTTTTCTGGAAGAATTCTCCATCCAGCTTTTCTTCGATGCGGTCCAGCATGGTGCTTACGCTAAAGCGGAAGTTGCCGTGGTTGAATTCCAGCGGCTTGGCCAGCGCCTCGCTCATGTCTTCTTCGGAGATGTAGTTCTCTTCGACCATGCGGCCAAGCACGTATTCCAGGCGTTCCTTGCCGCGGGCCAATGCCTTTTCGCGGCGCTCGGCGTTACGCTGAATGAAGGGGTCGTAGTTGAAGGGCCCCTTCACCGAGCCTGCGATAAAGGCGCATTCGGCAAGTGTCAGGTCCTTCAGTTCCTTGTTGAAGAAGTACTGGGCGGCAATGGCCACGCCCTTGCCGGTACCCGAAACGTGGAACTGGTTCAGGTAAAATTCAAGGATGTCTTCTTTGCTAAAGTGCTTTTCCATGCGGAGCGCGTTAATGAGCTCCTTGCCCTTTTCCTTGATGCTTCTTTCTTCGCGGCCAAAGATGTTCTTCACGGTCTGCTGGGTCAGCGTAGAACCGCCCTGGCGCATGTGCCCGCTCTTGATGTTCGAAATCATGGCGCGGGTAAAGCCGTAAATGCTGAAGCCGGAGTGGTTCCAGTAGCCGGCGTCTTCGGCGGCAATCAATGCGTTCACGATATTTGCCGGAATGTCGCCATAGGGGACGTACACGCGGTGGTTTGCGTCGAAGAAGGCTCCCAGAAGCTCTTCGCCGTCATTATAATAGACGCGGGTTTCGCCCGAAAGCACCTGCAGAATGGTGGATCGGTTGAACTGGTTGTCCGGATCCTGGGTAGGCAGGATCTTGAACACCACGATGTAGGCGGGAATGCAGCAAATGAGTCCGACCAGCGCAAATGCGGCCGCGATTTTTAGCACTTTGGATAAGAAACGCATACTAAAAATTTAGAAAATTTGCTTTTTTGCTCCGTGTAATGTAAAAAAAAGTGCCTTTGTGGGGCTAAATTTGGCAATTTTGGGCCGATACCCTTGAAATTTCACCGAATTTTATCTAAAATTTGTGTCCCCAAGATGGGAAGATGGCCGAGCTGGCCGAAGGCGCGTCCCTGCTAAGGACGTATAGGACTTAATCCTATCGCGAGTTCGAATCTCGCTCTTCCCGCTGCAAAGACCCTCTGGTTCGCCAGAGGGTCTTTTGCTTTTTTTAGACAAAAAAATGGCCTTTTGGTCATTTTTTACTTGATTTTTCTATTTTCAGAATGGATATTATAGGAAAAGATTTTTCAAGGAGCTTAAAATGAAAGCATCAAGTTTTTTTGCCGGTCTTGCCTTGGGCGCTGTTGCTGCTATTGCCGCCTCTAAAAAAATCAAGGCCATGTGCGATGACGAAGATGATTCTTGCGACAACGACGCCGCTCTCAAGGATGCCGAAGACACCGTCCAGAGCCTGCGCAACTCTGCCGACAGCCTGCTGAACGATCTCAAGACCCAGACCGAGGCCAAGCAGACTTACGCCGCCCAGTGCGAAGATCTGAAGGACCAGCTTGCAAAGAAAGACGCCGAAATCAACAACCTGAAGAATGTCTGCGACAAGCAGGCCGGCGAAATCAGCAAGCTCGAAGCCGCCCAGGCCGGTTAATCTTCTAAAACGCCTATAAAACAACTTGAAACAGTGCTTTTTAAGCACTTGTTTTTGCGATTTATCCGATTTCCGGCAAGGGAACCGGAGTTTTTTGTGTAATAAAGGTATATTTGGTTCATGACAAAGTACCTTTTTGTTCTGACCAGTTCCCCGAAGGATTTTTTCTGCGAACAGACGCTGGTGGCGATTGCCTCCTTGCGCGTGCATAACCCGGGCGCATTCGTAACGCTCTTGACCGACGACAAGACGGCGGCGACCCTTACTGGCCCCCGTGCCGTGCTCAAGGATGCCGTGGATGAACTGAAGGTGCTGACCCTCGACGAAAAGTTCACGCCCATGCTCCGCTCCCGCTACCTCAAGACGGTCATGCGCAACGTAATCGACGGCGACTTCCTGTACATGGATTCCGACATTGCCATCGTGGGCGACCTTTCCATCCCCGAAGAATGGAAGGGCGGCATTTACGCCGTGCTGGACTTCCACACCAACCTTTCCAAGGCCATCAACCGCAAGAAGGTCTTGAACAACGCGAAGATGATGGGCTTTTCGCCTATCCTGAACGACGAAATCTTTAACGGGGGCGTGATGTTTGCGGCAGACACTCCCGAAGCCCACAAGTTCTTCGAAACCTGGCATGATCTGTGGCTTTACTGCGTGTCCAAGAATTTCCCCTACGACATGGCAAGCCTCGCCGAGACGAACTTCAAGTTCGGCTACATTACGCAAAAGATGCCGGGCGGTTGGAACTGCCAGCTGGCCTACGGCAACCGCTTCTTGCCCACCGCGAAGGTACTGCATTTCTTCGGCTCGCGAATCATCGATACCCGCGGCCACAAGGTGCCTGCAAGCATGGACCTGTTCTTGCCCAAGATCTTGCGCAAGGATTTCTACACCAACCTGAAGAATATTCCGGTGAAGGTCAACGCCGACAAGAGCATTTCCATCAACGAATACTACGACGACGTGATTGCTCACGCCAAGGAAGAATTTGAATTCCAGACCCGCAAGGTGGGGGCGGCTGGTGCCTACATTATTCGTAGCTACGCCTTTGCCAAGTCGCTTGCTTGGCTGTACAAGCATTTGCCGATTCTCGTGAAACCGCTCCACATTTTCGGTGCGATTATCGGGAAGTGATTTTTCTATATTGCGATTGATTATGGGAAATCTGGAAACAGACAGTAAGTTCTTGAAAAAGGCGATAATCGTAAACATCGTGGGGACTATCCTCAAGGTTTGCGGTCCGCTGTTGACCTTTGTGATGGCGCGTATTTTTGGCGCCGCTGAATTTGGAATTTTTATTTCTGCGCAGACGCTCCTTTTGACCATTGCCCATTCTTCGACTCTTGGGCTCGATAAAGGCTTGTACTGGTACCTTCCGCAGAACGGCTTGCATAACCGTCTCCGTTACGACGGCATTATGGAATCCTTCTGGATTTCGGCTTCTATTGCAATCCTCTGTACGGCAGTGATTTTTGTAGGCTCCTTTACGCCCTACATTTCCAAGGAACTGCCTTGGTACGCACTGTCGCTTCTGTTCTATATCGGCTGCTATGTTTTCGGTACCGCTTCCGAAGGAAACCGTCACCCGCAGAATGCGGTGTTCGTGAATTCTTTCCTCACGGTGTCGCTGGCGCCGGCTACATCGATCGTCCTTCACTTTATGGGAGTTCCCCATGCGCTTCCGCTGGGCCTTTTGGTGGGCCAGATGGTGGGGGCCTGCGTGCTCTTTGTGCTTATCCGCAAGCAGTTCCCCGAAATGCCGCTGCATCCGCGCTTCAAAGTTTCGCGTGTGCTTCTGAAGTATTCGCTCCCGCTGGGTATCGATGAATTCGTGTCCTCTTTCTTGATCCGCTCCAGCCTCTGGATGGTCATGCTTTTCTTGGGCCCCGAAAAGGCGGGTGCCTATGGCATCATGGTTACCATTTCCAATGCGCTCCAGACCATTCGCGTGGGCTTTACGCCTATCCTTACGCCGGTGGTAGCGGGCATGGACAAGGGTCGCCTTAAGACGGACCTCAAGCCGGTTTACAGCTACTGCGTATTCATGGTGACCTTCATTCAGCTCATGATCGGTTTCTTTATCGTGCTCTTCCCGGACTTGATCCTCGGCATTGCGGGTAAGGACTTTATCGTGCAGCCCGAAACCCTTGGCATCTTGCTGCTCGTGCACCTGGTGGCGGGCTTTGGCGGAATGTCCTATGTGGTGCTGAACGGCATGGGCAAGAGCTTATATACGCTTATTTTGGATATAGCCATGCTTGTCGTTGCGCTTATTACCGGTTATTTCTTGATTCCGGCGTTTGGCCTAGTGGGAGCGGCTCTTTCGATGCTTTGCTACAATATAGTGGCTATCATTTGCAACAATGTCTATTTGTTCAAGATGGGACTACAGCCCTATTCGCTTCGCCTTTGGTCACAGGTAGTTTGGATTCTTATTCTGATTGCCTTCTATATCGCTCTTAATACGCAAGTGTTTACATTGTCCATGATTGAAAAGGCCGTTGTGTATGTGGCGATTGTTGCCGCTCTTGGTGCATATGGTTTTTTGGTGAAAAAGAGAATGGACAAAGACAGAAATGCCGTTTCGGCTGGGGGCTTAAAATGAAAAAGATTGAGCAGAATGAGTTTCGTGAAATCCAGATGTCTATCCTGGATGAAATTAAGCGCATCTGTAAAGAAAACAACTTGAAGTACAGCCTTGCTTATGGCACCTTGCTCGGTGCGGTGCGCCACAAGGGCTACATCCCCTGGGACGACGACATCGACATTTGCCTTTTGCGCGAAGACTACGAAAAGCTGATTGCCATTCTCAAGGACAAGAATGCCCCCGGCAGCAAGGAATGGCTAACGCTGGTCGACGATACTTGCGACGGTTACTTCTACCCCTTTGCAAAGGCCTACGACAACCGTACTACAGTCAAGATGGAACGTCACAAGGGCGAAATGGGAATCTGGGTTGACATCTTCCCGCTGGATGGTCTTCCGAAATCCCGTTTCTGGGAAAAGGCATACGTGCTTTACTGCAGTTTTTTGCGCGTGATTACCCTTGCCATTACCTCTGACTTCAAGTCCAAGGCCTATGATACCTGGACCCTTATGTACAAGCGTTTCTTCTATGCCGTGGCGTGCATTGTGGGCAAGAAGCGTTTCTGCCGCTATGTGGAACGGGTCATTCGCCGTTATCCGACAAGCCATTCGGGCCATGTGGCGACGCTTTTCTTCGACTCGAAAACCGACCGCATTCTCGACCTCGAAAAAATTGCAGAAACGGTGGACTATCCCTTCGAAAACCGCGAATTTAGCGGCTATAAGAACTTTGATTACTACCTGTCGGAATTCTACCATGACTATATGCAGCTTCCGCCAGAAGAAAAACGCTATAATCACGGGGTAAGTGCTTTTTTTCGGTAAAACTTTCCGAAATCAGTAAGACTTGTTCCCCGAAGGTGGCCGCAGACCTAATTCTTCAAAGAGACGAACCCAATTGTCCCCGATTTTGTCCGGGGTAAAGTCCAGGGAACGCTTCCAGCCGTTTTCTTGGACTTGCTTGCGGTATTCTTCGTCTTCGATCATTCTTGTAAGCGCATTTGCCAAGGCGTCTTCGTTTTCGCTTTCTACGCACAAGCCCTGGGAATCGTTCTGGATGATTTCTCTTTGGCGTCCCTTGTAGTCGCAGGCGATGCAGGCTGCTCCCTGTGACATGGCTTCAATGAGAACCATTCCGAATCCTTCATAGCGGCTGCTGAGGACAAATATTTCGGAATCGTCGAAGAAATCCTTGATATTCAGGTGGAATCCGGAAAGAATGACCCGGTTTTCCAAGTGATTTTCGGCAATCAGGCTTTCCAGATACTGGCGGCCCTTATCTCCTTCGCCGGCAATTTCTACGACCCAGTCTGGGTATTTTTCCTGGACTTTCGCCCAGGCCTTGATGAGGATATCAAACCCCTTGCAGTGCCAGATATTCAACCGGCCGGCGGCAAGGATCCTTTTTTTCTTGCTTGGGTTAATTGCCGCCGCGGGTGTTATGGAAAGCGGGTTCGGCATGACCACCGTTTTCTTGAATCGCTTTACGACAATGTCGTGGTCTGTCTTGGTCAAGACGGTAACGCAGTCGTAAACGGCGTTGAAATAGAACTTGAGAAGATAGGGAAAAAGATGCCTTTGAGAATAGGGATTTTTTTCGAAAGAACTGTGGTCGGACGAAATGATTTTCTTGTGGAGGCCCAAAGCCGCCAAATATGTGTAGAATGTGGAATCCGGCATGACACCGATGATGATGTCGGGATTTTCCTTTTTAATGGCGCGGCGCAGGCTGAAAATCTTTAAGGGGAAAAAATGACGAAAACAGGGGAGAATTTGAACTTTTTCTTCGATGGGATAAAAGTCAGAAATGTTGTCCCGTTCCTTGTTGCTTACGAAAAAAACGGTGTGCCCCATTCGGAAAAATTGATTGGCTAGTTGGACTGCCACATTTTCCCCGCCACCACGGGCGATTCGGTTAAGGACGATCATTATTCTCATAAGCGTAAATCTAGTAAAAAAGAGTCCGTACAAATTTTTTATATTTTACATATGGTTACAAAGAAATCCTTACAAGAAAAATTTTCGGCGTGGTATATCCCGCTCATTTGTAAGCACCAGTTCAAGGCTTTGGCTTTCTATCTCCTGCTTGCTGCATTGTGCGCATTCCCCATTTTTGTTAAACCGGGTCTTCGACTGGATGCAGACCTTTCTCATTTGCTTCCCGATGAAACCCCCAGTGTTCTTGCCTTGCAGGAATCCTACCAGCGATTCGGCAGTACGGACCGCTTTACGATTGCCATCCAGAGTGACGATCCCGAGATCGTGGCGGCAATGCAGGATTCCGTTGAAAACTACATTCACAGCCGCTGGCAAGGTGATTTCGTATCGACGCAGAAAGATGAAGAAAACCAGTTCTTCAAGGATAACGCCCTTCTCTATTTCCCGGTGTCTCACCTGGAACGTATCCGCGATAACCTGGAAGACCTTCAGCTGGAAATTGGCCGAAAGAATGGTCCTCTTGTTGTAGACCTGTTGGGAGACTCGACGACCGCTGCTCCTGAAAAGAAGGAACGCGTTTGGTTTGATGAAAACTTGCCGCAGGAACTTGGTCTTCCGGATGAAGCCGTTGGTGCATTTGCTTCCTTCATTCAAAAGAACAAGGATGAATCCGACAAGGATGCCAGTGATGAATGGCACCCCAAGGATCCTGTGCCGGCCCATCTGAAGGCCCGTCTCATTGGTTGCCCGCGCCCCGATAGTACCGGAAAGATCCTGTTCAATGGCGTGGTGAATGCAAAGCTCATTAAGCCCTCCACGGACTACGAATTTGTCACGCATATTCTTGCTCGTACAGATTCCCTGCTCCAGCATTTCAATGGAAAGACCTATCCTGTTCCCACCCGTTTTACCGTGGATGGTACTTACGAGGGCCTCAAGGAAGTGGATGAAGTCGCCAATGACAGTATATTCTCCTTCGCCATCAGCCTGGTGTTGATTTTGCTCTTGACCTCTTACTTCTTTAGAGGATTCAAGGGGCCGATTCTTGTTACGGGCACGGTGCTTTACGCCTGCATTCCGACTTTTGCCTTTACAGCCCTTTTCTACGGTAAGTTGAACCCGTTCACGGTCTTTGTGGCGTCCATTATCCTGGGTATCGGTATTGACTATTCCATCCACATGCTTGGAACGGCTCAAAAACTGTTGAACCAGAAGGCGACTTTGGAAGAAGTCCTCCAGGAAGCCCAAAGGCGCATGCTGAAGCCCTTTATCTTGGCTAGCTTTACCACGATTGCGGCTTTCCTGACTTTGCTTGCGGCTCATTTCAAGGGATTCTATGAATTTGGCGTCGTGGCATCTGCAGGTGTTTTCTTCAGTATGCTCACCTCCGTTCTGGTGCTTCCGGTTTTCATCAAGTGCATGGGTGGCATTCCCCGCACACCTGACAATAGCTTTTTCCCCAAGGCTTGGACTGAAGGCCAGATTCTTAAGTTCTTCCGGGTCGCTGCGATTGTCGGCTTGGTTCTTGGCGGAATTTCCCTCTATTTTGTACCCCAGGTGGATTTCGAACATGACCTAAAGAACCTTCGTCGTTCTTCCACGGTAAAGAAGGTCGAGGACAACAAGATTTCGACTAAAGTCACTCGTGCAAGCTATAAGGCCAAGACGTCTACGCCTGCGGCAGTGATGGGGTCGAAGGTGTCCCAGCTGGATCAACTCTATGATACGCTGATTTACCGCCTCAATGTGGAAAAGGATTCCATGCTGGGCAGCTTTATTACGCTCAAGAGCTTCATTCCGCCAAAGGATTCCCAGGAAGCCCGTCTTGAAGTCATCGAGGAAATCCGTGAACTGGTGGAGGCCCGCGTCTTTGACCGTGCCGAAGGCGAAGATTCCGTCAACATCGCCAATTTGCGAAAGCTGGCTTCGGTAGAAAAGACCTTTACTCCGGAAGATCTTCCTAGCTGGATTCTTGATGTCGTTCGTGAAAAGGACGGCTCCTACGGCAAGATTGGCTTTATCTATGGCGATTTCCCCAGTTGGGATGCGAAGGCTCTGCAGCGCTTCCAGGACCGTTACGGACATTGGAACTTTGATGGAGAAAACCTCCGTACCTTCTCCTCGCAGTTTATTCTTTCGGACGTGATTTCGTCTGTGAAGGAAGACAGCTTCAATCTGGCGATTGTGATTATCCTCGTGATTTTCGGTACCCTTCTCATTTCCTTTAGAAAGCCGAAGATTTTCCTTGTGGGCTGCATTCCCTTCGGTATGGGCGTACTTCTTGCCTTGGGCTTGCTGGGCTTCCTCAACGGAACGTTTGACTACGGCAGGATCAGCATTTACAACGTGATCGTGATTCCGATGGCGCTGGGTATTGGTATCGATGCCACGATCCACCTGGTGACGGCATGGAATTCCGATAAGGCAATGACGCTTCGCCGTTTGATGGATACGACGGCTCGAAATGTGATGGCCAGTTCCTTGACGACCATTGCGGGCTTTGTAGGCTTCCTCTTCACGACGCATAAGGGCTTGAAGGGAATTGGCGATCTTGCCTGCATGAGCATATTCATATTCCTGGTGACAAGTGTCGTGTTCTCCATGTTCCTGTGCGGCACCATCCTAAAAAAGAAGTAGTTGCATGAGGTTTATAGAAATCTACCGTAGCATCATGCAGGGTGTTTGGAACATCGGCTTTGTCGATAACACCTTGGACGAAGTCATTGCCGGCGAGCCCCTGAAAATCAGGTGGCTGAATCACGAATGCAAGGACCGCTGGTTTGCGGATCCCTTCATTCTCGATGTTACGGACGACAAGATATATGTCTTGGTCGAAGAATACTACTATCCCCACAAGAGAGGCCGCCTTGCGATGCTCACTATCGACAGGGCTAGCAACACTCTTCTTAAGGTCGATACTATTCTGGAGTTGGATTCCCATCTCAGTTTCCCGGCGATCATCCGCAGGGATGGCAAGATTCTTGTTTACCCTGAAAATTTCAAGGGCGGTGGCCTGAAGCTTTATGAATTGGACTTGGAAAAGCCTGCCTTGGTGAACGGAAAGCCGGTTAGCGACGCCCTCCTTACGGATGCGGTCTATACGGAACTGTTTGGCAAAAAGCAGATTTATTCCACGGAGATTCCGAAGCCCAATGGATCCACCCTGGGCGTGTACGAAGCGGATGCGTCTGGAAAGTATGTCAAGGTGAAGGAATACCAGTTCCCTGAAAACATTGCCAGAAATGCTGGCGACTGGTTCGAGTACAAGGGAAAGATTTACCGCCCCGCCCAGGAATGCAACGTGGAATATGGCCACGCCATATCCTTCCAGCAAGTTGAAGAATCCCCGGAGGGCCTTGTGTTTAAGGAACTGTGGAGAAAGTCTTCTCCGCACCCGACAATGAAAGTGGCCTTCCATACGTTCAATATGTACAAGGGCGTGATGGTGGTGGATTGCCGAGGGTACCGCTATAGGGCTATTGCCGGCATCATCAACTTCTTTAGGGGCTTGTTCGTAAAAGGATAATTTCTGAATATGAAGCAGTTCTTGAAAAATCCCTACGTGCTGATAACGGTGATCGCCTTGCTGGTGCAGTCAGTGATGCTGGTGTTCTTCTACACCCTTCCTGACCCTCTGGGACTTTCCTTGTTGGAAATGTTTTCCGGAAGAATCCAGTGGCAGATGATTATGGCCTATGGCGGTATGTTGGTCATATCCGGCCTTTTCATGCTGATGAAAATGCCCAGGGGACTTGCGATCTACTATATCCTTTATTTTTTCTTTGCGACCGCCGATTATGAGGTGTTCCGTTTTTCCCATCAGCGTCTTTCCTATTCCTTCGTCCGTACCTATTTTCATCCTTCCAACTTGTTTGACAGTACTGCCGCTACCGTTTTTGGTGGCGATGCCTTGGGCACGGTACTTTGGGTCGGATTGTACATTCTCGTGCTGGCTGCAGGAATCACGTTTATCGTTCTGTACACCCTTCAGAAAAGAAAGAAGGGCAAGGACCTTGATCTTGCCATAACGCCGAAGAAAAAGGTCCCCATTAGTTTTATTTCTGCAGGCCTTGTCCTGTCCGTGTTCCCCTTGATTCTCTTTTTGATGGGAACCCGCGCCGTATTCTATGTGCCCATTGTAAAATGGCCTATTGAAATGCAGTTCAATCTTGGGAAGTACACGTTGACTTCTCCGATTCTCCATATTGCGGCATGGGAAACCTTTGAGTTTGTCCGTGACAACGAGAAGGTCTCGGAAGAACTGGTGGAAGACCTGAATGCCTTCTTGCCAAAGGACAAAATCGGGGCTCGTCAGGATGTGATGAACTATCCGGTTTACTTTGATGCTGCCCGACATGAATATAAGGCAAAGCGTCCCTACAACATCGTCTTTGTCTTCGGGGAATCCTATAAGGGCCGCATTTTGAACCAGATGCTTTCGGGAGATACGACCCTCGCCCCGAATCTCTGGAAATTGGCGAAAGTGGGCGGACTGTGGTTCAAGAACGCCTATAGTGGCGGGTATCCGACGGTTCGTGGAACAACTTCGACCTATCTCGGTTTCCCCACCCATCCGAACAGGGATGTTCCCAGTTTCTACGCATCGAACCATTTCAAGGGATTCCCGGAATATCTGGAAAACTACAAGAGAGCCTATGTGACCATTTCCAATCCGGTGTTTGACCATACCTTGCCGTTTGTAGAACGCTTTTATGGTGAAAACTGGAAGTTGGCTCCGGATGACAGTATTCCCGGAACGGCCGACAGCTTGGGCGCTGACCTTGCGATACAGACCCTAGACGGCATGCCCTATGACAAGCCCTGGTTCCTGCTTTTTAATACCATTGCGACCCACATTCCGTTCTATGGCTACCCGGATGCCTTTGCTCCGAAGCCGGAGGATCCCATGGTTCGTTACCGCACGGCGCTTCGATATACGGACCAGCAGTTTGGCCGCTTTATGGAAAGCCTTTCCCAACGTCCGGATTTCGATCGTACGGTAGTCCTGTTCCTGGGAGACCACGACACCCCGGTAGATTCTGTTGACCGTAGAATTCCGCAGCCCATAGGAGTGTCTTCTTCCCGTATATTCATGGGAATCTTTTCTGCTGACACCAGCTTGTTCCAGGGACTTGTCGTTCGCGAAGATGTGGCCTCTCAATTGGATGTGGGGCCGACGATCTTTGACTTGGCCCAAGTTCGAGCTCCGGGACATTTCTGGGGATATGACCTGCTTACTCAGGAACGCCCTGCGGAACAGCCCTCCCTGTTCTTTGGCGAGAACGGTTATTATCTAGGGTTCAGGGATCACGTCCTTACGGGTGGCCTGAAAAGCGAAGAAGTGTACAGCGGCGTGAACCAGAACTTTGTGCCCGTTACGGATTCCGTTTCTCTAAACTGGAGAGACAGGGCTGTTGGCGCCAGCAAAATACTGCGCTCCTTGCTCCGTAATGACAACATGATGCCTTAATATTTTTACGGTAAAGAGGAGGAACAAATGAGAAATCTATTTCGCAAGGTCTTTTTATGGCTCGGGGCGCTCTTTTGGAGCAAGCGCTTTAGAATATCAAGCGTCGTGGCCTCGTCATTTGCATTGCAGGCTTTTGCCTGTACTTATGGAACCGATGAATCTTGCGATGGAGACTGCTACGATCCTCCTCCCTTGGAATGTAAGCCTGTGTACGACGAGACATTGTCCGACTCTTCTATAGTCGAATATCAATGTGCCGACAATTATGAAAATACTTCGGTAGACGAAGACCGTCGTCAAGAATCCAAGGAATAGATGGATCGCCGGCAAGGTTTGTAAGGGTTGGTTACAATCCTTTTTCCAGGCTGTAATCCGAAATCTTAATTAATGTATCGAGAGTCGCCGAAAGGTGACTTTCTTCGTTTTGGAACTTGCCCGTCAGCTCCTGTTCTTGGCGGAGGTCGTTTTCTGCAAAGAGGTGCGTTTCATCCTGTGCGGGGTATTTCGCGATAAAGCGTAAGCCATCTAAGCCAATCGCAGCGTAACCGGAGTATGCCCCGAGAGACATACCGGCAATTTTCTTCGATTCCGTAGTAACAGAAGAATCGGTAGATGCAGAATCTGTTTCAACCTTAGTCGTGTTTCCACGCAACAAGTTATGTCCCATGAATATGTTCGGTACGGCGAATCCGGCCAGTTCAAGCACCGTGGGAGCGATATCGATCTGGGCTGCGGTCGTGGTGTCGCGAACGGCCTCCATGCCCTTGCCGTGAATAAAGAACGGAATCCAGCTGATGTTCGAATATCCGCCACCGCTCATGGTAGAAACTCCGTTTTCGCCCAAGGGGAAACCGTGGTCGGCCATCACGATGACATAGGTATTCTGGTACCAGTCCTCGTTTTGTACGGCGCGGATAAAGCGGGCCAGCTGCCTGTCGGCATACCCCATGGTCACGTTGATGCGTTCCTGCAGGGGCCTGTTCTTTTCTTCGTCGGTCATGCCTGCGGCAAAGTTGAAGGGGTAATGGTTGGAACGTGTCATGAGGGTGGCGAGGAAGGGCTTGCCTTCTTTAGAGAGCGTATCGCGCACGTACTCGATGGCATGATCCATGAAGGTGGAATCGTCTTCACGGTTGCGGTTGTAGTGTTGCTCCGTGTACCACTTTGCCATCCATACGCCCAAGTTATCCCAGGCGGGGTCGGCGGCAGACATGTAGTGGGTGCTGTAACCGTTTTCTGTCAGCACCGAAACAAAGCTGGGGATAGTCACATGCGTCAGGTCGGTGGCCTGAGACAGTCGGGAATGGTGCGGAATGCCGATATGGGTAGAAAGCACGCCGCCGGTGGTGGGGACGCCGCTGGTGTGCATGCGCATCCACACGCGGGAATGTCCGGCGAGGGAATCCATGAAGGGCGTGGGGGAGGGCTGTATTTGCGGGTTCATGTAACCCGTGTTAAGGCCGCGCTGCGATTCCATCAGTACCAGAATAAAGTTGGGCTTCATTTCGCGCTGGGCCTTGAGCTTTTCGCTGTTCAGGAGCTCGTCGCTGGGAATGCGGTAAAGCGGAAGTCCGTTGCCTTCTTTTGCATCGGAGAATTTCCAAGAAGAATCGCCTTCGACCTGTTGCCATAAATTTTGATAAGAGACCCGGTAGGCATCCAAATTGGCATCGGTAAGTCCGTCCACTTTTTTCGTGGCAAACAAGTCCTTATAAATTAAGGAGACAACGGGACAGAGCTTGTCCATGCGGGAACTGCCAGTCCATATAAAGTAAACGTACGAGTAGGAGGCGATGTAGAAAATGACCATCGCGATGACTGATTTCTTGATATAGAAGCTGTTTGTCGGACGGTACCATTTGCAAAATAGCCTGTAGAGCCCGTAAGTCAAAGGTAGCATCAGAACGAGAACGACGAACTGCAAGTAAGGTACAGAAAGGTCGTTTGCAACATAGTCGTAGAATACGATAATCGACGAAGTGTCCTTGTAGGTGTCTACAAGTCCAAAGGTCAAGTGCCCGCCCAGAAATCGATGGGTCTCGTTGTCGAGAAGGGTCAAGAAAAGGATTGCACCGTGGAATACGGCGTATAAAATCGTCAGAGTCTTCTGGACAATAATTTTTGCCTTGTCGGATTTTAAGGCGTCGCCAATCTTGATGCCGATGGCGCCGATGACAAGGAATACCACCAGTGCATTCGCGATCCACATGAAGTCGATGCAGACTGCGTGGAAAATGAACCAGTCCGGCTTGCTTACAAAAGGGAATCCGTAAGGGTTGCTGCGGAAAAGGAGCAATACCCGCAAAACAATGTGTGTCACCCATGCTGCAAGGGAAATCAAGACCAGGTTCTGCAAGGGCATCAGCCCTGTCGCGGCATTCTTCAAAAATTCAATAACACGGAGTTTCATGCGGAATAAAATAGAAAATCAAATTATCTATATTTGGCCTATGATTCTTCAAAAGTGGACGTTGATACCTTTATTGCTGATCGGTCTGTTGATGACCGCTTGCGAAGAAATTGAAGAAGAAAAGCCCTGGCTGCAGGTAGAACGCCCCGAAATGCTTTTCACCGATACCACCCTTATGGACAGTTACGACAAGGGTGTGCTGGCCTGGAAACTGAAAACCGCCTATTTGGAACGCTGGGGCGACAAGGAAGTGGTCTTTGTGCGCCCGGTGCTGGTGGATATTTACGACTCCCTGGGAGAACGTACCGCATTCTTGCGCGCCGATTCCGGCCGCATGGACTTGAAGTTTACCTACGTGTATGCCTACGGCCACGTTTACGCCCTTACGCCCAAGGGCGCGTCGGTGCGTTCGGACTCCTTGATTTGGAACAAGAGGGACAACCTGGTTAAAACAGAAAGTTACGTCCGCGTGGTCAGCGAAGAAGGCGACGTGTTGCAAGGCCGCGGCTTTGAAAGCGACGCCCACATGGACAACTGGCGCATTCTTTCCAGTGTCACGGGCATTTTCCAGGATGCCGCCCGCCGCCTCAAGGAAGAAGACAAGTCCCAGGCAAAAGAAATTGAATCCCGCGATAGCGCCCAGGCCGCTGCGGCTCCTGCATCGTCGTCGGCAGCGACAACGGTGGCTCCCGTCAAACCGGCAGCGCCTGCGCCGGTGAAACCGGTGGCGCCGTCCGCTCCTGCAAAAGCCGATACTTTGAAAGAGACTGAAAGCTCCGCCCCGACCAAGGCCGAACAAGAGTTCATGAAGAAAATCAGGAACAGGGGGATTCGCGCCAAGGCAAAGTCGAGGGACGAATAATGAAATCGGCCTTCCGCAAAACTTGGCTTTTGTCGCTGTTCCTGGTGGCCCTTCTGGCCACCAGCGCTGCCGCCCAGTCCTCGCCCTTGATCATGAAACATGCCGACAGCCTTGCTGTCGCCCGCAAGCGCGGAACGCTCTTGCTGCAAGGGCGAGTGCATTTCGTCCATGACAGTATCCAGTTCCGCACCCAGCGCGCCTTCTGGCACAAGTATGCCGAAACCGTGCAGTGCAATGGCGGCTTCCTCTTTACGCACCCCTCGGGCTACATCCAGGCCGAAAGCGGTCTGTACCAGAAAAAGAATGCCATTGCCACGGCCTCGGGCAATGTCCACGCGGGCGATTCGGCGTCTACGTATCTTTTTACCGGCGAGTATCTGGAATACGACCGTGAAAAAGAAATCTTGACCATGCCCCAGAAACCCAAGCTTTATCAGTTCGAAAAGCAGAAAAACGGTAAAATCGATACGGTGACCATTTCGGCCAAGCGCATTATTTACAACAAGAAAGATGCCTTTGCCCAGGCCTTCGACCAGGTGAAGGTCACGCAGAACGAAATGGTGGTGACTTGCGATACGGGCTACTTTGACCGCAAGAACAACTGGCTTTCCATGAAGGGTCACCCCACCTGCGACCTCAAGAATTACCACCTGACGGGAGATTCCATTTTCCTGGTGTTGGACTCTACGGGTAAGTCCTTGCAGTCGGCCTTGGTGATTCGCAACGCCCACGGTATCCAGCAGGAGGAACCCAAGAGAAATGCTCCCGGCAGCGTGACCGAGGCATTCGGCGATACCCTCTACGCCCAATTCAGCAACGACAAGATTGAACGTCTTTACGTGAACTTGAACGCCAAGGGATTCTTCTACGAAACGGACCTGAAGGAATACCGCAACCTGATGGACGGCGACAGGCTTGACTTGTACTTTAACCAGGGCAAGATGGACCGGGCAATCGTCTCGGGCAAGGCTCAAAGCACTTATTTCTACGTGAAAAAGGACCGTTCTGTTTCGGGCAAGAACGAGGCCACGGGCGATACCATCCATATCGTGTTCGACGCCCAGAAAAATGCGGTGAAGTCCTTAAAGCTTCTGGGGGCTGCGGCCATGGCTAGCGGTCGCTACATCGACATGGAAAAGGAGCAGCGCAACAAGAAGGCGCAGGCGGATTCCCTTAAGGTGGAATCCGGCGACAATGCTCCCAAAGAAAAGATGAAGTCCCATTTGGATATGATTAAAAAAATGCGGGAAAAACAAATCGCCCCGCCGAAAGATTTGTAAATTGAGTTTGAAAAGTCTATGAAAAACCTAGTCAGTACCATACGCACGGAACACCTGAGAAAGGTCTATGGCGGTCGCCAAGTGGTGAGCGACGTATCCATTCGCGTGTCCCAGGGCGAAATTGTCGGACTCCTGGGCCCTAATGGTGCCGGCAAGACGACTTCGTTCTACATGATCGTGGGCATGGTGCGCCCGGAGTCGGGTCACATCTTCCTCGACGACATCGAGATGACGGACAAGCCCATGTACAAGCGCGCCCGTCTGGGTATCGGTTACCTGCCCCAGGAAGCTTCGATTTTCCGCAAGCTTAGCGTAGAAGACAACATTATGGCGATTCTCGAAACCCAGGGCATGAAGCGTTCCGAACGCAAGCGCCGCCTCGAAGAATTGCTGGAAGAATTTAAGATTACCCACATCCGCAAAACCAAGTCCATGAGTTGCTCGGGTGGCGAACGTCGCCGTCTGGAAATTGCCCGCGCTCTCGCCAGCGACCCCTCGTTCCTTTTGCTGGACGAACCTTTCGCCGGTATTGACCCCATTGCGGTGGCCGACATCCAGTCCATTATTTCGGGCCTCAAGGATCGCGGCATGGGAATCCTGATTACGGACCACAACGTTCGTGAAACCCTTTCCATTACGGACCGCGCCTACATTATGTACAAGAGCCAGGTGCTTACCGAGGGTTCTTCGGAATACTTGGCCAATGACCCCGAGGCCCGCCGCATTTACCTGGGCGAAAGCTTTAGCTTGGGTTAGGGGGCTTCGTGGATATCGGACTGCAAATAGGTACAAATCAGCGACTGGAGCAAAATCTTTCGCCCCAGCTTCGTCAGTTTGTAACCATCTTGCAGAAGAACTCCCTGGAACTCGACACCGCTATTAAAGAAGAGCTGGAAAGCAACCCCCTTCTGGAATTGGATGATGCCGCTCCCATGGAAGAGCGGGAAGTCCACGAAGACGAACTTCCGGATTCCGGTGCGGAACTGCGCGAAGTCAAGGACGATTTTGACGATTACGATTCGGGCGACTATTCCAGCCTCGAAGACAGTGCCATGGGCGACAGCTCCCTTTTGGACGGCGGCGACGATATCAATTACGAACAGTACTTGAAGGACGGCTCCATGAACGAGGACGCCCCCTTCAAGGATTTAAACGTCGGTAACGATTCCGATGACGAATGGGACCGCCCCATCAAGGATCACGGCAAGAGCCTGCAGGACAAACTGCGTGACCAGCTGCTGCTTTGGTCGGGGTCCCGTGAACAGCTGGAACAGCTTGCCCAGAGCAACTGCTCCGAAAAGAAGTTCCGTTCGTTGGTGGAATACCTGATTGATTCTCTGGACGAGAACGGCTTCTTGCAAGAGGCCACTCTGGAAGAGACCCCCTTGCGCCTGTCCGAGGATCCCTACATCAACGAGATTGAATCCATGCTCCGTAACGAGGTCCCGCTGGAGGAATGTTCCCTCCCTGTCCGTGAGGCGGTGCATGTGCTGCAAGGTTTCAACCCGCGCGGAATCGGCGCCCGCAACCAGCGGGAATGCTTCTTGATCCAGGCCTACGGCCTCCCGAACTTCCCGGCGCTGGGCATCAAGATTCTTGAAAAGTGCTACGACGACCTGCTGGCATTACGTTATGCGAAAATTGGCAAGGCCTTGGGCGTTTCTACCGAAGACGTGCAGCGTGCAGTCGCAAGCTTTGCAAAGCTGAATCCCCATCCGGGTTTCCAGCTGTCCAATTCCCGCGTGCAGACCATTGCCGCAGACCTCAAGGTGGTCGACAAGCATGGCCGTATGGAAGTGGAATCTGTCCGTTCCTCGGTGCAGAAGAGGCTCCGGGTTAATCAGACTTACAAGGCCATCCTCGACGACAAGGGCGCTTCCAAGTCCGACAAGGATTACGTGCGCACTCATTTGTTCAAGGCTGTGGAATTCATCAAGGCACTTGATAACCGCTACACGACTATGGAACTGGTGATGCGTGCCATATTCAAACGCCAGAAGGATTTCTTCACCAAGGGCCCAGCATTCCTGAAGCCCATGGTGCAGCAGGACATTGCCGACGACATCAAGCGCGACGTGAGTACCGTGAACCGCTCGGTGAACGGCAAGTACGTGGATACGCCTTACGGCATTTTCGAACTCAAGCAGTTCTTTACTTCGGGCGTCAAGCAGGATTCTTCTCCCGACGCCGCAGAACTCAGCTCCGCAACTATCCTGGATGCCATCAAGAAACTGGTGGACGAAGAAGACAAGAAAAAGCCTCTTTCGGACCAGGCCATTGCAGACAAACTGATGGAACAGGGAATCAAGGTGGCCCGCCGTACGGTGGCAAAATACCGCGAAGAAGAGCTCCATCTTTTGCCCGCCAGTAAGCGCAAAAAGCTCATTTAGGCCTTTTTTGGCCTAAAAAGGCCACTTTTGTACTAAATATTCCAAATTGGAATAAGTTTTTTTGAAAATTTTTGAAAAACCCTTTGTTTTTGAACAAAAAAAGATGTATATACTCTAGACGTGGAGCAAAAAGCTCTGCAATACATACGAAAACCCTTTTTAAGGAGGTTAATATTATGGATATTCAGTTCTCTGCTCGTCACTTTAATGCTTCTGCCGGACTTCAGGATCGTATTCAAGAAGAAATGGATAAATTAGCTCGATTCTACCCGAATATCACAAGTGCCTCCGTTATCCTTGACCACGAAGTAGAACATCAGCGTCATTGCGAAATTACTGTTAATATTACTGGTTCTCAAGTAGTGGCCTCCGCCGACGAAGAAAACATGGGCAAGGCTGTGGATGTGACTCTTGAACGCATCAAGGTGCAGCTCAAGAAGGCAAACGACAAGCAGAACGATCACCGTGCCCAGCCTATGTCTGAAGTTGTATAATCGGACGATATCGTGGCTGAGTCAAGATTAAAAGACATCAAGATCCTGCACCGGGAACGTCTTCTGGTGCGGGACTTTTTTTTGCATTATGGCAAGGACCTGCAAATGGCTTGCCATTCTTCGGAATCGACCCTGGACGCCCCTATTGCCGAAAGCGGCATTAACAGGCCTGGCCTTGCCATGGCGGGCTTTACCAAGGTCTATAGCTCCCAGCAGATTCAGGTGGTTGGGCACACCGAATGGAACTACCTGGAATCCATTGGCCCCGAAGGCCGTGCAAAGGTTTTTGAGAATTTGTCTGTATTCAAGGCACCCATGTGGGTGGTGACCCACTCCCAGATGCCTCATCCTGAGCTTCGCGCCATGTGCGAACGTTTGGGTATTCCCCTGTTTTCTACCACGCTCCACACTTACGAGTTCAACAAGATCGCCCAGCGTATCTTGGAAGAATTCTTCGCACCCCATGCCATTATCCACGGAAGCCTTGTGGACGTCTACGGCGTGGGCATGCTCTATGTGGGCGACAGCAATGTGGGCAAGTCGGAATGCGTGCTGGATCTTGTAGAAAGTGGACACCGCATGGTGGCTGACGACGTGGTCCACATCAGTAACGTGGGCCGTGCCATTATTGGCCGTCCGGATCCGCTGATCAAGCACCACATGGAAATCCGCGGTGTGGGCATCCTCGATATCCGTGCCATGTTCGGTATCCATGCCATCCGCAAGGTGAAGAAGATCGAAACCATCGTGGAACTGCAGCAGTGGCACCGCGACGGCGGTTACGACCGCACCGGGCTCAACGAACAGGAAGAAGAAGTGATGGGGGTGAAAATCCCCAAGGTGGTCATTCCTGTGGCCCCCGGCAAGAACCTGACCGTGATTTCCGAGGTCATTGCCATGAATACCTTGATGAAATATAGCGGTCAAAACGTGGCTCAGGACTTCAATGAGTCCTTAATGCAAAAGATTAAGGCCAAGGCCAAGGGCGAGTATGTCGATGATTTGTTAGATTTCGACAATCAAAATTGGTCTTACTATGAATAGGGTCATAAAACGCATTAAAGAGAACCTTTTGCCGTTTATCGTGTTCGTCATTCTCGTGACGTCATGTTCTTCGGCGTGGTTCTTTTTACACCCGTCCAGTCCGTATCACCCGCGTTATTCTTTCGTGGTTTCTTTCGATGCCGTGGGAACCCTTTCTCCAGGCAACCTGGTCAAGGTGCGCGGCATTAAGCGTGGCGAAATCACCAAGGTGGAACTTACCGACGATGCCGTCTATGTGACGGTCCGGGTTCTCGCAGAAACGAAGGTTCCGCGCAATTCGGAATTCCGCCTGATTACTGCGGGCCTTATGGGCGAACGTGAAATTTGCATTTTGACCGGTGATTCCAAGGATCTGGTCCATGAAGGCGATACGCTGGTTGGACGCTTTGACGAGGGGCTGAGCGGCTTCGGCAAGAAACTGGGCGCCATTCTTACGGACTTGGGCGAACTGAAGGATTCTGTCCGTTCGGTAATGGACTCCCTTTCGGACGGTCAAACCGGTGTGCAAATTCAGCGCGTGTCCAAAAAGGCGAAGAACGTAATCTACAAGAGCCGGGTGAATGTGAAAAGCTGGAAGGCCGAGGTGGAGTCGCTTCTGGATAAATGTGACCAAAGCTTGAGCAATGCGCAATCGGCTCTGGAAGCCATTGCCCAGACCGGGCAGGTCAAGATCCGCGACCTGAACGCTTTGGTTGAACGCACGCGCCTGTTGCTTGAGTCGGTCAAGAGGCTCAAGGACCAGTCCAACACGATTGTGGGTAAACTTCTGGAGGGGGACAACTCCGCTGGGCTTGTCATGAATTTGACGTCGCCCATCAACACTGAACTGGATAAGCTGCTTTTGGATGTCAATGCGCTGCTTGAAGACATCAAAAAGAACGGCTTGGACATTAATGTTGATATTTTTTAAAAAAAGTTTACCCTTTTCGCAAAAAAAAAGTTATTTATCAGTTTATTGGTACAAACGAGTTTAATCGCAACCAAGGAGAAAAGACCATGGCTGAAAAGAAACCTGTAAAGATGAGCGATGCTGACCTCAAGTTCTTTGAGGATATGTTGATTGAAAAACGTAGACAGATTGTTACGGCTCAGACCGACTTTGACAAGACAGAAACGTTCAAGAATCAGGCGCAGGCTGGTGAAGGTGGCGAATCCAACAGTGCAGACCTTGCAACCGACTACAATGCCCTGGAAACGAACTTCTCCTTGGCTGCCCGCGAAGGCAAATATCTGGTGTATCTGGAAGAAGCCCTCAAGCGCATCAAGAAGGGTACCTTCGGTATCTGCAAGGTGTGCGGCGAGTTGATTCCCAAGGCCCGTCTGATTGCCGTGCCTACGGCAACCAAGTGCGTGAACTGCAAGGAAGAAACCAAGCGCAAGGAAAAGGAAGACAGCCGCCTTGAAATGGCCCGCATGCTCGCCGAAGCCCAGCGCCGCGAAATGCAGAAGCGCGCCGCCGGCAAGTGACACTCCGTGTCATCCTGCCACGAAGTGGCGGGATCCATACATTTTAAAATGCACTTGTAATAAGTCTTAAAAAGAAAGCGCCCCTTTGGGGCGCTTCTTTCTATTCTAGAATCTTTCTCACAATGCGGTGTGTTAGCCCTTGCTCAAGAGTTCCATGAGCTCGCTGTCCAGGCGTTCCGGGTTGTCGTACTGCTTCAGGTTCTGGTGCAGCGATTCGCCCTTGGAGACAAGGCCGAAGTCCAGGTTCTTGTAGTTCCAGTAGCTGTAGCCCACGTCTGCATCACGGAGGATTTCCATGAAGTCGCGCATCCAGGCGAGCTGGTACTGACGCTTGACTTGCACGTATACGCCGAACTCGTTGCAGGCCACCGGCAAATCATACTTTGCACGGAAGTCGAGCGCATTCTGGATGCTTTCTTGCAGGCGGGCCTTGTCCCACTTGCCGTATTCCACGTCCAGACGGGTGGCACCACCGGCCTCGGGGGCGGCGTAGTCGCCGGGCCAGGGGCGTTCAATCTTGAAGAACGGATCGCGGATCCATTCGGCACCCTGGTGGGTAAAGGTCACCGGGGTGTAGGTATGGAAGCTGTAGATGGCGTTGTCGTCATCCATGGGCGTCAGGTACTTGAATTCGCGGGCGCTGTTCCACTTGTTGGCGCCTACCACGATGGTGTTCTTCGGGGCGTGCTTGCGGATGGCCCAGAAAATTTCGTCTTTTACTTTGTCCCAAACAAGGGAGTCGGCGGCGGCGGGTTCGTTCAGGAGTTCCATCATCACGCGGGACTCGCCACTGTAGCGTTCCGCCATGAAGGACCACACCTTGGCGGTGTCCTTGCGGGCGTCGGCGCTTACAAAGAAGGGCTGCTCCTGGTACGAACCCAGGTGAAAGTCGTGGCCCGGACACTTGTGCAAGTCCAAAATCACGTACAGGTCGTTAGCCTGGATTTCCTTGATGGCCTTGTCCAGAAGTGCAAATACTTCGTCTTTGGGCTTGAGGGTGCCTTCGTCGAACAGGTTGAAATAGTCCACCGGCAGACGTACGTGGTTGAACCCCGCACCGCGGATGCGCTTGAAATCGCTTTCGCCAAGGAAGGTCTTGATATGTTCAATGATCCCCGGAAACCCTACGGGATCTTTTTCCTGGATGCAGTCTACCTGACTGAACCATCCACCCAAATTCACTCCCCGCAGTCTTTCTTTAATCATTGTATCATCCCAGTGTGCGAAAAGGCTGAATTGCCTTACTCGTTTACAATTGTCAGGTCTTCTTCGGCGATGTTCAGGCTCATGATGACTTCCATGTCATCGGGAAGGTCCTTGAAATCAACCACCAGTCCAACCTTCTTGGATTCGTCCTTCTGCTTTTCAAAAAGAACGACATCAAAAATTTTCATTCTCACCACCGCCTCTTGTGTGACGGGGATTTCTACAGTCATGCCCTTGCTGATGGGGCCTTCAACAATCTTGCCCTTGAATACCAGGGAAGTCTGGTCGTCGCCGAGCGAGGTCTTCTTTACATGAAATACAGCCATTATACCTTAGCCATTTTTCGGTTATTCTTCTGTTATTTGTTCTTGAACCCTGTTGCGGTCCGTGGCGAAAAATTAACTTTTTTACATGGCTTTACGAGTTGGACGAATCCCATTTTTGGTCTGTGCGCCGTTTTTTCATGACTTCCTCGGACGCGAGTCCGAATTCCATGACATCGAATTTGTGGACGGGGCACCCAGCGTGCACTGCGCGTCGCTTAAAGAGGGCCAAATCCATTTGTCTCCGGCTTCCTCCATCACCTTTGCGCAGAAGCCCGGGGCCTTCGTATTGGCTCCGGATATTTGCACCTCCTGTTCTTTTGAAGTCCGTTCCGTTAAGTTGTTCTCGAAGGTGCCCGTAGAGGAATTGTCCCGCAAGAGGGTATGCCTTACGGCCCAAAGCGAAACGTCTATTAATTTGTTGAAAATACTCCTGCAAGAACGTTTCGGCCTGCAGCCGGTTTACCGTGCCGGAGTATACGAGCCTGCCGATGATGCCTGCCTGCTGATTGGCGACCAGGCCCTCGAAGAAAACGAACGCCACCGCTTTGCCTATGACTACGATTTGGGAACCCTGTGGCAGGATTGGCAGCATGTTCCCTTTGTCTTTGGGGCGTGGATCATTTCTAGGGACGCCCTGGGGCCGGAACTGAAGCCGGTGCTGCTCCGTTATTTGCAGGCCACCCGCGAAAGCGTTGAACGGTTCCGCGAAAATCCGTCGCGATCGCTGGACAAGTGGCTTGCCCGTTACCCGGTGGACCTGCCCCGCTCCGTTATAGAAAATTACTATTCCGCGCTGGATTACCGCTTTACGGACGAACGGAAACGGTCCTTGTCCCTGTTTTTTGAGCATGCGGCCGCCCAAGGGCTTATCAAACAGGCGCCTACCCTAGAGTTTTTGTAGACAATCTCTCGAAACAATATTAATTTATGGAAATCCCAAGGTTGTTTAATGGGAGGTTGTTCAATGGTTGAAGAAAAAATTCTGATTGTAGACGATAACGCCGAGATCCTTGAAAAGACCAAGGACCTCCTGGTGCGTGTCGGTTATAGTGTTGAATGCTGTAATTCTGGAAAAGACGCTCTGGATTTTTTGGCCGATAACCAGGTGGATTTGGTTTTGCTTGATATCAACATGCCGAACATGAACGGCTTTGATGTTTGCCTGCGTATCCGCCAGCGCCATGCCTTGGACGACCTGCCGGTCATTTTCTTGACCAACCGTGAAGATTCCGACAGCGTGACGAAGGGTTTCCAGGCGGGTGCCTCGGACTTTGTGAGCAAGAGTGCCATTGCCGAAATCCTCCTTGCCCGCGTGAACGTGCATATTCGCCTTGCCCGTTCTTTGCGCAACCTGCGCGATATTTCCTTGACCGACGACATGACGGGCTGCTTCAACCGCCGTCACGGCATGTTCTCGCTGCGCGAATGGTTCTCACGTTCCAAGCGTTACGGCACTCAGTTTGCGATTATCTATTTTGACTTGAACGGCCTTAAGGCTACCAACGACCAGTACGGTCACCAGGCCGGTGACTTGCTTTTGCGCTCGGTGTCCACTGCCATCAAGGATATCCTGCGCGAAACGGACCAGCTCTTTAGAATGGGCGGTGACGAATTCATGGTCATTTGTCCGGAAACCGATGTGAAGGGTGCCTTCGTTTGCGCCGAACGCATGGAGAAGATTGTTTCCGAAATCAAGATCGTCGACAAGCAGGCTTCCTTTGCTTACGGCGTAGCCCATTCCAGCGAAGACTACAAGGAAGTCGACGACATGTTGCACAGCGCCGACGTTTCCATGTACAAGATGAAGCAGGATATGCGCAAAAAGAAATAGCGCCATTTCTGGCGCCTGTTATCTTGGTTCCGGGCTTGTCCCGGAATGCTTTACTTGACCGCGGCGAGCAATTTGGCGAGCCGCGTTTCAATTTCGTCCCACTTGTTCTCTTTCATGAGCGTTGGGTTGAAAATGCTTGCCCCGAAAGACACCAGGTTCGAGCCCGCCTTCAGGTAGGCCTGGGCGTTTTCGGCGTTCACGCCGCCGCAGGCCATCAGGGGAATGTCGCGGAAGGGGCCGCGCAGGGCCTTGATGTATTCAGGACCGCCCACGCAGTTCACCGGGAAAATCTTTACGGCGGTAGCGCCCAGGTCGAAGGCCTTTTGCACTTCGGTGGGTGTCAGCGCGCCCGGGATAATTGGGATCCGTGCCGTAGCCGAAAGGCGGATGATTTCGTTGCGGGTGTTGGGCGTTACGATGAATTCGGCACCGGCGCCAATGGCTTTTTCCAAGTCGTGGCCATGGCGGACCGTGCCTGCACCGACGGCGATGCCGAGGGGCTTGGCGTGGGTCTTGATGGCCGCGATGATTTCTTCGGCGGCGGCGGTGTTCATGGTGACTTCAATGGCTTTGAGTCCGCATTTGGCGGCCGCCTTGACGCATGCTTCTTCGGCGCCTTGGGGAATGTCGCGGAGAATGCCCACGACCGGCATCGGTTTTAAAAATTCTAGCAGTTCCATGCCCTAAATATATATGAAAAATGCGGAATGCGTCAAAAAAAGTGAGAATTATTTATTCGAATCTCAGGGCTTCGATGGGGTCCAGACGGCTTGCCTTGCGGGCAGGGTACCATCCGAAAAAGACTCCGGTGGCAAAGCACACGCCAAAGCTCACGATCACACTGGTAATCGAAATGCTCATGGGCCAGTTCATGGCCATCTTTACAGTTTCGGAGGCGGCAATGCCGATGGCGATTCCGATGGCGCCGCCCAGCAGGCTAATGATTACGGATTCAAAAAGGAACTGGAGCAGAATGTCGCGGCCCCGGGCGCCGATGGCCATACGCAGGCCAATCTCCTTGGTGCGTTCCGTCACCGACACGTACATAATGTTCATGATGCCGATACCGCCTACAAACAAACTAATTCCTGCGATGGCGGTAAGCACCAGCGAAAGCATATCAGAGGTGCTTGTGACCATCTGGATCATTTCTTCCTGGGTAAACACGCGGAAGGGGTCGGTGGGCCTGGTCCAGCTGCGGCGTTCCTTCAAGATGCCCATGATTTCTTCGGTGGCCTTTTCGGCGTAGCCTTCGCCAATGGAGTTGGCGTAAATCTGGCGGATGTTCGTGGTGGCGTTGAACCGCTTCATCACCGTCTGGTAGGGCGTGAAAATCACGTCATCCTGATCCTGGCCGAAGTCGCCGGAACCCTTGGCCTTGAGCGTACCGATTACCTTGAGCGGAATGCTCTTGTAGCGGATGGTCTTGCCAATGGGATCTACATCGGGGAACAGGTTCTTCACGACCGTCTGGCCGATGACGCAGACTTTTGCCATGCGGTCAGCTTCGTCATCGAACATGACTCCGTCGGCAATTTCGTAGTTGCGGATTTTCAGGTAGTCCGCCGATACGCCGCTCAAGCTGGTGGGGGAGTTGTTGTTGCCTACAATGGCTTGGCCGCCTACGGTAATCATGGGAGAGACACCATTGATGTAGGTGGCGTTTTCGCGGATGGCGATCACGTCGGCCTCTTCCAGCATTTCGGAAGATTCCATCTGCACGCCGCCGCGACGGTTCTGGTTCGGCATGATGATGATAGCATTGGTGCCCATGGCTGTCATCTGTTCCTTGATGGACTTCTTGGAACCTTCGCCCATGGCCACCATGGTAATCACCGCGGCAACGCCGATAACGATACCCAGCACCGAAAGGAAGGTGCGCATGCGGTTACGCAAAAGTGCGCGGAGAGAAATTTTTATTAAAGTGATAGGTGACATTATTCCTCCTCAAAAGTTTCGGGTGGAGGTAATGCTTCGAAAGCCGCCTTGGCGTCTTGCACGTTTTCGTTCTTGACGTCTTTCTTAAGGAGCCCGTCGCGCAGCGTAATGGTGCGCCCGCTAAAGGTGGCGATGTCGGGTTCGTGGGTCACGAAGGCGATGGTTTTTCCTTGGCGGTTTAGCTCCTGGAAAATCATCATGATTTCGTAGCTGGTGCGGGTGTCCAGGTTACCGGTGGCTTCGTCGGCCAAGATAATCACCGGATCGTTTACCAGGGCGCGTGCAATGGCCACGCGTTGCTGCTGGCCGCCCGAAAGCTGATTAGGCACGTGGTTCATGCGTTCTTCCAGGCCCACCATTTTCAAGGCCTCGATGGCCCGGTGGCGGCGTTCTGCTGCCGAAATGCTAGGATTGTAAAGCAGGGGCAGTTCCACGTTCTCGATGGCGGTGGTGCGGCTCAAAAGGTTGTAGCTCTGAAAAACGAATCCCAGCTTCTTGCTGCGGATTCTTGCAAGGGCGTCCCGTTTTAATTTTTCGGTGTGTTCCCCGTCCAGTATGTATTCACCGGAGGTGGGCTTGTCCATGCAGCCCAGGATGTTCAGCATGGTGGATTTTCCGGAACCGCTTGTGCCCATGATCGTTACGAACTCGCCGGGGTAGATGTCGAAGGAGACTCCGCGGAGGGCGTGGACGGTTTCGTCGCCCATTTTAAAGTCTCGGCGGATATTTTGTATAGATAAAATCGGGTTCATAATCATTATTTTGATGCTTAATATAAACTTTTCGTTGCATTTGTGCGAAATTTGCTGATTTTATATGCATTTTTGGGTGTGAGCTTGGTCACATTGGGCTTGAAACTTGCAAAAATACTACATTGGGAAGTAATGTAATAAAGACATGCGAGGGATACAATGAAAAAAATCATTGCTTTATCATTGGTCGCTGGTGGTCTTGCCTTTGCCCAGTCGGGGCTTCAGGGTGGAACCTCCGGTATACATCAACACAACGCTTACACGTTGGGTCAGTGGGGAATTGAAGTCGGTACGGGCGGAGATATTTCTACGGACTCTTGGTCGCAATCCCGTGGTGGCGTGCTTAAACAGGGTAAGACGGAACGCGCCTTCCATGGCGTAGCCGGAACTCTTTCGGGCAATGTCCATGCAGCCATCGGTTTGAAGGATTTCATTGACCTCGGTGTGGCTCTTCCGCTTTATTACGATCATGCCAACTTGAAGGGCAAGGGCGAAGGCGATCTTTGGACCGCTAGCCGTGGTGACCTTGATGTTTGGTTGAAGGCTGGCCTTGTGGGTGACTCCAAGAGCTTCTTTGGCCTCGCTGTTCAGGGTGATGTCTATATCCCCACCGGTGATGAAAACGTGGGCGTGCGTCCCCGTCATGCCTGGTACTTGAACGACGAAGGTGGCAAGACCAATCCCTATACTTCTAATGAATTTAACTTTGCCGGAACAATGGTGTTCTCTTTGAACTTCGGCGCACTTGGGGTGCCGGTCCTGTGGAACACCCACGTGGGCTTTGTCTATGCTGGCGACGGTACCAATACCTTGGTCTATGGTACCGGCCTGAACGTGATGCCCACCGGCTGGATGGACATCTTCGTGGAATACTCCGGCGAAATGCGTGTTGAAGACGGTGCCTACCGTCGCGACCCGATGGATGACCCGATGCTCCTTACTCCGGGTTTCCGCTTCCACCTTCCGTGGAACATCGACTTCGCCCTGGGCGTCGATATCGCCTTCCGTACCTTGGCTAACCTCGGTTACGACATTGACGATGAAATGAAGAGTGTCGAACAGCACATGATTCATCACGACAATACGACGGGCCCGGTCAGCTACGGCTATGCTCCGACCCCGACGATTGCCGGTACTGCTGCCCTTACTTGGCGCTTTGGCGGCAATGCTAAGAGCGATAGCGATGGCGACGGCGTTTCTGATGACAAGGACCAATGCGAACATACTCCGGCAAAGGCTGTTGTTGATGCCGTGGGTTGCCCGGTGGATTCCGATAAGGATGGCATGCCGGATGGTCTTGACCAGTGCCCGAACACTCCGGCTGGCGCAACGATCGATACCGTGGGTTGCCCGATGGATTCCGACAAGGATGGCATCTTCGATGGCGTTGACAAGTGCGAAAATTCTCGCGAAGGCGCTCCGGTTGACTCTCTCGGTTGCGAACCGGACTTCGACAAGGACGGCGTACCTGATGTCTTGGATAAGTGCCCGAACACCCAGGCTGGCGTGAAGGCCGATGCCGTTGGTTGCCCGCAGGATACCGATAAGGACGGCGTGTACGACGGTCTCGACAAGTGCGAAAATACTCCGGCAGGTCTCCCGGTCGATGAAACTGGTTGCCCGGCCGATGCCGACAAGGACGGTGTTGCCGATGCATTCGACAAGTGCCCGAACACTCCGGCAGGTCTCCCGGTCGACACCCTCGGTTGCCCGGCTGACGCTGACAAGGATGGCGTGCCCGATGCTCTCGACAAGTGCGCCAACACCCGCGAAGGTGCTCAGGTGAACGCTGAAGGTTGCGAAGGCGACTTCGATGGCGACGGTATTCCTGATGCAGTTGACCAATGCCCGAACACCAAGCAGGGCGTGGCTGTTGATTCTACGGGTTGCCCGGCTGACGCCGACAAGGATGGCGTACCTGACGCTCTTGACAAGTGCCCGGATACCAAGGCTGGCCTCACGGTTGACAATACCGGTTGCCCGCTGGACTACGACAAGGACGGTATCCCGGATGGCGTTGACCAGTGCCCGAATACTCCGGCTGGCGTGCCTGTTGACTCTATTGGTTGCGCTGCTGACGCCGACAAGGATGGCGTTTACGACGGTCTCGACAAGTGCCCGAACACTCCGGCTGGCGCCGCAGTAGACACTGCTGGCTGCCCGGTGGACAGCGACAAGGACGGCGTGGCTGACTTCCTCGATAAGTGCCCCAACACCCTCGAAGGTGTACGTATCGACAAGAAGGGTTGCCCGCTCAACAAGGCTGAAGACCTGGAACAGTTGAAGAAGGGTATTAACTTCCAGAGTGGCTCCAAGAAGCTCACCAAGTCAAGCTACAAGACCTTGAACAACATCGTGAAGCTCATGAAGAAGTTCAGCACCGCCAACATCGAAGTCCAGGGTCACACCGACAACACTGGCTCCGAAGACACGAACAAGCAGATTTCTCAGGATCGTGCCCAGGCTGTGGTGGATTACTTCATCCAGAACGGTATTTCTTCTGACCGCGTCCGCGCCGTGGGCTTTGGCTCTGACAAGCCCATTGCCGACAACAAGACGAAGAAGGGCCGCTCCAAGAACCGCCGTGTTGAACTGGTACCGTTCTAATCGGAACTCTTGAAATAGACATTGCAGCTCTGCTGCAAAAAAGGACGCTCGCCATTGGCGAGCGTTTTTTATATGACTAATTCCACATTACACATTCCACATTTTATTTAAAAACCCACTTCTTGTAGAGGGTGAAGCTTGCGATGACGTAGACGCCGTTGGCGACGATGTTTGCAAAGAAGCTGGGCTTCATGAATTGCGAAATGAAGTCGGTAAAGGGCTTGCACCAGGTCATGTTGAGGACGTGGACGGTTGCTTCGAGGGTCACGAAGTTCAGGGCATAGGCGGCAATGAATACGATGATGAATCGGATGATTTCGGTGCGCTTTCGGCCCTGACTTTTGAAGTTCCAGATACGGTTCATCAGGTAGCTGTTGATGGCGCCGAAAATGAACCCGAGAAAATTGGATAGTTCCAGGTTCCAGTCCAAAAGCTGGTGCATCACCCAGACCGAGGCCAGGGTAATGAGCGTATTCATGACGCCAATCAAGTTGTATTTGATGAAATGTTTCACTTTTGCGAAAATAGAAAATGAAAGACGTCATTGCGAGGAGCTTTAGCGACGAAGCAATCCGCATCTCTTTATTTTCTCTAAATAGATATCCTTTTATGGATTGCTTCGCTTCGCTCGCAATGACGTATATGAGGTTATTTTATCTAATTTTATCATATGTCTTGGATAAATGCGAAGAAGTGCTCGGCTGCCGACGCAGCGGCAATGATTAACGATGGTGATGTGTTGGGTGTTTCTGGCTTTACCTTGGCGGGTTATCCCAAAGAGGTCCCGACGGCATTGGCCGCCCGTGCAGAAAAGCTGCATGCGGAAGGCAAGCCGTTCAAGGTGACGCTCTTCTCGGGAGCGTCGACAGGCGACAGCTGCGACGGGGCTTTAGCTCGGGCGCAGGCGGTGTCGCTCAGAATGCCTTACCAGAGTAATCCGAGTCTGCGAAAGTCTATTAACGCCGGCCAAATCAAGTACATCGACGCCCACTTGGGCAAGATGGGCTACCTGGTGCGAACGGGGGCTTTGCCTGCCCCGACGGTCGCCATTATCGAAGTTTCTGCCATCATGGGCGACGGTCGGGTATGTCTGTCGACATCGGGCGGAAATTCGGTGACCTATCTGGAAATGGCCCCGAAAATCATCCTGGAACTGAATACCCGTCTGGGCGATTCCTTCATGGGAATCCACGACGTGGCCCTGCCCGAACTTCCGCCCCATGCAAAGCCTCTCCCGATTTATAGCGCCGGAGATCGCGTGGGTGGCGAATTCGTGAAAATCGATCCGAACAAGGTTATTGCTATCGTCGAAACATCTCGCCTTGACGAAGTGAACCCCTTTGTGGAACCGGACGAAATTTCGACCAATATCGGCCAGCGCATTCTGGACTTTATCAGCTTCGAAGAAAAGAAGGGCCGCCTCCCCAAGGGAATGGCTTTCCAGAGCGGCGTGGGCAAGGTGGCCAATGCAGTCTTGAATGCCATGTCCTGCGACGATCGCCTGGGGCAAATTGACCTTTATACCGAAGTGATTCAAGAAGCGGTGCTCCCGCTCCTCAAGAAGGGCAAGCTGGGCGTAGCCTCCGGCACGGCTCTTACTTTGTCTGAAAACGCCCAGAAGGAATTCGTGGAGAATGCGAAGGAATGGAAAAAGCATCTGATTCTTCGCCAGCAAGAAGTGAGCAATAGTCCCGACGTGATTCGTCGCGTAGGCGTGATTTCCATGAATACTGCCCTGGAAGCGGACATCTTCGGAAACGTGAACAGCAGCCTGGTTTCGGGTTCCTCCATGATGAACGGAATCGGCGGTGCTGCGGACTTTGCCCGCAATTGTGCCCTCGGGTTCTTCTTGACACCTTCGGTGGCCAAGGATGGCGCCATCAGTTCCATTGTGCCTTACGTGAGTCACGTGGACCAGACGGACCATGACACCATGATTTTCGTGACGGAACAGGGACTTGCGGATTTGCGAGGGCTTTCTGCCGAGGAACGCGCAAGGTTGATCATCAAAAACTGCGCCCATCCCGATTTCCGCGAACCGTTGACGGATTTTTTGGAATATAGTCTAAAGCATGCCAAGGCAGTTCACATGCCAATAGCCCTAGAAAGGGCCTTTGAGATGCATTCCCGGTTCCTTGCAACTGGGAAAATGGTGTAGACTTTTTTATATTGTCCAGTAGGTTTTTAGGAACGACGAAATGAATCGCCTATTTTGGATTATTGTCTGTGCTTTGATGACCCTCTCCTTTGAGGGGTGTTCAGAGAATAGCTCTAGTTCAAACGAAGATGTCGTGGACGACCTTTATAGCGATGAAACGTCCAGTGGATCCCGCGGGGAGAAAAATTCCAGTGGCGTGGTCCAGAAAGATTCCTTGGGTCGCCCCATTTCCAGTGCCAGCGATCCTGGCAAGCCGGGTGAACCCGGTGGTTCAAGTTCTTCGACAGGAGCGGTTGTAGGCATTCAGGATACGGTAATCGCCGATACCACGGTTGTGGTAGATGTGGATGCCTTGCCGGAATGTACCGCCCAAAGCGAAGGCGAATCCTTCATGGTCAAAAGCGAGAACAAGCTTTATTTCTGTCTGGCCAAGGAATGGGTGCCTTCGGACGAGGTGTCCCAGACTACGGGCATTTCTTGCCGCAATGGTGTACTTGTAACGGGTGCCGATGTTGATGACTCCGATGAAGACGATTCGGGCAGTTCCGGTGGTAACACCTTCCCCTGGGGTAATTTTGGTGGCGGCAATTCCGTAAACACGGATGCTGTCGATACGGCGGAGCCGCGCATAGTCGGGGCGCACCTTGTAGGTATTGCAGAAAAGGGACCGTTCCGTTATGGCACGTCGGTCAAGCTGATTGAACTGGACAGTACCCAGCACCTGGCCGATTCCAAGCGTACCCACAAGACCTGCATTTTGAATGGCGACGGCAACTTCAACTTTGACAGCGTAGACTTTGTATCGCCCTATTTGCGCGTGAAGGCCAACGGATATTTCCGTAACGAATTGACGGGAGGTCTTTCTTCTAAGCCCGTGACGCTGGAAGCGGTAGTGGACGTGACCGAGAAGGACTCGGTGAACGTGAACATGCTGACCCATATGGAAGCGCCCCGCGTGCTCAAGCTTGTGGAAAACAGCGGCAACAACCAGCCGATTCGTGCTGTCAAGGCTCAGGCCCTGCGCGACATCTTGTCTTCTTTCGAAATCCAGTTGGGTGAATCCTCTGGCTCCGGTGGCGGCAATGGTGGCGGATTTGGCGGTTGGGGCTTTGGTCCGCAGCAACAGCAGCAGACTACCACAGATGGCCGCTTTGCCGAAGATATCGGGCTTTTCGATGGCGACGAATACAGCGGCGCTCTCCTTGCCATATCCATCATGATGCAGCGCAAGGGCTCTGGCAGCGAAATGCTTTCGTACACCTCGGGTATTGCCGACCGCATCAAGGGCAATGGCAACTGGGACGACAACAATGCCAAGGCAGACCTTGCCGACTGGCTCATGGTGCTGGATACCAGCGGCTCTTACGCGACCATCCGCAACAACATTGCCAGCTGGAACATGGGCGAGGTTCCCGACTTTGAAAAGCACCTGAAGCGTTTCTGGACCAAGGTCTACAATTTCGGTGATTGCGGTTCCCACAACGCCGACACGGTGAAATTCATTAGCAACAGCTTGAGCGCTTACTTTGTTTCGGGCTACGATCAGCCGGGCCCCTCGGTGCGCTTTATTTGCGATGCAAGCACCCATGAATGGCGTGCCGCTACGGATCTGGAAAAGGATACCTACGGCTTTGGCAGGGGCGAATACGATGGCCAGCTGAAGTCCGGCATTATCAACAAGGACCGGTACTACATTTACGACGATAACAAGTGGCGAGCCACCACCAGCGATGATATCCAGGACTTTGAAGATATCGAAAGCGTTTACAAGGGACTTAAGTCGGGCGAAAAGGTCATCTTCTTCTTGCGCCATGCCAAGCGTTCCGACGATACGGGCAAGAAGGGCCACCTGACCGACGAGGGTAAGTCCCAGTCCAAGCAGGTGGGCGAAAAGTTCAAGGGCGAAAGCATTTACTTTGCCAATTCTACCTACACCCGTAGCCTTGAAACCTGCGAGAATATTGCCGCCGGTGCAGGCGTGTCGAACTTCAGCGAGAATACCATCGAAGCCCTTGATGGCGAATGGTACGTGAAGGACGATAGCAAGCTTGAACAGCACAAGAGCAGCGATGGTGGCGGCTGGGTGGTTGCTTCTGCCTATGCCTATAAGGGCGCCTACACCGATGCCTTCTACGACCTTAAAACCTACAGCGAAAAATTTATTACCGAAATAATCAAGCCCGAATTTTCGAATGTGAAGAAAGTGGGTGTTTTCATTTCCCACGATATGTTTGTGGTTCCGCTGACGGCCTATTTCACCGACAAGAAGGTGAATTTGCGCTACTTTGAAACCAAGCAATGGATCAATTACTTGGCGGGACTTGCAATTATCATGGGAACTGATGGTAAGATTCGTTACGTGCCGGTGAGGGGGCTCGATTCTGGCACCATGACGATGTAGTCAAACAAAAAAGAAGAGAGAAAATGAACCGAAAAATTTGGATGGGAGTTTTGGTGGCTTTGTCGCTGCTGTTTTGGGGATGTAATGAAGCGACGGGTTCTTCTGAACAATCGGAAAAGATGGTCCGGGACTCTGTTGTGGTCCGCGACAGCGTGCGCTTTATCGATAGCGTTAGGATAATCAACAGCATAAACTTTGTAGACAGCGTCCGTGTCGTAGATAGCGTGAACGTTGTGGACAGCTTGCATGTCGTGGATAGCCTGAACATCGTCGATAGTTTGCATGTCGTAGACAGCCCGGTTCATGTCGTTGACAGTGTGCGCTTTATCGACAGCGTTCGCGTGATCGATAGCTTGAATATTAAGGACAGCGTCCGTGTGGTTGACTCCGTTGTGGTGTATGGCCCGGAACATTATTTCGGTCCTTGCACTAGCGAAAATTCTGGCGAAATCAAGTCGACCACCATCTACGACGAAGTCCGCGCTTACGTTTGTGATGAGAATACCCTGTTGTGGCGGATTGCGACACAGGTCGATTGGAACGACAAGTACATTTATGAATCCCATGCGGACGAATTTACGGATCTCAAGAAACTGGTCGATAACTTGGCCACTACGGAGAAGATGGTGGTCGTGTTGCGCCATGCAGAACGGGGCTCCGATTATTCCATGACGGGCCCTTTGAACGAGAACGGTTTCAAGCAGTCACAGGACCTTGGCGAATCCATTGCCAATGACATCGAATTCTACTATGGGGCATCACAGTTTGTCCGTGCCCACCAGACTTGCAATAGCATTGCCAAGGGTCGTGGAGATTTGGATACGCTTGCCGATACTCTTGCCGCCTTGAATGACAGCTGGTTCGTGAAGGACGAGACTGCCTACAAGGCCGCGAAGGATGCCCACGGCGGTGGCTGGAAGGTGACTTCCCAGTGGGCTTACGAGGGTGACTATTCCGATGCGTTCTACGAGTTGAATTCTCGCAGTACGGAACTTTTTGAAGAACACCTGATTCCGGCTTTTGAAAGCTCGGGAAAGCAGGTGGGCCTGTTTGTATCCCATGACTTGGTGATGGTGCCCCTGGTGGTGTATGCTTCGGGTAAAAACATCGACCTGAAGTACTACAAGGATTCATCGGATCATTGGCTGAATTATCTCGGGGGAGTCGCAATCGTGTTCAAACCCGATGGCACGAGAGTGTTTTATGTCGTAAAGGGACTCGAGTCGGGAACAATGTAATGGTAGGTTGATGGTAAGGTTAAAGTGGTGTGTGGAATGTTTGGCGACTGCATTGGCTGTGGCCATGCTTTTGATTGGTTGCGGTTCCAGCGGCGATTCCGATAACGGCAATGCAGTTAGCCCCGTTGCCGACGACCCTCATGGCAATACGCCGGAGCCGGTTGTCGATACGGTTCGTGCCCCTCTCTTTGTTTATGAAATATTGGCGGATAGCGCTTCCGGTTCTACCGGAATCAACATTCTGACTCTGTTGTCTCGCCCCCGGGTAGAACAGCTCTTGATGAACCATGTGTCCGCGGACTCGGCGGCGGAACAGGCCAAGTATGAAGTCCTGGCCGCGTTCGGTATAGATTCGTTGCAGTTTGCCATGGATTCCGATGCGGTGCTGCTGGCAATCTCGTCGTTGGTACAGAACCGCTTTACTAAAGAAGAAACGCGAAATTTTATTGCCACCTTGGGCGAAGACCTGAAGGGCGATGGCGTGTGGAATGACCCCAATGTGAAAATCCAGATTGCGGATTGGGAAGTCGGTATCGATTCCGCCTGGCGTTACAACGATATTCGTAACAACGTAACGACTTGGGGTGTGACGAATATTCCGAACTTCGAAAAGTACATGCGATGGTTTATTCCGCTGGCTTATCTTTTTGAACCTTGTTCCGAAGCGAACGCCGGAACCGTCACCTTCGTGAATCAGGGCCAGAGTGTGCTCTTCGCAAATGATTACGAGACTTCGGATCATTCGGCCGTGCGCTTTATTTGCGACGCGAATAACAAGGAATGGCGAATCGCGCAACCCATGGAAAAGGATACGGTGGGTTTTGGACCGGGCGAGTATGACAAGGAAATTCGCGAAGGCCGTGTGATTCACGATAACTACTACATCTATGATTCCGGTGCATGGCGCATGGCGACTCCGCAGGAAGCCGACGGGTTCACGGACCTTGTGGAAGTCTATGCAGGCCTTAAATCCGACGAAAAGGTCGTATTCATTATCCGCCACAGTGAACGCACTAACGAAACGGGCGAAAAGGGCCATTTGACCGAAAACGGTAAAAAGTATGCCCGGAATCTGGGAGCCCGCCTGGCGCAAGTGAAAAAGGAAAATATCTATTTCGGTTATTCGGGCTATACCCGCACCAAGGAAACCTGCGAAAACATTGCCGAAGGTTACGGGTTGTCCAATTACGATTTGGAAGTTCTAGGCGGACTTGATGGGGATTGGTACGTGAAGGACTCGGACAAGGCGGAATCGTACATCAATAGCGCGGGCGGCTGGATGGTGTATTCCAAGTACGCGTTCCTGGGTGAATATGCCGATGCCTTCTATGATCTGGAATCTCGAAGCGAAAAGTTGTTGAATGATGAAATCAAGGCGAATTTACGCAAAATGGAACGGCTGAATATCCTGGTGACTCACGATTACCTGGTGGTCCCGCTGCTGGCCTACACGACAAACGGGCATGCGAACGTAAGGTATTACGAAAAATGGAAATGGGTGAACTATATGGCCGGAGTCGCCATGATTATCTCCGCAGACGGCTCGGTGCGCTATATACCCGTAAAAGGCCTCGAAACGGGGACCATGTAGCTTTCGGCGGCGCAGTTTTTGCGCCGCTTTTTCTAAATTTTCACCGCTGATTTTTACAAAACAGAAACCCAAAAGAATGGATTGAATCCAATATGAACGAAACACAGACCAATGCACCCGAAGCTCAGGAAGTGGCTAACGCCGCCCCGGCCCAGGATGTGCAGCAGCCGGCTCTCGTTGCTTCGAAACCTGCAGCAAAGGTGAAGGGCAAGTTCGATGAACAACTCGGACTCATGCTCCCCTCCGATGCCGCCCAGGTTCAGGAACAGCTTTCTATGCCGGGTATGAATGACGACATGGTTTACAAGATCGTGGAAAACCACTCTGGTAACCATTCGGTTCTCTACAAGACCTATGACCAGGCAGTCCTTGCACGCGACGTTCGCGATTCTATCGAAAACGCCGGCGGCCACAAGGTGCTCCCGATCGCAAAGGCCAAGCTGGGCTCGACCTACTGCAAGGGCGAATTTTCGACCGAACAGGGTTGTAAGGGTGATTCCGACACCTTCGGTATCGGCTCCCTGATCGAATTCCAGGCAACCGGTCTTATCGTGGTGATGTGCGTCATCGTGGGCCTCACGGTGCTCTGCTACCTCATGAACTTCATCATGGCCAAGCTCGGCCTCAACAAGGACAAGGCTCCGGCACCTGCAGTTAAGGCTGCTCCGGCCGCCGCTCCCGCCGCTGCAGCACCGGTAACCATCGGTCCTGCCCACTGCGACTGGGATCCGAACGCCAAGAGCGTTCATCCGGGCTTCACCAACAAGCAGCTCCAGGCTTTCCTCGGCATTGCCGCCGTGGCAGCCCTCGAAGAACACCCGGGCATGAGCAACGACCAGTTCCTCGCCCTCGTGACCGCAGCGGCGACCCAGGCTATTGGTCAGCCCTGCCGCGTGACTGCTTACAGAAACATTAACTCTCCTGCTTGGACGATCGTCAAGTAAGGTAAACTTTTAAAACTCAACAGGCTTTTAAGCCAGGAAATATCAAAATGAAGAAAACCGTCCGTATCAGTTTCGAAGGCAAGACCTACGATGTCGAAGTAGAAGTTCTTGATTCCAATGCCGCCGTTGCCGCCGCTCCTGCTGCAGCTCCCGCTGCCGCTCCGGCTCCTGCCGCCGCTCCTGCTGTTGCCGGTGGTACCGAAGTGAAGAGCCCGCTCGCTGGCTCCGTGTTCAAACTGAAGGTTAAGGTCGGCGACACCGTCGCTGCCAACCAGGAAGTGGCTATCATCGAAGCTCTCAAGATGGAAAACCCGGTCGTCGCTCCTTGCGCCGGCACCGTGAACTCCATTGCCGTCAAGGAAACCGACACTGTCGTCGACGGCCAGACTCTCATGACCATCGCCTAAGAGGTACAGATAAATGAGTTCTCTTTTAAATTCGGTCGTTGAGTTCGCAGGCGACACCGGATTCGCATACGTCACCCCTTCGATGATCGTGATGTGGATCGTGAGTTTCGTCCTGATGTACTTGGCGATTGTCAAAAAGTACGAGCCGCTGTTGCTCTTGCCGATTTCTCTCGGCGCACTGGCGGTGAACATCCCGAGCGCGGGATTCTACGATGGTGGCTGGAGCATCGAAGGTATGTTTACCCCGACTGCTGGCCTCTATTACTACATCAGCCAGGGTATCCACCTGGAACTCTTCCCGCCCATCATCTTCTTGGGCGTGGGTGCCATGACGGACTTCGGACCGCTTATCGCTAACCCGCGTACGCTCCTCCTCGGTGGCGGCGCTCAGTTCGGCGTGTTTGCGACCATGTTCTGCGCCGTGGCTTTCGGTGGCTTTACTCTCGGTGAAGCAGCCTCTATCGGTATCATCGGCGGTGCTGATGGTCCGACCTCCATCTTTACTGCAAACAAACTAGCAAAGCACTTGATTGGCCCTATCGCGGTGGCAGCCTATACTTACATGGCTCTCGTTCCGCTGATCCAGCCGCCTATCATGCGCCTCATGACCAACGACAAGGAACGCAAGATCCGTATGAAGGCCCTCCGCAAGGTGTCCAAGGCCGAACGTATCGTGTTCGCCGTCATGGTGATGATCGTTTGCATCCTGGTGGTGCCCGATGCTTCTGCTCTTATCATCATGCTCATGCTCGGTAACATCTTCAAGGAAGCCGGCGTTGTCGAACGCTTGGTGAAGACTTCCTCTAACGAACTCATGAACATCGTGACGATCTTCCTCGGTTCTTCCGTGGGTCTCACCATGTCTGCCGACATCTTCTTGCGTCCGCAGACCCTCATGATTATCGCTATGGGTGTGGTCGCCTTCGGTTTCTCGACCGCTGCAGGCCTGTTCCTTGCTAAGATCATGAACAAGTGCACTCCCAAGAACCCTGTGAACCCGTTGATCGGTTCTGCCGGCGTGTCTGCCGTGCCGATGGCCGCTCGCGTGTCCCAGGTGGAAGGTGCCAAGTATGACCCGCAGAACTTCTTGCTGATGCACGCCATGGGCCCCAACGTGGCTGGCGTGATCGGTACTGCAGTTTGTGCAGGTTACATGATTTCTAGACTTTCGTAGTCTGAAAGTCACCCCGTGACATTAGAATGCCCCCGACTTTGTCGGGGGCTTCTTTTTATAGTTATATTTATTTTAATTGTTCTTAGAAGGAGAGAATCATGTTCGCGAAGAAGGAAATCCTGCTTGCATCAGTCGCATTGCTCGCCACAGTTGCGCATGCGGTAAAAGAAATTGCTCCGAAAATGCCGGAACTTGTGGGAGACTGCTACCAGATTTCAAGTGTAGAGGAACTGTACGGCTTTGCCGATTTCATGGATGATTGGTCTTTTAAGCATGATGACCCCTTTTACGGCTGTGCCGAACTCACCGCGGATATCGTCGTAAACCAGAATGTCATCAAGGACGGTGCGCTCAATGAATCGGATACGGCAAACTTTGCAGTATGGACTCCTATCCGGAACTTCGTTGGAACATTCGACGGCAAGGGCCACACTATTTCGGGCTTATATTACAACAAGGATGCTCATCGCGATGATGCGAGGTATGTTGGCTTTTTTAGAAACTTCTATGGAAGTTCCCATGCGGATTACAGTGCAGATACGGCATCGGTAAAGAACCTCCATATCAGGGATGCGTTCTTTAAGTCGGATCGCGCGATAGGGGGCATCGTAGGCTATTTGAATACTTCGATTACGCTGATTTCTGGTTGTAGCGTAGAGGGCGTCTTTATTGGTGATTATCATGTGGGTGGCCTTGTTGGACTTGATGAGGCGTACGGCCTTGAAATTTCGAATAGTTACAACAAGGCTTCGGTGAGTGGAGTGAAAAATGTCGCTGGAATAGTTGGATACGTTGATTCCTATGTTGCTTTAATGAATGTCTATAATGCGGGATCTGTGACGGCAAAGGAGAATGCTGGTGGGATTGGCGGTGATTTGAGAGGAACCATCTACTTTTACAATGTTTTCAACGTGGGGCCTGTTGCCGCGTTAGAGGACGGTTTTAATGTAAGGTCGGTGATTGGAAGTCTGTATAATGAGGAACAGAATAATTTGGCAAATGTTTTTTATCTCGCTCCAGGAACGGAAGAATTTTTGGGACAGCCGGTGTCTTCGGAAGCTTTTGCAAACGGTTCTATTGTAACCGTGATGCATGATTATGTTTATGACATTGACCTTGAAATTTATGGTGAAGTTTATGAAGATGCCTTTAGCATAGATGGTACCGTATGGGGGCAGAATGTGGGCGTGGACGCTTTCCCGAATTTTAGTGGCTCTATTACGGGCGAACCTTCTTTTGATGCGATTACGCTTAGTCTCGATACGGGAAGCGCCGTCCTTTGGACGAAAAAAATTCCGCAAGGCTTGCGCTACAAGCTGCCGGATGTAGAACGTGACAGGTACAAACTGGTGGCGTGGTATGACAATGAAGAACTGTCGGGAACGCCGGTGACCTATGTCCCCGAAACGCAGGCTGAAGATGTGAAATATTGGGGCCTATACCAGCGGAAATACAAGGTAACGCTTGAAATGGAAGATGCGACGGTGCATCCGCACCATCAAGTGAATTCCTATGTCTACACAATTGGTACTAAACTTCCAATGTTTGTTTCTCGTAAAGGTTACGTTTTTGCCGGCTGGTATACCGATAAGGATTTGAGCGGAAGCCCCGTTGATAGCATTTCTGCAATGGCGACAGGCGATACGGTTTTTTACGCCAAGTGGCTCAAGATTAAAACCCCTGCAAAAGATGCCGATGGGTGCTATGTTATTTCAGACGCCGCGGAACTTTATGGCTTTGCCTCTATCGTGAACGGGACCGATGGATATGTGAGAAATAAGGCTGCCTGCGGAAAGTTGACGAAGGATATCGTTGTAAATGAGAAAGTCCTGAATTCTGATGGCTCGCTCAATGAGTCTCTTGCCGCGGGCTTTATGCAGTGGAATCCGCTGGACAGCTTCGCGGGAACTTTCGATGGAAACATGCATACGATTTCGGGATTGTATTTTGAAGAAGATAGGGCATCAACTGGTTACAAAAAAGGAATAGGTTTTGTTGGAACAACCTATGGAACGGGGGATGAACCTGTTTACATCAAGAATGTTGGAATTGTAGACTCGTATTTCTATTCGATTGTGGCGTATGCAGGGGGAATACTCGGATATGTCCTGGATAATAAGCCTAAATATTCGATGACGTATGTTCAAAACTCCTATAGTTCAGCCACCTTGGTTTCTTATGCAGGGTCCATAGGCGGAATTGTCGGTGGCGTAGACGGATCGTTGGATGTTACCAACTGTTACAGTCAGGGCCTGTTGCAGGATAGTTCCGAATACAGTGTCGATGTGGGTGGAATTGTCGGCTGGATTGGTTATCTCGATGCAGCGTATATCAATAATAGCTACAGTGCCGGGAAAATTGCTGCAAAAGAATGGGCCCCCATTGCGAAAGGCCGCACTCAAATAGGGGGCAAGATATATATCGATGTTACAAATTCCTATTACCTGAATTCGCTGGCTTCTGAGACGGATAATGATACTCTCGGAAAACCCGTGAGCGCTGAACTGTTAAAGAATGGCGCCGTTGCGATCTTGCTGCACGATGGCTGGGAAGGGGCAATATGGGGGCAAAATGTCGGTGTAGACGATTATCCGGTGCTTTCGGGCGAACTCAAGAATGCGGACGTTGCTAAGAAGTCGGTGACCTTCCATACCTTTGAAGGAGATACGGCCAAGTATTTCGATTACTATATCCCGGGATATTCTAAGTGGTTGCCCTTCGAGAGTGAGGTGGTGCCGCAGCCGCATTATGTCTTTAGAGGGTGGTACGACAATGCCGGTTATAAAGGTGATTCCGTCACGAAAATTTCAGAGGACGCTTCTGGCAACCTGGATTTTTATGCCAAGTGGGAACCGGAAACGTACAAGATATATTTCTATGATATTTGGTGGGATGGAATATATAGGGGCGACACAAGAGGAACCTTTGTTGGTGAGAATGATGGATATGAATATGTCTATGGCGAAAAGGATACGGTCGAATTTATTCCTGACTCTGGTTATTGCTTCTGCTACTGGAGAGACGATACGACGAATACGAATCCTGTTTTGATATTCGTTGCCGAGAAGGATACGGGGTTCGTTCCCCATGTGGAATTGGAAGGGAATCCGCTCTGTGCAAAGTTGAGTTCGAGTTCCAGCAGCGAAGAGCAGAGCTCCAGTAGCGTGTCGTCTAGTTCTTCCTCTGAGCCGAAGTCATCGAGCAGTAGTGATGAACCCGAGTCCAGTAGCTCGAGCAAGAAGGGCGGTAAGGATGCCTTGCTGACCGTTGCGCAGGTCCCGCAGTTCACGCTGAATGTGGTCGGTCGCAATATCCAAGTGTCGGGAGTCTCTGAATCGGCGCGCTTCTACACGGTGTTCGATATGCAGGGACATGTGCTCCGTAAGGGGAATATCTATAGCAAGAACTTTGCTATCCCGGTGAATTCCGCTGGCAATTACCTGGTGCGCATCGGTTCCCAGGTGCAGCGGGTTTCCATAAAATAATTTTTGTGAGTCATTTGGAATCGCTCCGACAAAGTCGGAGCTTTTCTGTTCTCCGGTACAGAAATCTATAGAATTAGCATTTTGTTATATTTGCATAGATTATTTTGGATAAATAAATCTAAATGGATTTGTGGAGGTTTTATGAAGGGTTCAGTTTTATTGGGGCTGCTGTTTGCTACTTACGCTGTGTCGGCAATTTCGCCAACCGTTCCCCCAAAGGATGCGGACGGATGCTACTCGATTTCAACGGTTGAAGAACTTTATGGCTTTGCAAAACAGGTGAATTCTGGTGAGGAAAAAAAATTGGACCAGATTACCTGTGCAAAACTTGAAAACGATATTACAATCAACAAGAACGTGATGGACGAAGTTGAATTTGGAGAAGAGGATGACGTCCCCCCAACTCTCAAGTGTGCAAAAGATGGCGGAACATGCTCTCTTCAAAAATGGAATCCTATTGGCTCCGAAAGTACGCGGTTTCATGGCATCTTTGATGGGCAGGGGCATACGGTAAGTGGACTTTACGTAGACGCTTTTTCCTATCCGGCGGGCTTTTTTGGATATGTTTCATATGGGGGTGGAATCATCAAAAACCTGAATATTGCCGATTCATACATCAAGGGAGGCCGTCACGTCGGTGGTATATCTGGAAGAGGGGGAAACATATACAACAGTTCATTTTCTGGTGTGGTTGTTGGATCGGAAGTGGTTGGTGGAATCGCGGGAAGCGCTGATGACGCGTTTCGTTGCCATAACGATGGCTATGTTTGGGGAGAAGATGAAGTTGCTGGAATTGGTCTTGTGATGGCGGAACAATGTTACAATACGGGAACTGTCTATAGCGAAAAAACTGGGGGTGGAATCCGCTCTACTAATGGAGCTATATATCAATGTTACAATACAGGATCTGTGAAAGGCGGTTCGGTGGGCGGACTAGTCGGAACGTCTTTTTTCAACATTGTTATAGAAAACAGTTTCAACGTGGGGCAGGTTCAAGGATGGTATCAAAGCGGGTTTACTAATATCATAGATACGGCTGATCTGCAAATAAGGAATTCCTACAGCATTGCGGTCAATGAAAAACCTGACGGGTACGTTGAATATCCGAATTATGGAACCATTGTTGATGAGTCTGCCTTTACGGATGGAACCATTGTCGATTTGCTCAACAATGATGGTTATTTTGTAGATATCTGGGAGCAGGGGGAAAAGCATCCCGTATTAAGGGATTATGCTCCTAAAATCAAGAATGGCGTGTACCAGATCGAAAATGAGGAACAGCTTGTATGGTTCGCAAGGGTTTCTCCTGGAGATAAGACCTTGAAAGCGGTTCTTCTCAAGGACCTGGTGTTCAACAGGAATGTTACTTCTGATGAATGCCTAAAGAATGGGACCGAGTGCAAATTTTTTTCCTGGGATTCTCCCGTAGCTTTCGCTGGAACCCTGGATGGACAGTTCCATTCTATTTCCGGGTTGTATACGACAAAAGATCGGGTTCATATTGCGAGCTATAAGTCTGTTGGGTTGTTTGAATCGATTGAATCGACTGGGGTCGTCAAGAATCTCATTATAAAGGATTCTTATTTCAATTCGGACGCTAAATTTCGTCATGATGCGGCTTTGGCCGGTAGTAACGATGGGACTATTAGTGAGTGTTTCTTTGAAAACGTCTATAATGGCGATGAAGTGACTGAAGTGAATAAGATTGCGGGCTTTAATAGTGGCACCGTCATTCAAACCCGAATAGCGAACAAGGACTTATGGTTTGATGGGATAAATTATACTCCGTATAAGTATAAAGCATGTCAGTCTATAACGGGATCGTTTTGCGAAACGTCGGAGGAACCCCGTGTTTCTCTTGGCAGTGCGGCTGTTGTGCGGACGCCCTACCCTTCTTTCAGGGAAACGATGGATAGCCTAGGCTATTTAGGTTACAAGTATCGAATTAAAAAAGACTTGGCAAAAAAACATATGGAAATCACTATTCATCTAGATAAGGGAGACGAAGCAATAGGTCGGGATTCGGTCGTGTCCAAGGCGAAAGGGTTCTGCACAACCTATATGTCTGACCATGATATCGTGATCCGTGTTGGGTTCTGTAGCGCCGTTTTGCCTAAGACAAGCAAAGTTTCTACGGTTGAAACGTCGCTTGGAAATTTTAAATATTATAATCCAAGTGATACAGATGAAGTCAAGCCCTGTAATTATGATAAGAATATTTATCTTGATATTGTCGATTCCGTTGCGGTTGAAGGAACCCTTCGGCTGTTTGAATTCGGTCCCAGGGGAACTTGCAAGGGTGACGCGAAAACGGTAAAGGAGCCTGAATTTGATCAATGCTACAATAATAATTGGATGTCTTGTGAACAGTATGAAGAAGAGGAACGGGCTGCGGCGCCGGTCTTGGACAAGCCTCTCGATGTGAGAATGGTTGTTTCAGGGAAGAGTCTCCATTTTTATGGAACAAGCGCTCAGGCAAAATTCCAGATAGTGAACTTAAAAGGTGAAGTCGTCAAGAGGGGGCTCGCAAGTTCAAATGTCCCGTTGAACGGATTGAAGAGCGGGATCTATGTTGTCCGTGTTCAGGACGGGCATTCCTCTGTCTACAGGAAGGTCGTTTTGAAAGGCATTTAACTTGTTTTAAGGGCAGGAAGGGCTAGGAAAAACCTAGCCCTTTTTGTTTTATATATTCCGTATTTTGTTTTATGAAATTGAAATTTCTTTAGCGTAAAACAAAAAGTGCTTAAATTTGCTTAAAAACGACATTTTTGTTTTTTAAAAATTGTTGCATGAATAGATGGGATTATCTATTTTATTGTCATGATGAAATCAGTTATTGAATACAAAGATTATCGCGAGTACGTACTTGACTACTACCGCGAACGCAAGCGCACGTCGGCGTTTACCTGGCGCGAGTTTGCAAAGATTGCTGGTTTCGCATCGGGTTCATACTTGAAGCTGGTTTGCGATGGCAAAACAAGGCTTCGGGAGGAAGGAGCAAAGAAGACTGCCCTGGCGATGGGGTTGCTGGGGTTTGAGTTCGACTACTTCGTTTTGATGGTTCGATACGAAAACGCAAAAACAGACCGCGAAAAGAAAAAATGCTTCGAAGAAATGGAAGCATTGAGTTCGGCACACCATGTGAAAATTTTGGGCAGCGAAATGTACACCTTCTATGAAACGTGGAAACATTCCGTGGTCCGTGAATTGGCTGTGGCTATGCCCGGGGCAAAACCGCACGAAATCGCGAAAGCCTGCCGTTTCCCTATTTCTGCAGCCGATGTGAGCAACAGTCTTCGCTTTCTGACCAGTGCGGGTTTCTTGACAAAGGATATCAAGGGCTTGTATCATCAGACGAACCATTCTCTTTCCACTGGTCGCCTGAAGGTGGTTTCGGTGGCGGTTCATTCCCTGCTACGCCAGATGGGCGAATTTGCGCTAGAGTCTTTAGACGACGTGCCTATTTCGGAACGTCACTTTAGCGGCGTTACCATGGGTATGACTGCCGAAAGCTACGAGAAGGTCATTGAAGAACTTATAGAATGCCGCAAGCGCATCGTGTCGATTGTCTCGGCAGACAAGAACGTAGAAAAGGTTTATCGATTGAATATGCAACTGTTCCCGCTGACAGACAATTTGAATGGCGGCCGGGATGAGAACAATGGGGGTGAAAATGTTTAGGCGTTTGAATTGGATTTTGTGTGCATGCTCCTTGGGGACGATGCTTAGTGCTTGTTTAGAAAGCAATACCGCGGGTACCAGCGAAGAGTCCGAAGGCATTGTTGCTATTGTAGATAAGGAACTTGCCGGTGTGGTGCAGAAGGGACCTTTTGTAACGGGATCCAGTATTGTCCTCCGGGAAACCTCAGCAGAAGGAAACTTCGAACCCACGGGCAGGGAATTCTTTGCAACAACCCGTAGCGATAAGGGTGATTTCAAGATTGATGGCCTCAATTTGGAATGTCAATATGTAAGGCTTGAAGCTACTGGTTACTATAAAAGAGAAACGACGGCTGAAAATTCAGTGTGCCAAGTCAGTCTGAGGGCTTTGTCTGATATTAACAATCGAGAGCAAATTAATGTGAATGTGCTGACGCATCTGGAATACGATCGCACGCTTGCTTTGATAAAGAAAGGAAAGACCTTTACAGAAGCCAAGAAACAGGCCCGTCAAGAATTGATGAAGGCGTTCTACTACGATGATTTGGCGGAAGATTCTGAAAATCTGAATATCAACAATAGCGGGGATGCCGACAAGGCTCTGAAAAAAATCAGCACCTTTGTTGACCATATCCTCTTCGGTGAGGAGTATGGAACTGTTCATTGGCATTCTAGAGACCATAAAACTTATTATACACAGTATGAAGAGGAACCCGAAAAATACTGTGAAGAAGTTCAGAATTATCTAGACAATTTTGTTGACATCCTTGCGGGGGATGACTATGAACGGTTTGATTCACAGATGCTGCATTCTGTTTTAAAAGGCTGGTTTATGGAGGATTAATATGTTTAAGGGATATAAACAAATTAGCGTTTTGTTTGTTCTAGGAATGTTCCTTGCGGCGTGCAGTCAGAACGATTCAAGTTCCGCATTGTCGGAAGGAAGCAGAACTATTTACGGAACGTCGCAGAAGGGGCCTTTCGTAAAGGGAACTGAAGTAACCCTTTATGGAATGGATGAGGGACTGATTCAGACGGGAACGCATTTTTCCACGGAAATAGACAACAATAGTGGTGAATACACCCTGAAAAAAATTAATTTGGAAAATCGTTACGCTTGGCTTGTGGCGAACGGCTACTATATCGATGAAATAACGGGTGACACCTCTGCTCAAAAAATATCGTTGAACAGTCTTGTTGATTTACAGGACCGGGATCATGTCAATATTAATATTCTGACTCATTTGTCCTTCAATCGAATTCGTTACCTTGTCAAAAATGGAAATCCTGTCGATAAGGCGAAGCGTCAAGCTGAAAAGGAAGTGTTGGAAGCGTTTGGTTTCTCTGAATCGGAAGAGTCCTTTGAAGATCTTGATATTTTGAACAATGGCGAAAGTGATGCTAAATTGCTTGCAATCTCTTTGATGATGCTTACGGCCGCCAATGTTGGCGAGGTCACTAGCCGTTTGGCTTCTATTGCGATGGATCTAGAAGAAGACGGTATTTGGGATGACAGCGTTTTGATTGCCCAGATAAAGCGCTTTGTCTCGATGGACAATCATGATGGCGTATACAAAGGGGTCTTGCAAAATTTAAAGAATATGGGCGCAACAGAAATTCCCGATTTCCAGAAATATTTGAAGCAGTTCGCATCTCCTTGGGATTCTACCTGGGAACACTGCCTCAATCAGGATGAAGTCTGGAGAACGACCCGGTTTAATGATAGCCTTTATAGTCGCGTAATTTGTCGCGATGGTGTGTGGAAATATTACCATGGGGCCAGAGACGAAGGTGATGAACCTGTGGATACTGCAGGCAAATATGGCGCCTTGGTTGATGAACGAGATGGCCATGTCTATAAGACTTTAGATGTCAAAATGGAGAACGGTAGAATTGCGACTTGGATGGCGAGCCTTTTGGAATATGAACCCAAGAACAGTTTTAAGGCCGATGCCCGCAATGTTCCCGGGGTGGGACGCGAGTACTACGGTTATCAGGTGTTTGATTATCCTGCTGATGAAAAGTTTAGCTACGTGGGCTTGGAGGCGGATATCCATAACCAGATGTTGTTTAGTGAATTTATCCAAGGCATTTGCCCGGATGGATGGCATCTTCCCTATGTTGAAGAATGGAGGTCTTTGTGGGATGCGATGAGGGATGACTATGAAACTCGTGAATTATTTGTTTATTTGCAGTATACGGATTCGGGTGCGAAAAAGTCGCTAGATAAAAGTAGTCGCTTTTATGTTGATTTTGAATACAATTTCACGCTCGACTTGGTAGATGATCTAGGTTTCGTCGTGGAAAATGTCTGGAATTGGAATTCGAATCGTGTGTTCCACCGGGATTTGTATTATCCTGTCCGCTGCGTGAAGAACTAGGACTGGCATGGTAAAATACATTTGAGTCCCCTCGTTTGGGCCCGATGGAGTCGGGCAAGGGGACGGTTAGGAGAGAAGCCTCGCTAGGACGCTAGCGAGGTCTTTCTTGTGAGACCGTTCGGCTCCGTTGCTTTCATGTTCTAGGAATATGCTGACCATGTTCTAGAATGTTGAAATTTTAGTAAAATGCTGAAAAGTGGTAAAATTTGCTTAAAAACGCAAATTTTATGTTCTAAATGGACTAGATGAATCTATATTTGTAGACATGAAGGAAATAGTAGAATACACTGATTATCGCAAGTTCATTCAGGACTATTACGATGAACGCAAGCGCTGCTCGGCTTTCTCCTGGCACGCTTTCGCCCAAAAGGCGGGCTTTTCGTCGGATGTCTACTTGAAGTATGTCTGCGAAGGGAAAAAGAATTTGAGCGTCGGGTCGGCGGGTTCGGTGGCTACTGCCATGGGGCTTGTCGGTTTCGAACACGAATACTTTGTCTTGATGGTTTCTTATGCGCATGCAAAGAGCAACGAGGCGAAGAAGGCCGCTTTCGAGGAACGCTGCGCGCTGGCGAACGCCCACAAGGTGCGCATCCTCGGAAACGAGGAATTCAAGTATTTCAAGTCGTGGAAAAATTCTGTAATCCGCGAACTGGCCCCGCACATGCCGGGCGCAAAGCCTCTTGAAATTGCCCATGCCTGCAAGCCTAAAATTTCGGCGGCGGAAGTTTCCGAGACTCTTGACTTTTTGGTGAAGGCGAAGCTCTTGAAGAAGGACCGCGACGGAAATTACCGCCAAACGGACAAGGCGATTAAAATGGCCCCGGTAGAGGCGGTGCCGCTGGCGGCTCGCGATTTGCAGCGCCAGATGGGCGAATTCGCCCTCAAGTCCATTGACTTGCCGATTTCGGAACGAGTCATGTCGGGTTACACGCTTGGCCTAACGCGCCGCGCGTACGAGCGCATCAAAAAAGAGACGGAAGATTATTACCGCCGCGTGGTGGCGATTGCGACAGAAGATGATGAAACGGAACAGGTTTATCGCCTGAACGTGCAGCTGTTCCCCATGAGCGAACGTTTGAAAAAATAAAATGGTTTAAACAAGGAGTTGAACAATGAGTAATAACATGAGTCAAAAGATGAGGCGCGGGCTGGTATATATCCCGTTGATGGCAATGATGGCGGTCTTTGTTGCGGGTTGCTCAAATTCTGATCAAGATATTTCCGGTGGCGCGTCGGGTGATGCTGGCATTGTGGGTATTTCGAATAAGAGAATTGCCGGTGTGTCGCAGAAGGGCCCGTTTGTGAAAGGTTCCACTGTAACCCTCAGAGAAACATCTGATGATGGAAGTTTTGAACCCACAGGTCGAAAGTTCGTTGTTAAGACTTTTAATGACGAGGGTGAATTTCAGTTTGATAGTCTAGATTTGGAAAGTCAGTATGTGCTTATTTCTGTAGAAGGCCGCTATCACCACGAAAGCAATAGCGAAATTTCAAGATGCTCTATGCGCCTTGATGCGGTTTCTAATTTGGAGAAACGTGAAACCGTGAATGTCAACCTTTTGACTCATTTCGAATACAAACGAGTTTTGAACTTAATCAAAGAGGGCGAGTCTTTTGCTGAGGCTAAGAGACGGGCTGCAACAGAGGTTCTTGGTGCATTTGGTGCCAAGATTGAAACGCCCTCTGCAGAGGATTTGAATATTTACAATACATCTGATGCAGATAGAACTCTCTACTACATTAGTCGCATCATTGATGAAAATCCAAATTGGAATGCATGGTACTCTGCATCTTCTGATGAAATTATTGAAATAATGCGCGATAATTTTAATATGGATGATGATGTAGCACATGATGTTGATTGCTCCAAACTGCAAGATTATGTCGATGAATTTGTCAATGATTTCGCAGATGACGGAGTTCTTGACGATTCGCTTATGCAAGGCCTCGCTGGCATTGCCTATGTTTGGACTAAAATAATGTCCGAGAAACGAATGTCCGATTTCAGTGCGCAGCTGATTCAGCATTACATGGGTTTAGAATCTTGTACCGAGGCACTTTGGGGAGAATACAGAGAATTCAATAAGCCGATAAGTTATGGCGATGAATTCCTTCAATCGGGTTATTTCCTTTGCAATGGATATTATTGGCGCTTGACAACGAAAGAGCACCTTGATTCTCTCATGGCGAATGTTGAACACGAAATAGGAATCATGACTGATTCTCGTGATGGGCGCAAATACAAGACTGTTAGTTTTGAATACAAAGGAAAAAAATATGAATGGATGGCGGAGGACCTCAAATACAAATCTGATGGTGCCTATATCTGGACGAAGGCTATGCAAATTGAGGACAGATACATGGGGATGGTTGTTAAAAATGATTTGATCGATTCTGTTCATCAAGGTATTTGTCCAGATGGGTGGCATGTGTCCAATACCGAAGAGTGGAAAAACTTGATTGATTATGCCGGTGGTGTCAAAAAGCTGTTTAATGAAACGTGGAAAACGTCGGATATGGATGTTGCTTATCAAAAAGGTATGACTGACGTATTCTACAATAATTTAGATTTCGGCTTTACACCGATGGATACTGTATACTTGAAGGCCTATTACCATTCGTATACGCAAAATACTTATCGTTATAGATTGGCCGATGTAGAAATTGTGGAAATTTGGCCGTACCTTTTAGAAGAAGAGCAAGAGGCTTTGGCTGATCGTCTTGTTTCTGGACCTGCAGGCGACTATGGTGTCGAAATTTCTACCAATGGTTATTTGGTTAAAGAGAGACCGCTAACGGATGCCCGAGTCCGTTGCGTGAAGAACTAAGGTGATGATGCGTCAAGAAAAGAAATTTTAGATATGGGAGAGAGAAAATTTATGAATAAGGAATGGATGATGAAGAGAAATCGCATTATAGGGAGTCTTGTAGTCGGGGCCATGTTCTGGGCTTGTTCCGGAGGCGACTCCGATAGTATGGATCTCGGTGGCGGTGCTTCGGGCGATGCCGGCGTTACCGCTGTCGTAGACTTGGAAGTGGCCGGAGTGTCGCAGAAGGGTCCGTTCGTTACGGGTTCCGCAGTGGCCGTGCAGGAACTGGACGGTATCACGCTCAAGCAGACAGGCAAGAGTTTCAAGGGCTCCATCAAGAGCGACAAGGGCGACTTTGCCATCAAGGATATTAATCTGGAATCGCAGTATGCGATTCTCGAGGCGACGGGGTATTACCGCGACGAAGTTTCTGGCAAGAAGTCTTCGGGCATGGTGACGCTGCGCGCGCTGACGGATCTTTCGAGTAGAAAGACGGTGAATATCAACTTGCTCACGCATTTGGAATATGAGCGCGTGATGTACTTGGTCAACAAGAAGAAAATGTCCATTGCCGATGCGAAGGCGCAGGCCGAAGGAGAGGTCCTAGCGTCGTTTGCAATCGCGGGCGACTTTGGTGAATCCGAAGACTTGAACATCTTCAAGACGGGTGATGGCAACGCCGCGCTCCTCGCGGTAAGTGTACTCCTGCAAAGCGATGTGGACGTGGCGGGACTTACCGAACGTATCGGCGAATTCAGTATATCGCTTGCAGAGGGTGGTAGCTGGGACGATGCCGACACCAAGGCCTTGATTGCGGATTGGGCCTGCGATATAGACTTGAAGGGCTCCCTTTCGAAGATACGCAAGAACGTGGAAAGTTGGAAATATGCCGACACCGTACCCGCATTCGAAAAGTATGTGACGAACTTCTGGTGGGATAACTACGGCCTCGGCGCCTGCACCGACAAACGCGAAAACGAAACCAAGCGCAACATAAACAAGCTCAGTAAACTGTACAACGAATACTTCGTGTGCGAAAAGGGCCGCTGGCATATTCCGGGTGATGAACCTGAATCGTCTTCTAGTGTCACCCCGAGCGGAGTCGAAGGGTCTAGTAGTTCCGCTGACGTTTCGTCGAGTTCTCTCTATGATCCGTTTGTAAGCTCTTCTTCTAGTGAACCCGAAGATACGATTCCGCCTCTTCCTGCGGAACTAGACTTATTCGATTCGACATATTCGTTCATCGGCTACAGGAGCTTTGGCGAAGGCAAGCAGGAAGTTTGGTTCCTTCAGGCAAAACAGGAAAGCTATCAGAGCGGAAGGGATTCCGTTGCTAGCGCATTGGTAAAGACGATGGGGGATAAAGAATTTTCTTTTGAAGGTGTCATAAATAATGATTCCCTAGATGCCGCGTGGTATGATACGCTGTCGTATGTTTATTCGTTAAAAAAGGAAAACGTTCTTTACAAGATTTCTATTTCGAAGGAACGAGTTCTGGGTATTATGTTTGGTAGTGATTTTTCCTTTAAGGTGAAGGTCGTGGTGCTGAAAGACGGCTTCGAAGAAATGCCGACGACCGATTATAGCTCGCTTCGTTTTGATAAATTGTCAAAAGAATTTGACTTTGCGGCAGAATACCTTTCGTTGAAAAGTCTGGATGCTTGGGATGACGACTCCCTTACAACAGTTTGGACTGCTCATTATGAGACGGATACAGCTTGGGTTCAGATGCAAACTTTTAGTACAATCCTCATGGATCAATCGAAAGAGGATGCGGCTGGGGATAGCCTTGAAGTGTTTAGAAATTTGCTGCTTGAAAATGGCTTTACGTATGTGAAGTCGGATACGGTTGCCGAGAAGGAGTATGATCCTGCGAAATATAATCATGATCATATCGTGACGAAAAGCGAAATTATTATACGCCATTTGTACGAAAAAGAAACCGAAATGGCGAAGTTTGAAGTTGATGTTCATGTGGGGGCCGGAATGCGTGCCGCCTCAGCGATGGCTGGTAATACTTTGACCAAGTTTGTATACGGTTATTCTATAATAATTCACACGCAGTATAAAAAGAAATAAATGCGTTAAAGTGTTCCCAAAGCACACTATGCTTTTGGTAATATACCAAAGGTATAGTGAATTCTTGTATTCCTGGAATACAGGCTGTATTCTTGAAATTGCTGAAATTTTTAAAATTATGCAGAATTGGTAAAATTTGAAAGAAAAAGGCTGATTTGTGTCCCGAGATTATGCAATTAGTCTATATTTGTATCCATGAAGGAGATCGTAGAATACACAGATTACCGCAAGTTCATCCAGGACTACTACGATGAACGTAAGCGCACTTCAGCGTTTACCTGGCGAGATTTTGCGCGAGACGCAGGGTTTTCGTCGGCGGTTTATCTGAAGTATGTCTGTGAGGGGAAGAAAAACCTGAGCGTAGGGGCTGCAGGTTCCGTAGCGAGTGCTATGGGGTTGGTGGGGTTTGAACACACGTACTTTGTGCTGATGGTTTCATATGCGCATGCGAAGGGGGACGAGGCGAAGCGTGCCGCGTTCGAAGAGCGCTGCGCTTTGGCCATGGCTCACAAGGTACGTGTGCTGGGGGACGAAGAGTTCAAGTATTTTAAATCGTGGAAAAACCCGGTGCTGCGAGAGCTTGCTCCTCACATGCCCGGTGCAAAGCCGCTTGAAATGGCGAAGGCTTGCAAGCAGCCGATTACCGCAGCCGAGGTCTCCGAGACCTTGGACTTTTTGCTGCGTGCCAAGCTCCTCAAAAAAGACAAGGACGGGAATTACCACCAGACGGACAAGGCCATTTCGATGGGCTCTGTAGACGCCGTGCCCGTGGCGGCCCGCGATTTGCAGCGCCAGATGGCTGAATTCGCCGTCAAGGCGCTGAGTTTGCCTCTTTCGGAACGCGACATGTCGGGCCTTACCATGGGAATTACCCGCCGCGCTTACGAACGCATTAGGAAGGAACTTGCAGATTGTCGTCGCCGCATTATGGCCATCGTGACCGAAGACGATGACACGGAGCAAGTGTACCGCCTGAACTTGCAATTGTTCCCGATGAGTGTATGTTTAAAGAAAGACGGCAAGGTTGCGACAAAAAAGGATGGAGATCATGAAGAGTAACTTGTTTGTTTCTGCGTTTGTGGGAATGTCGGTGCTGTTTGCCGCATGCTCCAGCGACGATGAAGAACGCGTTTCGGGCGGTGTCACTGAAGATGCCGGCTTTGTGGCCGACGTGGCGGGCGTTGCCCAGAAGGGCCCGTTCGTGAAGGGCTCTGCCGTGACGGTTCGTGGCATTGACTGTAAGACGCTGGAATTCACGGACCAGGTTTTCGAGGGTGCAATCAAGAGTGACAAGGGCGACTTTGCTCTTGACAGCGTTGCATTGGATACCTCTTGCGCAGTGGTCGAGGTGACGGGTAGGTACCTGAACGAAGTTACCGGCAAGAAGACGAAGGGCGAACTGACGCTCCGCGCATTGACCGACCTCAAGGATCGCGAGAATGTAAACGTCAACTTGCTTACGAATCTGGCGTACGAACGCATGATGTATCTTGTGAAAGAAAAGAGCAAAACCTTGGCCAAGGCAAAAGTCCAGGCCGAAAAGGAAGTTCTTGCCGCCTTCGATATCAAGGACGAAGTCGATGAATTTGAAAACCTGAATATCTTTGAGTCGGGCGACGGTAACGCCGCGCTCCTGGCCGTAAGCGTGATAATGCAGGGGGATGCCGATGAAACCGCACTTGCCAAGCGCCTCGACAATTTTGACGATTCCTTTGCCGAAAGCGGCGAGTGGAAAGACTCTGAAACGAAAAAGGCGATTGCGGAATGGGTTGCGGAAGCTTCGGCAAACGGAAAACTTGATTCTATCCGCAAGAATATCGAAGGCTTGGGCTATGGAGATTCCATCCCTGCATTCGAGAAGTACATTCCCGTAGTTACTTCCGCGGATGGCGACAGTGTCATCCTGAGCGAAGTCGAAGGATCTTCCTCCAGTGACGTCATTGGAAGTGAAACGAAGCAATCCAGCAGCTCGGTCTCTCCGGCTGACTCGGTGAACTCGTCTTCTAGTAGCAGTTCCGTAAAGGCGGATGCGGGCAGTAGGTACGATGCGGCTGCAAATACGCTCAAGGACCTGCGCGACGGAAGGACTTATAGAACGACTAAAATCGGTGGCCAAGTGTGGATGGCGGAAAACTTGAACTACGAAACGCCGAACAGTTACTGCTATAATGACAGTGCGAGCTATTGTGATAAATATGGTCATCTTTATGCTTGGAAAGATGCGTTGAATGCTTGCCCGACAGGGTGGCATTTGCCGAGCGTAGAGGAGTTTGTCTCGCTAATCGAACTGGTTGGAGAAAGATGGGAAGCGGGCGGAAAGCTTAAATCAACAACTGGTTGGGATGGAGGACATAACGGCACGGATGACTATTCCTTTACTGCGTTGCCTGCTGGTTTCAAGAATGAGAGTGGAGTGTTCCAATTTGAGGGACGAGAAGGTTTCTTCTGGACTTCTAGTGATGAAAGCACTAGCTATGCGTATGGCATACATGTGGATACGAACGAGTATGCGGCTACATTCCTTGATCATAAATCTATAAGTAAATCTATTCGCTGTATGATGGATGTTGAGCCTAGTTCCAGCAGTTCTGTTGCTTCGGTGAATTCGTCTAGCAGCATCGAGGTTGCTCGGGTTTGCAATAGAAGAGGTTCGGATGATTGCGAGTATGGAACTTTGACTGATGACCGCGACGGTCAAACTTACAAGACTGTGAAAATTGGCAAACAGTGGTGGATGGCGGAAAATTTGAATTATGCTTCTTTGCAACCATCGGATAGTTTGGATTCTACCAGTTTCTGCTACAATGATTCCTTGAAATATTGCGCAAAGTATGGTCGCCTGTATTTTTGGAGCGCGGCCATGGATAGTGCTGCGACATGGAGCGAAAACGGTAAAGGCTGTGGCTACGGTGTTGTTTGTACTCCGACTTTCCCTGTACGCGGTGTTTGCCCTGCTGGCTGGCATATACCGAATCGTGATGAACTCTATGAATTGGTGCTCGCGGTTGGTGGGGTAAATGATGCCGGAGATGCGCTTAATGCTTCTAGTACCTTGTATGAACAAAATCCTTACGGTTTTTCGTTCCTCCCTTCTGGCCGCAAAAGAATTCCGGTGGCTTATATGGATATTGGCGAGTATATTTATGACGATGATGGCGAGTATGGGTATATATGGAGTTCGACGGATGACTATTGGAATTCGGAAGAACTTTTTATCAGAGATCATCTAGAATATGAACTTGTGGTAGCTTTGTCTGTGTCTAAAGGGGGCGAAGTAGGCTTGCATGGATATGAAAAAAAATCTGGCTACCCTGTCCGTTGCATAAAAGATTAATTAGGTCAAAAAACGCTCCGACCTACGAAAAAGACCCCGCGAATGCGAGGTCTTTTTCGTATGGAATGGAGTGGCTTAGACTCTGTATTCCAAGAACACAACTTTTGTATCCCAACTTGCCTAAAATTTTATAAAAACATTAAAAATGGTAAAATTTAAAGAAAAATGATGATTTTGTATTCTAGATTGGTTAAAAAGCCTATATTTGTAGGTGTGAGGAATACAAAACACTCCAACAAAGAAGGAAGAAAAAATGAAAAATAAATGGTACGAAGTTCTTGGCGCAGGCCTGTTGTCTGTATCGGCAATGTACTTGTGCACGGCTCTGGTGGTGACAGGCTGCTCTGTTGATGGCGACAGCATGGATGCAATCGATGCGAACGAAAACTCCGAAGTCGTGGAATCCGGCAACGACGAACAAATCGAATCTTCGGAGGTCGAGGAATCTTCAAAGGGTAAAGAAACATCGGAAGAAGAAGTTGAAACCTCTGAATCTGAAGAACAGGAACCGGCCGAAGCCGAAGAAAATACTGAAGCCGAAGAAAAGCCGACAACCACTCCAGAAACAGAAGAACCGGCTGAATCTAGCGATGTTGCCGCACCTGAAGAACCTACTGAACCGAACAAAGCTGAACCTGAAGAAAAGACAGATCCGGCTGAAACCACAGATCCCTCAGAAGAAAAAACTGAACAGGCTGAACCTTCAAACTCTGAAGAAAAGATCGAACCGATTGAATCTGCTGAGCCTGAATCGGTTGAACTAAACAATGCAAAGGAATGGGAAATCATCAGAGATTCTGTTACGTCCGTAGTGGAGAATAATTCGATTCAATATTTGCATGAAACTCGTTCTTTCAGACTGGATCGCTCCGACAAAATTTTAAGACTTGATGAGTATAGAATGCCTAAGGATGATTTCGTTGCCGAATATCAATATGATGGTTATGATCAGCATTTAACGGATAGGCTTTATGAAGATGAAATTCTGTGGGAAGGTTTTAATTGGACTAATCTCAATAAACCGGAATGCCGCTTTAAAGCAGGATTGGATTCCATATTGGTGGGGACGAATTGGCCGGAGATTTACGTCGAAATGTACGCAATATACGATGTTAGATATTTTTGCCAGTCTTTGGGGCTTGAAGGAAATCTTTCAATATGGATCCCGGTAAGGTATAGGGCAAAACAGGATTAACCTTAAACACAAAAAGAAGGTAGAAAATGAAAAATAAACTTGGAAAAATCACGGCGTTGGCAGCCGTCAGTATGGCTCTGGTGGTAACGGGCTGCTCCAGCGAAAGCAGCGGTGTTGCCGGGGAAGACTCGGAAGAATATATCGAGGACGTGGAATCCGGTGACGACGAGGGCACTTCTTCGTCTTCGATTGCGGGCAAAGATAAAAAAGGGAAGTCTTCGAGTTCCGAAAAGAACGAGAAAATCGAATCTTCAAGTTCCGAAAAGGCAGAATCCTCTGACTCTGAAAAGGCTGTTTCTTCGAGTTCTGAAGATTCCAAGGAATATGCGGTCGAGAATAAGGCGTTGAGTGGCGTTGCTCAGAAGGGCCCGTTTATTGACGGTTCGGTTTGGGTGGGAGAAGTTGATTGCGAAACATTAAGAAGAACGAGTGGTGACGAAAAGTTTTGGAATGCTCGTATTGATATGGAAAACGGAGTGTACAATGTTGAAAATCTTAACATGGCTTCTTCGTGCGCTAAAATCAAAGTGGAGGGTTATTATCTAGATGAACATACTGGGGCAAAGTCGAAGAAAGAAGTATTGCTGCACGCCTTTGTTAATTTGGAAAATCGCAGCACTGTGAATATTAACGTGTTTACGCAGCTTGAATACGACCGCATAATGTATCTTGTGGAAGAAAAGAAAATGCCTGTGGCGGAAGCAAAGGCTCTGGCGAAAAAAGAAATCCTTGCGCTGTTTGACATTAAAGACGATATCGGTGATTTTGCAGACTTGGATATCCTTAAGCCAGGGGATGGCAATGCGGCGCTTTTGGCGGCGAGTGTGCTCCTGACGGCGCAGACGGAATCAGAAAAGAATGCGCATCTTACTTATAGTGTAGACTCGTTAAGGAAATCTTATACCAAAACGGGCGAGTGGGATGCTGAAATGAAAACCAAAATTGCCAATTGGGCTCATTCAGCCAAAGAAAACGGCCAATTGGAAACAATTCGCAAAAATATTGCCGGATGGGAATACACGGAATCGGTTCCCGAATTTGAAAAATATGTAGAAGCCTATGCCGAAGCGTTCTATGATCCTGAAAAGGATGAATCATCCTCGAAAACGCCCGGCCATACGAAGGAATGGCAGGATTTACACGACCTGATTTACCATTATGTTCTTGAAGAGAAAACTCCTGAAACTTTGTATAAAGAATGTTGTCAGGGTGTTTATCGAGATGATAAAGAAACGAATGCTGACGAATATTTGATGGATGAGGACGCCTTTAAAGCAGAGTATGGTGTCGATGATCTTTATAAAGGACGAAGCGTGTTGATACATGATACTAGAATATGGGATGGCGATGAGTGGGACGATCCTCGATATCCGAACGTTCATTATGAAATCTGGCTTGATACCATTTGTGTTGGGGAGGCGTATGAGTTTGATTCGGATAAGATTCGTGCTGTTGCGGGATATGCGATTCGATATACCATTGGGGTGGCCCCGGATGTTGAAGAGCGTACGGCTTATGTAGAAGTCTATGTCAAGCTCAATTCGCTTGATAAGCCCTACATTCCCGCGAAAAAAGAAGACGATTAAAAACGCTTTTGTTTCCTCCATAAGAACAAAAAAAGACCCCGCGAATGCGAGGTCTTTTTTAAGGGTGGGTGACCGGACTCGAACCGACAACATCCAGAATCACAATCTGGGACTCTAACCAATTGAGCTACACCCACCATGATTGTGAGCCCAAATATAAAAAAGCCACCCCGATTTTCAAGGGTGGCGGTCCAATTTTTTACGAAAAAGCCCGATTTTTAGTCGTTTTTCATCTTTGAGATGATGCGCAGGTAGTTTGCGCGCTTAAAATCGTTGCGGTGTTCTTCGCAGAAACGGGGGTAAATGTACTGCTTGGGGAACACGCGGATAGTGAACAGCTCGTTGCAGCCTTCGAGACAGCACTTGAAGGTGAGGTCCATGGACTCGGTGTAGTTGTGGCGGAAGATGATGTTCTTGGACTCGATGTTGTCCACATCCTTCTTCTGCTTCTGGCGCTGCTTGATGTCGCGGTGCAATTCGCAGTACTTGGCGATCGGGTGGCCCCAGAATTCGCGGCCGCAGCCGGGTTCCTGACAGACTTTCAACTTGATACGCTTTTTCTTTTTGTACTTAGGTAATTGCATAAAAACCTCGAGTGTTAGGCGTAAAGATAGCAAAAAAGAACGTCATTGCGAGGAGCGAACGCGACGTGGCAATCCAAAAACTGTTAAAAAATCCCTGTTTTGCGGATTTTGGCGTGTATATAAGAGGAACCTTTCATAAAAGGATGCTGTTATATGCCCGTTACAAGAAAATCGAACCGCTGCATTTTCCTGTGGATTTTGCTTTGCGGGGTCCTTTGGAGCGCCTTGTTTGGCCTGCTTCTGTCGGCCTGCACTTACGATTCCGGTTGGAGTGGGGGCCCGGAACCGGTACGGATCACGTTTCTGGATGTGGGGCAGGGGCTTGCCGTGCTGCTGGAAAACGGGGGACGGTATGCCCTGTACGACACGGGACCCGACTCCGCCGGACTGGTGGATTCCCTTGCGGCGAGGGGCGTCAAGTCGCTCGACTGGGTGCTGGTGAGCCATTTTCACCGGGACCACGGCGGTGGCTTTATGGAAATGGGGGCGGCCCTGAAGTCGGGGCGGCTCAAGGTGGGGCGCCTGCTGGTGGGGGCGGACACCGCGGTGGGCTTTGTGGGCGATAGCGTTTTCACGGTGGCGCGGCGGTACAAGATTCCGGTGGATACCCTGGTCCGCGGCGACACGGTGTTTTTTGCGGAGAATTTCAGGCTGGAATGCCTGTGGCCCGTCAGTTATGGGAGATTTGGCGAAAATCGGGCCAGCGTGGTGCTGATGGGGGCTATGACGGGGCCACTGGCAGGGCGCGAAAGTTCGTTTTTGTTGATGGGCGACCTGGATTCCGTGGGCGAAAACCGCCTGATGGAACTTTCCCACGACTTGTCGGCGGATCTTTTGCAGGTGGGGCATCACGGCTCGGCGGGCAGCAGCACCTTGAAGTTCCTGGCGCAAGTGTCCCCCAGGTATGCCGCCATCGGGGTCGGTAAAAACAATCGTTACGGCCACCCCAAAGACGAGGTGGTGAACAAGCTTCGGCTAATCACGGGCGATTCAACGGCAATCTACCGCACCGACTTGCACGGGAGTTTCAGCTTTGAAATGTGGCCGGGAGTGGGGCTGGTTATTCCCTGAAGCTATTCCCTGAAACCCACGCGGGCCTGGAAATGGCAACGGTTGGTGGTGTGCTAGTGGATGAGAGGGGTGTATACAGGCTTAGGGGTCGAAATCAGTGCTTTGGCCTGTACGAAATGCGAAAAAATGGCCTGAAAAGTTGCGGGAGAAGGTGGCTGTACAGACTAGAAACGCGAACAGCATTTGTTTGGCCTGTACCAATGGCAAATAGAATGAGGAAAAACGCTGTAGAGTGCAGACTAAATATGAAAAATGTCTTGCATAGCCTGTACGATGCTGGAAATTGGCTGGAAATTTTGTTGGAAAACAGGAAAAGTTACAGGTTGAACGCATTAAGTTTATGTGTTTGGCCTGTACCAATCTTTAATTAATCACGCTTTAAAAAGGAATAATATAAGTGAAAGACCTTTCATGTGCTCAAAATTTATTGCCGTCTCTTCAGACGGTTGTCGACCAACTTCAGTCATGGATTTCCGCAAAGGAAAAATCACTGAAGAAAGCGCCTTCGGGACGTCTTCGTATATCAAGAAGAAAGAATCAAATGCAGTGGTTCCATGTTGCCAAAGGGACGACTGAACATGGAAAGTATATTCCCGTGAAAGATGTTGCTCGCGCAAAGGCGCTTGCACAAAAGGAATATGACCAAAAGGCATTGCCCGAAATGAAGCGGCAATTGTTGACAATCGAACGCTTTATGAAAAAAATTGCTTCTTGTAACTTGGAAAAAATGTATGTCGATTTGCATGAGGGACGACGCAAATTGGTTGAGCCCGTTTGGATGCCTGAAGATATTTATGTGACGCAATGGATTTCTACTGCTTATGAAGGTAAGAAATTTGACGAGGAAATTCCGGAAATAAGGACTCTTCGCGGGGAGCGAGTTCGTTCAAAATCAGAAGCTATGATTGCGGATACGCTGTATCGGCTGAAAATTCCTTATAAATATGAATGTCCCCTGACTATTAAGGGAAATGCAAAGAATTCGCAAAAGTCTATGAAAATTTATCCTGATTTCACTTGTTTAAACGTACGTTTGCGTCACGAATTTATATGGGAGCATTTTGGCATGATGGATGTTGCGGAATATTCTTCGCAAGTGGCTTGGAAAATAAATTGTTTTGAAGCCAATGGATTCTTTCTAGGGAAGAATCTAATTATATCAATGGAGTCGTCAGAAGTGCCTCTGGATGCGACTCGCGTAGAAAGGATTGTGAAACAGTATTTGCTATGAGCAAATAAGTGATAAATAGAGACTTGAGTCTCAAAATGCTAGTTGTACAGGCTGAATGTGCCAAAAGCTGCTGTTGGCCTGTACAAAATGCGGAAAAATGGCTTGAAAAGTTGCGAATGGTGGCGGCGGTACGGGCCAAAATGTGGTTTAACATGCTCTTGGCCTGTACAAATTGCTGCATGTAACAATTTTCCCCGTCAGCGGAGGGATTTGTACAGGCTAAATTAGGCTGAAACCTCTGTTTAGCCTGTATTTCCCTTTGAAATGTGGCCGGGAGTGGGGCTGGTTATTCCCTGATGCTATTCCCTGAAACCCACGCGGGCCTGGAAATGGCAACGGTTGGTGGTGGGGCTCTTTTCCATGTCGGCGTTCATGCCGAAGAATACGGCATGGTGGTTCGTGTCCTTGAAGCGGATAATGTTCACGTTGGCACCCAGGGGCACCTGGTTCACGAAGTTCAGCTGCAGCGAGCGGATGCCGCGTTCCTTGAGTTCCTCTTTGCTGAGGCAATCGAGGATCCATTCCACGTAACGGCAGTGGTTTACGTGGTGGTTCAGGTCCAAGTCGCTGTTGCGGGCATGTTCCGTATAAACTAATTGAGGATCCTGGCCCATGGGCAACACCTGCAGCATTTCGGGCAGGGCGCTCTTTTCGAGCTGGATGGGGAAGGGGAACGGACTGTTGGAGGGGGGCTCGGCGAAGCCGGTCTTCAGGTTCACCAGAATCCAGGACGAAGTGCCTTCGGCAAGGGCGTGGCCCTGGCTATCGACGACGGCGTAATCCTTGAGGACAACCTTGTCCTTGTAGATTTCCTTGATCCAGGTAGAAACGCTGAGGGATTCTCCCATGAGCGGGGTGTGGTTGATGCGGACCTTCATGCGCGTAATGGCCGAGGTGTAGCCCGCCTTCATCATTTGCCACAGGCCAAATCCGTTCCGTTCGGCGTCGGTAATGGCGGCTTCTTCCATGAACTGGAACAGGCGCGACAGTTTAAGCCTGCCGTACTCGTCGCAGTCCGAAAAGCGGACGGTGAATTTGAGGTCTGTGATTTCGCTCATCATTTAATGCTCCGTTTATCTATTAGCTTATTTAATTTATAAATTTATCGGCATGGATACACCTTTTTTTCGCCCTAGTCATATTCAGATTCCCGCTTTGTCGTCTTATAACGGTGAACTTCGTGTCCCGGGTTCCAAGAGTATAACCAACCGTGTGCTTTTGGTGTCTGCCCTGGCCGAAGGTACCACCCGTTTGCACAACTTGTTGAAGAGCGACGATACCCGCTACATGGGTGAGGCCCTCAAGGCGCTCGGAGTCAAGGCCGATATGACCGAAGACTTTACCGAAGCCGTTATCGAAGGCAATGGTGCCCCTATTGACGCTCCCTCTGTCTTGGTAGAAAACGACAACTATGTGGCAGGCCTTTACCTAGGCAATGCGGGCACGGCCATGCGCTCCTTGTGCGCAGCCCTTGCTCTCGGTCGCGGCGTATTCCATTTGAGCGGCGAAGAACGCATGAAGGAACGCCCCATCCGCGACTTGGTGGATGCCCTCCGCATGCTGGGTGCCGATATCGACTACATGGAAACGGATGGTTTCCCGCCGGTGTGCATTAACGCCCACGGCCTCAAGGGCGGCTCTGTCACGGTTCGCGGCAACATTTCTAGCCAGTACCTGACGGCTCTCTTGATTTGCGCCCCCTATGCAGAATCTCCGCTCCACATTCATGTGGATGGCGAACTGATTTCTGCCCCCTATATTCTTTTGACGCTGGACGTCATGAAGCATTTCGGCATCGAAGTCAAGCATGCCGACCTTAAGGATTTTTATGTGCCCAAGGGCGTTTACAAGTCTCCGGGCGACTACATGGTAGAAGGCGATGCGAGCTCTGCCAGTTACCCCCTGGCTGCGGCAGCCATTGCCGGCGGCAAGGTGCGCGTGCTGGGCGTAGGTTCCGAATGCCGCCAGGGCGATATTGCCTTTGTCGAAGTCATCAAGAAAATGGGCGCGACGGTGACCATGGGCCCCGACTGGGTCGAATGTGAGGGCCCCCAGGGCAAGCTCAAGAGCCTCGGCGAATTCAACGCCATCGAAATTCCCGATGCGGCCATGACCGTTGCCGTGCTCGCCCTGTTTGCAGACGCCCCCATGACCATTTCGGGCATTGCCAGCTGGCGTGTCAAGGAAACGGACCGTATTGCGGCCATGGCGGCTGAACTCCGCAAGGTGGGTGCCGAAGTCCGCGAAACCAACGATTCCATTACCATTACGCCCCCGGCTCGCTTGCAGCCCGCCACCATCGAAACTTACAACGATCACCGCATGGCCATGTGCTTTAGCCTGGTGGCTCTGGGCGGCGTCCCCATCAAGATCATGGACCCCGCCTGCATCAACAAGACTTATCCGCGCTACTTTGAAGACTTTTTGAAAATAGCCCAGTAATCAAGGAACGGTTAATTAGTATCTTAGAATAAAACCCATGAAAAAGCGTATTTTCGGCATAGCTCTGTTTTTGATGAGTCTCGCCCTGTGCGGGACTGCTCAGGCTGTGCCGGAACTGAGGGCCATGCCTACGCCCCCCGATACGCTGGTGCTGTGGGTGATGGACCAGGATATTAATGCGGGTACGGCTCTTCAAAAGCTCATGAAGAAGTACACGCGCCAGAGTGGCGTCCCGGTAAAGATCCGTTTTTTGGACTGGGGCTCTGCCTTTGCCGAACTCAACAAGACTCTGGTGAACGAGGCTGGCGAAGCCAACGATTATCCGGATGTGTTGCAGCTGGGCTCTACCTGGGTTCCCTACTTTGCCAAGGCGGGAATGATTACCCCCGTTACGGAATTGCTGGACGCGGTGGATACCAGCCGCTTTTATCCCGAGGCCATGAAGTCGGCCCACATCGGTCGCGATACCGTGGTGTACGCGATTCCCTGGTTCCTGGATGTCCGTGGATTTTTCGCCAACGAACGCATTTGGCTTGAGCTGGGTCTCCATGATTCCGAAATCGAGACCTACCCGAAGTTCTACGGCGTGTTGCGCGCCATATCAGAAGCGAAGGTTGTCAACCGACAGGGTGTGGAGGTCGCTCCCTTTGAATTTGGCGTCAAGGACGACTGGACCGGTTACCAGCAGATGTCTCCCTTCCTTTGGAATTTCGGCGGTGACTTCGTGGTGGATACCGAAAAGGGCTATCGCAGCGCCCTGGCAGATTCCCTGACGTTGGTAGGCCTGCGCCATTACTTGAAGCTGTTGCGTGACTTGGAAATTTCTCCCTATAACCTGAAAGAAAATTCCGCCCAGAGTGCAGACCGCTTTGTACGTGCCGAACAGCTGATCATTTTTGGAACCTCGGAACTGATTCGTAAGATTGAATTCGATAACGATATCGGCGGCCTGATGGACAGCCCTCTTGCAAAAGACGGCATTATTACCATTAGCGGCCCCAAGGGTCCCTTCGGGAATCACAGCTTTGTGGGCGGCAGCCATTTGACTTTGCCGAAGAATGCGAACCCCATCAAGCGCAATCGTGCCTACGACCTGTTCCTGTTCATGCTCCGTGCCGACAACATTGACTACTACTCCAGACAGTGCGGCTTTATTCCTCCCGACAAGGGCTTGATTCGCATCTGGATGCAGGACCCCCGCTACAATCACCTGATCGAGGGACTTGAAAATCATGGCCGCAGCACCCAGAACATTCCGGAATGGAGTGAAATCGAAATGTCGGTCAACGGCATGGTGTCTGCCATTGCGGCGAGCCTGCTGAAAAACGCTCCCGATGTAAACGACGAGATTGCCCGCTTTGTATTTGATACCCATCAGAAAATCAACGACATCCTTGGCTACAAGAACCCGGAAGCGGCTGCGACCGTAAAAGAACGCATCCGTACGTCGTTGCAGTTGCCCGTAGACGAATTTAAATACGCAAAGGGCCTGGGTGTCGTTAAGGCGGAGTCGGAATGGAGCGTTCGCCTTATTGTGGTGATTTCTCTGGGTGTGCTGGCGGTGGCCATGATGCTGATTTATGCGTTCCGCATCCGTAAGCACTAGACGAAATTTCGAGAATGATAATGCGTAAAATTTTTTGCTTAGTTTGTTTGCTTTCTACAATCGTCTTGGCTCAATTTGGACTGGATTCCTTCCAGACGTATGTGGACTCGGTTGTGCCGGGCTCCCGCTACGGGCTTTCTATTCGCTCTGTAAAGACCGGCAAGGAACTGGGAAATATTCGCGGCGTCGAAAAATTTACTCCCGCCAGTACCCTCAAGACTCTTACCACGGCAGCTGCCGTGCATTACCTGCCGCTGGATTATGCTCCCAAGACAGATGTTTCCCTCAACGGTAGCGTACGCAAGAAGACCTTTATCGGAACAGTCAATGTCCGCGGTGGCGGCGATCCGAATTTTTCGGGCCGTTACTATGCCGACCCCTTCCATATCATTTATGCCATGGCCGATTCTATTCGCGCTTTGGGCGTAGATTCCATTTCGGGCAAGATTACGCTGGATTCCAGCTATTACAAGGGCCCGTGGCGTGCCGAACACTGGCGCAAGAATTTTTATGATGCCTGGTACGGTGCCGAAATTGCCCCCCTTGGTTTTAATGACAACTGCACCATGATCCGCTTCAAGCCGGGCTTGAAGGTGGGTGACTTGGCCCGTGCCGAGATTTTGCCCGATGTAGGTTATGTTGTCCTGAAAAACGAAATGGTGACGGTCCCAGGCAAAAAGCGCAAGTGGACTTGGGCCCTGGATTCCGCAAAGCCCGAAATTACCATTGGCGGTGCTATCGGTATCGGTGTGGATTCCAGCCAGCTGGTGCTCCCGGTGCGCAATCCGGTGGCTTACTTCAAGGCGGCCTTTACCCATGCCCTTAAGGAACGCGGCATTACTTTCAAGGAACAGAATAACGTTCCGGACGGAATCCAGATTGCCTCTTATTCTTTCTCGGCGGCGCCCTTCCTGAGCATTCTCGATGAAATCAATCAGCGCAGCCAGAACCTGCATGCCGAAACCATCTTTCGCAACCTGGGCGCCCAGAAATCGGGCGTGGGTAGCGTCGAAAGCGGCCGCAATGCCGAAATGAAATTCCTCGCCGAAATGGGAATCGATTCGACGGATTTTGAAGTGTGGGACGGTTGCGGACTTTCGCCCAAGAACAAGGTGAAACCTTCTACCGAGACGACACTGCTGGCAAAGATGGCCCGCCATCCCAAGGGTCGCTTTTACATCAACAGCTTTGCGGGCCCGGGAATCGGTACCGGCGGCAAGCGTATGCTGGATTTGCCTTACCCCTGGCTCACCCGATTCAAGACGGGCTTTATTGGCGAAGTCCATGGCCTGGTGGGTTACATTTACACCCTGGAGGGCGATACCCTTGCGGTGGCCATGTACCTGAATGAAACTGGCCGGAATTCGGATGCCCAGCTGAAAGATGTGCTGGATACTTTATGGAGCCGACTGGTGTACCGCACCAATGACAACTACGGCTCCCTCATGAGAATGAAGCAGATGTGGCTTGCGGCCCAGAATGTGGCTGGCCTTACCGCAAGGCTGGAGTACTTTTCGCGCATGATGAAGGGTACGCCCTACAAGCTTGGCCCCATGGGCGAAAGCTACCTTGACCCCATCGAAAACAAGCCGCTGGTGTACATGGATTCGGTGGACTGCGTGACTTATCTGGAACATGTGCTTGCCATGGCGATTGCGCCTAGCGAAAACGAAATCTTCAACACCCTGCAGAAGATCCGCTACAAGGGCGGTAAAATCGGTTTCGTGAACCGCAAGCATTACCTGCTGGCCGACTGGGTGGGCGAAGGCAAGTATGCCCGCCCCATGCAGGTGCCGGGCGATACGGTGGTAAAGCGTACCATGCCCAAACAGAATTTCTTCAGGGCGAAAAAGATCAAGTACGACATTCCCGATGCTCCCATGGACTTGCGCTACTTGCCTTATAATCGCGCCGTAGAAATGGCCTCCAAACCTTATGAGGGCCCGCTCATGGTGACAGGTGTTGCCTTTGTGGCAAGCGCAAATGACCTGGATGCGACCCATACGGGCTTTGTCGTTTTCCGCAACGGAGAATTCCCCGTTCTGCGTCACGCCGCCTGGAAAAAGCAGGTCATTGAACTCCCGCTGAAGGATTACCTGGCCAGCCGCAAGGGCAAACTCCCCGGCATCACGCTGTTTGAATTCTTGAAGCCCTAAGTAGAGGGCGGGTTATTCCCCTAAATCGAATGCAAGGATCGCGACCAGCTCATGCTCGCCGCCTTCATCGCCTTGCGGACCTTTTTCAAAAAGAGTCCATGCATCGGGCATCCACCCGTAGGTAGCCATGGTCAGCTCCTTGCCGATGGCAATTTCGGCGGCTTCCACTTCTTCCCAACGCACGGGGCCTGTAGGCGCCTTGTAGTAGCGCAGCATGCCCAAGGCTTCCATGGATTCCGGATAGTTGTCCACCAGCTGGTAAACGCAGTCCTTGTAGCTTTCTCCCTTCAGGCGAATCACGCGGTAAAGGCGCTTGGGGCCCAGGAATTTGGACAGGTCGCCGTGGTGAACGTCTATCTTGGAGCCTTGCCCGAAAAAGGTCATCAGTTCACGGAAAATCTCCGAATCCTCTTCCATGAAGGGGGAGAGTTTTTTGATGAGGGCGTTTACATCGTTCGGGAGCATGCCTAAATAATAGATATTTGAAATTCCGCGGTCTCAATTTTTTATCTTATAGTCAAAATATTTTGAGGTCTTAACATGAAAAACGTAGTCCTTCTCGGTGCCACCGGTTCTATCGGTACTTCTAGCGTCGATGTCATACACCAGCATTCTGATATTTTCAATCTCTACGCCGTTGCCGCTAACAGCAGCGTGGCCAAGGTTGCCGAAATCGTGCGCAAGTACAAGGTTGAACGCGTGTGCATGTTCGACCCGAATGCCGCGAAGGAACTTGAAAAAGAACTGGGCATGAAGGTGCTGGCCGGTATGGAAGGCCTTTGCGAACTGGCCGCCGACCCGAAGGCCGACATCATCATCAACTCCTTGATGGGTGCCGTGGGCTGCCTCCCGACCATTACCGCTATTGAACACGGCAAGCATGTGGCTCTTGCAAACAAAGAAACCATGGTCATGGCGGGCCCGGTTATCTGGGACAAGCTGGCTGAAAATCCGAAGTCCTTCATTACGCCGATCGACTCTGAACACAGCGCCATTTTCCAGTGCCTCGAAGGCGGCAAGCGCGAACACGAAGTCGAATTCCTGGAAATCACCGCTTCGGGTGGCCCTTTCCGCGAATGGCCCATTGAAAAGTTTGAAAACATCACCGTGGCAGACGCCCTCAATCACCCGGTGTGGAGCATGGGCAAGAAGATTACCATCGACTCCGCTTCCATGATGAACAAGGGCCTCGAAGTGCTCGAAGCTCACTTCTTGTTCCACATTCCTTATGACCAGATCAAGGTGGTGGTTCACCCGCAGTCCATGGTGCATTCCCTGGTGCAGTTCCGCGACGGTTCCCTGATGGCCCAGCTCGGCGCTCCTGACATGCGCATTCCGATTCAAGTGGCTCTCACTTGGCCCGACCGCTTGCCGCTGGATACCAAGCGCATCGACTTGCCGACCCTTGCAAAGCTCACCTTCTTCGAACCGGACTTCAACAAGTTCCGTTGCCTCGCCCTCGCCTTCGAAGCTGGCCGCCGCGGCGGTATCGTGCCCTCCATGATGAATGCCGCCAACGAAGTTCTGGTAGATGCCTTCCTCAAGGGTAACCTGAAGTTCACCGACATTCCGCGCCATGTGGAAACCATTATGGCCGGTGCCCCGAACGTAACGGGCCACTTGACGCTGGACCAGGTGCTTGAAGCCGACGCCGAAGCCCGCAAGCTCACCGCAGCCTTAATCAAGTAGTTGTTGTTCTATACAACGCTTAATTCCCTGGAACGATTCGTTCCGGGGATTTTTGATTTATTTTATTAGTATTCCAAAAGGAATGGGGTTAAAATGAATAAAATGGTGGGTGTATTGTGCCTTGTGGCAACGGTTTCGACCTTTGCGCAGGGTTTTGGCGGCCAGCAAGGTCAAGGCAAAATTGAATATTCCGAAAAATTTGCCGATTTAAACTATGTCGGCGATGACAAGGTTTATCATACGCTTGACATTTACTTGCCGAAAGAGGTCAAGGATGCTTATCCGGTGGTGATTCACACCTACGGTAGCGCCTGGAGCATGAACAATTCCAAAGGTTCTGCGGACTTGGGAACCATCTGCAATGCGCTCCTGAAAGCGGGGTATGCCGTGGTGACCCCGAACCACCGTTCTGCAGACGACGCCAAGTATCCGGCGCAGCTGCATGACCTTAAGGCTGTTGTACGTTTTTTGCGCGGCAATACGGCCAAGTACAAAATTGATTCGAGTTTTATTGCTATGTCCGGGTTCTCCTCGGGCGGTCACCTATCAAGCCTTGTGGCGACAACCTGCGGCTTGAAGGAAGGCAAGTCTGGCACCGTGACGGTGGACTTGGTAGGTGACTTAGGCGATTATACACAGTATAGCAGCTGTATTGACGCTGCAACACTTTGGTCGCCTCCGACGGACATTTACACCATGAATCCTATCAACAGCTTCATGGGCAGCGGAACTTTCGAAGGCGCCTTCATCGGTGTTGAACGCGAAGGGAACAAGGACAAATGGATGGTCGCCAGTTCCCCCTACTATGCCAGCGAAGACGATCCGCCGATCATTATGTTCCATGGAACAAAAGACCAGATTGTGAATCCGGAACAGAGTCAGGAACTTTACGATTCCCTTAAAAATCATAATGTGGTGACGGAGCTGGTCTCGGTGCCGAACGGAAGCCATGGCAGTTCTGAAATGTATGTCTCCGAGAATTTGGACAAGATGGTCAGTTTCTTTGATACTGCCCGTGAAGCCAAGGCGCAAAAAGCCCTTCTGGATTCGACGGCGGATTCCTCCAAGACGGATTCTACGGTTACGGATTCTCTGGATAACGATTCGGTGGTGACTCGCTTGTCTTCGAACTGGAAACAGTTGGCTCATGTCGGCTTGATGGGCGACAAACTGGTGGCCTTCGGGAACGGGGGAGAATACCGTTGCGCCATCGTCTCCATGGATGGTGCCACTGTTTGGAGGGGTCGCTTCCGTGGGGCTCTGGACCTGTCCTGGCTTTCTTCGGGGCATTACGCCATTGTTGTAACATTCCCATCTGGAATACAAAAAAGCCTGAAATTCGCGAAAAAGTAATACATTGGGTACACTTGTATCCAGTTTTGGCGGAAAAGGGACACCTTTCCCGCCTTTTTTGAAATATATTTGAAAAAAAATGGATGTTATAAGGAGTGTTTGAGATGCTCAAATTTGGTATAGCAATGCTTTCCCTGGCGACAGTTGCCTCTGCCGCTACGGCCTATATTAACCAGGTGGGTTACCGCCCCGGCGATATCAAGGAGTTCGCCCTGACCGACGCTAACGGCACGGTGGAAATTACCGATGCTTCGGGAACTGCGGTTCTCACGGTGACCCCTTCGGCAGCTTCGAACTGGAGCGCCAGCGGCCAAAACGTGCAGCTGGTGGATTTCTCGGATTTGAACACCCCGGGTACCTATAAGATTAAGGTAGGTGGCCAGGAACTTCGCCAAGACCTTAAAATTGCCGCCAATACCTATGTAGACGTGGTCAAGGCCTCTTTGAAGTGGTACTACTACCAGCGTGCCTCCATGGCTTTGGACGAAACCTATGCCGGTCAGTGGAAACGTGCCGCAGGTCATACCAATGCCAGTTCGCAGCTCCATAACTCTACCGGAGAATCCGGCTCCATCAACTCTACAAAGGGCTGGTATGATGCTGGCGACTATGGCCGCTACATCGTGAATTCGGGCATTACTACTTATACGCTCCTTTCTCTGTACGAACATTTCCCCAACTATTTTAATACCCTCAGGTGGAATATTCCTGCCGACGGAACCCTGCCGGATCTCCTTGCCGAAATCAAGTGGAACCTGGATTGGATGCTGACCATGCAGGCCTCCGATGGTGGCGTTTACCACAAGCTCACCTCTCTCGGATTCCCGGGCGACGTGATGCCGGCGCAGGATACCGACCCCATTTACGTGATTGGCAAGGGCACTGCCGCTACTTTTGACTTTGCAGGCGTCATGGCCGTGGCTGCCCGCGTGTACAAGCCTTTCGATGCAACTTATGCCAGCAAGTGTCTTGAAGCCGCCAAGAAGGCTTACGCTTGGGGCGCCCAGAACCCGAACAAGGCTTACCACAACCCCACCGGCGTGCAGACCGGTGAATATGGCGACAACTGGCTAGAAGATGAAAAGCTCTTCGCTTCTACGGAACTCTTCGTGACTACCGGCGATGCGACTTACAAGCCCAATGACGCCTCGGGAAATATCCCCAGCTGGGCCGATGTGGGTGGCCTCGCTACTTACGGTATTGTAACCCATGCCCCCGAATTTGGCAATGTGGCCCAGGCGGCAAAGGATAGCTTGCTGAAGGTGGCCGATGTCTTTGTGGCCCGTGCCCAGACTGGCTTTGGCGTGGTAATGGCCAAGAACGATTTTGTGTGGGGCTCCAATGCAGTGGCCGCAAACCAGGGTGTTTGGCTGTTGCACGCCTACTACATTACTGGCGAAAAGAAGTATTACCAGGCTGCCGTCAAGGTTCTGGATTACCTGCTGGGCAAGAACCCGCTGGATATGTCCTTCTTGACCGGTTACGGTACCAAGACTCCCATGAAACCTCACCACCGCCCGAGTACCTCTGACAAGATTACTGACCCGATTCCGGGCATGCTCGTGGGTGGCCCCCAGCCCGGTGGCGAAGACATCGGCTCTGAAACCTGGGAATGCAAGGATTACAGAACGGGCAATGCGGCAACGTCTTATATCGACAACAATTGCAGCTATGCCACCAACGAAGTGGCTATCAACTGGAATGCCCCCTTTGCCTACCTCGCCGGTGCTATCGAAGCCATGAGCAATGGATTCATTCCCGCCGTGGCCGGTGTTGCCAGCATCGAGAAGCGTCCGTTGACCTCTCGCAAGGTTAACGCCGAGGCTGCTCCGCGCCTGCGCTTTGCCAACCAGAAGCTCTTCGTCGAAAAGAACGGCAAGCGCTTCAACCTGAATGGTCATAGGATTAAGTAGCACGTCATTGCGAGCCCTTTAATAGGGCGAAGCAATCCATTCCGTAGTTGTCATGCCCGGCTCCGACCGGGCATCTCTTTTTGAATTATATTTACCCCGAGAGGTTTTTATGAAAAATCGTTTTGCTTTTGCCGCCTTGGCGGGTTTAGCCTGTTGCGCCGCTTCTTTTGCCGCGCAGAACGTCGTTCGCGTTGACGACAAGCATCCGGGAATCGTCATCAACAAAGACAACATGATGTCTGCGGACTTGGCCATTTGGAATCCGCCTAGCCGCTATTACGACATGACCCGGGCCCTTGTGGACGGTGGCTACACCCTGTTCCGCTTCCCCAACGGATCGCTTTCAAATGATTACCACTGGAACGGTGTCGGCAGTTACGACAGCACCGGCCTCTGGACCCCCGACGAGAAAAAGTGGGCCCGCGGCTTTTTAGGCGAAACCATTTATCGCGGCACCACCAAGGACAACTACGGCTTTGTGCGCCGCAGCCACCTGGCCGACGACAACATGGAAACCATGTGGTGGGGCGAAATTTTGGACCCCGTTGATCCGCCCTGGATTGTGGTGGAATTCCCCGAAAAGATGAACCTGGATTCCTTGCAGATTGACTGGGGAAACCTCCGCCCCAAGGCATTTGAATTTGCCTACTGGACCGAAGACTACGCCGAATATCCGGGCGTGCACCAGGCCTTGGAAAACAAGTTGAAAGTGGCTGGGACCGTCAAGGTCAATGGCGCTACCACCAAGTACAAGTTCAAGCAGCTGCGTACCCGCTATGTGGCTATACGCTTCAAGACGTCCGATTTGCCCACCAAGGGTGTGCAGATTCGCGAAATGAAGCTCTATAGCGGCGAAACGGATTTGCTGGGTGGCAACAACTACAAGTTCTACGCCATGTCTACCCGCAACGGCGACAAGGCCCGTACCGACTGGACTGACATCAAGTGGGACTTCGAAGAATTCATGAAGTATATCAAAACCCTTCCCAATGCGCAGGCGGTTATCTGCGTGAACGCGGGTACGGGTACTTCTAAGGAAGCCGCGGCTTGGGTGCGCTACGCCAACAAGGTGAAGGGCTACAACATTAAACAGTGGGAAATCGGCAACGAACTGGACGGCGAATGGGAAGAATCCGGCCCCATTTCGGCAAGGCATTACGCCTCCCGATTCCTGGAATACGCCCGTGCCATGAAGGCGGTGGATTCCACCATCATCTTGCACGGACCGCTCCTGAGTACCCACAAAATGCAGCAGAAGGGCGCCGGCATTCTGGATGGCAAGTACTGGATGGAAGAATTCCTGCGCATCGTGGGCGAGGCCGAAAAGAAAGACGGCAAGCGCTACCTGGATGTGGTGGACTTGCACAATTATCCTTACTGGACGCCTAACGCTCCCGACGCCGGAGAAATGCTCAAGGCCATGTTGGATGTGAGCCCCAACATGGATACGCTCAACGTGTGGATGAAACGCTACCTGGAAGGCGAACGTCGCGTGTTCCTCTCGGAATTCAGCACTTGCGTGCAGGGCTTTAGCCTGCTCATGGATTACCCCCAGGCAGCAGCCGTGGCAAGCATCTTTGCGCAGCACGCCATGCGTTTCGGCAACCGTTTGCAGGTGCTCCCCTGGGATGCCTTTGGCAACGTGTTCAAGGGCCCCGATGACACCTGGGGCACTATCAGCATGACGGCCCTCGCCAAGGAAGGCTCCTGGAATTACTGGAAGTCCCTGGAACCTACCGCGGAATATTACGGTCTCTACATGACCTTCATGGATTTCTTGCAAGACGGTTACGCCGTAATGCCTGTAGAAAGTACTAGCCCCGATATCGCGGCCTACGCCATTGGCAAGGGCGATTCTGCCCGAGTGATGTTGGTGAACTTGTCCGGAGCAAAGCAGGTGGTGCAAATTGACCGCGCCAGCAAGGCATCGGATTTGGTGCGTACGCAGGTCGAAATCTTTGGCGAAGATCAGTTCAAGTGGGTGGGCACCTCGCAGAATGCTTACCCGTACCCGAAAATGGGCCCTAGCGGTCGCCGCCTGAACCCCAGCAAGAGCAAGGATGTTGAAATTCCTCCTTATGGGTTAGCTGTTGTACAAATTAACCCGAAGGTGGTGGGCCTCGATGCTGCCACGAAGGATAAGGCCGCAAAGCCCGTGATTCTCGCCGCCGCCCTCGAAAAGAAGGTGTTGATGGCGGGGGATACCATTGACCTCTTTGTGACCGTGACCCAGCCGAACGGCCAGCTGACCAATGGTTCCGTGAGTGTGGATAACTGGGGCAAGCAGGGAACCTATGAAGTCGCCGTAACCCCCGATGACGGCAAGTGGAATGCATCGATCGAAAGTTTCCATGTCCAGATTCCTGTGCCGGCCGACATGCGTTCTGCGGCCCGCACCATTCGCGTGGTCGTGCAGGGCCTCGGCGGTAAGGTGACGGCCCTTGAAATTCCGTTCCGCGTTCGCGGCGCCTACCGAACCACCCATGTGATGCAGAATTTCGATAACGGCCTCGATGCCGTTGACTGGTTCCCCGTGGCAAACGGCGACAACGCTACCGCCATCGAAGCCAAGGTGTTTAACGGAGCGCCCCCGCACGGTGGCTTTATCCGCCACGACTTTGTGATCGAGCAGCCCCCTGCACAGGGCTGGCCCAACTTCGCCGGCGCTTACTACGTGATTTCCCCCGAAGTCAAGAAGTCTGTGGGCATTGTGTTCGACTACGCCACGAACCATAATAACCCCGACGGCTATTTCGAAGTGCAAATCGCCAGCGAACAGGTCAAGGACTACGACGAATTCATGGTGCGCCTGAAAAACACCCATGGCAGCTGGGTCCGCGACACCCTCATCTGGGAAAACATGAAACAAGAAGGCTGGGGCAAAACAATCCCGCAGCTGGACCCGAAGCAAATCAAGAACTTCTCCTGGCGCGCCCGTTACAGCGGCAAGGGCTACATCAGCCTCGACAACATCTACCTGCTGGGCGAAGACGGCACCGAAATCCCCATGCCCCGCGGCCTGAGAAGACTGAGGTAGTAACTCAAAGCTTGCAACACTTACTGAATCTGTTCGTCGATCCATTGGATTCGGTTGCGAATCCAATCTTTTAAGTCTTCGACAGCTTCTTCGTAGGTGTTGTATGCATGGCGGTGATCTATATATTTCGTGCTGTTGAGAACATCCCACCGTTTAAAGTTGTTCTCTGCGGCACCTTGTAGCAATGAGCAGATAGAATCTGCCTCGTCTATCGTTTTGACGAACTGCTCCCTATGTTGTTTCCAGAAATCGATTCGGGCTTGGTCCGTGGTAGAATCCTTGAAAATATAGGCGTTCCAATAGCTGTCTTTTAATTGCCAGTTTTCGGTTGAGTTAATATGCTCCATGCCGTGGCCACCAAAAGCCAAATCAAAATCCCACACGGGCCCCATCTTTATCAACCCGCCCTTAACCCAAGAAAAATAGACGCTCGTATAAAAAGTCGCATCTGGATTCTTAGAAAACTCCTGAACCCAGTAGTGCTTGACGTATTCCGCCAAGTCTATCCACAGGCTTAAACTGTCTGCGTTATCCATGTTGATTAAGAACGTTTCAAAGGAACGGATGTGCTCTTTTATAGTTGATAGAGCTTCTTCTGAAGCATTCTTGGGATCGTGAATCCTAAAGGTTTTGCCGTTGGTGTTTATTACGTTGGAACGCACCGCCTGCTCGTTTTCGCGGAGTTTCCCGTCGAACTCGACAATGTATGAATCTGAATTATCCGGTATGTTTATTCGGTCTTTCCCGATTTTAATCGTCTCTGTAAGCAGGTAAACTCCAAGGTAGTCGCCATTAAGGTACAATTCGACAAATTCGCACCTGGGGGAATAATAGGCCCCGAGTCTTGCAGACAAACTGTACGTCAGGTAGTTCTTCATTAATGTCTTATCTGCATAGTTTGATATAAGCGCCCAGTCGCGATTGGCGGGCATCCCTAATAATGATTGCTTTTGCGAAAACTCTATCTTGTAGCTTTTTTTGGGGGCGTTCCATGAACTGTTGCCCCGTCCGCGGATGGTCAAGTCTACAATGCTACTTGCAGGACCGTTTTTTTCCCAAAGTTGGAATTTTGCTGGAATCTCTGTTTCGCGGTCAGTTATCTTTTGGGCGTTTTCTGTCTCGATGACGATTTTAGGAATGCCGGCATAGGGGAATTCTTGGTCGTATGAATCGACGTATCGTGTATTAACCTCGTTACCGCTGGCCGTATATTCTTCTACTAGACCTATGTATACAGATTCACTATTGCTGCACCCTAAGAGGTGCAGCGAAAATGCCAAAAATAATGCGCATAGAAATCTCGTCACTAACCCCGTAGTCGTGTTTTCAATGCGGTTCATAAATTTCCCTTGAAATTTGTTTCAATATATATCTTTATTAGCGAAAGTGTTATATAAAATGTCAAAAAACGTCATTTTTATAAAAAAAATGATAAAAAAGCCCAATAAAGATCTTTTTGCCTGCTGCAAGCTTGTTAGACCACGACCATAGGTCAATTTGCCCAAAACTGAAAAATGACAGATTTTCAACACTTTTCTGTACATACCCCTTGTAAGTTCTCCATATATATGTAAATTGTTGTATAATATTTACTTTGGATGACTATGCTGTTTAACTCGTTCATTATTTTTGGTGGTTGTGGCTTTATCGGAACCCACACGGCTAAATTACTGCGTGAAAAATACCCGAACGCAAAGATTTATATTGCGGACTTGCTTGCGGATGAACGTCTTTGTGAGAATCGTCGTGACGAGGCAACCGTTTACCAACGGGTTGATGTTCGTAACCCCATCGAAATGCAGGGCTCTTTCGGCAAGAATACGTTGATTTTCAATTTTGCCGCGATTCATCGCACGCCGGGTCACCCGGATTATGCTTATTTCGAAACGAACATTCGTGGTGCCGAAAATGTTTGCGATTTTGCTCGCAAGCATGGAATCGAAAACATAGTATTTACCAGCAGTATTGCCCCCTATGGAGCAGCAGAAGAGCTCAAAACGGAAGAGACTCTCCCTACGCCCAACACCCCCTATGGAATTTCGAAGCTGGTTGCGGAGAAAATTCATCGTGAATGGGCCGCTGAAAATAAAGACCACAGACTATCTATTGTTCGTCCAGGAATTGTGTTTGGCACCGGTGAACATGGCAATATGACTCGTTTGTATAAAGGCCTAAAGTGTCACAAGTTTGCTTATGCTGGACGTAAAGATACTGTCAAAGCTTGTATCTACGTGAAGGACCTTGCTCGCGTGATGTTGGCGATGGCAGAAAATGAATCTGCGGACCGTATTCAATTGCATAATTGTTGCTATTATCCTTCGTTTACCATTGAGCAGATTGCGAATACCATGCTTAAGGCTACAGGCATGAAACGTTGGATTCCTTTTATTCCTCATAAACCGATGATGGTTGCTGCAACTATTTGTGGTGGTCTTGGTGGACTTGGGCTCGGTATTTGTCCAGCTCGTGTGAAGAAACTTATGGTTAGCACGAATATTGATGGCCAAAAACTAGCACAGAATTATCCGCTTTCTTATTCGCTAGAAGATGCGTTTAAGGATTGGTATAAGGATTGCAAAGAAAAGGAACTGGTGTAATGAACGTCAAAATAATTGTTGCTACGCATAAGGCCTATCAAATGCCGTCTGATTCAATGTATGTTCCCGTACAAGTTGGTGCAGAGGGTAAAGATTCTTTGGGGTATCTTCGCGATAATAATGGTGAAAATATTAGTTCAAAAAATAAGCATTATTGTGAATTGACTGGATTATTTTGGGCTTGGAAACACCTTGATGCCGATTATTTGGGCTTGGTTCATTATCGTCGTCATTTTGCTCTGAAAAAAAGTGCAGATAAGTGGATGTCAATTTTGACATCGGAACAGTTGTCTTCGTTGACTGAAAATTATGACGTGATTTTGCCCAAACCTCGAAATTATTTTATAGAAACAAATTATTCTCAGTATGCGCATGCGCATCATGCGATTGATTTGGATAAAACTCGTGAAATTATTGCAAATAGGTATCCTGAATATATTCCGGCCTATGATGCCTATATGAAGCGTACGATAGGCCATCGCTTTAATATGTTTATTATGACGCGAGAACTGTTTAGGGATTATTGCGAATGGATGTTTTCGATATTGTTCGAACTGGAATCACAACTCGATATATCAAACTACAACAATTACGATGCGCGTGTGTTTGGTTTCGTGAGTGAACGCTTGCTAGATGTGTGGATAGAAACGAAGAACGTGAAGTTCAAAGAATTGCCCTGTATATTTATGGAAAAACAGAATTGGATAGTGAAGGGCTTTAACTTTTTGAAGCGAAAAATCTGTAAGAAGGCTTCTTGAGTCCAATGAAAAAAATTGCTTTTGTGACAGATGTTCCCTTTTGGAAAAAATCTGCGGGAAATGAACAGAGAATTTCGCAGATTTTGGAAATGTTGCGCAATAATGCGGATGTTTCTTTATTTTATAATGGAAAAATTTCTCGAAAAAATCGGGAAAGATTAGAAGGCAAATTTTTTTCAAATATTTATAACATTCGTTGTTGGAAATTGGAAATAAAAAATAATATTAAAAGTATTGTTACGAAGTATGTTCCTTTTTTACGGCCTTATTTGAAGCGTCTTCGTAAATCAGGGTCGATTGAAACGAGAATGGATAAGAATTTAGAGAGTGTTATAAAGAAAAAGTGTTTTGAGGAACAATATGATGTGTTATGGGTGGAGTATGTATGGCTTACTTATTTGTTTGATGTTGTTCCTTCAAATGTATTGAAAGTTGTTGACACGCATGATGTCCAATATGATCGGTGCGAATCATTTGCAAAAATAGGCTTGAATTATGATTTTCAAATAACCAAAAAAGAAGAAATTAGGGCTTTAGAAAAAGCGGATTGTGTTTTGGCTATAAACGGTCGTGATTTTGATTTGTTTTCAAAAGATTTAAAAAATGTGATGGAATATCCGTATTTTCCTCTTTTAAAGCCAAAATCTGCTGATTTTTTAGATGGAGGAAACAATCGTGTCGCTTTTATTGGTTCTGCTATTGACTTTAATATAAAATCTGTAGATTGGTTTATTACGAAAGTTTGGCCTGTTGTTTTGATGAAAAATCCTACAGCAGAATTTCATGTTTATGGAAACGTTTCCAATTATGCAAAAAAAGAAAGAAATGTATTCACTCATGGTTTTGTTGAAAATAATGAAGTAATATATCGAGATAATCAAATTTTTGTCAATCCAATATTTATGGGTGGAGGTCTGAAAATAAAATGTGTCGAAGCTTTGATGTATGGCAAACCGCTTGTTACTACATCTGTTGGTGCGCAAGGATTGGAAAGTGGGAAAAATAGAGCGTTCTTTGTAACTGATGATTACGAAGACTTTGCTCTTGTAATAGACCGGTTGTTAAGATCAGAGTCGACTAGGGAAAGTTTGCGTATAAACGCTTTGTCCTTTGTTGCAGAGATGTATAAAAATGTTGTAAATGCGGAGAAAAAAATAAAGGGATTTCTTTTATAATGCTGCTTTGGATACTGTTTTTTCTTTTTTTGTCATTTGTTTTCTTTTTTTTCTATTTGACTGGGAAAAAGAGGTTTTATATTTTGGGATGCATAATACTTCTTGTTTTTTCCGCTATTCGTTTTGATGTTGGTTGGGATTATCCAATGTATTTTACATTGGCGGGAGGAAAAAATTATGAAGCTTATGCAATGCTTGATTTTCATTACGAAAGGATGGGCTTTGCGATAGAAAAATTACTGGATTTTTCAAATTATATGCATAATCCCTATGTGTTCTTCATAATAACGTCGTCTATAATTGTATTATGCTTAGCATATGCGTTTTTTAAAATTTCTCCTAGACCGGAATTATCTCTTCTTTGTTGTTTTGCGTATCCACATTTTTTTCTTGACTCGTATTCGACTATTCGGCAATGGTGTGCTATTGCAATATGTTTTGTGGCTCTGACTTTTTTATTTGATAAGAGAAAAGTATGGTATGTGGTATCTGTATTGACTGCTTCTTTATTTCATCCTTCAGCTTTTATTTTCTTTTTGATAAACCTAATTCCCCATAAATTGTTTAGTAGAAAGATGTATGTGGGAATAATTATTGCGGTAATGAGCTATAAATACATTTTGATTGATTATATGCTTGGCTTTGGGGGAAAATTTGCCTATTATATAAGTAATAAAGTTGGTGATGGTGGGGCGAAAATATCGCTGATGTTCTTATTCTTTTTCATCGCGTTGTTTATGATTAGAAAAAAAGTGAAATCAGAAAATTTTAGTTACTTTCTTAATATAATATTTGTGGGTGTTTTAATGTCGATTATTTTTAGTGGACTTGGACATATTGCTTTTCGATTGCCAATTTATATGATGATGTTTGTATGCTTTGCTGTTCCTCTTTTTTATTCTGTCGTGAAAAATAAGATTGGTTTTTATTGGATATTCTGTTTGTCTCATATTTTAATGTTGGTGATTAATCTCGTTGTTAATGATACTCCAATAAAAAATCCGTATGTCCCATATAAAACAGTTTTTGAGGCTTTCCAATAATGACGAAAAATGTTAGTTTATCTGATAAAATATACATTGCAGGTCACCAAGGACTTGTTGGTTCTGCAATTTGGAATAATCTTAAATCTCGTGGGTACAATAACCTCGTCGGACGTACTCATAAGGAACTTGACCTCACGGACCAGTATGCCGTCAAGAAGTTTTTTGACGAAGAACGCCCCGATGCTGTAGTCCTTGCGGCGGCTTTCGTCGGCGGCATTATGGCAAACTCGCTCTATCGTGCTGACTTCATGATGATGAACATGAAAATCCAGTGCAACGTGTTCAGTGAAGCCTACGCCCATAACGTGAAAAAGTTCCTGTTCCTTGGTTCGACCTGCATTTACCCGAAGAACGCTCCGCAGCCCATGAAGGAGGATGCCCTTCTCACGAGCGAACTTGAGTATACCAACGAGGAATACGCCATCGCAAAGATCGCGGGCCTCAAGATGTGCGAAAGCTACAACCTGCAGTATGGCACCAACTACATCGCTGTGATGCCCACGAACCTTTACGGTCCGAACGACAACTTCCACCTGGAAAACAGCCACGTGATGCCCGCCATGATGCGCAAGGTGTATCTGGCGAAGCTTATCCACGACAACGATTGGGACAGCATCAAGGTCGATATGGACAAGCGTCCGGTCGAAGGCATCAATGGCAACGCCTCGCAGGATGAGATTCTGAAGGTTCTCGCCAAGTATGGTATCGAGAACAACAAAGTGACTCTCTGGGGTACCGGCAAGCCGCTCCGCGAGTTCCTTTGGAGCGAAGACATGGCGGATGCCTCTGTGCATGTGCTCTTGAACGTGAACTTCAGCGACATTATCGGCATCGAGAAGTACTCCAGCGTACATTATGGTACAAGTGTCGATGGTGCAGTAGACCGCAATCATAGCGCTGGCCGTGGCGGAGCAATCCCGAAACTTGGCGAAATTCGTAACTGCCACATCAACGTGGGTACGGGCAAGGAACTCACTATCCGTGAACTCAGCGAACTCGTGGTGAAGGCTGTTGGCTTCGAAGGCGAAGTGTTCTTTGACGCAAGCAAGCCTGATGGCACACCGCGCAAACTCATCGACGTGAGCAAACTCCACAGTCTCGGCTGGACTCACAAGGTCGAAATTGACGAAGGCGTACAGAAACTTTTCAACTGGTATAAGGAATCACTAAAGGCATAAAAGGAACAATATGACAAAGCGTAACGTTGCTCTTATCACTGGCGTCACGGGCCAAGACGGCTCCTATCTCTCCGAATTCCTTCTTGCCAAAGGTTACGAGGTTCACGGCATTATCCGTCGTTCTTCGGTGGATTACCGCGAACGTATAGCCCATCTCGAGGGAACACCGAATTTCCACTTGCACTACGCCGATATGGGCGACTCCATGAGCCTCGTGAAGGTTGTTGGCAAGGTTCAGCCGACTGAAATTTACAACCTCGCCGCACAGAGCCATGTGCAGGTTTCCTTCGATTCTCCAGAATTTACCGCTGATGTTGATGCTACTGGTGTCCTTCGCGTGTTGGAAGCTGTTCGTACCAACCACCTCGAAAAGACTTGCCGCATTTACCAGGCGTCAACCAGTGAACTTTACGGTAAGGTTGAAGAAGTTCCGCAGAACGAGAAAACCCCGTTCCACCCGTATAGCCCGTATGCTGTGGCAAAGCTCTATGGCTTCTGGATTATTAAGGAATACCGCGAAGCGTACAACATGTTCTGCTGCTCCGGCATTCTTTTTAACCACGAATCCGAACGCCGTGGTGAGACTTTCGTGACCCGCAAGATTACGCTTGCTGCTGCACGTATCGCCCAGGGCAAGCAGGATTGCCTGTACCTCGGCAATCTGGACAGTCTTCGCGACTGGGGTTATGCCAAGGATTACGTGGAATGTATGTGGCTCATTCTGCAGCATGACAAGCCCGAAGACTTCGTAATCGCCACGGGCGTGCAGCACACCGTCCGGGAATTTGCGACACTCGCATTCCACCATGCTGGCATCGAACTCCGCTGGGAAGGCGAAGGCGTGAACGAGAAGGGTGTTGATATTGCAACAGGCAAGACCGTTGTTGCCGTCTCCGAAGATTTCTACCGTCCGACCGACGTGGTGAACCTCTGGGGAGATCCGACCAAGGCCAAAAAGGAACTTGGCTGGAACCCACAAACAACGACATTCGAACAGCTGGTGCAGATTATGGTTCACCACGATATGCAGAAGGTTGCCGCCGATCACGTTGCTAGCGTTACCCGCACTAACCTCGCCGAATACCTTGAAAAGGGGCTGGTGAAGTAAGGACCCCCCTTAATGCTGTTGACTGAAAAAATGCTGAATGATCTTTCTACGAAAGCAAAAGAATCGCCTCGTCTTCGTACAAACTTCAACTTGCACGAAGACTCAAACGATTCGGTTCAAAGATTATTTAATGCTATGGAACCAGGAACAAAAATTCCTGTTCATCGTCATCAGAACGCCGCTGAAACGATAATCGTTATAAAGGGAAAATTGTCCGTAAGTTATTTTGATTCAAATAAAAAAGAAATGGAATCTTTTTTACTTGAATCAGGTTCGGAAAACTTCGGCGTGCACATCCCCAAAGGAGTTTGGCATGGAGTCGAAGTTTTCGCTACTCAAACGGTCATTTTAGAAGTTAAGGAAGGTCCATACGCACCATTAACCGAAACGGATATATTAAGTTAGACAATATGCCTACCTACTCCCAGAACAACAAACGCATTGCTGTAAACACTTTGTTGATGTACATCCGCATGTTCATCACAATGGTTGTCGGGTTATACACGTCACGCGTTGTTCTCCAGACGCTTGGGGTCATCGATTACGGCTTGTATAATGTTGTCGGCGGAATCGTTACCATGTTCACCTTCATCAATGGCGCCATGATAAATGCGACAACAAGGTTTATTACGTTCTACCTCGGGAAAAAAGACGATGGCGTATTGAATACCGTATTCAATATGGCATCTGTTGTTCATTTGGTTTTGGGAATCGTCATTGTCTTTTTGGGTGAGACTGTCGGATTGTGGTTTTTGCACAGCAAAATGCAAATTCCGCCAGATAGGATGCAGGCATGCTTTTGGCTGCTCCAGTTCTCCATAGCGACAACTTTTTTCAATATTCTATACGTGCCCTACAACGCGTGCGTCATTGCGCATGAAAAAATGTCTGCCTTTGCCTATATCTCCATCATGGACGTGTTTCTAAAACTCGGCATAGTCCTGTCGCTGCAATGGGTTACGGCAGACCGCCTGATTGCTTATGGGGGCTTGCTTTCGCTTGTTGGGTTTCTTGACCTCTGTATTTACTTCGCCTATTGCAAAAAACGTTTTGCCGAAACAAAGCTTCGTCGCATTTGGAATAAGCCCTTGTTTAAGGAAATTCTTTCGTTTGCAGGATGGGGCATGTTTGGTAATTTTTCTTATGTTTTCTATTCACAGGGCGTAAACATTCTTTTAAATGTATTCTGTGGACCTGTTGTTAATGCAGCAAGAGGGGTCGCGGTCCAAGTAGAAGGGGTTGTGAAACAATTTGCAAACAATGTTCAAACTGCCATTAATCCGCAAATTATAAAATCTTATGCGTCAGGGGAAATTAATAGGACTTTTTCGTTAGTATTTGCTAGCTCACGTTATTGCTTTTATCTTCTCTTTCTGTTGTCGCTTCCTATTATGATTGAAGCTGAATTTATTTTGAATCTATGGTTAGGTGTCGGGTCAGTACCTGCACATACAGTTAATTTTATTCGATTTATATTGTGTACGTCGATATTGGATGCTTTTATAAATCCTATGTTCACTGCAAATTTGGCTTCAGGAAAGTTAAAATTATATCAAATTTATGTATGCGGCTTATCATACATATTTATGATTATAACCTATTTTGCAATAAAGTTGACAAACATTCCTGAATCAGTTTTTTTATGTATTTTTATTTTGACCTGCATTGGTGTTGGTGCAAGATTGTTTGTCCTTCATCGTCAGATTAATTTGCCTGTCGGTCTTTATATACAAAAGGTTTTGTTTAAAGTTTTTATAGTCGTAGTTGTGTCGATAGTTTTACCATTGGTGCTTCATCAAATGTTGGAAATAGGATGGTTGCGATTTATTGTGTGCTCATTAATTTCAGTGTTGTCTGTTGCTTTTGCTGTATATGCACTGGGATTAGATTCCAAAGAGCGTTCGCTTGTTGTTGCGAAAATTCGTGAACAAATTTGTGTGTAAGGATGAGCTTTATGAAAAATATATGCAGTGAAGATAAATGTACTGGATGCGGTTTGTGTGCTGCTAAATGCCCTAAATCAGCTATTAGTTTGGAACTTGTTGGACTGCATTATCGTCCTGTTATTGACCAAAAGAAATGTGTAGACTGCAATTTGTGCCAAAGAAGTTGTCCTGTTAATGCTCCGTTAGTACTAAATTCAAGTGAAGCGTGTTTTGCTGCATGGAGTAAGGATGATTATGATCATTTTGAAAGTGCTTCCGGGGGGATTGCAACAACTTTGGCGAAGACGTTTATTGCCCATGGTGGATATGTCGCAGGCTGTGCATGGGATAAAGATTTACGAGCCACAACGATCGTTACAAATGATGTTAATGAATTGGAAAAAATAAGAAAATCAAAGTATGTTCACAATTATTTTGCAAAAGATGCTTATAAAGCAATATTTGATTTACTGAAAAACGACAAGAAGGTTTTGTTTGTTGGCGTGCCTTGTCAATGCGCTGCTATAAAGAAATTTACGGAAAATTTTACAAACAACTTATTTATTTGTGATTTGTTGTGTCATGGAGCGGCATCTCCGAAGCTGCTCCAAGACCATATAGCTTCGTTTCAAAGAAAGGGCTTGGCTTTTAGCGATATCACTTTTCGTGGTGGTGATTACGATTGTAATTTCTGCTTATGGAATGATAATAAAGAGCTTGTTTACAAGTCGGGACAATATGTTGATCCATATTTTTTCAGCTTTATGAGACACACAATGTATCGAGCGTCTTGCCTTTCTTGTGCTTATGCGAAGTGTGAACGAATTGGAGATTTGACTCTGGCTGATTTTTGGGGGTTAGATAAACAGATTGTAGAACAGTATGATTTGCATAGGCAAGGTGTCAATTTGGTGCTACTTCATACAGAAAAAGGACAAGAGATGTTGTCCTTGATAAAAAATAAGATTGTGCTGCAAGAAAGATCCCTTGCAGAAGCGGTCGCAGGGAATGATACTTTAAAATTCCCGACTCCAAAGCCATTTCAATATGATTTTTTGAACATTCTTTTTCTTTTAGTAGGTTTAAAGAGAAGTGTCCAGTTGTTTGATTTAATTTATCTAAAAAATAAAATTCGTACAATTGTTCGTCGGATGGTTCCGAACTTTATTGTTAGACAATTAAAAAGGGTGAGAGCATGATTATAGGATACACTACTGGCGTGTTCGATATGTTCCATATCGGTCATCTTAACATATTGCAGAGAGCAAAGGAACATTGCGATTATCTTATTGTTGGCGTCTCGACTGATGAATGTGTAGAGTCCTACAAACACAAGATACCGATTATTCCATATGAACAGCGTGCTGCAATAGTTGAGGCAATAAAGTATGTTGATGAAGTTGTTCCGCAGACAACGATGGACAAACTGATTTTTTTGAAAAAACGCCATTTTGATGTGATGTTTCATGGTGATGAATGGAAGGGAACGGAACTATACAAAAAATACGAAGAAGAGTTTGCGAAGTATGGTGCTAAAATTGAGTATTTGTCCCATACGGAAGGCATTAGTTCTTCTATGTTGAGGGAAAAAATCCATGGATAATATTATTGTTATTACACAAAATGTTGTTTTAGAATCTCTATCTGCATTAAGGTCTCTTTTAGTTGGTAAAGAAACGCTAATCGTTTCTACGCAGTTCGTTTTTGAAAATGAAACTGAAATAATCGATAAAGCGCTTGGTATAAAGTGCAATTATATAAATTTTGCAAAACTTTTGTCGGATGCTGAACGCCAAAAATGTGATGAAGAGGCTTTTGTTCCTCCTCCTCATAATTTGGGTGCTTATTATGCGAAAATTAAGGAATTAAAGAATGAACGAATCATTAAAAACTTGTTGGCGCAATACCCTTGCTCCAATAGAATCCTTGTTTGTGATGATTTAGGAATAGAAGACTCTATTTGGTTGCAGAACGGTTTTGTTAAGTCGGAATGTCGTTATTACCATGTTGCGGACTGCTGTCCCTGCCCAAAATCAAGGCTGAACCGCGTATTTGGTATAATAAGAAGTCAATTGAATTTTGTTAAGGGAATATTTAAGTCTGATATTTGGAAATCAAAATCAAATGGTATAAAGTATCTTTTTTTTGGTAGCCTAAACAGAATCGGATATCGCATTGATTTGAGATGGATGAAAACGTCTAAATTAGAAAATTTGAAGTATGTCGCAGAATTCTATAGCATTAGGTTGTTTAACTTTATGCCCAAAAATAAAACGATTCGTATGACTTCGTTGCATGAGGATTCTCATTGGAATCTGCCTGACCATCCTAATTTTAATACGAAAAAAATTCAGGATGGGTATTTGCCGCCAAATTATCCTAGCAAGTATCTTTACTATTTTGGTCCGGGAACGGAATTCTATACGTGGGATGTGATGGGACAAAATACATTCAAGTACCATGAATTGAAAAGCTGTGTGATGCCTGTTCGAAAAAAATTATATTTGCCTGAAGCTAAATATCCGTCAAAAGTCAAAAAAGTTTTGTGCGTCGCAAGCGGTGCTGGGGATTGGACTGCAATAAAAAACCGAAGTGACGAGGATATGATGATGTGGCTTTTTGGAAAAGTCGCAGCGATGTTTCCCGATATTGAATTTGTCTATCGCTGTCATCCAGTATGGGTTCATCCTCAACATCAGGGGGTCAATTCCATAAATCGAGCTGCAACATATTTTGACTATTTAAATTTACCCAATCTAAAATTGTCTGGAAATATGCCCAATACAATGCAGAATGGACAATTTGTGCTCTCATACAAAAGAAGTTCTTTTGAGGATGACCTTAAAGATGTTGATGTTGTTTTTGGAGAACATTCTGTATCTATGATTGATGCCGGCTTCAAAGGTATTATTTTCTGTTCATGCAATGTGACCGGGCATCGAAATTATTTTGAAGATATGACAAAATTAGGATTCCCGCACTGCGAATCCATTGACGAAATAAGCAATCTGCTGAAATCAGTAAATACGCAGGCTTTTAAAGACAAATACGAACAGGCCATTAAAAATTACAATGAAATGACTGACAAAGAGGAATAATCCATGGCTACAGTATATGATGCTCAAATTTTGGGGCTTCCCAAAATTGAAGATCCGAGAGGCAATCTCTCTATTATTGAACAGAATAAGCAAATTCCTTTCGAAATAAAAAGGGCTTATTGGATTTATGATGTCCCTGGTGGTAAAGATCGTGGCGCGCACGCCTATAAAGAAAACGAGGAATTTATTGTCGCTCTTTCTGGATCCTTTGATGTGATTTTGGACGATGGCGTGAATAAGCGAACATTTCCGCTCAATCGTTCTTACTTTGGTCTTCATGTCCCCAAGGGGATGTGGCGCACTATGACGAATTTTTCTACAAATTCCCTAGCGTTGGTGTTATCTTCTACAGAATATGATGAAAATGATTACATCATGAATTATGAGGAATTCAAGCAATGGCGAAAAAATTCAAACAAGCAAACTTATTCTCCTGATTCAAAGACTTCTGTTCATGCCATTAAACCATTGAATCAACACATGCTTACAGAAGGCCACAGTGTTTTTGATTGTTCTCTTTGTGAATTGAATAAAATGCACGATCCTGAAGGAAACTTGACCTTTATGTATGAGAACGTGCATTTGCCATTTCCGATAAATCGCGTTTTTTATTCCTATGATATTCCCGGTGGCGAAGATCGTGGAGCTCATGCTCATAAGGAGTGTCACCAGTTCATCATCGCAGCATCCGGTGCGTTCGAAGTTGTCTTGGACGACGGCACAAATAAACGCACAGTCCAATTGAACAGACCATTCTGGGGCCTACACGTCCCTCCAGGAATTTGGGCTAGTGAACAAGGCTTTTCTTCGGGATCCATTTGTCTGGTACTTGCGTCTCATGGATATTCTGAAGACGATTATATTCGAAATTATGATGACTTTAAGAAATATGTCCGAACAAAATAAAGAAAGAATCCATTGGGTTGATATAATGAAGGGACTGCTAATATTGTTAGTAGTTTTTCATCATATCCCTCAAAACGCAATATCTCAAGGATTTAGCAATGATTTTTGGATTTCGTATGATGATTTGAAATGGTATTATTGCTGTTGGTTTATGGCTTCTTTTTTTATTGCAACGGGCTTATGCAGCAACTTTAATAAACCCTTCATTGTTTTTCTAAAAACATCCTTTAAAACTATTATTCTCCCTGCTATTGCAATACATAGTTTTTTAGATATAGTTTCACTAATACATGAAGGTTTTTCATTAAAGTTATTTTTTATTCCAATAAAAAGATTTCTGTTGTTAGGGAACGACTGGTTTCTTACCTCGCTTTTTTTATCTCGTTTAATATGTTGGACTGTGAATCGGTACTGCAAACCGACAAAACTTAAGTTAATTGCAGGGGGGGGGCTATGGTTATAGGCTTTCTTTTACATGATTTTAACATATACAATATATGGTGTCATCAACACGCATTAGCGATGTCTATTTTTTTGGTTGCAGGATTACTTGCAAAAGACAAAATTTTTTCAAAAGAAAAAAGATTAGGAAAATTACCTATATCCATTTTTGAGTGTTGTTCAATATTTTTGTTGATTTTGACATTCATTGTGTTCAATGTTTTCAATATAAGAATTCCTGTTCTAAATTATGGTTTTAAGGTTTCCTTTGCTGATATTCCACTGTATCTATATTTTTCATTTTTGGGAACTCTTGCTATCATTACGTTAAGCAAGCTAATCAAAATTAATAATGTTCTTGAATATATTGGGAAAAATTCAATTGTCGTTTACTTATTCCATATATTTATTTTACGCAATCTTTTAAGCGTATTCCGTATATATGACAATGATTGGATGTACTGTTTTGGAACTGCTATTGTAACATTTTTGTTAACTGTAATGAGCTGTCTTATATTGGCCTTTTTGATTAATACAAAACATCTCAAATTTATTATAGGACAGATTTAACGGGTAATTATTAAACTAATAAAGGACTAATTATATGGTAAAACTTCTTGATCTTCAAGCTGTCACGATGCAGCATGGTGACGAATACAAAGCTGCTGCAAATCGCGTCATTGATTCCGGCTGGTTTTTACAAGGCAAGGAAATCGCCCAATTCGAAGCTGATTACGCCAAGTATATAGGCTCAAGCCAATGCATTTCTGTTGCCAACGGTTTAGACGCGCTGTACCTCGTTATGCGGGCATACAAAGAAATGGGCGTCCTGCACGATGGAGACGAAATTATCGTCCCCGCAAACACATACATCGCCACCATTTTAGGCATCACGAGAAACAATCTTGTCCCGGTCTTGGTCGAACCCACTTGGGAAAAACTTGAAATTGACATCGACAAAATCGAAGATGCCATCACGCCCAAGACAAAGGGCATCATGATCGTCCACCTTTACGGGCGCGTCGCCTACAACGACAAACTTGGTGAAATCTGTCGCAAGCACAACTTGAAACTCATGGAAGATTGCGCCCAAAGCCATGGGTGCGAATGGAACGGTCAAAAGACAGGTTCGCTAGGAGATGCGGCTGCACATTCATTCTATCCGGGCAAAAACCTTGGTGCCTTCGGCGATGCCGGTGCCGTGACGACAAACGACGAGGAACTTGCCAAAGTCATCCGTGCCCTCGCTAACTACGGAAGCCAAAAGAAATACGTGTTCAAATATGTCGGCATGAACAGCCGTATGTCGGAACTTGATGCCGCCGTGCTCGATGTCAAGCTGAAATATCTCGACGAAGACAACGCCAAGCGTCAAAAGCTCGCACACTATTATTACGAAAATATCAAGAACCCGCTGATTACACTCCCCGAGCGCATCCCGGATAAAAATAATGTCTATCACCAGTTTCCCGTTTTTTGCAAACGTCGCGACGACCTGCAAAAGCACCTCACCGATTGCGGCATCGGCACGCTGATCCATTACCCGATTCCGCCACACAAGCAGGAATGTTACAGCTCAGAAGCTTGGAACACGCCTCAACTGACGCTCCCCATTACGGAACGAATCCATGAACAAGAACTTTCGATCCCGATGAACCAAGCCATAACGCAAGAGCAGGCTAAAAAAGTCGTCGAAGCCCTTAATTCGTTTGCATAAAGGAATTTGCTATGATAACACTCTGCACTCTATTCGACCATAATTATTTGGATAAGGGGCTTGCTATGTATGAGTCTCTCGAAAAAGTCTGTGATGAATTTGAACTTTATGTACTCGCAATGAGTGACAAGTGTTATGAAATTCTGACAGCTTTAAATTATCCTCATATGAAGCCGATAAAACTTGTTGATTTCGAAGATGAAGAATTGCTCCGCGTCAAGCCAACTCGAAAAGTTGGAGAATATTGCTGGACTTGTTCGTCATCATTGATTCGATATGTGCTAATGACCTATAAACCCGAATATTGTACATATATTGATGCTGACATGTATTTTTATTCTGACCCTCAAGTCCTTATAGATGAAATGAAAGCAAAAAATGCATCTGTTCTTGTTGTTGGTCATCGATTTTGCAAATCGGAAAGAAAATTACGTGAATGGATTTCTGGTAAATATTGTGTTGAATTTAATGCTTTTAAAAATGATAAAAACGGATTGAAACTTGTAGATATTTGGAGACAACAATGTTTAGAATGTTGTTCTGCTGCAGATGATGGTGTTCATTGGGGAGATCAAAAATATTTAGATAATTGGTGTGAAGATTATTCATATTGTATTGAAACGGAGCTTTTGGGGGCTGGTGTTGCTCCGTGGAATTTTTCGCAATATAAATACATCAAGAAACAACCTGATGATAAGATTGTTGTTGAATGTAGAAAAAAAAATTGGCCTTTAATTTTTTACCATTTTGAAAATGTTCAGTATATTGAAAAAAAAATTGTTAGAATCAACCTGTATCCAGACAACAGGCGTGTGGATGATAAATTAGTTGATGCTTTGTATCCTAGTTATCTGCGATTAGTTGATGAGAAGAAAAATATGCTTAAGAAACTATTTGGTCTTGACGTCCTTATTTTAAAACATCCGGGATTTGAAAAGAAGCAGAAGGGCTTGATAAAGAGGATTCCGAATCTTGTTAATCCGATGAAATTGCGTAGCTTTATAAGAACCAAAATTCGTGATATATTTTTTCAAAATTCAAAGGATATAGTTCATATATAATTGTTGAATAGTATGTTTGCATCTATATTAAGACGCAGACAAAAATGTAAAAAGGAATGTTTTGAATAAATAAGAGTTTTGTTAATGTATTTTTTGCGACATTAGAATATGAAGATTCTCATTTATGATAATAGAGCTATAGGTCATAATTTGGAATATCTGCATCATTGGAGCTCGTAAGCCTGTTCAAGTTTAATGGCGCTGGATTGGTTGTTGCCAAGAATATATCCGCCAATGAAATATGGGCTGGATATCCAGCAAAATTTAAAAAATAAACTAACGCTTTTCTGGAGGCTTGAATATGAATTCAGTTCAATGTAAAAGGTTTAAATTGGATAAAATATGTAATAGAAACAATAAGACAACTGTTGCTTATTTATGGTGCTATCGTACAAAATATTCATCGGGATTGTCTATTTTAAAAATCATAGCAAAAATAGCAATTTCTCTCATTTGGAAGGCTAGAGGTATCGGAATAGAAACTGGGGCCATTGGGGGGGGGGCTAGAATGCCTCATTTAAACGGAATTTTTATTCATGAAAATGCATCGTTGGGTGAATATTGCACTATATTTCAGCAGGTGACAATTGGTGCAAATGAGCATAAATGCAATCCTATGAATGCTCCTCAAATTGGTAATCATGTTTATATTGGTGCTGGTGCAAAAATATTGGGAGATATCGTAATTGGCGATAATGTGAGGATTGGCGCTAATAGCGTTGTTACCAAAAATGTTCCTGATAATATGACTGTTGTTGGCTTTAATAGGATTCTTAAAACAAGTTCATCTGAAGAGAAACTGTAATTTCAAGAGAAGTGTGTATGAAAATTCTTATTTATGACAATAAAGTTGTAGGTCATCATCTAGAATATCTGCATCATTGGTATTCTGAAGCTTGCTTGAATTCAAATGAATTTTTTTTCTTGGTGAATAAAGACTTTGATCAGGTGAAAGATAAGTTTCATTGGGAAAAAACAAATAATATCAAATTTGTTTTTTTAAATGATGAAGAACAGAAAATTTCCGAAGATCAAAAACTACTTAAAAGTGCTTGGAGAATGTCTTTTGTAATACGTAAATATGTTAAAGAGTTTCAGATTGATCGTGTATGGTTGGTTATGTTTATGGAGCTTATGCCCTTTTTACCATTTTTTTTGCCTAAAGGGGTTTTGGTAAGTGGTATTGTTTATAGTATCTATTTGTACAATAAGGTGAAATTTCGAGGTCTTCGCTTGGTTCTTGAAAATCTTAGATATGCAATTATTTCCAAGCATTTTAATGTTGAACGGATTTATATATTAAATGATTCAGAAATGACTTTATTACTGAACGAAAAATTTAAATCAAGAAAATTTAAATATTTACCTGACCCAGTTCCCGATATAGATAAAAGTAAATTGTCTTTGATTCGAAATGAATTTCCTATAAATAGTGATGATATTGTTTATTTGCATTTTGGGGCTATGGATTATAGAAAGGGTACGATAGAATTGTTGAAAGCGATTAATATGCTTCCTGAAAAAATTGCTCAGAATAAATTTTTCATTTTTGCGGGTAAAGTAAACTCAAAGATGCGCGAAGATTTTTACGAAGTATTGAAGAATAATAAAAATTATAGTCGAATTAAGGTTTTTGATGAATTTTGCTCTTATGAGTTTTTAAATAATTTGTGTCTTTCTTGTGATGCAATAATGATTCCTTATAAAAGTGCAGCACAAAGCAGTGGAGTCGTTGGATATGCGTCCTTTTTTAAGAAGCCTGTGATTGGCCCCGCATTTGCAATGATTGGGAAAATTATAAAAAAATATTCATTGGGAATTGTTCTTGATGAAATAACGCCAGAATCAATAAAAAAAACTTTATGTCTACAGTTGCCTTCGGTTTCAAACAATTATTACAAGGAACATAGTGTTGATTCTTTTAATAGAGTCATCTTTGAATCAATTGATTCTAATTAAACGAATTCTGAAAGGACTTAAAAATGAAACCTGTTCATTATGATTACCTCATTGTCGGCTCGGGCCTTTTTGGAGCCACATTTGCATATTGCGCTAATTGTGCTGGAAAAAAATGCTTGGTTATAGACAAACGCCCACAACTCGGTGGTAATGTATATTGCGAAAATGTAGAAGGCATTAACGTTCACAAGTATGGTGCACATATTTTCCATACCAATAATAAGCAAGTATGGGACTTCGTGAATTCCATTGTGGAATTCAACCGATATACTAATAGCCCTGTGGCAAATTATAAGGGAAAACTTTATAACCTGCCGTTTAATATGAATACGTTCTACCAGATGTGGGGGGTGACTACTCCGACAGAAGCCTTGGCAAAAATTGAAGAACAGAAGGCGGATGCGGTGGCTGCATTAAATGGATGTGAGCCAGCTAATCTTGAGGAACAGGCGTTGACGCTAGTCGGTAAGGATATCTTCGAGAGACTCATTAAGGAATACACAGAGAAACAATGGGGCCGAAACTGTAAGGACCTTCCAGCATTCATTATCAAGCGCCTCCCGGTGCGATTAGTCTTTGATAACAATTATTTCAATGATCGTTATCAGGGAATTCCTATTGGTGGATATAACAAGCTTATTAATGGTCTGCTAAATGGTGTTGAAACCCGTACGGGTGTGGATTTCTTCGCAGAATATAAGGACAATTGGCGTAATGTTGCGGATAAGCTTGTCTATACCGGTGCCATTGATGAATATTTTGACTTTAAGCTCGGAAAACTTGAATGGCGCACGGTGAGCTTTAAAACGCGCATCGAAAATACCCCGAATTACCAAGGAAACGCTGTTGTAAACTATACGTCGCATGACCAGCCTTATACTCGTGTTATTGAACATAAGCATTTTGAAATGTTTGGGCAGGCTGTTTATGATTGTCCCAAGACAGTAATTTCAGAAGAATATTCAACAGAATATAAAGATGGGTTGGAACCGTACTATCCTGTAAATGACGACCGCAATAATGCTTTGGCGGAGGAGTATCGTAAATTGGCTAATCAAGAAACAGATGTCATTTTTGGTGGACGTCTAGGTCTGTATAAGTATTTTGATATGGCTCCTGTGATTGAGCAAGTTCTACAAATGAACGTCTGCTTTTGAAGATTAAATTGTGTATATCAAAGTGTCCATCTCATTTATTCTTTCTTGAATAAATGATTTTAACATTTCAATTGCGTCCTCAAAATTTTTTTCTTCATCGCCTATTTTGTGAGCATTTATTTTTATTGGCCAAAGTTTTATATTTTGTTCATTTGATTCTCTAATATAGTTTGAGAGAGAATCTATATAAGAATTTATTGTGGAAAAAGATTCTCTATTGGTAATCCATCTTTGATAGAAAGCTCTTTTAAAGGAATATTTTCTTGAAAATTGTCTAAATAAGATTGTATTTCTGTTTGTTAAGCCAATTTTTTTAATATCAAAAGTATCGTAATCAAAATCCCATACGGGACCAGCTTGAAGTTTTCCGTTGCTTTCTTTATGCATATAGACACTTTTGGGATGCATGAGTTCATCGTTTGTAGATAAAGCGTATATTGTGAAATAATCAACGAATGATTCTTGGTTAATATAATCAAGATACGTTGTATCATCAGCACTTCGTTGTAAAACGTATTCGGCCGAATCGACAAATTGCTTTATATAATTAACTTGGTAGCTGTCGAGGTCTTTTGGATATTTGATATTCACAGGAAGATTATTGTATTCTGTTCGAAATTTAAATTCTTCGTCATAATACATATCAAATTCGAGTAGATATGAATTGTCTGTTAATTCTAACCGATTGTTTTTCACTTCAATTTTTTCGCAGATGTAATAGTTTCCTATAAACTTCTTGTTAAAAAAAACATCTGCAAATTTTCCGTTGGGGGTCCACGCGAGCGATGTCCTTCGCGCTAGTTCAAGCGCAACTGCATTGCGGATTAGTGTTCGGTCTCTATAGTTTGCTTGCATTACCCATTTTTTTGCTTTAGGCATACCAAGAAAAGATTGTTTCTCGTTAAATTTTATGGAATACGATTTTTTGGGATATCCCCATGAATCGTGTCCTCGCCCTTTAACTGTTAAGGTCATTATTGTGGATTGGGGGGCGCTTTTTCCCCATATTTGTAATTTGGCTGGAATTTCTGTTTCGCGGTCTTTGATTGCCTGATGGTTTATTGTTTCGATGACAACTCGAGGAATTCCTGCGTAGGGGTATTCGGAGTCGTCCAATGGTAGATAGTCTAATTTTAAAGAATTTGCTGAAGCATTTGAATCTTGGCTGACAATTATATCATCCCATCTTGTTCCATTAGTATATTCGCTGTTACTGCATCCCAAAATCAGACTGCAGATAACGATACCAAGGAGTAGGGGGCGTGGTTTAACGAAATGATAGTGCATCTTTACAAAGGTGATTTTTTAGGGGTGTGGCAGATGGTCTTCAATTTTAAAATGTTCATGAAGGTTATTGATAATGATTGCAGGACGTTGCTCAGCGAATTTAATGATTTCTTGTAGATGGAATTCCATCTTTGATGCGTTTAAAGACCATTGTTTCTGGTCCCGTGGAATTTCCGATTCGATTTCTTCCATTAGCTGGTTTATTTTTGCTGTAATCCGAGATGTTTTGAAATTTGTTTGTAGGAGTATTTCCATTTGATTTATAAACGTATTTTTAAAATTAGCATTTTCTATAAGTTTTCTAAGAAGTAAAGTGTGTGCTGGAGCATTTTTCCAATTATTGCCTGTTTCTGACAATACGTAATCAAATATGTTGTATTGGGTATACGATGCATATCCAAATCCAAAATCTAGATCATATAAAAACCATTTCCATTTATGTTGAATGCTTGGGCTATTCCATTTTTTTAGGTTGTTTCCTGGCCAATCGAGATTATTTGCAAACAATTCCACTTGCAAATAATTAATGTAGTTGTCAATGTCAATTTTTGAAGCGATGTATGCATAGTTGCTGTCGTTATCTAAATTATGGTTTTTCAACCAATCCATTAAGGCTATGTAGTCAGTTGCTGAACCGGCCGAAACAGAGTTGTCTGCTTTAAGCAGGTTTATCTTATCATGACTAATCCCATAATGCGTTTCAAAGTAGTATTCGTTAGATCGTTCACGTAGATCGTGAAGGCCAAAATAATTACCATTGTAATAAACTACAGTGTAACGTCCTCGTTGATAATCAACTCCTAGACCTTCGCTAAGGGAACTTGCGAGACGGTCTCGAATGTAATCCAGTCCAAAGCTATTTCCAAAGTTCCGTAGAATAAATCCTTTGAACTCTTTTAATTCTGGAAATTCTGGGAAAAGTTGGTAATGTAGTCGTTTGTTGCCATACTTTTCACGGAATGTAATTGCCACGGATTTCTTCGCATTTGCGCGACTCCAGTTGCCAAAAATTTTCAATCCCGCATACTTTGCAAAAACTGAAGTTGACGTTTCTGGCTCTATAAGTTCGATAAAAATCGGAATTTCCTTATCTAACCAATAATTTGCTCCATTATGAGGCATTTTTTTTTGGGCATTGGAGCCTTCCATATAAATTCCGGTGTCGGGGTCAAATAGGGAATTGGGATCCGTGGTTATAAATACGCTTGCAATGTCAGGGGCTTTTTCTAGAATGTAGGTGCGGATGATTTCGTTGTATGTTGATTTTGCAGAGAAGTCAACGCATCGAATAGTGGTTGAAGAGTCGATAAGTATTGCCGATATCAGGGGGCTTTCTGCTGTTGGTACTTTTCCGCCGGTTTCACAATTTAATGGTTTCTTGTTCGGGAAAACGATGGTGAATGTATTCTGGAAAAAGCCGGATTGCGGAAAATCGGTTACGGTGTCATTAGAATAGAATTTTTTTTGACATGCAATTGATTGTAAATTAGGTAACCTAAAGCTGTTGAAACAACCTTGTTTTTGGGGCTCGACCAGGGAGTCCTCTTCGCTATCAACGTTGTAATACTCCCATTCGGCGTAATCTATCCCATCGCTATTGCTGCAGGCAATAAATGATGTTAGTGAAGTGTATGAAATTGCAAAAAGAAGTATGGAATGAAAATAAGATCTTGAAAGCGTTTTCATTTTTGCGCAATCAACCGTTTGCTACAATTTGTTTTTCTATGTAGGAGTTGTTGACGTTTTCGTTATCCCATACAATGCAGTCTTTTGTGATGACATCTTTTAGGGTGCAGTTGTTGCCGATGGTTACGTTGGGGCCAATGGTACAATTTTCAATGGTTGCGTTTTTGCCGATAATGCATGGGGAAATCAGCTTTGTATTTTGAATAGTGGCTCGCTGGTCTACCGTTGCACGGTTGACGTTGTTAAGCCCGTGTTTGTTCTGCAACAACCAGGTGTTGGTCTGGATTAGGGTCTCCGGCAATCCGCAGTCCAGCCATTCCTGCACGGGGGCGGTGCGGAACTTGCAGCCTTTCTCGATCATCATCTGGAGGGCGTCTGTCAGCTGGAATTCCCCGCGGGTGCGGATGTCGTTGTCCATCAGGTTGCGGAGAGATTCCCGGAGCGCCTTGGTGTCCTTGATGTAGTAGATGCCTACGATGGCCTCGTCGCTAATAAATTCCTGGGGCTTTTCGACCAGCCGTTCGATGTTGCCATTTATGTCGGTCACGGCCACGCCGAATCGGCTCGGGTCTTTGACCCTGTACGTGTAGAGAATGTTTTCGTTCGCGTTGGCGAGGCTCTGGAGGTCCGCCTGGAACAGGGTGTCGCCGAGGATAATGAGGAGCGGCTCGTCGTCAGCCACGTAGGGGAGCGCAAGGCTTACGGCCTGGCCTAGCCCTTGCGGGTCGCTTTGCAATACGGTGCGGGTCTTGCCCCATTCCGGGCGCCGGGTGAGGAACTCGTCGATGGTCTCGGCCTTGTACCCGGTAATGAAGATGGTCTCTGTTGCCTGGAGCGGGAGCGTGTCCGCCACAATCCAGTCGATAATGGTCTTGCCGCCCACGGGCAGCAAGCACTTCGGCAGGTTGTTGGTGTAAGGGCGCATACGTTCGCCCTTGCCGGCTACGGGCAAAATGACTTTCATGTATTGTATTCCTCTTTAGGCCAAAGATAGAAAAATGTAGCCTTTCTGTAAACATTTTTTTCAAAGTCTGCGGTGAAGTGTAAATCAGTTTTGCGGAAAAGGCTTGACATCTGCCCGCCGTTTGTGTATATTTTGTAGTGAACAAATGTGTATATGTTTTTCTCTGGATCAGCATGAATAAAGAGATTGTAATTTTCAAAACCGATGACGAGGCAATCAATGTTGAGGTCCGCTTTGAGGATGAGACTGCCTGGCTTACACAGGACCAGATGTCGGTGTTGTTTAGCAAGTCGAAATCAACCATAAACGAGTATATAAAGAATGTATTCAAAGAGGGGGAACTTGACGAAAAAGTGGTTGTTCGGAAATTCCGAATTTATGCAAAATTTGACGAAAAAGGCCAATTTTTACAACCTTGACGTCATTATTTCTGTTGGTTACCGCGTAAAGTCCCTGCGCGGCACCCAGTTCAGGCAGTGGGCCACGAAGCGCCTCAAGGAGTATATTGTCAAGGGCTTCACGATGGACGATGAACGTCTGAAAAATCTCGGCGGTGGCAACTATTGGCAGGAACTTCTGGCGCGGATTCGCGACATCCGTGCCAGCGAGAAGGTGTTCTACCGACAGGTTCTCGACATTTACGCGACGAGCATTGATTACGACCCCAAGGCGGATACTTTCTCACGAGCAGGCTGTGGAAAAGGCTTTTTTGGACTCTATCAAGACAATTGAGAAAAAGACTTTCGGAAATAGGTCACCATAGATTTCTATAATTGAGTTGCGTTTAACTCTGGAAAATGAAAAATGGCAAAGACGGTTTATCTAGGAATGATTGGTGACATCATGCACCCGGGCCTCATCAACATTATCAATGAGGGCGCCAAGTACGGTGACGTGATGATTGGGCTTTTTACTGACAAAGCGATTGCTACGCACAAGAGACTCCCGTATTTGAATTACGAGCAACGCAAAAATGTTGTGGAGAACATCAAGGGCGTTGCCAAGGTGGTTCCGCAGGACGAATGGAGCTATGTGGAAAACCTGAAGAAGTACAAGCCCGACTACATCATTCACGGCGATGACTGGCTTTACGGACCGGACAAGTTTATCCGTGACGAAGTCTTCAAGGTTATGGAAGCCCAGGGCGGTAAGGTCATTGAAATTCCATATACCAAGGGCATCACTTCTACGGGACTCAAGAAGGAAATGGATAGCCTAGGTACCACGCCGCAGGCAAGACTTTCTGCGCTGCGCCGCCTGATCGCGGCCAAGCCGATAGTCCGCATATTGGAATCCCACAACGGCCTTACCGGCCTTATTGCCGAACACACCAGCGTCGAAATCGACGGCTGCGTGCGCGAGTTCGACGGCATGTGGTCGTCTTCGCTGACTGATTCTACCAGTAAGGGTAAGCCGGATATCGAGGCGGTGGACCTGACGACCCGCTTGCATGATTTGAACGATACGCTGGAAGTCACGACCAAACCGGTCATCTTTGACGGCGATACCGGTGGAAAGGTAGAACACTTCGGCTTCACTGTGCGTACGCTTGAACGTCTCGGCATTTCTGCAGTGATTATCGAGGACAAGGTTGGCCTTAAGCAAAATTCCCTGTTCGGTACTGACGCCATCCAGACGCAGGACACCATCGAAGGTTTCTGCACCAAGATCCGTGCGGGCAAGGAAGCCCAGGTCACCGAAGACTTCATGGTGATTTCCCGCTGCGAATCTCTGATTGCGGGCAAGTCCGTGGACGATGCCCTGGAACGCTGCCACGCCTACGTTGCTGCCGGTACTGACGGCATCATGATCCACTCCAAGGACAAGAGCGGCGAGGACATCAAGGAATTCTGCCGTCGCTTCCGCGAAAAGGATGCGCACACGCCGATCGTGGCCGTGCCCACCACCTACAACCAGTTTACCGAAGAGGAATTGGCCACCTGGGGCATCAATGTGGTCATCTACGCGAACCACATGTTGCGGTCTGCCTATCCGGCCATGGTGAAGTGCGCGGAATCCATCCTGACGCATAGCCGCAGCCTGGAAGCCTCCAACGACTACTGCATGCCCATCAAGGAAATCCTGAACCTCATCCCCGGAACGATGAAGAAGTAACGACATGATCAGCCCGAAGTTTTTTATTGACACCCTGGGTTCTTACGGCATTGACTTCTATGCCGGCGTACCCGATTCCCTGCTCAAGAACATCTGCGCCTACATTGCCGACAACAAGGATGCCAAGCATAACGTGATTGCCGCAAACGAAGGCGCCGCCGTGGGCCTTGCCGCGGGTTACCACCTCGCTACAGGCAAAATCGGCGTGGTCTACATGCAGAATTCCGGCGAAGGCAACATCATCAACCCGCTCGCCTCGCTGACGGACAAGGAAGTCTACAACATTCCCGCTCTGTTGCTCATTGGCTGGCGCGGACGCCCCGGCGTGCACGATGAACCGCAGCACGTGAAGCAGGGCAAGGTGACGACTGGCATTCTCAACACCATGGGCGTGAACTTTGACGTGCTCTGCAAGGAAGAGGACAAGGCCGCCAAGCAGATCGAGAAGGCTGTGAAGACGATGAAGGAGACGGGCGAGGTCTATGCGCTCGTCATCGAGAAGGATACCTTCGAAGATTACAAGCTCCAGAGCGTCGAGAAGAACGACCTCACGATGAGCCGCGAAGAGGCCATCCAGACGGTGGCGGCCGCCCTTGGCGAGAAGGACGTTGTCGTCTCTACTACGGGCATGATCAGCCGTGAACTTTTCGAATACCGCGCCCAGAAGGGTGAAGGCCACGAGCGCGACTTCCTGACGGTGGGTTCCATGGGACACGCCTCGCAGATTGCCCTCGGCATCGCGATGGAAAAAGAAGACCGCAAGGTTTGGTGTTTTGACGGTGACGGCGCGACGATTATGCACATGGGTTCCATGGCGATTGTCGCAAGCAAGGCTCCCGCAAATTATGTACACGTGGTGTTCAATAACGGAGCCCACGATTCCGTTGGCGGCCAGCCGACGGTGGGCCTGAAAATTGACCTGCCCGCTGTTGCGAAGGCCGTGGGTTACCGCGATGCCCTCTCCGCCGACAGCAAGGAAACCCTTGCCGCCGCCCTCGAAAAGCTGAAGGGCATGCAGGGCCCCGTGCTCCTGGAAGTCAAGGTGAAGAAGGGCAACCGCAAGGATCTCGGACGCCCGACCACTACGCCTATCGAGAACAAGAACGCATTGATGGAATTTCTGAGGAAGTAAGATGGTCAAGACGGCTGTCATCATGGCGGCGGGAATGGGAACCCGCTTCGGCAAGTACACCGAGACCATTCCCAAGGGTTTTATCGAATGCGGTGACCTTTCCATGGTCGAACGTAGCATCAAGACGTTGATTGACTGCGGCATTGAACGCATCGTCATCGGTACCGGCTACCACAAGGAAAAGTACGAAGCCCTCAAGGCCACCTACCCGCAGATCGAATGCGTGTTCAGTCCCCGCTACGCCGAAACCAACAGCATGTACACGCTGTACAACTGCCGCGACGTCATCGGCGATGACGACTTTTTGCTTCTGGAATCGGACCTCGTTTTCGAGAAGAAGGCCATCACCTCTCTCCTTGAATGTTCCGAGCCCACCATCATGCTCATTACGCCCGTAACCAAGTTCCAGGACCAGTACTACGTGGAATTCGGCGAAGGTGGCCGCCTTACCATGTGCTCCACCGACAAGACCCAGCTGGATGCAAAGGGCGAACTGGTGGGCATCCACAAGCTTTCGAACAAGTTCTACAAGGCCATGTGCGAAGATTACGCCGCCAAGGTCGTTGAGAAGCCGAAGCTGGGTTACGAATACGAGCTGCTGACCATGTCGCAGGAAAAGATGAAGGTGTTCGTGCTCAAGGTGGATGGCCTCAAGTGGTATGAAATCGACGACGTGGACGATTTGGCCTACGCCGAAAAGAACATCCTCCAGTACCTCTAAATTTTACGGACGATTTTAAGGAAATATCTATGGAACCGATCAAGAGAAACGTGTTGCTGAACCCCGGCCCCGCCACCACCACCGACACCGTCAAGTACGCCCAGGTGGTTCCGGATATCTGCCCCCGTGAAAAGGCCTTTGCCGGCCTCATGAAGGGCCTCCGCGAAGACTTGCTCAAGGTGGTGCATGCTCCTGCCGACCAGTACACTTCCGTTCTCTTCTGCGGTTCCGGCACCATCAATATCGACGTGTGCATCAACTCGCTGGTTCCCGAAGGCAAGAAGATTCTCGTAGTGAATAACGGCGCTTACAACTCCCGCGCTGTCGAAGTCTGCGAGATGTACCATCTGCCGCATATCAACCTGAAGTCCAGCGTGTTCGAACGCCCGGACCTTGCCGCTGTCGAGAAGACCTTGCAGGAAAATCCCGACGTGGCTGTTGTCTACTGCTGCCATCATGAAACGGGTACGGGCGTGCTGAACCCCATCCGCGAAATCGGCGCATTGGCACACAAGTACGGTGCCATCTTCATTACCGACACGACCTCGACGCTCGGCATGATTCCCCTCGATGTGGTGAAAGATAACGTGGACTTCTGCATGGCTTCGGCCCAGAAGGGTCTCATGGCCATGTCCGGCCTCTCCTTTGTGATTGGCCGCAAGGACATTATCGAGAAGTCAAAGGACTACCCGACGCGTTCGTACTACTGCAACCTTTACCTGCAATATTCTTTCTTCGAAAAGACCGGCGAAATGCACTTCACGCCGCCGGTGCAGACCATCTACGCCACCATCCAGGCACTCAAGGAATATTTTGCTGAAGGTGAATCCGCAAAGTTTGCCCGTCACCGCCGCGTTTACGAAGCAATCCGCAAGGGTGTGGCTGAACTCGGCTTCGATACCGTTATCGACCCGTCCATCGAATCGGGCCTCGTCGTTTCCGTCAAATACCCCGAAGACCCGAACTGGGATTTCGAGAAGGTGCACGACTACTGCTATGACCGCGGTTTTACCATTTATCCGGGCAAGATTTCGACGACGAATACCTTCCGCCTCTGTGCCCTTGGTGCCATCGACGTAAAGGACATCGAAGACTTCTTCAAGGTTCTCGGTGAAGCTCTGAAAGCGTTCAATATTAAATTGTAATTTCCGTATCAAAATTGTAGCATTTTTTTTGCCCGAAAAATGACTTTTGGGGGCTGAATCGTATATATTAGGCTCAAGGTGTCTAAGTGTAGAGGATCCCATGAAGTTGAACGTTTGGGTATGTGGGTCGGTTGGATTTTTATGGGTTATAGCGATGATTCTGTTGCTTTCTGCGACAGGGGTCTTTGCTGAAGACATTATTGCCACCACATCGAACGGTTCAACGGTGATTTTGCACGAAAATGGCCGTTGGGAATACTATCAGAACAATGCCAAGGTCCGCGATGTGCGCCCCAGCGCCATTCCCGAAGACGCAAAATTCCAGATTACGGTCAACTACGAAAGCGCCAACAAGATCAAGAAAGACGTGCGCATGATGATGGAAGGCGATTTTGCCACCGAAGAAGAGATTCGGGACAGCTTGCGCAAGGTGCCCAAGGGCGGTATGGTGTATTTCCAGGTGCCTACGAACCAGATCAAGCCGGGGTTCACCCGCGAGCTGACCTACTACATTTATGACAAGGGTAAGAAGCCGATTTTCTCCCAGACGGCCCGCGATAGCGAGGCGAAACCCACTGCAGAAAGCAGCAAGGTGTCGAATTTGATGGTGGTGCCCCTGTTCGCAAAGCCCAAGTCCAAGGTGCTTAAGGCGAAGGTCGTGAGCGAATCCGCCAAGCAGTCCCTGGAGTTCGATATCCCCATAAAGTAGCCCCACGTCATTGCGCAAGCGCATGACTGGTTCGCCTCGGATATAGAAACATGCAAGCGCGTTTCTGCATCTCTCGGCTCCCACGTCATTGCGAGGCCCGAAGGGGTGAAACAATCCATTTGATGAATTAGTACGATGAAGTTTGCGGTTGTTGATTTAGAGACTACGGGCGGTACGGCTGAAGAGGGCCGCATTACCGAGATCGGCATTGTGCTGATGGACGATTGCGAGGTGGTCAAGACTTATTCAGCGATGGTGGATCCTGGCATGCCGATTCAGCCTTTTGTACAGCACTTGACGGGAATTACCGACGAAATGGTGCAGGGCAAGCCTCAGTTTGCTTCTGTTGCTGAAGAGGTGGCGGAACTCCTGAAAGACCGCATTTTCGTGGCGCACAATGTGCAGTTCGACAGCAAGTTCATGCGGACGGAACTGAAGCGTTGTTGCATCAAGATTGACCCCCCGAGGCTTTGCACCGTCAAGATTGCCCGCCGCTTTTTCCCGGGGCTTCCCAGCTACAGTCTGCACAAGTTGACCCAGGCGTTGGAATTGCCGGAATTCAATCACCACCGCGCCTTGGACGATGCCCTGGCGGCGGCCGAGATTCTGAAACTGGCCTACAACAAGGTGGGACCAGAAAAGATCCTTAAAGAAGTCAAGAACTTATCGACCCCGAAAAAAGCGAAGATTGTTTAGTTGAGTAATCCGGCTTTGTACTTCATCTTCAAGATGCGGGCTGCGGATTCTTCGATACGCTGGCGGTAGTATTTACTTTGTTTAGAAAGTGCGGCCAGGTAGTTCACCATTTCCACTGCTTTCTGCGGGTACGTAATCATGAACATGTCGTTGCCGGCCGTAAGGGCGGTGCGCACGAGTTTTCTAAAATCCTTGGCGGGGTAGGTCTTGCTGGTGACCCGTTCGGTGCCGCTGACCCAGGCGCGTAGGCTCACGCCCCACAGGTCGTCGGTCAAGATCACCGTTTCCGGCGACATTTCGCGGGCCATTTTCACGATGCGGGGCTCGAATACGGCGGGGCGATTCGAGATGCGGATAAAGCGCACGCTGCTCATCATGGTTACGGGAATATCGCTCGCGAGAGTCTTAAAAAATTCCACGTTCTTCGCAATCTTGGCCTTGGGGGTGGCGCTCACGGCGATTTGGTGGTCGCTGTTGGTCCAGGAGTCGTAACCGGGGAAATGCTTGGAGACGCAGGTCACGTTGCTTTCGCGCATGCCCTGCACAAAGGCGCGGACCTTGGGGGCGTTCAGGGTGTCTTCGCCCCAGGAACGCTTGGATTCTTCCATGAAGGAATTCTTGCCGCGGCTATCCTTGGCGGGGTCTAGCACGGGGGCCAGATTCAGGTTGATTCCGATGCTGTCCATTACGGCGGCGATTCTCTGGGCCAGAGTGCGGATAGAATCTTCGCTCATGGAGCGCATTTGCTTGGCGCTGGGGGTGTGCTCCCATTGCGGCGACACTACCGAGATGCGGTTTACGAAACCGCCTTCCTGGTCGGCGGCCACCAGCGGCTTGATTCGCATGTTGGCGTTTACGGTACGAATGTTGTCGGTGAACTTGTCCAGATTCTTCAGGTGATTTTTCATCACCAGGTATCCGCCGAATTCATTCTTCAGCATGAAATCTGCGGGAGTCATGTAGACCATGACCATCTGTGCGGCTTTCTGCTTGATGGTCAGCGAATCCCACAAGGGCATGATTTCGCGGGGGAGGCCGTAGGGCGTTTGTACGGAATCTTCTTGCGGCAAGGCCTCCGCGGTGTACGGCATGGCTGCCGCTGAACTGCTCGCGGGCGCATTTGTTGCTGCGTTTACGGCCGCATTGGTGTCACCGACTTGTTCCGCTACGGATTCTGTCAGCGAATTCAACGGTACAAAATGAATCTCGTCCTGAGACTCTTCCGCAAAAGCGCTTGCTGCAAAAACAGCCGCGGCGAGTAGACTATGCGTCATGGCGGACTTGATCCGCCATCTGTACTTATGCATCTTTTTTCTTGCCGAAGCGGCGGGGTTTGAATTCGCGGGGCGGGAAGTCGAACTTGAGCTTGCCGCTTTTATCCAGATACAAGTAAGCGTCAAAGGTGCGGTGGGTCTTGTTGCTGCGGAATCCCTTCAAAAGCGAGGTCTTTTCGCCGGCGAGCATCTTCTTGATTTCGTCCAGCGGAATTTCCTTGCCCAGCAAAATCTTCGGGAGCGTAATGCCGCTGGGTTCCTTCTTCAGGTAAGAATCGCTCACGTAGCCCGTCATGGTTTCGTACATGGTAGAACCGTCGACCGGCGACTTGCCGACTTCGGCGCCCACTTCAACTTCTTCGGGCTTTTCGTCGAATACAAATTCAATCTTGTTTTCGTCGTTGATAATCACCACGGCCGAGAATTCGGCTCCGCGCTTGCTGCGGAATCCGGTGAGCGGGCCAATCTTGCGGTTGGTCAAGAGCTCGGTGATTTCTTCCGGAGTCAGACGCTTGCCGCCAATCATCTTGCGGATCACGATGCCGTCTTCGGTGGTGTAGCGGCTCACGGTTTCGAAAACCTTCTTGCCGTTCACGGGGCTAAAGGGCGCTTCGCCGGTAGTGCTTTCTTCCTTGAATCCCTTGATGTTTTTCACCATGGTGCGCGTCATGTCGACGATGCCTTCCATGAACTTTTCGCGGGTTTCCTTGCCCTTCTCGATTTGCTCCATTTTATATTCCCAGTTGCCGGTGAGTTCCGGGCTGGTGAGCGCTTCGATGTCCATGGCCTTCAGCACCTTGATCAGGTCGAATGCCTTGGCGGTCGGGATCATGTCCTTGCCGTCGCGAACAACGTACTTGTCGCTCACGAGCTTTTCAATAATGGCGGCACGAGTGGCCGGCGTTCCAAGTCCGCGTTCCTTCATGGCGTCGCGGAGTTCTTCGTCTTCCACCAGCTTACCGGCACTTTCCATCATCGAGAGGAGCGTGCTTTCGGTGTAGTGTGCAGGCGGCTTGGTAAAGTCTTCTTTTTCTTCGAGAGCGACAGTCTTTGCAGACTTACCCTTCAGGGCCGGAATGTTGGATTCTTCGTCGCTGTCCTTGCCGTACACGGCCTTGAAGCCCGGATCAATGAGCACCTTGCCTTCGGTGATGAAGGTCTCGCCTTCCACGGTCGTGACGCGGGTGGTGTTTTCGTACTTGGCAGGCGGGAAGAATACGGCGATGAAGCGCTGGCAGATCATCGTGAAGATCTTCTGCTCGGCTTCGGTGAGGCCCGTGGGCATCACGCCGGTGGGAATGATTGCAAAGTGGTCCGAAATCTTGGAGTTGTCGAACACCTTGGGTGTTTTCACGACCCAGTTGTTCTTGAGGGCGGTTTCTGCGAACTTGGAAAGCGGACCTTCGATTTTGCTGAGGGTAGCCTTCACCGGGGCCACGTAGTCTTCGGGCAGGCAACGGCTGTCGGTACGCGGGTAGGTGGTTGCCTTGTGGCGTTCGTACAAAGCCTGCGCAATAGAAAGCGTGGTCTTGGCGCTAAAGCCAAAGCGGTTGTTCGCTTCGCGCTGCAGGGTGGTCAAGTCGTACAGCGGGCCGCACTTCTGGAGCGAGGGGGCAGAGGTTTCTTCCACCGTGCCGGTCTTGCCCTTACACTTCTTCAGGATTTCCTTGACCTTCTTTTCGTCAAAAATCTGCTTCTGCTTGTCCTTGCCGTCGGCCACGAACCATTTGCCCTGGTACTGGCTGCCGTCGTTGTCGAATTCGGCTTCTACGGTCCAGAACTTCTGCGGTACAAACTGCAGGCGTTCTTCTTCGCGGTTCACGATGATGGCGAGCGTCGGGGTCTGTACACGGCCGCAGGGGGTCACCTGGAATCCGCCCATGGAGCTGTTGTAGGCGGTAAGGCCGCGGCTGCCGTTCATGCCAATGAGCCAGTCGGCTTCGCTACGGCAAAGGGCGGCTGCCTTCAGGTTTTCCATTTCGGCGCCGTCGCGCATGTTTTCGAATGCTTCCTTGATGGCGGCAGGGGTCATACTCTGCATCCACAGGCGCTTGATAGTCTTACCCGTGAACTTGCCCTTGAGCACATACTGCAATATATAGAAGAAAATCAATTCACCTTCGCGGCCCGCATCGCATGCGTTCACGATGGTCGTCACGTCCTTGCGCTTGATGAGCTTGCTCAGTGCCGAAAGCTGTCCGCGGGTGGCCGGCGTTGCGACCAGCGGAAATTCTTTCGGGAGCATGGGGAGCGTGCTCATTTCCCACTTCTTGTACTTCTCGTCAATTTCCTTGGGGTCGGCGATTTCGACCAGGTGGCCGATGGCATGGCTCACGATGGTGGTGTCGCTTTCGTAATGGGTCTTTTCGTTCTTGAAACTCTTTTGGCCGAGCACGCGGACCAGGTCCAGGGCCACGCTCGGTTTTTCGGCGATAATTAAAGTCTTACCTTCGACTGGGGCTTTCGCAGTTTTTGTAGCGGCCTTCGTTGTCGTTTTCTTTGCAGCGGTTGTTTTTGTCGCTGCGGTCTTAGTTGCTTTTGTAGTAGTTGCCATCATTATTTCCATTTGAATCTTCCGAACAGGCCGAAAAGCACAGCCAGTACGGTAAAGGGGGCGTGGATAAATTCAACAGGAATGCACCATTTTAAAAGGTGTTCCTGCCTAAAGATCCTAAGCCCACGGAGTATTAAAACCAAATCGCCAACGCACTTGGCGACGAACGCGATGATAGTCGCGATTAAAACGTTAAAGCTGAACGGTGCAAACACGGCTGCCACGCATTGCATGACCAGGAACAGGAACACCATGGAGAGCACAAACACGATTTTCGGTGTATAATATATAGTCTTAGATGCCCAGCGCTTGCGCTGTTCCCAAAGCTCTTTGAGGGTTTCCTTGCCGTTGGTGGTCACGAAGGTGGACTCGGCGATGCAGTAGCGCATGGCCCAGGGACGGTCGGCTGCCAGTTTTTGCATCAGCAGGTCGTCGTCGCCGCTCTGGATCTTGATGACGTTGTCGAACCCGTGCACGCTCTTGAAGAAGCTCTTGCGGTAGGCCAGGTTGTTGCCGGTGCTGGTCAGGGGGAGTCGCATGGCGAGGCCCGCAGTGCCTGCTACACGGTAAATCAGGGTCTCCACCGCCTGCATGCAGATGAGCACGCTGGACTTGCCGGGGATGGTGGGGATGTAGGAATGCCCGGCCACCAGTTCGATACCCGGTTCGAATTCGGCCACAATGCCCGTGACCCAGGTGGGCTTTACCAGGCAGTCGGCGTCGGTCAGGCACAGGATTTCGCCTTCGCAGGCTTCAATCAGCAGCGAAAGGGCGTGCTTTTTGGGGCTGACCCCTTCCGGAATCTCTTTTATGGTCAGGACATGCAGCTTGGGGTTCTTGGCGGCATATTCGGCCAAAATTTGCGGTGTATCGTCGTCGCTGCGGTCGTCGGCTACCCAGACGTCCCAGTCGCCGCGGTAATCCTGGGCAAGGACGGTATCCAGGGTGGCCCGGATTCCCGCCGACTCATTGCGGGCGGCAATCAGGATACTTACCTTGGGGGCGGGCTCCACATCGGAGTTTCCGACGCGCACGGAACCCAGGGCGCGGAAGAACCGCACCTCCAAGACTATATAGAATAGTCCGAACACGGCCAAGAGGCCGATGACCAGGTATGTGAGCACCGTAAAAAACATTTTCCGCGCAAAATTTAGTTCATCGGGAAAGACGAGCGAAATGAGGCCCCGAAAAATGACCGTTATTTTTTGCCCACCTTGCGTTTTTGTCCCAAAAACCGCAAAATTATATTTATATTACACTTGGAAAGTGGAGGCTCGCCATGAAATTTAGCACATTGGTCCAAAAATATAATAGTGCAAACTTGGTGCTCCGTATCGCAATTTCGATTGTGGTGGGTGCACTCTTGGGTGTGTTTTTACCGTCGCAAAAATGGATTAGCGAATTCGGCGTGCTCTTCGTCGGAGCCCTGAAGGCGGTGGCGCCGGTACTGGTGTTTATTTTGATAGTGTGCTCCCTTGCCAACGGCAACTCGCGTTTTGACCGTCGCTTTGCCCGCGTGGTTGCTCTGTACCTGGTGAGTACGCTGCTTGCTTCGTTTGCTGCAGTGGGGGTAAGCTTTATATTCCCGCAGAATTTGGACTTGGCGGTATCTGCCGATGCCTCGACGGTGCCTTCCGATATTTTTGAGATTATGCACAACTTGTTGGTGAATGCGGTGTCGAACCCCTTTGCCGCCATTTCCGATGCTAATTATATAGGCATTCTCGTGTGGGCCGCCTTCATGGGCTTTGCCATCAAGAAAATCGCAAGCCCGGTGACCTTTACCGTGCTGCAGGATCTGTCCAGTGCCGTGTCCATGGTGGTGCGTTGGATTATCAACTTGGCACCCTTCGGCATCATGGGCATCATGTTTACCTCGGTTTCTACCAACGGTATCGGCATTTTCAAGACCTACGGCTCCCTGATCTTGATTTTGGTGGTTACCATGCTCTTTATGGCGCTGGTGCTGGTGCCGGCGATTGTGGGAATCGTGTTGCGCCACGACCCGTACCCCCTGGTGCTCAAGTGCCTCAAGAGTAGCGCTGTCACGGCTTTCTTTACCCGCAGTTCTGCCGCCAACATTCCTGTGAACATGGCCCTTTGTAAAAGGCTGGGTCTCGATCGCGAATTTTATTCCGTGTCTATTCCGCTGGGCGCTACCATCAACATGAGCGGTGCGGCCATTACCATTACCATCATGACCCTTGCCACGGTGCATACCCTTGGGGTTCCGGTAACACTTACCTCGACATTGATCGTGTGTTTGTTGGCTACCATTGGCGCCTGCGGTACGAGCGGTGTGGCGGGCGGTTCGCTCCTCTTGATTCCGCTGGCCTGCGCTCCCTTCGGCGTTTCTAGCGATATTGCCATGCAGGTGGTGGCCATCGGCTTTATTATCGGTGTGATTCAGGACAGTATGGAAACGGCCCTGAACTCTACGACAGATGCCATCTTTACGGCGACGGCGGAATACGCCGCCTGGCGTAAGCAGGGGAAGCCCCTGCCGAAGGATTTATTCCGAGATTAATTCCGGGTGCTTTTCGGCAATGCGACGTGCGAGGTACACGAACGGTGTATCCATCAGCGATGTCACGATAAAGATGCCGTAACCGAAGACCAGAATTTCTCCGATTGTATTCCACGGGAATACGCCTGCGAAGGCGAGCAGGTTGAAAACGACCACGTTGATCAGCTGGCTGACCAATGTAGAACCGTTGTTGCGCAGCCACAGGTATTTCTTCTTGTTTCCGAACTTCTTTTCGGTCCATTTCCATACAGCGTGGTAGGCCCATACGTCATATAGTTCGCAGATGGCGTAAGCGAACAGGCTTGCAAGCATCACGCGCGGGGTGTTGGCGAACACGGTGCGGATGGGTTCTGCCATGGTATCGCCTGCGGCAGGAATGTACAAGAACCAGCTCTGAGAAATCAGGATGAAGGTCACGTTGGCGAGAATGCCGATTTTCACGCAGCGGTTTGCTTCTTTCTTGCCGAAGATTTCGCTCATGATGTCGGTTGCCAGGAACGACGAGGCAAAAATCACGTTGCCCAGCGTGGTGTCGAGACCGAAGGCGTGTACCAGAATCAGCACTTCGATGTTCGCGGCGATGGTGCAGATGACTGTCCAGGCGAAAATGCCCTGCTTGCCGAAGAAGCGGAAGAAGGCGACGAGGCCGCCAAAGAACACGAAGATGGAGGCGATAAGGATGATTTCGTTCTGGAAAGGCATCTTACTTTCTCCTATCGATGGCGGTGAACAGGCGGGTCTTGGCGAGGGCTTCGAATTCGGTACCCGGCTTGCCGTAGTTGGCGAAGGGGTACAGCGAAATGCCGCCGCGGGGCATAAAGAGACCTTCGACTTCCAGGTACTTGGGCTCCAGCAGCTTGACCAGGTCCTTCATGATGATGTTCACGCAGTCTTCGTGAAAGTCGCCGTGGTTACGGAACGAGAACATGTAAAGCTTGAGGGACTTGGATTCCACTAGGTACTGGTCAGGAATGTAGTTGATTTTGATTTCGGCGAAGTCCGGCTGGCCGGTTTTGGGGCACAGGCTTGTGAATTCCGGGCAGTTGAAGGTGACCATGTAGTCGTTACCCGGATGCTTATTCGGGAACTTTTCCAGTACTTCGGGACTGTAGGTGGTCTTGTATTGGGTTTTCGTATTGCCCAGCAGGGTTACGCCTTCGAGTTCAGCTTCTGAACGCATAAAGTCTCCTAGTTTTGGTTTATAGGCTTCGCCTAAAGTCAGGATGGGTTTCGAACTGACCGGCGCAAAGATAGAAAAATGTGGAACCCAGTTCAAGACTGTAAATGCTAAGTCGTTGACAGCCTATGAGTTAGCCTTGTTTTGGACGGCTGTTTTGGCTGTGCCCGCCACGACACGCTCCTCTTTTGACAATAAAATGTCACTTTTTTGACACTTTAATTATCTATATTCCCCTTACCTCGGGAAAATTCCCGGGGTACCTCGCACTGCGGTGCTGGGTTGGACTTAGGGCTTTAAGACCCTCAAACCGAAATACATATAACGGAAATTACATATTATGGATTTTTCTGCAATTATTGCCGAAGAGCTTAACCTTGAAGTATGGCGCGTTGCCAAGGCGCTGGAACTGATGGACCAGGGTGGTACCATCCCCTTTATCGCCCGTTACCGTAAAGACCAGACGGGTACATTGAACGAAATTGAACTGCGCGACATCAGTCACCGTCGCGACTACCTGCAAGAACTGGTAGACCGTAAAGAAACGATTCTCAAGAGCATCGAAGAACAGGGCAAGCTTACCCCCGAACTCAAGGCTCAGATTGAAGCCTGTAAGGACAAGACCCTCCTCGAAGATATTTATGCCCCCTACAAGCCGAAGAAGCGCACTCGCGCTACGGCTGCAAAGGAACTGGGCTTGGAACCGCTCGCTCGTCTCATGTGGGCTCAGGAAGAAACCGGCAACACTGCCGAACAGATTGCCCTGATTTACCTGTCCGAAGAAAAGGGCCTTGCCGACCCGAAGGCCGCCCTGAAGGGTGCCGCCGATATTTTGGCCGAAGAAGTGGCCGACAACGCCGAATTCCGTCAGTACCTGCGTAACAAGATGGAAAAGACCGGCGTCATGATTTCTAAGGTCAAGAAGGATTTCGAAAAGGAAGAAACCAAGTTCAAGGATTACTACGATTACAGCGAACAGGTGTCCAAGATTCCGAGCCACCGTATGCTCGCTCTTCGTCGCGGCGAAAAGGAAAAGGTTCTCCGCCTCTCTATCGAAGTGCCGAACGAAGAAATGATCGGTTACCTCAAGGCCCAGATTATCAAGGGCAACACCACTTGGACGCCTTACTTGGAAGCCATGTGCCAGGATGCCTGGGAACGTTTGCTCCAGCCCAGCATGGAAAGCGAAGTGCGCTTGCTCCTGAAGGATGCCGCCGAAGAAGAAGCTTTCAAGGTGTTCAGCAAGAACCTTCAGGACGTTTTGCTGGCCGCTCCGGCTGGCCACAAGGCTGTGCTCGCCCTCGACCCGGGTTTCCGTACCGGTTGTAAGGTGGCCGTGCTTGACGAAAACGGCAAGTTCCTGGATCACGGCATTATCAAGCCGCACGAACCGTGGAACGACAAGGCCGGTGCCGCTGTGTATCTGATGGGCCTGATTGACAAGTATAAGATTGACTTGATTGCTATCGGTAACGGTACCGCTAGCCGCGAAACGGACGCTTTCTGCGCCGAAATGTCTGCCAAGTTCAAGGGCAAGGTTCCGCCCCGCGTGATCGTGAGCGAAGCCGGTGCATCTGTGTATAGCGCAAGCATGATCGCTATCCAGGAATTCCCGAAGGAAGACGTGACCACTCGTGGCGCCATCTCCATTGGCCGCCGCTTGCAGGACCCGCTGGCAGAACTGGTGAAGGTGGATCCGCAGTCCATTGGCGTGGGCCAGTACCAGCACGACGTGAACCAGCGCGAACTCAAGAAGCGCTTGGACGAAGTGGTGGAAAGCTGCGTGAACATGGTGGGTGTGGACGTGAACAGCGCCTCTGCTCCGCTTCTTTCTCATGTGGCAGGCCTCAGCAATACGCTTTCTGAAGCGATTGTGAAGTACCGCGAAGAAAACGGTGCTTATGCAAGCCGCGAAGCTTTGAAGAACGTGAAGGGCTTTGGCCCGAAGGCCTTTGAACAGGCTGCCGGCTTTATGCGCATTCCGGGTGCCGAAAACCCGCTGGATGATTCTGCCGTTCACCCCGAAAACTACGCCCTGGTCGAAAAGATGGCCGAAAAGGCCGGCGTGTCTGTGAAGGATATGGTGGGTAACGCTGAAGCCGTGAAGGCGATCAACCTCGAAGAATTCCTTTCTGACGAAGTGGGTAAGGCTACTTTGGACGATATCATGAAGGAACTTCAGAAGCCGAGCCGCGACCCGCGTAAGGAATTCCGCTACGCCAAATTCGATGACAAGATCCGCACGATTCAGGACCTGATTACGGGTAGCTGGATGGAAGGCGTGGTGACGAACGTGGCTAACTTCGGTGCCTTCGTGGACATCGGTGTTCACCAGGACGGTCTTGTTCACGTGTCTGAAATCAGCGACAAGTTCGTGGAAGACGCAAAGACTGTCTTGACCGTGGGCGATATCGTGAAGGTGCGCGTGGTGGCCGTAGATGTTGGCCAGAAGCGCATTAGCCTTTCCATGAAGCAGGAATCTACCGACGGCGTTGCAGGTGCAGGCGCTAATGGCCCTCGTGGCCAGCGTGCAGGCGGTAACCGCGGCGGATTCGGTGGCCACGGCCGCGACAACGGTCGCGGTAATGCCCGCCCCCAGGGCGGCATCCAGGGCCATGCAACCCTCGCAGACCTCAAGGCAAAAATCGCCGGCAAGGACCGCCCGGGTGCAGCACCCAAGAAAGCCGCTAACATGCCCGGCAAAATGAGCGCCCTGCTTAAAAATATGAAAAAAGGATTCTAGCCGAGCGTCGCAGGAACAAGTGTTTGCGAGGTGAAGGAATGGAGGAAAACTTGTTTTTCGACATTTCAGAACCGTAGCAAACAGATGCTGAAAGCATCAAAGTAACTTGTTCCTATGACCGAGGCGGACCGTTTGCACTCCTTCGGAGTGCAACAAAGGCTTTGAGAAAAGGCGAGTGCGTTTGCACTCGCCTTTCTTTTATTGCAGCCCTCCCCATCGTCTTAAATGTGGTTAAATTGTGGATAGCTGCAACCAATGTTTGACATGGAAAAAATATCTGTTGATAGTTGCAAACAACTGTTTGCCAATATTGATATTTTTGCGATTTAGCGGATTACGTTTTTTATATTCTACGGCCGAAGAAAAATGATTCTTGCAGCGGGTCTGCAAAAAATGTATATTAGGAGTTGAATATGGCCTTACCAATTAGCAATATTCCGATTTTGACTGGCGCTGCTGCGGAGTCTTTCGTTAGGAATGCGAAGATTGCGGAACGGAATCGCGGATCTATTGACTTTTCCAGGCAGATTGCCGAGTGGAAAGGTTTTGATTTGCGCAATGCCGAACGAATCGCTAAGTTGAAGGCCGATGGGAAATGGCCTTTCTAGAATCTAGTTGCCTTCGTACGGCCCTTACGCCGTCAATTCTTGCTTTCTGTAACGATTTTTCGTGTGGAAATATTGACCTTGATTCTTTTTTCGTAAAAGATGCTGTTGAGTATAGTCGACAGTTGATGGGTAAGACATACGTTTTTGTAGATGCAAAATCGCTAAAGAACATCGTTTGCGCTTTTACGGTTTCTAATGCAAGTATCTTTACGAATTATTTGCCTAATGCAAGAAAAAAGTCTATTGGTAAAGGCCTCCCTTGGGAAAAGAGAAGCCTGATTTATCCCGCTGTGTTGATTGGTCGTTTGGGAGTGAACTCTGCATACAAAAAGCGCCATATAGGAAGCGAACTTCTTGACTATATTAAGCAGTGGTTTGTTGATCCCGATAATAAGACTGGATGTCGTTATTTGGTGGTAGATGCGTATAATCAGCCCGTACCACTTTCTTTTTATGAAAGGAATGGCTTCAAATATATGTTTTCTTCTGAGCAGCAAGAGTGTGAATATCGCAATATAGGCACCACGACAAAATTGCATATTCGTATGATGTATTTTGACCTAATGTCACTTTCGGAAGAAATATCGTAATTTTCATTATTTATACATTGTGTAAACTTTTCTTACCGTCAACTTTGTGGTACGATTGCTCCCATTTGTGTGATTGTTGTCAAGAATAGCCCTAAAAAGGCCGCTAGGGTGTGTAAAAATTTCTGACGGCTATTGCTTAGTGTGTAAAAATTATTTATTTTAAGGCTATGTGTATTGCGCTAGAACATCTGTTTGATTACGACGACTTCCGCAAGTTCCTGCAAGACTACTTCGAGGAACAGAAGAAGATGCGAGCCGTGTTCTCGCACCGATTCTTCGCGGCAAAGGCGGGCTTCAGCAGTTCTTCTTACTGTCTGAACGTAATCCGCGGGCGCTTTAACCTTACGCCAAAGTCAATCGATAAAATCGCCAAGGCGATGGATTTCGAACCGTTGCAGAAGGCGTATTTCGAGGCTCTGGTGCAGTACAACCAGGCCCAGCAGGTGAACGAACGCGAAAATGCCTGGGAACAGATTGTCCAGATTCGCAAGCAGATTGAATTTACACACGTGACCTCCCGCGAACAGGCCTACTTTAGCAAGTGGTATTACCCGGTGGTCCGCGAAATGGCGGTAAACTCCGACTGGCACGACGACTACATGGTGCTGGCCCGCATGCTTAATCCGCAAATCACTACCGAAGAAGCCCGCGACGCAGTCAAGAAGCTTCTGGAATGGAACTTGATCAAGAAGGTGGGCGACCATTACGAAGAAACTTCGCAAATGCTGGATGCCGCCGAAATTCCGCCGATCGCGTTGCGCCAGATCCGTCGCGAATATATTCAGCATGCCATCGGCGCCGTGGAATCCATGCCCAAGAACGAACGTTTTGCGGCGTTCACCACCTTGGCCATGAGCGAAAGTTCTTATAATTACGCTGTAGAAGTTTTGGAAGACGCCCGCAAAAAGATTATTGCGAAGGCGGCGAATGATCCCAATGTGGAGCGCGTTTACGAGATGATGCTTGTGGCGTTCCCCATGAGTAAGAAGATTGAAAAGGAGGCAAAATAATGGATACTTTGTTCAAATATGCCTCTGGTGTGGCTTTAGCTCTTTTTGCGGCAGGTTTGACTTCTTGTTCCAGGAGTGATGAAACTGCCGGTGGCGTGACCGATATCGGAAATTCCGTTGCAAGCGGTATCGTGGTGACTGAGGCGAACCAGCCTGTGGCCCGTGCCCGCGTGGTTGCCTATTACGACAACTGGGACAAGACCGCTATCGAAGATTCCGTTGAAGTTGTCGCCGATGACAATGGAAAGTTTGAATTGAAATTCGACAGTACCCGTTCTGTGGTGCTGTATGCCGAAACCGGTTCTGAATCTGGCCTTTCCCGCATCCAGAATACGGGCGATGCCCTGGTCATGGTGGGCCACCCCCGCAGGCTTGAAAGTAGCGTTGCCGCTGCCAAGTCCGGCTATATGCGCATCGTGGGTAGCAATGCCGTGGCATCTGTGGGCTCTGACGGTTCCTTTGCCTTTGACGCCATGCCCGTGGGTGACATTTCGCTGGTGTATGTTGCAAGCGAACAGCCCCAGGCGAGGTTCAACTTCATGACGGCTATCGTGGGCGACACGCTCAAGATCCCGTCTCTTGAAAACAAGAATAAGGGCTGGCTCACGGTTTCGGATTATCACTATTATAGTGGTGCCGCTTACGGTGGCATTATGGTGAACGTACCCGAAAGTGTGGTTGTTCCGAAGAACGATACTCCGCAAGATACGGTTGAACCGCAGCCGTCTGTACCTGATACCACCACGAAGGATACCTCTGTTACCGATACCACGGAAGAACTGGCTGTTTCCTTGGAACTCCACATGGACGGCAAGGATGAGCAAATTGAAATCCGCGACAATGACGGCTCGGTTGCCGATACCGTGACCTACGTGGAAGGTGTGTCGGGCAAGGGTATTTTGCTTAAGGTGGGCCAGTATATCGAAGTTGGCGACATTGACCCCTGTGTCGGCGACTTTACGATGTCGGCATGGACTAAATGGGGCGGTTATCGTGGCGATGGCGTTTACCAGATTCTGTTCGCGGAACGCTCGGACTGGATGTCCGGTGATTCTAAGTTCCAGCTGCAGTACGAAATTATGCAGAGCGCTCTTACGGCCGTTGGTGATGGCGCAGACTGGAACGGCCATGGATACGCATGGCTTGCCAAGGGTAATGTGGAACGCGGTGGCAAGTTGCCTATGAATGAATGGGCGCACTTGGCGCTCGTCTACGAAAACGAAAAGTTGTACCTCTACATCAACGGAGAGCTTGCAAGTGAAAAGGCTGGCGTCCCGTTCAAGCCGAAGAAAACCGTGATGCCGATGCCGTTCCGCATTGGTGGTACCGAAATTGCCGCTGACACTTGGAATGGCCCCATTGACGAAGTCAAGATTGAATCGGTTGCTCACTCCGCTGAATGGGTCAAGGCCGAATACGAAAAATACGCTAAGTAGTTCGGATTAAAAAGAAAGGGCCCCGTCGATGACGGGGCTTTAAAAGTTTTGGGTAGAGTACTAAAAACTACTCATACTTAATCACGCCGGCCGGGCAGCTGTCAGCAGCGTCCTTGATTTCGCTTTCATAAGCAGAGAAATCAACGCCTTCCTTGACCTTCATCTTTTCGGGAACTTCGAACACTGCGTCGCAAGTAGCTTCGCAAGCGCCGCAGGAGACGCATTCGTCACTGGATTCGTCCAGCCAAACTTTCGTGATTGCCATAAATTACCTCTTTGTATTTGGTTGAGTTATGCTAGACAATATAATAAAATCTTGTTCTGGACAGATGGAAAAATAAGAAATAAATGAAAAATCTGAACAGAAGATGATGAATAAAGCGTCGGCCAACGGTGGGGAGGGTGCAGGGAGGGGGCCGTGCGGCCTTCGCAACTCTGAGCTGGGGCCCCTCCCGCATGTTTATTAATCTTTTAATTTGAATACAGGTATTTGGGTAGAGATGTATTTTTTCTAAATTTACCGCAAAAAGTTCATTTTTCACCTTCCGATAGGAATTCATCGAAACATGAAAAAAGTTGTTGTAAAAATTGGTGGCAGCCTGGCAATCGACGAAGCCAAGCTGGCTGATTTTGTGTCGGCGGTCTCTACCCTCCCCGGTAGTGGCTGTCAGGTGGCCGTGGTTCACGGTGGTGGCAAGGACATCAACGAAAATATTGCCTTGCTCAAGGAACAACCGACATTTATCGACGGCTTGCGAGTGACGACTCCCGGCATCATGAAAATGGTGGAAATGACTCTTTCGGGTCACGTGAACAAGAAGCTTGTCCGCATGCTCCTCACCAACGGCTGCAATGCCATCGGTATTTCCGGTGTAGACGGCAACCTGTTCCAGGTGGTCAAGAAGCAGGGCAAGGTGGACCTTGGCCTGGTTGGCGAAATCAAGCAGGTGAACCCGAAGATTATCGAAGATTTGTTCAACGCCGGTTGGACCCCGGTGGTAAGCCCCATCTCTATCGGTGACGGTCAGAGCTGGAACGTGAACGCAGACACGGCTGCCTCTGAACTGGCAGTGGCGCTCGAAGCCGACCAGTTCGTGCTGGTGAGCGATGTGCCCGGCGTCATGGACGAAAACAAGAATGTGATTCCCGAACTGAGCGAAGCGGACGCCGAAAAGCTGATCGAAGCTGGCGTCATCTCCGGCGGTATGATTCCCAAAGTCCGCGAGAGTTTCAAGTCGATCCGACGAGGACTCAAGAGCATCCACATCGTGGGTTGGAAGGACGCGGAACACTTTGGTAAACAAATTAATGGAGATTTAAACTATGGCACAATCTTGCGCTAACCTGCTTGAACAGGACAAACAAATTATCGCGCCGCTCTACGGCAAGGCTGACATCAACTTCGTGAGGGGCGAAGGCTCTTACCTCTACGACGATCAGGGCAACAAGTACCTGGACTTCGTGGCAGGCATCGCCGTGAACGCGCTCGGTCACCAGAACCAGGCAATCAAGGATGCTGTGGTGGAACAGATGAACCACTTCAACCATATCAGCAACCTCTACCCGAACTACCCGCAGATCGAACTCGGCAAGGCCCTCTTGGAAATCACCAAGTTCGATAAGGCGTTCTTCTGCAACTCGGGTACCGAAGCTAACGAAGGCTGCATCAAGTTTGCACGTAAGTACTTCGACCGGAAGGGCGAAAAGAATAGGCAGAAGATTATCACCTTCGTGAACAGCTTCCATGGCCGTACCTACGCCGCCCTTTCTGCAACGGGTCAGCCGGCCATTAGGGAAGGCTTTGGCTCTATGCCGGGTGACTTTGTGCACGTGACTTGGAATGACTGCGCTGCTTTGAAGGCTGAAGTCAACAAGGACACTTGCGCTATCATGCTCGAAAGCCTCGCTGCCGAAGGTGGCGTGATGACGCTTTCGAAGGAAATGGTCGAGACCATCAACAGCCTGCAGAAGGAATTCGGTTGCCTCGTCATCGTCGACGAAGTGCAGGCAGGTGTTGGCCGTCTCGGAACCTTCTGTGGTTTTGAAAAGTTCGGCCTGAATCCGGACCTCGTTTCTCTCGCCAAGGGAATCGGTGGCGGTCTCCCGCTGGGTGCAGTGCTCCTGCGCCAGAAGATTGCTGACCAGCTCAAGGCCGGCGACCACGGTACTACTTTCGGCGGTAACCCGATTGCTTGTGCTGCAGGCCTCGCTGTAGTGAAGCAGATTCCGGGCCTTCTCAAGAATGTGGAAGAACGTTCCGCTCAGATTAAGGCTGGCCTCAAGGCTCTCGTCGAGAAGTACGCTTTCGCCAAGGAAATCCGCGGCGAAGGCCTGATTCTCGGTGTGGCTCTCGCCGAAGAAATGCCGGTGGGTAACATCATCAACGCCGCCCGCGACGAAAAGCTCATGGTGCTCAGCGCCAAGGGTAACGTGCTGCGTATGCTCCCGCCGCTGAACGTCAGCGAAGCCGAAGTCGTCGAAGCCCTCGAAAAGCTGGGCAAGGCTTTTGCCGCCGCTGCCGCGAAGTAATTCGGCAATTGCGAATAAAGTATTGCAAGAATCTCCGCCTGTTGGCGGGGATTTTTTTGTATAAATTGCATGGCCTTGCTTGCGAAGGTTCCTCTATTCTTATATATTTGGCTTGTATACAAATGGAATCTTTGGGAGGGTTCATGAAAAAGAATCTGTGGTTTTGGGCATGTGCTGCTTTCGCAGCTTCACAAATGGTGTGGGCTGCTGGTGTCGAAGAGGACGACTATTACGTACTCCCCGTGACAATTTACGATACCGATGCTAGCTTGCATCCGGCTTTCTCATGTTATGCAATGATGGCTGAAGGTTGCCAAAAGGGTGCACAAGGTGTCGATTCCGCGGTGGCGGTAGCGGCCGTTGAGGCTTGCGTCGGTGTTACCCCGGGTATCGTCGAATCTACGCTGGATGCGACAACGAAAAAGCCCAAGTTGACGACTGCTGGCAAGAAGTGCTTTATTGAAGAAAAGTTCTTTAATCAGCTGTTTAACTATACGCAGGGCGTGAACGAAAAAAGTCATTTTGACATGCCCTTCTCCCGTATGGCAAATGGCTGGTGGAACTTCAACTCCGATACCTTTATAAACAAGGGAACGTCTGTTATAGGTGGGTTCTTCCCCGTAGAAGTCGTGACTGATGATGATATTTCGGCTGCGGGCCAGAATCCGGTGGCGGCTGCCCGAACAAAACGCGAGGCTGAAGGACCTACGTTTTTGGGTGAGGCGCTTAGGGCTCTTGATCCTGCCGAAGGTGTTCCTGTAATTAATGTGTTCTGCAATGGCCCCGCTTGGGACAAGGGTTTTGGTTGTGAAGGCAATTTTGGCGATGGCGATGTTACGACTACGTTTATCCAGAAGGCCCTTGGTCTTGATACCGGGTTTATTGCAAGCGAAACGCCTGAAAATTGTGTTTTTGGATGGACTTGTCGTGAGTATGCTCCTGAAGGTTGGCCGTACTATGAGAGTGGAACGGAAACCCCCTATAATGATTCCATAGCGGGCGAACCTCGTTGGTACTCGTATCCAAGAAATGGAACCGGTGGCCGCAACCATCATTTCTGCTATGAATTACATTCCAATTTTGTTTACCAGAAAGGTCAGCGTTTTGGTGTCCGCGGTGGCGACGACATCTGGGTCTACATCGATAATAAGCTTGCCGTTGATATCGGTGGTACCCATATAGATGCTCCCGGTTACGTGGACTTGGATGCGTTTAAGGGCAACAGTGGAAAGCTTGAAGCGGGCAAACAGTATGACTTTGACCTATTCGCTTGCGACCGCCGTACGACCATGAGCAATATCGAAATCATGACGAATATTGCCTTAGGCCGTGCAGATGGCTCCCATGGAATTGCCGCCTCTCGTAAGGCTCATCAGACTTTTGCTGTGAGTAGCCAATCTTCTAGCTTGATGATTTCCGGTGCAGGGGCTGCTAGGTATGCGGTCATGGATTTGCAGGGCCGCATCGTGCGTCAAGGTGCTTGCGTCGGTGCAGAAACAATCGTGCCGAATCTTTTGCCCGGCTCCTACATCGTGAAGGTCGGTCACGAAACCCGTCGCGTGACCGTCCACTAAAAACGTCATTGTTTGAATTTACTTCAGCTTCTTGAGCTCATGTGCGAGCATGCACAACCCAATGACCGCCGCGCCGGTATCGGCAATGGGTTGAGCCATGAACACGCCCTTCAGCTCGAAGAAATGCGGTAGAATGAGCAAGAAGGGAATCAACAGAATCACTTGACGGCAGGCGTTCAGGAACATTGCTCTGAACGCCTTTCCTGTACCCTGGAAGAAGTTTCCCGATACCATGCCGAAGGGAATCATGAAGAAGGCTGCCGCGAAAATGCGCATGGCCCAGGCAGAAAGCTTGATGAGCTCGGGATCTTTGGGAGCGAAGGGTGCAACGAAGGTTTCGGCTTGCCACATGAGGATTGCCCAAGTGACGAACATGAAACTGCCCGCATAAATAAAGGTGAACTTCAGGGTTTCTTTAACGCGGCTGTTGAGGCGTGCACCGTAGTTGTAGCCGATGATGGGCTGGGTACCGTGCACAAATCCAAGTAGCGGCAAGATAACGATGCAGACGATGCTGTTGGTAATACCGAAGGCAGAAATGGCCATGTCGCCGCCGGAAAGCACACCTGTCGTCTTGACGCTGATGTTTCCGTAGGTGGTAAGGCTCCAGGCCAAAATGGCGTTCATCAGGCTGTTGCAAATCTGCATCACGGAAGGCGGCAGGCCTAAGATGTAAATCTTGCGGACGTAGGCAGCGCGGAGCTTCATATGGCGCCAACGAATCTTGATGGGTGCCGACTTCTTGATAAAGAACTGGGTGATGAGTGCGGAGGCTACCAGCTGCGAGGCAATGGTGGCCCAGGCGGCGCCTTCGATTCCCCAGTGGAACTTCATAATGAACACGAAGTCGAGAATGATGTTCGTCACCGCACCGATGATTTCGCGGAACATGGCGGTCTTGGGGTGGCCCATGGAGCGGATGAAGTGGTTCATGCCGGGGGCGATTGTCTGGAAAACCGCACCGCACAGAAGAATGCGCATGTAGCTGCTGGCCACGGGCAAGGTCTGCTCGCTGGCGCCGAACAGCTTCAAGAGCGGCACCATGAAAATTTCACCCAGGGTAAAGGTGCCGATGGCCATCAAGATCAAAAGCGAGAAAGAGTTGTTCAGGATAATGCTTGCCTGAATGTACTTCTTCTGACCGAGACGAATGGCGAATAGGGTGTTGCCGCCTACGCCAACCATCATGGACATGGCCATGATGAACAGACAAATGGGGAAGCACAGGGTAATGCCTGCGATGCCGAGGCTGCCGACGCCCTGGCCCACAAAAAAGCGGTCCACCACGTTGTAGAGGGCGTTCACCAGCATGCTGATAATGGCCGGAACCGAGAACTGCAAAACCAGTTTCGGGATGCTTGCGGTTCCAAAAGAATTGAGGCGCTCGGAATTCAAACTTGACATTTCGGCGCCAAATTTAGCTTTTTTATACTTAAAACGTCATTGCGAGCCGAAGGCGAAGCAATCCATTTGGGGCTAAAAAGCCACTTGATTGCGTCCGCCCTCTTTGGCGATGTAGAGCAGACGGTCGCATTCGGCAATCAGTTCTTCGATTTTGCCGATTTTTTCGCCCTGGCGGCTAGCGAGGCCTAAAGAGATGGTCACCGGGATAATGGTGTCCTTCCACGAAAAGCGGTGGCGTTCTACCGCCGAACGCAGACGTTCGGCGCTCTTCTTGGCGTCTTCGGGGCCGATTCCGCCCAACAGCAGCACGAATTCTTCGCCGCCGTAACGGGCCAGCAGGTCAGATTCCCGCTTTTCTTCTTTGAGGATGCGGGCGATTTCTTTAAGCACCATGTCGCCGCACTGGTGACCCCAGGTGTCGTTCACGCGCTTGAAGTGGTCTGCGTCCACCATGATGGCGTGAACGTAATAGTTGTTGCGACGGGCCAGAGCCAGTTCGCCGAGGCTCCGGTCCATAAAGGTGCGGCGGTTGCTGATCTTGGTCAGCGGGTCCATGGTGGCCGCTTCGTAGAGTTCGCGGTCAAAGGCTTCTTCGCTGGCATCCTTGAAGTCAATCTTCAAAACCATCTTGCCGATTTGCAGGCGGTTGTGGTCTTCCAGCTTGCTTTCGCTAATGGGGGAGCCGTCTACAAAAGTGCCGTTGGTGCTGCCCAGGTCCTTGACGGTAACGCCATCGCCATCGAAGGTGATAGCGCAGTGCCTGCGGCTTACCAGTTCGTCGTCCATGCGGATATCGGCGTCTTGGCCGCGACCCAAAACTACCGTGCCCTTTTCAAGCGGAATTTGCTTGAACTGGTTTTGCGGATACAGCACGATCAGGTGGGGCCGCATCTTGGCGATGGGCAACTTGATGGTGTTTCCGCTGGCGATTGTTCGGTCCATGTCTTGCATAAGCACTCCGTGTTATTTAGAAATGTAGTAAAAAGCACAATTTTTTGCTCTTTATGTTAATCGGCCTGGAGCGAGGTGCATGAAACAAAAAGCGACTTTTAGAAAAATTTTGTTTACTAAGCGGCTCTGAATTGGGCAAATTTTTTAAATTAAGCCGTTTTTTTCGTTTGTATACAACCCGAACTTGCCATGTAAATAAAAAAATGTCCTTTTTTTAACAGAAAAGGATATTTTTACGGGTGGATATTGGCGTCCCAAAAAGACCGGTCTTTTTGCTATGCCAATAAAAGGAAGTCATGAAAATGAGAAGAACTGAGAGTCCTTTGAGGATGGTTTCGTTTTGGAAATTCGCTGTGAGCGTTGGTTTGCTCTTTGCTGGTGTGCAAAGTGTTTGTGCTCAGCAGCAGAATCTACCGGTTACCTGTAAAGGTAAAGTCTACTTTAAGGCTCCGGCAGATTGGACTGCGGCCTATATTGGCGGTCAGAATGTCAATATTGTTCAAAAAATGACGTTGAATTCTAAAGGTTTCTATGAATATGATCTGGAAAATCTGCATATAACAGACAATCAGAAGGTCATGTATACCATAGGCAACCAGTCTACTGCAAATGCTTCGCTTAGAATTGTGACTGCTACAGGGTATAATGTTGAGCCTAAGAATGGTACAAACGATACTAGCTGGCCCACCAATGATGCTAGCCTGCGCTGCCCGGGCGAAGATAAGCATGTGTACGTGTTCGAAAACCCCAGCGTTCCGGGTAGAACCCAAACCGGAGATGTTCCGCCGGGAGCCAAGTTCTTGTACATGATGATTCCGCCCGACTACACGGAATGGCTTTCTGCCGACCCCATGATCAGCTGGGATGGCGGTGTTACGGGTGAAAAGCTTGAAGCTGTCGATGGCGAAGACTATTGCGGATGGTTCAGGTATGTTTGGACCGGTGGCACCATTCCGGATAACGTTGTATTCTTCAGTTCTGCCGACGAGGCCCGTACTGATCTTATCGGCCTGAACGGCAACTGGGAAGAACCAGGGAACCCTGCAACTCCGATTCCTTTGGCTATGCTTTTTAACTATGGTTATGATTCCTTGTTCTTTGTGCCCGACCAGGATCAGTTGCTGGCTGATGGTGACGACGGCTGGTATTATACCTTCCCTAGAGGAGTCAAGGGCACTTGTTCCTATGAACTTGCCGCCATTATTTACGATACTGATGCTAGCCTGCATGGTGCCTTTACCTGCGCCACCACGTACTATAAAGATATGCCTGCCGCAGAAGGTTTGTACAACGGTTGCCCCACAAATGCTCCCTTCAGTTACCCGGCCAACCAGCCCACTCCGTGCGTTGGCGTGACCCAGGGAATTGTTGCGGATCTCTTGGACCCCACCACGAAAAAGCCGACCTATAATGCGGCTAGCGGTTGCTTTACCAGTGCGGAAGCTTTCAATACCATGTTCCAGAGCAATCCCACGTACAACGAGACCTATTGCGTGGAAATGCCCTTTACCCGCAGTGCCGATGGCAAGTGGGAATTCGATTCCGACAATTACACCAGCCCCGGTGCCACCGCCAAGGGTGGTTTCTATCCTGGAGAAGTTGCTGTTGATCCGACCAAGATGCTTTCTACCGCAGTCCCTGCAGCCCATAACAAGCGCAAGGCTGAAGGCCCCGTGTTCATGGAATCTTCTCTGAGAAAGATCAATGCTGCCGAGGGTGTTCCCGAAATAGACATTCTTTGTAATGGCCCCGGTTGGAACAAGGGTATCGATTGTAACCGCAATCACCTCTTCGCTGGTGGTGGTGAATGGTCCTCGACGAATCCGCCTAAGGCTGGCCTTGCCGTACAGGGCGATGGCTGGCAGTGGTCTGTCATGGGTGACGGCTGGGCCAATGATGTGGCTCCGGAAGGCTGGACCTTCTACAAGCAAGGAACCGAAACGGCTGTAAATGTTACCAATACTACAAATGGCTATGGTACCGGTAATGCGGCCCGTTGGGCGTCCGGTGGCTGGGTGAAGGATGATGCGGGTAAGGCTGCTGTCCAGGCTTACGATGCCACGGTCTTTACCAACGGCCAGGGCCGTAACCAGCACTTCTGTTTTGAATCCCACGCCAAGTTTACCTATAGAAAGGGGCTTCGCTTCAGCTTCCGTGGCGATGACGACATTTGGATCTATATTGATAACAAGCTGGCCGTGGATATTGGTGGTACCCACTTGGCTGCCCCCGGCTACGTAGACCTGGACTATTTCGTAGGTGCCAGCGGTGGCTTTGAAGTCGGTAGTGAATATGACCTGGATATCTTCTTCTGCGACCGTCGTACTACCATGAGTAACGTGCGTATCAAGACCAACATGTATATCCGTCAGAAGACCGATATTCAATCCGTTGGTAAAAAGAACCCCGCCAACATGAACGAAACCATATACGACATTTGCTACACCAAGTCCGGCGATGGTTCTTGCGCTGCCGCCATGTCTGCGGGTAATTCTGAAAAGTTCTGCGGCCCTCAACTTGTGCAAGCGATGAATGAAGGCAAGATTACCATGTCTTACACGCTTGTAGAAGGTAAGACGAATGGTGAAAATGTAGTTGCCGGTCTTGAACATATCACCACTCCGGGCGTTTATGAGTGCGGTATTGACTTGACCAATTTCGGTGATCCGGTCCTGAACAAGTCTGCACTTTGCATGCGTAAAGGCGGCTATTACACCCTGTTTGTCAATATTGATGACAAGTCAAGGAAGGTGATGAGCTTCCAGACTTCGGGTGAAATGAGTGTGGTTTACAAGAACGGTTCTGCCATGTCTATTGATGCCGAATCCGGTGATGTGACTAAGCTTGGTGATTATACACCGAAGACGATTGCCATGGGTGGCGAGATGGTGCCGGTCTATATTTCCAACGTGGCTCCCAGATCAGGAACCGACAGTCTGGATATCTTCCCGGATGACGCCGTGAACCAGCCCTATGCCCTTGCCTACGACAGACTGATGAAGGTGTACGAAAAGCAGATTGACCCGGCGACGGGTGCCGAAACCTATGTGAAGATTGTCTCGGGTGCCCAGCGCAATATCGGCCCTTCGGGTGTCGATACTGTGTATGTTACGGTCGACATGGAAGACTTGACCGAAGCCATCCAGACCTTTAGCATTGGTGTCGGAAGCAATGCTGACAAGGCTTTGAATATCAGCTTCTACTTGCCGCAGATTACCTTTATCGAAAAGATTCCGGAAGCGGGTGAAACTGCCAAGTCTATCACTGGCCAGCAGCCTGAACCCGATGGTTCCTACGAGGAATTGTGGGTGGGTACGCAATATGAAATGTACCTTGCCATTGTGAAGCCGAATCTGGACAAGACCTATAGCCCCTGCTTGGAAGAATGCAATGGCATTACAATCCACAAGGGTGCTGGCACTTCTCCGAAGATTGACTTTATGCCGGAACAGGTCACGTTTGTCAACGGCTACGCGTCGGTTCAGGTTCGTTCGATGGTCAAGTACCGTTGGGACACAGATCCCTCTATCCATTCTCCGGCTACCATCGTGGCCGAATACAATGACTATGTGCAGGCCGTATACAACCCGGTTTACTTCCGCGATCCTCCGGTGCCGTTCCCGGTGCTTGCTGATGTGTTCGACGCTCACGGCTCTGTGCCGCCTATGGAATACAAGATTCCGTCTCCCTATTTCGACATGAATACGGAATACCTGGACGGTATCGGCGACTCCGTTGCCATTTACTATGACCGTGACATCCATAAGGACTCCTTGCCGACACGACTTTGCCTGTTGTGGGATACTACGGATGCCGAAGCCCATAACCCCTATGCTGAGGGCTTCTCTACCATTCCGAAGGATTCTGCAATCACCTGTAACATGCTTGTGCCGATTGATGCCAGCAACATTGACTGCTCTCATCCTTCTGCTGACGGCTACTGCACCAAGCTGATTACTGTCGGCGGCCTAAAGCTTTCGACTGCCGTTAAAACGACAGGTCTTGGCGAAGTCCGTTCCTACGCAGAATTCGAAGATAAGGGTAAAAAGGTGAAGCAGGGCTTCAAGGGTACTTTGACCGACCGCATGGCTCCCGTGCCGCTGCGTGCCGAAGTCCGTACCATTGTGAAGAACGACGAAATGACAGATTTGGATAGCCTTGTGTTGATTCTCTCCGAACCGGTCAAGTTTGTGACCAGTTCCAATAAGAAGACATCCTTGGACTTCTACCTGAATTCTGCAGTTGAACTGTCCGATGACAGCCGTTACGTGTCTGCCCTGTCCGGAGCTCAAGTGGTGACTTGTGATAATGATCCCTTGCCCACTGTTGTTTCTGAAACAGGCGAGGGCCGTGTCAAGTTCATGTATAGGCGTGGTAAGGTCTCTCCGCACGTGGGCGACTACCTGCGCTTGGGTGGTAACCTGACGGACATCTTCTGGTCCGATACTACTGATTTGTCTCTGTTGGGTGGCGATACCTTGCGTTCTGCCGCTGATGCCGATTACCACTGGAATTCTCCGACGGCATACAACGAAACCCTGCGTCTCCCGTCTATCTGGATTCCTGTGACCGGCGATGCTGAAATCGACGTGACCGAAAACAAGTTCGCTTCGACTGCAAACGCCGACTCTGTCTGGCTGGCTACTAAACAGGCTGTGACGGTGAACGGCTACCGTACCAATATGACCAAGGCTGAAATCTTGGCTCAGGAAGGCGGAAGGCCCGGTCACTTGGTCAAGGCTGACATGTACGCCCTGTTTAACGGTCTTACCGAAACAGAAAAGGCTGAACTCATGCAGAACAACCTGGAAGACGTGTACTTCTACTACGAAGTCCAGTACTTTACTAACTTGGGCGGTTTCGTGACCAGGAAGTCACAGAAGATTTACTGTAACGACAACCTCAACATCCAAAAGAACGGTCAGTCCTTCTTTGGTGGCGAGGGTACCTCTTGTATCGATGCCGGTATGGACCGCAACTACTTCATTGGCTGGAACATGCGTTCCGAAAACGGCCGCATGGCAGGTACTGGCGCCTATATCGTGAAACTCAAATCTTACGTGAAGATGGGTTCCGTCGGCAAGAAGGCCAAGCAAGAAAGTACTTCGATATGGGGTGTTAAGCGCTCGCCGAAGCCCGATAGAAGTTACATGAAGGATTCTTCGAAGTAAATGAGATTTGCCTAGTGTTGAAAAGTAATTTTTACACTAGGCTTTTTTTCATGTGACGGAACTCACTCCGTTCTGTTTTAAAAGATTTCTGTATACAAAATGAACGTTTTTTTCACAAAAAAACGATAAAAAGCGTTTGTTTTTTTCTTCAAAAAAGAATAAATTTGAGGGCGGTCTATGGCATATCAAAAAGGCCGTCTTTTTGATATGCACAGTTGGAAGTAAAAAACCATCGATGGAAACTAAAATGATGAAAAAAACAATGAACCTCCTATGCAAGTGGGCCTTGGGTGTCTGTCTGCTTTTTGTTGGAGCGCAGAATGCTTTCGCATTGAAGTGCGAAGGCACGATTTATGTTAAAATTCCTAGTGATTGGGCAACGCCCAAAATGAATATTAACAACATCCTTGATCTTCCGACATCGAATGTTAAAGATGGCTGGGTCGTGTTGAATGCTTCGAAAATCGGTGAGGCTACGGCTGAAAAGTTCTTCTTTATGGAGTCCGAAGATTGGAACCAGCGTGGTATTACCAAGGTTCACTATAATATTGCTCGAACCAATGATGGTGGCTGGAAACAGGAAGACGCTTTTTCTTGCGACGACCTTTCGTCAGGAGAACTCTATATTTATGAAAATCCTGCCAAGTCTGGTGAAACAGTTGCCGCTTCCAATCCTCCCAATGCAAAATATTTCTTTGTGATGATTCCTCCTAATATGGAAGAATGGATGTCGGCTGTGCCCATGCTGAGTATGGATGGCGGTAAGACGGGCGTGCCGATGACTGCCGTGTCTGAAATGTGCGGTTGGTACTCTCATGTGTTCTTTAATGAAGAAATCACGGATAATGTGGTGCTTTATCGTGACGATGACCCTGATCGTGAAGACATGATTGGTGTGAACGGCAACTGGGAAACAGCTGCTGCTGCAACACCGATTGCCTTGAAAATGATTTTCGATATGGGTGTCGATACCTTGCTCTTTGTTCCTGACGAAGAACAAAAGACCAATACGGACGGTTACTACTATAGCGCCGCAGAAGTGGAAGGTATTGAAGGCACTTGTGCCTATACGATGGCCGCTATTATTTACGATACCGACGCAGACTTGCATCCGGCATTCTCATGCTATGGTGCTGAAGGTGGTGTAGAAGGTTGCCAGAATGGTGCCGCTGGTGTTGATAGGGAAACCGCTATTGCCGCTATTAATTCTTGCATTGGTATCACTCCGGGCCTGGTTGAATCGACTCTTGATGCAACCCTTCCTCAGGCAATGAGAAAGCCGAAGTTGAGCTCTACTGGTAAGAAGTGCTTCCTCAATGAAACCTTCTTCAACCAGATGTTCAACTATACTCCTAATGTGAACGAAAAGAGCTGCTTTGACATGCCGTTCAAACGCTCCGATGACGGTAAGTGGGAATTCGATTCTGACTTCTACACGAGTCCTGGCTTGACTGCTCAGGGTGGTTTCTACCCGGTAGAAAATACGACTGATGAAAGTATTAAGCTCGCTGACCCCACTCAGACTCCGGTTGCTAAGGCTCGTACTCCGCGTAAGGCTGAAGGTCCTGTTTTCTATGGCCCGGTGTTACGTGAAAACGATGCCACTGAAGGAATGCCTTTGATTGACATCTTGTGCAATGGCCCCGGCTGGAATGGCGGTGTTGATTGTGCTGGCTATTTTGGTGATGGTTCCAAGACCGAACCCTTTGTTCAAAAGGTTTATCCGGCTGCAAAATGTGTTTTCGGTTGGTCTTGCGAAGATGCTGCGCCTAAGAATTGGAAATTCTTTGCTCCCAACACGGACTCTACTGTTGCGAATTCTGTCAAGGATAAGACTTATCGTTGGACTGCAATGCGTAACCAGCATTATTGCTTTGAATCTCATGCAAAATTTACTCAGAAGCCGGGACTTAAGTTCAATTTCCGTGGTGACGACGATATTTGGGTCTTTATCGATAACAAGCTGGCTGTGGACCTTGGTGGTACTCACTTGGCTGCTCCGGGTTATGTGGACCTTGATGCCTTTGAAGGCTTGAGTGGTAAACTCGTTAATGGTAACCAGTATGATTTGGATATCTTCTTCTGCGACCGCCGTACGACCATGAGTAACGTGCGAATCAAGACGAATATGTATATCCAGCAGAAGACTGCTATTGAAGTGAAGGGCTCTAAGAATCCGAGCAATAAATCCGAAACGGATTATTCTCTCTGCTATACTAAGACTGGAAACGGATCTTGCGCATCTGCATTGTCTGGTGATGATGAAGAAGTAAGGTATTGTGGTGATACGCTGGTTGAAGCCGTAAGGAGTGGTCTGGTTACCATTTCTTATACGCTTGTTCAGGGTAATCTTGTCACATCTCCGGCTGTGCCAGGTGTGGAAAATGTATCCTCGGGTATTCATAAGTGCGGTATTGACTTGACCGATCCTACAACACCCAAGATCAACAAGGACGCTATATGCTTGGGCGGCGGACGCTATACCCTGTTTGTGAACATTGATGGTAAGAGTAAGAAGGTGGCAACCTTCCGTATGAGCGGTGAAGTGGATGTGGTCTATAAGGATGGTGTTGCTCTTGATACTACCGGTAAGGAAATTCCGGGCGGCAAGTACACCTTGCAGAAGACAGCTATGGCTGGCCAGATGGTTCCGGTCTATGTATCTTCTGTGGCTCCTAAGGCTGATGGTAGTGCTGTTGAAATCTTCCCGGAAGATGCCAAGGGTGTTGACTATACACTGGCATACGATCGCATCATGAAAGTCTACGTGAAGGAAGTGGATGCTCTGACGGGTGAAGAAACATATGTGAAGCTTGCTTCGGGCACGTCACGTAAAATTGGTGACAGCGGTGTCGATACGGTTTATGTAACCGTTGACATGGATGACATGACCGAAGCTATCCAGAACTTTAGCGTCAGTGTTTCCGGTAAGCCGCAGAATGCTATGAATATCAGCTTCTACCTGCCGCAGATTACCTTTATCGAAAAGATTCCTGGTGAAGGTGAAAACGCTAAGGCTGTAAAGGGACAGAAGCCGGAAGCCGATGGCTCTTACGAAGAATTGTGGGTGGGTACACTTTATGAAATGTACCTGGCTGTGCTGAAACCCAATGCTGACGGCAAGACCTATAGCCCCTGCTTGGCAGAATGCGACAACTTGGAAATTCATAAGGGTGCAGGCACTTCTCCGAAGATTGACTTTAACCCGGCCAATGTGAAGTTCAAGGATGGCTATGCCACTATTTCTGTGCGTTCGTTGACCAAGTATCGCTGGGATGAAGATGCCGCTCTTAATACGCCGGCAACCATCGTGGCCGAATACAATGACTTCGTTCAAGCCGTTTACAACCCGATCTACTTCCGCGATCCTCCGGTACCGTATCCGGTGCTTGCTGACGTGTTCGACGTGCATGGTTCTACTCCTTCTGTGGAATACAAGATTCCGGCCCCGTATTTTGACATGGACAAGGAATACCTTGATGGTATCGCTGACTCCGTGACCATCTATTACGACCGTGCCTTCCACAAGGACTCCCTGCCGACCAAGATCTGCTTGATGTGGGATTCTGCATCGGCTGAAGCTCATAACCCCTATGCCGAAGGATACTCTAATATTCCGAAGGATACCTCGGTTACCTGTAACGCCCTGTTGAACGTGGACAAGACCAACGTGGATTGCTCTTCTCCGGATGCTGCAGGCTATTGCACGAAGGTGGTGACCCTGGGTGGCTTTACTCTGTCTCACGTTGCCAAGACATACGGTGTGGGTAAGGTTCATTCTTACGCCATATTCGAAGACAAGGGCAAGATTGTGAAACAGGGCTTTGCCGGTGCCTTGACCGACCGTATTGCTCCTGTGCCGCTGCGTGCCGAAGTCCGTACGATCAAGAAGGATGACGAAATGACCGACTTCGACAGCCTTGTGGTGATTTTGTCTGAACCGGTCAAGCTCCTGACGACTTCTAACGATAGGAACTCTGTTGACTACTACTTGAATTCTGCCATTGACTTGAGTGAAAGCGCCCGCTACGCCTCTGCACTCGGTGGCACCGAAGTCCTGGCAACGAAGGTTTCGGTCAGTACTTCCGAAACGGGTGAAGGCCGTATCAAGTTCATGTATAATCGTGGTGACGTTTCCCCGCACGTGGGTGACTATCTGCGCCTGGGTGGTGACCTGGCGAACATCTTCTGGTCCGATACCACGAACTTGACTCTGTCGGGTGGCGATACCTTGCGCTCCACTGCTGACGCTACATACGCATGGAACTCTCCCACGTCTTACAGTGAAACCAAGCGTCTGCCGTCTCCCTGGATTCCGGTTGTCGGCGATGCCAACAAGGCTGTGCACGAAAACAAGTTCGCCTCTACGGCTAACGCTCCGGCTGGCGAAAAGGTTCCTGTCGTGACGGTGCATAGCTACCGTACCACCATGACCAAGGCTGAAGTCTTTGCCGAAGAAGGTGGTAAACCGGGTCACTTTATCGAAGCCGATATGTACGCCCTGTACAACGGTTTGCCGGACAGCATCCGTGGCGATATCAAGCCCCAAGACATCTACTTCTACTACGAAGTCCAGTACTACACCAACTTGGGTAACTTCGTGGCAAGCAAGAGCCAGAAGATCTACTGCGACGACAAGATGAATACTGACAAGGATCCGCTTACGAACGAAACGATTCAGTACTTCAATGGCGGTACCTGTATCGAAGCCGGTAATGATCGTAACTACTTCGTCGGCTGGAACATGCGTTCTGACAAGGGCCGCGTGGTGGGCACCGGTGCTTACATCGTCAAGCTGAACTCTTATGTGAAGCTCGGTGATGCTGGCAAGGATGCCAAGCAGGAAAGTACCTCTGTCTGGGGTATCAAGCGTTCTCCGAAGCCTGTTACGGATTACCTGAAGGGTATCGGTCAGTAAGCCTTGGCTGAATGAATTTAAAAGCTCCCTTTACGGGGAGCTTTTTTAATTTTATTATATTTGAAGTATGCGAAAGATTTTATTTGCTCTTTGCTTGTGCACCTTTGCCTTTGCTGCTGAACCCACCGATTTGGATTCTCTTTTTCGCGGCAAGGAATATAAACCTGTTTTAAGCGCTTCGCTGCGTGACAGTTCCAAGAATGAATCTGCCGTGCCGAAGGCTGCTGCAAAGTCGTCCAAGTCCGACGGCTATTACATGCTCCAGTTTGAATCGGTGGCAGATTTCGATGCGGCCCAGCGTCGCCGTGCCCAGCTTTCTGCAAGCACCGGCTATGCCATTCAGGTGGTATTCGATGCTCCCTTCTACAAGCTTCGTGGCGGTGGATGGGGTAGCAAGAAGACGGCCGAAGACAAGGCTCGCGAGCTGTCTGCCTACAATATTAACGCTTTCGTCGTGAAAGTGAAATAAGAATGTGTAATATGGAATGTGAAATTTCACATCTCACATTTCAAACTTCACATGGCGGCTTTGCCGCCCCATCTCACATTATTCTAACAGTCCCATGGCCTGCTTGATGGCGTGTTCGTCCATGCTTTGCGGCATGAGCGCACGTTCTTCGGGGGCCACGTAGGCAAGCTTGCGTTCAAAGTCGGGACGGCTTGCGCGGTTGCGTGCAACCGGATCCTTGGCCTTGAGCGAATAGTAGAACGGACCGGTCTTGATAAAGCGCTTCTTCTGCAGACCCTGGCGGATCGCTTCGGTCAGCACCTGCTGGAGCACGGGACCTGCCCTGTCTACATGGTGCAGTTCCAATACGCGCTGCTTCAAGATTTCTTCGTGGATCGGAGCTTCGCTGTCTACGTAGAACTTTAGCTGCGTAATAAGGGCCGCAATGGGCAAGTCTGCAATAGGCTTGTCGTGGGCGGTGCCTTCGATCTTGGGGTGCTGCACCACATAAGGTTCGGTCATGGGTTTTGCAGCTGCGTCAAATACTTCGGAACCGTCGTCTTCGTCGGAGTTGTCCTCTGTCGGCGGCGGTGCCACGCTCTGCTCAATGGCGATGGTGGCAAGCAAGTGACCGACTTCGTCCTTGTTGGACATGTACCAGAACGGAAGCCACACGTTCATGATCTTCCAGCCCAGCTGCTTTAAGATCAGCGGACGAACGTAGTCGCGGTCTTCGATAGAATCGCGGAAACGTTCCGTGGTGCAGTCGTCTTCGATAAGGGCCAAGAAGTGGGTGGGGTTGTTGGAATCGACAACCACCGGTCCCACAGGAATGCCGCCCTTGGAGCAGTATTCCTGCACGACGATGTTTTCGTCCTTGAGTGCCTGAATAATTTCGTTGCGGAGCGGAGATTCTGCAGGTTCGATATCGACAGCGGGATCGAACTGCTTGGATTGCATGAAGTTGATCCATTCGCGGAAGAGCGAATTCTTTTGCGATGCAATCTTTGAAAGGTCCAGTTCGGTGGTGAAGGCGCGGAGCTCGCGCTTTGCCAATGTCGAACAGACTGAAATCTTGTGGTCGGCGGCGATTCCGCTGGCGCCTTCGGCTTCGATACAGACCAGAATGGTGTCGCGGAACTGGTCCACGGCCCTTTCGGGAGTCTTTACGTAATAGCGGATGTCTGCATTGGGTCTTGCGAAGAAGGCCGCCGCGGCAGAACCTGCGACAAGCTTGGCCCGGATGCTGTCTTCGATTTCTTGACAGGTGGACTGGTGGAATGCGATGATTCCGAGAGTCTTTTCGGGGTGGCGTTCTGCGTGGCGAATGGCGGTAAGCGCAATGGCCTCGATCTTGTCGGGAACTTCCTTAATGGAAATTCCCTTGAAAATTTCGTTGTTCGCTGTAGGCAGCTGCTTGATTCCGTACTTGTAGATGCGGTCGTTTGCGAAGCTTATAATGGCGGGATCGCTATACTGTGAGGAGAACCAGAGCTCGCGGGTGGGCGCGCCATGACGGAGCGCTGCCGTAAGGATGCTTTCTTGGAAGAAGGGACTACGGGTAATGGCTTCTTCGTGGAAGGCGTCGATGGGCATGTATTCGTAGCTCGGGTTGTGGGGGTTGCCCACAAGAATGGTCTTGGGGGCGGCCAGCAAGAGCGGTATGGCTTCGGCAAGGGAGATGGCGTCGGCATCGAGAATGAGAGTGATGTCGAAGGTCTGCTTGTCGGGAATGCAGAGAGCGTCTGCAAGGGAGACTACCGTAAGGACGCTGTTGTCAGCGTCGACGGCGTTATGGAGTTCCTTGAAGTTGGCGCTACAGAATTGATCCAGGAGGGTTCTGTATTCCTTGCTCTTCTGGGACTTGACCTTGGGCGTTTCCGAGAACAGGCTCGGGCATGTCTTGGTGGCGGCCTGAATCTGGGCCCCGGTCCAGTAGTGGGCGAGGGCGTTGCTAAAGTCGGCGTCCGCGTTTTCGGGATCCTTCAGGTATTCGACCAGGGCCGTGTTGCAGTAGCCCTCCATTTTCTGGAAATGGGCTGCCAGCTGCAGATGGATGTCCAGGTGGCTCCAGTTGTCGTTCCACAGCTGGATTTGACCCAGCCACTTGTCGATACTTAAACTTTCCAGCGGCGTCTCAAGTTCCATGTCCTTGTTGATCTGCTTGATGGAAGCCTGAAGCTCGATAACGGAATTCCACAGGTTCGACAGTTCCGGTTGCAGGTCCTTGAAATTGTGCCACTGCTCCAGGAGCTGCAGTAACAGGTCCAGCTTGGGATCGTCCTTGTGCTGCTCGCGGAAATTATAAAGGTATTGGATTTTCTTGTCCAGTTCGACCCAGTTGGAACCTTCGAAGTGCCAGTCGCGGCCCAGCAGGTGGTTGCCCAGCACGGCGCTTTCTTTGTAGGTTTTCTTGTTGGCCTGCAGTTCCAGGAGGGTGTCGATCAAATCCAGAAGCTTGGCGTCGGAATCGACGCTCTTGGGCTTGCGGATTACCTGCAACAGGCGCTTGCGCGACGTGCGGTAACGTTCTGAAAGTCCCTTGAGGGAAATATTCTGGCATTCGGCAAAGTCGTCGCGGGCATTCTGGATGTTTTCGTCGACGGCGTTGTCGGTGTAAATGTCCGAGGTCTGCCTGCGGTACCGCACCCATTGGTCGCCTGCTTCGGGGAGGTTGAGCAACGTATCCCTGTAGGCGTGCCAGTTATGGCTACGCAGCTGCCAGTCTTCGTATGTCGGAGTGTCCTTGCCGAAGTTGTCGCGCAGGAGTTCAAGAATGTCCACCATGCCGGACAGGAAGATTCCTGTGGGGAACAGTCCCGTGGATTCCATTTTCTTGATGATCGGTCCCAGTTCCTTGGCCCGGTCGGCGGCACAACGGAGTTCTTCGGAAAGATCCTGCTGCTGTTCGGGAGAAAGGCTGGAAACCTTGACACCCTGGAAGGCTTTGCGGGCGGCGACGCCATTCTTGTCGAAATACAGTTCCGACAGGATTTGGATATCTTTCTTGAGTTCCTGATAGCCGTTGAAGTCCAGCTGGTTGATTCCGCGGAAAATGCGGTCGGGGAACTTCTTCTTGGGCTGCTTTACGTCCTTGAATTCACGCAGCAGTTCCGAAAGCAAAACGTTGGTAGGCGGAATGGGCCTGTTGACGGCGTCGTAGTATTCCAGGAAATAGTTCCGCATGGTGCGGATTTTCTGTTCCAGTCCGTTACGGTCGCTGTCCGGGAAATTGCGGAAGGGCGGGCGCCATGCGTTTTGGAAGGCTCGCTTTGTAACGGCGCGCTTGTGGACCACTAGGATTTTTTTACCCTGAGCCACCTCGTCTGCGACGATGTTGGCTGCCACCTTCATCTTCTCGGTACCGGGGAGAGCCTGGATGGCGTAGGCGCAGGTGTTTTCGTTTTCGGCATCCACCGTCACCTTGTTGGTGTGGGAATCGGTGGTGTAGAGGAAATGGTGGTCGGCAGGCGAGAATACCTTGTCGAAATCGTTCTCTTCGAACAGGGATTCCTGGGCCTGGAAGCCGTCTTCGTTCAGCAGGGAAGTGAGAATCGGGTTGCCTGCAATGGATTTTTCCGAAAACCCTAGGCTATACCTTTTTTTCAGGTTCAGCAGGTTGGAATTGAAGAATCCGAGGCAGACCCCGTGGCGGGTAAAACGCCAGTTGCGTTCCCCTGCGATTGCCTTTTCAAATTGTGAAAAATAGAGAAGCAGGCTAAATTTGCCGTTGATGATGGCATCTTCTGCCGAGGGCAATGCTACGGTGTCTTTGAGACGTTCACGCAGGATCACGTTCTCGATGGGGTTGCTGGCCGAAATGGAGACCGTATTCTTGGTGGCGTCGAAGTCCAAGGGGACCAAAAGGCTCGGGGCAAGGGCGTTGCCGTCCCACTTCAAAAAGCCCAGGAGCAGGTAAAGGTCCGTTTCACCGTAGTCGTCAAGCTTGTGACGCAGAACCGCCGTGACTGTATCCAGGGCGGTTATCTTTTGCTGTGCCGTAAAATTTGCAGAAACCTGGAAAAAGGATTCCAAGGGAAGAGGCCCATGGGCCTGCAACCATTTCTCGTAAAACAGGTCTCCGGCTTCGGTAATCAGGGGAGACTGAAAGTCGTTTTTGGTAGAAAAACAGAGTAAACGATCTTTGGAATCAAAGAGGGCGGCTTCTTGCCGAATTTTGGCGACAATAGCAGAAGATGAAGACATACCCTGAATATACCTATTTTACGGGGTCACGTGTTAAACGGGGCGCACAAAATAGGGTGAAAAAAGCCTAATTATAAGCTTTCGGCAACCATTGCGATCGCCTGGTCCAATGCCGTCGGGGTGTTATTGCCCAGAAAACCGGCCTTGTACAGGATTTGTCCCAGGATTTCCTGCGGTGTCTTGCCGGCATCCTTGTCTTGGCGGAGGCTGTAAGCGTGCTCCCGCTTGGAAAGTTTTTTCCCGCTGGAATCCACGATGAGGGGGTGGTGCAGATAGAGGGGGCGGGTGTAGGCGGGAATGGGGAGGTCCCCTTGGCAGGTATCCGAAATCAACTGGGAAAGGGCAATTTGCCGGGCGGTGGAATTGCGGATGTCTTCGCCCCGGACGATATGGGTGATACCTTCTGTAAGGTCGTCAATGCAGACGGCGAATTGGTAAGTCCAGAAACCGTCGCGGTCGCGGATGGGGAAGTCTCCACATTGTTGTTTTGGGTTCTCGGAAAAGTCACCGAGGCGTTCATCGTGCCAGTTGATTACTTTGTCTGTAATCACAACGCGCAGGCTGTGGGGCTCGCTGCCTTGGATTGCTTCGCTTCGTTGCACTCTGCTCGCAATGACGTGGGAGCATTTCCCCTGGTAAATGACTTCGCCAGTTTCGCTGATGGGGTTCTCGGATTGCAACTGCTTACGGCTGCAGGTGCAGGGGTAAACGAGCCCCTTGGCGGTAAGCTTGTCCAGGACTTTCTGGAAAAAGTCGAAATGGGAACTCTGGATGCTTTCGCTGTGGTATTTGAACCCGAGCCAGGCCAGATCTTCGCGGATTCCGTCAATGTATTCCTTGCGGGCTCGGCCCTGGTCGTGGTCTTCGATACGCAAGTGTATTTTAAGGTTCCATTTCAAGGCTGCCGCCCATACGTAAAGGGCGGAGAGCAGGTGCCCTTCGTGTAAAAAGCCCGTGGGGCTCGGCGCAAAACGGATAATGCCTGGCATGGGTAGAAATTTAGAAAACAGGGGGAGATTCCCCGCTTTCGTAGGATTGACGGAAGAGGAATTTTCTAACTTATAGCTTGATGAAGTTTGATTTTAAAGTACTTTTTTCGACGGCCGTGTCTGCGCTCGCTTTGGTAGCCTGTTCCGGGTCGCCGGAACCGCAGACGGAACCTGTGCAGGAAACGTCCGCAGTTTCGTCCAGTTCCCAGGACTCTACGGCTGCCGTACCGGTGCAGGAACCGAAATCTGCACTGCCGGCCAGTTACAAGGATATCCAGTTCCCGGAATACAAGTATGTGGCTCCGTACCCGAAAGATTATCGGGTTGAAATTGCCCCGGGCATTTCGGGCTACATCGTCAGTGACCGCAGTCTTCCGTTGGTGAATTTCTCGGTATATTTCGAACAGCCCCGTACACCGCTGGCTCTTAAGGACGAGGCCGCCACCTCTATGATGGGTGGCCTGTTGCGCCGCGGTGGCGGCGGTGGAGTTTCTGCCAAGGCCTTGGACGATTCCCTGGAATTTATCAGTGCCGGAATTTCTTCTTCTGTAGGAACCTTTACGGCGTCCTTCGATATCGACTGCCTGTCCAAGGATTTCAATAACATGCTTGCCCTCTCGAAGCAGGTGCTGACGGCTCCCGCCTTCGACAAGGACCAGGTTGAAATTGTGCGGGCGAATTACTTGACTGCCTATGATCGCCGTTACGATACGCCGGCAAAGGTACTTTCGGCGCTCCGCTCCAAGGTGAATTACGCTCCGAATCCAAGACTTTGGGATGCCAATGCCGACGATTACAAGAAGGTGAAGGTGGCTGACCTGAAGCGCATGGCCCAGGGCGTGTATGCCAACGGCCGAATCGTATTTGCTCTTTCGGGCGATGTAGATAAGGATTCCGCGGTGGTGATGCTCAAGGAATTCTTTGAAAGCTGGAATGCTTCCGTTGCAAAGAACGTGAAGAAGGATGCCAAGAACCCGTTCCAGGAACCGACTCCGCTTACGTTCGTGAGAAAGCCTGGAATCTACGTGGTGGACAAGGATATTTCCCAGGCGAATATTTCCATGAACCAGCCCTTTGTGCGCAGACCCCATCCGGATTATTACCCGGCTGCGGTGGCGAACTTCATTTTGGGCGGTGGCAGCTTTACGAGCCGCTTGATGAACCGCGTGCGCAGTGACGAAGGCCTTGCTTACAGCGTGTATAGCTCGGTTGGTAACGATTACCGCGATACGGCCATGGTGACCATTGCCTTGCAGACCAAGGTGGAATCCGTGGAATTTGCCCTGAAGCTCATTCGCGAAGTGGTGAATGAATTTGCGGAACAGGGCCCCACCGAAGAGGAACTGTCCCAGGCTAAAAAGTCCCTGATCGAAAGCTTGCCGAGCCTGTTCGATAGCCCCGAATCCATCGCTTTGGTTTTTGCCAAGGGTGAATTGCTCGGTAAGACCGATGAACACTACCTGGATTACGTGAAAGAAATCAATGCGGTGACGGTCGACCAGGTAAAGGCCATGGTCAAGAAGTATTTTGACATGGACAAGATGACCACGTCTATCGTGGCCCCGGTTTCGAAACTGGAGTCCATCAAGCCTTTTACGGTGATTTCTCAGGATAGTCTGGAGTTTAGGGATTAATGAAGCTTTTATCGTGCATAGCGAAGACCTTGGTAATCGCCCTTTTCTGTGGGGCCTTTGCTTGGGCTGCTCCTGCGGAGTCGGCGACGGATACTGTTGCCCGCCATAAGTTGCTTAAGCAGCTGCAAAAAGAAGACGACTTGCGTTCGCTGTGTTCTGGCCTCAAAAAGTGTATGGATATCGACTTTCCGGGGTGTTCCGCTGGCGATAAACAGCCTTGGCCTAAAGTGAAGTACGATGATGAATATTGTAAGCCTTTCAAGGAACTTGCAAATCGTGGTTACAAGGCTGAACCCGGTACTCCCATGGTTCCCGAGGTTTATGCCAGGCTCGGTCGCCAGTACCGCGTGGAGTACATTTATGAGGGTACGCTCCCGCTGAACGAAAACGTCATTAAGTTCTTGTTCGACAACATGCCCTTTACGGCGCAACTGATTAACGCGTACCTCGACGAAAATTACCTCCTTGAATACACCCATCCGAACAGGCGGTTCTTTAACGGTAGCAATGGCCGCAGCCTTTCGGGCGAATTTTACTGGGCCCTGCAGGATAGCGCCGGCCAGAAACTCGGCATGCGCGATGTGTTCTTTGGATATGGACATGCCAAGATCTTGCGCTGGGCTCTCCATGGAACGGCTGTCGCCTATTTGGACATGGATCCTATCCCTGGCGGTCGTGTTAAGTACAAATTAACTGCTATCGTTTTCCCGGGAAATTCTGTGCTTAACAACATCATGCAAATGAAGGTGTTCAGGAGCGTGGTGAATACGAAGATTGAACAGATCGTGAACGATATCAAGAAGGCATCGGGTTCCTATTTTGATGGAAACAAGGAACCCATGCTGAAAAGTGCCCAGCTGAAGTCTGCTGAAAACGTCCAGTATGTTCTGGACTTCGAAGAAGTGGTAAACGGGGCTCACTGGGAACTCGGTGATTTTGAACGCCTGCAGAAAGCCCGCAAGCAAAAGCGGGAACAGGATATGCAGGCGGTGCCAATTATGGTAAAGGACCTTCAGGTTATTAAGGAAAAGAAATGACGAACGAAACTCTGGAATCCCTTTTGGAACGCGTGACGGAACGCCGTCGTGAACTTTTGACCTCTGTGGTGGATCGCCGCACAAGGCATTTCTGCATGGTGCTCGAAGATTTGTTCGACCCGCACAATATTTCTGCCGTGATTCGTACCGCCGAAGTGTTCGGGCTTCAAGATGTCCATATTATCGAAGAAGATAACGCCTATAGCGTGAACAAGTCCATTCTGAAGGGCTCTTACAAGTGGATGAGCCTGTACCTATACAAGAAGCGCATGCTCTGCATGGAAAAGCTCCGTGCCAAGGGTTACAAGATTGCCGTGGCCAGCACGAATACCACCAATTCTGTTCTGGATCTGGATTTGAGCCAGCCTACCGCCTTTTACCTGGGAAGTGAATTCCACGGGAACCACCCCGATACCCTTGCCCATGCCGACTATGAATTCAAGCTGCCCCAGTATGGCATTACCGAATCCATGAACGTGTCTGTGGCCGGTGGCGTTCTAATGACCTACTTGGACGTGTACATGCAAAAGGAAGGCCGCGAAAAGTTCTTGCTCCCCAAGGCAGAACGGGACGCCCTGCTTTTGGATTGGCTGGATCGCCACGTGAATGGCATCGAGAACAACAGCCCGATTACCCGCATAGACGAGTAGCTTTTGCTTTGGAAAATGGGTGATTTTCACCCATTTTCTGTATATGGTGGCCTTAGCGGCCTTTAAATAATGCTAGATTGGGAGTCAAATGAAAAAGTATTCGGCTCTTTATTTTTCAGTTGGCTTGGTGGTCATCCTTGCCCTGATTATTCTTGTTTTTGGAATATTCTTCTTAAATGAGAAGGACCCCCGCGAAACCTTTAATACCTATTACCTGCGCTTCACCCAGGTGAGCACCCTGGTGCTCGATGACCCCGTGAAGGTGAATGGCGTGAAACTCGGTAAGGTCGAGTCCATCGATTTGGCCGGCCACCGCGTGGTGGTGACCATCAGGCTCCGCACCGACGTGAAAATCCCGAAGGATTCCGAAATTCGCGTGCAGAACATCGGTATCATGGGTGAACGCCAGATTGGTGTGATTCTCGGGGATTCGACGAGCTACTTTACTCCGGGCGATACCATTACGGGCCAGTTCGATGCCGGTATTGCCGAAGCACTTGGTCTTGTGGGCGAGGTTTGCGACTCTACGAAGGTTTTGCTGGAGTCGGTTAAGCAGGCCTTGAACCAGACCATTGTGAACCCGGAGTTCCAGGAACGCTTCAAGACTTTGCTTGCGAAGGCCGAAAAGCTGGAAGACCGCGTGCTGGTGATGCTGAATACGGCTGACCCGCAGCTCCGGAAGAGCTTGGAAGGCTTGAACCAGGTGACCGTGAAGGTGAACGACTTGATTGATGGCGTAAAACCGCCGATCGACAACATGTTTGCGAATACCGAAAAGGTGATGGGCAACGCCGACAAATTGCTGGGTGAACTGGAATCGGTCACCAGCCATTTGGATGAGCTTGTGGTGAAGGTCCAGAAAAAGATCGAATCCAAAGACAATACGGTGGGTATTTTGCTGAACGATCGCACTTTGCATGACGACTTGGTCAAGACGGTTCATTCGGCGGATAGTCTGGTCCGCATTATTCTGCAAGATGGTCTAGACATCAACGTGGATATTTTCTGAGGAAAACAATGATCGAAAAAACATTGGTGGTAACAAACAAGTTGGGGATACACGCGAGACCCGCCGGCATGATTGTAGATATCACCGGTCAAGCCAAGAGCGATATATCCATTGTGTTCGAGGGCTCCAAGGCTAACGCCAAGAGCATCTTGAATGTGATGATGCTTGCCATTCCGGCAGGCTCCCAGGTCACGTTCGAAATTGATGGCGAAGACGAGGAACAGGTCGCTTCGCAGTTGGAAAGTCTCTTCAATGACCACTTCAACGAAGAACCCTGCTAAGAAAAAACCGGAACTGACCCGAACTGTTTTAAAGGGTGTTCCCGCCTCCCCGGGCTTTGCCATGGGGAGCGTTTTCCCGGTGACTAACCGGAAAATCTCGGTGGTGGAGGAGACTCTCCCCGAGAGTCGTCTTGCGGATGAGGAACAGCTTTTTTTGAAAGCGGTCCACAAGACGGTAAAGGAAGTTTCGCAGATCAAGGAAATTTCCGAAGGTCGCACAGGGATGAAGGACAGCCTCATCTTTGCGACTCATTTGATGATTTTGCAGGATCCCTCCCTGATAAACGGGACTCTCGATAAAATCCGCAAGGAACGCAAGAATGCCCGCTGGGCCCTTCATGTGGTTCTTGGGGCCTACATCGACAAGTTTGAACAGATTGATTCTCCGGCCATGCGCGACAAGGCGGCCGACTTGAGGGACGTGTACAACCGCTTGATGGCGGCCATGGAAGACTCCGGACCGGTGCTGGAGGATGTGGCTTCCGAAGATGGCGTAGTTCTAGTGGGTCACGAGCTTCTGCCGAGCTTGTTGATGTCTATCAAGCCCGGCCAGGTGGCGGGGCTTGCCATGGATACCGGTGGCCGTACGAGCCACGTGGCTATCTTGGCGCGATCGCTCCAGATACCCTTGGTGTCTGGCTTGAGAAATTTTGCTGCCCTCGTCAAAGTGGGCGATACGGTTATTATCGATGGTTCCAGCGGACAGGTTGTTATCAACCCGAACCAGGATGACGTCAAGGAATTTTACAGGCGTCAGGAAGTCTTTGAACGGCAGCGCCGCGAGCTGTTCACCATGCGCCAGCTGGAACCCATGACCCGAGACGGCAAGTACATTACCTTGCACGCCAACATCGAACTTCCGTCGGAATCGGAAAAGGTTACCGACTTTGGTGCAACGGGTATCGGTCTTTACCGTTCAGAATTTTTGTTCTTGCGTAACGAGGCTCCCTCGCAGGACGAACAGCGCGATGCCTACCGCTACATTCTTGAGACCATGTATCCTTGTCCGGTGACGATCCGTACCCTGGATGCCGGTGGCGACAAACTGGTGAGTGGCATTACGGCGGTGAACGAATCCAACCCGTTCATGGGATGGCGTTCTATTCGAGTTTGTCTGGACCGCGAAGATATTTTCTGTACGCAGCTGAAGGCCTTGCTGCTGGCAAATACCAAAGAGAACTTGCGCCTTCTGTTGCCCATGATTTCGGGCATGACGGAACTGCGTCGCGCCAAGGCATGCATTGTCAAGTGCCGTAAGGAATTGGAAGCGGCCGGCAAAAAAGTTCCGAAGGTCAAGATCGGCGTGATGATCGAAGTTCCTGCCGCAGTGATGATCGTGGATAAGCTTGCGAAGGAAGTGGATTTCTTTAGTATCGGTACGAACGACTTGGTGCAATTTACTCTTGCTGTGGACCGTACCAACGAATTGATTACGGATATGTTCCAGCCTCACCATCCGGCTGTGCTCAGCATGATATACCAGACGGTACAGGCGGCTCACCGCGAAGGAATTCCTGTGGCGGTTTGCGGCGAAATGAGTGCAGATCCTTTGAGCGTGTTGCTGCTGGTGGGCCTGGGTGTCGATGAACTTTCCATGACACCCTGGAGCGTGATGTCTACCAAGAAAATCATCCGTTCCATCAACTTCGAAGACGTTCGTGAATCGGCGCTGACGGTGTTGCAGATGGATGATGCCGAAAGTGTTAATACCTATATGCACAACAAGTATGCCCAGACAATTCGTGACTTGGGTATATCGAGCTTTGTGGGCCAGGTTGATAGCAGCAAGAAATAAAGAATCAAGAATAAGAAATGAGAAAATTAATTGTATTGGTGGTTGTGTTCTGCGCAGGGGTTTTTGCGCAGGTGAAGGATTCTGCTCAGCCTGGGCCTCTTCCGATGTTGGCTACGGACAGCTTGATTGCTTCGATGCCTTATACTCCTCCGAACCCTTACGAGGCTCTGGAACAGGTTCCGCCTTCGCAGTTTCAGGATGTGGTAGTGCGCTATGACCGCCTGAAGGCTTTAAGTGAAGATTCTTTGCAGCCGAAAAATGTGCGGGACTTTGCTCGCGCGGCCCAGTTCTTTTACAAGGAACAGTGGGATAGCGCTTACTTTGCCTACGATTCCTTGCGTGGACGCGATGCCCAGTTAGATGGTTCCGTGATTTTGCGAATGGCCAAGTGCCTGTTCAAGCTGCGCGATTACAAGAACATGCGCGTGGTGCTCGGACTGTACAAGAATTTGGACCAGGATGCTTCTTTTGACAGGGCTGCCTCGAGGCTTAGGATTGAGGCGGCCATGGCCGACTCTACCTTGAGTGACCGCGCCCATGCGGATTCCTTGAAGGTCTTTGTGGAAAAGTATCCGAAGTCTGACGACGCTGCCGCACTCCGTTACCGCTACGCCCAGTATCTGGAACAGTTCAAGCAGATGAAGGATGCCAAGCGCATATACCTGAAGCTCCTTACAAGTGCGTCGGTGTATAAGGATTCCGCTTTTGCTGCGATTCGCAGGCTCCGCAAGGTTCGTGGCGCTCCTGAAACCTTGGAAGAAAAGGTGGCTTACGCCAAGATGGCCTGCGCCAAGGACAATGCCAGCGAATGCTTGACGCTGCTGGATTCTATCAGGATTCTGGATTCAATGCTGGTGTCCCTTTCGCCGGAAGCGGCGCTCCCGCCGCCGGAGGATTCGTTGCAGAAAAAGCTTGCGCCCAGTTCCCTTGATATGGCAACCCGTATTACCTTATGGGAAAAGCGCGCCGTGACTCTGCGTACGCTCAAGCGTGATGAAGAATCTATTAAGCAGTTCAAGTTCCTGCTGGATTCCGTTGAGGCCCGCCCCTTGTGGATGCAGTCGATCTTGCGCCTATACCGCAACAATGCCGGCCGCTACGAAAAGGAAATCAGCAAGATGGATGCCTCCTTGCAAGATGCAAGCCAGTTCAGCAAGGAAAACGCCAACAACTTGTGGGTGAAGGGCTTTGAATACGAACAGAAGGAACAGTACGATAGTGCCATCGTCTGCTACAAGACTCTTTCGCACAAGCGTTTTAAGAACAATGTAAAACGCCAGTGGGCCAAGTTCCGTATCGGCTTTGTGTACTTCAAGCAGGAAAAATGGAACGAGGCTATTCCGGCGTTGATTGAGGCGACCAAGGAACCCTTCTTGTGGAGCGGTAGTGGCGCCCGCATGTTCTTGGGCGATGCCTACATGAAAGTTGGAAAGGATTCCCTGGCCCGCGAAGCTTACCTCGATTGTATTCGCGATTTCCCGCTGGCCTACTACGCTCACCGCAGCCGCATGAAGCTGGTGGAATATAAGTTGATGGACGAGAAGGATGTTCCTTATGCACACGGTGTGCGCATGGCTCCGGAGCAGACCCTTGCCTGGGTGCGTGCTTCCCAGAAGATGGGTAAGCCCGACACGACCTACAATCCGGAACGCTATAATCGCATCCGCACGCTGTTCCAGTACGGCTTTAGCGACCAGGCTTTCGCCCTTTATGACGAAGCCCGCAAGAAGAATGCGAAGCGCCTGGACTTCTTGTATGAATACGGCAAGCTCTTTTACGAGATGGGCGAAACCGCTGCCGGGTATCGTCTGGCTCGTCAGTTCCAGAACAACATCGATCGACGCCGCCTGATGGCGCCGCCCATCGACGTACTGCATTACCTGTTCCCCATTCCGTATATGGATCAGGTGAAGTATCATTCTGGCGACCGCATCGACCCCTTCTTTGTGTACAGCGTGATGCGCCAGGAATCCATCTTCAACTTCGAAATCATGTCGCCGGCAGGAGCTTGCGGACTTTTGCAGGTGATGCCAGCCACCGGCAAGATGCTTGCCGAAAAGGAAAGCATTCCTAATTTCGAACCCCGGCAATTGTTTAACGCCTACATGAACATTCGCCTGGGCATCCGTTACCTGGTGGACTTGAAGGCCGAATACAATGACAACTACATGTATGTGCTGGGCAACTACAATGCAGGCCCCAAGCCTACAAAACGCTGGCAGGCCGCCGGCGAAGGCAAGTCCTGGGATATCCGTGCCGAAGACATCAGCTACTGGGAAACCCGCGACTACGTAAAGCGCGTCATGGGTAACTACTGGATTTACCAGGAAATCTACGACGGTATTTAGCGGATGCTTTTTCTTCTGTTGACAATCGGTCCGGCCTTCCTTTTTGCCTGCGGTAACATTCTCGAAAAATCGGGAGTGTCTACGGTGGGCAAGCGCACTGGCGGTACCTCCAGACCTTGGGAATTCTTTAAGGGCGTTATCACCAATAAGTTCTGGTGGCTGGGGATTTGCTGCTCGGGACTTGCAACGCTTGGTTATTACATTGCCATGGCCCGCTATGATTTGAGCCAGGTGCAGCCCATGATGGTCTTGAATCCGGTGCTTACGGCCCTGATGGGTTTTTGCATTCTGAAAGAGGCTTTGACCAAGCGCATCGTGATTGCCATTTGCTTTGTGGTGGCGGGTCTTTTGTACTCCGTCGAAAACCTGGGTGAATCTACGGCGGTGCAGAACATAGGCATGCTTTGGGCCTATGCAGGCGGACTTTCTGCGGTGACGCTGCTTGCCCACTTGTGGGTCAAGGACCGCGAAATGGTGGACTCCCTGATTATGGGCGTGGGCTTTGGACTTTCTGCGGCGTTCTACAAGAGCCTTGCCATGGATTTCGACTTGGACCATATTGAAATTTCTTCGGTGGCGAACCTTTTGATGGATTTCAGAACCCTCGGCTATATCGCCACTTACAGTATCGCGTTCCTGTATTCCCAGGTGTCTTTCTCCCGTGGCCGCGCCCTGTTCATTATCCCCTTTAGCGCAGCCGTGGGTGCTGCGGTGCCGACTCTTGCCGGAGCCTTGGTGTTTTCCGAAGCGTTCCCCGTGGGCAAGGCTATATCGGTGGCGCTGGTGCTGATAGGCGCCTGTCTTTTCATTGTGCGCCGCCCTCGCCGTAAAAAAGTTCAGAATTAAAAGCGAAAAATTCGAATTAATAATATATATTACCCTTGATGTGTAGGGATGTTTTGACATTTCGCGGAGTTTGTGCGACTCTGTTTGTTGTCTTGTCGTTGGCAGGTGTTTTAGCCTGTTCCGATTCGGATAGCAGCTCTACAACGGTAGAAGAAATCTGTCATGAAAAGGGCTGCTCTAAAAAGGATTCTTCGCAAGCGGATACCCTAAAGACTTTCCCGTATGTCGGGGGCCCTGTGATGTTTACCGAGGTGGATCCTCTCAATATTGAATACGAAGACCACGAAGGTGACGATGCTGGCTGGGTGGAAATTTACAACACCTCTGCCGATACGGTGGATTTGTCGGGAATGTATTTGACGGATTTGTTGACGGATCCTTTCAAGTGGAAATTCGGAAAAGTGAAGATTGCTCCGAATTCATTTCTAATCGTGTTTATGTCGGGCAAGAATTATCCTGATTATGTATTGCCCCATGATTCGCTCAATATGGTAGGTTCCGGTTGCTGGACTTGGACGGATTCGCAAAGTGATCCGCCGGGATATAGTTATGCGGACCCGTTGCCCGGTCAGAAAAAGAATTGCTTTAGGGAAAACGGAGAAATGCGCTTTGGCGCTGTGATGCAATTTGGCGAGAACGAAGAACTCGGCTGGTCTTCGATTGCGGTGTTCGTGGGAACCGGAAACAGCGACCCCAGCGATGTTCTCGATATTTCGGCTACAAACGAAATCTTGATGCAGGCCTACATTACGAAAGATCGCAAGGTTTCTTTTAGGCTCACGCAGCCTAATGTCGATGACTGGAAAGGCTATGAGATTGTCTTTACGGGGACAGGTGATTCTTCGACGGTATATCGCGCTAGGATTCCGACGGGGACGACTTTCCCGGACCTTAAGAACATTTACGGCACCCGAATGAGTCCGGAAGCGAATGAATCCCAAGAGGTTGCCGTCAAGGTGTTCAGCTATGTCGCCCGTAACCGAGGCCATGAGCCCCATGCCTCATTCAAGCTGAACAAGTCCGGTGGCTGTTTGTACTTGATGAATGCCGATACCGCCATTGTGGATTCCGTGAAGTATCCGGAAATGCCTGTGGGAAAAACCTGGAATTTTGGAACTCGAACCGATGGCAAGTTGGGTTTTGGCTTCGCGGATGCGACGCCCAATGGACTCACATCTGTAACCGTGATGGGAGAGAGGGCGCCCGCCCTCGATACTTTGGTTGAACTCCCTCCCTCGGGCTTTTATAGTTCGCCTTTTACTGTAGTGTTCCCGGAAAATGCAGTGGTGCGGTGTGAAATGGGTGGCAAGGAACCTACCCTAGGAAGCCCTGAAGTGACTGCGCTACAAGTCAATTCTACTACAACAGTCCGGTGTGCATCTTTTGTGGCAGGGGCCTTTGTGGGTGAAGAAACGGCTCGCACCTATGTGTTTGAGGAGGCGCCTGGCGTACCGGCTGTGTTCCTAACGGCAGATCCGAATTCGCTCTTTGATCCTGATTCGGGAATCTATATGGAAGGAAATTTTGCGCAAAGCACCGAACCCCATTATGGGGCGAATTATTGGTTAGATAAGGAAATTCCTGTGCTTGTCGAATTGACGGAACCGGGGGCTGATTCTCCGGCATTTGCCAAGCGTGCCGGTCTCAAAATTTTTGGAAATTACAGCCGCCAGAACGCAAAGAAATCGGTGGCGATTACGTTCCGCGAGAAGTATGGCGATAGCCGCTTAAAATACGCCTTGTTTCCTGAATTTCCGGAATTGAACAAGTTCAAGGTGTTTTTACTCCGCAACAATGGTAGCAATTTTGGAAATGACTATATTCGGGACAGGCTTGCAAGTTCGGTGAGTGAAGGCCTGGGAGTTGATTACCAGCGCGGGCGATTTGCGGTGGTGTATTACAATGGCGAATATTTTGGCATCCATAGCATCCGCGAGCGTTCTACGGAATACTACTTTGAAACGCATTATGGCTTGGACCCTGAAGAAGTAGATTTGCTTAAGGCGGACAATTCGGTATCGGCGGGCACTGCGGTGGATTACGAGGCGTTGATGGGGTGGATTGAAAACCATTCTCTCGAATCCGATGAAAACTATGCTTATGTAGAATCGCAAATTGACGTGGACAATTTCATTAATTACGTGCATACGGAAATATTTGCGAATAACCGGGATTGGCCTGGCAACAACCTGAAAAAGTGGCGCGGTACGAATCCAAAAACTAGATGGAAGTGGTTCTTGTACGATCTTGATTTCGGATACGGAAATAGCTATAGCGAGTATACGAATAATATTTTCGAATTTGCAGCTGCCGAAGATGGGGAACCTTGGCCCAATGGTCCCGAGTACACTCTTTTGCTTCGTCGTCTGCTTGAAAACGATCATTTCAGGGCGTCGTTTATTAATCGAATGGCGGTGTTGCTAAAAATGAATTTTGAAAGTTCTCGAGTGCTGGGGAAAATCAACAAAATGATGGCCGAAATAGAATCGGAAATTCCTCGGGACCAAAAACGCTGGGGATTAAGTGCTTCGCGAATGAGTAGGGAATTGAATGCAATCGAGACCTTCGCAAAGGAACGTCCCAATGTTGTTTTCGGCGAATTGCAGGAATTCTTTGGCCTAGGCAAAGGTGTACCTGTAACTCTGTCGGTGAAAGGTCCGGGAGCAATTTATGTTCATGGTCTTGAACTGGATGCGAACCCCATGACCGTCAATTTCTTTGAGGGGTACCCTGTGACGGTGACGGCTGTACCGACTGCCGGTGGCCTTTGGGCTGGCTGGAGCGACGGCGTGATGGAACAGACCCGTTTTGTGAATCCGGGCGAAACGGAGCGTTTGACCGCCATTTTCAAGTGAGTTTCTTTAATTCAAATTTACGTTAAGTTTTGCGGTCTGTGTGAGCAACAAACACCTCGTATTAACGAGGTGTGGTTGCGAGAGCAAAGCCTAATCACAATTTTAATTTACATTGAGGCTTTGCGGTCTGTATAGCGAACGCCCCGTGAACGGAAAGTTATTCCATATATGTTACGGAAGAGCATATAAGCCCTTTCTTTAGTTATAATCTAGGTCAGAAATTCGGTATTTTGCTAAATTTGGGCACACTATGAGTTACAATACCAAGATTCTTTGCATTGGCGCGGGCTACGTCGGTGGCCCCACTATGACCGTTATTGCCGACAAGTGCCCTGATGTGAAAGTGACCGTGGTTGATATTAACCAGGCCAGAATTGATGCTTGGAATAGTGACAATCTCCCGATTTTTGAGCCCGGTCTGGACGACGTGGTGAAGCGTGCCCGTGGTCGCAACCTCTTCTTTAGCACGGACATTCCGGCTGCTATCAAGGAAGCCGACATTATCTTTGTTTCCGTGAATACCCCGACCAAGACCTTTGGCCACGGTGCCGGCAAGGCTTCTGACCTCCAGTACTGGGAAAAGACCGCCCGCAATATCTTGGAAATCGCCGACGAAGGCAAGATTATCGTGGAAAAGTCCACGCTTCCGGTGCGTACCGCTGCCGCTATGGAACGAATCCTGAATTCTAATGACAAGGGCCTGCACTTCGAAGTGCTTTCTAACCCGGAATTCCTGGCCGAAGGTACCGCCATTAACGACCTTTTTGAACCGGATCGCGTGCTTATCGGTTCCCATCAGACGGAATCGGGCCTTGCCGCCTGCCAGAAGCTGGTGGACGTGTATGCCCATTGGGTGCCCCGCGACCGCATCTTGACGACGAACCTTTGGAGTTCCGAACTCACCAAGCTTACCGCGAACGCCTTCTTGGCCCAGCGAATCAGCTCTATTAACTCGATTAGCGCCCTTTGCGAAAAGACCGGCGCCGACGTAGATGAAGTCGCCTACGTCATGGGCAAGGACCGCCGTATTGGCCCCAAGTTCCTCAAGGCCTCTATTGGCTTTGGCGGCTCCTGCTTCAAGAAAGATATTTTGAACCTCGTGTACCTGTGTGGCTACTATGGACTGCCTGAAGTGGCCGCTTACTGGGAATCGGTGGTGAAAATCAATGAATGGCAGACTCACCGTGTGGTGGATCGCATGCTCGAAACCATGTTCAACACAATTGCAAGCAAGAAAATCGCCGTGTTCGGTTTTGCCTTCAAGGCCAATACCGGTGACACTCGCGAAAGCCCTGCAAACCTTGTTGTGCGTGACTTGCTTGCCGAACATGCACTGCCGGTCGTTACCGATCCGAAGGCTATTCCTGATGCCAAGCGTGATTTGAAGGACGTGCTTGACCAGGTTCAGTTCGAGGAGGATCCGTACAAGGCCGCCGAAGGCGCTCACGCCGTGGTGGTTTGTACCGAATGGAAGTGCTTTGCTGAACTGGATTGGAACCGTATTTACAAGGGCATGGCCAAGCCTGCCTTTGTATTCGACGGCCGCAATATCCTGGATGCAGACGCTCTCAAGAAGATCGGTTTCGAAGTGTCAAGCATTGGCAAGGGGAAAGCGGAGTAATTTTTTTCGCAATGTCAAAAGTTCGTTTTTTAAATGTGTCTGTAGATAACCTCACGATGAGTGAGGCTATTTCTGCTGCGGACGATTTAATCAGACAGAAGAAGTGTGCTTTTGTTGCGACGCCGAATGTAGACCATTTGGTCTTGTTGGAGAAGAACAGTGGGTTGCGCGATGCCTATGAAAAGGCAGACCTTGTTTTGGCAGACGGTATGCCCATTGTTTGGTTCTCCAAATTTTATGGGGGCAAGATAAAGGAGAAAATCTCGGGTTCCGATTTTTTGCCGGAACTTTGCGGAATGGCCGCTAAAAAAGGCTATAGGATTTTTTTCCTAGGCGCCAATGAAGGCGTTGCGCGTAAGGCTGCACGGAATTTGGAAAAGAAGTATCCGAAACTGCGTGTGGTGGGTTGCTATTCGCCTGCAGTGGGATTTGAAAACAATCCTGCCCAGATGGCCGAAGTCGATCGCCGCTTGGCTTTGACCGAACCGGATATTCTGGCTGTTGCCCTTGGTTGCCCAAAGCAGGAAATCTTGATTTCGCAAAACAAGGACCGGTGGCACATTCCGCTGAGTCTTGGGATTGGTGCTAGTCTTGACTTTGTTGCGGGCCGTAAGAAAAGAGCTCCTCAATGGATGTCGAATTGTGGTCTTGAATGGTTCTACCGTATGTGGCAGGAACCTGGCCGAATGTTCAAGAGATACGTTCTGAGGGATTGGCGCTTTCTTATGTTGCTGTGGAAGTATAGAAAGCAGAGAAAGTAATTTCCAAGGGGAAAACTTTTGGAAAGGTTGTTTACCAACGTCATTAAACACTACTATTGGTTTCTTGTTGCCATTGCAGCAAGTTTGATGTTTGGTATTAGAGACGTTTCCTCGCTGTTAATTCTTGTGACAATTGCTGCAGCTGCAATTAGTCTTCCGACAATAAGTTGGAAGACTTTTGATGCGGTAGTCTTTGTTTATTTGTTTTATGGTCTTTGTTCGTATTTTTTTGTAGAGTATACTTATTCTTTGCGCGTTTATTATCTTGGTGTTCGCTCTGAAATAATTCCGTTGTTGTTTTATTTTATAGCACGCGGAAAGTTGTTTAAGTCTGATGAATTCTTCGAAAACTTTCGTGCGCCGCTTTTTTTTGCGATGGCGTGTGGAGTATATCTTTATTTTTTTCAACCCTATTTTTATGTAACATACAAGGCGAATGTCATTTGGAATAATTTTGATGCTGATGTGAATGGCTTGTCGGGTAAGCTGTTGTATGAATTTACCCGTTTGTCTTCATTCTGGCCTCATTCCTATTTTATAGGTTATTCGTCGCTGTTCCTGTTCATGTATTCCGCAAAAAAAATTGTGATTGACGAATGCTACAAGAAATTTGACTTGGCTTGTTTTGCGTTGAGCTTTTTCTGTTTATTCTTTGCGCAACAGCGAGTGTCGATTGCTTTCTGTGTATTGTTCTTTGTCTCGCTGACCTTGTACGCAACTATTAAACGTTTGCCGTCTCGAAGATTACTGTATTCGCTTTGGATTTCTGCAATTGTATTCGGCTCGGGAATTTTTTTGATTGTGATGAATTACATGGATGTTGATTTTGTAGAGTATGTTTTGAATCGTTCGGTTAATTACGAAGGCAATATGGTTGGCGACCGCATCGCCTTGTTTGATAAATTTATTGAACGGTTGTCTGTTTTTGGAAGTGGTCTGGGGCGTTTTGGGCATGGTGCGATGGAAGAAGGGTATTTGGGCATTCCTGATAGTGATTATGTTCGAGTTCCGGCGGAATTAGGCTTTGTTGGCTTGTCTATGCTGATGGGGATATGTGCCTATACGCTATATTGCGGAGTTCGTGTTTTCAAGTATGCCTTTTTTGAAGTTTGTACTTTGTGTTTTTGCCTTGTTGCAATGATTGGCGCGGCGGTGTGGGAGTTGGGAACTCTTCAACCGTTCCTTTATTGGTTCTGCATTGGCCATATTCAGAGCAAGTTTGATCGTCGTGATGAGTTGGAAGCCGAATACGAAGCCTATTTTGAAAAAATGCGTAAGCAAAACGATGGCGAAGAAGTGGAGGAAAAAGAGGAGGACGAAGAGTGAGTTCCTCTGTAGATGTCTCGGTCATTATCGTTAGCTTTAATACCTGCGATTTGCTCAGAAATTGCCTCCGTTCTGTTTTTGAAAAAACATCGGAAGTTTCTTTTGAAGTAATCGTTTCGGATAACGGATCTATGGATGGTTCCGTAGAAATGGTCCGAAATGAATTCCCGCAGGTGATACTTGTTGAAAACAAGGCAAACTTGGGCTTTGGTACGGCGAATAATCGTGGTCTAGATATTGCCAAGGGTGAATTTGTTTTTTATTTGAATAGCGATACCCTTTTGTTGAACAACGCTATTAAGGATTTTTACGATTACTGGAAATCGCACGAAGATGAGAATCTTGGTGCTTTAGGTTGTAACTTGGTTGATGCCGAAGGCGCTCTCACGGAATCTCATGGGAATTTCCCTGAAACAAAGATTCTGCTCAAGAAAATGGTGCGCCATCTTTTGGCTTTCTATGTTAAGTGCGTACTGAAGCTATTAGGTAGTGATATTTCTGGAATTCGCCCGATTCCTGTATACAAGTATTTTGTGGGTGATGTGGATTATGTTGTGGGCGCAGATTTGTTCGTGAAGAATTCTCCTTACGCAAGGTTTGACGAAAACTTCTTTTTGTACTTTGAAGAAACGGATATGCAATTGCGCATGATGCGTGATGGCTTGCGACGAACTTTAATTGAAGGTCCTGCAATTTCGCACTTGATTCGCGGTGGCAAGAAAAAGATGGACGATGTACTTCGTTATGGATCTTTTTCGATTATTCAAGCAGAAATTTCGAGAGTCCGTTATACAAAAAAGAATTTGTCTGCGTTTGCAGCATCTATGCTTAAGGCGATGATTCTTTTGCATTGGCTTTCTCCATATATTTTTAAGAATACCCGTAAATTTTTCAAGCAGATGTGGAGTGTGTAAGTGATTCCCAAGAAGATTCATTTCTTATGGATGTCTGATACGAAAGACGAGGCTGTAGAACGCTGTCTTGCGTCTTGGTGCCAACATTTGTCTGGGTACGAAATTATTGAATGGAACAAGAACGATTTTCCGTACGAAGAATTCCTGTTTGCTCGTGAGGCGTGTTCCAAAAAGAAATGGGCTTTTGTTACGGATTATTTCCGTTTGTGGGTGCTTGAAAAATATGGTGGAATATATTTGGATGCCGATGTAACTGTTAACGGGAATTTTGACAAGTTCCTGAACGACAAGCTCTTTATTGGAACGGAATTTACTGACCAAATTGCTGCCCATGCTATTGGGGCGGAACCCCACCATCCGTTTATCAAGAAATGTTTGGAATATTATAAAGACCGTCATTTTATTTTGCCTGATGGCAGTTGTGATTTGAATGCAATGCCTTGTATTATTACAAAGGTCTTTATGGACATGTATGGCTACAAGGGTGCGCTAGTGAACTTTGATGGCAAACCGCTTGAATTTTCTGATATGAAAATCTATCCGGATTCCTATTTTACGATAAACACGTTTGACGGACATAACGTTTGTATCCATAATGGATTGGGTAGTTGGAGAGATGTCGCGTCGGAAAACCCAATTCTTGAAAAAGTGGTTGGTTCCTATTTTTGGAAAAAATTTTGCCGCAAAGACATTCTTTCTTTTGGAACGCTCAAAAAATGGGTGTACTTGTTGTTACCGGTATGGGTTCTTGTCTTGTGGTCAAAAAGCTGCGCAAAAATCAAGAACAATAAACGTGTAAAACGTATTAATCTGGAACATTAATTTAAAGATGAAGTTCTTGAAGATTTTTGAATGGCGTAAGTTTTCGTTGCCCATGATGGGCGTTCTCTTCCGTATTTTGAAGTTGATTACGTTCCGTGACAGGAATCTTTGGGCTTTTGGTTGCTGGATTGGAAAAAAATATGATGATAACGCCAAGTTCTTGTTTGAATACGTGAACAAGAACCATTCGAACATTCGTTGCGTTTGGCTTACTCGCAACAAGAATGTTGTGGCTCAGGTACGTCAATTGGGTTACGAGGCTTACCTTAGTTCTTCGTTCAAGGGCGTGATGATGTCTCTTCGCTGCGGTGTTGCCATTATGACAAACGGCTTGGATGATTTTGGCGCGATTCCTTTGGTGGGTGGCGCAAAAATCGTGGCATTATGGCATGGTGTTGGCGGATTCAAGAAAATCTATAATGAAAATTATTCCGGCCTCAAGTTGAATGTAAAGAGAACTGTGGATGCGGTTTTCAACTGGGTTGGCCGCGACATATCTTTAGGAACGTCGGAATATACCGCTGAACGAGTGATGGAACAGTTTGATGTCAAGCGAGACTCGATTGTAATTACCGGACAGCCGCGTAATGACCTGTTCCGCGAAAAAATGGAACGTTCGTCATTGGTTTCGAATGTGGATTTTGATTCGTATTCGAAGGTTGTTCTTTACATGCCGACTTATCGCGTAAGCCCGAATACTCATCGGGACACCGTCAAGGATATTTTGCAGGAACTTTCTTCTAGCAAAAAGTTTCAGAATTTCCTGGAAAAAGAAAATATCCTATTCTTGGTCAAATTGCATCCGTTGACTCAGTTCGCGATGGATTCGGATAATCAACATTTTCAAGTGCTTGGCGATAAGCAGGTTCGGTCTGTACAGCATTTATTGATGGCGGCAGATTGTTTGGTGACAGATTATTCTAGCTGCAGTGTTGACTATGCCTTGCTGAACAGGCCGATTGTGTTCTACGTTCCTGATGAGACTGATTACTTGTCGTATTCGTCATTGAACGATGCCTATGAACGCGTTGTCACGGACAAGGCGATGAATGTCGATGGTTTAATTGAAAAGATTTCTGCAGGGGATATCGCTTCGACAAAGCAGCTGAATGACTTGTTCGAAGATGCTTCTATTGTTGGTACCTGTTACAGCGAAAATATGTATCGCGCTATATGTAACCAGTGCAATTTGGAGGTGGTATGATTTCGATTGTTCTCCCGTCTTTCAATAGAGCGCGTATTCTTCCTAAGGCTGTTGAAAGTATTCTGCGCCAAACATACCAAGATTTTGAACTGATTATTGTTGACGATGGGTCTTCTGACAACACGCGAGAAGTGGTAAAAAGTTTTAACGATGACAGAATTGTCTATGTGCATCAAGAGAATGCTGGCGCATGCGTTGCTCGTAACAATGGAATTGATCATGCCCGTGGAGAATATATTGCTTTTCAGGATAGCGATGATATTTGGCATGAAGACAAACTTGAAAAGCAACTGAAGATTCTGCAAGATAAAAATGCAGACATTGTATTTTGCAGAATGAATAGAATGTCTGACGGAAAAAAGATAGGCCTCGTTTCGGATTGCTATAAAGAAGGCTTTTTGTCGAAAGATGTGATGCCGATGTCCATCGGTACGCAAACGCTTGTTGGCAAAAGCTTTGTTTTTAAGCAAGAAAAATTTGACCCTGAAATGCCGAGGTTCCAGGAATTTGAATTGCTTGTGCGTGCGCAAAAGAATTATTCCATTTATTGTATGGAAGAACCCCTAGTGGATTATCACTTGCAGAGTGATTCTATTTCTGTAAAACCAGCTTCCATTGAAAAAGCTTGGAAGTTGATGCTGAAAAAGCATTCCGATTTTTTCAAGGTTTACAATACATCCCGAGAACGTGTTGCGAGAGATATTCAGCTGAATGCCAAGTCGGTATCGGCTTTTTCTCAGCGGATGCGTCTTGCTCTGTTTTCGCTTGCAATTAGCAAGTCTCCCAAGACGATTGCTCGTTTTGTCAAGTGGTTCATGGTGTGATGATATCTAATAAAGAGTCTGTGTAAAGGATCGCACTACAGATTGATATTGAAGTGCGAGGCGCATGCTTGGATATATTGGTCGTTTTTGTTTTCTTTTAAGTTCGTTTTGAAGAGCGCAGACTCTTTTACCTGCTTGTCGAAAATAGTTGTCGGATGGCATTGTTTGTTTGGTACCCATACGACAGGCGTCCCTTGGACGGTTTCCATGTATTTTAACCAAATATCGTCGGCATTTAGGCAAATTTCTTTAATGCTGGTCGTGTTGAAATATTGGATGGCCTTGTCAAATATGTGTGGTGGGTAAAGTACTCCGCCAACACCGATTGCGATGAGGTCCATGGACGGCTGGAGTACGCTTTTACATTCTATTTCCCAATGTTGGTAAGAAACGGCTTTGTTGTTTGCGTCTCTTGTAATTCGGTGCACACGTCTTGCTGAAATGCAATTCGGATGTTGCAAATAGCTCTTGTATAACGAATCAAGCCAATCATTCGGATAAATAACGTCATCATCAGCGGTGACGACAATGGAATCCTTGAATTCTTGGATGGCGTAAAAGTATTTCTTGTGGGGCTTTAGGTCTTCGCAATTGTTTCTGATTTCTAGCCCATAGCTTTGCAGCTTTAATAGCGACTTTGGAAGAGAATCGATTTGGATGTCTTTGGAAAGATATAGAACGACTTTAGATGCAGACAGTTTCTGATTCAATAAGCTTTTGATGCAAATGTCAAGAGTCTTGAATCTGGCTGGGTAGCTGGTCAAAGAGACAATGATGGATTTGTCTGCGTTGCTAGACTTCTTTCCTTCGAAAAAGAAGTGCCTTGTAGCCCATGTGAGAATCTTTGGCTTGATGCATTCAAGGTATAAGTGTTTTTTTCTTTGTTTGATCCAATTTTTGATAAATAGTATTGGGAAACGAGTAATCGTTTTTAAAAGTAATTTTCGTTCGTTTGCTTTGTCGCCTTTTTTTCTTGCGGCAATTCGTCCTTGCTGAAAGTCGTAGAACAGAATTTTATCGCGAGCTTTACGAACAGCTTTGGATGGCTTGTAAAATTTGTTAATTCCGTTGTTGAATTCTTCGCTTGTGTATGCCCATCGGATTCTGTTGTTTTCGGTTACTCCGGATCCGCGACGATACACGGATGATATGACTGGATTGTAATGAATCTTGCCCTTGCTCGATAAGAACGCCCACTGACTTGTGTCAAATCTTGGTGCGTCTTGTTCGAGGTATTCTAGCAGATGGGCGCGATGGAATAGAACGGAAGCTGTTGGGAAACGGCGCTTGATAAGAAGTTCGTCTAAAGAAATGTCTCGCTCAGGCTCGTTTGAAAAAGGTTGTACGACGCCTGTTTCGGTAAAAAGTACAGTTCCGTTTTCTGCTGATAGGGAATATTCGGGGTGAGATTCTAGAAAGTCAACCTGTCTTTGTAATTTGTGTGGGTCTGTCCAGTAGTCGTCGCCTTCGCACATGGCAATGTATTTGCCTGTCAGCATGGATGTTACGATTTGCGTAAACCTAGTGTCGGGTTTGGACCACAGATTTTCGGTCTCGTATACGGCCTTGATAACTTTAGGGTATTTGGCCTCGTATTTTCGGATAATGTCTGCTGTTTTGTCGGGACTAGCGTCGTCATGTATGCAAATCTCAAAGGGAAAATTTGTTTCTTGGATAAGGAATCCCTCGATGCAATCGGCGACATATTGTTCCTGATTGTATACCGTGCAACGGATAGAAACAAGTGGGGCTGCATTAGCGGGCCACTTAGACATGATTTCTTCTTGAGATCGTAATATCATGATGTGTGAATTATTGTATGTAATCCTTCACGTCGGAAATTTCGTAGCTCATCATTCGATAATCGGTCGACTTCAGAGCAGAGGCTATCGTAATCAATGCCGATGCGATAGGTGTTGAAATTCCCTTTTCGGCGGCAAGCTTTTCGAGCATGCACAATTCCATCGGGACGTCTTCGTAAATGTAACGGGTGTCCAAGCTGGCCGGGCCCTTGGGGCCACCGGTAGCGGCGTAGTTCTTGAACACTTGCAGACTGTCGATAGAGAGGTCTTCTTCGTTACGCCACTTGCAGGCGTCCAGGTAATTGATGGCGTTCTTTCCACCGTAGGCGCGAATCACCTGTTTCTTTTCGTCATCCAGCTGTTCGACCAAGTTCCAAATGGCCGGCGAGAACGATTCGCGGTACATCCAGAATTCGCCCTTGGAATATTCGATTCTGCTTGCCGACATGATGGTGCCGATGGTGTGGACAACCATGTTGGGGTTGTGCAAAGTCGATTCAACAATGTTTGTTCTCAGGTACTTGTGCGTGCCGAACAAAGAGGTAACGACAGGCAGGTACTTTTCGTCTTCTTTATGGAGGAACGATACGGCGTTGCGGACGTTCTTGAAAAGGATTTCGACTTTACCCGGGGCAATGATGCGAGCGTCGTACGGAGTCGATTCGCCTTCGACATAAATGATGTGCTTGCCCTTGGTGTGATTTGCGAACTGAGTCGAGCCCATGTTGCCAGGAATCAAGAATACGATCTGGCCTTCTTTCAGATACGGGCTGATTTTTTTGGCGAGTTCGCGGTGCTGCAGGCTCTGGGTCAAAATCATGACCGCTTCGGCGCCTTCCAAGCCCTTTTCAATGTCACGGGTGATCATGTTGGGCTTGAGAGAAAATTCCCTGTTGTTGTCTGTGGTATCCAGACAGCTGATTTCGCCAGTTTTTAAAAGTTGCTCGAAGTTGTCGTCATGCAGACTATGCGAAGTCTTGATCAGATTGACCTGGTGGCCGTTCTGCATCAACTTAATCGACTGTGCACAGCCGGAATTGCCCGCTCCAATAACCGCTACTTTCATTTGTCCTTTCCTCTTATTTAAACAATTCTTCAGGGTTCAGTTTTTCCATCAACAGGGATTCACCTTGTTCGTTGAATACATCGTATTCCTTATTGATGTAGTTGACGAGTCTTTCGACTTCGCTCCTGTTGTCCGCAACAATCTCGGCAACCATGATAGGTCTATCGACAGTTCTGTCTTTGCCATAGTGATAGCCGACGTCATGATATTTCTGAATTTCGATACATTCCGGAAGGGCTTCGACCTTGTCCATGCCGACAATCTTGGCGACCGTCTGATCGCTGCCCTTCAGCAGATAGTTGCAATCCAAGGCAAACTTCTTGTACTTTGCAGATTCTTCACTGATGGTTCCGATGTCTTCGACCATCTTGCCGGTCAATGCGAAACGGATAATCATGTCCATCGCGTTGTAACCCAGGCAGGCTTGTTCATGGTTGAAGTACGAACCTCCGAGGCGGCAGCCCATTTCGAAGAACTTGATGTCTTTCCCGTTGAAATAGCCTTGCATGAACAGTACGCCGTCAGTAAAGCCTTCTTTTTTGAACATGTTGATGACAGTCGGATTGACCTTTTCGAGGTAGAAGTCGACGGCCTTAGAGGGAGACATGCTGATGGTAGAATAGTTGATGGCGGAACCTCTGTCCGAAGCCATGAATCGGTCGAAAATGGACAGCAGTCTGAATTCGCCGCCAACGGCGATGTAGTCCAAAAGGAATTCTCTTCCGCTAATGTAATCTTCGATGATTGCGTTCTTGCTGGCGGAATAGCTGATGGCGTCTTCGAATCGTTCCTTCAGTTCTTTTTCGTTGTAGCATACGCCGGCTCCACGGGAACCGCTGCCGTCGAGAGGCTTAACGAATACGGGGTAGGTAATCTTCTGAAGTGTGGCGTCGTCAATCTTGTTCCCGGTCAGGTATGTCTGAGGAACGGGTACGCCATACTTGTTGCAGGTTTCCTTAAAATCGACCTTGTTGGTGGACATGCTCAGCATTTTATCGGTAATGTAGCAGGGCAGTCCGAGTCGCTTGCAGACGTCCATGTACGGCTTGAGCAAAATGTCAACAAAACCGGTAATGACACCGTCTACTTTTTCTTTTTTGCAAAAATCAACCAGGGCGTCGACATCGAGTGCGTTGATTAAAACTGGCATGTCCGCGACTTTCTTTGCCGGAGAATCGGGGAGGTAGTCGGCGACGATGGTGTAAATGCCAGCTGCCTTTGCATAGCGAACAATATCACATTCTGTAGTAGTAGCACCAATGATGAGAAGTTTCTTTCCCTTGAGATCGTTCATAGTCTTGTAGTCTTAAATGGAGTGTTTTAATGCTTAAATTTAAATATACTTTTTTTCCTGAGGGGGAATTCATTTGCGGGCTATAGACGCACGCTATCACAGGATAATACTTGTTATTTTTTTCATATCTTCTTTCCCATAACGTTGGTCAATGGGAATGCAAACCACGTGGTTTGTGAGCTCGTATTCCAGGTCGTTTTCCTTGGCCCATTCAAACACGTTGGGCCAGTATGTTGCAACGAATACTTGCTGCTCGATAAGCTTTTTTTTGAGGGTGTCGCCGTTGTCTGCCCAGTAGGGGTAAACCAGCGGGCATTCGAAAGAATCCATGGAAGGAATTTGCAACCGGTTGGTGGCTTTCAAAGCGTCATGAATGCATTCAAAATTTTCACGGCGTTTGCGCTTAATGTCATCGAGATCGACCGATGCAAAAATGGATTTCGACAGATTGCTCATTTGGCAAAGCGGTGCTTCTGCAATGGCTTTGCTCACAGCCTTAAAGTCGTTGTATCCTTCAGAGGGGGCGAGTTCAATTCGTTTCAGCAAGTGCTTGCAACGATCGAAGGATTTGTCAACAGGCAATTCGCTTGTAGCGTCGGGAATGGTCGTTACGGCGAGACCGCCGTCTGGCATTCCCATGAATTTACGCGGACTGTAAAACTGGTGGGGGCCCGAAACGGACTTGCTGTAAAGAGCCTGCGCGTTGTCCAGTATGAGCTTTTCGCCGTATTGTTTGGCGAGTTGCTTGCAGTATTCGTCCTTAATGCCGTAGTAGTTCGTGTAGAGAACGAATTCGTTTTCGGCAAGTTCCAAGTTGTCGGCGATTTCGAGCTTTTCGTCGATGTGATAAAATTTCCAGGAGACGCCGAGTCTCTGAATCGGCACCATGACGGCGTCGCAAGTGAAATAGGGAATCCAAAGGCAGCGAATATTCCCGAGACCTTTCAGAATGTATTCGAGGGCATGGCGGCCACTATTCAAGTAAACCGCATTCTCGTGCAGCAGTTGCTTTTTTGCAGGAGGGAATTCCCATTCAAAATATCCGCCAATCGGTCTCATTCACGCCCCCTATTTAAGCTTGATATGCACCCACGAATCGGGATTGCTGATTGCGGCGTCGAGTTCCTCGCGGGTCTCGAAGCGCAGGAACAGCGTGCCCAGCGAGTTGTTCGCGCCCTTGAAGGGCGTGATGTGGTCTCCGGGCTTCACGATCAGGCCCACGTCGCGAACGTACTTGCTCTTGAATTCCGGGTCGATTTCGATGGAGACGAGCGAGCCCTCTTCCGACGAATGCAGAATAAAGTTGCACCACACGCCGTCGTATTGCGGGGCGGTGATGTCGTCCATCGGCATGCCCAGCGCCTTCTTGATTTCGCCTACGATGAGGCTCTGGCCGGTCGCCATGTCCTGCAGTTCAGCGATGCGGTTGCCGCCGCCGCGGGGGCTCACTTCCATGATGTAGGCCTTGCCGTCGGAACATACGCGGCTTTCCACGTTGTAGATGCCGGATTTCACGCCGAGCAGCGTGAACAGGCGCTGCAGTTGCGCGGTCAGGTCGTCCTGGAACTTCTGCTCCATGGAGGCGGGCCAGATCTCGATGGCGGGCGTGTAGGGGTTCGCGGCGTTCTTGTCGAATAGCTGGTCGGAATAGGCCGGGTACACGAGCTTGCCGTCTACGGTGAAGATGTCGGCACTAGACTGCGCACCCACCTTGTCCAAAAAATCTTCGATGATGCAGTTCTTCGTGATGGAGGCCGAGAGCGCTGTCTCGATGGCGGATTTCAGGTCGGCCTTGTCCGTGACCTTCGTGACGCCCTTGCTGCCCGCGGAATCCACGGGCTTCACGATGACGGGCCAGTTGAAGAAGCCCACGTCCTCCAGGGCGTCCTCGACGTTCGTGTAGCCCTTCGCCTTCGGACAGTTGAACCCGTGTTCGGAAAGGAACTTGCGGAAAAGCGACTTGTCCTGCAGAATGCAGGCGGCCTCGTAGCTGCACTGGAACGGCAGTCCCATCTTCTCGGCCACGTAGGCGGCGGCAGTCACGCCGGGATCCACCGCGTGCGAGAGGATGCCGTCGATTTTCAGTTCTCGTGCGGCGCGAAGGACGGCGTCCTTGTCGATGATGCTGACGTTGCAGTACTCGTCGGAATACTTGTGCGCGATGTTGTCCGGCAGGTAGTCCGCCGTGATCACGTAGACGCCCAGCTTGTGGGCTTCCTCGATTACGGGCAGCAGGTACCTAAGCCCGCCCAGGAGCATCAGCTTCTTCTGCGGCATCGTAGGCTACCTTTTGTTCCTGACGACGTCGATGACGCGGTCGGCGCTTTCTGCGTCGAGGCCCGCGAACATGGGCAGGCAAAGCACCTGGTCGGCGAGCTTGTGGGCCACGGGGAGGTTCTTCGGGTTGGCCGATTCCAGTCCCTTGTAGGCGCTGAACGTGCTGATGAGCGGGTAGAAGTAGCGGCGGCCGTAGATGTTATGCTCCTGCAGCTTCGCGTAGAGGGCGTCGCGGCTGATGCCGTATTCCTCGCTGATGAAGATCGGGAAGTAGGCGTAGTTGTGGCGCACGCCCTCGATGTCCTGCAGGCAGCGCACGCCGGGGACGTCCTTGAGGGCTGCGCGGTACTTTTCGGCAGTAGCCTTGCGCTTGGCGATGGCGTCGTCCACCTGCTTCAGGTTCAGCAGGCCGTAGGCGGAACGGATCTCGTCCATCTTGCTGTTGATGCCGGGGGCCACGACGGTGGTCTCGCCGTTGAATCCGAAATTCTTGAGGAAGTCGATGCGCTTCTTGGTCGCCTCGTCGTGGCAGACGAGTGCGCCGCCTTCGACGGTGTTGTAGACCTTGGTGGCGTGGAAGCTGAGGGTGCTCATGTCGCCGGCCTTCAGGACCGATTCGCCGTCCTTCCTCACGCCGAAGGCGTGGGCAGCGTCGTAGATTACCTTGAGTCCGTAGATGTCGGCGATTTCCTGGATGCGCTTCATGTTGCAGGGCGTGCCGTAGACGTGTACAGGCATAATCGCCGTGGTATGCGGCGTGATGGCGGCTTCGATCTTTTCGGGGTCGATGTTGCCGGTCGTTTCGTCCACGTCGACAAAGACGGGCTTGAGGCCGTTCCACCAGATGGAATGGGTAGTCGCCACGAAGCTGTACGGGGTCGTGATCACCTCGCCCGAAATTCGCATGGCCTGCAGGGCCGTAATCAGGGGGAGCGTTCCGTTGGTAAACAGACTGATGTACTGGACACCCAGATAGTCTGCCAAGGCCTTTTCGAGTTCCTTGTGATAATGGCCGTTGTTCGTCAGCCATTTTCTGTCCCAAATATCCTGAAGCATCGGGATGAAATCTTCCAATTTCGGAAGGAGGGGTGACGTGACTGTAATCAATTTGTTTTCGCTCATGATAATCTACGACTTGTTTTTCTTTTTGTTCACAAGATCCAGCAACTCTTTTACTGTAGCCCTGTTAAATATACAATTGCTTGCGATGTAGTAAATGGCTCCTGTGGCGATTCCGAGGACTAGTTGCAATGCGTATTCCTGTTCTGGAAGAAGTTTGGTTACGCCAATGCAGATTGCTCCCATGGCCAAAGAATTTAGGAGAGTGGGAATGTACATTTTAAGCTGTGTCAAAAGCCCGGCATTTAGCAGTTTTCCAGAGTAGTAGGTGTTTACTACAAGGCTAAAACATGTGCTGACCCACTGGCCGTAACATAGGGCGATAATTCCATGGGGGATCGTTACGACTAGAATGGTAATGCCTGCGATTTTTTTGATAATTTCCAACTTCAGGAACAAGTCTGAACGTCCAAGAACCTGCAAGATGTTCAGGTTGATTGCGTGTACGGGGTACCACATTTGGGCGATGCAGATGATTTGCAAAATGAGGATGACGTTAAACCATTTTTCGGTAAGAACCAGAAGTACAAATGGTTTCGCAATTGCCGCAAGACCGATCATTAACGGAAATATGACCAATGTGGCCATATTTAGGAACTTCAGGTAACCGAGCCTAAGTTTTTCTGGATCGTTTTGAATTTTACTTAGAACAGGGTAGGTGACTCTCTGGAAAATGCCCGTGATGTTGCTTGATGGAAAGTTTGCTAAATGGGATGCCCTGCTATAATTTCCGAGTGTTCCTGCAGAAAAAACTTTGCCGATAATCAAGTCATAGGCGTTGTCGTACACGGTGTTCAATAGGCCGGAAATTAAGAGCTTGGAACCAAAGCCGAACATGTTCTTAAAAGAGGCCTTGTTGAAAAAGCATTTGGGACGCCAGCTGACTAGAATCCAAAACAGAAATACTCTGGTTGATGTCGTGGTCATTTGTTGAACGACAAGTGACCAAACGCCAAGTCCGTTATATGCGCAGACAAGACCTGCTGCTCCACCTACAATGGCTCCGATAAAAGAAACCTTTGCCAATGTTTTGAAATTCAGGTCAATAGTCAAGTTTAAATGTTGAATGGACCCGAATGCTATGATGATTAGGTTTATAGCAAGGACTCTGAGAATGTCCGCAAGTTGGGGCATTTCGTAGAACTTAGCTACAAATGGCGCCCCCAAGAAGATGATGACATAGCAGATGGCCGCCATAAAGATATTAAAAAAGAATACCGTGGCCTTGTCGGCCTCGCTGCGGTCAGGCTTTCGGACGAGAGCATTTCCAAAGCCACTGTCAATAAATGTTTGGCTCACCGCCATAAAGATGGTGAGCATGGCAATCATGCCATAGTCATTCGGCGTCAAAAGTCTGGCTAAGAGAATACCGAACAGGAACTGAACACCCTGGGTAGAAAATCTTTCTACAGCACTCCAAATGACGCCTTTGAAGGTTTTCTGTTTCAAAGACATTGTCGATTCAAAATATAGAAATATATGCTTTCGTCAACCTAATGAAGTCATGCTTTCTATCGTTTTTGAAAACATCTCGCTCAGGTTTGTTTTGGCCTGCCACCCAAGTTTTTTAAGCTTGGAGGTGTCCAGGTTCATATGTAGCGTTTTTGCGTATCCAAAGCTGGAAATGTCAGTTTCTTCCACTTTTACTTGGATTTTGCCTTGGGCGATCTTTTGGGCGACAAGTTGCGCCATTTCGTAAATGGAGCAGTAGGTGTCTTCGTTGGCGGCATTGTAGGCTTCTGCCGGTTTGCCCTTGGCAAGGACTGTCAAAATCGCACTTGCGGCATCTAGGGTGTACAGGTAGCTGCGTTTGGTATCGCCTTTAGTGTGCAATACGATGTCGCGATTTTCGATGGCGCATCTAGAAAAGTCGGCGAAAACACGTCCGTCGTTGTATTGAACTCCCGGTCCGAAAGTTTGAGTCAATCGGATGACCTTGGCTGGAACTTGGAACTGGCATGCGTATGCGGCGCAGAGCGTTTCGCAGAGACGTTTGCCTTCGGAATAGCTGGAGCGAACATTCATTGTGTCCAAGTCTGTTCCGTGGCTTTCAAAAATTTTGTCGTCGTTCGGGGGCGTCCCGTAAATTTCCATGCTGGATAAGTATACGAAACCTTGGACGTTCTTTTGCTTGGCGAAATCCAACATGTTCTTGGTTCCGTTCAAGGCGATTTCAATAATGCTGACGGGGGCTTCTACAAAAGCCTTGCTGGATGTTTCGCTGGCGGCATGAATGATGTAGTCGACATGGCCGTCAAAAACGACTGGTTCTCGGATATCTCCCGTTACGAATAAAATGTTCTGTTCGTAGTTCTGGAACATCTTTTTTACTTTGTTTTCGTCACGGACAAAGGCAATGATTTTTGCTGAAGGGACGTTTGTGACAATAGTCTTGATGAGGGTGTTCCCGATAAGTCCTGTTGCGCCGGAAATGAATATGGATTTGTTTTCCAAAACGCTGAAAACGTCGGCGTTTTGCGATCCTAGTTCCTTTATCTCATCAATCAAGGTCTTTTCTGAATACATATCTACTCCAACCCGTAAATCTGAGCGTCTTCCTTAACTTGTAAAATAGCCCTCATCATATAGAAATCATCGGGGGTCGTAATCTTGATGTTTTCAAAGGGCCCGTCGGTCATATGGAGGTGGTAGCCGTAATGTTGCATCAGGGTGCAGGAGTCAATAAAATCGTGGCGGTTCTCGGAAAGGGCTTTTTCGTGTGCAGCAAGGATGTCCTTGAGCCAGAAACATTGAGGGGCCTTGGCGACTCGGGAATGGGGTCTATCCTGCACGACTTTTATGTTGTTTTCGTCATCGATTTCAACAAGAGTTTCTTTGACGGTTGCGCTCGTAATTGAAGAGCCAAATTGCTTGACGCATTGAACGTTTTGTGAAAGCAATTGGGAGTTGATTAGCGGACGTACCCCATCGTGGATGAGTACGATTGATGGCTCATTTTTCGCTACGTCATTTGCTGCACGAAGACCATTATAAATGGATAGCTGGCCGGATTCGCCTCCTGAGACGACTGCTTTAACTTTTTTGAGATGGTAAGAATCTATCAGTTTGTTGAGGTGGTCAATCCATTCCTTTACGCAGACGACGACAATAGAATCAATGTCTGCGCAATTTTCAAAATGTTCGATTGTGTGGACAATGATAGGCTTGTCGTGAATCTTTAGGAACTGCTTCGGTAGATCTCTGCTGTGCATGCGGGTTCCGACTCCGCCTGCGAAAATGACGCCTATATTCATAGTAACCTTTCTCTTAATGCGATTAAAAATAGATAATTGCCCGTTTATAAACTTTTGTCAATCCATTTAATTCGCTCTATTATCCAATTTTTCAGGGAATCGGTTGCTTTGTCGTAATTTTTGTAAGAGTCGACAAATGGCCAGTCCGAGTCGTTTTGCAGTGTGGGCCAACGCTTAAATTCATTTATAGAAGCCTTGTTTAAACTTTTGACAGCGGGTTTTATGGAATCAACAGCGTCTAAGAATGTCTGACGGTTATTTTTCCAGTATTGGGAAACAGCCTTTTTGAATTCATTATTTTTGAAAAGATACTTGTACCACCCTTGATAACGTACATACCAATCATAAGGACTCATCATTCGAGTGTTCCCGATTCCGTAGGCGACGTCAAAATCCCAGACTGGTCCCATTTGGAATGGGAAATTGTACTGCCAAGTGATGAAGATGCTTCGACCGAAGGCTCCGTCAATGTTCTTTGAAAATTCCTGAATCCAGTAGTAGCGAACAAAGTCTTCAATGTCAATCCATTCAGAAAGCGTAATACTGTTGTTAGAAATTCCTTTTTCAAATTCGTTAATATGAGATTCTAAAAGTTCAAGGCTTTTTTGAGTTGGGTCTTTGGGATACTTGATGTTGAATGTACAATTGAGGTGGCTCTGCAACAAGATGTCGTCGTCATCTGCATCTCTTGTTTTTTCAAAAAGGAAGCTGGAATCACTTTTGGAAATGTTGACGCGATGTTTGGCAACTTTAATGTGTTCTACCAGAAGATAGACTCCCATATAGTTGCGATTTAGGTATAGTTCTACAAATTGATTGCGGGGGGAATAGTCATCTTGCAAAGTGCGTGCTAGCTGGTACGTAAAATGATTTCGGAGCATGCTTTTGTCGCGCTGGTTAGAAATCAAATCCCATTCCTTGTCTTCCGGCATACCAAACAAACTCTGTTTTTGCTCAAAATTTAGCTTGATGCTGTATTTTGCCATGGTAAAGCTGGAGTGTCCGCGCCCTTTAACGGTCAAGTCTAAAACTTCGCTTTCCGGACGATCTTTCCCGTATATCTGTAATTTAGATGGAATCTTTGTTTCTCTATCATTGATTTGAGCGAAGTCTTCCGTTTCAATCACAAGCCGAGGTAAGTCGGCGTAGGGGTACTCCGAATCGTCTAACGGCAAAAAATCAGGATTGCTCTCGGTGTCGTTCCATGTACATGCGCTGAATAGAAAGCAGAATAGAATAATCTGCAAAAGAATGAGTGCATTCCGATAGTTCTGCATTACGGCTAATTCCAGTCAATGTCAAGAGTCTGGATCAATGAATCGAGACGATGTGTGATTTTATCGGCGCCATTTGCGTTTAAATGATCTGTACCCTGAGCAAGTTCATTCGGGTAATCATGGTCTCCCATTTTATTTTCGTCAAATAAAATAAAATTAGGGTATATCTTGTTAATGGCTTGGATTTCTTCAATGAGTGAAGGGGCTTCGCTGCGCAACAGTCCGTAACGTCCGAAAGACCCGGTTTCTTTGTATTGGGGGTTTTGTGGGAAAATAACTCCTATGACAAAGATGTTTTTTTCTTTGCTTATTTGTATGATTTCTTTCAACATGTCTATTTTCTTGTAGAAGAGAGATTTGTTGCTCGATAACCATGTGGAATCATTTGAAACTTCCGGGTAATTCCAGCTTGAACCGCTTATAGGATCTTGGCCTCTGTTTTTACGGTACTTAGCTGCAATTGATGGTGTGCCTGGGGAATCATAAGTTAGATTGTATAGGTTTGGTGGATAGTAGTCTTTCCAAAAATTATGGTTTTCATCATAGACATACCCTGAGTAATGTTTGTATGGATTGTTTAAGAGGCTGTTGTTACAACAAGACCATCTGTCAATATCTAATTCAAAAATGATTACTTTTAAATTTTGTATGTGATGGAAAAGATACTTTTCAAGAAAAAGGTATGAACCTTGTATGGAATTGCCGGAACTTCCAAAGTTAACAGCGAATGCTGGGCTTGTGAAGGCTAGAGGCTTTATGCCATTTTCTGTTCGTGAAGATCCCAATGCGATTATGTTTGCGGAATCTTTATAGCCCCATAACAGTTCCATTTTATAACGCCAACGGTCTGCTGTAGGGTAAATGCCTGATGCATTGTAATACAAACCGGCACTATCAGGGTCAAGAATAAATCCGCTGCTACTCGAATGGATGGTATCTTCGCTGGCGTTGCTGCTACTAGAGAGCGAGACTTTCATTTGTGGCTTAGCCCAGAAACAGGGGTGCCATAGCTCGTCGCCTTCAACAAGGTCTATGGAAGTGTTGCTTGCTAAATCAATAAGTGTGATGCGCTTATGTGCTCCATCGGTATTGGCGAGGGTTGCTACGATATTGTCATTTGCATTGCCAACAGTCCATTCGCTGTGGTCAAAGGTGTAACCTGTTGGTGCCTGTACATAGTGTGTTAAATTTCCCGTACTATCGGCAATAAGGATGTATTGGTGTGTCGAGTATTTTTTTCCAACAAAGGTTTGGCCAGTTTTCCCGCCGAAGTCCAAAAATGCGGTGCGTTTAGAGTTGTCTTTAGAAAGAGATACGTTACAGGCTTGTTCGTTATTGTACCAAATTGTGTCTTTATTGTGCACTCTTGCACGTAAAAGTCTTGCTCCGGATACTGCCAATCCATTACTTATACCCCCATGGTATGCTCCATCAAATAGCTTTTGCGGTTTGCCAAATTTGCCGTTTGCAAAAATGACTTGCCAGGTACTGTAATTTTTAAACGTCGCATTGTCTTTGTTGTTCCCGGGGTTTGAAACATAGGTAATGGCGGTGTCTCCGTTTTCGAGGACTTTCCAACGGGGGATAGCGGCGCTTTCCACATTGAGCTTCACTAGGTTGGAACCGATGGAGTCTAGGTTTCGTACATAAACGTTTGACAGACTTGAAACGCCTTCAATTCCAGTACAGAAAGCAACTTTTTTGCCATCGGGAGATATATCAGGATGAAATACGTGGACGGTATCGTTAATTTCTGTAATAGTATTTCCGCCTATTGCGTAATCAATGTATGCTAAATTACCGCTCTGGTAATTTAGAAAAGCCATCTTCATGTCCGTTGTTTTTGAAACATCCCATAAGTCGGTGGAATTTGCAAGAATGGTAATTGGAGCGCTGGAAGCGTAGCCTTTATTATCTAGCCATATGGCATTTGGAATGGCGCCGATAGCAAGACGGAATCCGATATAGTCTGCGTGGGAGGCTGAAGTTACAGTGTATACGTCTCCTCTGGAATATAAATCAACATTCGTAGAATCTGGGCTCCTGTTGTAGCGTTTGACAATTCTTTCGCCCAAATCGTTGGCGTTTTTGGCTCCAGTAAAGTTTACGATAGTTGTATCCTTGAGTTGCCCAAGAAAATCGTTCGACCATTCCATGGGTTTTCCCGAAAAAAACTGGAATTTGTAGGAACTGGTTGCTGCTTTGATCCATTCTGCTTCGGTTGGTATTCGGTATCCCTTACGGCTTTCACGGAAAAGAAAACTGCTGAGGTTGGTGCAGTGCCCCTCGTTATCATAAACTGCTTTTGAATAGTCGTAGGCGCTGTCAAGCTTCTCTTTGCTACTTCTCTTGTTTGCAAAGAGAACTGCGTCAAAGAAGGTTATGTCGGTAATGGGCTCGTTGTCGTTGCATTTCAAGGTTTGTGCTAGCTTAGTTCCCGCCATTATTGATTTGAAATCTTTGCATTTAACTAAGGCAGAATCCATGAAATAGTCGTATTCTAGAACGGTTCTTAATTCCGGCGTTTCGCTTTCTCGGGCTCCTTTTTTATTAGTGCCTATAATGACGACCTTTTCGGAACCCTTAACAAGAATCATTCCCTCGTGGAATTCATTAATAGAATCAGATCCGTTTGAAATAGAGTCTGGTTCCGAAGACAGTTTATCTTCTTCAAGAATAAGGCAATCCTCGGTGGCGCCGCATTCAGTATTGCTACTGTTACTGCATGCTTCCAAGAAACAGACAATCACTGCTAAGAAGAAAAAACTTTTTACCATGCTAAGAAATATAGTATATAAAGGTGATTTCACAAAATGTGATCTTCGGTTCATTGACTTAAATTTTTAAATTTGAATGGTAATAAATGACTGCGCCTACTAAAAGAATTCTCTGTTTTTTTCTTATCTTGCTTTTGCCAGGATTGGTTTCTGCGGTTGCCCGCGAATCCATTCTGCCTGTTCGCGGCCCGGAAAGCTACGCCCTCTTTGGTGGCGTTGCAGAACTCCGCGATGACGTTTACAGTGCGGACTTGAACGTGGCGGGGGAGTTCGCCCCTTGCCATTGCTTTAGCATTTATGGCGATTTTTCTTATAGGCTTTTGAGCTATGAATATGACGTCATGTTTCATGACCAGCGTCACGAAGCGTTGAACTTGCATGTTAACGGCCTGAACGAATCCTATTTGGGCGTAAAGCTGATGCCGTTTTCTTTTGTGGGCGTCGTTTTCAACTGGAGGCTTCCTCCCCGCGAAGGTTCCCGCGTCAATCGCTTTTATCGAATCGGCGTTACCCCCTATGGTCTTTATGAGTTTTCCCGCAACATGACGCTCGGTGCTGCCATGGAGTACTTTACTTTTCTCGAAGAGCGCAATTTCCAGCCAGGCGATGAACTGGGCCTGAAAGGCTCTATTTCGTGGAAATTGCTTTGGGATCGCAATGACTATTCCGGGTGGAAGTTTGATTACGTTCTCCTGTACCGCTGGCGTATTCAGGAATCCAGAAACCTGAATTTGGACAAGCCCTATCAAAAAATGGATGACCTCTACCGGGGCATGAAATTACGCATCGATGCGGCCCGTTACTTCTCGGTGTTCAAGAATTCCTTGGGCGCAGCTTTCTTTTACGAAATGAATCGGGGCCACTTGTTTGGAATGGAAACGGGCCACACTTTAGGGCTTTATGCAAAATATATGTTCTTATAAGGCAATCTTGATTGGCGCCGGAACCATGGGTAATCGCCATAAGCGCTTGTTTGAACAGGATGGCGTTGAATTTATCGGTGTTGCGGATACGTCGGCAGAGGCCTGTACCCTATTTGAGCAAATTGCTGCTGGTCGGCTTTCGCCAGACTTTGCCGTCATCGCGTCTCCGGCTGTAACGCATGAAGAATACGTCAAAAAATGCATTGAGATTATGCTCCCGGCGCTTGTTGAAAAGCCGGTGGCCATCTCGTTTGAAAAAGCAGAAGAATTCCAGCGCATTGCTTTAGAACGTAATGCTTTTGTCTTTGTAGGCCACTCGGAACGCTACAATCCGGCAATCGAAGAATTTGTAAAGACCGATTTTTTCAATGAAATGCAGGATTACTTTAAATCCTGGTTCCTCCAAAAGCAGGATGTTGGCCCGGTCAGTTTTAAGTTCACGCGGACCCACGGTTTTTCTCCGCGTAATCGCGATGTATCCGTGGAATATGACCTGATGATTCACGACATGGACCTGCTTTATTCCTTTGTGGACAAGAACGCGATGATGTACCAGTCATTTCGTTGCGAAGAATTGTCGGATGACCGAGTGCACGCCTTCTATGACCTTCGAACGCTAAAGGCCGAATTTATAGCAGACCGTAATTGCGCCTCTGATTCCCGCACGGTAGAAATTTCAATGAATGGCCGTTCCGTATCGCTGGATTTAGGCGCTTATCGCAATGGCAATCCGGCGTATGCCTTGCAGAAGGAACATCAAGCTTTTCTAAATTATTTGGACGATTATAAGAAAACGGTGCGAAATAAGGAGCCTGATTACAATTGGTATGGCTGCCTATACGATGCCTGTGCTGCAGTGATAATGGTTTCTTTGGTTGGCGAAGTCTATAAAAAGGGGAGAGCGAATGAAATTGATGCATAATAAGGTTGTGCCTGCGCTTTTTTTGTTCTGCGCAGCGTATGCCCTTGCCTACATTCCTGGTGAATCGGGCTTTGTCTCGCTTGAAAATGAACACGGCATTTGGGGCAACCCGGCCGGTCTTGCGGCTTTTGATTCCAAGGGCGCGCTCGTTAGCTATGATTACGACAACGCCATCAAGAATTTCCGTATCGGTGGAAACCTAGAGCATTGGGCTGCCAGTTTTGACTATACCCAGGGCCCCAATCACCTTGATGTTTCCCGTTGGAGCCTGACTCACGGGAATGCCTTGTGGAATCGCGTGATTTTTGTGGGCGAACGTCTTAATGCCACTCGTACGGCTCGCTATAGCGGCACGGAATGGAGCTTGGATCTGGGCTTGATGTTGCGTCCGCTTTCATTCGTCTCTTTGGGGTACTCTTGCGATAACGCTCTATATGTTGGTCCGCAAGCTCCTGACCGTGTGCAGAATTTGGGTGCTACCTTGCGTCTTGGCCCCCTCATGAGCGTGAGCTACGATGTGGAAGATTTTGAAAGTCATCGCCTGCTTATAGAACTTGGCCTGTATGGCGTCCGCTGGGGTCTTCGAGTCCCGTTGCATGGCGATGATCAATATCGGCTTACCTTTTCCACCAGTTTGGGCGGTTACAACAATGTGGCCTTGCATGTGTACGATGACCTTTTGCCCAAGGGTGGCGCGTGGGGCTATCACAGTGCTCGCAATCCGAACGCCTCTTTGAGCGCCCAGATTATCCGTGTTCCGCTGGATATGGCAGTCTCTGAAACCGAAGAAGAGTTTTCGTTCTTTAGGAAGAGCTCCATTTGCATTTGGCATGTGCGTAACCTGTTTGAACACATGTTGCGCGACCCGGCCTGCGGATTGATAATCTTGGATTTTTCCGGTTACAAGGGTAATATTGGAATCTCCAGTGAAATAGACCGCTACGTGAAAAAGCTCAAGGTTCGAGGCAGCAAGGTCGTTGCCTACATGGACGATATTCGGCCCGCAGTATTGCTTGCGTCGGCCCACGTAGACCGCATCGTGGTGGAGCCTTCCGCTCACATGAATTGGCGCGGCCTGGGTGGAAACATTCTCTTCTATAAGGGACTTTTCGATAAGCTCGGCGTGAAGGTGGAATTCCTGCGTCACGGCAAGTATAAGTCTGCCGTTGAACCTTACATAGCAGATTCCATGTCGGCGGAATCCCGTGCGAACCTTGATACATTGTATAGCGATTTGTGGACTTCCTTGCAAACCTATATTTCTATGCGGGGAGTAGGTGCCAAGATGAATGCCAGCCAGGCTTATGAACACTTGGATTCCTTGGCTTCGGAACCCCTAGTGACCGCTTCTGCGGCAAAGCGTGCGGGCTTGGTGGATACGCTGCTTTATCTGGATCAGGTTCCTACTTACGCACTCAAGACTTTCTTTGATATTGATTATCCCAATGCGGCGTACCGCACTTGGAATCCGACGGACAAGAAGATTTTCAATGAAAGTTGGGCGCCTCGGGCAAAAATTGCTCTCTTGAATATTGACGGTACCATTGATTCACGTATGGAACACTCAGTTCTTGAATCAATCCGCAAGTTGCCCGCCTTCGGTGCCGAAGCCCTGATTGTGCGCATTTCTTCGCCGGGCGGCTCTGCTATTGCTTCCGACAAGATTTGGGCGGCCCTCCGCCATGTCAGCGAGCAGGGAATTCCTGTTGTCTCTAGCATCGGCTATATGGGTGCCTCGGGTGGTTACTACATCGCCTGCGCCGGCGACAAGATTCTTGCAGAGCCCATGGCCATTGTGGGTAGCATCGGCATTTATGGTGGAAAAATCGATGCTTCAGGCCTAATGGATAAAATTGGGCTCAAGGCCGAATCCGTAAAGACCCATGAGTATGCGGATGCCACTACATTCACCCGGGCATGGACAGATCGTGAACGTGCCGCCTTGCAAGCTTACATGGATGAATTCTACGAACGCTTCACGGGAGTCGTTTCTAAGGCTACGGGAATTCCGCAGGCGACCGTCGATACCGCCTATGGTGGCGGCCGCGTCATGATCGGCATTAAGGCCTTGACCGCAGGGCTTGTGCACGGCCTCGGTGGAATTGATGATGCTATTGAAGTTGCAAAGCAGCTTGCCGATATTGGCGAAGATACCGATGTGGATTTGCAGGTACTGGGCTCCGGTCATTCGTTTACGCTTCCGACTCCAGGTTCCAAGGCTCTATATGAATTGTCTGATTGGACCGATTATATTTACGACTTGAGCCGTCCGCAACTTTGGGCGGTCGAACCTGCGCTTTTTGAACCTGCTTTGTTAGGTATGGAATAATGCTTTATATCATCCTTACGGTTTTAGGTTGCCTTGCCATTTCGGCCTTCTGTTCGGTGACAGAAGCGTCCTTTTACAGCATGCCGCCTGCAACCATTGAACAGCTGCAAAAACAGAAAAAGTTTACGGCACGCTACATGGTGCACGTGAAGGAAAATATCGATCGCTATATTGCCTCGGTGCTGGTGGTGAACACCATCGCCAATACGGTGGGTGCATCTTTGGCGACAGCCCTTGCGGTCAAAAATTTGCCGCCCATTGGGCAGGTTTCACTGCCGATTATTCTTACTGTGCTGATTCTCCTTTTTGGCGAAATCACTCCTAAAACGCTCGGCGTAAAGCAGGCAAAAATTGCAGCCCCTTTGGTGGCGGTGCCATTCTATTACATTACCATCGTTCTTTCTTGGACCGGTATTATTTGGCTCTGCCTCACGCTCACCAAGCACTGGACTCGCGAAAAAGAAGACAAGAAAGATGTGAGCATCGATGATATCAACAGCCTTGTGAGTCTCGGACTTCGCGAAGATGTGATTGACCGCCAGCAGTCCTTGGTCATCAAGAATATTCTTGCCCTGAAATCGGTGCCGGTACGTAAAGTCATGACGCCGCGTCAGGTGGTGTTTTCTCTGAAGGCGGATTCTACCATTGGGGAATCTCTGGATGAACGCGGCAATTGGCCCTTCTCCCGTGTGCCGCTTTACGAAAAAGAAAAGGATAATTGGATCGGGATTGTTCTTCGCCGAGATGCCTATAACAAGCTTGCGGAAGGCCTCCGCGACGTGAAACTTCGCCAAATGATGCGCCCGCTGCAGCTGATCCCCGATAGCCTTACCTTGGACAAGCTTTTGCTCCGCTTTTTAAAGCAACGCGGGCATGTAGTAGGTGTCGTCGATGAATGGGGTGCCATTGCCGGCATCGTCAGCCTCGAGGATGTTCTCGAAGAAATCCTGGGTCGCGAAATTGTCGATGAATACGACGAAAATGTCGACCTCCAGGAAACCGCCCGCCGTCGCTCTAAAGCCCTTGCCCGCATCCGTCAACAAGACAAAAAAAATGACCACCACTAAACCAAATTATTTTCCGGCTCTCGATGGCCTTCGTCTTCTCGCAAGCATTAATATTGTGATGCTGCATCTGGGTTCTTCTAGCGCCCTCAACTACATGTCCGATTACAAGTGGATCATGCCTATCGTGAATGCCCCGGCATTTGCGGCAGGCATCTTTTACGTGCTCGCGGGTTTTCTTTTCGCAAGCAAGTTTAGCGATCCCGATCGCCAAATCCCCGTAGTCCCCTTCATGTTCAGTCGCATTGCAAAGCTTTACCGCTTGCACTTCTTCATGACGCTCCTCATGTTTGTGGTGCTTGTGTTCAAGTTCAGCGGTTACACGCATTTGCCTGCCTTGAGTGAAATAGGCGACTGCGCTGCGGCGGGCCTTGCCAAGATGACTCACCCGTGGCGTAGCCTTTTCTTGCATCTGTCGCTCACCTGGTCCATTGTGCCCGATTTCGGCATGAAACTGAATGAACCTTCCTGGTCCCTTACCAGCTTTTTCGTGTGCTATGCCGTGACGCCTTGGTTTAGCCGCTGGCTTTTCAAGCAGAGTGACCGAACGCTTTGGGTGCTTTTCGGAACGCTCTTTATTCCGGGCATTCTTTGGGCCACTTTCTTCGGTCTTTCTGACAATCTTTGGTTTGACAGTTACGATGCCAAGTACCGTTTCTTCCACATTTTTGCACCTGTACGAATTTTTGAATACCTGTTCGGCATGGTGCTCTTTAGGCTTTTCAAGGAAGGACACTTTGATTTCCTCAAGCGGAATCTGGCCAGCGGATTTGCCCAGTTTGTCATGCTTGCAGCCATTTATGGCAGCCTGTTCCTGATGCGTCCGGAACTGAATCCCGGCTTTAACTATTTCTTCCACCATTCGCTCCCGATTCTGCTTTACGGACTTTTCCTGGTCTCGCTCCTCACGGGCAAGGGCTTTATGGCCCGTTTCTTCTGCATTGGAATTGTCCGTAAAATTGGTCGCGCCTCGTTTTATCCGTACTTGATTCATCTTCCGATCATTACGATTGCCTGGGGAATTTGCAACTTGAATCGACCCAAGAATACGATCCTTTTGCTAATCTTTATTTACACGGTGAGCACGCTTTATAGTGAGTTCAAGGTTTGGCGCCGTAAAAAGAAAAAGGCGATGATGGCGTTAAATAAGAACCCGTAATTTTGAAGAGAACATTTAGAGAACTTTTTGTTCCGAAAAAATTACAGATAAGCTTGCGTTTGCAATTTTAATATTACACTGGGAACCTTACCGCAAAAGGTTCCCGATTTTATATTTAAAACGGGTGTAAAAAGTCATTAAAAAGGAAATCCTATGAAAAATATTTTCAAAATGGCGATGGGTGTTTTGGCCCTTTCTGCTGTTTATTCTATGGCGGGACAGTACCCCTTCCCGCAGAACATGAAACATCCGCACGGCAACATCATTGAATATGCCGATACGGATATGATCAAGGAACACTATAAGCTTTGGAAACAGGCTTGGTACAACGCTTCCAATGGCTGGGTTTATGCACCAGAAGGAACATGCTCTACGGTTTCCGAAGCAATTGCCTATGGTATGTTGATTACCGTGTACATGGACGAACAGGATGTGTTCGATAAGCTTTATAGCGTTTGGACATCCAATGGTGGTGACGGCGGTGGTATGAACTGGCGTATCGGTTGCAGTGCTGACAATGGTTCTGCAACGGACGCTGACGAAGATGCTGCTCTCGCACTCGTGATGGCTTCTAAACAGTGGAAAAAAGACTCCTATCTGAGCGATGCCACGAAAATCATCAACTGGATGACTCAGAATGACGTTGATGGCAACAACTCCCTCAAGCCGGGAAGTGGCTGGAATCCGGCTCTTAACCCGAGCTATGTGATGCCTGGTCATTATCGTCTGTTTGAAAAGGTGACTGGAGACTCTAAATGGTCTACGATTCGTAAAAAGGCAGTGCAAGACTTGCTTGCTTGCCAGGACTCCAAGACGGGCCTTGTGGGTGACTGGTGTGACTGGAGCTCTCACAAGACTATTTCTTCTCCGGGTGCTGCTGTTTCTAACGATATCGGTTCCTATGATGATGCTGCCCGTACGCCGTGGCGCACTGCCTGGGCATACTACTGGTATGGCGACAGCGACTCCAAAAAATTTAACGAAAATCTTGCCAAGTGGCTTATTCCGAATACCCGCACTGCCAGTGGTGTGAATTCGGGGTATAAGTACGTTAACGACACGTATGCAGCGGATGAAAGCAAGACCCGTAACTTTATTTCTTCGACTTTCTCCGGCGGTCTCGGCCTTGCAACATCTTCTTTGGAAAGTGACGAAGCAAAGAGCTATCTTGGTACTGTTTATTCTGTTCTTAAGGAGAAGAAAAGCTGCGCAAGTGCAGATGGTTGCGGTCAATCTGTTCCGGGTGAAAAGTATTATCCTGCAACTTTGAATGTGCTTTATCTCCTCATCTTGACGGGTAACATGCCCAACCTCTATGATTTGACTGGCTTTGAAAAGTTTACTCCGGATCCGTCTAAGGCTCCTTCGGTGAGCCAGATTGGTGGTGTGCAACAGGCTCATGGCGATACCGCTGTTGGTATTTCGGGTCTTTGGAACTGGGGCGGTTATCACGATAAACTCGGTATTGGAACTGTGATGGTTCCGGATTCTGGTACGTCTCCGCTTTATAAGAAGGATGACGGCTATATCTATGCCGAAGCTTCGATGGAAATTGGCCCTGAACCGGAATGGACTAAGGAAAAGTATGATGTGTGCCAGAGCAATCCGGCTCAGTGCGAACTCAAGTATCCTTCTGCAGGTATTGCAGTTTCTTTCAAGAAGGACGAGTGCAAGCAGACGAAAACCTGTGGTGTTGATTTGACCGCATTAGGAATCAAGTATCTCCGTGTGACGTTGAAGTCTTCTGGCCCGATTCGCATGGCTGTTCTTAATACCATTACGGATGAAAACGATGCTAAGAAGCTTAATAACATCGGTGCTGGTTCTGAACCGGGAATCTATGTGGATCCGACCAATGGTTATGAGACCATCGTTTATGATTTGACTCCGACGACCTATGGTTTCAAGGGTCTCGGTGGTGGGAACGAAATCGCTATTCTTAGTTGGGTTGACTCGACCAATTCTGCTCTTCCGAAAGGCTCCGATATTCTGAAGAATGCCAAGGGCCTCAAGTGGGAAGTTAAGGCTGAACAGGGTGGCATTGGCGAAATCTCTATTTCGGCAGTTGAATTCCTGGATGCAAGCAAGCAGGTGGTTGATCCTGTCAAGCTAACTGGAGTGAATGTTCCGAATCAGACGAATCCGAATCCTGGTACCAACCCGACTGCTATCAAGCTTGTTGCTGCTCCTGCCATGGCAAAGGTTTCTGTCGCTGGCATGAACATCACTGTTGAAGGAGCCAAGATTGGTGCCGATATCGCTGTGTTCACCCTCCAGGGCAAGAAGGTTGCATCTACCAAGGCTATCTTCGGTAATGCTTCTGTGATGGTTCCGACCAAGGGTGTCTACCTGGTCCGCGTGAACGGCAAGCTTTCCAAGGTGAACGTCAAGTAATCCTGCTGAATAGCAAATGACTATAAAGCAAAGGTCCTCGGCAATGCCGAGGACCTTTTACTGTTACGAGGAACCACAGGCGATGTGGCTATCCGCTACATATCTTCCAGTTCCTTGCCCTTGGTTTCGTTAATAAATTTTGCGACAAAGAAGATACTGAATGCGGCGAAGAAGGTGTAGATGATGTATGTCGGGCCGACACCAATGCCGTCCTTGCCGGTAAGCACAGGGAAGCTCCAAGTGACAACGAAGTTTGCTACCCACTGGGCAAGTCCGCAGATAGCGATAGCCACGGCGCGAATGCGGTTGTTGAACATTTCACCGAGCATCACCCACATGACCGGGCCCCATGTTGCCGCGAAGAAGGTAATGTAGAGGTTTGCGGCAATCAATGCGGTAACGCCGGCGGCCTTGGGAAGGCTTCCGTCGACATTGGCGCTCATGAAGCACATTGCGAGTGTTCCGAGGGTGATTGCCATGCCGATACTACCGATGAGCAGGAGCGGTTTACGTCCGATTTTATCGATAAGCATGATGGCGACAATGGTCATCACCAGGTTCACACCACTAGAAATCACGCTGGTCAAGAAGGCGTCGCTTTCACCGAAGCCAACGCTCTGCCAAAGCATGGTGCCATAATAGAAGATGACGTTGATACCCACAAGCTGCTGCAAGATGGCAAGGCCAAGGCCTGCCCACACAATCGGTGCGATTCTCTTCTTTCCACCGACCATTTCGAGCAGGTCGGCAAGCTTTGCGGGCTTTTCGTTCTTGAAGGTTTCGTGGATGGATTCGATTTCCTTGTCGACGCCTTCGGAATCGATCTTGGCGAGGACCTCCTTGGCTTCTTCTAGGCGGCCCTTATGTACCAAGTAGCGCGGCGATTCGGGAAGTTTCCAGGCGGCAATGCCGTAGAGGGCTGCCGGAATGATTTCGACCCAGAACATGACCTGCCATGCCTTGAAACCGCCAAAGAGTTCGTTATTGGCAGAACCTGCTAAACGAACAATCAGGTAGTTTGAAAGGAGGGCTATGAAAATGCCTATCACGATGGCGAACTGCTGCATTGAACCCAAGCGGCCACGCAAATGGGCCGGAGCGGTTTCTGCAATGTAAATCGGGGCGATAATAGAGGCCACGCCGATACCGACGCCGCCAATCACGCGCCAGAAAATAAAGTCAGGAATCCCGAAGGGGACGCCTGAACCGATAGCACTAACCAGGAACAAGGCCGATGCGGCGAGCATGCAGCGCACACGGCCGAACATGTCGGCAAGGCGACCTGCAAAGTAGGCGCCCACAGCCGCGCCAATCAATGCCAGGGACACGGCCCAGGCAAGTTGATAGTCGGTTGCGTTAAAGTGGATTTTTAATGCTCCGTTTGCCCCGTTAATCACGGAAGAATCGAAACCAAATAGGAATCCGCCAATAGCGGCAGATAGGGTAATGAGTATGATGTGTCCCATATTGGACTTTGCATTGGACATTTAAGCCCCCTTTTTGCGTTGATGGATATATAAACAATATAGGTGTTGTTTGCTCCAAAAAGCAAGTTTTGGCGTCATTTTTTAAGATAAATTATATTCCAAGTTGGAATATTCGGGGTGTTTTGCCGATGAACTCTTGTTACAGAAGTGCATTTTTTGTTTCAAATCGGGCATCCGAATTGTGGGCTTGTGTAATACAGGTGCATATTGCTTTTAGGTCTAAACATTGGGGTTCAAAAATTCTATCTTTACGCCCGAAAATTTAATGCCCGTGGTGCAGGCCGCGGGGTTTGAGGTAAACCATGTTTCGTGAAGTAAAGAAAGAAGAATCGTTTCCGCAAATAGAAGAGCGCGTGCTCGGCTTGTGGGATAAGGATGAATCGTTCAAGAAGTCGCTGGACTCCCGTCCGGAAACCGAACCGTACACTTTCTACGATGGCCCTCCGTTTGCAACGGGTCTTCCGCACTACGGTCACCTGCTGGCCGGTACTATCAAGGACATCGTGCCGCGTTACTGGACCATGAAGGGCAAGAAGGTTCCGCGCGGTTTCGGTTGGGACTGCCACGGCCTTCCGATTGAATCTCTCGTCCAGAACGAACTGGGCCTCGCTGGCGTTGCCGAAATCCAGAACCTGGGCGTCGACAAGTTCAACGAAACCTGCCGCAGCAAGGTGCTCAAGTACACCAGCGAATGGAAGAAGACCGTGCGCCGCATGGGCCGCTGGGTGGACTTCGACACCGGCTACAAGACCATGGACAAGAACTTCATGGAATCCGTGTGGTGGGTGTTCAAGCAGTGCTTCGACAAGGGCCTTATCTACCAGGGCTACCGCATCCAGCCGTACAGCCCGGCTCTCGCTACTCCGCTTTCGAACTTCGAAACCAACCAGGGCTATAAGGACCGTCAGGACCCGTCCCTCACGTTGATTTTCCCGATTAATTCTAACGAAGCCAAGTTCAAGGACACGAGCATCCTCGTGTGGACGACGACTCCGTGGACGCTTTATTCCAACTTCTGCATCGTTGTCGGCCCGGACATGGACTACAACCTCGTGGAACAGGATGGCAAGAAGTACTGGATCGCTGCAAGCCGTACCGCCGCCTACTTCAAGAACCCGAACATTGTGGATACCTGCAAAGGTTCTGAACTCGTGGGTAAGGACTACGAACCGCTTTCCCGAATCTCCGACGAATTCGTGACGCCGGACCAGCTTTCCCGCCACTACAAGATTTATCCTGCCGACTACGTGAGTACCGATGACGGTACCGGTGCCGTTCATACCGCACCCTCCTTCGGTGAAGAAGACTTCCAGAAGGGTGCTGAACTTGACCTCGGCCTTTTCGACCCGCTCGATACCGAAGGCAAGTTCACCGACAAGGTCCCGATGTGGAAGGGTATGGGCGCCAAGGAAGCCGACAAGGAAATTATCCGCTACTTTAAGGAACAGGGCCGCGTGTTCAAGCAGGACGTGATTGTCCATAGCTACCCGCACTGCTGGCGTACCGGTGTTCCTCTGATTTACCGCGCCCTCAAGACTTGGTTCCTGAAGATTGACGCCCCTGTCACAAGCAAGGAAGGCGTGACCAAGACTTTGAAGGAATGGATGGTTGAAAACAACCAGACTGTGAACTGGGTGCCGAGCCACATCCGCGATGGCCGCTTTGGTAAGTGGATTGCCAACGCCCGCGACTGGAACCTTTCCCGTAACCGTTTCTGGGGTACCCCGATTCCGGTGTGGATTGCCGACGATGGCGAAATGATCGCCGTAGGCTCCATCGAAGAATTGCAGAAGTACACCGGCGTGAAGCTCGACGACCTGCACAAGCACTTCGTGGACAAGCTCACGATCGAAAAGGACGGCAAGGTCTTCCGCCGTACGCCTGAAGTGTTCGACTGTTGGTTTGAATCCGGTTCCATGCCGTATGCCAGCCGCCACTATCCGTTTGAAAACAAGGAAGTGGTGGAAGCTAGCTTCCCGGCTGACTTTATTGCCGAAGGTTTGGACCAGACTCGTGGCTGGTTCTACACGCTGACCGTGCTTTCTAACGCTTTGTTCCAGAAGCCGGCATTCAAGAACGTGATTGTGAACGGTATTATCTTGGCCGAAGACGGTTCCAAGATGAGTAAGTCCAAGCGCAACTATCCGGACCCGAACGACTTGATCGAACGCACCGGTGCCGACGCTATCCGCTTGTTCATGATCAACTCCGCCGCCCTCAAGGCCGAAGACTTGCGCTTCAGCGAAGAAGGCGTGAAGGGTATCGTGAAGCAGGTGATGCTCCCGCTTTGGAACGCCGTGGCATTCTTTGTGTCTAACCACAATGCCGACGCCGCCAAGGGCCAGCTGAACTGGAAGCCGGGTCAGGAAGTCAAGAGCGACAACGAACTGGACCGCTGGATGCTTGCAACCTTGCAGGATTTGGCTGCCAAGGTCGAAGTGGAAATGAAGGCTTACCGCCTGTACAACGTGGTGCCCGCCGTGATCGCCGCTGTGGATGATCTCACGAACTGGTATGTGCGTCGTAGCCGCCGCCGCTTCTGGAAGAGCGAAAACGATGGCGACAAGAATGCCGCCTACGCTACCATGTACAAGGTGCTGGTGGACTTCTCCAAGATTCTCGCTCCGTTCCTCCCGCTCCTCGCCGAAGAAATCTACCAGATTCTCGTTCGCGAAGTGGACGCCAACGCTCCAGTAAGCGTGCACCTCTGCGAATTCCCCAGCGCCGACAAATCCCTGATGGACGAAAAGCTTGTGGAACGCATCGCCATGGTGCGTGGCATGGTCGAAATGGGCCGCGTGATTCGCGCTACGAACAACGTAAAGAACCGTATGCCGATTGCCAGCATGACGGTGGTTGCTCACGGCACCGAAGAAAAGAACGTCGCCGAGACCATGAAGGACTTGATCCTCGAAGAACTGAACGTTCGCGAAATGAAGTTCTTGGAAGATGAGACGAAGCTCGTGCAGCTCTCCGCCAAGCCGAACTTCCTCGCCATCAAGGCGAAGGGCCCGGATTACGCGAAGAACATGAAGGTGATTTCTGCTAAGCTCAACAGCCTCACGGTCGACGAAATCAAGGCTCTGCAGAATGGCGAAACGATTAAGTTCGAATTCGGTGAAGTTGGTGCCGACTGCTTGATGCTCAGCCGCATCGTGCCGGAAGGCCTCGCTGTGGAAGCAAACCAGCACTTCACCGTGGCTCTCGACCTGAAGATTACCGATGACCTGCGCCGCGCTTGCGTGGCTCGCGAACTCGTGAACCGCATCCAGAACCGCCGCAAGGATCAGGACTTTGCAATTTCTGATCGCATCACCATTGAACTCTATTCCGAAAGCGAAGTGTTGAAGCTCGCCGTGAAGGAAAACGAGAACTACATCAAGGGTGAGACACAGGCAAATGCAATCATCTGGAAGGATTCTACTGCAGGTTTGCAGGAATCTGATGCAGATGGTGAAAAGGTCTTCGTCGAAGCAGTAAGATAATTACATTGCTGGTGACAACCTCGTAAGGCGAGTGCTGCGGCCACGCTTGCGTGGACATTGCCGAGCCGCAGAGGTTGGGCACGAAGTGCCAAACCCAAGCTGTCGCGATTAAGTGGGCCGCCTCCGCTGATGGCCTCGAAGCCAACGACGCCGACGGCGAGGCCTTCAGCTTCACGACTGTGAAGGCTTAAGTAAGGCGAGAGTCGCGGGCAAGCATGCTTGTCCATGACCGAGCCGCTAAGGCTTGGGTGCGAAGCGCCAACGCGTAAGTTCACTGAGCCTGCCGAAGTGAACTCCGCAAGGTCAGTTCGGCGAGCTCACCGAGCTTGAAACGGTCCCTAAGTCGGTTGATGAGCTTGTCAAATCAGTCGAAGGGCCAAAACATTTAAAAGAGACGTTCCAAAAAGGGGCGTCTCTTTTCGTTTTATTAATGGTCTTTAAGTCTGGTTTGTGCTTTAGTTATTTGATATCAAGCATCGTAGAAATAATGCTGTCGGGGATGTTCTGAGAACGCAGATAATCGACCCTGCGATTATTTACGGCCTCGTTTCTAGAGCGTTCTTCTCGGCGGGCATCGTTCTTTGCGTCAGCGAGAACCGCTTCGAAGTCATCTACTTCATGTACATAGTTGAAGGTCATCGCTTCCGCCTGCTTGTTTAAGATTTCCTGACTTGCGTTTATCACCAGCAGATTGTCGAGAGCCCTGCGGTAAATCGGGTCATCGGTCTGCGGCATCGCCTCGGGACCATCCGCTATCAGGTGCAGCCAGAAT
>NZ_JBGUQY010000023.1:0-38389 GCF_045131395.1 Fibrobacter sp. | reverse complement strand
TCCAAAATTTTTTTTGTTTTTTTTTATATATAATATGGGGGGGGGTGGGGGGGCGGGGGTGTGGGCCCCCGCAGAGGGGGTAGCGAGCAACTGCGCAAGCGCAGTGCGAGCGAGGGGGAAACTTCCCCCACCTATTAAAGCGATGCAACTACACCAATAACTATCCAGAAAACTACACAGAAAACTGCCCAGAGAACTACCCAGAAAAGTTCACAGGAATGTTCACAGAAAAATACAGATTAGGCTACATCAAAGCCGACTAAAACCTGCTACACCGGCAGTTTCGAGTAAAGCTTTTCTACCGTGTCCGAGAGCAGCTTTTTCACGTCGTCGCGGCTGCAGGTATCCAGCTGTTCCAGGCACGCCGTAAGGGTCAGCACAATGGCCTCCCTAAAGGCGTACTCTTCTTGCAGCTTGCGTTCCTTGCCGTATTCCCTCAGGGCATACACAAAGGCGAATACCGCCATAGAAGACATGGCGAGGTTCATCACCACGTCGGCCCATACAGAGCCCGTATGCACGCCGAATCGGGTAAACACGCCGTAAATCCACAGGGAGCCACCGGCAAACAGCACCAGGCTCAGGATCAGCCAAATTTGCGCCTTTCGGCCCAAGCTGCGTTTTCTCTTGTTGAAGCTGCTGCCCAAGGAGCCGCCGCCCACAAAGTCCGTCATCTTCTTGATTTCTTCCACCTTCTCGCTAGACGTCGCCAGGCAAGCTTCCATGCCCTTCAGGCTGTTTTCCGTCATGCTGTCGATTTCAGAAATCTTCGCGCAGGCCTGCTCGATCAAATCCTGGGCAGACACAATCTTCTCGGACAGTTGCTTGTCCCTGTTCTCGGCGTCGCTCACCTTGAGGGTCATGGAATCCCGGAGTTCTTCAAGCGCCTGCTTCTGGGCGTTCAGCTGTTCCGTCAGCGTCTGGATTTCGGCCACCCTTTCCGATGCCTCGGCAGACATGGCCTTCGCATTCTGTTCCGCGTTCGTCACGGACACCATCTGGGTCTTCACCAGGTCCGTCATCTTCAGGATTCTCTCGAATTCTTCCGATGCCTTGTCAAACAGTTCGCCGGTCTTTTCTTCGGCCTGCGTAATGGCGGCCACGCGTTCGTCCAGGCTGTCTCTCTGCGGGATATTCCAAAAGCCGAGCATCATCTCGTAAACAACGAGGTTCCTCGTGCAAATAGAGAGCACCGTAACATTCTGCTTCTTGATAGACGCCGCGATCAGCACGATCAGCTGCGAAAGCGTCTTGGGGGGCATGCCGAAATAAGTCAGTTCCGAATCCCTTACGCGGGCGGGTTCCGGCAGGTCGAAGGGCAAAAAGCGCCAATCGTCCGTTTTTACTTTGTCTCGCAATTGAGCGTAAGGCCGCTTCACGTTTTCGAGAGCCTTGCGCAACTGTACCAACCTGACGGTCCTATCATGGACACTCACGCCAGCGTAGGTCTGTATGTATTCATCTCTGCTCTTTTCCAAGAGATTGATGCTTTCTAGGAGATCTTCACGTTGTTGGCGGTTCATCCCTAACCCCATTCATAAACACTCCTATATAAGATAACTTTTTTTAACATGAATGAGGAGGTTGGATTAATACATCATCATTCTATTACTCTTAACTAAAGTTTACAAGAACCCTACATTGGCGAAAATTGACAAATTTCGCCATTTTTATGATATAAATCACACTGAAAAACTGGCTAAATGCAGGCCTGGACCAGCGCCTGCACGGCCTTTTGCACGTTCTTTTTTTCTACGGAAGAATAGTTTATCACAAACCTGTGTACAGACGGTTCCGCCTCGAAATAGTATTCCGAGAGGGCCTTGATGTTGACGCCATTTTGGCGCGCCCGCTTGCAGAATTCCGCATCCGAAAGCTTGGTTTGCACCTGCAAAATAAAATGCAGGCCCGCATCTTCTTCGTAAACGGTAGCCACGTCCGAAAGGCGGCTCTTGCGAATGGCCGACAGCAGGGCGTCTCGCTTGGCGCGGTACAGGTTGCGCATGCGGTTGATGTGGGTTTCGTAATAGCCCAGGTTCAAGAATTTCGCCATCACGTATTGGTCCAAGTTCGAGACCGTGCAAGAATAGAACGAAAGTTCGTTATGGAATTTTTCGGCCAGGTGCGGCGGGAGCACCATGTAGGCAATTCGGATGGCAGACGTCATGGTCTTGGAGAAGGTATTCAGGTAAACCACCTTCTCGGTGACATCGATATTTTGTAGCGCCGGAATGGGTTTGCCGGTCATGCGCATTTCGCTGTCGTAATCGTCTTCTACAATGTAGCGCTTCGGGGATTCTGCCGCCCAGCTGAGCAAACGGTAGCGCTCGCCAATGGGCATCACCATTCCTGTCGGGAAATGGTGCGAGGGCGAAATGTGGACGATATCCGCATCGGACTTTTTGACGGCATCGGTAAGGCTCTCCTCTTGAATGGGGATGTGGCAAACCTTGACTCCGTATTGGCCATATATTTTCGAAATCTTGGCCCAGCCCGGATCTTCTACGGCGTAGCACTTGTCAAAGCCCAGCAACTGAACTAGCAGACCGTACAGATAATCGGTTCCGGCACCCACCACAATCTGTTCCGGCCGCACCTGGATATTTCTGAATTCACGGAGCATGCGGGCAATGGCACTGCGCAATTCTAAAGTGCCAGCACCCTGGGAGACCTTCAGCAAGTCCCTCTGCCTTTCACAAAGGACTTCGCGGGTAATCTTTGCCCAGGTGGTAAAGGGGAACGCCTCGATATCGGCCCCGTTGCTTACGAAGTCGGCGATGTACTTGGGGTTGACCTGCTCCGATTCTTCAAAATTTTCCATGGGGCGTCTGCGTTTGCCCCTTGTTTTGCGCTGTTGCAGTTTCGATGAATCGGAGGCCTTGATGTCGGCCACAAAAAAGCCCTTCTTGGGGAGCGAATAGATAAAGCCTTCGGTCAATAGCTGGGCATAGGCATTTTCCACCGTCACCACGCTCACGCCCAGATTCTGCGCCAGGTTCCGCTTGGAAGGGAGCTGTTCTTCGGCCAGGATATTCCCGTTTACGATATCTTTTTTGATGCATTGGTACAAATAATGGTAAAGGCTATTGGCACCGGCCTTGGACATATCGTAAGTAAACATCATCTGACCTTATTGAATTTGTAAATCTGGTATTAAACTGACCTTATTAAAATAATAAAAATCTGAACATTGAGCAAGTCCAGCTTAAGTTTTAAATTACGCCTTGAAAACAAACAATTCACTTTTTTCAAGGAGATGTACATGTCAGACCAGAACCGTTACGAACTCAACAAGAATCTTGCCCAGATGCTCAAGGGCGGCGTGATTATGGATGTCACCACCCCCGAACAGGCAAAAATTGCCGAAGCCGCAGGGGCTGCCGCTGTGATGGCATTGGAACGCATTCCCGCCGATATCCGTGCCGCAGGCGGTGTCTCGCGCATGAGCGACCCGAAGATGATCAAGGGCATTCAGGATGCCGTTTCTATCCCCGTGATGGCCAAGTGCCGTATCGGTCACTTTGCCGAGGCCCAGATTTTGCAGGCTATCGAAATCGACTACATCGACGAAAGCGAAGTGCTCTCTCCTGCCGACGACATTTTCCACATTAACAAGCGGGAATTTGACGTTCCCTTCGTGTGCGGAGCCAAGGATTTGGGCGAAGCACTCCGCCGTATCGAAGAAGGTGCATCCATGATTCGCACCAAGGGTGAGCCGGGCACGGGCGACATCGTCCAGGCCGTACGCCACATGCGCCTCATGAACCAGGAAATCGCCCGCATCACCAGCATGCGCGAAGACGAACTCTTCAACCGCGCCAAGGAACTCCAGGTGAGCTACGACCTGGTGCGCTACGTTCACGACCACAAGAAACTCCCCGTAGTGAACTTCGCTGCCGGGGGTGTCGCCACCCCCGCCGATGCCGCCCTCATGATGCAGCTAGGCGCCGAAGGCGTATTCGTAGGCTCGGGAATCTTTAAATCCGGCAACCCCGCCAAGCGTGCCGCCGCCATCGTACAGGCCGTTACCAACTACACCGATGCAAAGCTTATCGCCAAGCTCTCCGAAGACTTGGGCGAAGCCATGGTCGGCATCAACGAACAAGAAATTGCCCTGCTCATGGCAGAAAGGGGGAAGTAATGGGAATCAACAAACCGCAAATTGGCGTGCTGGCGGTACAGGGGGCATTCATCGAACACGAACGCATTCTGCAATCGCTCGGTGCCGATGTATTTGAAATCCGGCAGTTGCGGGACCTCGACGGACCTCACGGCCGTATCGACGGGCTCGTGCTCCCCGGCGGCGAAAGCACCGTACAAGGCAAGCTGTTGCACGACCTAGGACTATTTGAGCCCCTGCGAGAAAAAATCGCAAACGGCCTCCCCGTACTCGCAACATGCGCGGGCGCAATCCTCCTGGCCGAAAAAATCGCCGGCGAAAACAAGGCGCATTTTGCAACGCTCCCTGCCATCATCCGCCGCAATGCCTACGGCCGCCAACTGGGCAGTTTCTTTACCGAAAACGAAGTCGCCCACGTCGGAAAAGTGCCGCAGACATTTATCCGGGCACCCTTCTTTGAATCTGTAGGCAGCGATGTAGAAGTACTTTCACGAACGGCAAGCTCAAACCCGGGGGAATCCGCGGCCAGCGAGCACATTGTCGCCGTAAAGTACAAGAACCAAATCGCCCTCTCGTTCCACCCGGAACTCAATAGCGACACAAGCATCCACCAGTATTTTCTAAAGCTGGTGGCGGCTTAATTACAATCCGCCAAAATCGGATTCTGCACTGGGCAATAGACGGCCCTTGTGCATGGTATAAATGCGGTCACCATACTTAAAGCCGCGAGGGTCATGGGTCGCCACAAGCACCGACGTTCCCGACTGCGCAAGTTCGGCCAGAAGGTCAAAAACAATCTTGGCGTTAGCTTCGTCCAGGTTACTCGTGGGTTCATCCGCAATCACGATTTCAGGCTTATTCACCAGGGCCCGCACGATAGCGGCCCTTTTCAGTTCACCGCCCGAAAGTTCCGCGGGCATTTCGTGCACCAGGTGTGCAATGCCCAAGGTTTCTAGCTTCGCGGCAATGTCCGCATCGGTTACGTCTGCAATGGTTTTCACCTCGATCTTTTTGCCGTCGCGCAGCGCTTGGGGCAACAAGATGTTCTCGAGCACGGTAAAGTGCGGCAAGAATACAGATTCCTGTGGCACATAGCCGATCTTCTCGTTTCGAATGGCCGAAATCTCGGCATCGCTAAGGCCTGCAAAATCGGCACCGTTAAACACCACGGAACCGCTAGTCGGGCGGTTGATCCCAGAAAGCAGCGACAAGAGCGTACTCTTTCCGCTACCCGATTCGCCATAAATCACCGAGAAGTCGCCGGACCAGGCAAAAAATTCCACGTCTTCGACGGCGTTGAATTCTTCGCCGCGACGGGTATAAGTTTTATACAAATTAGAAACGTTTAAAATCAATGTTCTACCTCCCTCAAAGCAGCGTAGGCATCAATCTTGCTCACCTTATTTGCCACGCCATAAACCGCCACCGGTCCCACAGAATGCAAGAGCAAAATCACCACCGCGTACACCGCGGCAATTTCGGCATTCCCAGGGACAATAAAGGGCACGCTCACATGTTCGCCGATCCAGATTTTAAAGGTGAAAAACGCCACGCTAGAGAACAGCAAGCCAATGTAAGTGCCCACCGCCGACACCAGCAGCGATTCACCCAGCACAAGGGTCCTTAAGCGCTTGCGGGCATACCCCACAATCCGCAACAGCGCATATTCACGCCGGCGTTCACGGGTCGACAGCGAAAACGAAATCACAATCGCCGCCACCGCAATCACCAGGAACAAGCCCACAATGGACCACACCACAATCTGCAAGAAGTTCGCCGACTTTTCAAGACCCGAGAACAAATCCTTGCGGGTACGAATTTGCACGCCGTCAAAGCGGGTATGAATTTCTTGAGAAAGGCGGTCGATATCGGCACCGGCGCGCAGCTTGATCAACACGCTGGAATAAAGCGGCGCATCCGAACCATCGGAGCGTACATCCTGATGCAAGAAAACCACGCCCTTGGCCTTTGCCGCCTCGCGAATTTGGGCAAGTGTCGCCACGTCTACAAAAACGGCCTGGTCCAACTTGTTGCCGACCGGTTCAAGGCTTGCCGCCACGGGGTATTCATGGTCAAAGAACTTGACGGTCTTTTTCTCGCCCACGCTAATGTCGCTACCCACCACAATGGCACCCTTGGGGAGCTTATCCGTCAACACTTCACGAATCCAGGGCTGAATCACAAAATCAGATGCCGGGTCGAAACCGATAATCATGACTTTTTGTTCGCAGCAGCTGGAACTCAGGGTAGTCAAAAAAAACTGCGGAGTCGCCTGTTCCACACCGGCGAGGCCACGGATAAATTCCAGCGCGCCCTGGGGCAAATAGGCGTACTTGGAGTCGCCCTGCAAAAGAATGGTCTGGTCGTTGATTTCGCTCCCCTGGGGAATCACGATTACATCGGCACCCAAGCGCGACGAAAGACGGTTCAGGCCCTTCGAAAGGGAGAGCGACAAAAGCCCGCCCACCAAAAGCACCGAAGCGAGCAAGGCAATCAAAAGCGAAAGCCCGAAACTTCTGAAGGGGTTTCGCAAGTAGTTTTCAATAATCAAATTAAAATCAGTCTTGTTCATTTCGCCTCCTCAACTTGAAAAGAATCAAATTCACCACCGCAAACACCGCAATCACCACACCTGTCAAAGCAAACACCGGGCCTGTCACCGAGTGGCAAGCCATGTGGGCGTGGGGGCAAGTACCCACAATAACTGTCGGCACCAGCGAAACAAAAGCGCCTGCAACAGAAGCCAATGCAGAAAGTGCCAAATAGACGTTCCGCTTGATAATTCCGGCAGCCACCACGGCAATCAACAACAAGGCAAAACCAAGAGCAGTCTCGACAGAAGCAGATGTTCCGCAACGCATGCTAGCGCCACCCATGGGGCGGCAAACCGGCAAAATCACCTGGGCAAAAGCAATCAGCAAAATTCCGAAAATAAGATTGGCAATAACAAACAGCTTGTACTGTTTCATGGTACTCTCCTTGAAAATTTTTGGTGCATAAATTAAAAAGGTGTACACAAAATGTCCAATACTATATTATAATAGGTTGTTATAGATTTTTATTATAACAATACAATGGCACGCGCTGCGGCGCATATAGAAAAAAGCGATAATTCAGCATAAGAATTAAGTATTGGACATTAGTTTGTTCGGCTTCTATCTTTGCAATCAAAAAAAGTACGGAGGCTACATGTCCAATTATTCTTTTGATACACTCAAGTTGCACGCGGGCTATAACCCCGCCGACCACAACCACGCTGTTTCGGTACCCATTTACCAGACAACCGCTTTTACCCTTGATACCGTAAAGCGCAGCGACGACCTGTTTTATTTCGACAGTGGCGATGCGCTTTATACCCGACTTTCTAATCCGACAACGGATGTACTTGACGCGCGCCTTACGGCACTCCACCCGGGAGCAACCGGGGCTGTCACGCTTTCTTCGGGCATGGCAGCGGTAACGTATGCGCTTTTGAATGTCACTGCAGGCAAGGGCAGAATCCTTGCAACAGCTCGTTCTTACGGCGGATCTTTCGATAGTTTCGAACAAATCTTCGGAGAGACGGGCGTCAAGTATGACATTGTAGAAAACCCTGACGATCCGGCCAATTTCGAGGCGCTTGTCAAGGAAGACACCAAGGTGATTTACATTGAATCGATCACCAACCCGAATGCGACTATCCTCGATATCGAAGCCATTGCAAACATTGCCCACAAGCACGGAATCCCGCTGATTGTGGACAACACGGTGGCAACCCCCTACTTGTTGAACCCCTTTGATTTCGGCGCTGACGTGGTCGTTTATTCGGCAACCAAGGGCCTTACGGGTCACGGCAACGTGATTGCCGGTGCCATTGTAGAAAACGGCAAGTTCAACTGGAAAAACGGAAAGTTCCCGCAGTTCGACGGACAGCCCCATTTCTTGGTATCGCAACAGGGCGTTCCCCGCAGCTTTTACGATGTATTCCCGGACACCGTCTTTACGGGCCGCATTCGCGCCATTCACCTGAATTATCTGGGCGGCGCAATTGCCCCCTTCAATTCTTACCTGGTGTTGCTCGGTATCGAAACCCTTTCGGAACGTCTTTCGAAATCGGTGAAGTCCGCCGAAAAGATCGTGGAATTCCTGGAAACACGCCCCGAAGTTTCTTGGGTCAACCACCCGCACGCCAAAAACAGCAAGTACAGGGCGCTCGCCGCCAAGTACTTCCCCAAGGGCGCTGGCGCAATCTTAAGTTTTGGCCTTAAAAAGAATGACCGTGCCACCATCGTCAAGTTCCTGGAAGCCGTAAAGGTATTCAGCTTCCAGGCAAACATCGGTGATGCCCGCTCGCTCATCATTAACCCGTCTACCACCACCCACATCGAGCTCCCGGAACGCGCCCAGGAATTGGCCGATATCCATTCCGAAACCATCCGCCTCTCGATTGGTCTCGAAGACGTAAACGATTTGATTGCCGACCTGGAACAAGCCTTCGCCGCTATTTAATAGCGCGAGGGCGTTCCGCTGAATTTCGATTCATAGCAAAGCAAAAAGGTGGCTGCTTCTTAGCAGTCACCTTTAATTTATGGCAAAAAAAATTTTGAGAGCAAAAAAATGGCGGAACAAGTCCGCCATCATAAAAGAGGTTTTTATTTTACAAGTCCGTCGGCGTATTCGGTAATCGCCTTGTCGAGGCGAGCAAAGATTTCGTCGATTTGGGCCTCGTTAATAATCAGCGGAGGTGCCACAATGATTGTGGAGCCACCACCCATCGTGAGGATGCCGTATTCGTTGCGGAGCTTTGCGATGAAGTTGCCAAGGAAGGGTTCGCCCGCCGCATTCTTGCGGATGACATCCTTGTGATCCTTGCTGTAGCTGAATTCGATGGCACCAAAAAGGCCCACAGAACGCACGTCGCCCACGGAGGGGTGCTTTGCCTTGAGTTCAGCAAGCTTTTTCTTCAAAACAGGTTCCTGTTTCTTCACGTTGCCCTTGACATCCAGGCGGAAGTATTCTTCGATACAGGCGATCGCAGCAGCAACGCCCAGCGGATGCGCATTATAGGTAAGCCCTGCGGTAAAGGCATTTTCCTCATAATAATTCGCAATCTTTTCGCTAATGAGCACGCCGCCGAGCGGAGCGTATGCGCTGTTCACACCCTTTGCAAAAGTAATCAGGTCCGGTTCCACGCCATCGGCCTGGCAGGCAAACCATTCGCCCGTGCGCAAGAAGCCGCTCATGACTTCGTCGCACACCAGCAAAATTCCGTACTTGTCGCAGATTTCACGGACACCCTTCAGGTATCCCTTGGGGTAAAGGTACACGCCATTAGAACCCGTGACCGATTCAATGAACACGGCCGCCACAGATTCCGGGCATTCCTGCTGAATCTGGTATTCCAGGCGAGAAAGGAAGTGCGCTGTCGCTTCTTCTTCGGTCTTGAACTTGATATCGTAACCGTAAAGGTGCGGAGCCGGATACTTGATGAATCCGGGAATCGTCGGGAACAGCGAAGCGCGTTCGCTTTCGCCCGTAAGGCTAGAGGCACCGTAAGTGCTTCCATGGTAAGATTCATACTTCGAGAAAATCTTATCGCGGCCCGTAAACGCCTTCACAAAACGGATGGCAAATTCATTCGCTTCGGAGCCACCCAGCGTAAACAGCACCTTCTTGAAATTCTTCGGGGCAATCTTTTCGATCAAGAGTTCGCTGAGTTCGCCCGCTTCGGCAAAGGCATGACGCGGAGCGATGTAAGCCAAACGTTCCACCTGCTTTTGCACCGCTTCGATAATGTGGCGGTTATTAAAGCCGATATTCACGTTCACCAGTTCCGACGCGATATCGATGTATTCCTTGCCTGCACCATCGTAAACGTAGATACCGTCGGCATGGTCTACAAAGAACGGCTTATAATCTTTATGGGGGGCATTCGCGAAAGAAAACAGATTATACTTTCGGGCCTTTTCATAAGAGGCGGCATTTTCTCCCGCCACATAACTAACGTTATTTGACATAGTACTCTCCTTAATTTTTGGAACAAATATAGGAGCGATTTTAGTCGCTGTCCAATACTTTGTTTTTAGCGCTCGTTATCAATTTTTCCGATAACAAATCCATCTAGACTAAATGACGTATTCCGGCGCCGTATTGGAACGTGCAAGATTAAAGCGTTCCAATATTTTTGCACGCTTCTCCAAGAACACAGCCGAGCCCCTTTCTCTCGGGAATTCATCATGAATTTCCAGCACCTCGCTAATGCGCCCCGGCCGCGGCGTCATAATCACGATGCGGTCCGACAAATAAAGGGCTTCGTCAATATCGTGGGTTACCAGGATCATCGTCGTATTGCGTTCCTTGCGCAAATCCAGAAGCATGTTCTGAATGTCGGCGCGGGTAAACGAGTCGAGAGCGCCCATGGGTTCATCGAGCAACAAAAGCTCCGGATCGTTAATCAGGGCGCGGGCAATGGCCACGCGCTGCGCCATGCCGCCACTAATCTGGTGCGGAAAATTCTTTTCGAATCCGCCAAGACCAATTTTTTCGATAAAATCGTGAACCTTATTCTTATTCTGCTTATAAACGCCGCGAATCTTGAGGCCCATTGCGATGTTGTCTTCTACCGTGAGCCACGGAAAAAGGCACCCCTGCTGGAACACGTAGCCGCGCTTGGAATCCGGCCCACGCACCGGTTCGCCATCAAGAATGATCTTGCCCTCTTGAACCGGGTCAAGCCCTGCAATCAAGCGCAAAAGCGTCGTCTTGCCGCAACCCGATGCACCCAGAATCGAAATGAATTCGCCCTCAAAAACAGAAAGATTGATATCTTTCAAAATCTGTCGCGGTTCGCCCGTGCGTTCATCGATAAAGGAGCGGTTTACATCGCGAATCTTCAAGATTTTTTCTTTATCTAAAATATCCGTCATCAAAGCCTCCTATCGCACAACGCCTTTCTGCCAGCGAAGCACATAACGCTGCACCACGCCAACCACCTTCAAAATCGCCGAGAACAGCACAGCCATCACGACAATCGCCGCAAACACCTTGTAATAAGCGCTCCAGACTTTTGAAGTGTTAATGTAGTAGCCGAGACCGCCAGGCTGCCCCATCATTTCGGCCATCACGAGCGTAGTAAAGCCAAACGCAGCCGCCGTCATAATGCCCGTAAAAATCTGCGGCATTGCATGGGGAATCGCAATATGGAAAATCTGGTACAGCTGCCCCGCGCCAAAAGTGCGCGAAAGTTCAAACAACGACTTCGGCGTACCCTGCACCCCGTCGGCCGTCATGGTCGCCACCGGGAACCAGGAGCAAATCGCAATCAAGAAAGTCGCCGCCGCAAACGAAGTCGGGAAAAGCGTCAAGGCAAAAGGCATCCATGCCACCGCCGGAATCACGCCGCAAATGTTGAGCACCGGCAAAATCCAGTAACGAGCCTTCGGATACCAACCGATTAGCACACCAGTCAACACACCCGTCACCACGCCCACCGAAAATCCGGCTACAAAAAGACGCAACGAGTAAAGCGTATTCTTCCAGATAAAAGCCGTGTCGCCCAAGAAGGCATCCATAATCACGGCCGGCCCCGGGAAAAAGGGCTGCGGGAGCACCAACAGCTTCGTGCCGAGGAGGTCCCACAGGGCTAGGGCAATCCCTATCGCAAAGCGAAATTTTGCCCCCTTGCCAAACTTGTTTATTTTTTCTTGATCCGCCTTTTTAACAAACAGCACCAATCGATAAATGCCGTAGTACAGGGCAAGAGCAAGAAGTACCAGGCGGTATGCCAAATTGTCGTCAATCGCAATTCCGCCAAATGTATAGGATTTCAGCTTGACACCCTCGGCAACCTGCGGAAAAAACAGGTTCACAAGGAACGCCAAGAGAAACCCCGTCAGGGTTAAAAATAAATTCATGCATTCTCCGTACTTTTAAAAAGATCCCCGCCTGCGCGGGGATGACAAATGATGGGCTTACTGATTCAAGTCAACTTCTTGATACAGGTCCTTCACGAACTGGTCAGGATCCTTGGTCAAGTAGCCGATATTCTTCAGCTGTTCGCTAAAGTAACGCAAGTCGCCCTTCACGTCGCGGCCAAGAGTCTTGCGCTGTTCCAGCGAAGTGTAGACATAACTCTTGATGAGTTCAACAGCCAGCGGCTTGTCTTCGATTTCGGAATACTTGCCTTCGGCAATAATGTCAACCGTTTCTTCGGGGTGTTCGGCAATCCAGGCTTCAGCCTTGTGAATCGCACGCAGGAGTGCTGCAATCTTTGCCGGTTCTTCCTTCAGAATCTTGGCAGACACATAAATGAAACAGCAGTAGCGACCGTCAAACACGGGGTCCTTCGCCACATCCATAATGGCCTCGGCCTTGCCCGACTTTTCGTAAGCAGATGCCAGCGGATCCCAAATGGCAGCGGCATCAATCTGGCCCTGTTCCAAAGCTTCAAGGGCCAAGTTACCGTCGGCATAGGGCAAGAACTGCACCTGGTTATCTTCGGGCTTGGTCGAAACGCCACCCAGCGAAAGCCAAAGGCTTGCTGCCTGATGGGGTGTACCGCCGATTTCGTCAACGGCAATCTTCTTGCCCTTCAAATCAGCAGCGGTCTTGTAGGGCGAACCCTTCTTCACCAGCACCTTGATACAACCGATATGAATACCGTCAACAATCTTGATATCTACGCCGTTTTCGATTGCCTGGAAAAACTGGAAATCGGAATTGGTAAGGGCATAGGTGCCTTTGCTAAGCCCGAGCTTGCGAGTTTCGCCATCGGCGGCAATCAACTTGGCGTCAATTCCTTCTTCGGCAAAGAATCCCTTTTCTTTAGCCACGTAGAAAGGCGCGCCGCACAAGGAACCGTCCAAAATCGGGAGTTCCAAAGTACCGAACTTGAACTGGGATTTTTCCGTCTGCTGAGCATCCTGTTTTTCAGCTTTTTCGTTACCGCATGCTCCAGCCAACAGGGCAAAGCCAAAAGCAAGCAAAGCCGTGAAATATACTCTGAAATTCGTATTCATTTGTTAATTCCTCTTATAGATTCCCGCCTCATCGGGAATGACAGTAAAGGTCTTTGAAAAAGGCGTCCCTGAAAAATGACATCGTATTTTCCAGAGACGCCCGTGTTGTACGGAGAGTACAAACTACTTGATATTAGCTCTCCATGTAGCCGGCTTGAATTCGCCCACGATGGGGAGCAAGCGCTTGTCTACATCAATCTTCAACACAGAATTGAAATTGTTGGTCGCAATCATCTGGGCAGCAAAGCCAACGATTGCCACAATTTCAGAATCGTTATAGAACTTGCGCAGTTCATCGAAATAAGAATCCGGAACGGCGGTGGGGTCCTTCACAATCTGCTTCGCAAGCTTCGAAAGGATTTCTTCCTTTTCGTCGAGTTCAAAGCTGTTCGGATCAATACCGAGAGCCTTCAGGTCGCTAATGAAGAACAGTGAGCAAAGCTGGCAGCTATTGGTCGTAGAAATCGCGTGGGCATAGATCGTTGCCGCACGGAGGCCAATAATCTGTTCAAGGCGATTCCAGCTGGTGTACCAACCCATAAAGGCGTCGAAGGTTGCATAGTCCTGCAACAGGGCGCGCTTCATGTTGGTGATCTTGCCAGTAGACACGAGCTTTTCGTAGGCTTCTTTTGCCTGACCCTGAGCCTCTTCAACCGATTCAATAAATTTTACTCTTGCCATTGTTTATACTCTCCTTTCGGTGCGTTAGCACCATTTTTTTTTGTTTTTTGATGTCTTTTGATGCGCAAAATATAGAAGTGATATTTCGCGTTGTCCAATACTTAATTTTTAGGGTTAGTTATCGTATTTTTTTATACCTACACGTACAAACCTTTACTAAAGTAACGGTCGCCGCGATCAGGTGCCACAAAGACGATGTTGCCGCGAGCGCCCGAAGCAATCAACTTCTTGGCTGCGCTGAACGCCGCACCCGATGAAGACCCCGCAATAATGCCCTCTTTTTGAGCAAGTTCACGAGCGCCACCAAAGGCATCGTCATCGTTAATTTTTATAACGCTATCCACCAGCGACATGTCCATGGTATCGGCAATAAAGTCGTTACCGATTCCTTCGATGTTGTAGTCGCCATGTTCGCCGCCGCCCATGGTAGAGCCAATGGGGTCTGCGAGCACGCCCTGGATTTTCGGGTTGCGTTCCTTGAGGTACTTGAGAATGCCACTGTACGTGCCGCCACTTCCGGCACCTGCCACCACGTAATCTACGAGACCGTCCAAGTCTTCATAGATTTCGGGGCCGGTAGTTTCGTAGTGTGCGAGCGGATTAGCCATGTTGCGGAACTGCCTGAGCGAAACAGAACCCGGAATTTCTTTGAGAAGTTCTTCGGCCTTCTTTTCGGCACCTAGCATCCCCTCTTCACGCGGGGTGTTGATGAGTTCTGCACCGAGGGCCCGCATAAGCGTCTGCTTTTCTTGCGAGAACTTGGTCGGCACCACAAATATCACGCGAATGCCGCGGTTGAGCGCTGCGAAAGCGATTCCAAGGCCCGTGTTGCCTGCGGTGGCTTCTACAATGGTTCCGCCCGGTTTGAGCGATCCGTTAGCCAGCGCATCGTTCACCATGTAAAGGCCGGTACGGTCTTTCACGCTGCCCGAGGGGTTCCAGAGTTCAAGTTTAGCAAACAGATTTACACCTTCGGGGAGTCCCACATGCGTAAGCTTTACAAGCGGAGTCTTGCCAATCAGCGACTGCATGGATTCATAGTAATGCATATCGCGCCCCCTTATGCCAATGCCGCGTTAATAGCCGAATTCAAATCGAGAATAATGTCGTCCACCTTCTCGATACCCACAGACAAACGGATCAAGCCGTCAGTAATGCCCACCTTCTCGCGAATTTCCTTCGGGATAGAGGCATGCGTCATGGTTGCCGGGTGGCATACGAGACTTTCGACACCGCCCAAACTTTCGGCCAGAGAAATCAGCTGCAAGCCCTTGAAGAATTTCTTGATGTCATAATTTTCATAAAGCTCAAACGAAATCATGGCGCCGCCGTTTTTGGCCTGCTTTTTGTTGATTTCGTAGCCCTGAGCCGTCGGGAGGCCCGGATAATACACATGCTTTACGGCTTCGTGACTTTCCAGGTAGCGGGCAATGCGTTCTGCATTTTCCGTATGGCGATCCAGGCGCACGCCGAGCGTCTTGATGCCGCGAATCAGAAGGAAGGAATCGAAGGGGCCGAGCACAGCGCCCACGGCGTTCTGATTGAATGCGAGCTTTTCTGCAATTTCCTTATTGTTAGTCACCGCAAGGCCAGCCACCACATCACTATGGCCGCCCAAATACTTTGTGGCAGAATGCACCACGATGTCGGCGCCAAGTTCCAGCGGACGCTGCAAATAAGGAGTCATGAAGGTGTTATCAACAATGGTCAAGATACCATGTTTCTTGGCAATCGCCGCAACACCAGCCAAATCTGTCACGGTCAACAGCGGGTTCGCCGGGCTTTCAATAAAGAAGGCCTTTACATCGGGCGTCACCTTGGTATCGAGCGTTGCCAAATCCGTAGTGTCTTCGATAGAATAAGTAATGCCGAGATTCTTGAAAACCTTGTCCAAAACGCGGAAAGTACCGCCATAAACATTGCTCGAGATAATGATGCGATCACCCTGCTTAAAAAGCGAAAGCACCGTAGAAGTGGCGGCCATGCCAGAGGCAAATGCAAAACCGGCCACACCGCCTTCCAAGTCAGCAATCAGCGCTTCGAGCGCTGCGCGCGTGGGGTTACCCGTACGGGAATATTCCCAGCCCGTGTTTTCGCCGAGACCCGCCTGTTTATAAGTAGAAGTCTGATAGATAGGAACGTTTACAGCACCCGTGACAGCATCGCCATCGATTCCGCCGTGAATGAGTTTCGTTTCAATATACTTTGAAGTTGACATTTTTGAAGCCCTTTAGCGCACTCGCGCCGTTTTAAAGTTTTGAATAAAAAAATCCCGCTACGGAACATAACCGAGCGGGAAACAGTTTAAAAGCAATACTTAAAAACTAGTCGCCCGTTCGACATCGACAACAACAACACATGTTCATCATCAACTGGATCATTTTTTTAATTCCCTATCTTTTGTGTAGGGAAATATAGGTAAAAACAATAACCCCGTCAACCAAAAATGGGTTATTTGGTTATACTATTTTTTGTTCGGTAGTTATAGAAAAAATTTATAAGTCGTTAAAACGCGAGCCAGCCCGTGTCTAGGCCAGTCACCGGGACTATGCGCTTCACGTTCTTCTGCACATCAGTAACCACGGCCATTCCCGTCAGGTAATTCATCCAGCGCTGCGGCGAAAATTGCATCTTGCAAAAGTGCGTGAGGCACGGAACAATCCAGGCATCATGCGTTGCAAAAATGTTAAAGCGGGCGCCACCCTTTTCAAGCATCATGGCAAGCATTTCATCGGAACGCTTTGCCAACGGAGCGAATGCTTCTTTATCGCGGCGCGGGTTGCCAGCGGCCTCGTTTTTCAGCCATTCGCAAATGCCTTCATAGAATCCGGCGCGCAACACTTTGGTATATTCGTCGTAATCTTGAACAAAGTATTCCGCGAGGCAATCCATCTTTTCTACCGACGGGTTTTCAACACCGCGCCCAGCGCCAATATTCTCGGCCGTTTCTACGCAACGGCCCACCGGGCTCGAAAAGAAGCTCATATCGCCATCGGCAGGAATGCACTTGCCAAGCGCCAAAGCCTGCTCCCGTCCACGCTCCGTAAGGCCCACGTGCGCTCCGAAATCAGGATCTTCAGGAGTAATATGCCTGCGTTCCCCGTGACGAATCAACAAGAACACGCGCTCATCAGCCGACACCGACTTAAAAAATTCCGAAGCATGGACAAATTCCATTTAAGCCCCAACACCAATCGCCGCAAGAACCGCCGGCGAGCATAGAACCCAAATCACGTTTCCGATGACAAAACTCAAGATGCCCAGCAAAAACCCGCAAATAATATCCGTCAGCCAATGCACGCCAAAATACACGCGCAAAAGTCCCCACGTAAGCGGCAAGAGCATCATAATCCAGCCGTACTGCGGAACCGCATAAAACACCGCCGAGGCCACCGCCAAGTTGTTCATCGTGTGGCCAGAAGGAAAACTATACTTGTCGAGAGGCGGAACCTCCGCCTTGATTTGCGGATTCGCCGCAAATGGCCTCGGCCGCTTGGTGCTAAGCTTCACGCCCTCGTATAGCGCGAGCGAAACCACCATCGCCACCAAAGCCTGCGCCAGAATCGGCCAAAACGCCGACCAGCCCAAATGCAAAAACAGCACCAGCGCAAAAATGCCCCAAATGTAGCCGTCACCCAGACGCACATAAAACTTGAGGAACTTAGTCGTCTTCTCAGAAAAATGCCGGTTCGTCCAATAAACCGACACGCGATTATCAAATTCAGCGATTTTCTTGAACATCAAGTTCAATTTAGAATTTTCAGCCGGCACCACCCCGCCAAAATTCCTATTTTATTAGCCGTAAAAACTACAAAGGATAACTTTATGCGCGTACTCGTTCTTAATTGCGGCAGCTCCTCGGTCAAGTTCGCCGTTATCGACACCCAGACCAAAGAATCCATCTCCAGCGGCCTCGTCGAAAATATCGGCGTGAATGGTCACGTGAAGGCAAAGGGCCCGGAAGGCAATATCGATTTCAATTTCGATTGCCCGACCCATGCCGAGGCCGTTGCCGAAGTGCAGAAGTTCCTCGCCGAACAGAAGCTCATCGAAACCATCGAAGCTATCGGCCACCGCGTGGTGCATGGCGGTAAATACATCAAGAGCGAAAAGGTCTCTCAGGAAGTGATCGACTACATCCGTAGCATTACCCTGTTTGCCCCGCTCCACGAACCGGCTCACGCAACCGGTATGGAATGCGCCACCAAGTTCTTCCCGACGCTCCCGCAGGTCGCCGTATTCGACACAGCCTTCCACCAGACCATGCCGCGCAAGGCTTACCTCTACGGCATTCCGTATTCCTTCTACGAAAAGGATGCTATCCGCCGTTACGGTTTCCACGGCACCAGCCACCGCTTCGTGACTGCCGAAGCCGCCAAGATCTTGGACAAGAATCCGGAAGACTGCTGCTTCATTACCGCTCACCTCGGTAACGGTTCCAGCTGCTCCGCCATTTTGAACGGCAAGTGCGCTGACACCACCATGGGCTTTACCCCGCTGGACGGCCTTATCATGGGTACCCGCTCCGGTAGCCTCGACCCGGCAATCCTCTTCTTCATCAGCAAGAAGTACGGTTACGATATCGACCGCCTCGACAAGCTTGTAAACAAGGAATCCGGTTTGCTCGGCCTCTCTGGCTTAAGCAACGACATGCGCACCCTGACGCAGGCTGCAAGCGAAGGCCATCTCGGCGCCCAGATTGCTCTCGAAACCTTCTGCTACAAGCTGACCCGCGAAATCGGCGGCATCGCTATGGCACTCCCCCGCATTGACGCCCTGGTGTTCACCGGCGGCATTGGCGAAAACAGCCGCGTGGTCCGCAAGGCCGTCATGGAAAACCTCGCCCTGCTCGGTTACCAGATCGACGACGCCCGCAACGAAGACAACGGCAAGAATTCCGGCCACATCATCAGCAAGGACGGCACGCCGACTGCTATGGTGGTTGCCACCAACGAAGAATTGCTCATCGCCCTCGACACCGAAGCTCTGGTGAAGTAAGTCGCGATCTTCGCAAACAATTAAAGGCTCCGCAAAAATGCGGAGCCTTCTTTATATTCTTGCAGATTGCTTCGCCCCTGAAGGGCTCGCAATGACGTTATTACTTAATCGTCCATCTCTGCTTGTTCACCTGCAGGATCTTTCTGCCCTGCACCTGAGCGGCAGCGTTACGTACGTCTGCTTCGCTTACCGGGAGCTTGGCCTTCCACATTACGCGACCCTGCATGTCGAAGATTGCCACGGAACCGCGGTTAGCAAGGATAGCGCTCTGCCAGTTGGTCTTCGGAGCAGCAACCACAGGAGCGATCGATGCCGGAGCTTCCTTGGCGACCACGAGCAGCTTGAAGGTACCGGAGAATTCCGCGTCGCTTACCGTAATTGCAATCGGGTACATGGCATTGGGAGCCACCACAGAATCCTTGGCACTTGTAATCGAAAGAACTCCGTCCTTCAAAGACCAAGCGAACAGATCCGTCTTCTTGATCGGCTCAATCTTGAAAGTCAGGGTGTCGCCATCGGGGTCGGTGACATTCTTGCCGATTTCATACTTGAGGTTCCAAGTTTCGCCCAAGCCAGCATACAAGGTGTCGATAGCCTTTGCAATCACCGGACGGTCGTTCTTGCAAGTGATTTTCGCCGGAATCGCAAGTTCTCCAGTCGCACCCATCTTGTCCTTGGCGACAATAATAAGTTCCGTCTCGCCGCAAGCATCCTTGACAGACTTGACCTGAATGGCTCCAGATGCCGTAATCAACGTCGGAGCAAGCAGGCTGTCGTCGCTACGGGCCGTAAACGTCAGTTCAGCCGCACTGGTAGAATCGTCGGTAAACCAGGTCTGCATTTCCTTCTTCAAGAAGGTCACAGAACCAAAGTCTTCTGCCAGGGTAGAAAGGCGCTTGATCGTGTCGGCGACACCGGCTACGGCTTTCGGGGGCTGGTTCTTGTACGCAACATTCAAAGTCACCACCACCGGTTCCGAGGTATCGCCTTCAGCGTTGACAATATAATACATGAAGGTATCTTCGCCTTCGTAGTGACCAATTTCATAAGTAAACGAACCGTCTTCGGCAACAGAGACCTTGCCTTCCACAGCTTCATCATACAGGTAAGCCTTCAAGGTAGACTTGCCATCAGGATTCTTGTCATTTGCAAGCAGGCCCTTCGCAGCAGCAATCTTGTTCACGGAATCCTGCACCACCTTGTAGGTATCTTCCTTAGCAACCGGGGGATCTGCCACCGGGCGAATCTTCACGAAGAAGGACACGCTGGCGGTATCCTTACCGTCGACAGCAAACAGGGTCACCTTGGAAACACCATTCGCATCGGCGATAGAAGCAAGTTCCACCACATGGTTGGTCTTCATGACACCGTATTCAGCCGTCAAGAGGCCGCTGGTCTTTACCTTGATTTCAAGGTCGGTTCCGGCAACATCCGGATCGCTGAACACAAGGTTTTCCAGAGGAATCTTCACCATCACGGGATCAAAGTCTTCATCCAGAACCAAGGTATCGCCCAGCTTATATTCTGTGTCTTCGACGGTCATAGTAGAATCAACGACAACAACCTGAATCGGGTCATCCACGTTGGTCACCTTGATTGTCACCTTGGCCTCATTACTGGTCATGACTTCGTAATCCGGCTGATCGGCTCGGGGATCTTCGGTCAACACATAAGTAAAGAAATCATTGCCGTAGAAATTTTCTTCCGGAGTATAGGTGAATATTCCCGATTCCCCGTCAAAGCTCAGGGTACCATGAGCAGGTTCCGTCACCACCGTTGCCGTATAGGAGTCTTTATCCATATCATAGTCGTTTAGCAACACATGGTTCTTCAAAGAGGTCTTGAGAGCCGTTTCTTCCTTGGTTTCGTAGGTGTCATCAACAGCAACAGGAGCATTTTCACGGTTCACCGTCGAAAGCGTCAGCTGGTAGCTAACCGACTTCTTCGTATCGTCCGTAGCCGTAATAGTGACCACAGCGTCGCCTTCAGGATCGGTACCCGTAACCAGGTTAACCACGCCAGTCTTGTTGTAGAGCGTATCGGCCAACTTCACAAGGCCCGCCTTATCGCCCACAATCTTGACAGTGTAAGAAGCAATATCGCCATCCGGGTCGGTAAACACCTCGGCAAGGTTTAGCTTCAAGGTATCGCCTTCATCCAGGACTCCTTCGTCCTCTGCGGTGTAGGGCGGCTGAATCGTCGGAGCGAAAGTCACGCATTCATCGGCCAGGTCGAAATTGGTAATTTGAATCGTGTTGGTATTGACTGCTGCAGTAGCATCGGTATTCTTGAAGCTAAACTGCACGCCCATCTGCTTGGTAACATTCCACGCAATGGTAGAAGTCGACTTCCAACCCTGCTTAAGGTTTGCAAATGCAACGAAGGTCTTCTTTGTACCCGCAGCGAGGTCGGCACCATAATAGTTGTCGTCAGTAATGGTTGACTGCTTGAAATCAATACGGAACGGAGCCGTCGCACTGTATGTCAAACACACGCCCTTGTAAGACACTAGCGTAACAGCCACATCCTTGTACGAGGTGTTCTGTTCCCATGTGAAACCGAAACCAGCACCATTCGAAGATTTTCCTTCCTTTGCAGTAAGGGCCGTAAGGTGACTTGTCGTCGACCACGCAGACGTGTCAGCAGCAGCACCTGTCCCATATTCAAAGGAATACCAATAGGCGGGAGCCTTGGTTCCAGCCCCCTCACCTTCGGTCCACACCGTAGCACTTGCTGCGTATGCAGAACCGGCCAGAGCGCACAATGCGCCCGTCCACGAAATCATCTTTTTCACCATAATAGACCTCTTATGATTTCCCAATTATTCCATCATTCTAAATCTAATTTAAGAATGTCAATAATGCAACTTGGAATATTGCAATAATAAGGCTTTTTTATCCACGTGTGTAAACTTTTGTAAACAGACCAGGTCCGCTAGTCCGTTTTGGAGAGGGGAAAAATTGGTCTTAAAAACCCGTTAGCCTAGCGAGTCAAGTTCTTCGTAGCGTTCGTAAGCCTTTTCAAGTTCGGCTTCACGATCCGCAATTTCTTTTTGAAGTTCCACGATGCGGGCGGCGTTGGTAAACACCTCGGGTTTAGAAAGTTCCGTCTGACGTTCCGAAATTTCAGCTTCGAGCTTTTCGATTTTTTCGGGAAGGGCCGCGTATTCGCGTTCCTCGTTGTAGCTGCGTTTTTTCTTCTTCGCAGCCGACGCTTGTCCGCCGGCATTATCGGCACCGGAATTCTGCGTAGCTCTCGCCTGCTTTTCGGCTTCCTTTTCTGCAGCCAGGCGGGCGGCGTTCGCCGCCTCCTTGTCACGGACCTTTTTCTTGGCTTCGTAGTCGCTGTAACCGCCCACCGATTCAAAAACATTACCGCCGTCTTCGATAGCCAGAATGCTTGTCGCCACGGAATCCAGGAAGGCACGGTCATGGCTTACGGTAAGCACCGTTCCCTTGTAGTCGGCCAGGAGCTCCGCCAGCAGGTCCAAGGTTTCCATGTCCAAGTCGTTGGTAGGTTCATCCAGCACCAGCACATTGCTGGGGTGGCTAAACAGGCAGGCCAGCAGCAAGCGGTTCCGCTCGCCACCGCTCAAGGCACTGATCGGGCCACGGGCGCGGTCCGCCGAAAAAAGGAAGTCTTGCAGATAACTTAACACATGGCGCTTGACGCCGTTCAGCATCACGTACTGCTGGCCGTCGGCAATGTTTTCCACCAGCGACTTGTCTTCGCGAAGGCGGGTGCGCATCTGGTCAAAGTAGGCCACCTGCAGGTTGGTGCCCAGGCGAATGTCGCCGGTATCGGGAGTGAGTTCACCCAAAATCAAGCGCAAGAGAGTCGTCTTTCCGGAGCCATTGGGGCCCACGATTCCAATGCGGTCTCCGCGAGATACTTCAGTCGTAAGCCCGCTAATCAAGGGCGCACCGTCGTAAGAATAGCTTACGTCAGTGAGGCGTGCCACCAGGCGACCCGAACGGTCCGCCTCGGTAATCTGCATGTTCACGTTGCCCGTTCGGGTGCGGCGCGCCGCCCGTTCTTCGCGCATTTTAATCAGCGCCCGCACGCGACCCTCGTTCCGGGTCCGCCTCGCCTGGATTCCCTTGCGAATCCAGACTTCTTCTTCAGCCAAGCGCTTGTCGAACAGCGCGTTCGCCTTGTCTTCTTCGGCCAAGGCCTGGTCCCTGAACTGCACGAACTTGTCGTACGGGAAATCCCAGCTGCGCACGCGACCGCGGTCCAAGTCAAAAATACGGGTAGCCACCCGGCGCACAAAGGTGCGGTCGTGACTAACAAATAACAGGGCACAATTCAAGCGGGTCACGATCCCTTCCAGCCACTGGATGGCCGGAATGTCCAAATGGTTGGTGGGTTCGTCCAGCAGCAAAAGGTCCGGGTCTTGGGCCAAAGCCTGGGCAAAAAGCGTACGGCGCTTCTGGCCGCCGCTCAAACTGTCGTAAAGAGCTTCGGGATCAATTCCCGTCTTTCCCAAAATCGCCTCGGCGTGGGTATCGTGGGTGCCGTCTTGCATGACCCCCGCCATGACCACGTCGCGGACCGTCCCCTCGATATGGGCCGGAATCTCCTGGATCATGCGGGAAATCTTGAGACCGGACTTCTTGACAATATCCCCCGACTGGACCTCCATTTCGCCCGTCAACACCCTCAAAAGGGTACTCTTGCCACAACCGTTTCGGCCTACCAGGCAAATACGGTCCCCCGCCTCGATGTCAAAGCTTACGTTGTCAAGCAGGGGGGCATTCGCCCCGATGCGCAAAAGGAGATTTTGGGCAGAAAGAATTGGCATAGTTCAAATGTAGAATTTTGCGTGCTCTCTTAAAATTTTATTATAATTAGAAATATGAAAACTTTTTCGCTATCAAATCGTCTAGCAATCGTTTTTCTCGCAGGCACCTTTGCCATCTCCTCCGCATTCGCCCAGGGAGACTTTGAAGGTTCCGGCGAAGTACCCGATCCAAACTGCGTAGGCGACGGTTGCGGTTTCGTATCCGCCGATCAAGCCGCCCAAAGCGAAGATAACGCCAACTATTCTTACGGTGACAACAACTCCAGCGACAATAGTTCCGCCGAGAGCAACTCTACCGCAGAAGAACCTTGGCCCGAATCTACAGAAGAGGCCCCTGCCGACAGCGTCGAGGCCCCAGACACCACCGAAGTGGCGACCACCAACATTGACGAAGAAGACGAAGAAACCTCCCACTACATCGACGAGAACGCAGCCGAATACCGCGCCCGCAAAGAAGGATTCTCCAAAGGCGTGCAGTTCGGTATCCGCGGCGCCATCGGTGCAAGCAAGAGCTTCGGCAAGGGCGCTAGCGACTGGAACCTGGGCCCTGAATTTGGCGGCGGCCTGATGGCAAGACTCCCGCTGGGCAGAACCTTCGCCGTTGCCACCGAACTGGACTTCACCTACCGCCTTTACAGCTACGAGGGCGAGTCCGACTACGGCACGAACGAAGCCAGCATCAATGAAATGTTGTTCGAAATCCCGTTCATGGGCCAGTTCATTTTCGATGAAGACGGATTCTTTATCGGCGTGGGTGTAAACCTGGGACTCAAAATGAGCGGCGACTCCGAATTCAAGCAGACCATCGACTTTGAAGGGACCACCACCAAGGACAAACGCGCCAACACCATCCCCACCGTAGGGGTCGAGGTAGGCGGACTCTTTGACCTGGGCTACACCGTGAACCGCTGGCTCGTGATGGACCTCCGTATCGTCCAGAACTTCACCAACCTGCTGGATCTGGACCTTATCGCCGAATCCACCCTAATGCATTCAAAACTTTACACAATGCACGTTACTTTGGGTGCTACGTTCCTGCTCTAAAATTTTCGGGAACTTCCGTTACGTCTCCTGTTAAGTAAAAAAAAATTTCTGCACTATTTTTACACGCTGAAATTATTTTATAGGCGGGATTTACGTGCTCATTTATTATAATTAGACTATGGATTTGAAGAGATTGAGTGTAGCAGTCGCCATGGCTTTGGCTTTTTCGATGCCTGCCATGGCTCAAAGTGATGATGACGAAGGTTGGGCAACAGCCCCCTCTGCCGCAGGTTCTTCTGGCGAAGACGCGTCTTACGACGGTTCTACCGACAGTGAATTCGCAAACGACGAAGAATACGCCAGCGCCTACGCTCGCTACAAAGCCGAAACTACCAAGAAATCCGAAATCAACCGCATGCGTAACGAAGGTTTCCAGCGTGCTGTTTTGCTCGGTATTCGCGCCCAAGGTGGTATCAACACCTTCTTCGGCGAAAACTCCGACGGCTGGAAGGTCGGTTTCCAGGGCGGTGGCGGCCTCTTGCTCAAGATGAACTTCATGGTCAAGAACCTGAGCCTCGTTCCGGAACTCACCTTCAACTACAGACATTACTCCTACGAACAGGATATGGATGCCTACACCAACGAAGCTAGCATCGATATCTTTATGTTCGAAATTCCGATTATCTTCCGCTACACCTTCGAAGACTACGACTTCTACGTAGGCCTTGGTATCAACATGGGCCTCAAGCTGCAAGGTTCTTCCGAATTCAAGACCAGCGGCGGCACGCGTGAAAATACCGTCGCCACCTCCGGTATGGAAGTGGGCGGCGCCTTCGACATCGGTTACATGCTCACCCGCTGGATCAGCGTGGACCTCCGCGTCGTGCAGTGCTTCACCAGCCTCCTGAACAAGACCCTGGTGGCCGAAGAAATCTTCTACGATTCTTCTTTGAACACGTTCTACACCACCCTCGGTGTGAACTTCATGTTCTAATAAATAACCACGCCTCGTTCATACGAGGCGTTTGTTACTTACAGATAATTTCAAATTTAAAAGAAAGGAGCCGCAAGGCTCCTTTTCTTATTTAAGGGGCAAGCCCCTGATGTCAATACCAAGCTCTACTTCTTGGCGTTGAGCTTTCTTCTGGCCTGCTGAATTTCGCGTTCGATGAGGCGCTTTTCCACAGCGAAGAAGTTCTCGTTCTTCTGGATGGCATTCCTGTAGATGACATCGGCCAGCTCCGGCTCGCCCGCCAGGAGTGCTATCACGATGCAGTTCCTGAGGAACACGTCGCTCATATCCGTCATTTCGTAATGGTCGTAGAAATCCGCGATATTGAGGGCAGCCTGCTTGTAAACACCTTCACGAGCGGATTCCATGATGTTGAACTCGTCCGCAAAGCTCTTGGGGAACACGCCCTTTTGCACAGCTTCGCCCACCTTCACGTAGACCTCGTCACTGTCGCGGGTTTCCATCGGGACGTTACGAATCCATTCCGCATAGTTCTCGCGGAACTTCTGGTAGCCCACAGAAGCCTCTACACTATCGACATTCACTTCGGCATTCGCCAGTTCGTTGGTATAGGCCAGCAAACCGGCCTTCTTGAATTCATCCTTCGGCTCTTCCAGCATGGCCTTTACGCGGGCAGGCCTACGCAAGGCGTAGTCTTCGGGATCCAGGTACTGTTGCCAGCAAATTTCGCAGCTGTCGAACACCTGTACAATGTGGGCTTCGGAATGAACGAAGCGGGCTTCTTCGGCCTTGTTGTCCACCATGGGGATAAACAGGCTGTTGGGCTTTACGCCTTCGAGCAGCGATTTCAACATCTTGTTGGTAAAGAGGAAGTTCCTTTCGCCGAAGAATTCCGGATCCCGGTGAATGCGGTTGAATTCAGCCACCAGTGCCGTATCTGTCGAGAATCGCCCGATGCCCTTTTGCAACACCGGTTCATCGCTGGCGATCATGATGATGTCAGGTTCGTCGGTGGACTTGTAAAGGCTTACGTAGGGGAACACCGTGTCCAAAGCCTTCAAGATATTCAGGAACATCAAGTCGTTGAATTCATAAGTCTGAATCCACTGCACCCAAAGGGCGCCCGGCCTCATGTAGCGACGCATCTTGGCGTAGAACTCATGAGCGAACAGACCTGCCACGCCGCTGACCCAGGGGTTACTGGGCACGCTGATAATCATGTCGTACTTGCGGCGGTTCGTATGGAAGAAGGTTGTCGCGTCGTCAATGAAAATATGGATGCGCGGGTCGTCATAGCCGCGGTAGTTCCACGGGTAAAAGCCCTTCGCCAAATCCATCATGGCCTGCTCGATTTCCACGCAGTCAAAGTCCTTGAGCAAGGGGTCCGCCAGCAAGTAGTGGGCGCCCATGCCGCTTCCAAAACCCACCATGGCGGCATCGTAGGGTTCCGTCTTCACAGCCATGGGCATGAATGCAGTGGCGGCCTGGGTCAGTTCATCACTGGAAATCGGGGCCTCGCGGTTCTTGCTCATGCTGGCATCGGCCTTGCCGTTGGTCTTCACATAGTAATGCACCGGCGATTCATGGAAACTGATGGTCGCCGTCTTTCCGTCAATCACTTGAATCTTTTCGTTGGGGTGCATGTTCTTATAGCTACGGAACACACCCGAAGTAATCAGTGACGGATCGAACTTCACAAAGATGGCGGGCATGATCATGACGCACACCATGATATAGAACATCACGCTATAGCGGAAACGCTTGCGGTAAATCACCAGCAGCAAGAAACCGATGGCGAAGTCGAGAATTGCGGCCGTCACCAAGGCGCCCTTCAGCTGCAACAGGGGCAACAGCAAAAGTCCACCGCCCGCAGAACCGACAATGGAACCTAAAGTGTTCCAGCCGTAAACCTTGCCGATCGGGGCTTCGCTCTTGAAGGCGCGAGTCAAAATCAAGGTAATCAACGGGAGCGTCATGCCGGCAAAGAAACTCGTAGGCACCATCCACAGCAACGAAAGCGCATACTTGAACAGGCTCCAGCAAACGTAACCGTCAGAGGTCGGATTGAAAATCTGGTTGGCCTCGTTCATCATGCCCCAGAAGGGCTGGTGGAAATACAGGGTGCAAAGGGCAAAGAAGGCCATCAGGATCTGCGCCATGGAAAGCACTACCAGGCTATCCTTCTTCAGCAACTTGCCGCTGACCGCACTACCCAGCGAAAGTCCCAAGATAAAGGCAGAAAGCATCTGGTCAAAGCTATGGCTCGAAGACCCGAGCAGCAGCGACAGCAAGCGAATCCAGACAATTTCATAGACAAACGAAGTAAGGCCCGTAATAGCCGCAATCCAGAACCAGGTATCCTTCGGCGGCATGGCAAGCTTATGTTCCGCAACGTAATCTTCATCGGGCTTTTCAGGGGCCGCATCTTTAGGCGGCACAGGCGAAGTCGTAACGCCGATAAAGCTGAACACCGCCGCCAGCAAGAAGTTGATGGAAGCCGCCACGCACAAGGTCGCGTGGTTACCGATTTCAGGAATCAGCAAGTAGCTGGTGGCCAAGATACCGATGGCAGAGCCGAGGCTATTGGTAAAGTAAAGCATCGGGAGCGAAACTTCCGCGCCACTCTTGCGCATGAGACCCGCCGCAATAAAGGGGAAAGTCATGCCCACCGCAATGGCAATGGGGAGAGTGGAACCCGTCGCCAGAATCACCTTGGCAATTTCGGCACCGCGGCTGGTCAATGAAGCCGTGTATTCGGAATCGTAAAAGATGCCCGTCAACCAGTTATACAGCGGGTGGTACGCTACACCACCGATACCGATGGCAAGTTCCACAATGCCGTAGCCCAGCAAGGGGCGCTTGGTATGCACCACCATCTTGCCCGCCACAAAGCTGCCGATGGCGAGGCCGCCCATGTAAATGCAGAGCGTAAGCACCTGGCCGTAGCTAGAATGCCCAAGGAAGAGTTTAAGGTATCGTGCCCACGAACCTTCATAAATGAGGCCCGCGAACCCGGACAGGGCAAACAGGAAATAGACCAGGAAGTTCATACTTCAATTATAACAAATGAATTGCCACATACAAATTGTCAACCACATTTTCCTCCCCATAACAAGAAAATCCCGGTTTTTACCGGGATTTAGCGAAAATTTTGGTTCGTCAACTATCCGTCAACTAGTTTTTTGCGTATTTCAGCATCTTACGGTACATTCTGAAGGTATCCGATTCAGAATTACGCTTCGATTTTTCGGCTTTTTTATAAAGGGGAGTGACGTTTTCCATTTGCTGCCCGGCTGCAATCTCAGAAAGGCAATTGTTGAAGTCTACTTCATTTTCCCTTCTGAACCTGTAGGCATATCGATATTCTGCGCCATTGCCGTCAACTTCAGTTTCAAACTTGAGGTAATCCATATTTTCAACTTTGCACATGCCTTCTTGCGGCATCGTCCTAAGGTAATCGGCTCTGCAAGTGGTAACGCCATCAGAGACTTCTATATTTATTTCCAACGCTTCGGTGCCATCGTATTCTGTCGTGACAAGGCTTTCTTCAACCTTATTTACCCTAAGTGTAAAAGTCTTTCCGCCTATCGTGAACTTACCGCCATTGTCGTCCTTTTCAAGAACTTGAACGCCGTAATTTTCAATGGCTTCTTGAACCTCTTCTGGATCGATATATGTAATATGGTCAATGTACACCCTATCACTTAAACGATTATAAAGTTTTCTATAGAGCTGAAATGTAAAATAGGAATCCATATAGGAGAGCTTTCCCCTGTCAGCCAGGTATTCGTCGTAGTAGTACACAGCCGTCGCAATCGCTCTTCCTTCAGAGAACTTGAATTCCAATTCGTAGTACTTTGCATCTTTTTCAGAGCAGCGGATTCCCTCTTCTTCATCGTAACGGCAAGAAGTGTAACGCCATGTGGCATAAAGATTGCCCGCAGTACCACCAACGAGCATCCTGGCGTCATACACATAGCCATCGTCAATTTCATAAAGAAGCAACGTGTCTCCACGGAATTCATATTTGAAGCTGTCGGCTTCTTGCTGATGCTCCACCGATTTCCACACGGGGACTTCATTTTCGAGAACGCATCCGTCTTCGGAATACACATCCGGAACCATCACCAGCCTTTGATTGGCTTCGTCAATGATAAGCGAAGCAGACGCCGATATAGAGATTCCATCAGAAGAATCATCGTCGCTACAAGCCGTGAACAAGAGAGTTTGAGCAACAAGCGCTGCAAACAGTAATTTTTTCATATGGGCTCCTCCTTGAGATTTATTTTTCAATTTTTTCTATAGCAGCTTCCGCAGTCTTCGCGGCCTTTTCGGCAGCGGCTTCGGCAGCCTTGATTTCGGCCTTCCACGGGGTAAGACCCACCACATTATCTACCGGCAGCGAGAAGGCGATTCCCTGGCCCATGGTATCGAGCCCCGCCTTCTGGTAAAGGGCATGCAAAACAGCATCCTTGATTTTAGCATCTACCAGAATCATGACAATTTCTTTTTCGGGCTGAATCGCGATATGGAAAAAGGATTCCGCCTCCTTGTTGGCCGTACCGCGGGCATTCAGGATGGTACCGCCGCGGGCACCGGCATCCTTGGCCGCTTCCATCACGGTTTCAGAGAATCCGGTATTCACAATGCAAAAGATGACTTCGTGATTGAATCCGCTCATTTTTCGTTTCTCCGTACCGCATCGCGGTTATCGCTTAAGAAATTGAAGATAGACTTGCCGATAATGCTTGCCATGGGAATGGTATAGGCAATGCCCTTGCCCCCCACAATGGTATTGAACTTTTCGGCAATGCTTTCCAGGGCAGCCTGCAACTGGTTTTCGCCAATCACGCTAATGATCACGGCGCGGTCCGAATCCGCAAGACCCATGGCGGTGGCGATTTCACGGGGAGCAGTTCCCTTACCGAACAGCACCATCTGCATATTCACGCCAAAAGACTGGATGTGGTCCATGTAAAAGTCCGCCTTGGCACGGCTCACCACCGTAATCAAGATTTTCAGGCGGTTCATGGAAATCTTCGCACGGGTATTCGTGCGCACGCTCCTGTTCCTAGATTTCTTTTCCTGTTCCACAACGCCCCCTACATAAAGTCAATAATCTGTTCGTCGTCGGCATCTTGAATGCGACGCATCATCATGCGGTTACGGAGCACCGTCGAAACAATGGCCCTAAAGCCAAGAATCTGGATGGTAATCAAGGGCGTCATGGCAACCATAGCCACAATACCGAAGGCATAATTCAGAATGGAATCGCCACCATCTCGCAATCCGGCACAGGCGCCAATGGCCAAGGGCAAAATAAAGCTAGAAGTCAAGGGACCGCTGGCCACGCCACCGGAGTCAAAGGCGATGGCGGTATAAAGCTTCGGCACAAAGAAAGAAAGCCCAAGAGAAATAATGTAACCCGGAATCAGGTAATAGATAATGGGGAACCCCACAATGATGCGGATCATGGAAAGGCCAATCGAAAGGCCGACACCCACCGAAAGTGCGATCAGCATGGAACGCTTGGTCACAAGGCCGCCCGTCACGTCTTCAACCTGCTTGTTCAAAACGTGTACCGCCGGTTCTGCAAGCACCACCACCATGCCGAGCACAAAGCCAGCCACCACCAATGCTCGGGGCATGGCAGACAACTGCTTGCCCAGTTCAAAGCCGATAGGCATAAAGCCCACAGCCACCGCCGTCAAGAACACCACCAAGCCCACGAAGGTATACACGATACCGAAAGCCATGGGGACAATCCTGCTCCAGGGCAGCCTAAGTACCGTAAACTGCAACAACAGGAAGAATACCACAATCAGACCAAGGGCCACCAACACTTCCTTGGCTACGCCAATAACCGTCGGCAAAAAGTTCAAGCCCAGGCAGGCGTCAATAGAATAGGCCGATTCCGAAAGCTGGTAGGTCAAATCACCTTTAGAAAAGAGCACCAACCCCATAAGGGCGATAATGGGGCCTACGGAGCACAGGGCAATCAAGCCGAAGCTGTTTTCATTCGCCCTCTTGCCGCCAATTGCACCAGCCACACCCACGCCAAGGGCCATGATAAAGGGCACCGTAATGGGTCCCGTAGTCACGCCACCGGAATCAAAGGCCAGGGGCACGAACATGTCCTTGCCAAAGCACACCATGAGCATGCCCAGCATGAACAGCAGCATATAGAAAAAGATGATTATCGTGGAAAGGTCGCGTTTAAATACGATCTTTATAATCGAAAGACCCAAAAACAGGCCTACCCCGATGCCAATGGTCGCTATCAGGAGCGTCGGCTCCACCGCATTTTTCACCTGTTCGGCCAGCACCGAGAGGTCGGGCTCTGCAACGGTAATGAGCACGCCCATGACAAAACAGATCGAAACAAGTAACTGCAATCGCCTGGACTTGGTAAGGCCCGAACCCACATGTTCACCCATGGGGGTCATGGCAAGGTCGGCACCCAGGTTAAAAAGACCTATGCCACCCACCAAAAAAACGGCACAAAGCGCAAAAACGACCAATTGTTTAAGGGAAAGGGACACAAGCGGGGTAAATGACACCGCCAGCACAATAAGCGTGACGGGCAAAACCGAGGCAAAAGCCTCTTTCAACTTGTCCCAGAAGATTTTAATCATTTATGGGGCAGAATATAGAAATTTTTATTTTTTTGCAACCGAACGGGTTCCTAACGCATCAAAAGGCTACAATGAACGAAAAAGTGATTCTTCAACATCTCAAGGACGGCAGCCGCGAAGCCCTCAGCCTGCTCTGGCAGGCCCACAGCTCAAACGTACTGAACCTGGCCTTTAGAATGATGAAGGACCGGGACGAGGCAGAAGACATCCTGATGGATGTCTTTGTGCAGGCACCCAAAGCCGTACAGGGTTTCAGGGGCGAATCTGCCCTGGGCACCTGGCTTTATAGGCTTACAGTTAACGCCTGCCTCATGAAGCTCAGGGCACAAAAGCGCCACCGGGAACTGGAAGAAGAAAAGCTGGACGTCATTATAGAAGAGGTCCTTGGAAAAGACGAAAAAGACGAGAACTTCGACGCAGAACTCTTGGAAAAGGGCCTGGCGGAACTCCCTGCGGAAACCCGCAGCATGCTCTGGCTCAAAGACGCCGAAGACCTGGACGTAAAGGACCTCGCAGACATTTACAGGATGCCCGAAGGCACCATCAAAGCAAGGCTCAGCCGCGCAAGACACTTTGTAAGGGACTATTTAAAGGAGCGTAAGAATCATGTCTAATAAAATCGACTTCTCTAAGCTCTCAAGGCTTACCCCCCGGGAAGATTCCTGGGCTAAAGTCTGCGCCCGCCTGGACGCAGAGGCCTGCGCCACACCCTCAAAGGGAAAGATTCTCGCCATCAAGACTTGGTACAGCGCCATTCCGCTGGCCGCCAGTTTTATACTCGTGAGCCTTACGGCCCTGTTGCCGTCTTTCACAAGCGACATCGAGCCCACCGACACGGTCGAGACCGAATACGTTTCTATCAATAATTCCGCACCCTCCGAAGTCCTGAGCTGGTACGGAAGCCTCGGAAATTCTACCAGCGACGAATTCGAAACCCTGGAAGAAACCGTCGGCTTTAGCTATTTAATCAAGGAGTAACACCATGAACGGAAACAAACTCTTCGCGGCAAGTATTGCAATCCTTGCCCTCGCCCTGGGATTCTTCCTGGGTAACCTCCACATCGCTGGCGGCTGTTGCTGCCAGAAGGCAGAAATGTCCTGCTGCAAGAAAGGCGGCATGCCCTGCGAACACAGCGCCATGCACGCTCCGGGCGCTCCCTGCGACTGCGTAAAGGGACAACCCTGCTCTTGCGAAAAAAACGGACAGCCCTGCCATTGCCCGAACTGCGCAAAGCACGGCCATGACGGCCACGGCCCGAAGGGCGATTTCAAGGGCCATGGTCCTAAGGGATTCAAGGGCCCGAACTTCGAAGTCATCGATTCCCTGCTGCAGGTGACGCCGGAACAGAAGGCCGCCATCGAAGCTAGCCGCGCCAAGGGCGATTCCATTTTCAAGGATCTCCGCAAGAACAAGCACGAAGCCGAAAAGGCTCTGGGCGAAGCTCTTGAAAGCGCCGACAAGGCCAAGATCGATGCCGCCAAGGCACAGGTTCTCGAAGCCGACAAGGCATTGCTGGAACATCGCATCAACGGTGTGGCCGCCCTCGCAAACATTCTTTCCAAGGAACAGCTGGACAAGTTCAATCAGTTCCATAAGGAACAGATGAAGAAGTTCCGCGAATTCAAGAAAGGCCCGAAGGGTCCGCATGAAGGACATCACGAAGGCCCGCATCACGGCAATCCGCCGCCCATGCCCCCGCAGCAGTAATATTTGGCTCCTTAAAACAAAAAGCCTCGGCAGTAATGCCGGGGCTTTTTTCAATTTCTGTCCAGGATTATTTCTTCATGAACGACAAATTCTGGGCCACGCGGAAAATGCCTTCGGCACGGTGCTTGTTGCTGCCGGACACTCCGTTAAAGTTTTCCAGGAAACGGGTCAGTTCCAGAACGCCACCGCCCTGCTTAAGCACATGAACGGCACAAAGCGCAATCACCCCCAGCGAGGAATTGATAATGTCGAGATCGGTTCCTGCCAACTGGAATGCCGCCAGCTGGTAAGCATCGTCCATATTCCTCTTGATCATCCTGTCGATATCACCGAGAGTCGTGAACCCGAAGGACACGAATACGGCCAGGAACCGCGAAAGTGACGTCTCGTGGATTTCAGCCTGGTTAATGGCGGCAATGCGCTTGTTCAGGGAATCGAAGGGACGAAGCTCCAAGTAGTTGCCAAAGGAATCGCCGTTGAGTTCCACCTCGTCAAAGCTTCCCGAACTCACCAGGGATTGCACATGACGGCGGTAATCATTGATACCCGAACGGATTAAGCAGAACTGTTCATCTACCAATTCCAGCATTCCCGCGAGGCGATTCAGGTTGCGCAAGTATTCCTTGGGAACTTCAAAACCGGACTTGTAACCCGTATCGTGATCCAGCACCGACCACACATGCTGTAAGGCCGAGCGCATCTGCACTTCGAAACGGATTTCGTTCATTTGCGGGTATTCGGGATCAAAATACTTTTCCTTGGGCAAACGGCAAATGAAATGCAGCGAATTATAACCGAAACTGTGGATTTCGTGCATCTTGCGCTTGTCGATGCTGTTTTCCCAGTCAATTTCGAAAAGGCGCCCTACGAGGGCGGCAACTTTATCCACCTCGTCGCTGTAGAAGGTAATAATGCGGACGCCCAAGATATCCGTCAAGTCTGCAAGAGATCCGTACTTGCCCGATTTACGTTCCAGTTTGCCGGCAAGGCTGTTTTCTGCCTTGACGCGGCCTTCGATAGCGTTGATGTAGATCTTGTTTTCTTTTATACTCTCGCGAAGGATCCCCTTGACCACATTCAACAGCTTTTCAAAAACGGGACGCTGTTCGCGATATTCTTCCAGAATCAGGGCCTCTTTAGGGGAGAGACCGTAATCGGCATTATCTTTCTGCTCCATGGCCATTCTACTTTCAAAAAACCCTGTCGATGGTATCAACAAATTCGTCGTAGGCGAAAGTTCCCTTGAGGCTTGCAAGGACTCGGGCAAGGCCACGGAAATGCCATTCATGGGAAGCCTTGTCCTTGACACAGAACAAATCCCACACCTTGTCACCGATGGCCTGGTAATCACGGTAAATGGCGCGGATGTTACTTAATTTATCAGCAAGAGCGACAATCTTTACATTGTTGTCGGCCATAGAAAGGCGTTCAATGGCTTCTTCCTTACGAAGGCGCCAACTATCCTGGCGGCTCTTGCCTTCGAACACGATGTCGGATTCCGCTTCCACAAGCTCCGCAATCCGCTTACCGAATTCCCGTTCCACATCCTTGAGCGTCACGTTGGTATCCTCTACCGTATCGTGCAGCGCTGCGGCGGCCAGAAGTTCCTGGTCGTTAGTCATGGTGGCGGCAATAGAGACAGCTTCCATCGGGTGGACGATGTAGGGGAACCCCTTCCCCTTGCGTTCAGCCCCCTGGTGCGCCTTGACCGCAAAAACAATCGCTTTATCGAGAATTGAAGTATCCATGACTCTAAATGTATATAAAAAGATGCGGAACCGAGCTCACTTTTCTATCTTGGCGCGCTTCGCGCGCATATAATACGGCTCGGTCATGTCAGAACGCAAGCGTTCTGCCGCGACGCTCGCCTTTTTCTATATTTGCTCCCGAAACAAACACCCGCTTAGCGGAAAGGATTAATCTATGTCGAAACTGACAGATTCTACGGAATGGAAGGCTCTTGAAGCCCACGCCGAAGTCGCCAAGACCTGGCACATGAAGGAACTCTTCGCAAAGGACCCGGCTCGTGCCGATAAGTTCAGCGCCGAAGCCTGCGGACTCTTCCTGGACTACTCCAAGAACATCATCACCGATGAAACCATGGCCAAGCTCCAGGACCTCCTGAAGTCTGCCAACTTCGAAGAAATGCGCGCCAAGTACTTCGCTGGCGAAAAGATTAACACCACCGAAAAGCGCGCCGTGCTCCACACTGCACTCCGCTACAAGGGTAACGATCCGATTTGCGTCGACGGCAAGGACGTGATGCCCGAAGTCCGCCGCGTGCTCAAGCACATGGAAGAATTCACCAAGCTCGTCCGCACGGGCAAGTGGAAGGGCCACACCGGCAAGTCCATCAAGTACGTGGTGAACATCGGTATCGGCGGTTCCGACCTCGGTCCGGTGATGGTCACCGAAGCTTTGAAGCCCTATGCTGAAAAGCCGGCTGCCGGCGAAACCTCTCCGGAAGTCTACTTCGTTTCTAACATCGACGGCACTCACATGGCCGAAACCCTCAAGAAGGTGAACATCGAAGAGACGCTTTTCATCGTTGCTTCCAAGACCTTCACCACTCTTGAAACCATGACCAACGCCGAAACTGCCAAGGCTGCAGTTCTCAAGGCTTTCAATGGCGACGAAAAGTCCATCGCCAAGCACTTCGTTGCTCTCTCCACCAACACCGAAGCCGTTTCTGCCTTCGGTATCGACACCGCCAACATGTTCGAATTCTGGAACTGGGTGGGTGGCCGTTACTCCCTGTGGTCTGCAATCGGTCTCTCCATTGCTCTGCGCATCGGTTTCGACAACTACATGAAGCTCCACCAGGGCGCCTACGAAATGGATCAGCATTTCAAGACCGCCCCGGTTGATAAGAACCTGCCCGTGATCCTCGCCCTCATCGGCGTGTGGTACAACAACTTCTTTGGCGCTTCTAGCTACGCCATGCTCCCCTACGACCAGTACCTGCACCGCCTCGCCGCCTACTTCCAGCAGGCCGACATGGAATCCAACGGCAAGACCGTTGACCGCGATTCCAAGCGCGTGAACTACCAGACTGGTCCGATCCTTTGGGGCGAACCGGGCACCAACGGCCAGCACGCCTTCTACCAGCTGATCCACCAGGGCACCAAGATGATTCCTTGCGACTTCATCGCCCCGGCCAACAGCCACAACAAGGTTGGCGATCACCACCAGAAGCTCCTCTCCAACTTCTTTGCACAGCCCGAAGCCTTGATGAACGGCAAGACCCTCGCCCAGGCTCAGGAAGAACTCCGCAAGGATGGTAAGTCCGAAGAAGAAATCGCATTCCTCGCACCGCACAAGGTGTTCGAAGGCAACAAGCCGACCAACTCCATCATGATGGACTACGTTTCCCCGGAAACCCTCGGCGCCCTCATCGCCATGTACGAACACAAGATCTTCACCCAGGGCGTTATCTGGAACATCAACAGCTACGACCAGTGGGGTGTTGAACTCGGTAAGCAGCTCGCCAAGAAGATCCTCCCGGAACTTGCAAAGGCCGACGCTGAACTGAACCACGACAGCTCCACCAACGGACTGATCAAGTGGTTCAAGGCTCACCAGAAGTAAGCCGGTGCCGCGGGGCAACGCCCCGCACCTAAAAATTAAAAAGGCCGCGACAATCAAGTCGCGGTCTTTTTTTTGCAAATTAAACAGCAGTTCTACTTTGTTGCTTGCTTTTTGTCGCGCCAGGCGAAGATATTTGCAAGCACCGTTCCACTGATGGAATGGTAAGCACAGCTCAAAGCGCAAGGAACCATGCAAAGCACGGCTTCGGGGTTCTTCGCCACGTTAGCAGGGTCAGCAAAGAAGGCCATGGCAAGTACGGTTGCTTCATCAAATTGCGCACGTCTTCTATCGAAATAGTAAGACCCATGCTCAACATGATAACACCGAGAATGACCGAGGATACATTCCCGTGAACCCAGCCGAAAGCGACCGGGACGAAGAATGCGACAATTGCGCTTGCGATTACAAAAGGGGAAGCGTAGTTAGAAAGTAGACGGCAAAATACCTTGATTACCTTAAACATGCTTTAAATATAGGATTATTCTGGGCGGCTATCAAAAAAGACCGCAGCGAGTTGCTACGGTCTGAATTTCTATGGATCCTTCGTCGCTTTGCGACTCAGGATGACAATGGGCTACTTCACAACGATGTTCACGAGCTTGCCCGGAACGACAATGGACTTCACGACGGTCTTGCCAGCCATAAATTCCTTCATGCGTTCGTTTTCCATGGCGAGCTTTTCGAGGGCGGCCTTGTCCATGTCCTTGGCCACAGAGGCCTTGGCGCGGACCTTGCCGTTCACCTGGAACACGACTTCCACAGTGTTTTCCACAGCCTTGGAGTGGTCGGCTTCCGGCCAGGCGACGTTCGTGAGGGATTCGTTGTGACCGAGGATGCTCCACATTTCTTCGGCGATATGCGGGGCAAACGGGTGCAGCAACTTCACGAAGGTTTCGCACGGT
>NZ_JBGUQY010000022.1:0-176175 GCF_045131395.1 Fibrobacter sp. | reverse complement strand
AAAAAAAGAAAGCCACCTGATAGGTGGCTTTTCTTTTTTTTAGAGCGGGAAAAGGGACTCGGACCCTCGACCCCGACCTTGGCAAGGTCGTGCTCTACCAACTGAGCTATTCCCGCGGGGTGACCCAATTATAGAATAATATTTAGGCTATGTCAAGGGCAAATGAAGAGAAAAAATCAAAATTCCATTTTTTTTGCCCCTTAATTCGAAAAATCCGGCTTTTACGCTGATAAATCCGTGGGGTAGGGGCAGGGGGAGCTTGGTGTATAGGTCTTCCGATATCAAGAAATCTTGCCCTAGCTTGGAGCAGAGGGCCTGGATTCTTGAGGTGGTGTTCAGTACGTCGCCGTGATAGGCCATTTCGCTTCCGAAGTTTCCGACTTCGGTGGAGATGACTTTTCCGCAGTGGGCGGCGGCCTTGAATGCGGGGATTACTCCGTAGCGTTTCTTGAACTTGTATGCAGTGCGTTCCAGGCATTCCTTGAAATCGTAAAAGCAGTCGATGGGTCTGGCCTGTTTTCTGCAGTCGCTGATCTGCCAGGTCAAAAAGGCTCCGTCGCCTGCAATCTGGTAAATTTCGCCGTGGTTTTCTTCGCAGCAGTTTGAAAGCAGCCTATAGTAGTCCCGAATGTAGTTGCTGTACTTGACATGTCCCAGTTCTTCGGCAATTTCTGTGGAGTGCTTCATGTCGATGAACATGAATACCAGGTCTTCTTCCTTGGGATCCTGGTTCTTGCCGAGAAGGGTATTGATAAAGACTCTGGTTCCGAATTTCTTGTGGACCGAACGGATAAAGGTAACCAGGTGCCCGAGCAAGAACAGCTCGAAAATCAAAATGTGCGTGCTAGACAGTTTGAACACGTCCAGTATGTGCCGCATGGCGGCTTCGTTGATAAGGCCTTCGCTTCGGTCAATGTCCCAAATGAGAATGCACAGCGTAAGGTTCGCACAAATGCTGGCCAAGAAAAACCAGGAGCGGATACACAGGGCCGCAGCGACCGGTCTCTTGTCCATTTCGTCTTGCAGGATCATCACGTCATAAATGGCGTGAGAAAGTCCGGTCAAGAGCGACAACTGTAGCATGTACAGCATGCGGGTTGAATCGAACCCATTGCCGGCGCCATAAGTAAAAAGGGCCGAGGCGCTCAAGGTAAATGCCACCCAGGTCAAGATATAGAAAGCAATTGCTTTGCATTTGCGTTGTGTTAGTCGAGACATGGCCATAGCAACTTCAGTGGATAAATAGGGGCAGCGCCCAAATCATGGCGATAATGATGATGTCTTTATAGGATTCGTCCAGTAGCAGGGTCGATGCCAAAAAGAAGATGGTGGTGGACAACGTCAGAAAAATCAGGAGCGGAATCCGCTTCTTCAGTTTTTTCTTGAAATTGTTTCGTTTCTTGTCGCCCATACTACTTATATAATCTAAATTTTGGTAAAAAGGTAGGAATTAATTTTTTTTAATTGTTGAAAAAGATGTTCGGTGTTTACATCCATATCCCGTTTTGCCGAAAAGTCTGCGATTATTGCGATTTTCGCGTCATGCCATCGCAATCGAAGCTTTTCGGTGAATTCACGGGTCTGCTTTGTAAGCAAATTGTATGTTTTGAAAACCTGCATCCGGGACTGCTTTCCTCTGCAGAAACCCTTTATTTGGGTGGTGGAACTCCGTCGGAGCTTCCGCCGGAATTTTTGCGCCAGATTTTCGATTGCCTAAAGTCTGTGGGCGTTGATCCTTCCAGGCTGAAAGAAGTCTCCATGGAATTCAACCCGGAATCGACAAGCGAGGCGACTGTACAAAATGCCCTGGATTTAGGGGTGAACCGCGTCAGCCTTGGCCTCCAGAGTTTTGACCCTGCCATATTGAATATGGTGGGACGAGCCCATTCGGTGGAGACGGGGATTGCTGCGTTGCGGCTTTTGACCTCTATTCCCCATTTGCAGGTGAACGGGGACCTGATGTTTGACTTGCCGGGGCAAAGTGTGCAGGGGTTCTTGGACGATGTGGACCGCCTTTCGGATTTTCCCTTGAATCACGTGAGTTTTTACGGATTGAACGTTTCTCCCCGTTCCAGGCTGGGGCATAGGGTGAGTCGTGGCGAACTGACCGTAAACGAGGACCTGTACGAATCCATGTACACGGGCGGTGTCGAAATCCTTGAAAAAAAAGGTCTGAGGCGTTACGAGGTATCGAATTTTGCGCGACCGGGTTTTGAAAGCGCCCACAACCAAAATTACTGGAATCGTGGCGAATATGCGGGTTTTGGCCCCGGTGCCCACAGTTATTTGGGGAAAACGCGTTATTATGCCCCGGAAATTTACCCCCGCTGGCGGGAATATGTGCAAAAAAATTGCCCCAAATTCCTGCTTTCTCTAGATGAATTGGATAAAGAGGCTGCAATCATGGAGTTTTTGTGGCTATCTCTCCGGCAGTCCAAGGGGATTTCTGCCGAGGAACTGCAAAAAATGGGTATTTCCCTGGATAAATCGGTGTGCGACCGATGGATTTCGAAGGGTTTCCTAAAACACGAAATTATGTCAAATTTATTACAACGTAAATCTTGCTTTCGCCTTGAAGGGCGCGGCTGGATTTTTATGGACGATATTGTCACGGATTTGGCGAATTCTTATTCCAACTTGGAATAATCCTCGTTGGAATCGCCTTGCGATTAGGGTCACAACGTAAATTTTTGTTGTCCGTTTTCTAAAAAAAAATCATATCTTTGGTATTGATAGTTTGCAAAGAAATGTTTGCAGAGTTTGGTCGCTATATTGAGGTTGCAATGCGGTTCATAAAAGGTCACATTCTTTCGTTTGTCTTGGTATCGTTGCTTAGTCTTGCAACGGGTGCTTTGGGTGTCGAAAGCATTGATTGCATTAACTACACTGGCAAGCCCGACGTGCGCTGCATGTACTATCGAATCTTTGATAGTCGCGGAGCTAGCCTTTACGTAGTTCACCCTGGTGACACTCTTAAAAAGAAATATGCAATCAAGGGAGCGTCGTTCTATGTCTACGCTCCACAAGAAAAAGAAATTGGCCGTGATACTTTGACCTTGCAGCTGTCTGCAGACTCCTCGGATATCTTTAACCTCAGGGCTGTCAAAGCCGACGAAGATTCGGGCCTTGTAAAGTTGCGCATCAAGAGCAACTACAAGCTCTACAACTTCCAGCTGGGTACTTCCGATGACGCCTCTGCGACAGACCCCATTGTGAGCCTTGTCTACAACTTTTATGTTCCCTACCTCAAGTATTATGTTAAGGGTGAAGAAGTGACCGACGTGTCCAAGCTTTCGTTCGAAGTGGGCGATACCATGCATGTGGACGTGGAAGCCATTATCCCCATCGGAAAGGCGAAGGACCGTGTTGATTCCGCTCTTGACAGAACCTTCTACTTTGAAGCCTTTGGTGAAAGCCAGAACCTGAAGTTCCTGAGCGAAGGCGGTGAAGACTTGAAACTGTCGGACGGCACCATCAGGCTCAATATCCAGAAGGGCAAGGGCAAGTTCCTGGTGGTTGCACCCAAGGCCATTACCGATGGTTCGAGCTTCAGCATGAATGCATTCAAGGACCCGAAGGATACCACCAAGTTTATTCTGACCGATCCGTTCCCCGGCGAATACCAGTTCACGAACCCCGACATGCCGACTCTCGATAATGCTGCCATTTACGATACCGATGGCGATGGCATTGGCGACAGCATTGCGACCTGGTTCGGCGGTAAGACCGATTCCATGAAGGTGAACGGTTTCTATTACAGCTGGCCGGACGACGAATCCTTTAAAAAGTACAGTGGCGAAGAAAAGCCGAATGGCGATCGCGATATGTATGGCCTGCCCGGTGTGGAAGTCAAACTGCAGACCGATTCTGCAACGGGTGCCGTGAAGGCTTACGTTTGCTCGGTCGGTAATCGCTGCGATACCTTGAAGACCGCTCTTGCCGATAGCATCGGTGCCGCCATTCAGTCGGCAACTCTCGTGAAGGGCAATGGCGGAACGGATACTTTGATTGTTCGCTTCAACAAGGATATGGATCCGTCTTGGACGAGCGGTCGTGGTTTGAAACTCAACGGTGACGCTATCGACGTGACTGCCCTCTCTAAGAAGGGTAACCAGTGGGCCTTCGTTGTGGAGTCTGGCGTGGTGTCTGTAGGCGACATGCTCAAGATCGAAACGATCTGCAGCAGCAAGGAATGCCCCGATGGAATTCTCACCGCCGCCGATGGTGTGCCCACTAGCAAGAACAACCAGGAAGTGCCGGTGCAGAATGCGGGCCGCATTTACGTGGACAACGAGAAGAACGGCTTCTATGACCGCGATGGCGATGGCCGCATGGATTCTACCTCCCTCGGTTTCGAAACACCCATTACCGAAGACGATCTCAAGAAGATGGATATCACCTTCTACTGGCTCGACAATGACGGCGAACTGGTGGCCATCAAGCCGAACCTTGCCGACCTCACGATTTCGGAAGGCGGTACGTTGCTTGGCTTTGCCCTTGATCCCGAAAAGTACGACGTCAAGAATATGCTGACAGGAATTGACAAGTCCTATTCGAAGGACGGCGAAATCGAATACGGCTACGCTTCGATTTCCAACAAGGTTACGGTTGAAGGCAAGGAATCGGAAGAGGAAATGTTGTACGGCATGAACGACTACATGGCTCCGGTAATTTCTTCTACCTTCTTGAACCCGGAATCCTTCCAGATGATGGAACCGGATAAGTTCAAGATTACCTTCTCCGAAGCCATGGACCAGAAGAACGTGAATCTCTCTGACGATTGCCTCGCCTTCTATGTGGATGGTCAATGGGTGCATTTCAGCCTGAGCTCTTCGGAATGGAGCGATGACGGTCTCGAACTGACTCTGTTCATGGAAGCGGGCGAAGACCTGGCCTCCCGTATGAACCCTGCAGATTCCGTGCGCTTTGACAACTTTACCAATGGCTTGGTTGACAAGAAGGGTAACAAGGTTTCTGAACTTGCGCCGGCCGTAATGGTTGAAGGTGACCCCCGCGTGATCATGAAGACCAATTCCTTTGCAGACTTGAACAAGGCTGAAGAACTCAGCGAACGCGTAAAGCCCTTTACCATTGAACACGTGAAGGATGCCAAGCAGGCTTCTGACCAGTCTTCTCTGGGCGTGCTCATGGATATCGGTTATTCTACCATCATGCAAAAAGATTCTACTGGCCAGTCTGTACCGAATATGGAAGACATTGGCCTCCACTGGGAACTTTATGTGTACACCAACATCGGCAACTATGTGGGTGGCGCTTCGGGCAGTATCGCTTGCGATGACAAGTTCTTCGACGGAAACTGCCTTGAAAATCCGGACAAACTCTACGTTCGTTGGAACATGCGTTCTGATAAAGGCCGTAGGGTGGGCGCCGGTATCTATCTTGCAAAATTCAGAGTGAAAGTTTACGGAGCAAAAAGTGACTTTAAGGTTGAAAGAATCTTTAGGTGGGGCATTTCTGCAAAGAAGTCTAAATAGGGATTCTTTTAGAGGATAGGAACATGAGAAAACCAGCAAAAATCATATCGATGCTTTTATGGTCTGTGGTTGCAGCTTCTGCTGCAGACATCGAAATTCCTGCCCCGGAAAATCCGGCGACAGGTATTTGGATTCAGCAGATCGGAGACATTGTTCCCCATGCCTCGACGAAGGCGACCTTGTTCTATACCAAGTACGAGAAGGAAGACCGCGTGAAGAGCATCAGTTATCTGTACGATGGTGCAGGTTACTTGCTTATGAAACCTTCCGACAAGAAAACCCTTTGTACAATGACTGATGGTATAGAAGGTGCTGACGGTATTGTTCACCACCCCGATGGTGACCTGTTGGTTGCCGGTCAGGGCGAACGCATTTATAAGGTGAGCAAGACGGCAAAGGCAGCGAATGATCCGAATAAAAAATGTCGTGTAGCTACGGCGACTCCTGCAACGCAGAGGGGCGGCTTTTGGCATTTGATGATGGACCCGAAGGGTGATAACCTTTGGGCAGCCGGTATTCCTGGTTATCTGTATCGTTTCTCTACCAAGGAGGATCCTGCTAATCCTGGTAGCCATAACTTTGCAACGACCGGTTATCAAGTAGAACTGAATCCCAAGGGTCCCAAACATAAGGACGTCAAAAAGTTGGCAACCGTAATTTGGGATGGCGAAGGAACAGCCTTCTTTACGCATTCCGACTATTATGGCGGTGGTTGTGAAGCCGGGGGTGGAACTAGGCCTTGTGATGCTAAGGAACGCGCGGATCATGAAAAATATCATTCGTATGGCATTAAAAATTCCTTCTTTGGTGTGTTTACCGATACCACTTGGGTGACCGTGGATGATGGAAATATTGGTAAGTATGGTGGAAAAAAGGGTGATAGGGTTATTGCTTCGATTGGAACCAAGGTCCTGATTGACTCCCTGGAAGGTGCCCATGGTGGTGCCTACGATACCTATTCCAAGACAATCTTTGTGTTCGGTGGCTCCAAGATTGTGCAGATTCAGCCCTATCGCGAAAATGGCACTGTCAAGGCGAAGGTTGTCGCGGAAATTGACTTGCGTGAATATTTCTTTGTGGAATCCAATGAAAATTTGACTGGACCGAGAACAAGTGGCGTGGGTTGGCGTCTTGACCAGGGTACCACAGATGGTTACGGTCATCTTTTTGTCGCATCTAATACGGGTCACATGATTTTTGTGGACTTTGCCGCAAACCCCAAGAAGTTGATTAAGGACAATGTCTTGATTCACGTGCAGTGGATTGACAATTACTTGGATGACTTGGCCCCGCTTTCGGGTGTGGGTGTTGTCCGTGATCCCGGCCATTCTGGTGAAGATGAAGATCTCTCTAGCAGTTCCCAGAGCAGCTCTTCGCTTGTGGAATATCATGAATCCTCTAGCAGTGCAAAGTCCAGCAGCAAGCTGAGTTCTAGCTCCAACAATGGCGGCAATTCTAGCGGCGGAACCAACCTGAGTTCTACAGGCAATGGCAATTCCAGTGGCGGTGACTCTAACTTGAGCTCTGCCGGTGGCGATGGCTCCAGTTCCAATAGCAACAATGGAAGCTCCAATAGCAATGGCAACAGTTCTGCCAATGATGGCTCCAGCTCTGATAGCCAGGGTGGAGGCAGCTCCGGTAATGACAATGGTAGCAGCGGAAACGACGGCACTAGCAGCGGTGGCGAATCCAACTTGAGCTCCGGTGGCAATGGTGGCGATGGCTCCAGCAGCGACAGCAATGGCGGCAATGGCAACGGTTCTTCTTCTAGCCGTGATAATGGCAATGGCGAAGATAACGGTGACAAGTCCTCTTCTAGTAGGTCTATCGGTGCTGGCGAAGATGACGGTGGTAAATCCAGCTCGTCCAGAATGTACTTCGGTGCAGAAGACTACGAAGATGACGATGACAGCGGCTTTGACCTGTATCCGACGGTGGAACGTTTCGAAAAGGGTGACTCCATTGTTTCCAAGACGGTTGTCCTTGTTCCTACTGATCCGGATCCCAGCGACCCGAAGGTTGTCAAGATCAATGGCAACAACTATAGGCTGACCAATGATCCTACGGGTATCCCCATGGATTTGCGCTACAATTCCGGTCTGGATTCCGCCAAGGTGGGCGACGTGGTGGCCATTACTCTGGATCCCAAGAAGGTGAAGGAATACTTCGGTTCTTCCGAAAACTTGAGAATTGAAGCCAATTCCGATATCAAGCTGATTAATCCTGCTACGGGCGAAAAGGTGGATGTAATCGAAGTGAACGCAGATGGTTCTGTCACCGTGTTCGTGACTGCCGACAAGGTGGTTCAGGGTGGGTCCATTAAGGTGTTCGGCGACAACGAAATGGTTGTTATCGACAACATCAACTTCTACGATCCGATTCCGGATACCCATATCGGCTACATCAAGGATACCGATGGCGACATGGCTTTGGACTACGTGGAAATCCTCCTGAAGGATACCTTGTCCTCTAGCTATGACCTTAGCGGCGTGCAGCTCGTAATCGACGGCAAGGTTCTGGATTGCGTGGACTACAAGCTGAACAAGTCTCGTGACCGCATCCTCGTCGATGTCTCGGATCTGAAGGGTATCCCGGCTGTGGGCAAGTTCCCGAAGGATGCCAAGGCCCTTGTGTCTTATATCGACAAGAAAACCCCGGATGCAAGCTACGTGCGTGAATCCCCGATTGTCGAAGTGGGTAGCAACGTGATTAAGGATGCCTATGCCATTCGCAGCGTGAAGGGCACGGACTCCCTGTTTGTCCAGTACAATATCGACCTGTTCCCGGTTGATATCGAAATCCCCGAAATGATGGTGATGCTCAAGCATGAAATGTCTGAACGTTATGGCTTCGATGTGGACCAGATCAAGAAGGTTTACATGCCGGCCAAGGATATCGTCATCTTTGTCGGAAAGGATTTCAAGCTGAAGGGTGATAATAAGGACAGCGTGTCGCTGTATCCGGGTGCAACCTTCACGAACCTGCCCTACATTACTTCTGACGAATACGAACGCGAAGTTCCTGTTCAGGTGGTGGACAGATTCCCGCAGGTCAAGAACGTGGAATACTGGGATACCGATGGCGATGGCGTTCTGGATCGTATCGTGGCCGTGTTTGACAAGAAGTTGACGAAGGATGACCTGGATGAATCCCTCTACATGAGCTTCCCGTGGTACAGCTATCGCGGCATGATGATTCAGTTGCAGGCTCAGCCGGAAGACATGAAGATTGACCCGAAGGATCCGACCCGTGTTATTTGGGATGTTATCTCGACTACAAGGCTCACCTCCGGTGTTACCAGCATCAGCGACGATCTGCCGCAGGCCAATATCTACACCTACTACAAGGTCTTTGGTGAAACCTTCGTGACCGAAGAAGCCGCTCCGCTGGTTGACAAGATGTCTCCGATCGTGTCCAGCGCAACGCTTAGCTACGGCAAGAAGATCGATACCTTGGTGATTGTGTTCTCTGAACCGATCATGACCAAGAACCTGAAGGATGTCGATTACTTCTCCTATATCCATGGTGACTCGGTGCATGTGCTGAATCCCACGAGAATCGACTGGTCTTCTGATGGCCGTACCGCAAAGCTTGTCCTGAACGGTAGCGATGGTACGATTATGCCGGGTGACTCCATTATGGTGCATAAGGGTGTCAAGGATGCTATCAAGGATAACTACGGTAATGTCGCTGGCGAAAATCCGCAGTCGGTCATTATCGGCGGTCTCTTGAACCACTTGGTCGAAGCCACGCAGATGGGTACCTTCGATATCAATGACGATACCCCGAAGGAAGATGCTGATGGCAAGACCTACACCTTGCAGACGGTAAGCTCGGTGAACCTGCGCTATGTGCCGGGTTCTACCACCAAGGAAGACATGGAAAAAGAAGGCGCCCTTGGACAGTTGGTGCAGCTGGGCGAACGCTTTGTGCCGCAGCTCCTGGACCGCGCCCAGGTTTCCGATGACGGTTCCTATGACCCGTCGGTGCTGGATTCCTTGAAGCCCGAAGACGTGTACATCTCCTTCATCGTGAACTACTTCGATCACCTGGGCCAGTACGTGAACGACACCATTATCACGGTGCCTTGCGAAAGCCCGAAGTTCGGTGGCAACTGTCTTGAAACCGACAAGAAGGTCTTTGTGAACTGGAACTTCAAGGATCACAAGGGTCGCTTCGTGGGAACCGGCGTTTACAACGTCCAGTTCAAGATGGTGGTCCGCTACGAAGACAAGAAGATCGTAGAAGAGATCAAGGACAAGTGGGGCGTGCGCCGCAAGAAACACAAGAAGTAGCGGCTTGCGTCGCCTTAGACGCTTGTATCAATAATTGTAAAGTGACCGCCTGGTAGCGGTCACTTTTTGTATATGTATAAAAAGCAAAACGCCCCGGTTGTTGAACCGGGGTGGCTTGCGGGGTGAAACGAAGTGAACCCTTTTATAGATGCTGATCAATTTCTGGGGTAAGGCATAAACGTGGGTGAGAGCGCGAAGCGCGAACAAGTATAAAAAGCAAAACGCCCCGGTTCTTAAACCGGGGTGGCTTGCGGGGTGAAACGAAGTGAACCCTACTTATTAATGGCTGCCAAAAACGCGTCCTTCTTGTCTTGGAGGAATTCCTTGCTGTTGTACTTGCGGATGCGGCGGAGGGCCTGGTCACGCAACTGGCGCACACGTTCGTGGGAGATGTTCATGGATTCGCCCACTTCGCGCAACGTCTGCGGAGCTTCCTGGTTGATACCGAAGATACCGGTAATCACCTTGGCTTCGCGTTCCGGGAGCTGTTCCATGAGGTCGCGGGCCAAAGCTTCGACGCTCTGGATTTCGGATTCGTTTTCCGGGTTCGTGGCGGTGCCATCGGGCAGCACTTCGGCATAGGTTGCCTTGGAGTCTGCCTTCAGAGGGCTATCGAAGGAAACGCCGCGCTGACCGATCTGGATAAGTTCACGGATTTCTTCGTTGATTTCTTTACCGCGGCTCTGTTCGTGCAAAGCCTTACGCACACGGAGGTGCTGGTTAGCCGGCAAACGAATCAAGTTGCCCTGTTCGTTAATGGCGCGGGTAATATAAGCCTTAATCCACCACACGCCGTAACTAATGAACTTAAGACCACGAGTGTGTTCAAAGGATTCAATTGCACGTACAAGGCCCATGGCGCCTTCGCTCACCAAGTCCGGCAGAGGAATGGGGCAGCCACGGTATTGAATTGCAACTTTCAAAACGAAACGCATGTTTGCAGAAATAAGCTTCTTACGGGCGATTTTGTCGCCTTCTTTTGCTTTCTGGAAAAGAATCTGCTCTTCTTCACGGGAGAGGGGAGCGGTGCGTCTAATATCTTCGAGGTAACGTTTTAGAGTAGTATCAGTAGAATCAATATGCATTTTATAACCTTACGTCCTTAATATCGTTTATTTTTTAAGCAAGATGCGTGCCAAAAGTGTAAAAAAAATGCAAAGTGTATCAAATTTCTCGTATATTGTCACACTTTGCTGAATTTTGTCGTTAAATATACAAATTTTGTTTCTAAATTTCAACTATTGTCATTATTTTATGACTGATGCGGGGCTTTAAGGGCATAACTCCTATGCCGAGAGGTTGTAAAAGTCCCGGCTGTTGCCAGACAAATGAATTAGTATATTTTACACGCTATGTCTATTAAAGAACCCGATCAGTCTGTTTGGAACAGATTTTGGCAGCAGAAGAACGATATGGAGAAGGTTTACCCTTCGTCCCCGTCCGTGCTGAATACGATTAAGAAGAATTTTAAGCTCGAAGGCCTGAAGGTTTTGGAAGTGGGCGCCGGTACCGGTCGCGACAGTGCAGAACTTGCTCGCCTGGGTGCCGATGTCTATGTGCTCGATTATGCTGAAAATAGTTTGAAGATTGTAGACGCCATTCGAGCCAAGGATAACCTTTACGACAATTTGAAGTTGGTCCGCGGCGACGCCTTCAAGGCGCCCTTCCCGGATTGCACATTTGACTTGGTTTTCCACCAGGGCCTGGCCGAACACTTCAAGGATTCGCTCCCCCTCATTAAGGAAAACTACCGCATTCTTAAGCATGGCGGTCACTGCCTTTGCGATGTGCCGCAGACGGTTCACCCCTACACGGTCATCAAGCATATCTTGATTGCCATGGACAAGTGGTTTGCCGGTTGGGAAAAGCAGTTCACCATGCCGCAGCTCAAGAAGCTCATGACCGATGCGGGCTTTGAATGCGTTTACGATTATGGCGACTGGATGCGCCCGAACCTGTTCTACCGCATTGTGCGCGAAGTGGGTTTCAAGGTGGGGGTCGAACTCCCGAAGTATCCGCTGCAGGGTTCTGCCTACCAGAAGGTCAAGGACAAGATTCTTGATTCTCTCGAAAACAATTCGCTTATGCACTACACGCAGTTGTGCATTGGAGTCCTGGGCAAAAAGCCCTAGCTGATGAACATCCTTGTCGTAAATTATCGCGATCGGTTGCATCCCGCCGCTGGGGGCGCCGAGAAACACTTACACCGCATTTTTTCCCTGATTGCAGAATCGGGGCACAAGGTTGTGCTCCTGACGACGGCTTTTCCCGGTTGCAAGCCTCGCGAGACGGTGGACGGTATCGAGGTGATTCGCAAGGGTGGCGATTTGCTGTTCCAGCTTACCGTGGCGATGAATATCCGCAAGCTGGATCGTGAATTCAATTTTGACATGGTGGTGGAAGACCTGAACAAGCTTCCGCTGTTCACGCCTTTCTTGACGAAGAAGCCGGTGCTGGTGCAGATGCACCACTTGTGGCGCGGCTCCATATTCCACGAGGCCTCGTTCCCGGTGGCCTTTGTGGTGTGGGCTTTTGAACGGATGATTCCCTGGTTCTACCGCAAGCAACCCTTTGTGGTGGTGAGCCCGAGTACCAAGCGGGAACTGGAAGAAATCGGGATTGCCGAAGACCGTATCTCGGTAATCTACAATGGGTCTGATGATGAGGTCCCGGTTTCTGCTTCTGATGCACCGGTCGAAGAAGAATCTTCTGTGCCTTATTTCTTGTGGCTGTCCCGCGTGCACCGCTACAAGGGCATTTGGACGGCGTTGGAAGCGTTCAAGGAATTTGCCGAGAACCATCCGGATGTGAAGCTGGTGGTGGCCGGCGACGGTCCGCTTTTGAAAAAGATTCCTGCCTGGCTCAAGGAACAGTGCCTTGAGGAACACGTTGAACTTTTGGGATTTGTTTCGTCCGAGAAGAAAAAGAAGCTGCTGGCAAATGCGGTGGCTCTCTTGCAGACGAGTTTCAAGGAAGGCTGGGGTTTGACTGTCGTGGAGGCTGCCAAGCTCGGAACCACGACGATTGCCAGCGATGTGCCTGGGCTCAGGGACAGCGTGCGCAATGGCGAAACGGGACTCTTGTTCCCGGTGGGCGATGCCCACACTTGTGCCATGGAAATGGATAGGCTTTATAGCGACGACGACTTGCGTACGAGACTTTCGCAGGCGGCCAAAAGCTATGCGGGGGAATTCCGTTGGGATAGCGCTGCGGAGCAGACTCTTGACCTGATTCAAGAGGCGGTTATCCAGCGTCAGGTAGGGGGAGGAGATGAGTAAAATTGATGGCCGACTGAAGTCGGCTCTGATTTTTTGTTTGAAGCTGGTGGTGACCATTGTTCCCGCCTACTTTGTGTACCGAAACATCGTGATGGCTCCGGACTGGAGTGTCGACGATCTGTATCGCCTGTTCAGTACGCATAGCATTTGGCCTTTGTTCGTGGCGCTTTTGTGCCTCGGCCTTTCGAACTTTACGGCTTGCTTGCAGTGGAAGCTTTTGCTTGAAAAGCAGAACGTGAAGCTCGGTTATGGGCATTTGCTCAAGCTCTATTACGTGGGCCTGTTCTTCAACAACTTTATGCCTGGCAACGTGGGCGGTGATGCCAAGAAGGTTTACGACATCCGCATGCAAGGCGGACAAGATTCCGTGGGAGCCGGGCTTACGGCCACAATCTTTGACCGTCTTTATGGGCTTTACTTTATTACGTTGTTTGCGCTGGCGATGGGCCTATTGTTCTTTATGCACGACGAAGCCCAGCGTTCCTTCATGTGGCCTTCGGTGTGGATTTTCTTGGGTTTCTGTGCGCTCTTTGCCGCCCTTTGCAGCCGTAGACTCGGTCGCCTGCTGTGCAAGGTGTTAACGAAGGTTTTCCCGAAAAAGATTAACGAACGCCTGATCCACATGTTTGAACGGTTCCAGCATTTCCGTTCGATGAAGCTGCTGGTGTTGGTCAACTTGCTTTCTGCAGTGACGCAGGGACTTCGAATTCTGGTGCATTATTTTTGCGGAATCGCGGTGGGCGTGGACCTCTCGATTTCGTGGTACTTCTATTACATTCCGCTGGTGGCAATCGTGAGCGCGCTCCCGATTTCCATTGGCGGCTTTGGCCCGAGAGAACTTTTGGCGCAGTCGCTGTTTGCGCGTGCCGGAGTGCCCGGGCTTGAATCGGTGGTAATCCAGCTGTTGGCTTATTTTGTAAGCCTGGTGCTGAGCCTGTTCGGTGCGTTTGTTTTCTTGCTCGGAAACGGACCTGCCGCAGTGAAGGTTGCCCCCGATGTCAATGACGGTGTTGCCTCTAAGGGGTAGCAACGGTTTTTAGATAGCGGTGGCGATTTACATGTACTTCGCCCCATTCCATACGAGGCGTTATGGACGCCGAAGAAATTTTGAAGGGATTGAATTCCGACCAGCGTGCAGCGGTGTTGCACGACCATGAGAAAAGTGCGCAACTCCTGATTTTGGCGGGGGCCGGCTCGGGCAAGACTTCCGTCTTGACCAAGCGAATCCAGTATAGGATTCTTTGCGGTGTAGAACCTGAAAAAATCTTGGCGCTGACCTTCACCGCAAAGGCCGCCGCCGAGATGCGTGAACGGGTGCAGAAGCTGTTCCCCAATGCGGGCGTGCGACTTTGCACGTTCCATTCACTTGCTCTATACATGCTCAAGTGCAAGGTTCCCTGCGGTGGGGAAGGTGCGGGCGGTGAATGCCCCGCTTACGAAATCCTTGGCTTCAAGAAAATTCCTTCGCCCACGGAATCTTCGGAACGGGAATTTTCCCAGGCGCTTTCAAAACTCAAGCTGAAAGCTAAAATTTCACGTGAAAATCTTTTCTCGGATTGTTATGGTGCGGCGGTGTCGACGAAACTCCGCCCCCTTCGTGAAACCGTGTTGCAGACGGGACAGGTGGTTTTCGAAGACTTGATATATCTTGCGATTCACCTGCTTGAAACGAATGAGGTTGCCTGTAATTATTTCCGGGAACAGTGGAAAGAAATCCTGGTGGATGAATACCAGGATATCAATCCATCTCAATACAGGCTGGTCAAGAACTTGCTAGGGGAGCGAAAGCAACTGTTCGTGGTGGGGGATGACGACCAGGCCATTTACGGTTTCCGCGGAGCCGATATCGGAAACATTGAACGCTTTTGCGAGGACTTTAAGGAAAGTACGCTGATTCGTCTGGAGTGGAATTACCGCTCGGTACCCAACGTACTGTACCTTGCCAATGACATCTTCAGGAACAAGCCCGTTCACTTGCGCAAGGTGCTTCGGGCGGGGAACATGAACGGTTCCGGCGGCAACCCCTTGTACAAGGAGAATCGTAAGCCAGTCGTTTGGGTGTCCGACAATCCGGTTGAAGAAATCCAGAAAATCGTCTTGTCCATCAAGGAACTTCGGGAAGGCTACGACTTGGCATGGAAAAACTTCGCGATTCTGGTGCGCTACAACCGCCAGCGCCTTTACTACGAGCAGGCTCTCCGGGACTACAACATTCCCATTGTTGGTGATGTGGTGGAGATGGCCGAGCCGGGGTCAAGTGCGGAGGGCTCGCCAGAGGTGACTATAGAAGATGGTGTGCATGTGGAGACGGTACATGCATCCAAGGGACTCCAGTATGCGGTGGTGTACTATGCGGGGCTTTGCGAGAAACTTACCCCCGGCCAGTGTACGGGGAGCCGCAAGGCTCGTAAAAAGCAACTGGACGAGGAACGTAGGCTTTATTACGTGGGGGTGACTCGTGCAGAGGCCGGCCTGTTTTTGTTATATTGCAAGCGTAGATTCTGGAAAGGTCGATTGCGTCGGTTTAGACGTTCCCGGTTTTTGCCTAAGGAATCGAAAACGAATTCGGTAGAATTTATGCCTGTTATTTTATTTAAAGTCTATGTGGCCGTTGCGGTGCTTTCGTATATGCTTTTTTATATACTTGCGTTGCCGTACTTGAAGCTGCGTTACGGAAAAAATTTTGATGCATGGCTCGAACATAAAATTCAGGATTTTTCGAGATTCTGCATGAAGGTGCTTCGTGTGGACTTGACCATCGAAGACCAGGCTCAGTTGGGTAAAGTGGATTGGAACCGCCCTGTGTTCGTGGTGGGTAACCACAATTCCTTCGCCGATATTCCGATTGTATTTTTGACTCTCCAGAAGACGGTTGGCTTTGTGGCGAAAAAATCCCTTGGCCGAATTCCGTTCCTGAATTTCTGGATGTACAAGATTGGTTGTATTCTGGTGAACCGCGAAAAGGGGGGGGCGGCCAAGGCCGTGCGTAAGGCCATTGCCGAAAGGGGTAATGCCGTGCGTGTCTTTATCTTCCCCGAAGGTACCCGCAGCAAGACCGGAGCTCTCGGAAATTTCAAGAGTGGAGTATTCCGCTTTGCCTGCGAAAACAATGCCCTTATGCTTCCGCTGGTGATTACGGGCTCGGGCCCTGTTTGGGAACGCCGTAAAGATATGGCCCGTTGTAAGGTGAATGTGAAGGTCCTTTCGCCCATTGATGTCTTGGAATGCCGCAAGGAAAACGAAAAGTTTGACCCGAAGGTGAATTTGCTCCCCATGGTCCACAAGATGATGGAGGATGCCCTGTGATAGGCGTTTTCGATTCGGGTTTTGGTGGCTTGACTATTTTAAGGAACCTGCAGAAGGTTCTTCCGCAGTACGACTATCTTTACCTGGGCGATAACGCTCGGGCCCCTTATGGTTCCCGTAGCTTCGAAACGATTTTCCGCTATACCCTGCAGGCCGTTCGTGAGCTTTTTAGCCGGGGCTGCCCCTTGGTGATCCTGGCCTGTAATACAGCGTCTGCCAAGGCGCTCCGTAGCATTCAGCAGGACGTGCTCCCGTACGAATTCCCGGACAAGCGTGTCTTGGGCATTGTGCGGCCCACCGCCGAAGAAATCGGCAAGTTCAGCAAGTCCGGCCATATCGGTATTTTCGGTACGGCGGGAACGGTTTCTTCGGGGAGTTACCTGATAGAAATCAACCATTTCTTCCCGGACCTGAAGGTGACGCAGCATGCCTGCCCCATGTGGGTGCCCCTGGTGGAATATGGCGAACGGGAATCCGAAGGTGCGAAGTTCTTTGTGAAAAAGGACGTGGATGCCCTTTTGAAGGAAGATCCGGAAATCGATACGCTCTTGCTGGCCTGTACCCATTATCCGCTGCTGGAGGGGGCTATCCGTGCCGCCCTTCCCGAAAACGTGAAGCTGGTGTTCCAGGGGGATATTGTTTCCGAGAAGACGGTGGATTACCTGAAACGCCACCCGGAAATGGAATGCCGTCTTACAAAAAATGGAAAAACCCGGTTCCTGACCACCGATACGGCGAAATTCTTCGAAAAAGGGGCATCTCTCTTTGGAATGACCGGTTTTTCGGCAGAATCTATCACTTTTTAGCTTATAAATTTGTATCTTGCATATTGAAAATAAGCATCGGACTGCCATATGTAGTCCGTTTGTAAGATTTATATAAAAAGGGGACTCCGGGCCTAAAGTTCGGGGTTCCCAAAGTTTAACCTAACTAGAGTGGATGACAAATGCCTAAAACACAGATCAATCTCGAAGGTTGGCAGGACTACCGCGGTAACGCTGCCGGTAGCTTGCTTTACGTCGAAACCAGCCACCAGTCCGAAATGCCGGTCCGCGACCAGCTGAACGAAAACGGTAAGGGTTTCCTTTATGAACCCAACTACGAAACCAGCACCTACGGTCTGATGAGCTGCTATAACGTGAAGGCGATCAACGCAATCCTCAAGGCAAAGAGCCGCTATATTCTGTTTGGCACCCGTTACGAAGGCCTGAGCGATTCCGAACTCCGCAACAAGTACTTGATTATGGGTTACATGCGCGTCGACAAGATCAAGGACGTTCGTACCCGCCACATCCAGCGCTACATGGCTAACCCGGAACTCCAGGAACCGGAATGCATGCAGATGGAACACAACTGGGCTGTCTATGGCCCCATGCGCTTTGTCTCTATGAACGACGCCTTCGTGGTCACCGACGAAATCCTCAAGGAATGGGGCTACCGCGGTCACGCATCTCGCCAGCTCAAGGCCGTGTTCAAGAAGGAACACTTGGAACAGATCCTTTCTTACCTCGATTCCAAGGAAGACAAAATTGACGAATACATCGCTACCGTCGATGAATTCAAGGAAGCCCTCGAAGAAGGGTAATTGCGTCGCTTACGCTCCGCAAAAGCAGAAAGCCTCCGTTATGCGGAGGCTTTCTGCTTTTTATGTGGAATGTGTGGTGTGTAGTGTGAAATGATTAATTATACATCACACATTAGTCATTGCACATTATTTTTTGATTGCCTTGACGGTGGAAGACTTGGTCTTCACGAGGTACATGCCCTGATGGAGGTCCAGGCGGAGGCTTCCGTCGGCGTTAAGGGCTGCATTCTTGAGACCGGTCCATACCAGGTTGCCGTTCAGGTCGAAGACCTTGGCGGTAGCGTTCTGGTCGTTGACCAGGTTCGATGCAACAGGGGTGCGGATGCTATTGGGAGTATCCGAAAGGAACACGACTGTCGTGATAGATTTTGCCGGAACGGAAATCGTTTCCTGGGGTGAGATTTCCTTGCTCTTGTCGCCGTTCTCAACGGATTGCACGGCGTAGATGGCGGAATAGTTGTCAAGAGGAATGCTCAGTTCCGTTGCTGCGGACTTGTTGATGGCTACCACGGTGATGGAGTCTCCGTTTGCGCTGCTGAATGCGACCGTATACAGATTGTTGTTGTCGCTAGTAGAGCTGATCACTTTCCAGCCCGGATTCACGAACTTGGAATAGTGACGCATGGCGTGGTATTCGGGGAAAATCTTGATTTCCTTTTTTTCGCACACGTGCTTGCCGTCTCCGGAGAGATCCCAGCCTGCACCGGGGCAAACGCCGATCATTTGAGCATGGTAACCGTAGAAAAGCTGCCAGGCGATGTAGCCGCTCAGTTTTCCGTCGGTGAAGCCGACCTGCATGATATGGGCGAGGCCGAGCATGTCCTCTTCGCGAGGTTCGTCAAGCATCGGGCAGAATTCCGTCATGAAGATGGGCTTGGTGCCGTAAGTACTGGCAATCGATTTCATGGGGGCTCGGAAATTTTCCGGGTTCAGGTAGTTGGTTCCGGAGTTGTCTCCGTTCATTGCATGGTACAGATGGTAGGCATAGCCGTCCAACTTATTTGCATCGAGTTCCTTGGCGTATTTGTCGAAGTTGCCGTATCCGATTCCAAGAGGTTCGGGACCGAGAATTTTGGCTTTCCCTTTGACGGCGTCATAGACGGCGTTCAAGGCTTCCTTGTAGCCTGCGATTTCATTTGTTTCTGTGGGCTCGAACAGGGTTTCTTCGTAGGAAGCTTCCATGTCCGGCTCATTCTGAAGGCTGATGTAGTCCGGAACGATGCCCTGTGCGGCGTAGGATTCAAGGCTCTTCTTCCACCAGTTGGCAAAGTCGGTGTAGGCGTAGGCGCCGTAGGCGTCCCCGTTCGCCTTTTTCAGGGTCTTGTCTGATTTGGAATGTCCTTCGTAGCCGTTGAGGCCGCCGCTCGGCTTTAAGTTGCCGGGGGCGCTCCAGCTGGACATTTCGATTTTCAGGTGGTTGCCAAGGCGCTTTTGGGCTGCCTTTACAATGTTGATGTCGTCAGTTAGGTCCTTGCTTTCGTCCTGGAGCCAGTTCGCGATACGGAGTATCGAAAGGTTCAGTCCCGTGAAGGCGGTGTCAAAAAGCGCTTCCTGGTCTTCGGCGGGAAGGTTCGCAATCCAGTTCTGATAATAGACGGATGCACCACCGAAGCCAATAATTTCTTGCTTGGTATCGGCGGGATCTACGGTAATGTTTGCTGCAGAAGCGATTGTGGCTGCAGCGAGGGCTGTAACAATTGTTTTTTTCTTCATAAAAACCAACTCCATTTTCTTTGAAGATAGCTTTATTTTGCCGTTCTGTTTACCCTTGAAATGTAAAAAAGAAAGGGAGAAATAGGGGGTATGCGTGAAAGCCGTATTTTTAGGAACAGATTGTTCCGTGTTGTAAGTTTTTGGGTATATTTGAAGCAATGGAAAAACAGAAGGCTACAGAACAGGTGCAGTTGAATCTGGTGACGGTAAAGCATGAAACCCCGTCGTCATTTCACTTAGACGATCCCGGAACGTGGCCCGTGGTGGTTCAGTTCTTGCTGTACCCGAAAACGCTGGGCGGAGCGCATTTAGTTCCCTTCAGGTTGCTGCTGGTGGTTGCCATGATCTTCTTTACGGTGCAACTGATGCGCGACGGTTACGATGCCTGGATTGCGCAGTACTTGCATTGTTTGAATCTGCCGGTGCATGAAACGGGTCACCTGGTTTTCTCGATATTCGGAAACCGCGTCATCCATTCCCTGGGCGGTTCTCTGTTCCAGATTATAATGCCTCTTGTATTCTGCTTTGCGTTATGGATTAAACCGCGGGATATTCTTGGCGCGTCGGTGGCACTTTGGTGGGCTTTCGAAAATTTTATTGATGTGGCGGTGTACATCGATGACGCTCTGCATATGAGATTGATGCTTATCAGTGGCGGTACTGGGGCCGAAGCTCCCTATGGTTTTCATGACTGGAACTTTATCCTGTCAGAAATGGGATTGCTTTTGAAGTACGATACGATTGCAAACGCTGTTTATACGGCTGGCTACGTAGGAATGTGGCTTTGCGTGCTGTGGGGCGGCTGGAGCCTGTTTTATTACTGGTTCTACCAACGCAAGAATTTAGACTGATTACAGCTTACTGCATATCGGGCATTGTTCGGGCTTGTGGCCCAGAGCCTTGCAGTATGTACGTCCGAACAGGATGATTTGCAGGTGACGCTTTTCCCATTCGCATTCAGGGAAAATTTTCTTCAGGTCTTTTTCGGTCTGCTCTACGGAGGAACCGTCGGAAAGTCCCCAGCGCTTGGCGAGGCGGTGAATGTGGGTATCCACGGGGAAGGCCGGAACCTTGAAGGCATGAATCATCATGACGCTGGCGGTCTTGTGACCCACACCGGGTAAAGCCTCTAGTTCTTCGAATGTGCGGGGAACTTCGCTGTTGTATTTTTCTACAAGAATCTTGGACAGGTTGAATATGTTCTTGCCCTTGGTGGTAGAAAGCCCGCAAGGCTTAATGATTTCGGTGATTTTTTCGACGCCCAGCTTGACCATGGCCTTGGGCGTTTTCGCTTTCTTGTAGAGTTCCTTGGTGACAATGTTGACGCGGACGTCGGTGCATTGGGCGCTCAAAACGACGGCGACCAAGAGCGTGTAAGAATCGGAATAATCCAGCGGAATCGGCGGATCGGGGAATAGCTCGTCGAGCTTGTCCCCGATGAATTTGATTTTGCTCGCGCGATTCATAAATCCGGTTTCTGAAATTACACGCAGTCCTGCGTGAAGTCCTGCTGCATGTTGAAGCTGGGCATTTCGTCGTGGGGCTTACCGACTTGTACGGCAGGCACGCCTGCGTAAGTCGTGTGGGCCGGAACGTCGCTCACCACCACAGCGCCTGCGCCAATCTTTGCTCCGTCGCCAATGTGGATGTTGCCGAGCAACTGTGCATGGGCACCGAGCATCACGCCGTTTCCGATTTTCGGGTGACGGTCACCGACTTCGTTGCCGGTACCGCCGAGGGTCACGCCGTGCAAGAAGCTCACGTTGTTCCCGACCACGGCGGTTTCGCCGATGACAATGTTCGTGGCGTGGTCAATCAAAAGACCATAACCGATTTTGGCGGCTGGGTGAATGTCCATGCCGAACTTGCGGCTAATGATACTCTGGAGCATCTTGGCGGGGAAGGATCTGCCTTCCAGCCACAGGGCGTGGGCGGCGCGGTAAGCCTGCAGTCCCTGGAATCCCTTGAAGAACAGGAGCGGTTCCAAGAAACTCGTGCAAGCCGGATCGCGAAGGACCGTAGCGTACAGGTCCTTGCCTGCGCAGGTCACCAGTTCCGGATACTTGAGATAAAGAATTCCGAAGACTTTTTCAAGTTCATTACGGTCAATAACTTCGCCGGCAAGCTGACATGAAAGAGTGACTGAAAGCATTGCGGCAAAATTCTTGCTGTTGAGAATTTGCTCCGTAATCATCAGTACCGAAAGGGGCTCGTCGTGAACCAACTTTTCGGCTTCGCGGCGAATTTTCTGTTCTATCTCTTCGATGTTCATTTCTTGGCTTTGTCCTTAGCTTCGCCTTCGTCTTCGTCTAAAGTCGGAATAACCTTGTTTTCGCGGCACAGGTTTTCTTCGCGGATCTTAAAGGTGAAGTCTACGAGGTTGTTTTCAAACATTTTCTGGTAGGGCTTTTTCTTCTGCACGCTTTCTAGGGCGCAGGTGCAATAGTTGATACGCTGGATGAGCGTTTTTTCGCTGCTAGGCGTGCCCTTGCCAAAAACGCATTCGTGCATAATGGCGTATTCCATGGCGCGGTCGTAGCGGTACTTGCACTTGTTGGGCATGTCGGGCTGGGCGGCCACGCGTTCGATAATGCCTTCGTTCGGAATGCTCGTGAATATGCTACAAGTGATAATGCCTGCAACAAAGAACAGCAGGCATACGCCAAGGTTGATCAAGAAACGCTTGCCGCGACCAATCTTGTTGTAGCTGCGTTCCACAGCTTCGAAAGCTTGGGTGGCATGGAGTCGGACGTCATCTAAATCGTTATTTGCCATTTAGTTGGTCTCCTGTAGTGTCCAAATGTCCGGTAGGAATCGGTAATCGTTTGCGTAGTCGAGCCCGTAACCTACCACGAATTCGTTTGCTATTTCAAAACCTACAAAATCTGCCGTGATATCAACTTCGCGGCGCTCCTGTTTGTTCAGTAAAACGCAGGTGCGAACCTCTTGGGCGCCCCCTTCCTTGAGCATTTTGCATAGCCCGAGCAGTGTGGTTCCCGTGTCGGCGATATCGTCGACCATCAGGATCCTTTTACCCTTGAGGTCGACTTTTTCGAGACCCCGTACCTGGAGCTTGCCGCTTGATTCGGTAGAATCGCCGTAGCTGGAGGCCTTGATAAAGACAACCTTTTTCTGGACGGCCTTGTCGCTATGAGCGTTGGCGAGTTCTCGGCTTAGGTCGGCGGTGAACATGTAGGCCCCCGTGAGGGCCGAAAGCAGGATGTCGTAATCGTAGGCAGCCGTAATTTCGCGGGCGAGTGTAGCCACCCGTTCGCGAATTTCGTTTGCGCTAATCAGCGGTTTTTCGGACATCCTGAACATTCTTACACCTCGAAGTTCAACCAGCTGAACATGGGCTTCAGTGCCGAAAGCTTGCCCGCAGGATCCTTGATGAATTCCTGGTAGGCGGGGAATACCTTGTTTTCAAGGCTGGTCTTGTCGATTTCCAGCTTGAGCCAGTCGGCAACGGTGATAAGCCCCGTAATATGGTGGACGGAATCTGCGTCGAAACTTTCGATTACGGAATTGATCAACTTGACAAGCTTTGCATGGAACATGCGACCCGTTCCGCCAAAGGAATAATGGGTGTGCAAGGCGTTTGCTTCGTCAATCAGGTCCTTGATTTCGTCGTAAATCTTCTGGTCGTCGTTTTCCTTGTATTCCAGCGCCAGGTGGTGGATCTTGGAATTGATTTCCAGCGAAAGGATTTTACGCATGGTATCCGGCAGCGTATGGTCCAGGTCTGCAAGGCTGTCGATGGAAAGCCCGTGGGATAGCGCGAAGTTCGAGAAGGATTCCGTCAGGTCGTTCAGATATTTCTTGGTAGAAATCTGGTTGATGCGCTTGATGGAATCGCTCATGAGGTTGCGCATACGCACCACGTAGGCGGTGGGGTACACGTTCTGCAGTTCCTGGGTGCTCATGTTGGGGTTTTCGACGAACTTGAGGCCGTTCTGCTGGTTTTCGCCGTCGGCGACCACCAGGTTGATGCGTCCCAGCATGTCGGTAATGGCCAGTACGGTAGAAATGCGGCGTTCGTTGATAAACTTGTCGTAGTACTCCGTACGTACAAGGGTCTGGCGCCTGCGAGAAGCGATCTTGGTGGCGACAATCTTCTTGTTCTTTTCGGAGTTGTCTTCCAAGTTCAAGTGGAACATGGCTGCCTGTTCGGCCATTTCCTTTACGACCACCGGCACTTTTTCTTCGGCATAGTTGGTAAAGACTTCGGCTCCGTTCCACTTGTGTTCGTTACTGGTGGCGCGGGCGAGAATGCTGATGACCTCGTTCTTGATATGGTGACCATAAGGCAAGAAGGGTTCCAGAAGTTCCATGGCACGGAGGGCGTAACGCATGTTCTGTACCGGTTCCAGACCTTCGATGTCGTTGAAGAACCAGCCGCAGCTCGTGAAACTGAACAGGCAGAATTTCTGGATTTCCAGAAGGCGGATTGCCTTGGCGCACATGTCGGCGTCGTTGGGGTCCTTCACGGTCTTTTCGAGGTAGGCCTTGACGCGGGATTCGTCTTCGGGGGCCACCAGGGCTTCTACGTAGTTGTTACGTGCATCCCACGGATCCACCTTCGAAATCTTTTCGAATTCGCGTACGAAAATATCGTCGGCCAGCTTTTTCAAGTGATTGAATGCGTCGCGGAGCGGACCACGCCATTTCTGATTCCAGTCCGGGCCACCGCCTGTCGAGCATCCGCAATCGCGGTACCAGCGTCCAACGCCGTGGGCACAGCTCCAGGCGCAACCTTCGCTGTAGAAATTCTTGAGCAGGACTTCGTGTTCGGGCGGGAATTCTTCCAGGAACCAACCGTAGTTCACCGGCACCATGTTGTGTTCAGGTGCGTAGTGGTTGTAGAGCCAGGCGGCGCACATGTCGCCGAAGGGTTCGTGGTGGCCGTAAGATTCGCCGTCGGTACCGATGCTGACCAGCTGCGGGTCCTTGCGCTTATCGTCCCAGGCGTCCTTGATGCGATTGCCGAATGTTTCGGCGTTGCGGAGCAGGTGTTCAAAACCTACGGCAGAAGAAAGCCAGGGGTTGTAGAAGAACACGTCCAGGTAACCGTCGCAAACAAGCTTGCCTTCCTTGTCGCGGGGGTAAATGCGGTAGGGGCGAGTGGTGTCGATGTCGGTGTTGCAGCAACCGGTCCATTCGCTGTCGCCCAGTTTGCGGAACTTGTCTGCCTGGGTGGGAGAAAGGATGGTGAACTTGATGCCCGCCTTGATGAGTTCCACTACCGTTTCAAAGTTGATGGCGGTTTCGGCAAGCCACATGGCTTCGGGCATGCGGCCAAAGTGGAACTTGAAATCTTCGATACCCCAACGGATCTGCGTCTTTTTGTCTTCGGCAGAGGCGAGAGGCATAATGATGTGGTTGTAAACCTGGGCAATGGCGTTGCCGTGACCGTTCAGGCGTTCTTGGCTCCGCTTGTCGGCTTCCTGGATACGCTTGTAGGTGTCTGGAGTATTGGTGCGGATCCATCCCATAAGGGTCGGACCCATGTTGAAACTCATAAAATCGTAGTTGTTGACAATGTCGACAATACGGCCCTGAGGATTCAAAATACGGCTTGCAGAATTGGGACTATAACACTGGCTTGCAATACGGTCATTCCAGTCGTGAAAGGGACGCGCGCTGGGCTGGTTTTCGATAACGCCAGTCCAGGGATTTTCGCGGGGCGGCTGGTAAAAGTGACCGTGAATCGTAAAATAGAGGGGATGCTTCTTTTCCATGATGGGAAAGATAGCATTTTTTTACTTCACCCTTATTCTTTTAGAGTAGTTAGCTCCGCCGATTTTAGCGCGGACAATGTAGTTGCCGCTAGCGATGCCTTCAAGGTTGAATTGTGCAATTCCCGCTGTAATATTTCCGTATGCAAGGGTTGCGATTTTGTGGCCCAGCATGTCGAACAGGGCTATGTTTGCGCTGCTTGTAGCGGCATCGCCGATATTGACTTCCAGTGTCTTGTTATTTAAACTGATTGTTAGTTTGTTTGTGATTGTGGGGCGGCTTGCCAACGGGATTTCTGAAGGGGCGATGATGGCGCCCTTGGAGCTGGTGTCGGCAACGACTTTATCCCAGCCGGGCATATCGTCCAAGGCGATAACGCGATCGTCGTCCAGGTTCTTTTTCCACATGTCGATAGGCGTCTTTTCCAAGAAGTTTCCGCTCCAGGTCTGGCTCCAGGTCATCCAGTAACTCCAATAAGCCTTGTCTTCGGCGATGCTGTCGATATCCGGAATGGCTCCGTTTTCGCTCAGGGCTATCATCTTCTTGGTGCCTACATCGCTGACGATTTTATTGAAGTAGTTGGCACCGGAATTATGGTCGTTCAGCGGATCGTAAATATCGACCGCTACGATGTCTACATATTCGTCGCCAGGGTACCAGGCCGCATTGAGGGCGCTGTAATCGTAGCCGAATTGGGGATCTGTATTGATGTTCCATACCCAAATCAGGTTCTTGAGGCCGTTGGTACCGACCATACGGTTAAATACCAAACGGTAGAGTTGCACATAGCATTCGGCGCTGCCAGCACCCCACCAGAACCAACCACCGCTGGCTTCGTGAAGCGGGCGCCATACCACGGCGATACCCTTGTCTTGCAGTTGCTTGAAATATCCGGAAACGATGTCGATGTCTGCAACGATATCCTTGTATTCCTGGGAGGTGGCGTCAATTTCTTTGCACTGTTCGCCCTTGAATGCCTTGGTGTAATTGAAGCAGGTGTTGTTTTCACTGGTGCCCTTGACGCCTTCGGTGCAACCGCTGGCGTTGAAACCGTTGTTGGGGTAGGTATCCTTGGTGTAGAATACGGTGTCTTCGCCGACTTTCCAGTGCCACGTGTAGGTCGGGATGCCTCCCATTTTCCACAGGTCTTCGGTCATGAGCAGGTTGTTTTCGGTGTAACCCTTGAACCAGCCTTCTTCATGGTGACCGCCTGCGGCAAACAGCATGTCGAAACCGCCAATGGCAGGGTAGTGGCCGCTACGCTTGTAGAATTCGGCAATGTCGGTCTGGCCCTTCCACGACACTTCGGCATCGCTGTACTTGCAGGAGTCTGCAGGGGTGCAGCCACCGGGCGGAATAATCTTCATGTTGCCGTAATCGTAGTTGAAATTCTGGTCGCTAATCATCATGCCGCTGATGGTCTTTTTCATGAAGTTGTCGCGGAGGAATGTCTTGACCTTCTTGGCGCTCTCGGTGGCGTTGGGCGTCACGGGGAGGGCGCTAATCTTGAATTCCGGATCTGGATGGCGTTCCACGGTAATGTAGTCTACACCAAGAGCGCCGCCGTTACCGACGGTAATGGTGTTCTCGCCGACCTTCATCTTGGCCGATGCCGAAATTACGAAGGCGGAATCGCAGGTGCGGGGCTTTGTCAGTAACGATCCCGCTTCGACGCCGTTTACGACAATCTTCGATTCGAACCAGTCGTATTGCTTGATGAGTACCTTGGTGGTAATGTCGTAGACGGCAGTTTCTTCCACCTTGACGATGAAGGAGAGTCCGCTTGCATCGGTGGGTTCCGCATACTTGCCGCCCGAAAATTCGGCATTTTCTTTAACGCTTGCACCAGTCAAGGATTCTGCTTCGTACTTGGTGGGGGCGGCAAATGTGATTGCCACCGCCGATAACACGGCGATAGCCGTCAAAGTTTTACATCCCATAACACACTCCTTAGATTTACTTGATTAAAATTTTCTTCGCAAGGGCTTTGCCCAGGCCTTTGACTTGTACGATGTATTGTCCGCGGGCGAGGCGCGAAAGCGAAATGGAGCCGCTTCCGTTCATGTTCTTTGTCAGAACATGGTTGCCTTGCATGTCGTAGATGGCGAGCTGGGCGGCAGTATTCAGATTCACCTGGAGTTCGCGGCCGGCAAGGAAAAGTGTTGGGGCACTCTTCGCAGTCTTTGCGATGATGGTGGTCTGCATTTCGTAATTGTCCCAGCCGGGCATATCTTCCAGTGTGATGATGTAGTCGTTGTTCATCACGGTCTTCCAACTTTCGGCGGTGTTGTCGTTAGCCCAGCCTTCCATGGCGTAGTCACCGTACCAGGGCATGAACCAGCTCCAGTTGGCCCCATCGGCCTTCATGCTGTCGGGGTAGGGGACAGAACCGTTTTCGGACAAGGTGACAATCTTTCTGGCTCCGTACATTTCCTTGATTTTTTCGAAGGAACTCACGAGAGAGGCGTGGTTCGCTTCGCGGGGGTAGTAATAGTAGTCGCGGCCCACAACGTCCACGTATTCGTCGCCGGGGTACCATTCCAATGCATCGGGGGCCTCGTCGGTGGTCCATACCCAAATCAGGTTGTGGAGTCCCTTCTTGTTCACGAAGGTGTCGAACATGAGTTTGTACAAGGCCACGCAGGCCTTAGCGCCGTCGGTACCCCACCAGAACCATTTTCCGCTGGCTTCGTGAAGCGGGCGCCACAGCACGGCAACACCTTCTTTCTGCAGTGTGAGCAGGGAGTCGGCTATTATTTCCATGTCATGCATCAGGGCCTTGTATTCGTCGCTATCGGTTTTCCATTTTCCGGTGGTGGTATCGTAAGCGAGACCGATGCTGAATTTGGTGTAGGGATCGTTATCGCTAGATTGGGTGTAGAAGGCTTCTACGATCTGCGTGGGGTCTTTCCAGTGCCAGTTGAATTGCGGAATGCCGCCCTTCTTCCAAACGGTCTTTGCCATTTCCAGGGAAGCGTGGGTATAGCCCTGGTACCATTGTTCGCCTGAGTTCAAGCCGGTGGAATGCAAAAAGTCGAAACCGACGAGAACCACGTTCTTGCCGCTAGTCTTCTGGATGTAGCTGAGTTCGGTCTGGGTGTCAAAATCTTGGGGGGTGTACTGCCCGTTGTTTTCGAAGGGGCGTTCTGTCATCACGCCACTGATGGTGCGCTTGCCGAAATTTGCAAGCAAGAAGTTGTAGAGTTTCTGGGCGCTTTCGGTGGGCTCCGGAGTCACGGGCTTGGGGCTGATGTTCCAGGGGGTTGCTTCGTATTCGGTAATTTCGATGTAGTCGATATCGACCCATCCCCAGGAATGAACGATGCCGATGGTGTTCTTGCCCTTGGAAAGCTTTAGTTTGCCGGCTGCCTTGATCTTGGCGAAGTCGTCGCTTGGGCCGAAGGTGACCTGCCCTGCGGAGCTGCCGTTTAATGTCAAATTCTGGGTCTTGTTTCCGCGATCGGAGGGAAGCAAGTAGTTGATGAAAAGTGTGTAGTAGCCATCGCTGGGCATGTCTACGGTGAATTCGAGGTTGCCATCGGCCATTTCCACATACTTGCCGCCCGAAGCCTTTTCGTTAGTGACGGTTTTGATCTTGTGGTCATCGGCAGGTACGGCGTTTTCGGCTTCGAAACGCAGGGCTTCTGCCATGGAATAGGTTGAAAGTGCGAAAGCTGAGATTGTTAAAAATTTATAGATGTTCATACCACCTCCAGTTCAATTTAAAATACATTTTTTTTGCTTTTTCTGAAAAACTGTAGCGTAAAAAGAAGAATCCCCGCAGCCAACTTGCGTTAAACCACGGGGATTCTAGGAGTCATGAAGAGAAACTTGTTGTTAGTTCCCGTTACCCATGATGGTGGCGGTCACCAGGTTGCCTTCTTCAACCTTGATAGTTTGCTTTGTGTTGAAATCAGCGATGACAGTTGCGTCGTCAATCTTGATATCGTCGTAATAAACGGTTCCGTTGAATCCTTCAGCATAGACTTCGAGATAAAATTTCGAAATGTTGCTCATGAAACTGGTGTAGTCGTCACCTTCCAAGACAACTTTGTCTTTAGCGGTGGTAGCAAGATCAATTTCACAGAGTGTTTCTTCGCCTGGGTTGATCCAGCATCCGTCGGGTTGTGCCCATGCCCAATCCGGTGCGCCTGTAAGGAATGCGATAGTGAACCAAATTCCAGACATCTGGTTGGTGTTATAGACCTTCAGGGTGACCTTCTTTGCTGTAGACAGGTCGGGAATATTCTTGTCGAGAACGACGATATTGCCCTTTGCTGTATCTTCTGCACCGGCAGTAAGTTTTACCTGCAACCAGCCGTTTGTTTCAATGTCGCTTGGGAAAACTTCTTCGATGATGCGGGCGGTGTCAAGTTTGCCAAGTTCGTAGCCTACTTCGCAAGCGGCAACAGGGGTGCTCGAAATGGTGTACTTGTCCCAGCCCGGCATCGATTCTAGGCTAATGGTGCAGGGACTTTCCATATTGGCTTTCCAGACGGCGCTAACAGTCTGGTCGAGATACTTTCCGCTCCAGCTTTGGTACCAGGGCATCCACCAGGCCCACTTGCTGTTGTTTGCGGCCATGGCCGACATGTCGGGAATGGATCCGTTTTCGGAGACGGCGAACATTTTGCCGGAACCATAATTTGTAGTGAGTTCGGAGTATGCCTTGGTGTACAAGGTTGTGTAATCCCAAGCGTTGTAAATGTCGAGGCTGATGATGTCGTATTTGGCTGCACCCGGATTCCAGTCGGTATCCTTGCTGTATTCGGGGTTCCAAACCCACACCAGGTTCTTGACACCCTTTACAGAAACCATTTCGTCGTAGACGAGGTTGTAGAGAGCCTGGAAGGCGGCTCCGCCCTTGGTGCCCCACCAGAACCACTTACCGCTTGCTTCGTGAAGCGGACGGAAAATAGCGGCAACGCCGGCATCCTGCAGGCCGAGGAACATATCGGCGATTTCATCGATGTCGCTGACGAGCTGCTTGTAAGTCTCGGATTCGGTGTTCCATGCACAATTTGCGGTGCAGGCGGGGTCAACAAAACCCTGGGTAAAATCGAAGTCCGTGTATTCGCTGGAGTTTCCAGACTTGGTGTAGAACGCGTCAATTTTGTCGCTGGGGTCTTTCCAGTGCCAGGTAAAGGCCGGAATACCGCCCTGATTCCACAAGTCCTTGGCGGCGTCGAGAGCCATCTGCGTGTAGCTCTGGTACCAGGCATCCGTTGCCTTTAAGCCAGTGGCGAACAAGAAATCAAAGCCTACGAGGGCGGGGTACTTACCAGTGTAGACAAAGAATGTGTCTACATCGACGAGTTCCTTGAGGGTGGAGGAATTCACGTCGCCGGTCATAACGCCTGCGACGGTTTTTACGCCGTAGTTCGTGGCAAGGAAATTGTAAAGCTTTTGAGCGCTTTCTGTGGCTCCAGTTGTGACTGGAGCGTAGCTGAAGGCGCCAGGAGTTGTGTTTGCTTGAGTAGACGAACTCGATCCTTCCGGATTTTGGGTTGCTTCTTCAGAAGAACTGGACTCGATTGCAGGAGTCACATCGGGTGTCACATCAGGAGTCACATCGGGTGCGCTGCTAGATGAATCGTCCGAGCAGGCAATGAAAGATGCTGCAATTGATGTTAGTCCAAGAGAGAGGATTATCTTTGAAAGATTCATACATGCTCCTATATTTCACTTGGAAAATAGGTTTATAAATACGGGATTCAAAGGAATTTTTGAAGGCCGTTGAATAAAACGTTGGGTAATTCTCAACAAAAAAATCCGCCTGAAAAGGCGGATTTTGTAAAGAATTGTCTACGTATGTTTTGCGTAGTAAATTACAGCTCGATGCCCATTTTTTCGTGGAAACGGAAACCGAAGGTAAACGTGCGTTCTTCGCCAGGCGGAATCACGATGAGACCGCGATGGTGGTTCAATGCATCGGGTTCCGTAGTCATGGGCTCGATGGCAATGCTCATACGGTCAGGCGGAGTGTATACTTGAATGGCGTTGTACTGTTCAATTCCGGCCTTCTGCCAAATGTCCAGGGTGTAGCGGTCACTTTCGAGCAAAACATGGGCGTTGTTGATAAAGTCGGAACCTACGGCCTGTAACTGGGTGACGTCCTTTTCCAGGCAGAAGCAGTCGTTAATGAATTCGTCGTTGATCTTGCGACCGCTTTCAAAACGGGTGTCTTCCTTGTATTCGCCGGTGGGAATGTCGGCTTTGTCCAGAAGGGCCAAGGAACACTTGGGCAGCTTCAAGCTCAGATTGTCGATTTTTTCGCCCAACATGAAGTAGGGGTGCCAGCCTTCGGAGTAGGGCATGTCGGTCTTGCCGACATTCTTGACAGTCGAAGAAATGGAAACGCTTTCTCCGGTAAAGGTGACGGCATTCGTTGCGCGGTAGGGGAACGGGAATCCAGCAAAGGCGCCCGGCCAGTCGCAGCTGAATACGGCGGTGCAGCAGTCGGCTTCGCTTTCGAAGGATTCGAATTCCCAGGGCTTGTCCTGCAAGAATCCGTGGAGGGCATGGGGTGCCCAGCTTACGTTATTGACGAGTTCGTAAGTTTTGCCCTGCCAGCTGAATTTTGCGAAGGCGGTACGTCCCGGGAAGGGAGTGAGCCTGCAGCCGGCATTGGTGTCAGGAGAAATTTTACGGAGAGTCGCTTCGTCCCTGTAGCCGTAGAGCAAGTCGAGCATGGTCGAGGTGCGTGTGTTCTGGGTGTTTTCGACGGGTACTCGCCAGGCGTTCAAGCCGCTGCCGAAACCGCTCAAAATTTCGATTTCGGCTCCGTCGTCACGTTGTAACACAAAACAGGGGATAGTGCCCAAGGGGCGGGAAATAAGCTTGAATTGACTCATATGGAAGTAATTTAAATAAAAAACCGGTTAAAGTGTTCCTTTGCAACAATCAAATAAGAAAATATTAAAATACAATGCGACGGTGGACTGGTTTTACTATCTTTCGCCCTATGGATTCCCAAACCATAGTTGCACCGATGACGCCCATGGGCGTGAGTGCCGTGGCAGCCCTCCGTGTAAGCGGCTCCCGCGTCCGAAATGTCGTTGAGGCCCTGTTTGGCCCCAAGGCCGCCGAAAGGCTTGAACCCCGAAAGGCGAATCTCGGAACGGCTCGCGACCCGGAGTCGGGAAAAGTTCTCGACAGCCTCTTGTTCATCTATTTCGAATCGCCCAATTCCTACACCGGCGAAGACGTGCTGGAACTCTACCCCCACGGAAACCCGCTGATTGTCAGGGACCTGTTGCAGGCCATTCGTGGCATCCAGGGGGTACGCCTTGCGGAACCGGGGGAATATACCCGTCGGGCCTTTTTGAACGGAAAGATGGATTTGACCCAGGCCGAATCCGTGGCCGACGTGATTCACAGCGCGAATCGTGCGGAACTGGAAAATGCCCACCGTCTCTTGTCGGGGGCTCTCTCGAAAAAAATCGCGACTCTCTCGGCCCAGGTGAAGGATATCTCTGCCCGCCTGGAACTGGATGTGGATTTTGCCGAAGAAGAGGCGGATCCGGATTTCGCCGGTTGGGAAACGCGGTTTGTGTCGATCCGTGAATCGATCCAGCAAATTTTGAACAGCTTCCGTGGCAAGGCCTCTTTGAGCAGGCTTCCGCTGGCGGTGCTTTATGGCGCCCCCAATGCGGGCAAGTCCAGCTTGGTGAATGCGCTCCTCGGCGAAGACCGCGTGCTCGTAAGTAATGTGCCGGGTACCACGAGAGACTTTGTAGAGGTAAGATTGTTCTTGGACGGCGGTGAAATCCGCCTGGTGGATACCGCGGGCATTGCGGACAAGGCCACCGACGAACTGGATGCCCTCAGCATGAAAAAGAGCCGCGAAATTTTGGAAGAAGCGGACCTCAAGATTTTAGTCGTCGATGGAACCGATTCGAAGGATCCGGTTGTTCCGCCCGATTTTGTAGTCCACTCCAAGTGTGACTTGCGTGAGTCTGTTCCCGAAACCGGACTCTGCATTTCTTCTAAAACGGGTGCGGGTCTCGCGGACCTCAAGAAGTTCATGAATGGGGCCTTGTTCAAGAAGAACGAAAATCAGGAAGACCTCTGGATTACCAGTGAACGGGAAAAAACTTGTCTCGAAGAGGCCCTCGCCGGAGTCAACCGCGTACTGGACCTGCTCAAGACAAATCCGGCTGTGGAATTGCTGGCTTTTGAAATGCAGTTGGTGCGTCGCGCTCTGCAGAGCATAACGGGCGAAATTTCGTCCGAAGATATTTTACAATCCATATTCGCGGGGTTCTGCATTGGAAAGTAGTTACATTGGTGCGATTCTTGCCATTTTTGTCTTTGGCTCCTACATGGTGCCGCTAAAAAAATGGCCGTCCTATTCTAGCTGGGCATATCTTTCGATGATGACCTTGGGTGCTCTCCTTAGCGCCTTGGTGGTGGCTTTTTATACGGGAACCTTCAATCTTCATCCGGTGGGCCTCTTTTGCGGTCTTCTGTGGGTGGCGGGTGGAGCTTTCTGTTTTTGGGCGGTGCAGGCCGAAGCGGATCTTGCCGGGGCTGGCGTTCGTTCCATGGGCGTGAGCATTCTGGCCTCCTTCCTTTCGGGGGTGTTCCTGTTCCACGAAGAGTCGAAGTTCATTCTTTCTGTTCCGGCCATCGCTTGTTTTTTGATTGGACTTTCCCGCCTTTCTCCGTCTCACGGTGGTTCCGTTTTCAAGAACTGGCGTTCCCTTTTGGGCGGTCTCGCTTTTGGCTCTTACCTGATTCCTTTCAAACTGTCGGTCCAGTCTGGGCTTTCCATGACGGATGTGGAATTCCTGTGTCCTTTTACGATTGGCCTGTTTGTCGGTAGCCAGGTTCTCATTGCCATCATTGAAATTCGCCGCAAGAAAATGTTCAATTACACTCGTGTCCCGAGCCTTGTGACCATTTTGATGGGTGTCCTGTGGATGGTCGGCATGCACGGTTGCTTCTGGGCTATCGATGTGAACGGGGTGCTGGGTTATGCTATCGGTTACCCTCTCACGCAGTTGAATTTGCTGGTAAACTTGGGCTGGGGAGTGTTTGTTTTTGGCGAATACAAAACGGCCCGCGAACGAATCAAGCTGCTTCTTGCAACCTTTATCATTCTTGCGGGCGCAGTACTTTTGACTTTGTCAAAAGGGTAATTACTTTACCGCAATTTTCTTTGTGCCAAGGCCTTCGACCTTGACCAGATAGATTCCGCCGTGGACGTTGCCCAGATTCAGGGTGGCGTGACCGGCAGTCAAGTTGCCTGATGCGATTTTTGCGCCGTTCAGCGTGAATAGCTCCACTTGCCCTTGCTGTTTTCCCGACACGGCGATGGACAGGGTGCGCCCTTGCTGTTGAACGCTCATGTCTTTAGCGGAGGCAATCCTTTTATTGTGGATACCGGAGCTCACAATGATCTTTTGGGGGTTCTCGTCGTAACGGGTGACCAGTGCGTTCAAGTACCAGGTGCTATGGGGGAGCCATTGCTCGATCCATCGCCAATTGTTCCAAGATTCCTTGAGGGGATCGAAACCGACTGCCGATACTCCGTCGTCATCCCAGGCAATTCCGGAGCCATCGTTATTCTTGCCGGTGATTCCATTGGCGATGCCACCCTGCAGGGTGGTGGCGTAAATGGATTGGCCGCTATATTTGGCGGGGTTCTTTTTACCGATACCGTACATCATGCAGGTGCCGTAGGGGTTCTTGCCCAAGATCCAGTCTAGCTGATCGGTGGCGTACTTTTTTGCCGCACTGGAATTGCTGTAACTCAGGGCTTTGATGGCGTAGGTAGTTGCGGCGGCCAGGCTTGCGATACGGGCGTCTTCGCCTTGCCACCAGTAATTGCTCTCGTTGTCGTGGGGGATAAAGAAACCGTCCTTGATGGATCCGTTGGTCTTGTAGGTCTGACGGGCGTAACCGAAGGGATTTTCGACTTTGTTTGTGATAGAGAGTAGCCAGTTTAAATGTTTGGTGACTGCTTCATAAGCTTTGCTGATTGCGATTTCGCCTGGGTTAAGGGAGCAGTCCGCGTTGGCGGGGCACGGTTCTCGCTCGATTCGCATTTCTGCTTCGAGGAATCGTAAAAGAGCGATTATCGGGAGGCCCGCGTCGCTGGCGTGCCAGAAGGGACGAGTCTTGGCGTTGTCGCTCCAGAAGTAACCATCGTTGCTGATACGTTCTGCCAGGTTGGCGGCGCGTTCTTCCATGTCGTTCATGTATTCACCTTTCCCGTTGGTGGCGAAGAAAAGTTCTGTTGCGGCAAGAAGCGCGGTGTAGTCGTCGATGATGTTTTCTTTGTTGTCGTCGCAGTAGGCGCAGCTGCCGCCGATGCTTTGTTTCGATTTTAAGTGGGCGTAGGCTTTTTGAGCCGCGTCCAAGTATTGCTCGCTGGTATAGTCGCCCTTTGCGCCGAGTTTAGAAATTCGGGCGAGGGCTGCGATCGCCATGCCGCCGCCTTCACGGAATGCGGTCTGGTAGTTGGCGCTCAAAGTGCCGTTGGAACCGGAAAAGGCGCACAGTTTGCGAGAACTTGCTCCCCAGCTGTCGAAAACGGTCATGTAGAAGAATCCCTGGTCGTCTAGCATGCGGACCAAGAAATCTGCGCCGTAGGCTGCTTCATCGCTGGCCGTTGCCTTGGTAGGGGTGCTTTTGAGGAGGCTCGGAATGCGTTCTGCGGCAAAGGCGAGCGACCATACGGTCAAAGGAATCTGCTGCGGGTTCAAGTAGTTGGCGTAAGAAAGGTGGCTGAGGTATTTGCTGGCGTCTCCGCTGGCGTCGTACCAGCCGCCCCTTGCATCGTGGGTGACTCCGCTGCTTCCGTAGACAGGGAGTTCTTTGTCTTCTTTCTGGATGGCGTCTGCGGAGGCGCGGTCATTGTAGAAGTAGTCCATGACCATGCCGAGCGTTTTTTTGGCAAGTGTCTTTTCGCCGACGTAGAATTTGTCTGATGACGATGGACTGCCTGTAGCCACTTCAATGTGAAAGTGTCCCGGTTCTATAATGGGGTCGGCGGGCAAGACTGTAGTGTATGTGGGGAGCTTTTGGGTCAAATCAAGGAAGTAATACTTGCCGTTTTTGGCCCAGTTGTCCGGGTTAACGCCTTTGCCGAATGTTCCCGTTGATACGGATGCCCCGGTTGAGCCGTCTTCGGGATCGTACCAAAGAGTCCATTGGGTGCCTTCGAGTTCATCGGTGCTTTGCACCACAATAGAAACCGGCTTGTCGTTGTCGTAGCCGGCCTCGTTGATGAAAAAGGTGTTGTTGGCTGAAACTGCGGTGGCTGCAGTCGAAACAGCCAAAGAAATCTTTGCAAGGCTCTTAAAATTCATAAGGCCAATATAAACTAAAACGCCATTGATTTCAAATGCTTTGTTACGGATGTTCTGAATATGTGATAATCGTCAATGTTGTTTTACCGGGCAGCGATATTTGTAAATATTTCTTGACATTATCCATTTTTGTATATATATTATGGCGGTAAAAAAGAGGTGTTCCTTTATGAAATTTGAAAAAATTCTCTTTTCCGCTGCTCTCGTATTAGCGGCCTGCGAATCCACTAACGTGGTTGATTCAAACCAGTCTAACTCCGGTACGCAGAATTCCGTATCAGGCTCGATCCAGAATGTGGCGACCTGCAAGATGTCCCAGACCTCTGCTGGAATCGATGTGGTGTGTGATGGCGAGGTTGTTGGTTCCCTGATCAATGGCGCAAATGGCAGCGACGGCGTTGGCTGTTCCTTGACCGAACTGGACGACAATTTGGGCTATACCGTCCGATGCGGAGACAAGACCGGAATCATTCTTAATGGCGCAAAAGGCAAAGATGGTACGGACGGTATTGACGGGACTTCTTGCGAAACATCCATGATTCCCGATGGGAGCGGTATCTATGTCATTTGTGGCGAGACCGCTGTCGCGGTGCTGAATGGAAAGAATGGCATCAACGGTATCAATGGCGTTGATGGCAAGAGCTGTTACGCAACGGCATACGAAGTTGGCGACGATTCCGGATACAGTCTCTATTGCGCCGATACCTTGGTTGGCGTAATCCTCAACGGGAAAAATGGCGTCGACGGTATTAATGGAAAGAATGGCATCGATGGTATCAATGGCGTTGATGGCAAGAGCTGTTACGCAACGGCGTACGAAGATGGCGACGATTCTGGATACAGTCTCTATTGCGCCGATACCTTGGTTGGCGTAATCTTCAATGGAAAAAACGGCAAGGACGGGAAAAATGGTGAAGATGTTAGCGGTGCAGGCTGTTCTGCCAAGGCTTTAGGCGACACCGCCGTGGCGTTTATCTGTGGCAAGGACTCTGTAATCATCAGTAATATAATTCCTGGCGAAAAGGGTAAGGATGGCGAGAGTTGTAAAATTGCGTCCGCCACCGACACCACCGTTACCTTTGTTTGCGGAAAAGACACTAGCACCATCAAGGGGAACATCAACATCACGAATAATTATAACGGCAAGGGTGAGTTGATCAGCACCACCATGGATCCCATCACCGTTTACGTGTCCTCCAGTTCCCGTTCTTCATCTTCTGCTACGGTTATCATCATCAATGGCAGCTCCGCCTCCACGGTGGAGTACACACCGGGAACCGGAAATGTGACAGGGTATTGCCAGCCGTTGGGTTATGGACATTGGCATGATGAATACGGAAATTGTCATGATTCAAAATGGGTTTATCGAGGTGACACGGCAACATGGAAACTCTATACCTATGATTCTTCATCTATCGATGACATTGCGTCATCAACCTACGAATGGAAACTGAAGGGCGCGGAGATTGCAACCTATGTCGGTCAAGGTACAGATGGCTTAACGGTAAAAAGCGTGTACGACAGAATTGGTACCTGGAAAGCTTATCTTTCCATCAATGGCAATGACAGCATCCAATGTCAAGGTGTCGTAGAGGTTCGCCCCTCTACCCTCACGGGCTGTTCCTGCCGCGAAAATACAGATGCCTCCACAAAGGAATCTACTGCCTGGGTGGTTTCAGGTTGCAAGTCATATGCTCCCATTGCCAACTACACCTGGACGGGAGTGGATTCCGCCGATACCGAAGGCAATGCCTACACCTCCAAGAGTTACACCGGCATCACCAAGGTTACCGTCATGAACGAGGATTCTACCACCATGGACTTGTCTTGTGGCTACTCCTGTGGCACCAATTGCGGTAATGCCTTGAACAGCACCACGGGATTGACATTTGATGTTGGCACCTACGATCTGACATACGCCTGCTCTGAAATTGGCTACAACAGCGTTAGGTTTTATTCCTACTACTCCGAATACGACGAAGATACTGGAGTTACCGTATCGGGCTATGGTACTGGTACCTGGTTGACTAGCACCAATTCCGGAGAAATTACTGGCACAAATTCCAGTAGTTACTACGAATACAGCACCCTTTTTGGTAGCAGTTCCAACGAATCTGCCTACGGTTCCACTATCAGGCTTACTGTTAAAACAGGAAAAATCAGGGTCAGTTGTAACGATTGGCACTAATTATTGGTGACAACATTCTCGACATTTGGCGGATGCTCCGTGTTGGAGCGTCCGTTTTCTTTTGTTGGTTTTGTTCTTTGCTGGTTGTCGGATGTTTTTTTTACGCAGATAATGCGTTAAATCTTAAAATGGTGGGAAATGACGTTCCGTTTCATTTGTGTTCGAAATTGCAGTAGGAGGCGATTCTTACATTTTGTAGAAGATGATTACTCTGTTGGAACGTGCTCTAATGTGTTGAAATTTACGGATTTATAGCTCTTTATTCTTTATTGACGCAAATATTGCGTTGAAAATAGTCTTTTTTGAACTCTTTTTATTGCGACTATTGATTCCTCGGATTTATAGAGCTACATTTGCTCGCGAAAACAATTAAAGGATAGTCACTATGTACTACGAAAGCATTAAGGTTTTGGACTGCACCATCCGTGATGGCGGTCTTGTGAACAAGCACGACTTCTCCCTCGAATTTGTGCGTCGCCTTTACACCCTCCTGTCTGCCGCCGGTGTGGACTACATGGAAATGGGTTACAAGAACTCTCCGGATCTCTTTGACCCCAAGGAATATGGCCCGTGGAAGTTCTGCGATGATGACCTGCTCTGGAAAGTCAAGGATGGTATCGATTCCAAGATCAAGATGGCTGTGATGGCTGACGTGGGCCGCGTGAACATGGACGCCGTGAAGCCCGCCAGCGAAAGCCCGTACCAGATGTTCCGCGTGGCTAGCTACGTGAAGAACATTGACAAGGGTATCGAAATGGTGAATGCCTTCCACGACATGGGCTACGAAACCACCCTCAACATCATGGCCGTGAGCCGTGACCGTGGTCCGGAACTCGACGAAGCCCTGCACCAGGTCAACGAAGAATGCAAGGCTGACGTGCTTTACCTCGTGGATAGCTTCGGCGCCTTCTACCAGGAAGACATCGATAAGGAAATTGCCCGTTACCGCGGTATCGTGAAGGGCAAGAAGTTCGGCTTCCATGGTCACAACAACCAGCAGTTGGCCTTCTCCAACACCATCCAGGCTATCATTGACCACGTGGATTACCTCGACGGTTCCGTGTCCGGTATGGGCCGTGGCGCCGGTAACTGCACCACCGAACTCTTGCTCGGCTTCCTCAAGAACCCGAAGTACGATCTGCGTCCGGTGCTCGATGCCTACCAGGAACTCTTCCTCCCGCTGAAGGAAAAGTACGAATGGGGCTACATCATCCCGCAGATGATTACCGGTATGCTCAACCGTCACCCGCAGGACGCCATCGCCATCCGCAAAACCGAAGACAAGGACAACTACACTAAGTTCTATAATCATATGATGAACGATTAATAAAGCGAATGCCGCGACGGCAAGTGTGGTGAATTTATCGAAGAAGGAGTGCATTAATGCACTCCTTTTTGATAAATGAAACCACGGACGCGAAGCGTCTGTTAGACTTGCCGGCATGGCTGAGCTAAAAAATCGCGGACTTGAGCCCGTAGGGCGAAAGTCCCACGACTAATCAAGAGGCGATTCATTTAAAAAACGGCCCTATATCGGGCCGTTTTTTTTCTAACTTAGGGTCGTGCCTTTCTTATTCTTGCTGATTGCGCTTGTGTTTGGTTCTTCTGTCGCCTTTGCCGCAGAAGACGTGGATCCCCTTTCCTTGGATACCCGAGAAACCATTCCTCTTCCGGGGCAAACGGCTTATATGGGCGAGGGCCTTTCTTTTGGTCTTAGTTTGGGTGTTTATGACCCGCTGGCCGAATGCGACTGCATGGGGGCGTGGCAAGCCCAGTTGGAATACTTCTACAAGGAATGGCTGAGCGGTGGCACGAATGTCCGCTTTTTTGGCGGGGACTTGGACCGTGATGTGATGGTATTGTACCAGCGTTACCGCTTGAACCTGCGTTTCCACAGTTTTTCGGACAAGTTCGACCTGTATGCAGAACCGTTTCTTGGCTTCGAAAATACCAGCATCTCTTCTTTCAGAAAACAGGTGCGCGGTAAAAAGGTTGAAGAACAGCATTACTGGTGGGAAAAGGCTGCCGATACAGACGATGAATTTCATAAGAGAGAAGTAGAAGAAATTGAAGACGATTCTACTCTGGCCGAAAAAGACGATTGCCAAAAATTGTTTGCCCTAGACGGTTTCTCTATTGGGCTGGGTATTGGCGGCGGTGTTAATTTGTCTAGACTGTTCGGTGCGACCGGCGAAATACATGTGGAATACAACTTCTCGAAGGAATTGCTGCTGAACGTGATGCCGGGAGTTGCCTTTAATTTCCGTGAAGTGTGGCCTTGGGCCAAGCGTACGCTCCGCGCGATGTGGATTTCTTTCGAAATTGGCGGTCAAAAGACCTTCAACCGGGGGGTTGATGGGTGGTCGAATACCTATTTCCTGGGTGCGCAGCTAGGGGTGTAAGACCTGACCTCCACTCCAGGTTTGACACCAAAACCTCGTTTTTCTATATTTGGGGCACCGATTTTAATCGGAACCCTCCCGGAGCCAATGTCGGTTTTCCGGGCGATAGACCAAAGGGACTCATTATGAGACAATACGAAACGATGGTGATCATCGACGCTATGATCTCTGACGACGCTATCAAGGCCGAAATCGAGACTATCGCCGCTAACATCACCAAAGGCAACGGAGAAATCCTCCGCCGTGACGATTGGGGCAAGCGCAAGCTCGCTTACACCATCAAGAAGCGTCAGCATGGCTTCTATGTGATTTTCTACTACAAGGCTGAAGCCGCTACGGTCGCCTCTGTGGAAGCCGCTCTCAAGCTGAACGAAAACGTCCTCCGCTGGATGACTCTCGCTGATTATCCGATGAGCGAAATTGTTTACGACCAAACTCAGACCCAGTCCACCGAAGAAATCATTCCGGTTGACGCAGAAGAAGGGGAGGCTGAATAATGGCTTTTGAAGATAAGAAGCAGGCAACCCGTATCCGCCGCAAGAAGACTTGCTGGTTCACGGAAAACAACATCAAGTTCATTGACTATAAGGACGAAAAGACTCTTCGTCGCTTTATCTCTGAACGTGGTAAGATCATTCCTCGCCGCATTTCTGGCACCTCTGCCAAGTATCAGCGTATGCTGAACGAAGCTATCAAGCGTGCCCGTCAGATGGCTATTCTCCCGTTCGTTTCGGACAGTCTGCGCTAAGGAGGAACTAGACTATGGAAATTATTCTTAAGGCCAACGTTCCCCACTTGGGCAAGATGCTTGACGTCGTGAAGGTTAAGGACGGCTATGCCCGTAACTACCTCTTCCCGCGCAAGCTCGCTGTTCGTGCTACCAAGGAAGCCAAGCTCGAAATCGAAAACAACCGCGCTGCTGTTGAAGCTCAGTTCCAGAAGGAACTGGCTGCCGCTGGTGACGTGGCTGCTAAGCTTTCTCAGATTTCTGTTAACCTCGAACGCCGCGTTGTGGAAGGCGAACGTCTGTACGGTTCTGTGACCGCTTCTGACATCGCTGACGCCATCACCAAGCAGGGCGTTAAGGTTACCCGTGCTCAGGTTGCTCTCGAAGAACCGATCAAGCAGCTCGGTGTTTACACCGTGACGATCAAGGTCTTCAGCGACGTTGAAGCTCAGGTCAAGGTTTGGGTGGTTGCAGAGAAGGCATAAGTCTTTTCTTAATCACTAAGAATCTTAAAAGCCGTTCCTTCGGGAGCGGTTTTTTGTTTATAATAAAAAATGCGGACAAATGAATGTCCGCATCAAAAGCTGTATCTTGAGAATGCTTACTTGTTGATGAACTGGGGAATGCCCTTGTACTTTTCCATGTTCTTCATGATGCAGGCCATTTCCCAGTCCTTTTCCTTGAAACGGCGACGGAGCAGGGCCACGAACACTTCCATGAGCATCAGGCAGTCGTAAACGGCACGGTGCATCTTGTCGGATTCAATCTTCATGCTGATTTCGTCGCGGCGCTGGAACATGTTTGCCAAGATGCCAAGCTTGTGGGAACTGGCTTCGGGGAGAATCGCCTTGGAAATTGCGAGGGAGTCGATGACCGGGTTGCCGGGCACCAGCTGCGGGTTGTTCTTGTAGGCCACGCGCAAGAAGCTTGCGTCGAAGTTGGCGTTGTGGGCGAGCAGGATAGAGCTCTGTCCGCAGAATTCAGTGAACTTCTTGATGGCATCGCCAACGGCCGGGGCGTCTTGCACGTCGCTGTCGTAGATGTGGTTCACGGCGGAGGCTTCGGCCGGAATCATCATGTTCGGCTTCACGAAGGTTTCCAGCTCGCCGAGCAGCTTGGGCACGACTTTGCCGTTCTTGGTTTCTACGGTGAACTTGACGGCACCGATTTCGATGATTTCGTCTTTTTGGTTGTTAAGACCTGTGGTTTCAAGGTCGAAGGCGACAAATTTGGGTGGCATTAAAATCACGATACAATCCTTAGTTTATATGAATATCACCTTGGTTGGTTTTCAGTCACAAAGATACTTAATTTCGATGTCTATAGATGTCAGCGGCAGGGGCAAAACAAACTTATCCCAGGTTTTTAGGGTGATGTGCGCTCCGTATTTGGCGTTGACAAGCCAGAGCGGGCGACCGCTGGATTTTGCAAGCCACGGGGAGCCTTGCTTGACTTGGAGAGCCGGTCCGCGTGGACCGTCCAGGGCCATGCCTACAAAGCGTCCTTCTTTAAGGGGTGTGAGCAAGTGGCGCACGTTGGTGGCACCGTGAGTGCTCGATCCGCGTGTGACGCTGTATCCGAGATTCTGTACGATGGTCGCAAACAGGTCGCCGTCATTGGACTCCGAAACGAGCGTGTGTACGCCCCAATTTTTAAAGGCGGCGGCGCAGGCCAGCAAATCTTTATGCCATACTCCAAGGATCCCGGGCTCAAGTGGCTGGGGTGTTTTGAGCCTGATGCGCAGGCTTTTAATCCACAGGGTTACAAGAAATGCCTTGAACCGGACCTTGAATGACGGCTTTTGCATGATTAAAAGATAAAAAAATGCAAAAAATGGCGGGTTTGCCCTTGAAAAGCGACGAATTATTACCTATATTGCGTTTCACTTTGGCGACGTACCCAAGTTGGTAAGGGGCGGCTCTGCAAAAGCCTTATTCATCAGTTCGAGTCTGATCGTTGCCTCTTAAAACTCCTTCTCACCCCGAGAAGGAGTTTTTTGTTTTTTGACAACATATCAAAAAAAGCGGGGCATAGCCCGCTTTTAGGTTTTCGTTTTAGTTTGTTTGCTGTAGAGCGCGAACGGTTGTTTTAAACAATCGGATTCTTACGGGGGCGTCCACGACCGCGCTTGATGGGCTGACCGTCAGGCATGGTGGTCGCTTCGGGATGCTTGGCTTTAAAGAAGTCCTGGATTTTCTTGGCCCGTTCCTCGGCCTTCTGTTTGGCGTGGTCTGCGGCCGATACGATTACGGCCTTGGGCTTGTCGCCGGTCTTTGCGCCAAAAGATGCCTTGAGTACTCGGCCCGAGGCGGGCTTGGGAGCTTCCGTAACCATGGCTTGCGGCTTGCCGTGTTCGGACTTTTCTTTAAAGTTGTAAACGCTGTAGCCTTGGCTTTCTTCGGTAAAAGAGGTCTTCAGCATCATCTGCTTTTCCAGGGGGAGTTCGCTCATGGGCGGGATTCCCGGAATCTGTGTCTTGGGCTTGAAGTACAGGTCTTTTTGCTTGGCGACGGAACCGAAAATTTCGGAGGCGATGTTTTCTGCTTCGAGATAAGCCTTCCGTTGCTTCAGGGCAATGCGGTCTTTCTTGGAGGGGCGGGCCGCACCGTTCTTGCGTTTGCCGTTAAAATCTTTCCGGTTCCTTTCGGAATTCTGGATGATTTCTTCGTCGGAGAGTCCCCGGAGTTCATGGGGAACTTCGATGATATTCAGCGCGATATTAGACAAATTCTGATTCATAAAACCTGGCTTTTTGGCGGTTTTTCGCCTGTCAAGAGTAAAAAAAGTCATTTTATTGTAAAAAATGCGACCCAAATTTAAAAAAAATGCAAAAAAATGCTTGTCAAGACCTAGAAAAAAAATTTTTTTTGGACTATTTTTGTAATACATGCTTCGGTTTACTCAAGAAATATTACTTGCTCTTCGCGCAATCTCCAATGAGGAGGAAGCGCACGAAATGTCTAAGAAGGCTCGTGAACAGTTCGATTTCCTCGGAATTCGCCTTGTTCCCCGTCGCGAAGTGACCTACCCCATATTCGACAGAAACCCGCCGAAGGACGGAGATGAATTGGTGGCCAGGGTTGAGGACATGTGGGCACAGCCGTATCGTGAAATCCAGTATGCGGCTTGTGACTATTTGTTCCGTCACAGGGCACTGCTCGGTGGACAGCACCTTGCCTTCCTTAAAAAGTTGATCAAGACCCGCGCCTGGCGCGATACCGTTGATACCCTCGCCGCTTGCGTGTTGGGTGACCTGGCTCTTCGTTTGCCGGCGCTCCGTGGAAAGATTGCATCTTGGATTCGCGACCCCAACGTTTGGGTTCGCCGCAGTGCGATTATTTTCCAGATTCAGTACAAGGACCGCACGGACTGGCCGTTGCTCAGGCAGTTCTGCTTGACTTGCGCCAAGGATGACGACTACTACATTCGTAACGGTATCGGTCGCGCTCTTTCTGAATATGCACGAATCAATCCTACCGAAGTCCGTCGCTTTGTGCAAGACAATACCTTTGCCGAACAGACCGCCCAGGAAATCCTGAGATTGATTTAAATAACAAATAAATAAACTATTGAAATTGCCTTTTCTGCACGGAATGTGGAAAAGGCTTTTTTTTGTTCTTGATTCCGAAAAGTGAATTAGTTAAATTTGGACTATGCGTTACGGTGACATTTCTTATTTCCAGAGCGGCGTGGCCGTTCCCCTTTTTAGTCTTTATAGCAGGCAGAGCATCGGTATCGGTGAATTCCTGGACCTGATTCCCTTTGCCCGTTGGGCCGCTTTTTGCAATTTCAATATTATCCAGCTTTTGCCGGTGAACGACACGGGTGCCGAATCTAGCCCCTACAGTGCCCGCAGTGCTTTTGCCTTGAACCCTGTGTTTATCAATGTGCAGTCGGTTGAAGGTTCTTCTGAATACGAAGACGAAATTCAGAAGGGCAAGACCGAATTCCAAAAATACGGAAAGATTGACTACTACAATATTTCTACCTGGAAGCGTTTGGTCCTTCGCAAGATTTTTGACAATCGCTACGACGATCTGAAAAAAGACAAGGTGCTTTTGCGCTGGGTCGATGACAATGCTTGGGCAAAGCCTTATTGCATTTACTGCACGCTGAAGGCCAAGAACGATGAAGCCAGCTGGAAGGAATGGAAGGATTATCGCGATCCCACCGCCAAGGATATCGAAAAGCTTTGGAAGAAGTTTGAAAAGGATAATTTGTTCCAAGCCTGGATGCAGTTCGAAGCCGAAAAGCAGTTCAGCGCTGCCGTTGCCGAAGTCTCGAAGATGGGTGTCCGCATCAAGGGCGACATTCCTATCTTGATCAACGAAGACAGTGCCGACGTCTGGGCTGACCGCAAGTACTTCTCGCTGGATGACCGCGCTGGCGCTCCTCCTGACATGTTCAGCTACAGCGGCCAGAACTGGGGATTCCCCACGTACCGCTGGGATGTCATTGAAAAGGATGACTTTGAATGGTGGCGCCGCCGCCTGGATCAGGCCAGCAAGTTCTATCATGCCTACCGCATTGACCATGTGCTGGGATTCTTCCGCATTTGGTCCATTCCGCAGACCGAAACCACGGGCATTCTGGGTTACTTTAACCCCTGCGTGCCGCTGACTTACGACAAGCTTGCTTCTGCGGGCTTTATGCGCGAGACTCTGGAATACCTGCGCCGCCCCAATTACGGCTATGACCAGTTGCGAGACTTCTTGGGTGATGATACCGATAGGCTTGCTCCCGTTTGCTTTATGCAGCTGGAAGGCCACCCGGATCGCCTGATTCTTAAGCCTGAATACAGTTCCGAAAAGGCTATCCTTGCCATGCCTGAATCCCAGGAAGTCAAGGACAAGTTGCTCAAGGTTTATTGGAACCGCGTATTTGTTCCCTCGGGTGACGAAAATACGTTCTACCCCTATTGGTACTGGTACAATGCTCCGGTGCTCTATACGCTCCCCGATTACGAACAGGAAAAGCTTCGCGGTCTCATGAAGGAAAACGAAGATTCCCAGAACGGCTTGTGGGAAGCCAACGCTACCAAGCTCTTGTCGGTGCTTTCTCAGGAAACCGATATGCTGGTTTGCGCCGAAGACCTGGGCGCCGTGCCGCCTTGCGTGCCCGCCGTATTGAACAAACTCAACATTCTTTCTCTGCGTATTGAACGCTGGGCCCGTAACTGGAATGCTCCTTATTCTCCGTATTACGATATGGATGAATATCCCCGCATGTCCGTGTGTGCCACTAGTTGCCACGATACGTCGACGTTGCGCGGCCTGTGGCAAGAAAAGGATTTTGACCGCCAATTGTACTGGTCTCACGCTCATTTGCCGGGCAAGGCTCCCGAAGAGGTTACGCCGTCGGTGGCTCGCCAGATTCTGGCCCATGTGTACTCGACCAACAGCCTGTTCTGCATTTTGCCCATACAGGATTACTTCGCCCTTTCGGCAAGCCTTTCCAAGTGCGCGCCTGAAGCAGAACGCGTGAATATCCCGGGTACCGTGGGCGGCACCAACTGGTGCTACCGTATGCCCTGTTCCGTGGATGAACTGATGGATTACTCTTCTCTCAGTTCCGATATTCGCATGCTCGTGGATGTGCGCAAGCGCCGCCCCATGTGGAAGATTTAGGATGTTCGCTCCAGCCTGGGTCAAAGACGCAATCTTTTATCAGATTTTCCCGGATCGGTTCTGCCGTTCGGAGCGTTACCATGCTGTAGGCAAGTTCGTGGAGTGGGGGAGCAAGCCCACTCGCGAAAACATGTTCGGCGGAAACCTGGCGGGTATCGAAGACAAGTTGGAGTACATTGCGGGCTTGGGCGTAAACGCCATTTACCTGTGCCCGATTTTCAAGAGCAATTCCAACCACCGCTACCATACGGTGGACTACTTCGAAATCGACCCGGTGCTGGGCACCATGGAAGATTTTGACCGTCTAGTCAAAAAAGCACACAAGTTAAAATTGCGCGTCATTCTGGATGGCGTGTTCAACCATTGCTCTCGCGGATTCTTCCAGTTCAACAGTCTCATGGAACTGGGACAGAATTCGCCCTACGTGGATTGGTTCCATGTGAAGGGCTGGCCCCTGAATGCCTACACCGATAAGCCCAATTACGAATGCTGGTGGAACTTTCCGGCATTGCCGAAATTCAATACAAATTGCCCTGACGTGCGGGAATACCTTTTCTCGGTAGGGGAATTCTGGATGCGCCGCGGCATTGACGGCTGGCGCCTGGACGTTCCTAACGAAATCAACGACGATTCCTTCTGGCAGGAATTCCGCCGCCGCGTCAAGAAGGTGAATCCGGATGCCTATATCGTGGGCGAAATCTGGGATGCCCCGGAGCGTTGGCTACAGGGGGACCAGTTCGACGGCGTAATGAATTACGTGTTCCGCAAGGCGGTGATGCAGTACCTCTTCGACGAGAATTCCATTTCTACAGAAGAATTCTGCAAGCGCTTGCGCGAAGCATTTCCCGAAGGCCGTGGCGATATGCCCATGAACCTGCTGGGAAGTCACGACACCACTCGCCTGAAATCGCAGCCCTGCGCCAGCTGGGAACGGATCCGCTTGGCCCTTACGCTGATGTTCTTTATGCCGGGTGCTCCTTGCATCTACTATGGCGAAGAACTGGGCATGAAGGGCGGCAAGGACCCCGATAATCGTCGGAGTGTGCCTTGGAGTAAGCTTCCCGAAATGCAGCGGGAACTGGTGTATGGCCTTGTGAAGGAACTGACGGAATTGCGCAACAAGAATGCCGTACTTCGTGACGGCAAGCTGGAGATTGTCTGCGATGGCGATTCCTTCTCGGTGGTACGCACCCTCGGCCGCAAGAAAATGACTCTTGCGGTATCCTTTACCGAAGACCAGCCTACGTTTGAAATAAAGTAGGCTGATAGAATTTCAAAATAATTAAATGACCTGAACCAGCAAGCCCTTGAGGTACTGGCCTTCGGGGAAGGCTGTATTCACAGGGTGGTCGGCGGGTTGGCCGAAGCGTTCAATGATTTGAACGCGCCGATGGGCATCGGCGGCGGCATCCGCGATAATCTTCTGGAATAAGTCCATTTCCATGAGTCCGGAACAGCTAAAGGTCGCGAGCATGCCGCCCTCGGCCAAAAGCTTCATGGCGAGCAAGTTGATGTCCTTGTAGCCGCGGGCTCCCTTCTGCAGGTTGTCCTTGCTTTCCACAAACTTGGGCGGGTCCAGCACAATCAGGTCGAAGGTTTCGGCCTTGTCGCGGCATTTGCGCAAGTACTGGAATACGTCGGCTTCCACGTGGGTGGCATGGGCGGTGCTGAGCTTGTTGCGCATGATGCCTTCCTTGGCGAGCTTGAGCGCGTCCTTGGAAACATCCACCTGATAAACTTTTTCGCAACCGCCGCGGAGGGCATAAAGTCCGAAGCCGCCGGTATAGCAGAAGCAGTTGAGGACCTTCTTGCCCTTCGAAAGTTCGCCAATGCGGCGGCGAGCGTCGCGCTGGTCCAGGTAGTAACCGGTCTTGTGGCCGTTCTTCACATCGATGGGGAAGAGAATTCCGTTTTCGTTGATGATGACCGGTTCGTCGGGCACTTCGCCGTATACGCAACCGGTGCGCAGCTGCAGGCCTTCTTTTTTGCGCACGTCAGAATCGCAGCGTTCGTAAATGCCGCGGCAGTGCGTTTTTTCGGCCAGCAGTTCATAAATGTCTTTGCGGTGGACTTCGGCACCGGCAGCCAAGATTTCCACGGAATAGATGTCGGCGTACTTGTCGATGATGCATCCCGGGATGCCGTCGTTTTCGGCGTTAATCAGGCGGAAGGCGCGGTCCTTGTCTTCGATGTCAAAGCCGCGGCTCTTGCGGGCGGCAATGGCGCGGTCTAGCAAGTCGCTAAAGAATTCGCGATCGATGTTAGCCTTTTCGCCGAAGGTCCAGAAACGCCCACGGATCTGGGACTTGGGCGAGTACGCCGCAAGACCCAGAAAATCGCTCTTGTAGCTGTAAACTTCAACGGTGTCGCCAAGTTCCGGGTCGCCGATAACTTCGTCAACGGCTCCGCTAAAAATCCAGGGGTGGTAACGCAATGCGGACTTTTCGCGTCCGGCTTTCAAGGTAATCGCTTTCATGAGTGTAAATGTAGAAAAAGCTGTTGCCGCCTAGGGAAAATTTCTACATTTGGCGCCACGATGTTTGAGAGTCTTTTTGACAAGTACCCTTTTTTCCGCGCAGTGCCTTGCGTGCTTTGCATGGCAATCATTTTCAAGTTGTCTTCGCTTACCAATGAAGAGCTTGAAGATTTTCCGCACATCTGGGATAAGCTGGCTCACTTTTGCGAATATGCGACCCTCGCCGGTTGCTACGCCATGCTCTGGACTCGCAATGAATGGTCCAAGCGCCAGTGGCTGCGCGTGCTGATTGTGGGCGTGCTTGCTCTCGCTTACGGTTGCACCGACGAATACCACCAGAGTTTTGTAGAAGGCCGCGACTGTAGTGCGCTGGACCTTGTGGCCGACTTGACCGGTGGTCTGACGGGCGGTGTGGTTTACGCCATTGTAACGCGGATTCTAAACCGCTACGACCCGGTGCCTGAAAAACAGCCCGCCGCCGAAGAATAAAATTTTAAAATTCGCCGAGCAGTATAATTTCGCGGTGCAATTCAATGCCGAATTTTTCGGCGACTTTCTTTTGCACGTGTTCGCTTAGTTGCTTGATATCGCTGGCGGTAGCGCCACCTGCGTTCACGATGAAATTCGCATGCAAGGTGCTGACTTCGGCACCGCCAATGCGGTAACCCTTGAGACCCGCTTGCTCAATGTAATAGCCCGGCGCAATTTGTGTGGGCATTTCTACGGAGCCGTGTTCCAGGCGCTTGAAGGTGGAGCCTGCATTCGGCATGTTCAGCGGCTGGCTAGCCTTGCGCTTGGCCATGCATTCGGCAAGTTCGGCTTCCAGGTCTGCGATGGATTTTCCTTCGGCAATCGGCAACTGGAATGTGGCGGAGATAATCGTTTCTGGATTGCTTCGGCCCTCGGCCTCGCAATGACGTAAAAAAATGCTGTGTCTGTAGCCGAAAGCGCATTCGTTTGCGGCGTGTTCGTGCAAGTTGCCGTCGGCGTCAATCGTCGTGACCATTGTGCAGCAGGTTCCGATTTCTTGGCCATAGGCGCCTGCATTCATGTAGATGGCGCCGCCCAGGGTTCCCGGGATTCCGGCCAGCTTATGGATGCCTGCAAAACCTTGCTTTAGTGTGGTGCGTGCAAATCGTCCCAACGGGGTAGCAGCGCCAACTTTGAATGATCCATTTCCAAGATCCTGAATCTCTGAAAATTCACCAGCAAGGGTAATGACGACACCGTCAAAGCCCTTGTCGGCAACCAGCAGGTTCGTGCCGTTCCCTAAAATAAAGTAGGGGAGCGCTTTTTCGCGGGCAAGGGCGAATGCCGCCTTCAAATCATCGGCGTTTTCTGCTTTTACGAAATAGCGTGCCGGCCCTCCCACCTTGAAGGAGGTGTGCTTGCACATGGGCTCATTTTCAAGAAGAATCATGGCAGAAATATAGAATTCTTGCTATTATTTCTCCACCATGACCAACGAAGAACTGAAACAATTCAAGTCGGCGATTTCGATTACGGCCGTCGCACAGAGCCTAGGGGTGAATGTATCCCATGGCAAGTGCCGTTGTTTCTTTCCCCTTCGTCATGCCCATGAAGACCGCACGCCCTCGGTGTCTATTTCCGAAGAACGGGGAACGTTCCGTTGCTGGGTTTGTGACGATGTCCGTGGCGACGTGATTTCGTTGGTGCAACTTTTAAAAGATTGCAGTTTTACCGAAGCGCTAAACTGGCTCATGGAACAGTTCCCGTTCCTGGTGCCGGCCTCGGCCCGTAAGGAAATGGCGAAAATTGCGGAGCGCGCGGCAAATGCCGCTGGACGCCCGCATTCGGTGTCGCCTGTTGCGCGGGTCCCTGAAGTGGCCCCGCCGCCCGAACCCGAAGAACCGCCCCTTGTTTCCGAAGATGACCGCAAAAAGATTATCCTTTCGTTCCTCAAACGATTGAGTCCGGTGGACAACACTCCCGCAGGCAAGTGGCTTTCTCGCCGCCGCATTTACAAGCCCGTGTGGGACAAAATGCTTTTGCGCACCATCACCAATTACGAAGAGGTGAACAACAGCCTTAAGGCGGACTTTGGCGAAGAAGTTCTGAAGTTCGTGGGCCTGTTTAACGACAAGGGGCATTTGCGCTACTATAAGCACCCCTTGATATTCCCGTATTTGGACCCCCAGCGCCGTGCGTTCTATTTCCAGTCCCGTGCGATTGACAACACAGTAGTTCCCAAGGAACTTAATTTGCGCGGTACCGTTCCTTACCCCTACAATATGGTGGCCTTGGATCAAAAACCGGGCTGGGTGTACCTGTGCGAAGGCGTGGTGGATACTCTCACCTTTTTAGGACAAAAGATCAATGCGGTGGGAATTCCGGGTGTCCGCAGCTTCAAGGTGGAGTGGTTGAATCTTTTTAGAAACAAAAATGTGGTACTTTGTCTGGATCATGACGAAGCAGGCCGCTCTGGCATGGAATATATCGGTAAGCTATTTACGCAAGCGGGCATCCATAATGTAATTTTGGGCGAAGGTATGGAAAACTTGCCGACAGCCATGAAAGAAGGCGAAGATATCAATGACTGGTTCGGAGGAAAGAAGTAATGGAAAAGGTGAAATTGTATTTTGACAAGGTGAAACACTTTTTTAAATGGTTTACGAACACCACGTTTGCCAAGGTGTCGGGCTTTATTATCAAGTGGCTTTACCGGACTATCAATTTCATTATCCGCCAGGCCTTATTGATTTTGATTATTTATTCGGCCGTTTTCTCGGTGGCGGCATCTTATGCCCTGTACCGCGCCTTTATTTACGGCTACGATATTTACGATGGCGTGTCCCAGCTTAAAGAGACCCAGCCCGAAATGAGCAAGTACATGGAAGCCCTGCGGGATTCGAACCCGAATATCGAAATCAAGCATACCTATGTACCGCTGGATTCCATTAGCCCCTACTTGCGCAAGGCGGTCATTGCAAGCGAAGACGCAGGCTTCTACTTCCACCCGGGTTTTGACATCCGTGCCATTGCCGAAGCGCTTGACGCAAACCAGATTGCCGGAAAAACCAAATTTGGCGGTTCGACCATTACGCAGCAGCTGGCCAAGAACCTGTTCCTGAGCGGCGAACGTTCTTTCAACCGCAAGTTCAAGGAACTGGCCTATGCCCTTTTGATGGAACATGAACTGGGCAAGGACCGCATCCTGGAACTGTACCTGAATTATGCCCAGTGGGGCAAGGATATTTTTGGCTGCCAGGAAGCTTGCCGTACGTACTATAAAAAGAGCTGTGCCAAGCTCAGCGTGGACCAGGCGATAAACCTGGCCGCCATGCTTGCAAGCCCGGGCAAGCACCACCCCAACATGCGCGAAAGCCAGTTCATGGCAAAGCGTCGCGCCGTGATTTACCAGAACATGTTCCCCAAGAAGGACAGCGTTCTGGTGGATTCCCTCCGCCAGCTGATGGCGCCGCTTCCGAAGGACAGCTCCGCAAAGAACGGGGCGAAGGGATCGGAAAAAACTATGGAAAGGGCCTCCGCTAAAACTTTGGACAAAAAAACGGAGAAGGGGTACTCGAAGAACTCTGCGAACGGCTCTGCAAAGGCTGAGAAAAGCTCTACCAAAAAGAAATAAAAGTTTCTATATTTTACTCGTCTAAAATTTTCTTAAAGGACGCTACAAATGGCTAAGAAAGAATCCAAGAAAAAGGTTGTCCTCGCTTATAGCGGTGGACTCGATACTTCCATCATCATCCCCTGGCTCAAGGAAAACTACGACTGCGAAGTGATCGCTTTCGCTGCCGACCTCGGTCAGAACGATTTCCCGGATGCCAAGGCTCTTGAAGACAAGGCTCTCAAGACTGGCGCTTCCAAGTGCTACGTTCTCGACCTCAAGAAGGAATTCCTCGAAGACTACGTTTGGCCCACCGTTCGCGCTGGTGCCAAGTACGAAAGCACCTACCTCCTGGGTACTTCTTTCGCCCGTCCGCTCATCGCCAAGTATCAGGTGAAGATTGCTGAAAAGGAAGGCGCCTACGCTGTTGCTCACGGTGCTACCGGTAAGGGTAACGACCAGGTCCGTTTCGAACTGACCTACGCCGCTCTCAATCCGAAGCTCGAAATCATCGCTCCGTGGAAGGACCCGAAGTGGACGTTCCACAGCCGCGAAGACGCTATCGACTACGCCGCTGCCCACAAGATTCCGCTTAACGGCATCAGCAAGAAGAAGATTTACTCTGAAGACGGTAACCTGTGGCACCTCTCTCACGAAGGTGGCGTCCTGGAATTCCCGGAACAGGAACACAAGTACGAATTCCTCAAGCACACCGCCACGTACGAAAAGGCCCCGAACAAGGCCGACCACGTGACGATTACCTTCGAAAAGGGTAATCCGGTGGCTATCGACGGCAAGAAGATGGGCGCTGTCGAACTCCTCGAATACCTGAACAAGATCGGTGGCAAGAACGCTTGCGGTCTGCTCGATATCGTTGAAAACCGCCTCGTCGGCCTCAAGAGCCGCGGCGTGTACGAAACTCCGGGTGGCACGCTCCTGTACAAGGCTCACGAATGCCTGCAGCAGCTCGTGCTCGACAAGGAAACTTTGTTCGAAGCCCAGAAGATGTCTATGACCTATGCAAACCTCGTTTACAATGGCCAGTGGTTCACTCCGCTCCGCCAGGCTATGGACGCCTTCTTCAACGAAGTCAACAAGGTTGTGACTGGTGAAGTGACCCTCAAGCTTTACAAGGGCAACATCATTCCGGCCGGCATCAAGAGCCCCTACAGCCTCTACGACATGGGCCTCGGTGGATTCACCGATGTGGACATGTACGACCAGAAGGACGCTACGGGCTTCATCCGTTGCTATGGTCTGCCGCTCAAGACTCGCGCCCTGTTGCTCGGCAACAAGACCAACGTGGACTTCGGCAAGCCGGTTGTGCTCCCGAAGAAGTAATGAGACCGCCTGTCATCCTGGAGCCGTAGGCTCCGGGATCCATCCGGTTTTATATCTGCGCTTGAAAAAAGAAAAATCCCCGGTCCAGTTCATCTGACCGAGGATTTTTTTATCTCACATTTGCCACATTTCACATTAAAACTCGAATATGTAACCCGCGCCCCAGAAAACTTTGTGCGCGTCGTGTTCGGCGAACTTTTTGGTGGGAACGCTAATTTGTGTGTAGAAGCCGTAGAGGCGGGTCCACAGTTCTATCGAAATGTCTCCGAGTTCCTTGTAATTGTAGGGGAACACGATAAGACCGTTGGCTTTGTCCAGGGCTTCGTGCATTTCGTTGGGGGCTCTGGTGTATTCGTACCCGCCGCCGATGCCTGCGTCAAGGTTGAAGGGGGAATCTTTGAAGAATGTCCAAAGAAGGCTTCCGCGGAATCCGCACCAGTAGTCGTTCTGGTTGCGGATATAGCCCATTCCCTGTGCGCGGAATATCAACTCTTTGTAGCCTAATCCAGCAATGGCGACAACCGGGGTCTGATTCCGGATACCGAGACCGGCATTAAAACGCCAGTCGCTTGCATGGCTGCAGACGGCAAAAAGAGAAATAAATAGCAGCGTACAAAAAAAACGGGAGCAAAACATAGTCCAAATATAGACAAAATGTGCGGTTATACTCGCAAAAAGGTGTTTTTATTCCTATATTGTTTTGCATAAAACTCGGCTCGCCGTAGCACGGGCCACAAAAAAGGAATCAATATGAAGATGAAATCACTTATCAAGGCGTGCGCATTTGCTTGCGCTTTTGCCGTTCCTGCAATGGCTGAAGGTGGCATGTTCGAAGGGACTCTCCCTGAAAACTGGACCGCCGACGTGGTCGCTGCAGTTCGCTATAACTGGTACAACTTCAGCAACTGGCAGAAGGACGGTACCTCCAACTACACTTGGCTCGTGACCTACGATGCCGATGTACAGGGTAAGTGGAAGGTGGCCAACTGGCGTAACCTCATCGATATCGATCTCGGCCAGACATGGACCAAGGGCGTGGGCAAGCGTAAGTCCAATGACCGCCTCTTCTGGGAATCCATGGTGGACTTCAACATGACCGAAGTTCTGAAGCCTTACATTGGTAACCGCTTCGAAACCCAGTTCATGAAGGGCTACGAATATAGCGAAGACGAAGATGGCAACGAAGTCAAGAAGGCTATTTCCAGCTTCATGGATCCGGCCTACGAAACGCAGGTCGCCGGTCTTGCTTACATCCCGAACGACAACTTCTCTCAGCGCCTCGGCTTTGCTAACCGCATGACCATTTCTAACGGTTACGGTTACGCAGACGATCCGGACACCGATAAGTTCGAAAAGTTCCGTGACGAACCCGGTCTCGAATCTATCACCGAAGCCAAGTATGCCTTCTCTGACATTGTGAGCTTCAAGACCCGTCTGTGGGCCTTCTGCAACTTCGAAGGCACCGAAAAGATTGACGGCCTTTGGGAAAACCTGCTCTCTGTCATGATTGCTCCGCTGATTGAACTTCAGGTGGGCTTCGACATGGCTTACGACTGGGATCTGGACGAAGATACTCAGTACAAGAGCATGGTGCTCTTCGGCCTGACCTGGCGCTGGTTTTAATAGAAATTAAAAAGCGGATAAAAAATCCTCGGTTGCTGCCGAGGATTTTTTTTGTATGGGATGAATTTCTGTTTAGCCTTCCAGGTCTTTTTTCATGGCGCGGATGGCGTTGCCGCGATGGCTGATGCCTTTCTTTTCAGAGAGTTCCATCTGGGCGAAGGTGCGGTCGAATCCATCGGGTACAAAGAGGGGGTCGTAGCCGAATCCCATGTCACCGACGGGGGCGAAGTTGATTTGTCCGCGGCATTCGCCTTCGTAAATCTTGGGCTCGCTCACGGTCCACTTGCCGTCCACTTCGGCCACTTTCTGGTAAGAGAGTGCGCAGAAGTAACGGGCGGTGCGGTCCTTGACGCCTTCCAGCTTTTGCATGAGCTTGTCGTTGTTGGCCTGGTCGTTGCCGTGGTAGCCGCAGTAGCGGGCGCTGTAAATGCCCGGTTCGCCGTTCAAAGCGAATACTTCTAGACCGGAATCGTCTGCAAGCACCGAGGCTTCGATTTTCTTTTCACAGAGCCACTTGGCAACGGTACTCGACTTGATGATGGCGTTTGCCTCAAAGGAGTCGCCGTCTTCTACGATGTCCCCTTCAAAGCCGATGTCCTTGAGGGTCTTGAATTCCTTGTTCTCGGTTCCGAGAATGTGGGCAAAGTCCCTGATCTTTCCGGGATTGCCTGTTGCGATAACGAATAAATGTTTCATTAGTAGTGTTCCGGTTTCAACACGATGAGAATGGCGTCAACAATAACGCCTACGCCACAGAGGCCGCCGGTACAAAGCCATAGAATGCCGGTCCAAATTTTGCCTTCGTAAAAACGATGCAGGCCCAGGTAGCCCAGCAATATGCAAAGGGCCAGGGCAATCCATTTGTTGTGTTCGCCTTGTGCGGGCATAAAAACTCCTTGGTTTTAGGCTGTCCAAATATAGAAAATAGCGGTGCTGCAAAATTTTTCTAAATTAAGGTTGTGCTTCACGTATTTAAACACGAAATGCGACTGATTTTCAGGGATCCCCGATTCTGGATTCCCTTCATTATTCCGCCGGTGATTCTTGCGGCGTCCCAGGCTATAGCCGTATCGCGTTACGGTGGGCAGATTATGCAGGGCATGGAAGGCTACATGATGCTTCTGCTGGGTTGCCTGATGGCGCCCATGGGTTCGCCCCTGGCGGCTGACAGCTTTGCGGGGGAGCGTGAAAGAAATTCCCTGGAGCTTTTACAGCTCGCGCCCATCAAGCCGACCCGCCTCTTTTGGGGCAAGCTTCTGGCCGTGTTGCCTTTCCCGGTGGTGTTTTCGCTGCTGGCGGAACTTGCATACTGGTTTTCGCATCCCGTAATCTCTAAGACGGTGGCGGTGGCTTCTGTTTTGGGGGCTCTCTCTGCGGTTCTTCTCACGACATCTTTCTCACTGATGCTTTCGCTCCGGGTCAAGACGGTCCGTGCGGCGACCCATCTTTCGCTCTTCGTGGTGGTTCCCCTTTTGTTGCTGGTGCAGCTGGGCCACGAGGCCTTTTTGCAGGGAGTATTTATTCCTGCGGTTGTGTTGGTGATTTCTGTTATCATTTGCGCTCTTTCGATTTTTGTCGGTATGCGCAAGTTCGTGAGTCTGTAGAACTTCGATTTGCCGAATTTTGGCGGAAATCGCCGAAATTTCTGAAAAATGTCAAAAACGCCTCCCGGGGGCGTTTTTTTTTGTGTCCTGTTGACAAAAATCTTAAATTTGTAAAATATTTTTTGAGAACATGAAAACTGCGTAAATACTATTGACTTTAGCTAAAAATTAATGTAATTTGAGAAAGAAAATGAGAACATTTGGTGAGAACAGTGGTGTGTTTTTGCCGAATGTCCTATAAACATAAGGATGATGTTATGGGATGCAATTTGGTTTCGTTTAAAAAGTCGCTTTCGGCGGTACTTGCCCTCGGGGCAACTGTGGCGACTTCCGCGTTCGCTGTGACTGCTCCGGATTTGCCGATGGCGGGATGGGCCACGCAAAATGGCGGCACGACCGGCGGCGCGGGCAAAAGCGTCGTTACCGTGAGCAATGTGAGCGACCTCCGCAAATATGCCGAGGCGGGCAACTACACAATCTATGTGAAGCCCGGTACTTACACGGTGCCTTCCAAGAGTGCCATCAAGGTCGGTAGTAACGTGACCATTTACGGCTATCAGGGTGCGGTCCTTGCGCAGACCTATACCGGCAACAAAGACGAAGACAATACCATCATGAACGTGGCGGGTAAGAATGTCATTATTCGTAACCTCACCTTCAAGGGCGCGGGCGCTGTCGACAAGGATGCCGGCGACTGTTTGCATGTTCAGGGCGGCACCAACGTGTGGCTCGACCACTTGGATGTCTACGACGGCGAAGATGGTAACCTCGACGTAATCAACGGTGCAAACTACGTGACCATCTCTTGGACTCGTTTCCATTACACCAGTGCTTCCAAGGAACACCAGTTCTCGAACCTCATCGGTAATAGCGATAACAAAACCACCGACGATGGCAAACTCAAGACCACCCTTCACCATAACTGGTGGGATGATGGCGTCAAGGAACGCATGCCCCGCGTGCGTTACGGCCAGGTCCATGTGGCGAACAACCTCTTTACGACCAACAGTTCCAGCACCTGCGTGCGTGCGGGCAAGAGCGCTGACCTCCGCGTTGAAAACAACGTGTTCATCGGTGTGAACAATCCGATTGACCTTTACAATGGTGACTACAAGGCCGTCTATTCCGGTGGTAACTACACCGAAAACATCAAGAAGGGTGACGCCAAGGGCGATGCCAAGAGCGGTGCTTTCACGCCTTCTTATTCCATGAAACTGACCGATGTGAGCAATCAGTCCAAGGCCTATGCCCTCCGCGATTCTATCAAGCTTTATGCGGGCGCAACGCTCCCGGATCCGGGTTCTACGCAGGTGACGCCGGTTTCTTCTTCTAGCGTGCAGCAGTCAAGCTCTTCGCAGGCAAAGTCCAGTTCTTCGCAGGCGAAATCCAGCAGCAGTAGCGTTGTTCCGGTTTCCAGTTCTTCTGTCGCCGTTTCTAGCTCCAGCGTTATTGCTGGCGAGGCCACACTCACCAAGCACGGAACGGGAAGCTCTAACCAGGAAGTGGCTCAGGGTGCTGCCATTGTAGAGTTCTACTACACAATCGCTGGCGCAACGGGTGCATCTGTAACGGGTCTTCCGCAAGGTGTTACGGGTACGCTGAAGGGAATGGACTATTATATCTCGGGAACGGTTGCCTCTACAGTGGCGCCGGGTGCATACAAGTTCACCGTGACCACGACGGGAGCCTCCAAGAACGCTACCAAGAGCGGAACCATTACGGTCGCTGGCACGGGCTTTGGTGCGGGTACAGGGGCTACGGTTCCTGCATCCAGTTCAAGTATCACCGAGTCAAGCTCTAGCGAATCGGAATCCAGTTCTTCGGAAACGGTACCTGGCTCCAGCGAATCTTCTGAAACCAGTACGACAGCTTTAAATGTTTCTCAGGCTCCGCATTTCAATGTCTCTATCGAAGGCCGAACTATATCGGTGCTAGGTGCTACTCGTGCGGCGTACCTCCTTGACGCTCAGGGTAAGCTCATCGCGAAAGTTCAGCCCACGGGTAACGTGTGCTCTATTGCAGTGCCTCGCGCCGGTTCTTACCTCTTACGCATCGGTAATGAATTGCGCCGCGTGTCTGTGCGGTAATTAGTCCTTCAGATAAAGGCTTCGCCCGTCGTTCAACATCAGGATGACGGGCAATTTTTTTGCCGTAAATACGCCGTTATTCAAGATGCCGCTTTCCATCAGTTGGCCGTTCAGGCTGAATGCCTTGTAAGGCGTGGCGGGAGCGACGTCTGCGATTTGGTAGCGGTTAAAGCCGAGTCGTGCAAATTTGGCCTTTGCGCGGGTTTGGGGCAAACTTTGCGGCGGTGTAATATCTTCGGCCGGGTACTTGTAATCCGGGCAGAAGTTCAGTGTGTCGAGGATGATGCTGAATTCGCCGGCAACGGCAGACATCGCCAGCGGGCCGTCAGCCATGTCGACATCATGTCCTTGGTTGCGCCCTCTGTCGTAAGGAGGGTTGTATTCGCAGCCGGTGTAGCCAAATTCCTTGCAGTAGAATTTGCTGCATAGGTCAAAAACGTGGTTCACGAGAGAGTCCGCTTGTTCGGCCGTTCCCTTGAAAACTCCGGCCTTTTGCAGGCGTGGAAATTCGTCCTTGAATACGGCGTCGTGATGCACGGAGAAAAGTGAGTCTACGAAATCTCTATCGTTGTTGGAATAGGCGACTCGTGCCACCTTCACGAATTTTTCCGTCACAATCACGAAGAGTGTTGAGTCAAGCTCGGATTTGTACACCCATGCGGTGTCGGTACCCGAGACGTTCTTGACGGCGGGCTCGCGCTGGTCCATCTTGGAAATGTCCAGATAGCTGTCTTCGAAAAGGTAGATGGCTGTAGCCGGGTAGCCAAACGACATGTCGGCACTCGATGAGCCCCTTGCAGGGGGCGTAAATTCGCATTCGGCCGCATATAGGCTCACGGACAAAATGCCCACGGACAGAACGCCTGCACGTAAAATTGCTGTGAAATTCATGTTCTCTTCTCCTTATTAGTCCATCTCCTGAATAAGTTAGTAAAAAAAGAGACCGATTTTCAAGCATTTCAAAAATGCGTGATTTGAGTCATCGGAAAATGAAAAACAGGTGCCCGCTTGGAGCGCCTGTTTTAATTTTACGTCATTGCGCAAGCGCATGAGTGCTGCGGCTCGCGAATGCGTCCATAAATGGCCGCGCTTGCTCGCCTTGCAACGTCATTGCGAGCCCCAAAGGGGCGAAGCAATCCATCGCAGAACTACTTCAACTCTTTAAGAGCAGGCTGTACTTTCGCTTCGCTCAAGTACCAAATGCTGGGCTCGGTCATATCCATGCAAGCATGGCTGCGACTCTCGCCCTACGCATTTGTCATTCTTATCTTAGCTCAGCAAGAGCTTTTTCATTCTTTTCGATAATATCCTGCTGAGTTGCGAGCTTGGTGCGTTCGGCGTTCACCACGGCTTCCGGAGCACCAGAAACGAACTTCTCGTTAGAGAGCTTCTTTTCGATGCTGGCGGCGAATGCCTTGGCCTTTTCGATTTCCTTTTCGAGGCGGGCGATTTCTGCAGCCGGGTCGAGGATTCCTTCCAGCGGGATGTAGAGTTCGCCACCGGGAACCACGGCGCTCGCGCTGAACTTCGGCTTGGCGGCCTTCACGGCGACCGTGAGGTTTTCAAGACCGGAAAGTTCGGTGATGATAGCCATGCAGTCCTTCACGCTGGCTTCCGTTGCGGCATCGTCGACGCTCACCACGGCGTTGAGCTTGGTTGCGGGGCTCACGTTGTAGCGGCCACGCACACCACGCACGCTTTCCACCACGGCGAATGCCTGGTCGAATGCGGCTTCGATCTTAGCGTCGATGAGAGATTCGTCGGCCTTGGGCCAGGCGCGGCTGATCACCAGTTCGGAACCCTGGAACAGAATGCCGTTCAGCTCTTCGGTAATGAAGGGCATCACCGGGTGCAGCAGGTCAATCACGTTCTTCAGCACGTGGCTGAGGATTGCCATAGCGTTCTTCTTTTCGGCGTCGAGCGTTTCGCGGTTGATTACGGCCTTCTTAATTTCCAAGTAGCTGGAGCAAACGTCATCCCACACGAAGCGGTACAGGAAGCCGGCGAGTTCTGCGAAGTGGTATTCTTCGAGCATGCGCGTGGCGTCCTTGATGGTCGTCTGCAGGCGGCTAAGAATCCAGCGGTCTTCGAGAGCGAACAAGCTAGAATCCATCGGGAGTTCGGTAGCCAGAGCCCCGGCCTGTTCCAGGTGCGGGTACAAGAAGCGGCAGGCGTTCCACAGCTTGTTGCTGAAGTTACGGCCGATTTCGAACTTTTCCGAAGTGTTGATTTCGCGGCCATCCGGCTGCTTTTCCTTCTTCACCGGCAGGCGCACGTCCTGGTTGTCGGTGCAAAGGCTTGCCATCACAAAGCGCAGAGCGTCGGTGCCGTACTTTTCTTCGATATCCATCGGGTCAACGCCGTTGCCCTTGGACTTACTCATGGTCTGTCCGTTGCCGTCGAGGATCTTCGGGTGGATGTACACCGTATGGAACGGGACCGTACCCATGTTTTCCTGGCTGAACAGCACCATGCGGGCGACCCACAGGGTAATGATGTCGCGGCTCGTCACCAGCACGCTAGTGGGGTAGTAGCGCTTGAGCGTGTCGGTGTTTTCCGGCCAGCCCATGGTGGAGTGCGGCCACAAGCCACTGGAGAACCACGTGTCGAGCACGTCTTCTTCCTGCTTGAGCACGCGGCCCGGCACTGCGTCTTCCTTCAGGTCTTCTTCCTGGCTGCACACGAGGTAGCCACCGTTTTCGGCCTTGTAGAAGAAAATGTCGTCGCGGCCAGCAAATGCGGCCTTCAATTCGTCTTCGCTAGCGTCCGTGTGCCAAATAGGAATGCGGTGGCCCCACCAGAGCTGACGGCTAATGCACCAGTCGCGCTTTTCGGCGAGCCAGTCGAGGTACTTGTTGGCGTAGCGTTCGGGGATAATCTTGATTTCGCCCGACTTCACGGCGTTCATCGCGTTTTCGGCGAGCACGTCCATCTTCACGAACCACTGGTCGCTGAGGTACGGCTCGATAACAGTCTTGGAACGGTCGGAGTGACCCACCTGCATTTCGTGGTCTTCCACCTTGATCAACAGGCCCAGTTCTTCGAGACCGGCCACCACGGCGTCGCGTGCGGCCTGGCCCTTCAGGCCCTTGAACTTGCCGGCATTCTCGTTCAGACTGCCATCGTCGTTCATGATGTTGATCATCGGGAGCTTGTGGCGCAGACCCGTCGCATAGTCGTTGGGGTCATGGGCCGGAGTCACCTTCACGGAACCCGTACCGAAATCCTTGTCCACCAAGATGGCGTCGGCAATCACCGGGATTTCGCGGTCCACGAACGGCACCTTCAAGGTCTTGCCGATGAACTGTGCATAGCGTTCGTCGTTGGGGTGCACGGCGAGGGCGGTATCGCCCATAATCGTTTCAGGACGGGTGGTCGAAACGGGGATGAATCCCGAACCGTCGGCCAGGGGGTACTTGAACGTCCAGAAGTGGCCCTTGACGGTTTCGTAGTAGATTTCGTCATCGGCGACGGCGGTCTGGAGCTTGGTATCCCAGTTCACCAGGCGCTTGCCGCGGTAGATGAGGCCCTTCTTGAAAAGGTTGAAGAAAGCGTGGCGCACGGCCTTGGCGCAGACCGGGTCCAGCGTGAAGCGCTGACGGCTCCAGTCGCAGCTGACGCCCAGGCTCTTGAGCTGCTTCGTGATACGGGCTTCGTATTCGTCCTTCCATTTCCAGATGCGTTCCACGAGGGCGTCGCGGCCGATGTCGTGGCGGGTCTTGTGTTCGTCCTGGAAAAGGCGCTTTTCGACGACCGCCTGCGTGGCGATACCTGCGTGGTCGGTGCCCGGAATCCACAGGGTGTCGCGGCCGGTCTTACGGCGGTAGCGGACCAGGATATCCTGGAGCGTGTCGTTGAGGGCGTGGCCCAAGTGAAGCGCGCCGGTTACGTTAGGAGGCGGAATCACGACCGAGAACGGTTCGCCCTTTCCGCTGGGTGCAAAACTGTTTTTTTCGGCCCAGGACTTATGCCAACGGGCCTCCACATCTTTAGCGTTATAACGAGTTTCCATAGTGCGGGCAAATTTAGAAAAAAACGAAGGTTATGGCAAAAGTGTTTTTATATTTCCTAGGGGTTTCATCCCTGCAAAAAGCTAAAACTGGTGGCGAAAACATGCGACGTAAAGACCGCGAAATCAAGGAATTTGACGAAATCATCGACGTTCTCAGCCGGTGCAAGGTCCTGCATCTGGCTTTAATCAGCGACGGCAAACCCTATGCCGTACCGGTCAATTTCGGGTACGCCGTAAGCGAATGCGACGGTCAAAAGAAACTCGCGCTCTATTTCCACGGAGCAGGCGAGGGCAAGAAACTCGACGCCATCAAGGCAAACCCGCAAGTGAGTTTTTGCGCAGAAACATCCGTCGAAGCCAGCGGCCCGCAAGATGCAAACGCAGATGCCTGCAAATGGACCTGCTTCTACGAAAGCGTCATCGGGTTTGGAACCGCCACGCTCGTAGAAAATTCAAAAGAACGCACCGCCGGGCTAGATACCATTATGCTCCACAACGGCTACAAGATTCCCTTCGGCGTCAAAACCATCGCCTACAGCGCCATGGCCCTTGCACGCACCGCCGTCGTCAAGATCGACGTTTCTGAGATTACAGGGAAACATCACTTGAAATAATTTGAAGGGGAAAGCCTTCCCCTCGCTCGCACTTCGTCGCTCGCTACCCCTTCGCCTAGGGGCTCCGCCCCTAAAACCCCGCACTATCCCTGCTTTCTTTTTAGGTTGTTGCAGATGCTTTTTTTTTGAATGATTGAATAGAATTAGTTTATATTTTAGATGTTAAACAAGGAATATTATATGTCTAAACTAAATATCGATCAAAAAACGATTAGTGAATTGTTTGCTGATAAAAAGGCTGATTTTCTCATTCCCGATTATCAGCGCCCATATGCATGGGAAGACACTGAATGCCAAACTCTTTGGGAGGATATTTTTTCGTTTGCGTTCCCAGACAATGATTATTCAAAATTCAATAGTGATAATGATGAATATTTTCTTGGTCCGATAGTTACATTTAAAAATGATTCTGGAAAAATGGAAATTATTGACGGGCAGCAGCGCTTGACAACATTGATGTTGCTGTTACGAGCCTTTTACGAAAAATATGGAAACATGAAAGATGAAAATTCTAAGAAAACGAGGGAAAGACTTGAAAAATGCATATGGAAAACCGATGAATTTGGAACACCGAATAAGGATGCTTTAAAAATAAATTCAGAGGTCGCTACAGATAATGACAAGGATGAATTCCTTACTATACTTCGTTCTGGAAAAATTGCAGAAAAAATGAAGAGTAAATACGCTCTTAACTATCAATTTTTCCAAGATAAGATAAATGATTTTTTGAATGATTATCCGAGTTATTTCTCATATTTGCCAACGCGCATATTGAATAATTGTATTCTGTTGCCTATTGAAGCAGAATCTCAAGATACCGCATTGAGAATATTCTCTACATTAAATGACCGAGGATTGCCTTTGTCGGATGCTGATATTTTTAAAGCTCAATTTTATAAATATTATTCAGCAAAAGGTGAGAAAGATACTTTTATAAGAAGGTGGAAGTCGCTAGAGGATTTATGCGAAAAGAATTTCCATCCGATAACAGGTACTGCGATGGATGAATTGTTTACGCGCTATATGTATTACGAACGCTCGTTGCAAAAGAATAAATCGTCGACGACTGAAGCTCTGCGTAAATTTTACGAGAAAAATAGTTATGCTTTGTTAAAAAAAGATGATACGCTGGATAATCTTGAATGCTTGGCAGATTTTTGGAATGATGTGTCTAATCAGGATTCGGAACGGTTCTCTGAACGAATCTTGAAACAATTGTTCGTGTTGAATTACGCTCCCAATGGAATGTGGAATTATTTTGTATCAGTGTATTTTATGCATAACAAAAATACAGAAAATATGCTTGATGAAGAAAAGTTCAGTATATTTCTCAATAAAATAACTGCTTTTATTTGGACTTATGCATTTGTTCATCCAGGCCTTAATGCTCTGAGAACGCCTGTTTATACGGAGATGATAAACATAATTGAAAATAAATCGATAGAATTTTCGGATTATCTCTTTGATGAAGAAAATGTGAGGGCTGTATTCCATAGTTTTAAATTTGATAACAGACGTCCTATTACAAAATCAATGATTACATGGTGGGCTTTCCAGAACGAAGGACAAGAACTTCTTTCTCTGGAAACAACTCTTGAAATTGAACATATATACGCTAAAAAGAGACAAGAAAATGAACAATCGTTAAAAGATTCGAAAAATTTAGAGATTTTAGGCAATAAAGCCTTGTTGGAAAAACGCATAAATATCAGGGCTGCTGATTATCGAATAGAAGATAAGAGAAAGTATTATATTGGTTTTGTTAATGGGAAAAAGAAGAAAAGAGAGGGAACAAAAATTGTAGAACTTCGTAGGTTGGCTGAAGATAAAACTGACTTTATGGAATCCGATATAGTTGCTAGAGATGCGGATATATTGAATGCGTTCATTCGTTTTCTGAGAGAAAATAAATTGCTGGCTTAAACGTTATGTTATTTATTAGTTAGTATTTTTTGCTGGACAAATTGAACCTATGTCAACCTCTAAATATCCCATATCTCATGTCCTTGTGGATTGCGAAAATGTCGGGCTGAACGGCTTGACGGATTTGGTCGTGAATACTGATGGATCTCCGCTGAAGTTCATCCTGTTCCACAATTCTAGCAATAAGATTAATCTTTCGCTCACGCAACTGAAAGATTTTGGCTATGCGTTGAATGAAGGTCGCGTTGAACTCGTTGAGCTTGCGATTCCTGAAAAGATGACCAAGAAACAGGCTGAAAATGCGCTCGATTTTTATATCGCGTTCTATATGGGCACGGTAATGCCTTTTGAACCGTTTAACAGCCACTGCGTAATTCTATCTAAGGATCATGATTACGATCCGCTCATTCTGCATGTGCAGAGTCAATTTGGTATGGATCGTTGTGAACGGGTGGAATCTTACGATGATCTTGCGAAACTTCTTGGGGTTGAGGTAAAGCCCAAAGAAACGAAAAAAGTCCAACAGCCTAAAAAGCCTGTCGTACAGCCGACGAAAGCGACTAAGAAGACCCCGACACCGAAGGCCTTTGATTTGCAAAAGTCCCTTGAAAAAGCGAAGTCGAATTTGAAGGGAATGTCAAAGAATCGTCCTACGACCAAGACTAAGTTGCTTAAGTCCCTTAAAAACTGGTTTACAGCAGAAAAACTTACCGATGCAAATATTCAAAGCCTAATAAACTCCCTTCAAAAGGTAAATTTTCTGGAAATCCTAGATAATAATCAGGTTAAGTACAAATAGTTTTTTATGATTTTGGTGAAGCTTCTCGAATATGTTCGTGTGTGGGCGCAAATGGAACGTGGTGTGTTCCCAATTGGAAAAAGTAATCAAGTAAAATTTAAAAATGTCATTATTTGACGTATTGTTTTTCTATTTTAAGGGGTGAGGTACTTGATTATGCGTTCAAAGAACTACGAAAATCAAATTTTTACGGAAAAAGTTGAAGTCTTGGAGGGGTCCTCAACATTTGAAAATTGCTTTTTCGAAAAAGGTGTATATATCAAGGGCGATAATAAACGTCATTTTCTTGTGGGTGGAGTAGTGCGTGCGAATTTCTTGTCCTGCATCTTTCGCTCCAAGGGCGATGAACCATGCGTTGCTCTTTGGACGCGTGCTCAAGGTGAGTTCGTTGGTTGCAAAATGTCCTCTGAAGACTTTGTTCCGGTCCGTATAGATTCGGGATCCCATGGGGTATTCCGTGATTGTTCTATAGATTATCCCGCTAAAAGATGTGGCGTTGCGATTATGGTCGCCGCGTCGGGAGATTTTGAAAACTGTCGCTTTTGCCGTTTTGGAGAAGATCCTGTTAAGGTTGACCCGGTGTATTTTGATGCTCACGATAAAGAAAAAACTCGTTTTGAGAACTGTTTCTTCTGCAAAAAGTAATCTGGCGGATTGTTAAAACGTTTATGTATTTTTGTCACTTTATGACATCTATTTGAATGTATATTTATAGGTGGCTCTAAAAAGGAGGCTCCTATGCAGGCAAACAACGAAAATAAGAACTTGGAATACTGTCGCTATTATCATGGCGAACTGCGGAATCCGTATTTGGACTCCTTCAAAGAGTGCGCGTGGGAGGCCGAACAATTGGCTAGTGAAGAGGCCTTTGATGAGGCGAAAGATTTCTTGTCATTTGTTGTGACGCACATTCCCATTAGGATTTCCAGTGGTAATGAACTGAATGTTAATCGCTATATAGCTTTTTTTGAACATTGCTCTTTAGAAGAAAAACTTGAAATTGCGAGAGAATTTGGGCTGCGTGAGGTCTTTTTAACGGAAAAACCCAGGGGACGGACTGTGTTTGAAGAGTTCTGGGAGGGAACGTACACACCTACCTACGGTGGACTATTTCTGTATTATGATGGTCGAATTGCCGTGAAAATAGGCAATCGCTATCCGGATGATGTCGCTTATTATTTGTTGATCGCTCGTGATAAATATGTTGCCGATGCTGTGAAAAAGCTTATCAAGGAAAATTGGGCCGCCATATCGGCATTGCCGAAAAAAAGCGATTGTTTGGAAATTTGTGATGGCTCTTATAATTACTATAAATTCTTGACTAAGCGTTGTGGTGGATATGAGTACGAGGAATCTGAGGGCGGAAAGGCGGTAAAACCTTTTCATGACCGGATTCTCAATATTTTCTATCGGACGAATACTCCGTCATACGAATGGTTTGAATCCATAACAGATGTAGAAACCTTTGTTGAAATGTGGAGCTTATTATTAGACGAAATAGATGCGGATGAAACCCGTGCCAAAGTTTATGATTTTATTGATGCTCGGTTTGCGGAAGATTGTCAAAATCTGGGCTTTGAAATGGATGTTTTTGAAAGTTTTTACAAACACTGCGATTATGATCCTGAAAAAGGACCAGAAAAAACATTCGAAGAATTACTTTCCGTTTGCACGGATTATCATATTCTAGGTAATGCGATTTATAGCCAGTGGCGTTATTATAACCACTGGGCCTACGATGTAAAGGCTGAGTTTGAAACACGATGGTTTAGAATCGCTTTTAAAAGGCTCTCAGAATTGGCTGGTTAGCATATGACAGCTCAGAAAGTGATAAAGTTCTTCAAATATTATAAGGGTGAAGCAGAGAACCCTTTTATTCAAAAGGATGAAAATGCCGCATTGTGGTGGAATGGCGAAAGACAACTTCTTGAAAACTTAAAGAATGAGCCTGGATTTTGGAATAGAATGAAATGTTCCTATAATGAGGCTTTAGAGAATGGGGACTGTTCTGGCGTTCTTGCAGACATGAGCATTCCAAAGGAAAAACGTATTATAGTGTATTTCCTCGATCTTTGGCATGGTAAATGGTTCCCTTACGATTCTTGGGACGCCATCAAGGAATATTGAAAAACAACTAACTTTTGTCCTTGACATAGCCATTCCGTTTATATATATTACTCCCGTAATTCGATAATCCTCGCGACAGTCGACATAGACCATTCGGTCCGTACGTGCATTCGCGGCGGGGCCCTTCAACTTTCTTGATGGTCCTGTTGGATAGCTGGCAGGAACACGACCTGCTCGGGTGCGTTTGCTAAAGCGAACGCCAAGTAACGCCGGGGAAAGCCCCCGCCAACAGGATTGCAAGATCATCCCATTCCGCGCTAGACGTGGAAAATTCCAATACGAAGTAAACAAGCAAGAGCATGGTTTGCGCCGTTCCTGTCGGCGTATTTGTGCGATTGTGACGTATTCTCACAATGGAGAATAGAATGGGAGATTTATTAAAAGATTTCAATATTGACTCGTTCAGAGAAGGTAACCGATTCGAAGCGAAACTAGCCAAAGGCGGTTTTCCTAAAAGCCTCTGGGAAACTTATTCCTCGTTTGCAAATACCGATGGAGGGTTGATTCTTCTTGGTGTAAAGGAAAATAGGGACCATTCATTTACCATAGAAGGTGTAGAAAATCCTGAACACATGGAGAAGCTGTTTTGGGACAATGTGAATAACAAAAAGGTTGTAGATATTAACATTCTAAGCAATAGCGATGTTGAAGTAAAAGAAATTGCCGGAAAGCATATTCTATCTATCGTGGTTCCTAGAGCGGATCGGATATATCGTCCCGTTTTCTTGGGTACAGACATGTTCTCTGGAACATTTAGGCGCAATGGTGAAGGTGATTATCTTTGTTCAAGAGATGAAGTTGGTGCTATTTTCCGCGACGCCGGTCATATAAGCCAAGACTGCAAAATCATAAAAGAAGTTAGTCTAACTTCCCTTTGTAAAGAGACTATCTCTCATTATAGGCAAAGATTTCGCTTGTCTCACGATGGACATGTTTGGAATAGTCTTCCCGATATGGAATTCTTGAAAAAGATTGGTGCAGCAAAAATAAACCAAGATGACGGGAAAGTCTATCCGACGGCTGCAGGTTTGCTGATGTTTGGATACGAGTCGGAAATCGTTTATGAATATCCGCTTTATTTCTTGGATTATCAGGAACATTTCGATGAAACGACAAGATGGTCTGATCGATTTGTTTCAAACTCGGGTGAATGGAGTGGAAATATATTTGACTTTTTCTTTAAGGCTGTAAACAAGCTGTCTGAAGACATAAAAAGGCCGTTCAAACTTGATGGAATCTATAGGGTCGATGATACTCCCATTCACAAGGCTATTCGAGAAATCCTTTTGAATACGCTGGCAAATGCGGATTATTATGGGCGGGCCGGAGTCGTCATCAAAAAATACAAGGAATATTTTGCCTTTGAAAATCCGGGAATGTTCAGAATTAGCGTGAAGGAAGCGATAAATGGTGGAATGTCTGACCCGCGTAACGCGACCATTCTCAAGATGTTTTCGATGATTGACATCGGTGAACGGGCTGGCAGTGGAATTCCCGGGGTGTTTTCTGTATGGAACAAAGAATTTGGACTTTTGCCTGAGTACACGCAGAGAATAACACCTGAAAGAACCATAACGGTGCTGAAATTGACGAATGGTGTCCTGAGTTATAAAAAAACGGATAATGTGTCAGATGACACAATAAATGATACAATAAATGACACGATAAAATTGAGCGAGCCGGAATCAAAGATTTTGAAACAGATTGAAAAAGATAACGAAGTTACACGCGAGCGATTGGTTTTTAATACAGGACTTTCTGACAGTACTATTGCCAGGGCGCTCAAAACATTGCAAGAAAAGGGGATTGTTGGGCGTCAAGGAAGTAAGAAAACTGGATTCTGGAAGATTCTCAATCAGAAGAATTGACAATTCATCTTAAAATATGACTAAGGAGAATAATATGTCCGGTGGAACATTCAATTACCAAGAAATGCATATAGAAAGAATGGCTGAATATGTACGTAGTACATATTTAAAGCACAAAAGTAAAGAGTGGATGCTTTTTGCGCAGACTCATAGAAACGAATATTTTCAACCGTATTCAAAAGAAACTTTGGCTGTTTTTAAAAGGGCTTACAAAATCCTGCGTATGGCCTATATCTGTGCGAAGTGTATAGACTATTTGCTATCTGGCGATGACGATGAACAGTCATTTCTAGAAAAAATACGACAAAAAGAAGAGTCTTTAAATAAAGAATTTAAAGACTCGTTTAAGGTTTCACCAGAAGATGTTGAATCTTGGAAAACTGAAAAAGAGGATTCGTTCTGAATAGAATCCCTCTAATCATCCTTCGTCAAGCACTTGTTAATTTGCTTCCTGACGTATGCCTTGTTGGAATCGAGTTTTGCCTGATAGCGCGGGTTCACGGTGGTGTCGCCGTCGCAAATCTGCTTCGTGGCTATGGGGCCTCGCGGGTTCATGTAGGTGGTTCCGCCGTCGATATCTTTTCTCATATTCATGGACGTAACGTTCGAATCAAGACAATTTTTCAGTGCGTCGGGAAGGTTGTTGCCGAATGTAGCCTTTACGCTGTCAATCAAAGTTTCCTTATCCGATTCGAAATTGTTGGGTAATGAACCAACGAATGTCCTTTCTTTTCCTGATTCCATATACGGGGCCCCGCCACAGAGGATAAAGTCGGTTTTCTGGCAAAGGGGAGAGGGCTTGTCGGGATCCTGGTTGGGGAATTTTTCCTTGTATTCTTCTCTGGTGTATAGCACGCCATCTTTGGCGACGTGAGTGCTTGTCGTGTAGGTGGAATCGTTCGTGCATTCGAATTTTGAGGGGTATGTTGGCCCTCCTGTTGTACTTGGAGAACCGTAAAGAACTCCGTAGTTGAGCGATTCTTCGAGGTTGTCTTCGACTAACTCAAGTGCTTCAACTGAAAGGGTCGTGTTGTTTTCGAGAGAGTCCATTAGTTCAGTGGGACTGCTTATGCGTGAACTCAGATAAGTTCTTACGACTTCAGTCACTTCGCATGTGGTGCTGGTGTCGCGGGCCAGTTTGTACGTGCCAAAACTGGGATATGTTGTCTTGCTGGAACTGGATTGTGCGATTTCGCTGGAACTTGATTCAGCTTCGCTAGAACTGGACTGTATCTCTTCAGAGGAACTTGAACAGGTGTCGGCGCTGGATACTGCGCCCGAGTCAGCGTTGTAAACAGGCCTGATTCCGTAAAGGGTGTCAATCTTGATTCCGTCTAGATCGTCGGGATTGACAATGGAATCGGGGTTAACAGGGTCTTCGTTGATTGTTCCGCCTGCTACAGACGAACTTTCGCTGTCGCCGCCACAACTAGCCCAAAAGAGGGCGGTAGAAGACAATAAAATCTTTTTCCAGTGTTTGCGAATATTCATATGTTCTCCTCGATTTTCTATAACAGAAAATACCCTTTTTTAAGGGCATTTTCTACATAAAATTGATTTTGTTATGGATTATTTGTATAAAATTGTGTAAACTAATGCTTTGAAACGGGGTAGTATGCTCCGTGGGCGGCTTTACTCGGCACATTTCTACCCTTAAGGTCGGTGGCGCGATTTTTGCCACTAATGATTGAATCGTCAGTTCTGATCAATCGACCCTTATTGATTCCGGTGGAGCTTTCGTCAATCAACCCTTCGATTGGCTTTGCGTTGCCGTCGAGGCTTGCCTTATAGGGGATGGTTGCATCTTTCAGCAATTTGTCGCTGGTAATGGTCGGTTCGGGAGATTCCTTGTCTCCGATTTCAATGCCCGATACCGTGTAGATGGCTTCTTTGCCGGGCAAGAGTCCCTTGAGCGATTTTTTGCTGCGCACGCCCTTCACGGTCACGTAGGCATTGTGGTAAAGCGGAGCGATGCCGATGTTTTTCACGCGTACGGCGGCAGATATCTTGTTCACGGCGTAACCGGTAATCTCGAATTTATAGCCGGCGAAGGAACTGGCACTGTCTACGCGGTTTTTGGTGGCGTATTGGCCTTCGGGGGCATCGTTGCCAATCACGTAGGTCATGTGGTACTTGCTGGCGGCAGCTTCCCAGGTAATGCCATAAAGCCCGGCGGGGTTCAGAAACTCGTGCTGGTCCTTTGATGTGTAGTAGCTGATTTCACCGCCGGCGGGGGCGTTTTTCCAGCGGGTGGTGTCGAGGGTTATCCAGTTCTTTTCGTTGTCGCCGTCACCCTGCGAAATGTCGTGTTCCTTGTGCATAAAGGAGTCGTCGAAGAGTCCGAACCCTAGCGCTAGCAAAGTCTTGTTCCCGGCGATGGGTGTGTAGTGGTTGTCGGCGGCATCGATCGAGATGCTCCACGGCGTTTCCTTGAACAGCGTGTCGACATGCTTCAGAAATTCGGTTTGGTAATCCTTGCTGGCGAAGTTCGTGCCCAGTTTCAGTGTTGTTCCGTAGATGTGGTATTCTGCCCAATGGCCAAAGCCCACTTGCACAAAGGCGATACGCGGATCCTTGTCGTATTTGGCGGCAAAGTCGGTGTAGAATTGCTTGTAGAACCACTGCAATTCGCTGTGTCCCCAGCCTGCGTAGTCCGTGGGACCATCGTCACCGGGGTTGTCGGCATGGGTTTCTTTGTAGTCGCTTATGGCCTTGATGTATTTGGGGACGGCGGTGGCGCCTAAAGAGTCTTCAACGCAGTTGGGTGCGTTATTGATTTCTTCGTTCGGGTATTCGATACGGAAGCGTACGATGGCCTGGTGCCCGCGGCTTTTGACATCGTCCAGCATTTTTTCAAAAATGCTCCAGTCATAGTTGATCTTGCCGTCAGATTTGCCCTTCACCACGGCGCAGGGGAGACAATAGGAAAATTCCAGAGAAATGGAACCCTGTAAGTCCTTTTGCTTCTTTGCCTGGTCGGGCCAGAAGACGATTCCCTTCATGGGCTCCAGCGATTCGATGCTTTTGTTGAGTGCGACGGAACGGCCCGTCGCGAATGTAGCGGTTGCCAAAAATGCAATCGCGCTACCTGCGATTATCAAGTTTTTCACCATACACACTCCGTTTAAAAACGTAACCTTTATTAATCTATCGTTTTGAACGTTTGGAGTCAAGTAAAATTATGGATTTTTTGCCCTCAACTCGGTGGCCGCGAATGTCGATTTTCTTGCCGGCTGCGCTGTTGGCGCGAATATTGCCATTGCGAACCTTGCGAATGGCAGTTCCGTTGTCTTGTAACGCAATGTAAATGCTGTCGAGAATCGGGTTTCCGGTGCCTTCGATGTAGTCGTGGGAAACTTCCCACACCATGATGCCGGCGTAGCCGTTTTCTTTGACCCAGCGGGACTTGATTGCAGAAGAATGCGGATCTTCGAAGGTCACGTAGCCCGTTGAAGATACACCGTAGGGTTCTACGGAAACGCTGTCGTAGAAGTATTCCCAGTCGGTGTTCGCGACGATATCTTTGTAGGCCACTTGCTTTGCAGAAGTAAAGTCGGTGCCGGGTCCCGTAGCTCCTTCAAATTGGAACCCGAAAGAGGGAATGCCAAAGACCATCTTTTCGGTAGGGACTCCGCGCTTTTTCCAGTAGTCGCGGGTTTCTTCCCATGACCAGGTGGTATAACCTTCGTGGGGGTAAAGGGGCGAATCGAACATGGCTTCTTCATCCCAATCACCGGTCATGTCGTAGGTCATGAATCCGAACCAGTCCAGGTTTTTCACGAGGACTTCGGGCGTGAACCATTTGCCGTAATAAGGCGAGCAGGGAAGTGCCGCAGAAAGGCTCTTGTCTTTGGGGAGGGCTGCGCGGAGTTCTGTAAGTAACTTGCTATAGGCGATGGTGTCCGCTTCGGGCACGGGGTTGTATTCCCATTCCCAGTCCATGTCGAGACCGTCCAGGTTATGGTCGGCAACGAACTGCACCAGGTTCGCAATAAATTTGCCGCGGAGGGCGTCGTTCGAGGCGACGGGTACAAAATTTTCGCTTTGTCCGCCACCACCCAGCGACACAATCACCTTGGTGCCAGCGTTATGCGCAAGCATCACCATGGAATCAAGGGCGCTGGGGTCTTCGGCTGCATCGCCGCGCAAGGAACCGTCGGTATCCGGCGTAATAAAGCTCCACAGTACATGAGTCAATTTGTCGTAGGGAACTTTGTCCACCGTGTAGGCGGGCTTGTGCCATTTGCCCCAGTCGGGGTAGTAGCCGATGAACAGGGGTGCTGCCCACACCGAAGAAATCCCGGCGATGGCCCCGAAAAGCAGGGCGATTTTCTTAAAGGGCTGGCAAAACTTCATTAATCCTCCCGACGGAACCGCGTATTTTCAAAATAATATTTTTTTATGAATAGAGGACTCCTGTCTGTGCGTTTCTCGCTGGAAAACTTTCGTCTTTCGTCTCTAGTCTCCCGTGTAATTCCTATATTTACAATTGATGAAATTACCAGTCGTATGTATAGTTGGACGCCCGAACGTGGGCAAGTCCTCGCTCTTTAATCGTATTCTGGGGCGTCGTGCCGCTGTCGTGTCTGACCGCGATGGTGTGACCCGCGATCGCCATTATCAGAATGCGAATTACAAGGGCCATGAATTTACGGTGGTCGATACTGGCGGATTCTTGCCGGACGATTCCATCGACGTGCTCGCCGATAGCGTGCGCACCCAGATTTTCAATGCCGTGGAAGAGGCCGACCTGGTGCTCTTCATGGTGGATGTCCGCGTGGGCATTACCAAGCTGGACGAACAGTTTGCCCGCATGGTCCGCAAGCTGGACAAGAAGGTGATTCTTGTGGCCAACAAGAGCGAAAACGGTGCCGACCGCCAGGAAAGCTACGAGTTCCTGAAGCTGGGCTTTGGCTTGCCCCGTACCATCAGTGCGCTTACGGGTTACGCCTGTCTTTCGCTCATGGACGAAGTCATTGCAGTGCTCCCGACTCCCGTTCGTGGAGAACGCCGTGAAGAACGTCCCATTCGCTTTGCCATTCTCGGCCGCCCGAATGCCGGTAAGAGCACCTTGCTCAACCGCTTGCTGAACGAAGACCGTGCCGTGGTGTCCGACATTCCGGGTACTACCCGCGATTCCATTGACTGCGACTTTGCCGTAGATGGTCAAAAGTTCGTGGTGACCGATACGGCAGGCCTCCGCAAGAAGGCCAAGGTGGAAGACGAAGTCGAAATTTTCAGCAACATGCGTACCCTCGAAAGTATCCGCCGTTCTGACGTGTCGGTGCTTATGGTGGACTGCACCCGCGGTCTTGAAGTCCAGGACTTCCGCATTATTACCGAAATTCGCAAGGCCGGCAAGGGCCTGGTTCTCGTGCTCAACAAGTGGGATATCTTCCCCGACAAGACCGAAAAGTCCTTTGACCACATGGTCAAGGAAATGCTGGAACGCGAACCCATGCTGGAATACGTGCCGATTATTTCGGCCAGCGCCAAAGAAGGCCAGCGCGTCAACCGCATTGTGCAGGCCATTCAGACGGTGTATGCCAACTGCCGCCGCGTCCTTGGTCGCGATCGCGTTGCAACCGCCTTTGCTAGCTTCCTGGAAAAGAATCCGGTGCCCAGCCAGAATGCCCGTACCGTTCAGCTTACCCGCGCCTGCCAGATTATGGTGGAGCCGCCGGTAATCGCCATCGAAACCCGTACGCCGGAACTGGTGGCCGATTCTTACAAGCGTTACTTGCTCAAACAGTTTTACGAAGAATTCCAGCTGCAGGGTGCACCCCTCCGCTTGAACTTCGACCAGAAATTAACCCTTAGAAAGGATGAAGATCTTGAACAGTTTACTGAGTCTTCCAATAGCGTACTTGCTGGGGTCAATCCCCAGCGCGATCTGGATCGCAAAACTCGCAAAGGGAAAGTCGTTCGACATTAGAGATTACGGCTCCAAGAACGCGGGGCTCACCAATACCTTCCGCGTGCTTGGCTGGAAACCCGCTCTTCCGGTGGTGTTCTTGGATTTGATCAAGGGTATCCTTGGTCCGTGGATTGCCTTGAAAATGTGCGAAGCCCAGGTGGCTGCCGGCGGTGCCGATTATTCTCACTGGGTGCCGCTTGTGGCTGGTCTCCTGGTGATTCTTGGTCACAGCTTTACTTGCTTTGCCGGTTTCCGCGGCGGTAAGGGCGTGCTCGCTGCTTTGGGCGTGTTCCTGGCCCTTTGCCCGATTACCGCGCTTTCTGCTTTTGGCGTGTGGATTATTTTCACCTTTGCATCGAAGTATGTGTCGGTGGGTAGCATCGCGGCCTGCGTGGCACTCGGCGTGTTTGCCGTCATGGGCTACTTGAAGTTGCCGTACCCGCCGGACGATATTAATCTCGGTTTGATGATTACCTGCCTTGTGGTTGCCGTTTTCGTGATTGTGAAGCACAAATCCAATATTAAGCGCCTGTTAAACGGCACCGAAAACGGTTTTGGCAGCAAACGCAAGACTCCGAAGGCGTAATTATTGTAGATTATAGGAAAAAGTGATAGGTAAGGATTTATTATGAAGGTTACTGTACTTGGAACGGGTGGCTGGGGCTTGTCTCTTGGCCAGGTGGTGTACGAAAACAAGAACGACGTGATGTTCTGGACCAATTCCCAGGCCGAAGTAGACCTGCTTTCTACGGAACACCAGTATAAGGACAAATTGCCGGGCGTGATTTTCCCGGAAGACTTTAAATACACGACCGACATGAATGCCGCTCTCGAAGGCTGCGACATGGTTTTGATCGTGGTGCCTTCCCAGTTTATGGGCGGTGTCGCCAAGACTCTCGGCCAGTGGACTCCGGTCAAGGGTAAGGAACCGGTGGTGGTCTGTGCTACGAAGGGTATTCTCGAAGGCACGAACCAGCTCATGAGCGAAGTCTTGCTCGAAAATGTTCCTTGGCTCACCGAAGACAAGATGGTTGCCTTTAGCGGCCCCTCTCATGCCGAAGAAGTTAGTCGCCATATTCTCACGGCCATTGTTTCTGCTTGCGTGAACGAAGAATCCGCCAAGCTGGTGCAGAAGGCCATGAGCTGCTCTTACCTGCGCGTTTACACTTCTACTGACATTGTGGGTGTGGAACTTTGCGGTTCCGTGAAGAACGTGATTGCCATTGCTTCTGGTGTGCTTTACGGTTTGGAAGCCGGTGGCAAGTTCAAGATTGGCGACAATACCCGCGCCGCCATTCTCACTCGCGGTCAGGCTGAAATGTGCCGCCTGGGCAAGGCCCTCGGTGCAAAGCCCGAAACCTTTGCCGGTCTCGCTGGCATGGGCGACCTGATTGTTACCTGTCTCTCCCAGCATAGCCGTAACCGCTACGTGGGTGAACACATCGGCAAGGGCGAAACCATCGAACAGGTTCTCGGCGGCATGAAGATGGTTGCCGAAGGCGTCCCGACTTGCAAGAGCACCAAGGCTCTCGCCGACAAGCTGGGTGTGGAAATGCCTATCGTGAATGCCGTTCACGCTCTCTTGTTCGAAGGCAAGAAGGTGGATGAGGTCATCAAGGAAATGTGGGGCCGCGAACTCAAGACGGAAGTCTGGGAATAACGCTTCAACTTTTGACTTTGTTAAAAATTTCCGCTGGATTCAACTCCGGCGGATTTTTTTATGTGAATGCTACGCTTGTTTTTTGCTTGCTACAAGTACGATGGCGCCTTGTATGGCCTGGAATACCAGCGGAAAATATCCCAGAAGTCCAGCCGATAGAACTACTGGCGCAGGGATTCCTAAAATTCCCGTGAACAGGGCTACCTGAATGCCTTCGCGGACTCCGATGCCGTTCAGCGAAATGGGGAGCATGGAGACGATGGTGGTGATGTAGGTGAATACCACCAGGATACTGATGTCAATGCTTTGACCGACAGCCTTAAAATAGGCGAATGTCATGAACACCGCTAAAAATTGCAACCACAGGGAATCCAAAGATGATAGAAGGACCTGCTTTTTGTGCTGCCTATAAATGGATAGACTCTTTTGCAGCTTCGGAATAAAGGTGAGTTTTTTTAAAACGATTTCCGGAATAGGAACTTTGTCCGAAAAAAGGCAGAGAACCACAATGGCGGTACAGACCAAAAGGGCGATGGTCATGATGACAGTGTATATAAAAGGAATTTCGGCCTTGTTCAGGGCGAAGGGGAGGGCTGCAAAAAAGCAGAGGAACATGGCCAAAAGCCCTTGGATGCGCGCCAGGAATACTGCTGAAACCGATTGGCTGGTCTGGTTGAATTTTTTTCCGAAGGCCAGGGATTTTACGGCATCACCCCCGAAACCGGTGGGGAGCAGGTTGTTGAAGAAGTACCCCATGGCGGTAAAGGCGTAGTATGTCTTGAAGGGAATTTCTGGCCCTTGGACCGAAAGGCCTTTCCAGCGGTTAGCCTGGATAATCATGGTCAGGTTTGCGGCGACAAGAGTGGCAAGGACCCATGGGGTCATTCCGAGGCTCCAGTTGTCCACGACACTTGCCAGGGGAATCTTGTAGAAGATGTAGGCGAAACCGCCCACGCTAACAACGAGCTGGAGTATCCGCTTGACAAAGAGCTTTACATCTGTCTTATTGTCTGCCATTGATCTCAATATAGAATTTATAGGCTTTCGGCAACTTCACGGATTTTCCGGGCGCTTTCTTCCCAAGAGAATCTAGATACCCAGGCGTCGATTTCGGCGTCGTATTTGCCCTTGTCGTCAATGGATTCTTCCAGGGCGCTGGCGATACTTGCCGGGTCGTTTGGGTCAAAGTAGTTGGCGATGTTTCCGCCTACTTCGGGCATAGACGAAGTCTTGGAGCAGGCAACGGGGGTTCCGCAGGCGAACGCTTCCAGGATCGGCAGGCCGAATCCTTCGTATAGCGAGGGGAGTACGAATAGGTCTGCCAGGTTGTAAAAGTTCACCAAGTCATCTTGGCTGACCATGCCGGCGTGAATGGTCAAGTCCTCGATTCCCAGCTCTTTTTCCTGGGTGGCCTTGGTGCGTCCGTCAAAGGCCTTGCCAACAAAAATCAAGCGGCAATTTTCCTTGCCCTTCATTTGGGCAAACCCCTTCAGCAGTCCGTTCAAGTTCTTGTGGGGTAGCAGGTTCCCTACGTACAGCAGAATTTTCTTGTCCCGGGGAATGTTGAATTTTTCGTATAGGTAGTCGTATTCTTCGGGCTGCTTGCGTACAAATTCCTTGCCGACTCCAGAGGGTATGACGGTAATCTTGGATTCGTCAATCTTGTAAAAGCGCAACAGGTCACGTTTAGTACTTTCGGAAACCGTAATAATCCGGTCGGCACGCTTGCTGACGAACCAGAAGATAAACTTGAAATATAGGTGCACTAGCTTGAAGGGCAAGAATTCGGGGTAAATCAGGTGGGTGAGATCGTGGATCGTCACCATCATCTTGCCTCGGTAGAGCAACGGCACATTGCAGTGGGGAATGTGCAAAACGTCGGGCTTTTCGCGGTAGAGGGCCCGATAGGGGAATTTCAGCTGTTCCTTGTACCCGTAAATGCTGCTGATAAATGGAATATGCTTGGGAACTATCTTGTAGGCTTCCAAGTCTTTGGGGTCCCCAAGGGCAATTTTGTAGCCCACGTCCCTGAGCCAATGCTGAATGCAGGTGCCAATGCCTGAACGGGAGACCATGCGGGCGTCAATGGCGATTTTCAAGTCTTTTTTGGGGGTGCCGTTCATCGTATTCTTTTGTAAAAATAGGCCTTTTCTTAAGAAAAATACATTTTTTTGCAAAAACAGATGATTCTAATTACATCTAAAATGAAAAATTTGCAAAAGAAAACGTGTTTTGTTATATTATTCTTACTTGAAAGAAATGGAGAACAAAATGAGTAAGAAAACAGTGAAATGGCTTTCGGCTTCATCTTTGGTGCTGATGGGCGCTTTTCTTTGGGGATGCTCCGGGTCGGAATCTTCGGCAGAAAAGGTGATTTCCAGTGATGAACCCGCGTATCAGAAGAACGATGCCGCACAGATGTGGGCTCGAATCGATGAACTGGGCATTGCCGGCTATTTCGATTCTCTTTCTCAAGACCTGGGGTCTCCCGTTATTGGCGGTTCTGCCCTTGTGAATGGCCGTTGTGCCGCTCCGGCGCTCGCCATGGATGACAACACACGCTACCTGGACGAACTGGAAATTCTCTTTGACGAAGGTGAACAGGTCGAAGGCGTTTGCGGCAAGGGCCTCAAGCTGCAAGATGGCCAGGTGGCTCCTCTCGGTGTGAACCTGATTGACTCCATGAAGGTGGGGACGGTGGAATTCTGGTTCCGCCCGAACGAAGACTTTTATGACAAGGCCCGTACCCTTCTGGGTAACGATGGTGCCCGTATCCATTTTTTCTACAAGGATGGCGAACTTTATTTCCAGAAGAACCATCATAACCTGCATTACTACGTAAACGGCAAGGCAAAGCTCAAGGACGACTGGAACCTGATTGCAGGCCAGTGGGGTGATGGTTACATGAGTGTGTGGCTCAATGGCAAGATGGTTGCCCGTTGGGAACATGCTGAAGGCTATGCTCCGGCACAGCGCGGAATCCCGTTTGAAAACCTGGTGGTTATCGGTTACAAGTCCAGCTGCTGCATGGAAGGCCCCGGTCAGTATGCTGCTATGACTACATCGGGTTCTTTCGACCAGTTCAGAATTTCCAATATTCCGCGTTACAAGATGGCTGACGTTGCCGAAATCGATATTTCGAGCCTCGATACAGCTGCTGTCGATACTCTGCCGAAGAACCCCGTGTTGGATGATACTTTGGTTAACGATACGGCGGTGTTTGATACGGTTCCTCAATGTTGCTATGATACCATTCCGTTTGATACCAACGAAAAAATCGATACGTTGCCTCCGTTGGTTCCGACGCTGTGGACTCAGTTGAATACTTACGGTTCCCGCTACTTTGTAAATGTTGACGCTCCGGTGGCTTCTGTCGCTGTACAGAAGTGCCCAAGCCCGGCTTTGGTCATGGACGATTCTACCCTTTATATGGATGAACTTGAAACCATTTACAGCGAAGGTGAATTGGTGGATGGCGTTTGTGGCAAGGCTCTTTCCCTGAAGAGTGGCGAGGTTGCTCCTACCGGAATCAACCTGATTGACCCCATGGCAGAAGGTACGGTTGAATTCTGGTTCCGTCCGGGTGAAGATTTCAACGAAAATGCCCGCACCCTTTTGGGTAATGACGGAGCCCGCGTTCACTTCTTCTATAAGGAAGGAGTCCTTTATTTCCAGAAGAACCTTTCCAATCGTCACTACTTTGTGAAGGGTTCTGTTGAATTGAAGAATGATTGGAACCATATTGCCGGTCAGTGGGGCAACGGAAAACTGAGCCTTTGGGTAAACGGCCAGGAATTGGCTAGTATCGATCATAACGAAGGTTATGAACCGGCAAGCCGTAACAACCCCTACGAGAATTTGTTCGTGATGGGTTTCAAGTCCAGTTGCTGCATGGAAGGCCCGGGTCAGTCCAGCGCCATGACGACTTCGGGTGCATACGACCAGCTGAGAATTTCCAATGTGGTTCGTTATATCCCGGAAGATTTGTCCTCGGTAGTTGAACCGGATACCACAATTACTTTTGATGCGGCCTATACCGGAGTTATCGATATCATCGATACCCTGCCCGCAATTAAGCCGATCATCCCGCGCGACTCGCTCTAAAAAATCGGATTTTTCAGAATCGCAAGCACCCCGCCGGGGTGCTTTTCTTGAATGAAGAACTATTTACTAAATTGCAGGTATGGCCTTTGTTCACCTGCAAGTTCATTCCGAGTTTTCTGTTTTACAGGCTTCTGCCCGTCTAGATGATATTTTGGCTGCTGCAGCCGATGCAAATGCACCTGCAGTGGCGCTTACAGACCATGCTGCCATGTTTGGTATCTTGGAAATTCAGACCCGCGGAAAGGATATGAACAAGGCCCGCAAAGAAAAAGGGCTTCCGCCGGTAAAGACGATTTATGGTTGCCATGTCTATGTAGATACGTCGAGTGCAAATCAGAAAGACCCGATGACCTTTGAACGGTTGACCCTTTTGGTGGAAAATGAGAAGGGTTATTATAACCTGCTCCGCATCGTGAGTTACCGTTACGAAGACGGGGATCGCTGGGCCGAAATTCCCTCGGTTCCGCTTTCGGTAATTGAAGAACATAAAGAAGGCATTATCGCCATTGCAGGCGATTTCTTCAGTAAGTACGGTCAGAATGTGGCTTCGGGGCGCAATAGCGTTGCCCGTGAATACATGGAATCTCTCGACAAGATTTTTGACCACGACCATCTATACATTTCGGTTTGCGACAACGGGGTTCCGGCACAAAAACTTCTGAATGATTTTAATGTCCAGCTGGCCGGTGAAATGGGCCGCGAAATCGTGGCTGTGGGCGATGTCCATTATATTAAGGCCGAAGATGCCCAGGCCCACAAGATTCTGCGCTGCATTTCTCTGAAAGAAACCTTGAACGGTTTTGATGATAAGCGTTTCCCGTCGGACAAGTTCTATTTCCGCAGCGAAGCCGAAATGGTGGAACTGTTCGGACATATTCCGGGTGCCATCGAAAATACGGTCAAGATTGCAGAACGCTGCAATTATACGGTCAAGACCGGTATCGGGGATGAATTCTGGCCGCGTTTTAAAATTCCCGATGACTTCTTGGCCTCCGATGAGTACCAGAACATCAAGGCGATTATGAAGGCGGAATACGACGCGGAATATCCCGTTGTCCGTGAACGCGAAGTCAAGGGCGTCATCAAGGATAAAAAGAAGAAGGTCACGGCAACCTATTGTGCCGATAAGGGAATTGCCGAGGACGCCCTGACCGATGAAGACAAGGCCGAAATTGAACGGTTGTCTCAGCCGGAATTCTTTGATGACGACGATAAGAAAGCGTGGGATAAGGCAGTCCATCGTTGGTGTAAGCCGGGTGGCGATGCCGATATTTACATTACGCACCTCTGTAACGACTTTTTGCATTGGCGTTTCCCTGACGAAAATTTCAAGTTCCCTGAACATGAAACGGATGTGGGCAAGCGCATGTACAAGGAACTCAACTGTATCCGCAACATGAACGTGGCGGGCTACCTGTTGATTGTGTGGGACTTCATTAACTGGGCCCGTCGAAATGGTATCCCCGTGGGTCCGGGCCGTGGTTCTGCTGCAGGTTCCTTGGTGACTTATATTATCGGTATCACCGACATAGATCCCTTAAAGTTCGACCTCCTTTTTGAACGTTTCTTGAACCCGGAACGCGTGTCCATGCCGGATATTGATACCGACTTTGCGGACCGTGACCGTGGTCGCGTGATTCAGTACGTGACGGACAAGTACGGCAAGGAATGCGTGGGCCAGATTATTACTTACGGTATGCTCAAGTCGAAGGCGGTGATTACCGACGTGGCTCGTGTGCTTGGGTTCCCGCCGACTGAAGCGAAGCAGATTACCAAGTTGTTCCCGCAACGCACCTTGAACTTTAGCCTGAAGCAGGCATGGACGGGTAAAGACAAGAAGGGCAACAACCTGGAAGATGGTTATAGCCCGGAACCTCTGCAGGCCATGATTAACAGCCGCGCCAGTTACCAGAACCTGTGGGATGTGGCTAAAAAGCTGGAAGATTTGCCCCGTCAGACGGGTGTGCATGCTTGCGGTGTGGTGATTACGCCGACTCCGATTTATAACCTCGCTCCTTTGTATCGAGCCGCCCCCGAAGATACGCCGGTGGTGATGTACGACAAGCACTACGCCGAAGACATCGGTCTACTTAAGATGGACTTCCTTGGGCTAATTAACTTGTCCATCATTCAAGATACGGTGAACATGGTCAAGAAAAATCGCAAGATTGAAGTTGACATGAGCCATATCCCGCTGGATGACAAGGAAACATTTGAGTTGCTTGGCCGCGGCATGACGACGACGGTGTTCCAGTTCGAATCTCCGGGTATGCAGAAGTACCTGCGCGAACTGAAACCGACCCGAATCTTTGACTTGATCGCTATGAACGCCCTGTATCGTCCGGGGCCGATTGACCAGATTCCGCACTTTATTGCCCGTAAGAATGGCCAGGAAGAAATTGACTGCTATCACCCCGACTTGGAACAGGTGCTTGGCGAAACTTACGGTGTGATTGTGTACCAGGAACAGGTGATGAAGCTGGCCCAGATTTTGGGCGGCTATTCGCTGGGTGGTGCTGACAACATTCGCCGTATCATGGCTAAAAAGATGCCTGAAAAAATGGCGAAGCTCGAACCGGAATTTTTCGAGAAATGCCTTGCCAAGGGTTACGACCGTGCCATGATCCAGAAGGTTTGGGATGCGGTGCTCCCGTTCTGCGGATACGCATTTAACAAGAGCCATGCTGCTGCGTACGCTTACGTGGCTTACCAGACGGCTTACCTCAAGACTCATTACGGCCCTGAATACATGGCCGCTTCGATGACCTCGAAGATGGGTAAGACCGAAGATATCGTGACGATTATCTTGGAATGTAAGCGCCTTGATATCGAAGTGGTGTCGCCCAACATTAACGCCTCCATGGGTGAATTTGTGGCCAATACGGAAGGCCAGATTTTGTTCGGCCTGGCGGGCATTCGCAACGTGGGTATCGCAGTCGTAGAAGATATTGTGGCAGAACGTGAACGTCGTGGCAAGTTCAAGGATATCTTTGATTTTTGCAAGCGTGTCACTGAATACCAGGGCGAACAGAAAGAAAAACGCCCGCCCATGAACAAGCGCCTTATCGAAAGCTTGATTATGGCCGGCGCCTTGGATGAACTGCCGGGAAGCCGCGCCGTATTGATGGCAACGGTGGACCGCGCCATGGAAGTGGCGTCGAGGTTCCAAGAAGATAAAGATCGCGGCCAGATGTCCCTCTTTGATATGGGCGGCGGCGCACCTTCGATGGATAGTTCTGCCGAGGTCCTTGAAGAAGCGGAAGAATGGACCGCCATGGAAATGCTCAACAAGGAACGAGACGTCCTTGGCTTATTCCTGTCGGGCCACCCGCTGGATGAATTCCGCCCGGAACTGCAGGGCTTTACTTCTTGCTCCTTGGACGAAGAAGAACTGGCCAAGCACGAAGGCGGGACCGTGATTGTGGGCGGCGTGGTGACCAAGCTCCGTTCCATTGAAACCAAGCGCGGTGATACTATTGGCGCAGGCTCCATCCAGGATTTCCATGGCGACTTGGAAATGTTCTTCAAGAAGGACTTGTGGGAAAAGTTCCGCGATACCGTAGCCCTCGATGACCGCGTGTTGGTGAAGGGCGTGCTTGAACACCAGCGTATGGGCGATGGCATGCAGCTGGTGGTGGAAGAAGTCATCCAGCTGGATCGTGTACGTTCGGACATGGTGAGCCACATTCATGTGGTACTCTATTCTTCGATGGTGGACGATGACTTTGCCGACAAGCTTTTGACGCTCATGGAAAAGTACGAACCTTTCGAAGGGGAAAGAGGTTGTGAAATCGTTGCCCACGTGGAAACGGAATCGGGCAATATTCATGTGCTTTCCCTCAAGAACAAGAAAGTGGTTTACACTCCCGAATTGTTGCAGTATCTGCGCAAGGATTTAGGTGCCTTGAAGGTTTGGGTCTCGAACCGTGCCAAACGATAAATTTGTTCTTTTTTGTGCAGGCGAAGATTCCGGGGATTGCATCGGTGAATCCCTGGTAAAGGCGGTTGCTTCTCGTTGCTTGGTAAAGGGCTCCGGTGGCAAGCGCATGCAAAATGCGGGACTGGCTCCATTAGTTGATTTCGAAAATTTGCCGGTGTCAGGCTTTGGCGATGTATTGCCCAAGTACTTCAAGTTGCGCAAAAGCTTTGATGAACTGAAGGCTGCTCTAGACTCGCCGGATTGTCTTGGACTTGTGGCAATCGATTACCCTGGCTTCAACATGAAGTTGGTGAAGCGGGCGGGGGAGTTGCGCAAGCCTGCATTGTATGTGGCGCCTCCGCAGGTGTGGGCCTGGAAAAAGAAACGGGCCGCAGAACTTGCGAAAAATCCTTATGTCAAGTTGGCGGTGTTCTTTGATTTTGAAGAGGCTGTGTACCGCGAAGCTGGCTGCAATGTGGTCCGAGTGCAGCACCCGTTTGTCGAAATCAAAAATGAATTTTTCATTCCATATTCTGAATCCTACACTCTTCTCTTTCCGGGAAGTCGCAAGGCGCAGGCGCTCCGCAATTTGCCTCTTTTCTTGAATGCGGTGCAAGGAGCCGAGAATGTGGTTGTGGTGGCGGCGCGACAAGAACTGGTGAGCGTTTTTGAAAAGTTTAATGTTCCTGTAGTCGTTGCGCCACAAAGCGCTATCGAGCGAATGGCGTTTTATCAAAGCGCAGAATATGCGGTGACCGCCCCCGGAACTTCGACTTTGGAACTTGCCTTGTCGGGAGCTCCCTTCACGGTTTGCACCAAGCCTGACCTGCTGACCTATTGTCTTGGTCGCTTGTTTGTCAAGACGGAATTCTTCGCTTTGCCCAACATTATAATGGGTCGTCTTGTGTTCCCAGAACACATCGTCCCCCCGTGGTCGGGGGTGAAATTGCAACTTGAAAAGAGTTCGAAACCTAAAGAAAGAATCTTAAAAGAGCTTTTTGAAAAGCTTGCTGTCGGGAAAAAACTTGAACAATTAGCGCTTGAATTTCTTGGCCAACTCGTCTAGTGTAAATTGAAGTAATGTGGGGTGCCCGTAGGGCGACTTGAGGGGTTCTTCGGTCAGCATGAGCTGGCTTACCAGGGCGGCCATTTCTTCTGGCTTTAGCTTGTCACCGGCCTGGTAGGCGTTGGTGCTTGCCCAAGCCTTGGCGATGGTGTCTTGGATTTTAACCATGTCACCTTCGCCCTTGCCTTCGTCCCCGATGCTATCCAAGAAATCCTTGACCGCCTTGATGGCGCGAGAAAGGGGGAGGGCGCTGGGAATGGCTCGAATCTGGTAAGTCTCGCCGCCAAAATGCTCGATATAAAAGCCCAAGTGCTTGAACTGGTCTTCCACGCTCTTGAGGGCTTCTACTTCCAGTTTAGAAAGTTCCAGAAGTTCCGGGAACAAGAGCTCCTGGCTGTCCAGGGCGGATCCGTTCCTTAAGGTGTCCAAAGCCTGTTCGTAAAGCACGCGGGAATGGGCCGCATGCTGGTCTATGACCAAAAGTCCGCTGGAATCGTCACCTGCAATGTAGGTGTTGGCGATCTGGAAAAAGGTGGGGGGCACCCATTGGGTCGCTGGTTCCGGAGTCTCGTTTACGTGCCCTTCCAGCGATATGACCTTACCCGCTTCGGGGGTGCTGAACAGGTCTTGTGCTAAGTCATTGAATGACGCTGTCTTACGGGGTTTATCAAATGTAAAGGACGCCGTAGGGCGGTTGGACATTTCGGGAATGTCACCGCTGGATTCCTTGGTCGTAAAACTGGGGGCGGGCGTGATTGCCGGCTTGGAAAGGGGTTCCTCGAATCCGTAAGGGACTTTCGGGGCGCTGTCCTGTAGATCGCTGACCTTGTCTAGGCCTGTAATTTCATCGCTGAGGTCGATTAGCGGAGATTTCGCCTCCATGTCCTTTGTAAACGTGTCGCGAATGGCGTGGGAGACTACCAGAAAGACCAAATTCTGGTTTGCAAAACGGACTTCGCGCTTGGCGGGGTGCACGTTTACGTCGAATTCCATGTCGGGCATGTCCAGGAACAGCACCGAAACGGGCTTGCAGCCAGCTCCGTAAGGCTCGTAGGCCTGCTGCACAGCCTTGCTCACCATCTTGCTTTCGATGGGACGGTTGCGGATGAACAGAAATTGGTGGTTGCGCTTGCCGTTTGTTTCGGTGGTAGGGGAGACGTAGCCCCAAACATGGACTCCCGCTTCGGTATAGTCTACCGGCAAAAGAACTTTGGCAATCTTGGAGCCAATGGCTTCTGCAATGCGGTTGCGGAGTTCCCCGGGAATTCCTGTAAACACCGTTTTATCGCCTACTTTGTAGTCAAAACGGATTTCGGGGTGGGCTATGGCGGTCTTTAGAACAACGTCAAAAATGCGGGTCCCTTCGGCGGTATCGCTGCTTAAAAAGGTGCGGCGCACGGGGGTGTTGTAAAACAAGTCTTCGACCAGGAATGTGGTGCCTCGGCTAGCTTGTACGTCCTGTTTTTCTACAACGTTTCCGCCTTCCAGTTTGATTCGGCCGCTATCGCCCTCGTCGGTGGCGCTGGTAATGGTTAATTTGGACACCGCGGCAATGGAGGCCACTGCTTCGCCTCTAAAACCATTTGTATGTAAATGGAATAGGTCGTCTGCGCTAAAAAGCTTCGAGGTGGTATGGCGTAAATAGCATAAATCCAAATCGGCGGCATTCATGCCTTTCCCGTTGTCAATAACCTGGATTTTTTTCTTGCCACCTTCTTCAATGGCGACCTGTATACGGGTCGCTCCGGCATCAATTGCGTTTTCAATCAGCTCTTTTACTGCCGATGCAGGGCGTTCTATGACTTCACCTGCAGCTATTTTATTGATGATTTCATCCGATAAAACGTGTATTTCAGCCGATTTCATGCCCCAAATATAGCCTTTTGGGGTTTAAATCGTATTTTTTTTGCTAAATTATTAGTACGAAAAGGCTGAGTGGCGTTTTTCAAAAATACCATTCAATAGAGTGAGGTAAAAGTGCTTTCTAACCTATTCCTACAGTTGACTCACATTGAGTTGCTCATCTCATATCCTGTCAAGGACATCTTGACCCTTATCAAGCGAGATCCTCGCTTTAATGTCAAGCTGCTAAACGATATCTACTTCGAAGATTCGTTCGTTGACGAGGGCGTTTACCGCTTTATGATGAACAATGTGGTGAACTGGCTCTACGAACGCGGTGAAAATCCGGATGCATTCGTCCAGCGCATTATGGATCGCTGCGCAACTTTCGAAGCGATTCCGGCTCGTAGCGTGCTTCGCTCTTACCTCCCGTACGTCTCCCAGTTCTATGCTACCGAAGACGTCCGTCAGCTCTGCCTCGATATTATTCCGAAGCGTTATCCGCTTCTGACCAATGCAAAATTCATCCGCCGCGAATTGGCCGATGGCTTCCGTAAGGAATACTTCACCTACCGTTTCGATTCTCCGGGAATGTTGGTGACGAACCCCATGCGCTGGTTCAACGGCTTGGTTCAGATCGGTGCGATTCTTTTGAACACCCCTCCTTACGAAAAAATCGAATACAAGGCCAGCCAGACCTCCTTTGTGGAAGCTCTCGAAAACCGTATTGCAGCCGAAGTTCGTGATGACGGATGTGTTTATGTGAACGGCCGTCAGGTCGGTAAGTACATGACCTTCGGTGATTGTCTTGCTGAATATGGCCTGGAATGGGAATTTGAAGCCGAAAAGAAGATGGCCTGCATTCGCGCCACCGAAGATGTGGTGGACGACAAGGTGGGTGCAGTCCTGATTCATAAGGGTTGCTATTACGGTGCACCGGCTAGCGTGGTCTACTTTGATTATAAGGCCAACGTGGTGGCTCCGGAACCGTTCAACAAGCTCATGAGTGCCGTTGTTAAGCAGGAATTCGACTCCTGGGAACCCATCCAGAAGGCTCAGGAACAGCTGCTTGAAGCCATGAACGACTCCGTGACGATCATCTACTACAAGAGTGATGACTCTATCTCGGTGAACAACAAGCACTTGATGCGTAACGTGCCCGCCCGCATTCTTCGCAACTTGCTCCGCGAATATAGCGCTACCGGCCGTGAAGAATTTGAAAACCGCGAATTCAAGCGCGATCCGTCCATTTGCATGGATCCGCTCCGTCCGAACTTCGAAAGCCGTTTGAACCGCGTGATCGCTCATATCAACGGTTCTGACGATCCTGAACATCCGTCTGAAGGCGTGAAGAAGTTCTTCGAAATCGAACGTCACCGTCGCGGTGGATTCCGTTTTGTTCCGAAGTGCAAGATTATTTTCCACGAAGAGTAAACACCAGTTTACTAAATCCAAAATGTAATCGAAACGGATTTAGAAAATAAGCAAATTGGTAGTTCTCAAGGGCAAATAAAAGGGTATATTTGGAATTGTGAACGGTAGAAGGGTAAATCCTGAAACAACTCTATCATTGCTCCCCTCCTGGTAGGTTCAAGGTTCCACATACCGATTCATATTTTCTCCTTCTTAGGAAAGGCTCCTCGTCAGAGGGGCCTTTCTTTTCTATTTGACCAAGGGTCAAATAGAAAAGAAGGTTCTGCGGCTCGGTCATAGGAAATGCAAGCATTTCCTGCGACGCTCGCCTTACGAACCTGTCTTTGTTTCAAGTGCAGAATAAGGCTGATTGTACGGCTCGGAAATGGCAATGCAAGCATTGCCGCTTCACTCGCCTTACGAATTTGTCTTTTTACAAAAGACAAAGGTTGAGGCTACGTCATTGCGAGGGGCTTTGCCCCGAAGCAATCCATAGTAGATTTATTTGGATGAAGTTTCAATGACTTCGACGGTCAGCTTGTTAAAGGCCAGCTTGCCGCCGTCGCGGATCTCGAGGGCGGCGCGGAAGATGATGTCGTTCTTCTTGAACGGTTCAAGGACTGGCGTTAGTTTGTTCTTGAGTAAACCTTCTACTTCTTCGTCGGTAAATTTCCGCTGGTAGAATACCTGCGGAATTCCAAAACCGCATTGCGGATTCATGCACACGTAAGCGGCGTGGGTGGCCTCGTTTGTGCCTTGGCCCGATGTTCCGGTGCGGAATCGCAGCTGGTCTCCGCAAACGGGGCAGGGGAGGTTCCTATGCAAGAATTCAAAGGTGGTGCGGCCCTTGTCGGCGCCTTCGCCCCATTTAAGGCTAGCGGCGAATTCGGTCCCCTTCTTGCTCTTGAAATCCTGAATCAGGGGCGTGCGGCCGTTAGTAAAGAGCTCGTTGATTTCGCTTGCAGTAAGGGTGTGTCCGGCAATCGTTTTAAACAGCGTGAATTTGCAGTCGGCGCCTTCGTGAGTGCCGGTGCAGAATATGGCGTTCTTGTTTTCTTCAAGAGCGGCTCCGCAAAGGGGGCACTTGTATTCTGTCTTTTGACCGTGGAATTTGCCGTCGCTTTCGAATTCAAACTGGATGTTGAAATCTTTATCGATAGAAAGCTTCGCTGCAAACTCGGTGCCTTTCTTGCTCTTGAAACCGGCAATGGGGCCAACGTGGCCTTCGGCAAGGAGCGTCTTCATTTCGGAATGAGAAAGCATCTTGCCTGCCAGGGTGTGCCCGATCTTGAATCCGCATTCGGCTTTGGGGCACACGTAGCCCCAGGGGGCTACTTCGAGCGCGCTCCCGCACTTAGGGCAGGGGATGGCCTCGGTCACGGTTTCGCGCTCGAACTGGCAGCCGTATCGCGCGTGTAAGTCGGCGAACAGCTGCTTTACATATTCGACGATTCCGTCGCGGAATTCCACCGGCGTAAGGGTTCCCTTTTCCACCTGTGAAAGCTTGTATTCCCATTCGCCGGTCATTTCGGGAGACTTGACTTTTTCGTCCATGAGCGAAATGACTTCGCGACCGCGGGGGGTACTCACCAGGTAATTCTTTTGGGCTTCAATGAATCCGCGTTTCTTGAGGGTTTCGATAATGCCAGCCTGTGTGGCCGGCGTACCCAAGCCGCGGTCCTTCATGGCTTCGGCAAGTTCTTCGTTTTCGATCTGCTTGCCGGCGGTCTTCATGGCGGCCAAAAGGGTAGCTTCGGTGTAATACTTGGGCTTGCTCTTCTTTTTCTTTTGAAGCTCTACGCTGTCAAAAGGCGCATGTTCGCCGACAGCCCATTCCGGGAATGCTTCGACCAGGTTTGTAATTTCGTCGCTATCGCCCTTGGCGTCATCGGTTGCGTTTGCCTTGTCGGATTCCGCTCCGGCCTCTGCACCGGAATCCCCCTTTTTCTTTTTGCCCTTTTTCTTTTCTTCCTTGACAAGGGCTCGGAATCCTAGATCTTCGTTGCGCTTGAGCTTTAAACGGAAAATGTCTTTTTCTGCGTTGAGCAACACTTCCATTTCGTCCCACACGTACGGCTTCAGCCACGCTTGAACAAAACGCTCCTTGGCCAGGTCGTAAATCTTCTGCTCCATTTCGGGCAGGTCGTTGGGAACTTCGCCGGTGGGGATAATGGCAAAGTGGTCGGTCACCTTGCTGGAATTGATAAAGACGAAATTTTCCCCGACATCTCGCATGATGTTTTTCTGCTCGGGCGTTGCCAGCCTTTGCGCCAGGGCGTAGGCCTCTTGCTGCATGGTGTCGGGCAGATACTGCGAGTCGGTACGGGGGTAGGTGAGCAGTTTCTTTTCGTACAGGTTCTGTGCACAGTCCAGAACTTGCTGGGCGCTGTATTTAAAACGCTTGTTGCCCTCTTTTTGCAGTTCGGTCAAGTCAAAGGGCTTTTGCGGGAACTGTTTTTTTTGCTGGGTGTCAATCTTTGCGATGGTCGCTTCTGTTGGCGGATTGCATCGTGTTACTACCGCATTCGCTGCAGCTTCTTTCTCAAAGACGGCGACCTTGAGGTTTCCCGTATTTCCGGTCTTGGCGCCGGATTCTTTATCTTCGACTACATATTGGGCCTGGTAGTTTTTCCAAGTCCCTACGACGCTGTAGTAGAACAGTTCCTTGAATTGTTCCACAATCGTATCGCGTTCCACAATCAAGTTGAGAGTGGGAGTCTGCACGCGTCCTACCGAAATCATCTTGCCTCGGCCTGCGGTAAGCGTGTAGGCTCTCGTGGCGTTGAGACCCACCATCCAGTCGGCGCGTTGCCTTAAACGGGCTGCGTAGCTCAAATTTAGGCGCTGGGTGGCGTCCTCCAGGTTTTTCCAGGCCTTGTCCAAATCCTTGGCCACATAGCTGTTCACCCACAGGCGTTTGATGGTCTTTTGTTTAAAGGCGGGGGTGTAGTCTAGAACCAGGTCGAAAATCAGGTTACCTTCGCGACCCGCATCCGCGCCGTTCACCAGTACGTCTGCCTGTTCCATCATCTGTCGCACCACGTTTAGCTGTTTCTTGGTGCTTTCGATTTCCATGAGTCGGAACTTTTCGGGCAACAGGGGCAAATTCGAAAGTCGCCAGCCCCCTTCAAAGCCGGGGTAGGCGTCCAAGGGTGCAAGGGTGATCAAGTGACCTACGCACCAGGTAATGCAGTGGTTCTTGCCGATGAGGCAACCGTCGCCTTGGGTGAATTTTTCACCCTCCAGCCGTTCCAGCATGGGGCGGTAGTGTTGGTTTGCGACAGACGGTTTTTCGGCGACCAGTAGAATCACGATTCAACGTCCACTTGCAAAAGGTCTTTTTCCCAAGCTTCCTTGGCAATGCGTAATTTTTTCAGCGATTCGTCGTCGGCACCACTGTGGTCCCGCAAGTCCATAAGGTTGCGGTATCCCTGGGCAATTTGCTCGGCTTTGGGATAATCCTGAACTAGGGCTGCTAGTTCGCTTAAAATGGATGTGTCCGAATAGAGTTTGGCGATTCCTTCCAGCGAGCGTAAGATATAGTCTTCATGCCGGTTTTCTTGCTTGGCCAATTTGGCTTCTTCGAATTCCAGGGGCTTGATTTGGTCGATCCATTCAGCTTCGGCGGTAAAAAGTTCGTTGTCCTCGGCAAGGGCGTCTTTACGGCGGCTCAGGTCCTGCTGTTTTTTAAGGAAGGGCCTGTAAGATTCGATAACGAGACTTATGCCCTGTTTTTCGGAGAATTCCTTTAAATTCTGCAAATTTGTGGCAGTAGGGTTGTTCAAAAGACATTCTTTCAAGACCGAAAGCTGGTCTTTGGCCGGGAGATTCTTGAAAGATTCGCTTTTCATGCTCACATCCTTGATTTTTAACCAAAAAATGCGTAGAAGCACGAGCGCAATCACGATGGTAAAGAGAGTCGAAAACGTCATTCTGTGCCATTATTTAGAAATTTAAACGGAACCATGGGGATTTTGTGATAGAATGTTCCGCCAGGAAGCAAAAAATAAGTGCTCTGGGGCACGGACATTCTGCAAATGGCTTTTTTAAAGGAATTTTCACAATAAAAAATATAATAAATGGGAAAAAAAGGGTTATATTTAGGGTGGAATATTCTAAACCTAGCCATAGGTGTGGAGATTGGAAAATTATGAATCTGTTTGGAAAAAATAGTAAGAGCGTCATCGGAGTATTAATTGGTTGTACTTCGATGTTATATGCTGCTGGTTCGGATGATTTTAGACAGTTGGATATCGTGATTCGCGACTTCCGTCCGAGCCATCCTGATTTTGAAAACTTTTCGGAAGAAGCTGTTGTATCGCTGAATAAAATCTATAACTATAATGTAAATGGCGTTGCTTTGAATACGCAGGGCTATAATTCAGATTGGTTTGCCAAGCAGGATCAGTATCATAAAACTTGCGGTAACAAGGAATCAAAGACGGGTGCCTTGATTGGCCAGGATGGTCTTCCGATGGTTCCGAATGATGCTTTACCTCAATATTTGAGAAGAACGTCTTCGGCTTCTGCTGAATTGGAATATGGTGAATGTCAAAACTCGACTGTTGGTGGAATTACGCAGCGTGGTTATAAGCAGGTGCAGGGAGATGTCAGAGGTTTTGTTTGCCAGGGAAATGCAACGGCGTGGGCAAATCCGGTTTATTACACTCCTGGAATGGTGCAAACTTATTTGAAGTTTGACGATCCCGTTGATGGTGAGTATGATATGTACGATGGCGTGCATATTGTAAAAGCCGCTGAACTTTGCGATAACCAGTATTTTGACCAATGGTATTCCGATGTCGAAGGGCAGAATTTGAGAACGAATATGACATTGGATATTCCGAGAGACGGTAATACCAATTATTTCGTTTTCGACTATAACTATAATAATGGTGGATATTCGCCACTGGATTCCATTAATCCGGCTACGATGGAATGGGTTGGCCCAAGACAATGTGTTCCTGATGTTCAGCCTAACAAAAAGTGCGAACAGTTTGGCCCGCAGTCCTTTTCCATTTTCTGCCCGCCCTATGAATATCAGTATGCTGTGACTCAGACTGATTATAAGAAAAACAAAACTTTTGTTCTGTGTGCAGCCTGGCTTGCTAATGGTGGCCCCAAAAATGATGATGCCGCTCTTAACGCCTATAATAGTTATCTGTCGGGCTTTGACAGATATTATAATCTCGCAAATGATCTGGCTGTAAAAGGAAAGATGAACCAGAGCGAGACTGTTATAAGAAATCATGATGAGTTTGCTGCTACCGCTACAACTTTGCCGAAACTTCACCTTCGTAACTACGCATTTACGATGATGGGCTATGCCAAGTTCAAGTACCGTGTTTCAAACCAGAGCCCGGCTCCTGAAGTGTTTGAATTTGCTGGTGACGATGACATGTGGATTTTCGTGGATGGTGTGCTTGCTGTTGACTTGGGCGGTACGCACCTTTCTGCTCCGGGTAGTGTGAATATTCAGACTCTTGCCCAGAACAATCATGGTTGCCATGCTGGTGAACCTTTGTCTGGCTATACGAACTGCGAAGGCGCGTCGGATGCTACGGGTTGGGCTGATAATACCTGGCACCATTTGCACTTCTTCTATGCAGACCGCCAGACGGATGGTTCTAACATCTTGATTCGTACGTCTCTTGCTGAAATTGCTGCGACCCGCTATGGTCAGCCGGCTATTTCTAGTGCCCTTGTGACTGTTGATGAAAACGGTAACCAGAAGGTGAGTATGAATTTGAATACTCCGCTGGATGAAAACACCCTGAATAGCTTAAAGAGTAGTGGTGCGCCGGCTATTATCATTGTTCGCGAAGAAGAAGTGAATGGTGTTCCGACAAAGGTTGTTTATGGATTCTACATCTATGATGTAATTCAAGGCCAAAACGAAGGTGCTGCTGGCGTGCAGTACGACTTTATGGGTGAACTGCGTGATTTGCAGGGCAATCGTGTTCCTTCGGGTATTGTCGCCAATGACAAGATTGCCTTTAACTATCAGTATAACGAAGAACTTTTCGGCAATGGAAAAGTTGATGACAACTATGCTATGGATAATTTGTGGCAACAGTTGGCAAACTGGAGCTCCTTGATGACGTTCACAGTTATGTCTACTTCTGGCAAGGGTGTGGTTGGTCCTCCCAATAGCTTGGACGAATGGGCTGTTACCCAGTTTATCCCGAATACAAAGATTGCTACGTTCTCGCTGGATAGCTTGATTGACCGTCCGGACTTTACGAATCAGTCTAACAGGTTGACTGAAATTGCCAAGAACAATGACGGCAAGTTGCCTTTGAATGCTACGGCTGACTTGCAGATTACTCCTATTCCCCTTGATTGCGGTCTTGGACCGGGATCTTGTGGCGTGGGTGGTAACCCGCTGGATTTGAAGAACGAATTCAAGAGAGACTTCTCTGCAGCCTTTGTCAATGGATCCTCCCAGGTGTATGGTTCTACCCCCACAACGTTTGTTGGCGGTCAGAATAGCGGTTCTACCGGATTGTGCTATGGTAATGGTGACGGTTCCAACGAAAGCTGCGTCAGTATCGCATATCCGGTGGCTGGCCCGTTCCGTTTGAACATCCGCATCTTTGACCATCTGGGTCACTTTGTGAACCAGTACCAGCAGGTGGTGACAATCGATATGCTGAGCGAAGCTCTTGGTGGTGCTGCAAAGACGACTCACCCGAAGAGCTGCCAGAACCCCTTGTATGGTGAAACTGGCGCTGCATGGATTACGGCTAAGGTTTACCCGGTTTCTCAGAGCGGTCGTCTGCTTGCAACGGGTCCCTATATTTACCAGGTTACCTTCGTGCAAGAAGACTACGTTCCTTGCGTGATGGTGGGTTCGATGCCGCAGGATGGTACGATTTCGTACAGCCGCTCCAACGACACCTACAGGCTTGGTTATCGTCGTAACAAGAAGAAGTAATCCGCCTTCTAAAAAGAATTTGCCCCTGCTGAAAGCGGGGGCTTTTTTTCTTAGGAGTCATCCTGGCACCGTTGGCGTCGGGATTCCATACATTTCTAGTTGTTCTTGAACGAGCCGATTAAAGCGAAGGGTTCGGCGTCAGTGATGGTGACGGTGAACCGTTCGCCAGGCTGTAGCGGTGTTTCGCTGCTGATGGCCACGGGGCGGTAGGCGGCGTTCCGGGCGATGTAAGTGCCCTTGCGGTAGCCGGGCTTCTCGATGACGACGGTTTCGGTTTGACCAATCCAGCGGGTGTTATTTTCGGAGGCTATCTTCTGGAAGGCTTCGGCAAGGGCGGCGGAGCGCACATGTTTAATTTCGTCGGAAACGGCGCCTTGCATGTTGAAGGCGGGGGTGTTTGGGCGTGCCACGAATCGGGTGATATTGCAGACCGTGGGGCGGGTCTTTTGCAGCACATCCAAGGTGTCTTGAAAATCTTGCTCCGATTCGCCTGGAAATCCGACAATCAAATCGGTACTTAAGGTGAATAGGGGGTACTTGCTGTTGAAGGCGTTCGCAAGCTCGATGTAGTCTTCTACATTGTGCTTGCGGTTCATGGCCTTAAGCACGGAATCGCTTCCGCTTTGCACGGGCAGGTGAATGAACTTGTAGACACGTTCGTCGTTAAAACATTCTAATAGCGAATCCAGGTAGCGCAACATGTGCCGCGGGTTTCCCATGCCAAGGCGCATCTTGTAGTTGCCGGGGACTTCGGTCAAAATCTGTTGCACCAGTTCGGCAAGGTTTGTGTCGGTATCGAATCCGTAACAGCCGCAGTCTTGGCCTGTTAATTGGATTTCGACACAGCCGTCGCTTACAAGACGCTTTACTTGCTGGATGATGTTTGTGGCAGGGTAGCTGTGCAAACGTCCTTTCACGAGCCTTGTGGAGCAATAGGCGCAGGCATCCAGACAGCCTTCTTCGATGTTCACGATACCCACCAGCGGTGACTCTCGCAGCGTATATGTGGATTGCTTCGTCGCTTGCGCTCCTCGCAATGACGTCAGTAAAAATACGTCATCGCGAGCTCCGTTAGGGGCGTGGCGATCCATTGCCAAATCTTTAAGGTTTGTAAATACAACCTTATCGGTTATCTTTGCGACTTCTTCCCTAAAGTCCCTGGGCGCACAGCCCGTAATAAATAGCTTTGCATCGGGGGCCGTGCTTAGGGCTTCGCGCAACAACTTGAGTGCGCCCGCATTCCCCTTGACGGTACATACATTCAGCACGAAGGCGTCGGGCTTTTCTGCGCCACTTTTGCTTGTTGCGTCTTTAGGCATTCCGAATACAACGCGGTATGCATCTGCGAATATCCGGGCAATCTTTTCGCCGTCGCCAAAGTTGGCTGCGCAACCTTGGCTAATCACAGCTAAAAGCGGCTTGTTGTCGGCGCTTTCCATCGCCTTACCGCTCAAATTTTTCCAGGGTGATTCCCGGGTAATAGTGGCTTAAAATTTCCTGGTAGCTTTGACCGGCCTGGGCACGAGCCCGCACTCCCATTTGGCACATGCCCACGCCGTGCCCGAATCCGGTACCGGTAAGCACCCATTCCTTGCCTTCCTTTTTAACGGTAAAGAAAGAGGAGGGGAGTATGGTGCCGGCCTTCTTGAATAGCCAGCGGGTGCGGTCGGTAAGCACATCGAAATGCTCCTTGTCGGTTTCGACGCGGAGAGTCATGATGCGCCCGCTCTTAAGCTTGTCTTTAATCTTGATGGACTTGACCTTCTTGAAATCGGCCCCTTTCGCTTCGCTGAAGGTGGCCTTGGCTTCACCCACGTTCGACTTGAACAGCTTAGCAATTTCTTTGTCTGCAAAGCGGCGTTCCCACTTGATGTAGCTGGATTCATCGCACCAGGGCTTGCCATTGGGGCGCTTGTCCGGCTTACTTTGCAAATACGGAAGGTCAGGGCGGTTCCAGGTCGCTAGCGTTTCGGTAACGCCACCGCAAGTGGAATGGTAGTAGGCGATAATGAATTCTCCACCATAAGTCATCACCACGCCTGCTGTTGCCTTTACGGCTGCATCGGTCAAAGGCGTTGCCGATTCCAGTCCCTTGTATACCTGGTCCTTGGTGTCGGCGTAAACGTCGAATCCCATGGATTCTCGGCTATTGAAATGCTTGTAGGCGTAAGTGCGGGCAGCCACGGCCTGTGCCTTCAAGGCTTCTATACGGCTGCTGTCCAGTTTCCCGATTTCGTAGGGGACAACGCCACGCAGGTAATCTTCTACATCTACCGAGTTAATGGCATCCAGCTTACCGTTTGCTGTACGGAACATGATGCTTCCGGGGTAGCATGCCTTGCCGAGACTCTTCTTGTCGGGGGCGACCGATAGACATCCGCCATCTTCGCTGTTGAATTCGTGCGAAATGTCTTCGGTGGAATTTCCGTCGGCTTCGAACCGCACCATTTTGCCGCGGGGAGTAACATGTACCGTTTCGCCTTGGTACAGCAGGTAAAGTTCTTTTACGCCGGTATAAACCCCTACGCGAAGTGGCCTGTCCAGTTCCTCGGGGATTTTATGCGCTTTAAATGCCGCCGGCTTGTCCTCGTCAAAACGAACATTCTCAGCTGAAGCCGTTACCGCGTCTTTCGAAGTCTTTCCCTCGTCCTTTGCGGGAATCTCCTTCCCAAGTTGACTATTCGTATTGGGGACAGAATCCTTGTTGCTGCTTGCTTTGGATTGCTTCGTCGCATTCGCTCCTCGCAATGACGTGCTTGGTTCTACAGCGGATTCGCTTGTAGTCGTCGCTTCAATGGGTGCGAAGTTGACTGGACCATCCGGAACATCTTCGACGCTAGTAGGCACTTCCGCTTTTTGCACGTCATCGGGCAAATCGAAATCATCGTCTGCAAAGGCAGTCGAAATTCCGAAAGTGAATGCAAAAATCAGTGGAAGCTTAAAAGACATTACGGGTGTAATTATACAAATTATTCTTTGCCTAAAAAAGGAGATGCCGCAACAAGTGCGGCATGACAGCTTTCGCTCAAGATGACACCTCTACTGAAGTGTCATTCGAACTTTGAATGTTTCTACTTCTTCTTCAGCTTAGCCTGGGTGTCCTTGGCCATCTTCTTCAGCTTGGACTGGTTCATGGTGCGGTCTGCCGTCGAAATCTTGTCGACGAACAGATCCCCATTCAGGTGGTCCGTTTCGTGCTGAATGCAACGTCCGAAGAGTCCATCGCAGTTGTGGATTTCCTGCGGTTCGCCGTTGATATCGAAGAAACGCACGCACACCTTGTCGGGGCGCATGACGTTGCAGAAAATATCCGGTACCGAAAGGCATCCTTCGTCGTAGGGCACGGTCTTGGCATCAGGTTCGGCTTCCCATTCCGGGTTGAACATGATGTAAGGGCGCGGGTCTTCTTCACCGGGAATGGCGGTGTCGATTACGACCAGGCGGATGTTCTTGCCAATCTGCGGAGCGGCAAGGCCGCAACCCGGAGCATCGTACATGGTCTCGAGCATGTCCTTGGCAAGCTGACGCAGTTCAGGCGTGATTTCGGTGATGGGCTCGCATTTTTTGCGGAGCACCGGGTCACCGTAAGTTCTGATGGGGAGAAGTGCCATTGGCTACTCCTTATTTCTTTTCATCGGTCTTGGCAGCGGGGGCTGCGGTTTCGGCGCTCAGAACGCGGAGAATGGCAGACTTTTCGAAGTCGATGAGCGTGGTGGAACCCGTACGCACGGTAATGGTGGTGGCGGTTTCGTCAATGTTGGTGACGGTACCGATAATGCCGGCGGTGGTAATCACCTTGTCGCCCTTCTTGAGGGCCTTGCGCATTTCTTCCATCTTCTTCATTTCCTTATTCTTCGGGCGAATAAAGAACAGCCACATCACCACGAACAAGAGGATAAGCGGCAAGAAGCTACCAATGGCGCTCGGCTGCTGTTCGGGAGCTGCTTCTTGGGCGAAGGCTGCAATGGAGGAAAGGGTCACGAGAAGTGCAGAAAGTTTCATGATTTTACCTGCTAGGGGTTAATTGATTTTACGAGTGTAAATATAGCAAACTACTTCACCAGCTTCTTGTCCAAAAGCGGGTAAATGCGGTTCAGTTCCATCAGGTCGAGAATCGTGTCAAAATCGCCGGAGAACGACGGAATGGCTTCGATTTCGGGGAGTACGTCGCCTTTGGTCAAGGGAATGGATGCATTCAGCAGTTTGCGTTCCAAAAGCGGGAGCATTGTGCGTGTGGTGAGGGTGGCTCCGAACATGGCCCGCTTTGCAACCTTCATCAGGGAATCTGTCTTGACGGTGAATGCCCCGTTCTTGAGTGGTTCATTGCTTTGGTGTACCGTCTTTATCACGGCGTTCAGAACCATCTGTTCCGTCATCGAAAGAATCTGCGGGGGCGTCTTCTTGTAACGTGCACGGTAAAGAATGGATTCGTACAGGAGGTGTACGACATTCCTGTTCTTGACATGGACTTGCGTTCCCTGGATTTTCAGGATTTCAAGGTCATCTAGAATTTGGAGTAATTCGTTGATGCAGTCTTTTGAAATGTTGAAGAGGTTGTGAACGCTATTGGAAATTTCGTTGACCGAATGGTCCGAATCCAAAATGTAGAGCAGGCTCGGAAGGGCCTTGATCTTGTCGCTCTTGCGCTTGTTCTCGCCGGCAATTTGCAGTCTGCCGGTGAGGAAGGTGATAATGGATTTAAACCAGGCCGGCTCTTGCTCCAAAGATTCGTCCAGTGCGTCTGGGGTGATTTCAATCAGCTCGCAATCTTCGGTTGCCGTAATGGTTTCGGTGTAGGGTTCATGCTTAAGAAAAGCCAACTCGCCAATTAAGGCTCCGGGGCCGTAGGTGTTGATGGCCGTGCCCAAGGTGCTTTTGCCTTGCAGCTCGCCATCGCGGACCACATAAAGGTTTTCGCCGGGATCCCCTTCGCGGAATAAAATCTGTCCTTCTTCCAGCGTCATAGCACCCCTCGAATGTTGGTCTCGTAGCGTAGCGCTTTCAAGAAATACTGAATCTTGTTCTTATTGATGCTGTACAGATCGCAGTCAGGATCGCTTGCGTCTTTTTTCGCAAACCATTCCATTTTCAACAAATTAATCCATTGCGAGACGTCGGCATCGGGGAATTTTTCGTGAATGTAGGCAATCCAGTCGGGGCCGGTCTTTTCGGGGGATTCTTCCATGGTCGATAAAAAGACCAGAATCTTTTTTTGGACAATGCTTAACTTGTAGGGCGCAAAGGCCATGTCGCTTTCTTGAATCTGGATGTAGTCCGTAAAGATGTGCAACAGTTCCGGGTCAGTGATCTTGCAGAATATGCGTTGACCTTTTTGCGAAAGCTTGATCAGGTGCCTGCGTAAAAGCGATTTGAAATCTTCCTGGGCCGTAGCGGTAGAAATCTTGGTCAAGAAACAGAATTCGCGAATGAGTTCTGCCAGGTTGAATTCCGTATCCTGGGGTTTGTGGCTCAGGTATTCGGCAAGGCTCTTGAGGGTGTTCTGTACGCGGGTTTCTATGGCGGCGCGCTTCAACAGGTGAGTCTTTGCAGAAAGGTTCCGGATCAGGGCTAGCAACCAGAGGGGGAGCCGCTTGAGTTCCGATTCCATGCATTCTTCGGTCACCACGGTAATGCGGGAATCCTTGCTTGCCGAAAGTTCGTACTTGAACGGTTCCCGTTCCAACAAGGCGGCAACACCGACCAGGTCTCCCGGTCGCATGGTAAAGACTATGGAATAGGGGGGAGTGGTTTCTCGGGCGATAAGTTCGCCTTCTTCGAGAATGACAATGCTCCGGTCTTCGCTCTTAGGCGAATAAACAACAAACCCCGCCTTCACGCTCATTTGCGTGGGCGGGATTAATTGTTGACGCGAGGTCATAATCCTCGGGCTAATTAAGCCTGACGTTCGTCGATACGTGCAGCCTTACCGCGGAGGTCGCGCATGTAGTAAATGCGAGACTGGCGAACCTTACCCGGGCGGTCAAGCACGATAGAGTCGATGCGGGGAGAGTGGAGCGGGAAAATACGTTCCACGGCCACAGAACCGGACATCTTGCGGACGGTAAGAGTTGCAGAAATACCGGAGTTCTTCTTCTGGATCACGACGCCCTTGAACGGCTGGATACGTTCCTTGGTGCCTTCGATCACCTTCACGTTCACGGTGACGGTATCGCCAGCGCGGAGTTCAGGAAGGTCGGTCTTCAAGTTTTCGTTATGGATTGCTTCAATGTTCAGGGACATTTGTGTACCTCGTTTTTATTTGATGCCAAATTTAGTATCTTCTTCAAGATTTTTAAAGATGTCTGGGCGTCTTTCTTGCGTTCTTTTTAACGATTCTTGGCGCCTCCAGGCTTTAATGTTCGCGTGATGACCCGATAAGAGCACTTCGGGCACCTTTTTTCCTTCAAAAACTTCGGGTCGAGTATAGACCGGCCATCCTAGTACGCCCTGGGCGAAAGAGTCCGTTTCACCGGATTCCTTGTTGCCGAGAGCTCCGTCCAGGAGTCTCACGACGGCGTCGGTCACGAGCATGGCAGGCAGTTCGCCCCCGCTCACGACAAAATCACCGATAGAAATCTCCAAGTCGACCTCGGACTGGCGGATGCGGTCGTCGATTCCCTTGTAGTGCCCGCAAACCAGTACCAGGTGGCTTTCCTTGGAAAGTTCCTTCGCTAGTTTGTGTGTAAACGGCACTCCGTCGGCTGTAAGGTAGATTACCTTGCCGCCGTCTTCCTTGACTCCCGTGCTGCGGATAGCGTTGGCGAGCGGTTCCGGTCGCAGGACCATTCCCGGTTCGCCGCCGTAGGGCACGTCGTCTACCTGGCCGTAGTCGTTGATGGCAAAGTCGCGCAGGAAGATGGTGTTGAATTCCATCAGGCCTTTGCTCTGGGCGCGACCCATGATCGATTGCTTCATGGGAGTGAACATCTCGGGAAAGATGGTGATGCAGTCGATCTTCACCTTTCCTCCGGGCACAGGCTTTTTAAGTAGTCTGCGCTGAACTTGATGCTCTTGCCTTCTTCGTCTATGTCCAAGACACAGTCGTCTATCCAGGGAGCGAGGATTGTTTTTGCGGAAAATTCGCTCTGGAATGGGGCGTCGAACTTGACGTGAAACGCGTTCACGGTAGGCAGTTCCTGGACTTCAAGAACTTCGCCAATGTCGCGGCCATCTTCCAGTTTTACGCGGAAACCTTCCAAATCGTCCAGGTAATATTCGCCTTCGGGGGCGGGGAGCCTCTCCGATTCGGGAATCATTACGTCTGCATTGACGAAATGTACCAGGGATTCCGGCGTATCGTACCCCTTGAACTTGAGTAACCACAGATTGTTTGCAAGCCTGGAATCTTCCAGAGTCAATTGGACCTGTTCACCATTGGTCTTCTTTAGCATCACATCCTTAAGCATCTCATGACGGTTGATGTCATGAGTGAACGGCATCGCCTTGATGTAGCCTTTGACGCCATGCGTGCGCATGAGCTGGCATACGGTGATGTATTCTTCGGATTCAGACATGAAAGACTTAGTGGGGTTTTGAATCAGCGGAAGGTGGTTACCTTGGTTCAAGCGGTTTTTGCTAGACAAAAAAGCCCCGTGCTTTTAGGCACGAGGTTTCTTTTCGAGCGAAAATTATGCTTCGGCAGCGGGTGCTTCTGCAGGAGCTTCTGCGGCGGCAGCAGCTTCAGCAGCGGCGGCTTCCTTAGCGGCCTTTTCAGCTTCGATCTTGGCGAGAGCCTTAGGACCGAGCTTGGCCTTCTTGGCCTTTTCAGCACGCGGAGTAGCGGTCTTGCCTTCGATAGAACGGCCAGCGCGGATTTCGTGGAACAGGTCCATGATGCCGACCTTCTTGAGGAGGCTGCGGACGGTGTCAGACGGCTGAGCGCCGATCTGGAGCCACTTCAGAACCTTTTCCTGGTCGAACTTGATGTCCGGGGTCTTCTGGTTCGGGTTGTAGAAACCAACCTGTTCGATAAAGCTATCGTCGCGGGCCTTGCGGGAGTCGATGACCACAGCGCGGTAGATGGGGTTGTGACGCTTGCCGAAACGAGCGAGACGGATAACGGTTGCCATTTTAACCTCTTTAAGTTTATTTTCCCGTTTTTCAGGGAAAATGGGGTTTGTTTTATTGTTTTGGGCCAAAGATAGAAAAAAAAATCTTGTGTGTAAAGGACGGAATGTAAAATTTTTCCGTTCTTTGCAAACAAATTAACTCAAAAATAGGCGGGTAAAGTGCTCCCCAAAGGGTGAAAATTGGCTTTTTTAACTGAAAATCGACGATTTTGAGCGGCCCTGGCCAAGAAAAAAGAACCCCGCCCAATGGGCGGGGTTGACACTTGTAATGCCGTTTTCAGGACTTAACTATTCCTTGTCCTTGCTATGGCATCCGCCTTCGCAACAGGGGCAGTGGTAACAGTCGCCCGTTTCGGCGTAGTCTTTACCGCTCCAGCAGTAGGTGCAGAGCTGGTCTTCGGGGAGGCCGATAGCCTGGATCACGTCGTCGATGCGCTGGAAAGCGAGAGTCGTGAGGTTCAGCTTCTGGCGGATGTATTCCACCATGCCCTTGTAGGCTTCGCCATCGGGGTTGGTGTACTTCTCGATATCGGCATTTTCACCTTCCTGGTCGCGGATGTAGCGGCGGGTGATCAGGTCGTATTCGTTCTTGGAACGGGAGAAGTTGATGAACTTGCAGGGGTAAACCAGCGGCGGGCATGCAATACGCATGTGGGTTTCTTTACAACCAAGCGAATAAAGCTTGAGGGCCTGCTTACCGAGCTGAGTACCGCGAACGATGGAATCGTCGCAGAACACCAGGCGGCGGTCCTTGATGAGTCCCGGAATCGGAATCAGCTTCATGGAGGCCACGCGTTCGCGCTGCTTCTGGTCTTGCGGCATAAAGGAACGGGCCCAAGTCGGCGTGTACTTCACGAACGGGCGGGCGAACTTGATGCCGGCTTCGTGGGCGTAACCGAGGGCGTGAGACGTACCGGAGTCAGGAATGCCGCAGGCGGCGTCGGCTTCGGTGGGAGTACGCTTGGCGAGTGCGGAACCGCAGCGGTAGCGGGTCATTTCCACATTGCGGCCTTCGTATGTGGATGCCGGGTAGCCGTAGTAAACCCAGAGGAAGGAGCAAATGGCCATCTTCTTGCCCGGGGCAACGAGCGTCTTGTCGCCATCGGGTGTGAGTTCAGCGATTTCGCCCGGACCCATGTCACGTACGTATTCGTAACCCAAGTTGTGGAGGGCACAGCTTTCTTGCAGGGCAATCATGGCGCCGTCTTTCTTGCCGAGCACGATCGGCGTACGGCCCCATTTGTCGCGGCTTGCGTAGAACGTTCCGTCTTCAGCCATCAAGAGAATGGAGCAGCTGCCCTTGATTTTCTCTTGTACGTACTTGAGGCCGTCGACAATAGAATCTTGTGTGGCGATTAGGGCGGAAACCACTTCGGTCGGTCCGACCATTCCGCTGGTGGTGGAGTACTGGAGCTGCATGCAGTTGTTGCGGAACAGTTCGTTCTTGAGCTCTTCGATGTTGGTCAAGAGGCCAACGGTCACAATGGCGAAGGTGCCCAGCTTGGACGTCATGACGAGCGGCTGCGGGTCCGTATCCGAGATAACACCGATACCGACGTTACCGGCGAAAGAGGGCAAGTCGTGTTCGAACTTGCTGCGGAACGGGGTGTTCTGGATATTGTGGATCGAACGATGGAAATGTCCGTTGGACTTGAGAACCGCCAAACCGCCACGGTGGGTTCCCAGGTGAGAATGGTAGTCGGTCCCGAAGAAAAGATCGCTTACGCAATCTTCTTTAGAAACAACACCGCAAAAGCCGCCCATATGTACTCCTTGAGTGATTGGGGAAATTTTATTCCAAAGGTAGAAATTTTGAGTGTTTTTTTCATTATTTTGGGGGGTGTTCGCGAATTTTTTTGTTGCTTTTGCTTAAAAATATGATAGTTTTAAGCAAAGAATATAAGTTTGGGAGCAACTATGGATACGCAGTTTACGTTTGCTGATTCGGCTATTGCACTATCGCTAGACTATGAATGTGTGTTTTTTGTTGATGTGGAAAATGCCAACTATGCCATGTATGCCTTTCATGGCAACCATAAATCCCTAAAGTTAAGTGAATCCAGTGATTTTTGGGCTGACACCCGGGTGAATCTACAGACTGTTGTTTACGAAGAAGACCGCCAAAGCTTTAATGATACTGTGTCCAAGGAATACTTGATTCCTGCCGTACAGAATGACGGGGTCGTCCTTTACAAGTACCGTATTCTGGTTGACGGTCAACCCGTTTGGTATTCGATGAAAGTCGTGCTGGGCCAGTCTAGAGGTCGCAGCTACCTGATTATTGGCGTAAACAATATTGATAAGCAGGAACGGGAACGGCTGGCATTGGAACACAAGGCTTCCAAGAGTGCAACGTATGGCCAGATCGTGATGGCCCTTGCTGAACGTTACGATGCCTTGTACATGGTGGACCTGGAAACGGACCATTATATTCAGTACAAGAGTGAACGAACCTTCTGCGAATTGAGCATTGCTCTCGAAGGCGATGACTTTTTTAACCAGTTGCGCAAGGATGCCCTGTCTGTCATTTACAAGGACGATGTGGAACTGATTACGGATGCACTAAAAAGAGATGTGTTGTTGAAGGAACTGAATGAATACGGTGTATTTACGTTGACATACCGTTTGAATACGCCCCAGGGGCCGCAGTATGTGAAACTGGTGGCGGTGTATTCCGACAAGAAGCATGTCGTTATTAGTGTGACTAATGTCGACGCCCGAATGCGTCGTGAAATAGAACTTAAAAAGAAGGCCTCCAAGAGCGAGGTGTACGGCCAAATCGTGATGGCTCTTGCCGAACGCTACGACGCTCTTTACATGGTGGACTTGGATACGAACCGTTACGCCTTGTACAAGGCGGAACGTGTGTTCAGCGAATTGAGTGTCGCTCTCGAAGGCGAAGATTTCTTCAACCAGCTGCAGAAAGATGCGGAAACAGTGATTTTTAAGGAAGATGTTCCCCTGATTCAGGCGGCGCTTCATCGCGAAACACTGCTCAAGGAACTGGATGAACAGGGGATGTTTACCGTTAGCTACCGGTTGAATTCGCCGACGGGTCCTGTGTTCGTGAGCCTGGTGGCGGTGTATTCCGACAAGAATCATATTGTTATCAGTATTACCAATATCGATGCCCAGGTTCGCCGCGAACAGAAGATTAGGGAAGAAGCTAGCCTTGCATACGAAAAGGCTCGTCGAGACGACTTGACCGGCATCAAGAACAAGAATGCCTATGGCGAGTTCGAAAAGAAACTGGACCAGCAAATTCAGTCGGGTGAAGACGTAGAATTTGCCATTGCCATTTGCGACGTGAACGGCCTTAAGGTCGTGAATGATACGCAGGGGCACATTGCGGGCGACAAGTATATCCGAATGGCTTCAAAGCTTGTTTGCGAAACCTTTAAACATAGTCCCGTATTCCGTGTGGGCGGCGATGAATTTGTTGCAATTCTTCGCGGGTCTGATTTTGCCCGTCGCGAAAAGCTGCAAAAGGACCTTTCAGAAATCGTAACACAGAATGCCAAAGAAGGCAAGGTGGTCGTGGCTTGTGGAATCTCTGTCTTCGACAAGAAACAAGACAAGTCTGTTTCAGAAGTGTTCGAAAGAGCCGACGCCATGATGTACAAGGATAAGATGAGCCTGAAGGGCGGTCGCGACGAAATCATCAATACGATTATCCGAACGATTGGGGCCAGAACGTCCGTTTAGAGCCGAAAAAATTCCCTGCATTTTTTTATTTTTGTGCAGATAATTTTTACGATTTTTTAGATGGACAAAAAAGATGTTTAAAGTTGGTTTTGATAACGCGGCGTACCTCAAGACGCAGTCCGAAAAAATTGCCGAGCGCATTGCGAAGTTCGGCGGAAAACTTTATCTGGAATTTGGCGGTAAACTGTTCGATGACCATCACGCATCTCGCGTGTTGCCTGGCTTTGCGCCCGACAGTAAGATCCGCATGCTCGAAAAGCTGAAGGATAAGGCCGAAGTTATTATCGCCATTAACGCCGGCGATATCGAAAAGAACAAGGTCCGTGGTGACCTGGGCATTACCTACGATCAGGATGTCTTGCGCCTGATTGACGCCTTCCGCGGTTATGGCCTTTACGTGAGTTCTGTGGTGCTGACCCGTTGGCAGGAACAGCCCAGCGCCATCTCTTACCAGAAAAAGCTCGAAAGCTTGGGCCTGAAGGTTTATCGCCATTACCCGATCGCAGGCTACCCGAGCAATATTCCGCTGGTGGTGAGCGACGATGGTTACGGCAAGAACGAATTTGTCGAAACGACCCGCGAACTCGTGGTGGTGACTGCACCGGGGCCGGGAAGTGGAAAGATGGCCGTGTGCCTTTCCCAGATTTACCACGAAAACAAGCGCGGCGTAAAGGCCGGCTATGCCAAGTTTGAAACCTTCCCGATTTGGAACATTCCGCTGAAGCATCCGGTGAACCTGGCTTACGAAGCAGCTACCGCCGACTTGAACGACGTGAACATGATCGACCCGTTCCACTTGGAAGCTTACGGCCAGACGACCATCAACTACAACCGCGATGTGGAAATCTTCCCGGTGTTGAACGCTCTGTTTACCCGCATTTTGGGCGAATCTCCGTACAAGAGCCCCACGGACATGGGCGTGAATATGGCCGGCAACTGCATTATCGATGACGATGCCGTTTGCGAAGCCGCCCGCCAGGAAATCATTCGTCGTTACTACAATACCCTTTGCGATGTGCGTAAGGGTAACGCCGACAAGGAACAGATTTATAAGCAGGAACTGATTATGGAACAGGCCCAGATCAGTACTGTAAACCGTCCGGTAATCGCAGCAGCCGTCAAGAAGGCCGAAGAAACCGAAGGCCCCTCTGTTGCCATTCAGTTGAGCGATGGCGCCATCATTACTGGTAAGACTTCTTCGCTGTTGGGTGCGTCTTCTGCAATGCTTCTGGACGCTCTGAAGCACTTGGCTGGCATTCCTGACGAAGTGCGTCTGCTTTCGCCCATGGTGATTGAACCTATTCAGAACTTGAAGACCAAGCAGCTGGGCCACAAGAACCCGCGCCTGCACATGGACGAAGTCCTGGTGGCTCTCTCGGTTTGCGCCCTGACGGACTACAACGCCAAAATTGCCATGGAAAAGCTTCCGGAACTCCGCCACTGCGAAGTTCATTCCAGCGTGATTTTGTCGCAGGTGGATGTGGGCGTGTTCCGCCGCCTCGGCGTGAATCTTACCACGGAACCGACTTACCAAACCAGCAAGCTCTATCACGGCTAGAAAATCGTCTAAGCTTCGCATAGCGGCGTTTCCCCAAAGGGGATAACTCCACTAAAGGAGCAAAGCTCCAAGTGTCGTATATCTCGCCCCCTCACGTACGCTTTAGTACGCTACGGGGGCTCGTGCCTTGTCTTGCTTGATTATCCAACGTTCTACAATTAGCTCAATATTGTTCTAGTTTAATAAAAGAAAAAGGTTGCGAAACAATCGCAACCTTTTAAATTTGTCTGAAAAACGCTAGTTTGTCCAGATTACTTCTTCTTGGAAGCCTTCTTGCCACCCTTCGGCGGGTGTGCAGCGATCTTCTTCACGCTCTTGTCTTCAGCTTTGGCGAGTTCTGCTTCTTCGGCTTCGAACATGGCCTGAGCCTGCTTCAGAGTGTCGGTCGGATCGATTTCGATAGCTTCGGAAGCTTCGTCCACCAGTTCGGCGAATTCGTCGTACCAGTCAGCGAAGATTTCGACTTCCAGGTGGTCGACGCCAGGAACCGTGAGGCGTGCGCCGCAGGCTTCGCCGATGCGGTCAAGGTACTTGGCCATTTCCGGCTTCAGGAGAGTGAGGTCGAGACCGTCGAGATCTTCGGGTTCGAACCAGACGCCGTCGACATCGGAATCGTCGTCTTCCTTGACGTTCTTCTTGGACTTCTTGCCTTCGCACTTGCCGCACTTGCATTCGCCGTTGCAGCAGTCGTCGTCGTTGCCATAGATGGCGAGGTATTCGTCGTCATCCATGCCGCTGTCGTAGTAGAATTCGTCTTCTTCGAGGTAGAGGGTTTCAACAAAGATGCCCTTGGCGCCGAGAGTCTTGGCGGCAGCAATGAATTCCTTGAGGTCGCCACCGAAGTAGCGGGTGGTTTCCATGTCTTCGTTCAAGGTCTGAACGGGAATGGGGGAGAGCTTCTGCTTCTTGAGGTAGTCGCAGATTTCGTCACTGATGGATTTCTGAATCTTTGCCATGTGAATCTCCTTGGATAAATTTAAACGTGGTACTTCTTGAGGCTCGGAGCCTTTTCTTCGATGAGCTTCATGATGCGGGCTACGGCGTCTGCACCGTTTGCCGTATCCTTCACGCTCACGAGGGGCTGGAACAGCGGGCTGTTGAACAGCGTGCCCAGCGGAATGGGGTTCTTGCGGCAGAAGGTGATGTCGATAAAGTCACGAGCTTCCTTCTGCAGGTTGTGGGCCTTGTCCTTGTCGCCAGCCTGGAAAGCCTTGTAGAGTTCGACGAAAGTCTTCGTTGCTTCGGGAATGTTGCCGGAAGCGCTGATGAGACCGGTACCGCCCATTTCGAGGAGGTCTGCGAAGAGACCGTCTTCACCGCTCATGACGGCGAAGTCCTTGCCCTTGGTTTCCTTGATGACGCGCATGGTGTCTTCGTGGTACTTTTCGCCAAAACCGAATTCGACAGCCTGCTTAAGACCGATGATGTTCTTGTCTTCGGCAAGAGCGATCAGGGTATCCGGATGGACGTAGCTGGAGGTGCGGCCCGGAACGTTGTAGATCACGATCTTGGCGCCGGTTTCGCTACTGAGGGTCTGGTAATGCTTGAGGAGACCTTCCTGCGGCGGGTTGTTGTAGTAGCCTGTAACGCAGAGAACTGCCACCGGGGCAATCTTCTGCACATTTTCGATCATTTCGATAGATTCGCGAGTGCAGTTGGAACCGGCACCGGCAATCACGGGCACGCGGCCGTCCACATAGTCCAGCGTAAACTTGATAACATCCAGGTGCTGCTGCGGAGAAACCGTCGCACTCTGACCCGTGGTCACGGCAGGGAGCACGCCACTTGCACCGTTGGCAATCACGTCATCGATCATCTGACCCATCTTCTTGTAGTCGATGGAATTGCGGAGGTTCTTGGGGTCGTCGTTCTTGAGCGGAGTGAACAACGCGGGGAAAACACCAGTAAGTTGAGAAGCGTTAGTAATCTGCATAATGCCTACAATGTAGTAATTTTGTTCTTCTGTACAAGAAAATAATAAAAATCCTCGACCGTAATCCGTAGTCGAGGACTTTTATTGAAATATTTTTTTAACTACTTTTCAGAATCTTTCAGATTTCCGTAATCCGGATCGCGTTCAGGCAAGTCTTCTGCGATTCCCATAAGGCATTCGTCAAATTCATCACTGTTTTCAAGCAAATAAAGATTCCTGTCCTTAATCTCAGTATCACTGGCAAAATCGTATTCGGTCATATAGTTATCTTCGTATTTGGCGCTGCACTGGTCCTGCCCCACTTCCCTTAAATGGTAATCACCAACGCAGGTCGTCTTGCCATCGGTAATTTCGACATTGATTTCCATCAAGAAATAATTTGTTGTGCTGAGACTTTGTTCCGCCTGATTGATCTTGAACGTGTAAGTCTTTTTGCGAACAGTAAAAGTCTGGCTTGAATCAGAACTGTCAAGGACTTTGATGCCATATTTTTTAATTGTAGATTCAGTTTCGTCATTACCATTGGAATAAAAAATACCAGGCAAATACATGCCAGGATACCAACCGACTAAAGCTTCGTAAACGGAGTTCATATAGTTATCTACGAGGCTCGTCTTTTCGACATCATTGAGGTAATCTTCAAAGAAACGATCAACCTTTTTGGTGAATTTTCCATTAGAAAATACTAGAGAAGTTTTTTTGTATTCGCTGTTAAAACATGCTGTTTCTTTACTGTATGTTGTATATTCGCAATATGTATTCATCCAAAGCCCTTCTATTTCACCTTCTTTGCCGCCAACAAATATGGTGCCATATTCACTCGACTCACCATCAAAGACTTCAAAAAATACTAACGTGTCGCCGAAGAACTCGTATTTGAAAGTGCCGGACGGAACAACCTTTTTCGAGGGTTTCCAGGAATATTCGCCGTCTTCAAAATTGCATACATCTTGCTTGCCCGCGTCCTCTGTCATGACAATCAGCTGCTTTTCCTTGTTTATGGTGTAAGTACCCGAAGTTGTAAACGTAACGGGTTCGCCCGCAAAAGCCGTTCTCGTGACAAGCTCACCAATGAAGGGTTCACTCTTTGTTTCGACTTCAGTGACTCCTGAAGTACTGCTGTTTGAACAAGCCGTGATTAAAGTTGCAAAAGCCGCTAAGACGCTAATCAGGGAATATTTCATATAATACTCTAATTTGTTGTAAGTAAAAATGTATAAAGGATGCCACGATTTCTCGTGGCATCCTCCTCCTTGTCCCAATTGTTAGTTTCCGCACTGATCGTAGGAGCCAAACTTGTCGATGACAAATTCGCCGTCACTGGGGAACTGAAGCTGAACCGTAGTGACTTTTCCCAGAACATCTTCAATTTTTTCGCTAGATTTTTTGTCGATATTCTTGAATGCATCCCAAGAGACCTTGCCCCACACCATGTTGTTGGAATATTCAACTTCGGCATACCAGTATTTATTTTGGGCGAAATTGGTAATGAGAGCTATTCTAACAAAGGAATCTGTCTTGTAATGTATGCAGAAACCTCCCCATGCACTGATGTCGGCCGGTTCCTGGTTCGAACTGACGGTATTAAAGCCTATAGAAGCAATGCTGGCCAAATCAGTGAGATTATCGTCAGTCTTCACGTAGGCGGTAAGCTTGTGGTGCTTGCTCACCAAGGACGGAATGAAATTACCGTTATCGTCAGATTCCACGTCATCCGGGAAAAGGAGGGAATAGTAGTCGCTATCTTCAGCAGAGTTGACCCAATTTCCGCCAGCCGAGGCATTCGTGATGTTGGCGTCCACATGGTCACCATCAGTGGCTCCATTCCACAAGAAACTCTTTCCGGCCTTGTAATCGGACGAATTAGTCGGCTTTACTTCCTTGTAATCGCCAATGTCCCTGATTGCACTATCTTCCGGCAGCAGATTGCTAATGCGTCTAATCCCGAATTGGGTGCCAGACTTGTTTTCCTTTACGAATTTCATGCGAATGGTTGTCAGATTCTTCAGAACTGCATCGGTATTTTGCAGGTCTTCGAATGCGATACACCTTGTTTCCAGGTCATTGTTCTTTGCAAAAGTCGTCTTGAGAGATTTTTCTGCAGTCTCGCTGACAAGAGATATTTCGATATCCATCTCCGATTCATACTCTAGACAAAAACCCTTCCATTTGGTCGTTACGTCGGCCGAATGAATAACTTCTTTACCCTTTTTGGTAGATTTCCCGGCAACGAGGAACTGAATGCCGACATCAGGATTCGAACTGGAATTTTCGAAAATGACGTTGCCATAAAGGCCTTCGCTGTATTCGATTATTTCATCCAGAGATGAATATCTATTAGAATTATTCAATTCAACGTAGGCTTCGGAAGAATCTCCGAAAAGGGACAATTCACCGGAGGTTCCCTCGTCGCCTTCTTCAAAACCGGTCTTTACGTGGTCTTCGCCATCTTTGCCGATCCACATGTCCCAGCGGACGTAGGGAGCAAATCGTTGAATGTTGAATTCTCCCGATGCTCCGGATTTGCCGACAAAGACAATCTGTACGGAACGGACTTTCTTGGCGAATGAATCATCATCCACGTCGGATTTGTTCTTTTTGAATTCTTTCCAAGAGACGCATTTAGTTTCCTGCCCGTTCTCCTTCATGTTGAAGCTTGCGTAGGGCAAATCCTTATCGATAGAAGAGCTTGTGTAATCGCCTTCATCTAGGCGAATTTCCACGTCGAGGTCGGAGGCGTAAGCAACGCACAAGCCGCCGCTGGTTTCAGAGAGGTCGACAGGAGACCCTTCTGCATCTGTTGCGTCAAAGACCATGCCGGCGCGACTTAAGTTGTTTCCGCTTGTTCTTGCAAGAGCGACGCGGCCTGCCAAGGTCTTCTTGCTGGCGTCCAGCTTAATGTCGGAGCCGTCCATGACGTTCCATGCGCTAAGATCGGAAATCTCTTTCCAGAAAGCGTTTTTTTCTTCGGTCGTGCCGAAATTTTGAGAAGCTACGGTATCATTAGAACACGCTGTCAATGAAAGGGCGCATAATAAACCCAAGCAAAGAACGTTTGTTTTCATATACGTATTCATCTTAACCCTCTTGTTTTTGTTGTGTATTTTTAGACAATGGGAACATCTGCAAGTTTAAACGATAAACTTGGCTCGGTTCCTTACTCATGTTGGCAATAGCCACAATCTTTCTGCGGCAGGAATCCAGTTCCCGCACAATCTGTTCGTAGGCTTCGCGATCGATTCCCATGGTTATACCAGAAATATCGCGTTCCTGCGGTTCAAACTCGTCAATGGCTTTTTGTGCAAAGCCGGCCATTTCTCGATGCATGGAGCGTAGCACCAAGGGCATCACGTCGGAATTGCCGACCAAAGCCTTTTCCGTCTGCACATAGACATTCTTGGACTTGCGCTGCAAAATGCCGACGCTCACCATGAAGTCAAGCGACTTGCGAACATCGTCTGCAGTGATCGGCTGCCAGCACATTTCGGCGACAGCCTCGGGAGTGGCACCCGGCATCATGGCGACCAGTTCGCGTAAAACCGGATTTCGCCAAGATTCAAAATAGGTGAAGGCGTCTCCATCTATGACTCGAATCTTGTTTGCGTTCGCGATGTCTTTCATGTTGGCAAAAGCATTCTTTTTTGTTTCGTCGTCTTTCGCCTGGTTATACCGCACCAAGTGGCGGAAATAAGCGCTTTCGAAGCCGCCCAAGTTCATGGCCGAAGAAACTCTTTCTATTCCCAATTCGCTGAGGCTGCTTTTCCCTTCGCACACTAACTTTAGGTACGTTGGCGACGTGAAGCCTGCAAGCCTGGCGAATTCACGCCATGTGAATGAGCTTGTCTTCTTGTGCTCATCATAAAAGTCCTGCATGCAGCGACGATAGTCTCTATATTCAGTTAAAGGTTTCATATAACCGCCCAAAAAGAACTGTTAGGAAGTGATTCCGTTCGTTCAACCTTAATATAACAAATTTTGTATCATAAGACAAGTAATTGATGATACAAATTTATTTTTTTTGAAAAAGGTGCAAAAATAGGGTGGGAGAGGGGTTTCCCATATGAAAAGTTCAGATTGCAAAGCAGGACTTTTAGTTACATTTGGAAGTGTTTAAGCATTTTAAGGAGCCCGTATGAAAACAAGAAATGTGGTTATCGCCCTCGGAATGGTCTCTAGCCTTGCCTTTTTAGCTTGTAGCGAAGAAGATGCCGTGAAAGGTGTAGATGGTAATGATGGTTCTAGCTGTGTTGCAACTGCGCTAAAGGACAGCTCCGGTTTTGAACTCTATTGTGGTGGTGAATATGTGGGCACGCTGAAGAATGGCGAGGACGGCGCCAAGGGAGACAAGGGCGACTCCGGTGCTAAGGGTGATGCCGGCGACAAAGGCGACAAGGGTGATCCGGGCGCTCCTGGTGAAAACGGCAAGAACGGCCTGAACGGAGAAAACGGCAAGAACGGGACATCGTGTACGGTGGAGCCGCTTGCGACTAAGGACGGGTACAAGGTTATCTGTGCTGGGGATTCCATTGGCGTTCTCGTGAACGGATTGAATGGAGCCAATGGCAAAAATGGGACAAACGGTACGAACGGCGAAAACGGCTTGTCGGCCTATGAAATTGCGGTAGTAAATGGATTTAAGGGGACTGAAGAAGAATGGGTTGCTTCCCTGAAGGGCGACAAGGGCGATCAGGGCGCTCCTGGTGAAAATGGTAAGAATGGCTTGAACGGTGATAACGGTAAGAACGGAACGTCCTGTACGATGGAACCGCTTGCGACTAAGGACGGGTACAAGGTTATTTGTGCCGGGGATTCCGTGGGTGTGCTGCTGAACGGGACCAATGGAACAAACGGTACGAACGGTACGAACGGTGAAAACGGCTTGTCGGCCTATGAAATTGCGAAAGCCGGCGGCTACGCAGGGACAGAGGAAGAGTGGGTAGCTTCTTTGAAAGGCGCCAAGGGTGATCCGGGTGAAAACGGCACGAACGGTGAAAACGGTTTATCCGCCTATGAAATTGCCGTGGCGAAAGGTTTTACGGGTACTGAGGAAGAATGGATTGAATCGCTGAATGGAACCCCGGGTACTAACTGCGAAATTGTCGAAAATAAGGGGGGCGCTGTGGAGTTGAAGTGCGGTCCACAAACTATGTCGTTCTATATGTCTAAGTGCGGAAGTGTTTTTTATGACCCTGCGAGACAATTCTGCGATACCCGTGATAACCAGGTTTACAGGTATGTGATCATTGGGGGGCAGACGTGGATGGCGCAGAATCTGAATTATAGATATGTCCAGCGGACCTATAATGGAGGTGTTGGGGATACTTCTAGCTACTGCTATAACTGTGCTGAGTATGGTCGCCAATATAAGTGGAGTGCTGCCATGGACAGTGCGGGAATCATTCCGGGCAACGTTGCTAGTGGTTGCGGTTATATGGGATCTTGCTCTGTTTCGGGAAAAGTTCGTGGCGTATGTCCTGAAGGCTGGCACATGCCTAGCAAAAGTGATTGGCAAACTCTGTTTACTACAGTGGGTGGGTATGCTGTGGCTGGGAAGAGACTCAAGTCCAAGGAAGGTTGGGATAGTTATCAAGGGAAAGATGGTAACGGCACGGATGATTACGGCTTTTCCGCGTTGCCTGCTGGTTACGGTGGCTCGTCTCAAGGTGGTTACGCGTACTTTTGGAGTTCTACACCAGACTCTGATGGATTTGCTTTTATTATGGACGTGAGATCCGGTGACGATGATGGGAAAGTGCGTGCATTTAACAATAGGATTAGTCTTTCTGTCCGTTGCGTCAAAGACTAGCTTTGAGGCTAATTTAGTTCCAACCTACTCAAATTCGATAAATCAGTGATTTAAGCGATTAATCATCGGGTGAAAATTTTCCAAGTGCCGTTTTCTTCGCGGAAACGGCATTTTTCATTTGTTGTAAATCGGGGGGGTAGGGGGTGCCCCCCTAGGCGAAGGGGGATTCTTCCCCTTTTCTATAGGTTCCAAAGCCTGTGTTTTGCCATTTTTTTCTACATTTTCCCCGTAAAATTTCAAATACAGGAACCCTTATGGAAAACATTACGCAGATTTGGAAAAAGATCCAGTCCCCGGAATTCAACCCCGCAACAGACATGAACCTGGTAGAACAGGTGAAGCAGGTCGCCCTGACCTCCCAGGAAAGCGCCAAGGTTAGCTTTGGTACGTCCGGCTGGCGCGGCGAAATTGGTTCTGAATTCACCCTTCGCAATCTGCAGGTCGTGGGTGCCGCCATTGTGCGCCTGTATAAGGAAGCTACTCCGGAACTTTTCGAAGCTCTCGGCGTGAAGGACTTTGCCGAACTCCAGAAGCGCGGCGTGGTCGTGGGTCACGATAACCGCTTGCTCGGTCACGAATTCTGCGAAGCTGTGGCTGACCAGTTTGCCAAGGCCGGCGTGAAGGTCTACTACGGTGGCGAAATGCCGACTCCGGAATTCAGCGCCTGCATCGAAATGCTCGGTGCCGCCTGCTCCATCAACATGACTCCGAGCCACAACCCGAGCCACTACAACGGTATCAAGTTCAACCCGGCTGACGGCGGTCCTGCCGGTCCGGAAATCACGAACGTCATTACCAAGCTTTCTAACGAAATGATGGCCACCTGGAAGTTTGAACCGGTGGGCAAGGTCGACTGGGAATTGATTGACTCCCTCAAGATTTACAAGGAATTCTTGGTCAAGCAGGGCACCATCAAGTTCGACCGCATCAAGGAATTCATCAAGAAGGGTCGTCTGACTCTCGTGTGCGACCACGTTCACGGTTCTACCCGTCGTCGTCCGGCCGCTCTCCTCGACAATCCGGAATGCCTGATTACGCTCCGTAACGAAGACGACTCCCTGTTCGGCGGTATCGCTCCGGAACCGTCCAGCAAGAACCTGGAAAAGGTCCGCAAGGTCCTGGACGAAAGCAAGTCCTGGTTCCGCCTGGGTGCAATCTTTGACCCGGATGGCGACCGTATCCGTTTCTACGACGGCACTCGCGAAATCGATATGAACCAGTTCGGTGCTATCGCTTTCCACTACATGGCTACCTGGCGCAAGGAACAGGGCTGCGTGGCTAAGTCCGTTGCTACTTCTAACTTTGTGAACATCATTGCCGAAAAGCTCGGCGTGCCTGTGATGGAAACTCCGGTGGGCTTCAAGAACTTCCGCCCCTGGCTCTCCCGCAATGCTAAGCAGAAGGCTCTCGTTGCCTTCGAAGAATCCGATGGTATTTCTGGCCTGAACAACACGCTGGAAAAGGATGCCCAGTTCGGTCTCCTCATCGCTCTTGAAATCATGGCTGTCACCGGCAAGAACCTCGGTGAATACCTGGATGCCTTGTATGAAGAATACGGCCGCTTCTACCCGACCCGCTCCGGTTTCGAAGTGGACAAGTCCCTCGTGGGTGCCCCGCTCAAGGCCAAGGTTGACGCTATCGCTACGATTGCCCAGCCGGGTGCCAAGGTCATGGTCGGCAACAACGAAAAGACCGTGAAGCAGCTCCTCACGCTCGACGGCGTGAAGGTCATCTTCGACGATGACTCCTGGATGCTCGTCCGTCCGTCCGGTACCGAACCGAAGGTGCGCATTTATACGGAATGCCGCAACCCGGATGAAAAGGACCCGATGTTCGAGGCAGCCAAGGCTCTGTTCTTCAAGAATTAATAAGCTTTTCAAGGGAGGTTCCTATGAAAAAACTTATCGCGTTCCTTTGTCTTGTCTTTGTGGTAGTTTGTTCGGCGCAGACGCTGGAGCCTGAGTTCCAGGCTTTTTCGGGTGCGCTCCTCAAGCTGAAAAAGGCTGAGAAGGGTTATCACAAGTTCCGCTTGACGGTGGATGTGGCTCCGTGGGCTTTTCAGGCCGACGGTGAAGTGCAGGCCCCGGGCGGTGACGGCGATGCCTTGATTACAGGACTTTTTGACGGCGATGTCTATGCTGTGCTTGCCTATGTTCCGTCTACTGCTGTTGGTTCTGACAGCAAGGAATATCAGGTTGGCCTCTTTGACATGATGCTTTATTTCGAAGACGAACCCACCAGAATTCGTAACCTGCGCTTCAAGCTGTTGCCGCCGGCAAACGATGAATGGGCCATGGGCATTCTGAAGGACGCCTTGGAATCTGGTTCCCTGCTTGGCAACGTGTGGGGCGGCAAGTACGACAAGGCCATTACCAAGGCTTCTGCCGATCCTATGGATAAGGCCAAGCTCCGCGCTCTCCAGAAAAAGAACAATAAGGCTCCTGAAGAAGAAGCTACGATTACGACCCGCAAGCGTCGCGTAGAGGCGAGCGATGACGAGGTCGCCCCGAAGAAAAAGAAGGCCGCCAAGCCGGTGGAAGATGACGCTGCGATGAACAAGCGCAAGCGCCGTGTTGATGCCGAAGCGGAAACTCCGGCTCCGACGGGCAAGAAGAAAAAGAAGAAAAAAGTTGCTGCCGACGAATGTGACGATCCTAATCTCTCTGTCAAGGAAAAGCGTCGCTGCCAGCTGAAGAAGAAGTAATTTTAAACTAATCCAACTAGAGGTAATCTATGTCAGGTCACTCCAAATGGGCCACCACCAAACGTAAGAAAGCCAAGACTGACGTTGCTCGCGCCAAGGCTTGGAATAAGCTGATTAAGGAAATCTCCATTGCTGCTAAGCTCGGCGGCGGAAACCCCGATGCAAACCCCCGTCTGCGTGCGGCAATCCTCAAGTCCAAGAGCCAGAGCCTTCCGACCAAGAACATCGAAAGTGCCATTGCCAAGGGTACGGGTGCCAACTCCGGTACCGAAATGACGGAACCGCTGTACGAAGGCCGCGGCCCGGCCGGCATTGCCATCATGGTGCAGTGCCTGACGGACAACAAGGTCCGTACCGTTGCCGAAATCCGCAACATCTTCAACAAGAACAACGGTGCCATGGGCGAATCCGGTTCCGTGTCTTGGGCATTCACCTACAAGGGTGTGATTATTGTCGATGCTGAAAAGTATCCTGAAGACCAGGTGATGGACCTCGTGCTCGAAGCCGGTGCCGAAGATATGAGCACCGAAGACGGCGTGCATGAAATCTCCACCTCTCCGGAAGCCTTTGACGCTGTTTCCAAGGCTCTCGAAGCTGCCGGTATCGAAATGATGAGCGCTGAAATCACCTACGTCGCCAACGACCCGGTGAAGCTCGGTCACGACGATGCCCAGAAGCTCCTGAAGCTTATCGACAAGTTTGAAGATCACGACGACGTTCAGGACGTATACCACAACGCCGAAATCGACGAAGCCGATATGGACGCTGAGTAAGTCTTAATCTTCTTATTTAAAGATATCATTGTTCTCCCGCTTAAACGCGGGAGACTTTTTTTTACTAAATTTGGCGCCTATGAATCCGAATGGCGCCATTATTGTTCAGAGTAATATGGAAATTATGGTGGAGGTTGATGCCCCTACCTACGAAGCAGCTCGCGATGCGATTGCCCCCTTTACTGAGCTCGTTAAAAGCCCCGAGCACTTGCACACTTACAAGATTAGCCCCCTGAGTTTGTGGAATGCCGCAGCTACCGGGCTCCGTGCTAAAGAAGTGCTGGAACGTCTCGAAAGCCAGAGCCGATTCCCGATTCCGGAATCGGTGGTGACGGAAATCGAAGACTACATGGCCCGTTACGGTTTGCTCCGCCTTAAAAAAGACGGCGACCGCCTGATTGTGGAATCTGATGACAAGTACATGTTCACCGAAATCTGCAATCTCAAGGAAGTGCAGCCCTATGTGCTCCACTTTATCGATGACTTGCATGCCGAAGTGGATCCGGAACGCCGTGGTCACTTGAAGATGGTTTTGACGAATGCCGGCTTCCCGGTGGAAGACTTGGCCGGTTATACCGTGGGCGACCCGCTGCCCATTCACCTGCGCGAAACGACTGTGGGCGGCAAGCCCTTTGCTCTCCGCGATTACCAGAAGGAAGCTGCCCAGGTGTTCTACGCCAGCGGTTCCGAGAAGGGCGGTTCGGGCGTGATCGTTCTGCCTTGCGGTTCGGGTAAGACGGTGATCGGTCTTGCCACCATGGCTTTGGTACAAACTAAGACCTTGATTTTGACGCCGAATATTTCGGCTAGCCGCCAGTGGATTCGCGAAATTTGTGACAAGACGGACTTGACGCTCGACCAGGTGAAGGAATATTCCGGCGAAGTCAAGGAAATCGGCCCGGTGACGGTTGCCACTTACCAGATTTTGACCCAGCGCAAGCGCGCCAAGAAGGCTGAAAGCGAAAAGCCCGAAACCGAGCTGGACGACTTTACTGACGAAGAAGTCAAGAAGGAACTGGCCAACTTCCCGCTGTTCAGTCAGGAAAAGTGGGGCCTCATGATTTATGATGAAGTCCACTTGCTGCCCGCACCGGTGTTCCGCTTGAGTACCGAAATGCAGGCCACTCGCCGCTTGGGCCTTACGGCTACGCTGGTGCGTGAAGACCACAAGGAAACGGAAGTCTTCAGCTTGATTGGCCCGAAAAAGTACGACATTCCGTGGCGTATTCTGGAATCCCAGGGTTGGATTGCTACCGCCGACTGTAATGAAATCCGCATTCCTATGGAAGCGGAACTCAAGATGAAGTATGCGCTTGCTCCGGTGCGCGAAAAGATTACCCTCGCTTCTACGAACCCTGAAAAGACGGATATCGTGGAACGCCTGCTCAAGTACTACGACAAGCCCGATGACCGCGTGCTGATTATTGGCCAGTACATTGACCAGTTGGAAGCCCTTTCCGAAGATTTGCAGATTCCGCTGATTACCGGTAAGACTCCCAACAAGGACCGCGAAAAACTGTATGCCGCTTTCCGTAACGGTAGCCAGAAGAATTTGATGGTTTCGAAGGTCGGTAACTTCGCTATCGACTTGCCCGACGCCAACGTGCTCATTCAGATTTCGGGTACCTTCGGTAGCCGACAGGAAGAAGCCCAGCGCCTCGGTCGCGTGCTTCGCCCCAAGAGCGACGGTGGCGCGGCCCACTTCTACAGCATTGTGACCCAGGATTCCAAGGAACAGGAATTCGCCATGAACCGCCAGCTGTTCCTTACGGAACAGGGCTACGCTTATAAGATTATCAAGCGCGGCGACTGGGATATTCTGGCTCGCACGCCAGAAGAGTTAGCGGCAAGAGCTAAATCGTAAGGTTCGCTTCTAGCTTCGGCTTTTTTGAAGAATAGAAATCCCGCTTTTTGCGGGATTTTTTGTATTTAGAATAATTACTGATTGACTATGCAAATTTTTTAGTTACTTTTAAGAATGTAACTAACCTATCAGGGAGATTGCAAATGAAAGAGCGGTTTGTTCGTAGCGTTGCTGCAATGAGTCTTGCTACGGCATTTATGTTTTTTGGATGCTCGGATGATTCTTCGTCTGTTGTGACTGTTGAAGAGCCTGAAACCTTGTCGTCTTCAGATGTTTCTGATGCCGAATCCAGCAGTTCTGCAAAGCTTGATGAAAAAACTTCATCAAGTTCATCCAAGAAAGTTTCAAGCAGTTCTTCTGAGGAAGAAGAATTATCAAGTTCTTCGAAGAAAGAGCGAAAGTCGTCCAGCAGTTCAGTAGAGGACGACGAAACGGATTCTAGCAGTTCTCTTGAAAACTCGAGTAGCAGTAAAACTGATGGCCCGGAAATCATATATGTGCCACCTGCAGAGGATGCTTCGGTTATTGTTTTGAGTAGAGAACTTGTCGGTGATGGTCTGTTGACCAATTCTAGACTTTCTGGCGACGACATGCGATTCAAGGGCCGTTTCGGTCTCGACATTACCCAGGACTCCTCCGAAACCGCCATCAACATTAAGTTTACGAACATCGAATACAAGGTGCTCGATACAGAATACAGGAATGTCGCCGTAGCAATCAATTCAAACCCGATCACGTTCCCCACCTCTAACGACATCGAACTGAACTCGATGAATTCGGCCGGCGTGAAGGTCAGTATGACCGACCCGGGTTTTACGGCATGCGGCAAATATAACCTCATGGTTACTGTGACGGCTTCCAATGGAGTTCACGATTACATGAGCACAGTGCTTATTCCGTTTGAACGCGAAGCTGCCGAATACTGTCGCAATACATATTCCTCTTCTTCTGTCGCTCAGTCTATAGAGATTCCGATGGCCTCTTGCGAGGTTGAACTCTCTACGAACTTGAATCCGGGGCTTGATTTTGCAAGTTGCACTGCCGTTCCGGCACCTGCGACTACTGCAGACATCATCTTCAGCAAGGCCGGTACAAGAGACAATCCGGAAATCACCGCCACCAGCGGTAATGGAATCCAGTTCGGTCCGATCAGCAATGGAGAACAACCTCCCTACACTGACGACTACGAAGTGAATTTCTGGCCCGAGGACATGAACCCCGGCCGCTCCCCGGCAACCGCCTATGTCAGCGACTTTATGTACAGGACCCTCGGTTCTACGATTACGGGAATGATCGAAAATATCAACCAGATCTACGTTGCTGCAACTACCGCTCACAATAAGGATACTGGCGCTGGCTTCTATGCATTCGCCATTACTGACGCGAGACAGGGTAACGACGGTGATTTCTCCTTGACCATCAAGGTATACAAGGCCCTGTAAAGACAAATGAAAAAAATCCCGCTTTAAAAGCGGGATTTTTTTCGAGCCACCCAGCAGATTTGAACTGCCGACCTGCTGATTACGAATCAGCTGCTCTACCAGCTGAGCTAGAGTGGCATAGTAGGCGCAAAATTAGCAAAAGGGGGGTCTTTTGTCAAGGTGTGCTGACAAGACAAGTTTTTTTTTCTATGATTGGAACACAAAAATTTAAACATGGACGCTAAAAATGGCTAACGAATCGAATACCAACAATTCTGAAATTAAGGAATTTTTTGTTACTCACGGCTCTAAGGTTGTAGCTGCTCTCGTAGTGGTTATGGTTATTGTCGTGGGTGTGGTGCAGTTCCGTGATTATCGCAAGGCTGCCGCCGCAGAACAGGCTGAACTCCTTGGTCCGGGCATGACTCTCCTTTATGCCGACCAGAAGGATTCTGCTCTTGTTGAATTCGAATCCAAGATCAATTCCGGCAAGCTGAGCGGTGTGGCTCTGGCCAAGGCTGCTCTTTATGCAGGCAACATCAAGTACCAGGCTGGCGACTTTGACGCCGCTGCAGTGTTCTTCCAGAAGAGCCTCGACAATGCAGGTTCTGTTGCTCTGGTTCGTTCGGCTGCCATGCACGGTCTTGCCTCTGTGAAGATCGAAAAGGCTGACTATTCTGCCGCTGCTGGTCTCCTTGAAAAGTATGTGGCTGAATTTGCCAAGCGTACGGGTGACAAGGAAGACCGTTTCCAGAAGGACGAACCGGTAGACGAAGTCCCGATGGTTGCTGATGCCATGTGGAAGCTCACTCTCGTTTACGAACAGCTCGGTGCTGCCGACAAGGCCAAGAAGACTGCTGAACGCATTCTTGAAGTCTACGGCGACAACCAGAATTACGCCGACAAGGCCAAGAAGTTCTTGAACATCTAATTGAATGCCATTTTCCACGCGGCGATATACAGCCCGTAGAAAAAGAGCAATCCAATTCCGTCTGCGCTTGAAAGGGGAGTCCCCCAGCGCAGGCTTTTTTTATTGGGTATAAATCCGCAGAACAGGCCTGCAATGAATCCGTAGGCGTGGCCGAGAATGTCGGCGTTTTCACCCAGGCCGAGGAATACGGCGAGGGAGGCTGCGCCACAGAGTGGCGCGAAACGCCGGAGCAGTCCGTGGGTTTCTTTGGGCATGAGCCTGAATTCAATGACCGACAGGCAGCCGATGGCGGCGAATACGAAGGTGGAAAAACCGAGGGAACGGAAGTGGGTTTGCACCGTCAAGGAAACGCAAAGGTTCGCTACAGCAGAGGCGATGGCGATAAAGGGGGCTAGCCTGAGTAGGGGAATGCGGAAGGTAATCATATTCATCACGATGTATCCGCACAGGATATTTGAGGCAAGATGTCGCACGTCGCCATGCAGGGTCTGTGCCGTGAAGCTTCGGAACCATTCGCCTTTAAGGACTTTGCTGGCGTCAGAAATCCCTCGGGTATGAAAATTTACTTTGTCTGTAAAATCAATGAGGGTGACAATGGTGGGGGCGAGCAGAACCCACAGTGGCTGCAAGCTAAAACTCAAGGGCAGTGGCGGGTTTTCTTCTTTGGGTGGGTTCTCTTTGCGGTATAGGGCGAGCTGCACTCGGGCGCGGTCTTCGTGCTCGGGCAAAATGAAAATCTGGAAAGGCCCCTCTTCTGAGCGAATCAGGCGGTGAGAAATCCCTTGGGAAAGAAGAACCAGACTGTCATCACGAATCTGGCGGAAGGTTCCTTCAGAAGCGCATACGGTTTCTGGATACTGGGGTTCTTCTGTTTCGTCGCTACCGTTGTTGGTGTTGGCGGGTGCCGCAGGCTGTGGCGTCGGCGTGATTTGCAAGCCTTCGCGGGGAATGTCCGAAGGAGAACGCATGTAGCGCGGCCGTAACGGCGACATAAAGCGTGGCATGGATCCTCCTTAAAGTACGGCGGCCGACGTCATGGCGAATTTGCCGGTGGCGGTTTCGCATTCGGCGCGCAGGTAAGCAAAGTCGTCCGTGTTGACGGTTATGTCTGTACTGGCTGGCGGCAAGACCAGGCTTTCCATACAGATGCTTTCTTGGGCGGCAAGTTTCCCGCTGTTGTTGCGGCGTCGGCCAAAAATGCGAATGTAGCGGAAGGCTCCGCCAAAGTCCTGGGTATTGCGGGCGTGGAATGTAATCTTCTTTTCGCCTAGCTCCCACCAGAGGGCCGGACCATCGGTAATGTAGCAGTTGTCTCCGGCGAAAGCTTCGTTTAGAGATTCCAGGGAGACTTGCTTTACGTCTGATTTTACAACCGTTCTGACTTTCCCGAAAACATGGTGGCGGCTATGCTTCAGGGAAATCAGCGGTGTGCTCACAGACGTGTTGTCGTTCAAGTCTCCGTGGGCGTCGTTTCCGCCTATGGGCAACAGGTAATTGCCCTTGCCCAGCTCCTCGATCCACCATTCACGCCCGAGTTTAAAGCCTTCGTCGCGAATGCCGTTCCAGAATTGGATGCCGCGAATCTTGTGGGCGGCGTCCAGGTTCAGGTCCTTGTGGCTCCAGTAGCCGCGGCGGAAAATGAATTTCTCGATGTAGCCCATAGGCTGCATGGGGTGGGCCGCAAAGCAGTGGGCGTCGGTCATTTCCAACAGTTTTGCAATCTTGAGCGTAGGCTTGTTGTCGAGCCAGTTGCGTCCGCAATCACCTAGCCCCGGCAGGTATCCGCTGGGCCCGAGGGCTGTCATGTGGACGTTTTCTCCCTTGGAATTGCCTGCAGAGACCTCTTCGCCTGCAATCATGAGTGGCATGTCGGCGGCCTGGTTTAGAACGCTGATTTCTTCTCGGAGGGAGTCAAAGCGGGTGAGGGGCGTGTCCGCCTCTTTGGTGTAGTCTTCGGTGGTGTAGGCAAAATCGTAAGCGTGGTCTGTGCAGCTTACAAAGTCTAGGCCTACGGCTTTGGCCGCCTGCTGCATTACTTGGGGCGAAGCACCGTGTTCCACATGGTCTGCCGAATAATAGGTGTGGCAATGCATTTCGCCTGCAACAAAGCCTGGTGCCTTGGGAGGTTCCTCTGCAAGAACTTGAATCTTCAGGGGGACCGGTTTTAATCCCGGATAGTTCCAACGGCTAAATACCTTTTCTTTTCCGATGATTTTCCCGCTACCGGCTTCAATTCGCCTGGCGTAAATCTTGCAATGGATTTCGTAGCTGCCGGCAGGGAGAACGCCCAAGTGTATGGGGTAAAAGCAGAATTGTTCCGTTGCCCGGAATTGCAAATCCAGGGATCTTTCGGGAATTTGTTTGGCGTTGTCCCCAGTCCCGACAAAATGGATTTCCATCTTTTTGATGAGAGTCGGGAACCGCTGGGCGTCTCGCACCACGATCCATAGCAGTGGCTTTGCGCTAGGCACAAACTGAAACGGCGCATCCACCAAGATTTCGGGCCAAGGCCTGTATAGCAGTGACCACGGAAGTTTGAACTTGAAATGCGTCTCGGCGTAATGCAGCTTCTCGCCTGGAATAATGCTCATTATTCCTCCGTGACGTTTTCTTGAACGGTTTGCTCGCTTGAATCAGTTGAAGTTTTTTCGGTGGTGTCGGGCTTGGCTTGTTCCGGACTCACTTCTGGAGTTTTGACGTCGTCGTCATCGTCATCGTCGTCTGTTTCTTCGACGGGTTCGGGCTCGTTCCATAAGCCGAAGCCGATGCGTATTTGCATGGTGAGTCCGCCAATATTCCACTTGGCTCTTTGATCGGGGCCATCGGGAACGAGTTTAGAAAATTTCTTTTCCGATTCAACCTTGATGCTGCTGAATCCGATATCGCCGTAAATGTTGAAATTTTTCCAGTTTGCAATCAGGTAGCCGACGCTTACCCCAAAGCCTGCTCCCAGCAGGGGCGTCTTGGCGTCAAGCTTGCCCCAGGTGGAATAGATTTCGGTGCCGGGCAGAACCCAGTACCAGCGCACGGCGATGCTGAAAAGGCTTTCGCCCGAAAGGGTCATGAGGTTTTTCGGAACGCCTAGACGGTATTCCAGAAAGAAGGGTATCCCTTGGATAGTATAGCTGTAATTGTGTGTACGGTTCTTGCGGTCGGTAAGCACCACCGATTCGTTGTCGTAGATAAAGCTGACGCCCGCGCTAATGAAGTTGTCCTTGAGAATCTGGTATTGAAGTCCGGCAGAAAGCGGAAAACAGAAGTTCACCTTCTGAAAATCCTGCTTGGCTACACTGAGGGATTCGCTTTCGGTTAGGGCATCTTCTTTAAAGCTGTAATAGAGCGTGTCGATGGCGTTCTGGAAGTATTCTCGTTCAGGAAAGTCCAGGAATGAGACTGCCGGCTGCAAAAAGATGGAAAGCCTAGAACGGTCACGGGTCGAAGATTCTTCGTCGGCCATGGCAGATGTGGCAAGAATTGCCACCAATACTATTTCCAGTAAGCGCTTCATACCGAACTAGTTCTGCATTTCGCGGTCTTCTTTAAAGAAACGCTTCTTCTGGGAATCCTTCTTCATGCGCTTGGCAAAAGCAATTTCGGCCTTGTCGATTTTCTTTTCGGTCTTGGCAATTTGCTTCTGGATTTTCTTGTCGTCGGGCGAGGCTTCGTTGCGGGCGATGTTCAGGTAGAGCTTGGCCGTTTCGAACTGGTCCAGTTCGTTGTAGGCCTGGGCAATCATGAACAATGCTTCGGTGCGGCGCTTGCTGTTGGGGTAGGTTTCCAGGAATTCCTTGAAGTAAATCACGGCGGCCTGGTACTTGTCCATGCGCAGGTAAAGTCTTGCGGTCTGGAATTCCTTTTCTGCCAAACGTTCTACCAGCAGGTTGTAGTAGTAGTTCACCGAGTCGCGGAGCGGAGATTCGGGGTAGTTGGACAGGTAGCGTTCAAAGTCCTTCATGGCAACGGTGGTGTTCGCTTCGTCGCGGCTCACGCGGAATTCCATGTTGAAGGAAGAAACGGCCTTGCGGAATTCGGCGGTTTCGATAAAGGGCGAACCCGGGAAGTTCAAGATGAAGCTGCCGTATTCACCGCGGGCTTCGATCCAGTCTTCCATGTTGAAATAGCTTTCGGCGATCAGGAATTGGGCCTGTTCCATATAACCGGTACCAGCACAGGTGGCAAGAATTTCTTCCAGCTTGTCGGTGGCGCGGCCATATTTTTCTTTCTTGAAAAGTTCCTCTGCGTTTTCGTAGCGGATACGGCACCATTCGGTATGTTTCATCTTGGTTTGTCCGCTAGAAGAACATCCTACTAAAAATGCTGTTTCGGCTAAAATACAAAGGAATATGGGAATCTTTTTGAACAGGTTCATTTTTTTTCTTTGGTTAATTCTAACTTTACTCCCGTAAAGTAGAAAATTTTGTAAGTTCAGAAAAATGATTTTAGTCCGCTACGTGTTGAAAGAGCTCATCGGTCCCTTTTTGGCCGCTCTTTTTGGAATCACGTTCCTGTTCGTGGTGGATTTTCTCGTTAAAATCCTCGATAACGTTCTTTCCAAGGGCCTACCGGCTTCTACCGTCCTTGAAATATTTGCGCTGAATCTGGCGTGGATGCTTTCTCTTTCTATTCCCATGGCTGTGCTGGTGGCAAGCCTGATGGCATTCGGCCGTCTTTCGGGAGACCAGGAGATTACGGCTTGCAAGGCTGCCGGTGTTTCGCCTCTTTCGCTGATGCGACCGGTGCTCCTTGTGTCCATGCTGATTTCGGTGTTGATGGTGGTGTTCAATAACTGGGTGTTGCCCGAGGCGAACCATCGTTCCGTGGAACTCATGAATGCGGTGTCCCGCAAAAAGCCCCACGTGTTTATCGATGCCGGCAGACTCATTACCCAGTTCCCCGACGTGCAACTGTGGGTGAACCGCATTGACCCTGTAACGGGGACTTTGTACGGAATCCAGATTTTTGAAATGGAAAAGAAGGGCGCTCCCCGCATAGTGTATGCCGATAGCGCCACCATGGAATACGAAGACAACGGGGCCACCCTCATGCTCCGCCTGCGTAGTGGCGAAACCCACATGACCGATGCGGACAATCCGGAAAACTATTTCCGTATCCGTTATTTCTCTCAAGACCTGGCCATGAAAAACGTCGACGACCGATTGGAACGCCGCAGCCGTAGCTATCGTAGCGACCGTGAAATGCCTATCGAGATGATGACCGAAGTGGTGGAAGATGCCGAAAAACGCTACGGGGAATATCGAGAACAGGCTCTTGAAAAAAGGCTGAATACCTTGGTAGAGTTGCGGGAGCATGTCCTTGGTGACTCCATTGTGCCTGATGCAGTTGAAAGCGGAACGCAGATTGATTCAGTCCAGCGCAGGCGGTCCTTGCAGCGAGTCCGTGTCCAAGAAATTGCGGCTCAGAAAACAACCGAAAGATTGTACGGACGAATGGAATCGGAACTCAAGCGAAAGGCGCAGTATACGGTGGAAATTCACAAGAAGTACAGCACGGGCTTTGCTTGCTTTATCTTTATCTTGATCGGAGCTCCCCTGGGGATTATGGCCCGCAAGGGCGGTATCGGCACGGGTATCCTTTACAGTCTTGCTTTCTTCGTGATTTACTGGATTTGCTTAATCGGTGGCGAAAACATGGCGGACAGGCTCCTGATCGATCCGGTGCTTGCCATGTGGGCCTCGAACATTATCATTGGAACCTTCGGCATATTCATTACCGTTGCCATGGTGCGTGACCGCTTCTCGGGCGATTCCAAGTTCTTCAGGTTCTTGCGTGCCATCGGTGGGTTCTTCAAGAAATTCTTCGGATTCTTTACCAGGAGGATTGGATGAAGTTCACCCGGTACATGATGTGGAATTTCTTGAAGATGTTCCTGATTGTGCTTTTGGGCGCAATCCTGATGTTTGCGGTCATCGACTTCGTGGGTAACATCAAGACTTGGCTGGCTCGTGACACCAAGGATGCCGTTGACTACTACGTAAGTTACATTCCCTACATGCTTTACCTGATTTCTCCGGTGGCGCTGTTTATTGCGGTGCTGGCCTCTATCGGTAACATGACCCGCCACCTTGAAATGAGTGCCATGCAGAGCTCTGGCCAGGCGCCGTTCAAGACGCTGGTTCCGATTTTTCTGTTTGGTGTCCTGGTGTCTATCGGCTCTTACGAAATGAGTGAACTCTGGCTTCCTGACGCAAACCATAAGCGCCTGGAAACCATGGAGACCAATGCCCAGAGAAAGAAAAATCCCCGTATCAAGGAAAAGCGGGACTTTACCTTTATCGACAGCGAACGGGCCAGCTGGTTCTTTAGGCATTATTCCGGCAAGGGCCGCTTTGGCCGCGACGTGGTTCTGCTTCTTCGTGAAGATGGCCGCCTGGTAGAACGCTACGATGCTAAAGTTGCCCGCTGGATCGAAGATGCTCCCAGGGATTCCCTGGATTCCATCGCTAGACTGAAAAGCATTGACCCGCCATCGGGATGCTGGCAGTTTGAACGAGGCAACCGCCGTGAATTCCATAAGGACGGAACGGTCCAGGTGTATTCTATTCAGCGAGAGAAGTTGTGCGGAAAGGTGACGACTTATCCGGGCGACTTGATTAACGAACGCCAGACTGCCGACGAAATGGATTCCAAGATGGTCATGGCCCGAATCAACGTGCTTAGGCGTTCCGGTGAAGACACGCGAGCCATGGAAACGGCGTTGCATTTTAAGCGTTCTGCCCATTGGATGAATTTGATTGTACTACTCATCGGTGCAGCCCTTTGCCACCGCTATAGTCGTTCTGGGGGCCTTTCTCAGAAGTTCGGGGTTGGCCTCTTGATTGTTTTTAGCTATTATATCCTAGAAAGAATTGGTTTGAAGATGGGAGAAAATGGTGCGCTTTCGCCTTTTTGGGCGGCATGGATCAGTCATTTCGTATATGGTGGCGTCTCGGTGGTAATGCTGTACCGTTCCTTCCGTTTATAACGGGATAGATATGTCTGTTGCAGAAATTTTGTTCGTGGTCGCAGGGCTTTTGCTTGGCCTTGCATTCCAAGGGGGAATGTTCCTGTTCCTCATTCCCTTTGCCGTTGTCGCGTTTGTACTTGCCTGCATGAACCGCCCGCGCCTTGCCGGTCCGAATGCCCAGCAGCCTGCAACGGCTCCCATTCCGACGATTTTCAAGAATCGTTCGACAACGAACACTCCGGTGATTACCCCGACTTTGCAGAACGAATTTTCCAATGCTCCCAAGGGCATGGCGAATGAACCCGAGGCCGCTCTCAAGGTGAGCCAGGTTTGGGCCCGTGCCAATGCCGACATTAACCGTTCCATGACCGACATGTTGTTGGCCCTGAAGATTGTGGTTCCCCATGTGAATTCTGTCATCGTTTTTACGCAGATGGAAAACCAGAAGGAATGGGGCATTCGCAATTTTGCAAACGACAAGGAAATTTCTGTAAATCTTCGCACCCGCATTACGGAAACCTCGGGGCTTTTGGGCCAGCTGTTCCGTAGCAATGTGAACCGCCTTCTGGAAGGCGACCTTCCGGGGGCCAAGAGTGTCATGTACTATATCGACAATCCGTCTATCAAGTCGGTGGTGGCGGTACCTTTGATTGATCATGCCTCTGGACTTCGCGTAGGCGCCTTGGTCATGGATTCTGTGTACCCCAATGCCTTCAACGACACGACGGCCAGCGCTCTCAAGTTTATTGCCAGCGCAATTTCGATGCTGGATTACAAGGGCTTCTATTCGGCTCAGAAGCATATTGCCCTGCAGCAGTACGGTGGACTTTACAGTTACCTGCGCAAGTTCTTCCAGACCATGACGGTGAAGGACATTTACAAGCAGATTATCAACTACGTGAAGGCCAACATGGCATACGACCGCTTGACGATTCTCGCCTTGGATCAGGGCGACGATATGAATGGTCATGTGGTGTACTGCGACGGCGTGGACTCCGAACAGTTCGCGAACAAGACCTTTACTCTTTCGGACAAGGGCGTCTTTGTGCTGGCCCTCTTGCGCAACCGTCCCATGGAACGTTCTTTCTTGCCGGGCTTCAAGGACTACCTGCCTCGGTTGAACGATTCCGAACGCAAGAACTTGAACTTGCGCCAGATTTTGGTGATGCCTATTGCTGCCGAACACGATTCTGAAACTGCAGAAATTGCCATTTGCCTTGAAAGCAGCAGTTCCATGCCCTACAACGATCACGAAAAGGAATTGCTCAAGGCCTTTGCCGGTGTTGCTGGGTTTGCCTACAATCGTGCCCGCAAGTTTGAACAGGGTTGCGACCAGGCCATGCGCGACGGCCATACGGGCCTCATTAACAAGAAGACCATGTTTGAAAAGCTCAGGGCCGAAAAGGTTCGTGCCGACCGCAGCAAGTATAGCATCGGTCTGTTGATGATGGATATTGACCACTTCAAGCACGTGAACGATACCTACGGACACCCCATCGGTGATGTGGTTATCAAGGGTATTGCCGACACCATCAGCAAGGAAATCCGCGGCGAAATTGACGTGGTGGCCCGCTTTGGTGGCGAAGAATTCGTGGTGGCCTTGATCGATACCAATGCCGAAGGCATGGTGGAAACCGCCGAACGAATCCGCAAGTCTGTAGAAAAGCTGGTGTTCGATGTGCATCAGGCAGAACCGTTGCGTGTCACGGTAAGTGTCGGCGCCTTCTTGCTCACTCAGGGCTTTAATGGCGACCTGCAGAAGGCTATCAATAATGCTGACCAGGCGTTGTACCGTGCTAAGGAAGGTGGCCGCAACCAGGTCGTGCAGTTTGAAACCGTCGAGAAAGAACCCGCAGCGGTTTAACTAGACGAAAGAGATTGTTTATGTTCACTGTCGTCGATTGGATTGTCCTTGTTGCTTACCTGTTGCTTTCTGTGGCGATAGGTCTCTTCGTTTCTCGCGGAAATAAGAATCTTAAGGAATACATGCTTGGGGGCGGTTCGATCCCTTGGGTAGCAGTGGGCATTAGCCTTATTGCAACCTCCGTTAGCGCCACCACGTTCCTCGGTGCTCCTGCCGATGTGTACGGCGACAACATGACATTCCTCATGTTCCAGATTGGTGCTCTCATCAGCATTGTGGTGGTGGGCTTTGTTTTTATACCCCGGTTCCGTACTTCGGGCATTAACAGCGCCTATGAACTTTTCGAAGTCCGCTTTTCCAGGCCCGTGCGCCGGATTGCGGCGATTTTCTATTGCTTGCATTTGCTGCTCCGCACGGGGATTCTCCTGTTTGCGCCGTCCTTGGTGCTTGCGCAGATTTTGCATATCGACTTGAAGCTTGCGATTATCGTCTCGGCGGCGGTGGCCATTTTCTACACCTGGTTCGGCGGAATCAAGGCGGTCATCTGGACCGACGTGATGCAGTTTGCCGTGTTCTTTGGCGGTGGCGTGCTGGTGCTCTTGATAATTTCGAATGCGGTGGGCGGTTTCGGCGAAATGGCTGCCCTTGCCAGCGAAGCGGGCAAGACCAAGTGGTGGGATGCGTCGATGGATATTTCCAATGCCCGCACCCTTGTTTCGGCTGGTTTTGCCTATGCGATTCTTGAAATCGCCATTCGCGGTTGTGACCAGCAGTTTGTGCAACGCTACTTGAGCTGTAAAGATGTGAAAGCGGCTAACCGCTCCAGTGTCCTTTCCATGGTGCTTGGCTGTGCGGTATCTATCCTCTTTTACTGGGTGGGGGCTGCTCTCTACGTTTATTACCAGAAGGCTCATGCGGCACCGCTTCCCGAGGGCTTGGGCCAGAATGACGTGTTTCCTTACTTTATTGTAAATGGACTTCCGGTGGGCGTGACGGGGTTGATCGTTGCGGCCATTTGTGCTGCAGCCATGAGTAGTCTTTCGGGGGCCATCAATTCCTTGGGCAATACCTCGGAGCGAGACTTTTTGGGCTGGGACGAAAACGCTGGAATCGGGGGCCTTAAGCGCGCCAAGATCTGGACGGTCGTCTGGGGAATTCTGGGAATCTTCTTTGCCTTGTTTGCGGCAACGCAGCAGGGGAGCCTTCTTAAGAACGCGCTGTTCTTTACGGGGCTTTTCACGGGCCCGCTTCTGGGTATGTTCCTGCTGGCCTTCTTTGCCGACAAGGTCTTCGGAACGGGTACAAAAAAGCTGCGCGGCTGGGTTGTCATTGTGGCGGTGGTTTGCGGAATGGCTAGCCTTATTCTGGTGCAGGGTATTCCGGCCTTTGGCGTGCCCGCTGTATTGGGTGGAATTTTCAGCTGGCCCTGGATGCCCTTTATCAGCATGACTACGACGATCGCGATGGCCTTGCTGATAAATGCGATTGTGAATTTGTTCGCCGCCAAGAAATAATTTTATACAAGGGGTTGTATATGAATAAGGTTACATTGGGTCTAGTATTCTTGGTGGTGCTGCTGGGATTCCTGCTGCTCACTACGGATAACGGTTGTATGTCTTCGAAAGCTGGCCAGCCGGCTTTGAAGGTTCCGTCGGCTTTTGGTGACCAGAACTCCACGGTAACGGTATCGGCTTCTGAATCTCGCAAGTACGAGGCCAATGAATTCGTGACGGTGGCTATGCTTGAATTGCGTGGCCGCGACAAGGAACTTCTCTACAAGCAGCTTGAGGTTCGCCGTCAAGCAATTTTTGAACAAATGAATAAGCTTGATATCCAGAATGCCGATATCGAGCAGAACAGTGTGGACATGCGCAAGGAATGGTCCTACGACAAGGGTACCCGTAGCCTTACGGGTTATGTGGTGAGCCAGTCTTTTGCAATCCGCAGTTCGTCAAGACCTGTGGCCGCTGCAGCGGTAGCTGTGCTTTCTGCAGAATTGGATGTAGAAATTGAACGCACGTCTGCTTGCCTCAAGGGCGAGGATTCCCTGCGCAAGGAGCTGGTGCTTTTGGTCGGCAAGAAGGCTTTGGATAAGGCCGGAAGCTACGCCGAAAGTGTTGGCGGCTCTCTTGGCAAGGTTATCTCGGTCAGCGAAAATGGCGGTAATGAAGGCTTCGCCTACGGAAGAACGCTTTCCAGCGTTGCCAAGTTCAATGACTATAACGAAGAAGCCATGTTGGCATCCATTGCCGACTCGGTGAGCATTTCCGCGTCGATTCATTTGGTTGTAGAATTGCTCCAATAGCGTGGCTAGTCACACTAGTTTTATTTGTCAAGGCGTTGTTTACGAAAAACTTTTATTTTTCTGTTGATAAATGCTCTTGATGGTTACAATTAGCTAACTGCTTATAAATAAAGGCGTTAGCTTTTTTTATGTTTATTTTGTTCAAAACGGGTTGTGTCCCGTCTGTTTTGAATTGTTGATAAGTTTAGTTTTGTATACTAAAATTTACTTAAAAAGCGTTATTTTTTTGAAAAATGCCTTCCAATGACACTTACATTTATTATATTGTTTTCCATATCTTGTGCTTCGCCCCAAAACTTAGACACAAGATATAGTAAATACCGGAATTGAAAGAAAAAAGTATGCTCGACACGAATTTTGCTCATCGGGAGCCTATTCGCCGGGCAGCAAGGATTGGTAGATGATAGTTTCTGTAAGGAAGCGCGACGGCCGTGAGATGCCGTTCAACATTGAAAAGATTGCCGACGCCATTGTCAAGGCATTCCGCGCATCGGGCGAGCTCGACGAACAGATTAAGGCCGCCCAAAGTCAGTTGAATTTGTTGGGAAGCGATGACGTGCTCACGAGCACGGCCCTCAAGGTGTCCGCCGATGTGGTGGGCAGGCTTGAATCCGAGGGCAAGAATATTCCCGAAATCGAAGAAATTCAGGACGCTGTCGAAAAGGCTCTTACCGAAGGTGGCTATGCCGATACCGCCAAGAGCTATATCCTGTACCGTGCCGAACGTACCCGCGTGCGCGAAGTTAACACTCGTCTCATGCATACGCTCCGCGACATTACTTTCAGTTCTGCCAAGGAATCTGACCTCAAGCGCGAAAATGCTAACATCGATGGCGATACCGCCATGGGCACCATGCTCAAGTACGGTTCCGAATCGGCAAAGCATTTCTATACCATGATGATGCTCAAGCCCGAGCATAGCCGCGCCCACATGGAAGGCGATATCCATATCCACGATCTGGATTTCTATTCCCTTACCATGACTTGCTGCCAGATCGACCTGAAGAGACTCTTCAAGAACGGCTTCAATACCGGTCACGGCCATCTGCGCGAACCCAAGGATATTCGCAGCTACGCTGCCTTGGCCGCAATTGCCATTCAGTCTAACCAGAACGACCAGCACGGTGGTCAGTCCATTCCGAACTTTGACTACGCCATGGCCGACGGCGTGCGCATCACTTACCGCAAGGCCTACCTTTCCAACATGGTCAAGGCCCTCATTCTTCTCACCGGCAAGACCGAAGAAGAAATTCAGCCGGTGGTGAAGAAGCTCCATTCCGAAATGGCTGAAATGGGTATGGTGGCAACGCTCGTGCCGAACGAAAAGTTTGTGGAAGCCGAAGCCCGCGAACTGTCCAAGACCTATGGTGAAGAAACCACCAAGAATGCTCAGAAGTTTGCCGAAAAGATGGCCTACGAAGAAACCGACAAGGCTACCTTCCAGGCTATGGAAGCCTTTGTTCATAACTTGAACTCCATGCACAGCCGCGCCGGTGCCCAGACTCCGTTCTCCAGCATCAACTACGGTATGTGCACCGAGCCCGAAGCTCGCATGGCTATCCGTAACTTGCTCCTCACCACCGAAGAAGGCTTGGGTGGTGGCGAAACGGCTATCTTCCCGATCCAGATTTTCCGCGTCAAGGAAGGCATCAGCCTGAATCCGGGCGATCCCAACTATGACTTGTTCAAGCTGGCTTGCCGCGTGAGTGCCAAGCGCCTGTTCCCGAACTTCAGCTTCCAGGATGCCCCGTACAACTTGCAGTACTACAAGCCGGGCCACCCTGAAACCGAAATTGCCTATATGGGTTGCCGTACCCGCGTGATCGGTAACCATTACGACCCGAGCCGAGAAATCAGCTTTGGCCGTGGCAACTTGAGCTTTACTTCGATCAACCTTCCGCGTATCGCCATCAAGATGAAGTCTGTGGACCTGTTCTTCAAGGAACTCGACCGCATGATGCAGCTGGTGAGCGACCAGCTCATGGAACGCTTTGCCGTTCAGAGCAAGCGCAAGGTCAAGAACTTCCCGTTCCTCATGGGACAGGGCGTTTGGATCGATTCCGAAAAGCTCGGCTGGGAAGACACCGTGGACGAAGTCATCAAGCACGGTACGCTTTCCATTGGCTTTATCGGTCTTGCCGAAACCCTGGTGATGCTCACGGGCAAGCACCACGGCGAATCCGAAGAATCTCAGAAGCTGGGCCTCCAGATTATCGGTCACATGCGCGAATTCTGCGACAAGGAATCCGAACGTCTCGGTCTCAACTTCAGCTTGTTGGCCACTCCGGCCGAAGGCCTTTCTGGCCGTTTCGTCCGCATGGACAAGAAAAAGTTCGGTATTATCCCGGGCGTTACCGACCGCGATTACTATACCAACTCTTTCCATGTGCCGGTGTACTACAAGATTTCCGCTTTCAAGAAGATTTCCTTGGAAGCACCCTACCACGCCCTCACCAATGCGGGTCACATCAGCTACATCGAACTGGATGGCGACCCGACGCAGAACCTGGATGCATTCGAAAAGATCGTGCATCACATGGCAAAGTCTGGCATCGGTTATGGTTCTATCAACCATCCGGTGGACCGCGACCCCGTCTGTGGATTCGTGGGCGTTATCGGTGACTGCTGCCCCCGTTGCGGTCGTACCGAAGGTCACGCAATTGCCCCCGAAAAGATCGAGGAATTGCGTAAGCTTTACCCTGGAATGCCGGTATTCAAGGGTATCCGATAAATTTTAACTAGTAAGGAGAAGTAAAAATGTCCGAAAAAGAACTGAATAAGTATGGCGAAGGTGTTGGCTTCGAACGTATCCGCCGCATCACGGGTTACCTCGTGGGTACAGTTGATCGTTTCAACAACGCCAAGCGTGCCGAAGTGAACGATCGCGTCAAGCACGGAGTGTAATTCCTAGGGAAATCCTAGCAAATTACCTGCTGTAAGATTTCATGGCGGGCAGGTCCCGCCATTCTTTTATTTTGAGAGTGGAAATGGAACAAGAAGAGACACCGAGGCTTCGCATTGCGGGAATCGAACCCGAATCCTTCGTGGATGGACCCGGAATCCGTATGACAATCTTTACCCAGGGTTGTCACCATAATTGCCCCGGGTGCCAAAACCCGCAGACCCACGATTTTAACGGGGGTCATTTTATTGAAATTGACGAAATCCTTGAAATGATCGAGGAAAACCCGTTGCTGGATGGCATTACCTTCAGTGGCGGCGATCCCATGGACCAGGCGGCAGCCTTGATTCCGTTGGCTCGTGAAATCAAGGAACGTGGCATGAACCTGGTCATTTTTACCGGTTATACCTATGAACGCCTGATGGACCTTGCCCACGACCGTCCCGATATGTTCGAACTGTTGACTTTTGCCGACATCCTGATTGACGGTCCGTTCATTATGGCGAAAAAATCCCTGGAAATCAAGTTCCGGGGATCTACAAACCAGCGTATTATCGATGTGCAACAGAGCCTTGTAGAAGGCCATGTGGTGCTTCACCAGATCCAGCTGGACGAAATGAAAGCCCGTCCGGACCTGGTGATGGCATAAACCTTATGCCTTTTTCTTGTCGCGCCAGGCAAAGATGTTGGCGAGTACCGTACCGCTAATGGAATGGTAAGCGCAGCTCAGGGCGCAGGGAACCACACAAAGCACCGCTTCGGGGTGCTGCGCCACATTATCGGGATTCGCGAAGAAGGCGGCCGCAAGAACGGTCGCCATTCCTGCATTCTGAACACCTACTTCGATGGCGATGGTGCGCTTTTTGGCGGTGTTGAACTTGAAAAGACGACCTACGCTATAGCCTAAAACATAGCCCAAGGCATTGTGGCAGAACACCACCGCAAGTACCAAGAAAATGAGGCCGAGGCCGTTTGTCAAAAGTTGCGGACGCACCGTTACGACCACTCCGCCCACAATGCACATAAGGCCAATCACGCTTACGGCGGGCATGTTCGCCTGAATTTCCTTGAATACGGCGCGCTTGCCCAAGAAGTGGTTACAAAGGAAACCGATTGTGATCGGGGCGATGGTTACGTACAGAATGTTCAAGAACATGCCCTTTGCGTTCACGTCGATGCTAGTGTCTGCAAGCCACAAAACCAAAAGCGGGGTCATGATCGGTGCAAGAAGCGTTGAGACCATGGTCATGCTCACCGAATAGGTGACATCGCCTTTGGCAAGGAAACTCATCACGTTGCTAGAAACTCCGCCCGGGCAGCAACCTACCAGAATAATGCCTACGGCCAGGTAAGGGTCGAGTCCGAACAGCTTCGTGAGTCCGAAGGCTACAAACGGCATAATGGTGTACTGTGCGACAGCGCCGAGCAGAATGTGGAGGGGCTGTTTCATCAGGTTTCGCACATCGTCCATCGAAATCGTGAGTCCCATGCTCAGCATGATAATGCCGAGAATGACAGAGGAAACATTCCCGTGCACCCATCCGAAGGCGATGGGGAGGAAGAATGCGACGACTGCGCTTGCGATGACGAATGGGGAAGCGTAAGAAGAAAGAATGCGGCAGAATGCCTTAACTATCTTAAACATGTTGCAAATATAGATATAAAATACCAATGCAAGAACAGCCTGTCCAACGGACAGGCTGTTCTATTTCTGCAAAAACGGAGCTTATAAGTAACACTTGTAAGGCGAGAGAGATAAGTCGTTAAGCGAACATTCCGGAACGGCCATGTGAGCGAGACGAGCTTATCTCTTGAGCCTATTTGAAATTTACTTATAAAGCAAAGCGAAAACCATGCCCGGACGGAAGTACTTACCGGCGGTGTACTTCAGAGCGGTGCTGTGGAGCAGCATGAACAGAGCGCTTGCTTCAACCTTGTTGCTCTTGGCAATGGCGCCGAATGCCTTGGTAAAGGCGGGCAGATTGCGGGGGAGCTTCGGGCTAATGCGGCTGTCGGCAAGGAGGGCGCCCTTCTTCAGGAGTTCCTTGTGCATCTTGTCGGCGGCGGTAGCGCTGAGGCCAAAGGCTTTCACGAGAGCTTCCGGGTGCAGGCGGCAGGAGCCGTTGAATCCTTCCGGTGCGGCGAACGGAATGCGGGCTTCGTCGTAGAGGTTGCGGATCATGGAGTCGCCCATGACGGCAGCTTCTTTTTCGAGGCCGTGGAACATCATGGCGGTCATGATGCTGTACTGAATACCGATCCAAACGTCGTGAGCCTGGAAGTTGAATTCATCCAGCGGAGAACCGTCCTTACGGACAAGGTTAGCGGCACCGATAAGCGGGCTGTTGGCCTTGTAGTTGGTGTTATAGACGCGGAGCAGGTTTGCCTTGGCCTTCTTGCTGTCGCAAATCGGCTTCAGGTCCAAGAGTCGCAGGTACGTGTCGGCGAGCATCGTGTCGGCAAAGACGTCATCGCAGTCATTGGTAATCTTGGCGTTCCAAGAAGCGGTAAAGGCTTCCTTGCACTGGGCGGTGAGCCATGCCTTCTTGAGGCCGCGGAGTTCATTCTTCGAAAGTTCCACGTCGCTCGGGATTTCGCCGGCGTTGAGCCATTCGTTGATAGCCTTGAGGGAGGCCTTCACATCGCTTGCGTCGATGACGAGTGTTTCCTTGATGGCGTCAGCCAGTTTCGGGAGCTTGTCGGCAACAACGTCCTTGGCTTCCATCGGAGTCACGAAGAAGTGGTAGTAGCCTTCGGCGTCGTCCCACAGGGCTTCGTCGAATTCCTTGTTGGCGGCGTCTGCCTTGGCGTTCCAAGTGTCAGCCTGCTGCTTGTCGCCGAGGATTTCAGCAATCTTTGCTGCAGCGCGGAGGCCTGCAATCCAGAGGCTACCGCAGTACACGGAAATGCCGTGGCTGGAGAGGTTGTCGAAGGTGTCGTCGGTACCGTGGGTGAGCGGGAAGTTTTCGCCTTCATTCACCATCTTTTCGAGGTACTGCATGGCGGCGTAAACGGCTTCCTTGCAATCCTGCAGGTTCTGCATGTCCTGAGTCTTGTGGAAATGACGGAGAACCATCAGCACATACTTCGGAGCGAGATCCTTCCATTCCTTCACATTGTGCCAGTCGTAGGCATCGGGTTCAGCGTCGAAGGGACTTCCGAGGTCGTGAATCACGGCGCCACGAACAGCGCGGGGGCCTTCGAGTTTCGGATCCGGAAGGTCCGCGAACGGGTGGTTCACGTATTCATGGTGACGGCGACGGTTTTCGTTCACGGCGAGAATGGCGTCACCAAAGCGCTTCATCACCACACCGTCGAGGCGCGGCATCAGAGCCATGAGGCTGAAGCTACCGTAGAAGTAAACGTCGAGAGAGTTGAAGAACGGATAGTCGGCGCATTCGCGAACCAGGAAGCGGTCGTCCTTGTCCCACACGGTGGCTTCGGCGAGGAAGCTAAGGGTGTTGATAGCGAGGCTCTTGAATTCGTCCTGCTTGGCGGCCGTCTTGTAAATCTTGGCCACAGCCTTTTTCGGAACCAAGTTTTCGAAGGCCTTGAGGCGAGCGTCGAAGTTCTTGTCGGCGGCCAAGGCTTCGTCGAGCATGGCTTCTACGCGGCCGAATGCTTCGGGGTAGAAGGCTGTGTACTTCTTGGCGGAAGTGAGCTTGTTCAGCTTGATTTCGGGGAAGTCCAGCACCAGGTTGAACTGGAAGCTGACCTTCTGCTTCGGCTTGAGAACGACGGTCACGGCAACGGCGCCGGCCATAGTTTCGCGGCCGCTATAAACATTCTTCACCCAGGATTCGCTGACGCGGCCGCTACGGAGAGCGCCCTTCAGCACGGAGGCTGCGTCGTCCTGATAGAACATCGGCTTCACGGAAACGTTCAGGTTGTCCTTCTTGTTCCAAGCAACGGAAACGCCCATGCAACCGTTGAAGTCGCTTTCGGCGAGAGCCTTTTCGTTGTAGAACTGCAGACCGCGAACTTCGCGACCGTCGCTAGCCTGCTTGCTGAACTTCACGCCCTTCGGGAAACGAGCGGACGGCACCAGCACGAAGCTGGAGTCCTGCACACCCTGGCGGTCCTTCTTGGCCATGTAACCGGCGATGCAGTCCTGCACCTGCACGATGGTGATTTCGCGGGTTTCCTTGGTGGTATTTTCGAGGGTGAACACGGTGGCGTTCACCGGGAGGCTGGAGAGGCGTTCGTCACCCGGAGTCACGTAGCTGGACTGGGTCTTGGTAATCTGTACACCCTTGCCTTCATACTTGGTTTCGCTCACCGGGTAGAGTGCGCTGTACTGCATCTTGGCGGCATCGTAGCCGTCCTGACCCAGGAACACAGAGTCGTTTGCCCATGCGGCGGTGAGGGCACCCTGACGGGCAACCTTTTCGCCGACAACACCGTTAAAGAAATCGATGACGGCGCTACGGTTGAGTTCTGCACCGGCCTTGTTCAGAAGAGCTGCAGTGCGGTCGCTCCATTCGATGTGCCAGCGTTCAAAAGCGGCAGCATTGTTCTTGAAGAAATCCTTGTCGGCAATGGCCTTGTTGAGCTTGGCTTCGGCCTTCTTCTGGTTGGCAAGTTCTGCGGCGGTAAAGAGAGCTTCGCCCTTGGCGTCTACCAGCGGGTACTTGGCGAGCATCTGAGTGAAACCGGCGAAGTCGCCGATTTCCAGTGCGGCCTTGTCGCTAACGACGGATTCACGGAAGAAGAAGTTGTTGAAGCGGAGGTCGCTCGGCTTTTCGGTACGAACCTGCACGCCCGGCATCACGTTCATCACTGGAGTGGTACCAGCCGGAGTGGTGGTGAAGGTGGAACCGATACCGCCGACTGCGATACCCGTTGTAGAGGGGGTAGTGGAAAGCGGTGTGTACCAGGGCTGGATAAATTCCACGGCAAGGCCCGGGGTCATCAGCTTCTGGACGGAACCGGCCATCTTGGCGCCGGCGAGGTAATCTTTGATGCTCATAGTATATTCCATGAATAGGGTTAATTTTCGTGCTAAAAATTAAAAATTATAAGGGAAAAAGGGTGTTTTTTTAGCGAGAATGTGTATACAAAATGGGTTCCCGTAAAAAAATGGTAATAAAAAGGTGATGAAATGTAAAAATGAGGTCTTCAATTGTTAACGCCTGTCTTAAAAATAAGGTATATTTTTTGTCGTAAGGAGGTCTTATGAAAAAGATTTTGTTTGCAATTGTAGCTTTGTCCGTGGCCCTGTTTGCCGCAGAAAAAGTTTATCTCGCCCCGGTGGGCCTGACTGGCATGCATGGCGATTATGCCGTAGCTTCTTCTAAGTTGATGAAGGCTTATATTGAAGATGACGGTCGCTTTATTCTGGTGGTGGGTTCAAGCCAAGATGGTGTGACTGCCGACAACCAGGAAGCGGTTCGCGCCAAGGCTGTTGAAAAGGGATGCTCCAAGTACATTATCGCTGAATTTACGCGCCTTGGAGAAAGCGTCATCATGTCGTTCAAACTCTACAGCGTCGACAAGGAAGCTCCCATCTGGGATGACCGCCTCAAGGCTCGCAACCCCGATGACTTTGACCCGATTATTCAGCGCGTGGCCCGCAATATCGGCACCAAGAACAAGGCTGTGGACGATTCCGATATTTACAGCGTGACCGAACAGGAAACGAAGACTCCCAAGCGCAAGGGCGTAAATGCCTATATCGGTATGTCCGTGGGCGGCCTCATGGCTGTTCAGCCCGAAGTGGAAGTGTTTGCAGGACTTGATTTCTGGCTGCTCTACGATGCCCAGGTTATTTTGTTCGGCATCGACTGGGATATGTACGGCTTGGGTGGCGATACTCCTCTTGACTACATGGACTTTGCCATTTCTGCCTATTACCCCTTTGGCACCAGGGCCATTACTCCCTTTGTGGGCGGTGGTCTTGCCTTTAGCCAGACTGAATACGAAAGCAAGGTCCCGAGGGCAGAACGTTATACCGATAGCGATGTCTACTCTTACAATTATCGCAGTGACGACTACGAATACAACGATGAAAGCTCGGGCCTTACGGGTTTCGTCGGCGGCGGTGTGATGTTTAACCGTTCTAGCCGCGTGATGTTCGTTGCTCAAGTAAAGTACATGCTCAACTTCTACAAGAACGATATCTACAAATCGAAAAAGGACGAAAAGGGCAATACGATTATTTCCGTCAAGGATCACGCCATTCAGGGTATGATTTTCAACGTGGGTATCGGTTACGGGTTCTAGCATGTTTGCTAAACGTATGAGCCGGATAATGCTAGTCGCTTTTTCGGCGGCAATGCTTTCCGGCTGCTATTTTGGGCGTTCAACCATTAGGACGTCAGATGGTGGAAGTTACGACATCTATGCCGATGGACGCTATGTTTGTTCCACCGATGAAGATTGCTCTATTGGAACTCGCGGAGCGATGGGCAAGACCCTTTTTGAAGCCCAGAAAGGTGAAACGGTTGTAGGTCAGGATATTGTGGCCCGTGAGATCACGTTTGCAAGCGTTATCTGGATGCCTTTCACCTATTGTCTTTCGCTGTTTGTCTATCAGGCATATCCAGACGAAATTGTAATTCCCATTGATCAGGACAAGGTGGCTCAAACAACCACTTCCTGGCAGCCGGGAACGTCTACGGTTCCTTCGGCATCATCCGAGACGAACAATGCGACGGGTGGAAGCGTCTGGGATAAACCCATTTATTAATTGAGGTCCTATGAAGACTTTGTGGAGCCTTGTTTCGGGAGCATTTTTATTTTCCGTATTCCTTTCGGCGTGTTCAGAAGGCGAAGAAGAGGTGGTCAAGACCATCTCTGACTACGAAATGAACGGGATGACTATCAAGAATGGAATCTATACCGATAAGCGGAATGATCGCGAATACCGGATTGTGAAAATCCCCAAGCCTCTTGCATTGGCAAACGATTTCAACTTGTGGTTTGCAGAAAATTTGGATTATGTCGATTCTACGCTAGAAAAGATTTCCTGGTGCTATGAAGACCGCAAGGATAGCTGCAAGGTTTACGGCCGACTCTATACTTGGGAGGCTGCCCAGAAGGCTTGTCCGGAAGGTTGGCATTTGCCTAGTCATGAAGAGTGGAGCGAGCTTTATCAAGCCGTGGGGGACAGAATTGAACCTGCAGGAACCAAGCTGAAAACCATTGACCATTGGCAGAATGCAGAATCAGTTTTGCAAGGTTCGAACCGTTTTGGCTTTTATGGACTCCCTGCGGGCCGAAAGAATGTGGAAGGCGGTTGGCTGCCTACGGGCAAGTTCGCTTATTTTTGGACGAGTTCGGTTTATGCAGATGACATTGCCTATGGTTGGCAGCTGACTTATGAGACGGACATGTTCAACTATGGGGAATATTACAAGGGCCATGGCATGTCTGTGCGTTGCATGGCGAATTATCCGTCATCTTGGGACCATAATGATATTCATATAGAAGGGGACTTTGATTCTACCTATCTAGATGAAATTCCGCTTCATACGGGGACATTAAAATACGAAGGCCAGACATACAAGACTGTTGAAATATGGGGAAAGACCTACATGGCCGAAAACATGAATTATAAAACAGGCAATAGCTGGTGCTATAACAATAGTGCCGATTCCTGCAAAAAGTATGGTCGCCTCTACGATAAGGAAACTGCCGCTAAGGTTTGCCCTGACGGTTGGAAGCTGATGACGATTACAGTTTCTGATGAAATAGATACCAGCGAACGCGCTGCCGTTTTGCGTGCCATGGGTACATCCCGAGCCCTTTATGATTATACGGCAGAGGAAACGAAGTCGGCAGAAGGATGGGCGAAGGAACCTGGCAACAATTTGTCTGGCTTCAACCTGCTTCCGGCCGGTGGCTATGATGTTGGCAGCGAGTCCTTCTTTGATATGGGCTATACGGCCTATCTGTGGGTGAACAGGGAGCTTGTTGCAGAAGGCACTAACGATGTCGTTTCTGTTGCCCTGCGGTATTTTGACGTGAATTTTAATCTGGCAGAAAATGGCGAAGACTTTGCCTACGCTGTCCGTTGCATGAAAGAATAAACCTTAAATTTCCCACTAAAAAAGACCCGTTTGTAACGGGTCTTTTTTGCTTGTTTTAATTCTATTTAAAACGTAAATCCAGCGAAGATGTTGTCACTGAGGAACGGCAATACGCCGAGAACAATCACCGCTACCGTCAAGAGTCCAATCACGGCGCGCTGACGCTTGGTCATGCGCAGCGGATTCAAGTGGTCATCCGTTTCATCAATCCAGGCGCTCTTGATCAGCTGCAAGTAGTAGAACAGTGCAAGCACGTTGTTCAGTACGGCGAAGGCGACAATGCCGTAGTGTCCGGTAGCGGCACCACTGAAGAACAGGTGGAACTTACCGAAGAACCCAGCAAGGGGCGGAATGCCTGCAAGGCTGAACATGGCAACGGCAAGAGCAATGGCAAGCATGGGTTTCTGCTTGGAAAGTCCACGCAAGGAATTGAAGGTTTCTTCGCGGTGGTGACCGATAATGCCGAAGATAAAGAAAGCCAGGTAGTTGGATACCGCGTAAACGAACAGGTAGTAGATAATGGCTGTCTTTGCAGTGGCTGCCGGACCGAGGAGGGCTACCATGATGTAGCCGGCTTGGGCAATAGAACTGTAGGCCATGAAGCGGCGGAGCCTTGTCTGCTTCAAAGCGCCCAAGTTACCGACAAAGAGGGTTGTACCTGCCAGCAGGGCGATGAAGGGGGCAATTTGCTCTTGAATCGGAGCCAGGGGGCCAAAGACGAGAACCACGAGGAAGGCGATAGCGGTTGCCTTCGAGGTCACCGAGAGAATGGCGGTTACCGGCGTGGGAGCGCCTTCATAAACGTCGGGGGCCCAAGTGTAGAACGGGAACAGGGTGAGCTTGAAACCGATACCTGCAAACAGGAACAGCACGGCAATCCACAGAAGTGGAGAGGGACCGCTTGCCACGGCGTCTTGAATGGCGTCGAAGTGAATGGAGCCCGCAAAGCCGTAAAGATAGCTGAATCCGAAAAGTTCAAAGGCTGTGGCTACGGAACCCATCAGGATGTACTTGGTGGCTGCTTCGGAACCGTATTGGTCTTGCTTGTTCCAAGCGGCAAGGGCGTACATGGGGATGGTGGCAATTTCAAGGCCCAAGAAGAACGTGAGCAGATCGCAGGCAGAAACGACGGTGACTCCGCCGAAGGTAGCGAAGGCGACCGTTCCGATAAATTCTGCAATCTGGTGCATGGCGGGCTTTCCGTCGCCGCCGTGTTCAAAGTAATCCTTGGCAAGCCAGATTCCGAGAATGGCCGATACCATGAGGACTTCGCGCATGAGCACGCCAAAGTCGTCGATGTGCCAGTTGCTAATGAAGAATCGGCCCGTTCCACTGGCCAGCGGAATGAAGTTCAGCAACACGAAAATCAGAATGAATCCGATGTTCGCGATGCGCCAGGACACCTTGGAACGGTTGGTGCAAAAGAGCCTACTCCCGATAACGATAAACGGGAATAAAAGCAGTAGCAGGTCTGGGATAATGAAGTTCTGTATATACATGGTAAAATCTATAATGCGGAGTTAATCTTTGCAAAAATAGGTGCTATACTCTGGTCAAGCATGTCTGCAATCCATCCGGGGAACACACCAATCAAAAGGAGGCAAAGTACCAGCACCACCACCACAATCTTTTCGCGGAAGCAAGCGTCGGTAAGCGATTCGTACTTGGCGGGCATATTGCCGTGCAACATGCGGTTTGCCGTTTGCAAGATGTAGACTGCCGTTGTGGTAATCGAGAGAATTGCAAGCACCGTCACAACGCGGGTGATGGTGGAATCTTGCTGGAAGGCTCCGATAAAGATGTTGCTTTCGGCAATGAATCCGCTGAAGCCCGGCAGGCCGAGGCCGGCAAAGCCTGCAATCACAAAGCCCACACCAAGGAAGGGGAGCTTGCGCATGATGCCGCCCATTTCGGTGATGTCGCGGGTGTGGGTGCGTTCGTAAATCATGCCGATGGTGGCGAAGAACAGGCCCGTCAAGAAACCGTGAGAAATCATCTGGAGGCTGGCGCCGCGGAGACCCACGGGAGTCATGGCTGCAAGGCCGAGGAATATCAAGCCCAGGTGGCTAATGGAACTGTAGGCGGTAATGTACTTGAGGTCTTTGTGGCGAAGCGCAATGAAGGGACCAAGCACCACGTTAAAGATCAGGAGTGCTACCACGTAGGGGAGCCAGATCTTGGCTGCTTCAGGCATCAGGAACATGGCAACGCGCAAGCAACCGTAGGCGCCCATCTTCATCATCACGCCTGCAGCCAGCATGGAAACGGCTGTCGGAGCTGCCGAGTGGCCATCCGGACTCCAGAAGTGGAACGGGAACAGGGAACTGGAAACGGCGAAGCCCATGAACATGAGGGGGAATGCCCACATCTGGAAATCCATGGGAAGCGTCACCTTGGAAAGCTCCACGATGCTCCAGCTGCTGATTCCGCTTTCGAAATAAAGACCGAATAGTGTTGCCAAGATCATGGAAGATCCGAAGGCCAGCGTCAAGGTCAGCTTTTTACCGCCGTAGTCCTTGCGGCCCGAACCGTAGCCTGCAATCATCAGGTACATGCACAGGGCTTCCATTTCGTAGAATACAAAGAACAGCACCAAGTCCATGCTCATGAACACACCGTAGACGCTGGTGGCCAAAAGCTGGATGAGAGCGAAGAATACCTTCTGGTTGCCCTTGATGTTCCAACTGACGAGAATGCCGCCCCAGACGATCACTGCCGTCAGGAACAACAAGAACATGTTCAGACCATCGGCGCCGACAGAGTAGTGGGCGTTCAATGTGTGAATCCAAGGGATGTCCATGTAGTAGTGGAGCAAAAGCGGAGCTGAATCTTTAGCGGCGCTTTCGATGCCGAGCTTGTAAAGGTGATAGGTTAAATAGCCTACAAGCAACAGCACGAGTGTTCCCGAGAATGCATGGATGGTCTTGAGGAGCGATTCCTTATGGGACGGAATCGGAGCGCAGACCAGCACCGTGAAAAGCGGGATAATCCAGATGAAGTTAAAAAGCAAAGTATCCATAATCAAACCTTACCTTACAGCGGAAGCTGTCCCAAAAAGCGCCACAACAAAAGGCCGACAATCAGGGTGCCCAAGTAGAAACTCAAATTGCCACCCTGGGCGAAGCGTACCAGGTCACCCAGCTTATGAACAAACCAGACGCAGAAGGCGAGAATTCCTTCGATAATGTAGTCTTGAATGAATCGGGCCACGCGGGCGATGCCGCCAATGACAAACTGGCGAACCACGGCGTAGTACATTTCGTCGAAGTAGAACTTGTGATAGACCACTTTGTAGAGACCGCTGCGGTTGGTTTCGTCGAGGGCGCGTTCCACTTTAGCCTTGGGGCTTGCGTAGAAGAACCAGGCAATCAAGAGGGCGACGGCTGCTACAGCCACGGCAACGTAGGGAATCCATTCGGCGTGGGGGAGCAATACCAGCTGCGGGACGCGGAGTCTACCCGGCACGAAGTAATGTTCGAAGAGACTCTTGCCCAAGATACCGCTCAGGAGAGCCGGTACCGCGAGAATCACAATGGGAAGCGTCATGAAGAAGTCTTCGTGCACATGGCCTTCGGCAACGGACTTGCAACGGGGCTTGCCGTGGAAGGCGAGGAAGAACAGACGGAACATGTAGAAGGTGGTGAGGCCGCTGGTGAGGAGTGCCAAGGCGAATACCACGTAGTGGTGACCCTGGAAGGCTGCCAAGATGATTTCGTCTTTCGAGAAGAATCCGGAGAAGGGCGGAATGCCTGCGATAGCCAGCACGCAGATGAGGCTGCTCCAGTAGGTCAAGGGCATCTTCTTGCGGAGACCGCCCATGGCATCGAGATCGTTGGTATGCACCTGGTGAATCAGGCTACCGGCAATCAAGAACAAGGCGCACTTGAAGAAGGCGTGAGTGAAAATGTGGAAGGTGGAGGCTGTCCAACCGGTGGTAATCACTGCGTCGCCGATTTTGCAGGCGCCCAGCGCAAACATCATGTAGCCCAGCTGCGAAAGGGTTGAGTAGGCGAGAATGCGCTTGATGTCTTTTTGCGTGCAGGCAATGACTGCGGCAAAGACCATCGTGAAAGCGCCCACCCACATGATCAGCGTGAGGGAGTTGCCGCAAACGGCAAAGAAGGGGAAAAGTCTTGCAACCAGGTAAACGCCGGCCACCACCATGGTGGCACTGTGAATGATAGAAGAAACCGGGGTCGGACCTTCCATGGCGTTCGGCAACCAAATATGCATCGGGAACATGGCGGACTTGCCCCAGCCACCCGTAAAGATCAGGATAGAACCGAGAATGAGGGCGTCAGCCTTGGTGACCACCGTCAAGCCCAAATCAATGGTTTCTTTTCTGAAAGCGGAAAGGGTGAGACCGTTCAAGGTAAAGAAATCAAAGCTCTGCACCACATAGCTCACGATCACGATGCCCAGCAAGAAGAAGCTGTCGGCAAAGCGGGTGAGAATGAAGGCTTGCTTCGAGGCGCTCACGGCCGAGGGCTTATGGTACCAGAAACCGATGAGCAGGTAGCTGGAAACGCCCACCAGTTCCCAGAAGATGAACATCTGGAAAAGGTTGGTGGCGGCGACGAGGCCCAGCATGCTGAAGCTGAACAGCGAAAGGATGGAGAAGAATCGGCCGGAACTGCGGTCGCCCCTCATGTAACCAATGCTGTAGATGTTCACCAGGAAAGAAATGACCGTGACCACCACAAGCATCATGACGGACAGCGGATCAATCAGAAGCCCGATGTTTGCGGCGAAATTTTCGGCAAATCCAATGAAGGGGAACTGGAAAAGGACCGCTTTCTGGGGTGCGAATGTAGAACCGAAATAGTGGACTGCCACAATCAGGGCGGCAATCATCGCGATTCCGTTACCGATGACGGCGAAGCCTGCGGCGGCTTTGTCCGATTTACGGCCCAAGAAGAGTCCGTTTACCGCGAATACGAGAAGCGGCATCAAGAAAATCAGGTAGCTGATGGAAACGTCATTAATCATGGAGGTCCCTCAACTGTTCAACGTCCAGACTCTTGTAGCGGCGATACATGGACACGATAATGGCAAGTGCGATTGCCATTTCACAAGCGGTCACTGCAATCACGAAGATGCTGAAGAGCGCTCCTGCGGTAGAGTCCTTCGCGCTAAAGTAGGCAAAAGAAATAAAGTTGATGTTGGCAGCGTTCAGCATGAGTTCGATGGAAATCAGCATGCCAATCAAGTGGCGGCGACGCATCAGGCCCCAGACGCCAATGCCGAACAGCAAAAACGCAAGAATGAGACAATTCATCAAAGTCATTTTTCTTCGTCCTCCTTACCTTTACGGGCGATAGTGATGGCGCATACCAGAGTCATCAACAGGAGAATACTTACTACTTCAAAAGGAATCACGAAGCCATCGGGGCCGTATCCCAAAAGCCTGAGAGCGAATGCCTTTAACGAGGCGTAGCCTTCAGGGGCAGCCACCGCGCTGGTGGAAAGACCTTCAATGGGCAACAGGCACTTGACCATGATCAGGGTGAAAATAATGGAGAGGGCGAAAGCCGCAAAGACTCGCGGGATTTTCACGGCGAAGGCGTCTTCGCCGAGGCGGCTTGTCAAGAGAATGGTGAATACCACGAAAATCACCACGCCGCCCACATAGACCATCACCTGTGCCAGGGCCGTAAATTCGGCGTGCAGCAGCAAGTAAAGGATGGCGGTTCCCACAAAGGAGAAAATCAGGAACACGGCGCTCTGCAGAATGTTCTTGACGGCTACCGTGCAGACGGCGGTCACCAACATAAAGAGAGCGACTACATAAAATGCAAGATCCATGCCGCCGGTGGGGAAGGCAAGGTTTTGGGGAATTAAACCGGAAAGCGTTGCAAGCATTAGCCTTGGCCCTCCTTCTTGTTAAGAATCATTTCAAGCGTGTTCGGGTCAGTAGTTGCGACTTCGAAGGCCTGGCTCATGCGGATGGCTCCAAAGGGGCAGGCTTCTACGCAAAGGCCGCACTGGGTGCAACTGGCGAAATGGTAAACGTAGCGGCCCAGCACCTTCTTACCAGCGATGTTCTTGGTCGAAAGCACGTTAATGGAGGCGTTGGGACAGGCTCGTTCGCACATGCCGCAGGCGGTGCAGTGGTTGTTGCCGTCGGCGTCTTCGATCATTTCGAGACGGCCACGGTAACGTTCGTGCATCTTGAGAGTCTTCCTGTTCTCGGGGTATTGTTCCGTAACAATGCGCCGAGGGTCAAAAAAGTACTTTAGTGATACGGACAAACCGCAGATAAGGCTCCACGGGCCCGTAATACAGCGCTTCAGGTAGCGCTTGATGTATCGACGTGTTGAAATTCGTTCTTGCATATTAGACCAAAATCATGTAAACTGCGCCGGCGGCCAGGAGAACCAGGTTTACCGGCAAAAGGAACTTCCATTCAAAGGCCATGAGTTGGTCCACACGGGGGCGGACAAAGGTCCAGCGAACCATCATGTAGCACCAGATCATAAAGTAAATCTTCGCGAAGAACCACACGAAACCGGGAACCATCTGCAGGTGGGTATCGATTGCTTCGATGCCGATGCAGGGGGCATGGAAACCGCCCAAGAAGCAGGTGGCGGCCAAAGCCGAGTTGGTGACCAGGGCGATGTATTCGGCCAGGTAGAACATGGCGAACGGAGTGCCGTTGTATTCCGTGTGGTAACCACCGGTGAGTTCCTGTTCCGCTTCGGCAATGTCGAAGGGGGCGCGGTTCATTTCGGCGGTACTAGAAATGAAGAACAGAATAAAGGCGATGAATCCGATGACCGGAATCTTGAAGATATACCAGTCGGCGATGGTACCGGATTGACCGAGCGTAATATCCATGAGGTTCGTGGAACCGGAAACCATCACGACGAACAAGAGGATCATGGCGAAAGAGATTTCGTAGCTGATCATCTGGGCGCCGCTACGGAGGGCTCCGAGCAAGGAATACTTGTTGTTACTGCTCCAGCCGCCCAGCAAAATGCCCAGCACGCCAAAGCCGTTCACGGCGATGATCATGGGGATGCCCATGTCGATATCGGCAACCACCAGGTTCTTGTCAAAGGGAATCAGGGCGCAAACGATAAACGGGGCGATGAGCACGATAAGCGGAGCCACGTAGAACATCAGCTTGTCGGCGCCACTGGGGGAGTAGACTTCCTTGAAGAGCATCTTGATCACGTCGGCGATGGTCTGCAGAGTACCGTGCCAGCCGAGGCGCATGGGGCCCAAACGGCATTGTACATGGGCGCAAACCTTGCGTTCCATGTAGATAAGAATCGGTGCAGAGCCGATGTTCACCGCGCAAACGGCCACGATGCAAATCACGGCGTTCACGAGGAAGGCGGTGATGCTGTCGAGAGTCGCATTGTGCAAGGCATCCGGCAAGTATGCCGTGAGTTTAGGAACCCAGTCGCGAACGAAGTCGCCAATCGGATGTGTTACAGAAGGTACAAACATAAATTACCTGTCGATTTCAGGAATCACGGGGTCAAGGGTTGCCATAATTGTCACAAGGTCCGAAATCTTGTGCCCCTGGGCCATCTTGTTGAGGGCGGCGATATGGGGGAAGCTAGGACCGCGTGTGTGAATGCGGTACGGCTTTTCACCAGTGGTGGCTGCGACTACGTAAGTGGCGTAAAGTCCCTTGGCCGTTTCAATTTCGCTGTAGTAGCGACCCACGGGCAGGCGCACGGGCTTTTCTTTACTGCGCCACGGGCCATTTTTCGGGAATTTCTCGATGCACTGGTACAGGATTCGCATGGACTCGTGGATTTCGGCGATACGGACGGTGTAACGGTCGTAGCAGTCGCCGTTATAGGTCACGGGCACGTCGAATTGCAGCTGGTCGTAAATGCTGTAGGGGTTCGACTTGCGGACGTCGAAGTCGATGCCGCTGGCGCGAAGCACCGGGCCGGAGCATCCGTAAGCGATGGCGTCTTCGGCGGAAAGGATGCCGATGCCCTTGCTACGTTCCAGCACGATGACGTTTTTCGAAAGGAATCTTTCGTAATCGCTCATGGCGCCTTCCAGGTGCTTGAGGAATGCCTTCACGCGGTCGATAAAGTTTTCGGGAACATCGTAACGGCTGCCACCCGGTCTAAAGAAGTTGGTGGTCAGGCGCGATCCGGTGACTTCTTCCAGAATGTCATGGATCATTTCGCGTTCCTTGAAGCCGAACAGCAAGCAGGTTTGGCCGCCAAGGTCGCCGCCGAAGCAGCCGAAGAACACCAGGTGGCTTGCAATACGTCCCAGTTCCGAAAGCATGACGCGGATGTATTCGCCTTTTTCGGGAACGCCGATGTTCATGCCCTTTTCAAGAGCGATGACTACGCCCAGGTTGTTCTGGATGGCCGTCAAGTAGTCCTGACGGTCAGACATGGCAATGTACTGGAGGTAGCTCATGGATTCCGCTTGCTTTTCCATACCGCGGTGGATATAGCCAAAGTGAGGCACCACTTCCACGATGGTTTCACCGTCCATACGGAGGGCGAGACGGAGTGCACCGTGGGTACTGGGGTGCTGCGGACCCATGTTGATGAAAAATTCTTCGGTATTGGTATCGCGGGTAATCTTGAATCCCGGGGGAAGTCTCGTTGTCATTATACGGGCCTCCTGATGATTTCGGGATGGGTAAAGTCTTTACGCAAGGGGTAACCTACAAAGTCCTTGTCCAAGAAGATACGGCGCAGGTCGGGGTGACCTTCGAAGTCAATGCCGAACATGTCGTAGACTTCGCGTTCCTTGACTTCGGCACCCGGGTACAGGTGGCTGATGGTCGGAACCTTGCCGAGCAGCGATGTGGGACGCGCCTCTTCGGGTATGTCAAAGTTTTTCTTGATCTGCACGCAGAAGAAGATCTTGTGGCCTTTTTCGATGCTGCGGAGTTGCGTTACCATGTCAAAGTGGTCGTCGTAGTCGATGGCGGTCACGTCGATCAGGTAGTTCATCTTGAATTCAGGATCGTTCTTCACGTATTCCACGGCGGGCAGGTAGTCTTCCACATCGATCATCACTTCGAGCGGTCGGTCGGCCGGCATGGCTGCCACCACATCTTCGACGGGGTCTTCGCTGTGGGTATGCACGGTGATGTTCGGGAACTTGGCCTTGAGCTTCTTGTAGATGTCAAGCTGGCTTAAGCCAAAACGCTTGCAGGCGACGCGTTCCACTTCGGGGAAGTCTTCCTTCTTGACGCGCACGGGCTTAAAGCTGCTCTTGTAATCCGGATTTTCTTCCTTGAACTTGGCGCGGGCTTCGGCCATTTCCTCGTCCTTGATACGTTCGAGGGCCGCCCATGCCTTTGCGGCTTCGCGGTAGCGGTCCATGGTAGACACGTTGCGGATGTCGCCTTCGTGCCAGGGATCGCGGCAAGTTTCCTTAAGGATCTTTTCGCGGAGGGTCAAAAGTCCATGGAACAATGCTTCTGGACGGGGCGGGCAACCGGGAACGAATACGTCCACCGGAATCAGGTTCTGCGCCCCGCGCACCACAGCGTAGTTGTCATAAACAAAGGGGCCACCGCTGATGGTGCAGGCGCCCATGGCGAGCACGTACTTGGGACCAGGCATCTGCTCCCAAAGCATCTGGAGAGCGGGCGCCATACGGCGGGTAATGGTTCCTGCGATAATAAAAAGGTCCGCCTGGCGGGGCGAAGCGCGGAACACTTCGGAGCCAAAGCGGGCGATATCGTAGCGGGCCATGGAGCTGCTCATCATTTCGATGGCGCAACAGCTGGTACCATAAGTAAGGGGCCAAATAGAGTTGGCACGAGCCCAGTTGACAACGTAGTCAATCGCATTGACGACGTACTTTCCACCGGGTATCGGGTCTAAAATCTTAGGAGCGAGGTTAATTATTCCCATAGGGTTATTCCCACTTAAGGATTCCTTTTTTCCATGCGTAGGCAAGACCGGAAACCAGAATTGCCATGAAGATCACTAAGTCAATGACGACAATCGTAGGCGAGAGGGGAGAATTCCCTGCCATGATTTCCTTGAAGTTCGCCATAACGGGGAACAGGAAAAGGGCTTCGATGTCGAACACTAAGAACAGGAGTGCGAAAAGGTAGTAGCCTACCTTGAACTGGATTCGCGCGTTGCCGATGGTTTCCATGCCGCATTCGTAGGGCGCCATCTTGTTTTTGGTTTTCTTGGTGCGGTACCCCAGCAGAAGACCGGTAACGGTGGCCGCTGCCGCGATGAACGCGCCCAGGAAAAGGAATATGGATAGAATGATATACTCTGACATTTTCTGTGTCTCTTGTCTTGCGTCTCTCGTCTAGTAAAAGTTCTGCAGCTCCTGTACGGTTCCAAACAGGGTGTTGCCGATTTGGAATCGGTCCAGCACGTGCCGCAACAAGTCCTTGAATTCGTCCAGGGTGGCGGCGTTCATTTCGTTCAATTTCTCTTGAATGGCGTTCACGTAACCCGAGGCCACAGGCTTGGTCTTGAGGTCCTGCATTTCGCCGGCCCAGCGCTGCACCATTTGGTCCGTTTCAATTCGGGCAATCACGTAGCGCGTGGTAGAAAGCAGTTCCTGCAAAAAGTGAACCAAGAAGATTTCTTCTTGCAGAATACCCCAGCGCTTGTCCTTGGAATACATGGCCTTGTTTTCGGCCTTGCCATAGAAGATGGCTGCCTGGGCGTATTCCAGGCAGGTCATGATCAGTCTTTCGTAGCGCTTGATTTCTTTGCTCAGGTTCTGGAACCAGATGGTGTCCACCACGGGATTCTTTTCGGTCCGCTCGGCGACTTCGTTAGGGAAAATGGCCCTGAACGCATAGTACACTTCTTCGTAGTAGCGGTTGCGCATTCTGCAGTTGAAGGCGCGGTTCTTTAAAGTGTAGTCGCTGTGGTGGAGCTTTGAAATCATGATTTTACCACCTGCTTAACGCCAGCAATGTTCTTGATAGCGGTAATGATTGAATCTACTTGTTCTTTGCGGAACGCCTTGAACACCAGTTTGATTCGTCCTGAATAATGTTGGCTTGCCGCAGTGATTCTTTCCAGGAATACATTGGCCCGCTTGAGTTCCTGTAGCACATCGAAGGTCATGTTCTTGCGGTTTTCCGTTTCGATGGTCAGGTGGGTCTCGAAGGAATGCTTGATGTCTTCGCTCCATTCCACGGCAATGCGCTGTTCCATGGGCAGGTTTTTAAGCTGCGGACAGTCGGCATTGTGGACTTCGATACCGATCTTCGGGCGCAAGACGCCAACGACCGGATCGCCGGGAATCGGGCTACAGCACTTGGCAAAGTGGACCACCAAACTGGTCTCTTGGCCAATCTGCAGGGGCATCTCGTCTCTACGGTCGGCTTTCAGGTCCTTGTTGAACATGGGGAAGAACCGGAGGGAATTCGATTCCTTCTGCGTGGTTTCGCCATCGTTCAAGAAACGCTGGATGTCCGACAGGGGCAGTTCGCCCTGGCCCAGTCGTTCGTAGAAATCGTCCAGGGTGGGGGTGCCAAAGTACTTGCAAATAGACTCTTCGGAGGGACGCTTGTCCTTTTCGATTTTCTGGAGCCTGAGTTCGCGAATCCAAATTTCTTTACCCAGGTCAAGAGCCTGCTTCATGATGCTGGTTTTCATCCAGCGGCGCAGTTCCTGCTTGGCCTTGACGGTCTTGACCATATCCAGCCATTCGGGGCTGGGTTCCTGGTTCGGGCTCTTGAGCACCTGGATGGTGGCGCCATGTTCGATTACCGTGTCCAGATTGACCACTTCGTCGTTGATCTTGGCGCCAATGCAGTGCAGGCCCAGTTCGGTATGGACCGCAAATGCGAAGTCCAAGACAATGGAGCCTTGAGGCAGCTCCACGGAGGTTCCCTTGGGGGTAAATACGGTCATGCCCGAAGGTTTCAGGTCCACCTTCAAGAAATCAAGATACTCTTTGGAGTCGGAAATTTCCGATTGGAGCTTCACCATGTGGTTGAGCCATTCTAGCTCTTCGCCTTCGTGCTGGGTTTCCATCTTGTAGGCCCAGTGGGCGGCGAATCCCTTTTCGGCGGTGAGGTCCATGTCCTTGGTGCGGATCTGGACTTCCACCATCTTGTTTTCGGGACCGATCACGGTGGTGTGAATGCTCTGATAAAGGTTCGGCTTCGGGGTTGCGATATAGTCTTTAAAGCGACTTTGCAGGGGCGTCCACAGGTTGTGGACGTAGCCCAGGGCCAGGTAGCATTCGGGAATGGTGTCGACGATAATGCGTATGGCGAAAATGTCGAAGATGTCTTCGAACTGGCAACCGCGGCTGAGCATCTTGTTGTAGATGCTGTAAATGTTCTTGGTGCGGCCCTGGATGGTGCAGTCAAAATCTTCCAGCGCCATCTTGATTTGCAACGGTCCGATCACCGACTGGATATACTTCTCGCGGGATTCCTTGTTTTCGATAAGGAGATCCACCAGCTTCTGGTATTCGTCGGGGTTCACGTACTTGAAGCTCAAGTCTTCAAGTTCGTTTTTCAGCTTGTAGAGACCGAATCGGTGGGTAAGCGGAATGTAGATGTCCAGGGTTTCCTGGGCAATCAACTGCCTTTTTTCGGGTTTCATGTACCGCATGGTGCGCATGTTGTGGATGCGGTCTGCGATTTTGATCATGATGACCCGGGGGTCTTTTGCCATGGCCGTAATCAGTTTACGGTAGGTTTCCGCTTTTTGGGCCGTTTTGCTCGATTCTTGGGCAGCAGTAATTTTAGTGACGGCATCCACCATGAAGGCGGTGTCGTTTCCAAATTTTTCGGCTATTTCTTCGAGGGAATGGTCGGTATCTTCGACCACATCATGGAGTAACCCTGCCAAGACCGTAGATTGGTCCTGTTTGAGGTCGGCAAGGATTTTTGCCACTTCATAGGGGTGCTCGGTGTAGGGCATGCCGCTCTTGCGGTATTGACCCTCATGAGCCTCGGCTATAAAGGCAACAGCCTTTTCAAGAATCTCCCGGTCAAGGTTGGGATTCTTCTTTAAAAGCACATCTACAATGTGCGTTTGGTTCGATGTGAGGCTCGCTTGTAACATCACCCTAAATAATATCTAAAAAAAAGCTTCTTGGAATGACGATTCTTGCGAAATAAGCGAAAAATAAGGGTTTTTGCAGAACGTTTGTCTGTTGTTATTGCGAACAACACTTTGTTTTTCCCAACTATTTAATTCGGGCTTGCAAATACCTAATTTGCGACTAGGTAAAAACACCTAAGGCTAGAGCTTGGTTTGGAAATATTCTTGACTGCCCAGGGAGTTGTTTGGGGGAATCGGACAACTGCGGTCAAGGTTCTAGCCCCGGTAGTTTCTCTACCGGAAAAGCCGTGTCCAACTTGCGGGACACGGCTTTTTTATAGGTCATTCTCGCAAAAGCGAGAGTCCATACGTTTCATGCAGCACTAGATATACAGACGGAAGTCTGGATTATGCTCCTGCGTCTTCCAGGCGCTTTACATGGCAGTAGGCGAGTTCCTTGGTCTTCTCATCTCTGAGGTGGAGGCTGGAGCCTTCGCAGTAACGCCAGTACTTGCAGGTCTTGCAGTCGCCAATCTTGGCCCAGCTGCGGTCGCGCATGACTTGGTAACGCTTCTGCCAGACTTCCCATATGTCGTCCTTGTAGATGTTGCCTTGGATGTAGTCTCCGCGGAGGCTCGGGCAGGCAGAGATGCTGCCGTCGCAAAGCACAGAAGACACGTTCACGCCGGCGCGGCAGAAGAACGGGTAATTGCGGGCGTCTTTTTCGTAGCTGCCTAAGAAGCCTTCGCAGCCGTAATTCACGTTGATCACGTTCAGTTTCTTGACTTCGCGAATGAAGTCGAATACCTGTCGGAATTCCTGGTTCGTGAGCTGGAATAGCGGATTGTCCTTGGCGCGGCCCTTGGGGAACACGGTGGCGATTCTCCAGCGCTTCACGCCGATTTTCAGGAGCATGTCTAGAATTTTTGGCAGTTCCTTGAGGTTCTGGCGGTTCACGCAGGTCATCACATCGAAGGTCAGGCCTTCGGTGTGAGCGGCCATGTCAATGGCACGCAGCGCTCGCTCGAAGCTATGCGGGTCGCCGCGGAAATGGTTATGGCTTTCTTGCAGGCCGTCCAGGCTAATGGTAAGCGAGCGTAGACCTGCGTTCAGAAGTTTCACGAAACGTTCCGGCGTCATGGCGAGACCGTTGCTGACCATGCCCCAGGGGTAGCCGCGTTTCTTGATTTCTTGGCCACATTCTTCAAGGTCGGGGCGCATCAAAGGTTCGCCTCCGGTAATCACCACAATGAAGTGTTTCGGGTCGATGTGCGGGGCCAGTTTGTCCAGTGCTCCCATAAAATCTTCGCGGGGCATGTCGGGAATAGCGTCTTTTACGCAGTCGCTACCGCAGTGTAAACAGTGCAAATTGCAACGCAGGGTGCATTCCCAGAAAAAGTAAGTAAGCGGATGTGCCTTGATTTCGTTATGACGGTAAAGGCGGTAAGCTTCGAGAGCGAGTTTCTTTTTGAGAGAGAGCTTCATAAAAAATGTGAAGTGTGAGGTGTGAAGTGTGAAATTTAGTGAATGCGTTCGCTTTCAACGTAGTATTTTGATTTGAATTCGTCTTCCGTGATTGAAAAGTCTTTGTCTTGCTTGTCGGAGCAATTTAGAACGGTATCACCTTCATTAGCCCAACAAGTCACATTGTCTTCGCATTGATAATATCTGGAACATGTTGGTGCTGGAATGAAGGTACAGTTCTGACCGTTATCGTCTCCGTAAAAGCCGTCATCGCAAGAATAACCGGCGACGCCGTATTCGGGACAGATTTGCTCCAAATCGCAGGCAATCAGTTCCTTGCTGTCGCTTGACGAATCGTCGCTGCAACCGTTCCAGAATAAGGCGAACAGGCTAAAAAGAATTTTTTTCCAATGCTTGTGAATCATTTGTCGATCTCGTCGTTAGAGCTGTTCAGACACTTGTTAATCCGCTGTTCGATTTCCTTCAGCTTGTCTTCATAAGTTTTCTGGAGTTCTTCTTCTAGCGCGGATTTGTTCGCTTCCCACTCTTCCTTCATCTTCAGGAACTTGGCGTATTCTTCGCTAGGTTGGATGGTCCCGTCTTCGCAAGACTCCACCGCGTTCATGATGATGGTCGGGGCACCGTAAAGGGCTACGAAACGGTCTAGTTCCGAGCGTAGATCTTCGAGGCATTTGGGTGTTTCTGCCAATGTCTGCTTGATGGAGTCGATAATATCAACGGCTGCGTGCTTGGCCGCTTCCTCTTTCCACATTTTTGCTATGTCGACGCTGTAATCTTCAGAGAAATAAGTGACCGAGGAATCCATGGGCACGCATCCAATAACCCCATAAAGAGGAACGTCTGGGAATTCGCTGCTGGAGCTTGGTTCTTCGGCAATGCTGGAGCTGGATTTTACTTCTTTGGAAGAGCTAGAATTCTTGGCTTCGGAAGAGCTGGAATTTATTTTTTCAGAAGAACTTGAACCCTGAGCCAGGTCTACACTGGAACTGGACACCGGGTTTTCGATGGGACTGCTGTAATTGGGGTCGGGACCATAAAGGCATACGGCCGAAGATGCAGAATCGTCACAGCTGGCCCAGAATAGGGCGGTTAGTGAAAGTGCGATTTTTTTCCAGTGCTTGTAGAACATGTTCTCCTTCCTCTTTGTTATTCCTTGTCGTCGTTGCAGGTGCCGTCAAAGACGCAGGGCGGACCGTAAAGGGCCGGTTGCATTTCTCCTTGGAATGAGGAATCCTGTTCCTCTATGATCATCTTTTGGTAACGGGCGTGAAATTCGGCTTCGTTGTAGGTCTTGCCGTCGCATTCGTAGGTGTTTTCAGAAATCTGTACCACGCCGTAATCGGGGCAGATTTCGTCACTGCAGGGGAGGCTGCCCCAGTGTTCTTCCGATACTTGCTTGCAGATGGCTCCGTCTTCGCAGGTCATTGTTTTCTCGCCTGGCTTTTGGATACAGGCGATTTTATCAGGAACTCCGTAGGCCGGCATGACTTCTGTAAAGCTGCTTGAAGATTCTTCTGCGCTGGAAGAGCTAACGAATTTTTCGTATTCAACACCGTATAGCGGCATTACTTTGTTGAAATCTTCGCTACTGGAAACAGGCTTTTGTTCTTCGGAAGAACTAGAAGTTTCTGTTGCGCTGCTCGAAATATTGCCTTCGGTGCCAGAACTGGACTCCGGGTTTTCGGTGGCGCTGCTGTAATTGGGGTCGGGACCATAAAGGCATACGGCCGACGAGGCAGAGTCGTCACAGCCTGCCCAGAAGTATCCGGTTAGGGCAAGAGCAATCTTTTTCCAATGTTTGTAGAACATACTGTTCTCCTGGCTTGATTCCTTATACGATCGGAATATATATAAATGATTATAACCCTGCAACGGAGGGGCAAAATAGTGTGATAACAGGGGGATGTTTTTTGTCTTTTTGGGCTGTTTTTTTCAAATTTTTTACGAAAATTATAGGAATACCCCTTGCCAGCCGGAATTTCGTTTGATATTTTTGGTGGCATGATGAACTTTGTGACATGTGCAACCCTGAACCGTCGTTGGTGGCGCGGACTCTAACATAGAGCCCGGTATTTGTCGCAAATCACCCAAGATTTTAAAGCAAAGGCTTCCGGACTCACGGAGGCCTTTCTTTTTTACTCACGAAAATCCTCCGGGAACAAAAAAGCCTTTGTGGAACCAAAAAGGCAAAAGAGTTTTAAACTAGAGGATTAAAAAATGAGTAACAACACTAGACACATTACCGAAACCCAGGGCTACGAGCCGCGCACAGATAGCATCTATGTGGCGCTCCCGGGTGAACGTTACACCCCGTTTTCGCTGGGCAAGAAGCTTGGTGCGAAGGCTATCTTCGAATCGGCTTCGTTCGCCCATGGCCGCAGCCGTTATTCTACCTTGATGGTGGATGAAGGTTTCCGTCTGCGCCAGAACGACAAGGATGTGAGCATCGTTGTCGATGGCAAGGAAAGTGTGTTCCTTAAAGAAGGTGAAGGCGATATTCTCGACGCCCTCATGTTGATTTCCGCCGAAAACACGGTGCCGCCTAACCAGATTCCGATTCCGTCTTCGGGCGTGGGCTACCTGGGCTATGAATTCTGCGCCCGTTGTGATACCATTCGCCTTGCTCCGCAGGTGGACGAGCTGAACATTCCCGAAGCTGAATTCTTGGTGGGCCACATCTACATCGTGTTCGACCACTTTACCGAAAAACTCCACCTGTTCGCCCTGAACTACGAAGAACACCAGATCGATTTGAAGGCTGCCATTGAACGCGTCAAGGCTCGCCTCGCAGACTTGGACTTCAGCTACCTTGCTCCTGAAAGGCAGTACAGCAAGGGCATCACCATGACCGACCTGGAACAATCCCGCAAGGAATATGTGGAAAAGGTGGAAGCCCTGCAGAAGCACATCGTCGCCGGCAACATTGTGCAGGCCGTTCCTTCTCGCCGCATCCAGTTTGCAAGTGATATCGAAGCCCTCGACATTTACCGTCGCCTCCGTACGGTGAACCCATCTCCGTACATGTTCTTCCTGGATTACGGTACCCACCAGTTTATCGGTGCATCGCCGGAAAGTTTGGTCCGCGTGCGTGATGGTATCGCCACCATCCACCCGATTGCAGGTACCCGCCGCCGCGGTAAGGATGACGCCGAAGACGAAGCCTTGATGAAGAACCTTAAGGGCGATCCGAAGGAACGTGCCGAACACTTGATGCTGGTGGACCTGGCCCGTAACGACCTTGGCCGCGTCTGCGAAGCCGGTACGGTGGAAACCACCAAGTACATGGAGTGCGAAAAGTTCAGCCACGTGATTCACCTGGTCTCTGATGTGCAGGGCCGTGTGGCAAAGAGCAAGAAGGCTATCGAAGTGCTGCGTTCCAGCTTCCCAGCCGGTACCGTGAGCGGTGCGCCGAAGATCAGCGCCATCGAAATCCTCTCCGGTCTCGAAAAGGTCAAGCGCCGCTTCTACGCGGGTGCCGTGGGTTACATGGAATCCGATGGTGACCTGGATTTCTGTATTGCTATCCGTTGCTGCCTCAAGCAGGGCAAGACCATTAGCCTGCAGGCCGGTGGTGGCATTGTGGCCGCCTCTAACGCCGACCGCGAATTCGAAGAAACGAACGAAAAATTGGGTGCTGTCCGCGCCGTGCTCGAAGGAGAAAATTAAGATGATCGTCATTATTGATAACTACGATTCCTTTACTTACAATGTCTATCAGGCCATTGCCAAGATTACTACTGAAGAAATCCGCGTGCTCCGTAGCCGCGAATGCACCATTGCTGACATCGAAAAACTGAATCCGAGCCGCCTCATTGTGAGCCCGGGTCCGGGCCGCCCTGAAGATGCTGGCGTCTCTGTGGAAGCCATCAAGCATTTTGCCGGCAAGCTCCCGATTCTCGGCGTTTGCCTCGGTCACCAGGCTATCGGTTATGCCTTCGGTGCAAAGATTGTGCAGGCCAAGTTCATCAAGCACGGCATCGCCGAAGAAATCGACTTGGATGGCAAGGGACTTTTCCGCACCATCGGCAAGAAGAACATCTTCACCCGTTACCATAGCTTGGTCATCGATGAATCCACGCTCTCTTCTGATTTCGAAGTGACCGCCCGCGCTACCGACGGCGACATCATGGGTATCCGTCACAAGACTTTGCCCATTGAAGGCGTGCAGTTCCACCCGGAATCTATCGCCAGCGGCCGTGCCGACGAATTCTTCAAGGCGTTCCTCAACTACCGTCGCGAACCGCTGGATGTCCGTGGCATCTTGAACACGCTTACCGCAGGCCAGGACCTGAGCCGCGAAACGGCTGAAATGTTCATGGAAGACTTGACCGACGGTATCATGGATGAACGCCAGATGGCTGCAATCCTTACCGCTCTTTCCAGCAAGGGGCCTGTTGCCGAAGAAATCGCTGGTTGCGCCAAGGTGCTTAGCAGTAAGAAGCGCAAGTTCCCCTACAGCGGTGACGAGCTCACCGATATCGTGGGTACCGGTGGCGATGGCAAGGGTAGCTTCAATGTGAGCTCTCTCTCTGGCCTTATCGCCGCCAGCTGTGGCGCCAAGATTGCCAAGCACGGCAACCGCGCTGTTTCCAGTAAGTCCGGTGCCGCTGACTTCTATACAGCAGCCGGCTTCAAGTTGGATATGACTCCGGACAAGGCCGCCAGCGTTATCGACAAGACGAACTTTGTGTTCCTTATGGCTCCGGTCTACCACAGCGCCATGCGCTTTGCCGGCCCGGTTCGCGGTGCCCTCGGCGTGAAGACCATCATGAACCTGCTCGGCCCCCTCACGAACCCGGCCGAAGCCAAGTACCTCATGCTCGGCGTTTATAGCAAGGCAATTCTCGAACCGTTCACCAAGGCTGCAAAGTCCCTCGGCGCCAAGCGCGTGATGGTCGCCATCTCTGACGACGGTTACGACGAAATTTCTCCCTGCGTCCCGACGACCGTTGCCGAAATCTTGGAAGATGGCGAATATCGCGAATACCGCATCGATCCGAAGGACTTCGGCGTCCCTGCCGTGGACCCCGAAGATCTCGCTGGCGGTACTGGTGTCGATAACTTCAACCTCGCTCTTGACGTTTTGAACGGCAAGGGTCGCCCGGGCATCAAGTACGCTTGCGCCCTGAACGCTGGCGCCGCTCTCTACATCAGTAAGCAGGCCGCAAGCCTCAAGGAAGGCTTCGACAAGGCCATCAAGGCGATGGAAGACGGCTCGGTCCTCAAGAAGATTGAAGAAGTCAAGGTTGCAACGAACTCGTAAATTCATGAGTAGGTGAGTTGGTAGGGGGCTTAATAGCCCCTTGCCAACTCAATAGTTTTTATCTATATTACATTCCTATCAAACAACTAGGAAAAAAGAAACCAAATAACCAGGAGGCCGAAAAACATGACTCTACAACAATTACGTTATGCCATCGGCATTGCAGAAACTGGCTCTTTCAATAAGGCCGCCGAAAAGCTTTATATTTCGCAGCCGTCGCTTACGGCCGCCATTAAAGATCTGGAAGACGAATTGAATATTCTCATATTCAACCGCACCAGTCGCGGCGTCAAGCTTACTAACGAAGGCGAAGAATTCATTTCGTACGCCCGCGAACTTTACCATCACTACGAAACGGTGTTGGACAAGTATGGCAAAATCGGCAAGCGCAAAAAGAAGTTCGGCGTCTCGACGCAGCACTATTCCTTTGCGGTTAAGAGCTTTGTGGAAACCGTCAAGCTTTTCGATACCGATAAGTACGAATTCGCTATCCGCGAGACTCGCACCAAGGAAGTCATCGAAGATGTGGCTTCTTTCAAGAGTGATATCGGCATTCTTTACCTGAGCGATTTCAATCGCAAGATTATTACGAATTTGCTGAACGCCCGTGACCTCGCTTTCCATAAGCTCATCGACTGCAAGGCTTATGTATACTTGTGGAAGGGCCACCCCTTGGCAAACAACAAGTTCATAACTCTCGATGAACTTGCGGAATACCCTTGCCTTTCTTTTGAACAGGGTGATAACAGTTCCTTCTATTTCGCAGAAGAAATCTTGAGTACTAACGAATATAAGCGTACCATCAAGGCAAACGATCGCGCAACAATGTTGAATTTGATGGTGGGCCTGAATGGTTACACTCTGTGCTCGGGCATTATTTGCGAAGAGTTAAACGGTTCCGATTTCTTGGCCGTGCCTTTCAAGGACAAAAGTGAAGAATCTCGCCGCGTTATGGAAATTGGCTATATCGCCAAACGCAATATGTTGCTTGGTTTGGTAGGGGAGCGCTATGTGGAAGAGTTACAACGTTACCTTGCTACCTGCAAGTCGTAGTAATAACTTTTTCCTATAATGAAATATCGGGAAACAGTATGAGTCCACGCCTTGCGTATAGGCGTGGGCTTTTCTATTTTTGCGCCGTCTTTTAACAGGAGGCGTTAAATGGAAAAACGTACAAGTCTTTTAACGAATGGTGTCATTTGGTTCGGTGTCGCAATCTCGGTTTCCGAAATTGAAGCAGGTATTGAAATCGGTGCGGCGTCTTCGTTAGATACTGTTTGGCTTCCGTTGATTTTGGGCCATGTACTTGGCGGCATTTTGCTGTTCTTTGTGGGCCTTATCGGTGCACGCGTTCGCTTGAATGCCATGGAAACCACACAGTCGGTTTACGGTACTTATGGCTCCAAGTTTTTTGCATCGCTGAACTTGTTCCAGTTGGTGGCTTGGATTGCCGTGTTGAATGCCCAAGGCGCTTCTGTTTTGGCGGGTCTCAATCTTCCCATCTCTTTCCCGCTTACTTGCGTGCTCTTGGCGGTGCTGATTGCCATTTGGGTCTTTGTGGGACTCCGTCGTTTTGCCAAGGTCACGACTTTTGTGATGGCCGTGCTTACGGTGCTTTTGATTGCGTTGACGGTGAAACTGTTCGGCGTGGAATCTTCTGTCGCGCCCGCTGCAGAACATGCGCTTAGCTTCTGGAATATCTTTGAAATTTCGATGGCTTTGCCCCTTTCCTGGTTGCCGGTGATTTCGGATTATACTAAGGATGTGGAAAAGCCCACGCGCGCTACGGCAGTTTCTGCCATTGCATATTCTGTTGCCAGTTTCTGGATGTACTTTATCGGTTTGCAGATTGCTGGTGCCGGAGTCGGTAACGATATTGCCCGCGCCATTTTGCTTGCTGGTCTTGGAATCCCCGGAATTATTATCGTCGTGCTTTCGACTGTGACCACGAACTTCTTGGCTGCCAATTCCGCTGGTGAATCGGCAAAGGCAATTGTCCATAAGCTCAATCCCAAGATTACGGGCGTGGTGGTGAGCGGTATCAGCGCTGTCCTCGCTATTTCTGGAATTATGGATCATTACATCGGATTCCTTTATTTAATTGCTTCGGTGTTTGCGCCTATGGCTGCAGTGCTCTTGGTTTCGTTTTTCTTGGCGAAAGAACACCAGGTGGGTCACAAGTACTGGATTTTGAATTTATTCGCATGGCTGGTGGGCTTTGCCGTTTATCAGGTCACCTCTCATTTGGACTCGGTATTCCTCGGCCCCACGCTTCTTTCTATCCTCGCTTCGGCTGTAATTTCCTATCTTTTCTCTAAGACGCTGACAAAAGCGCATAAAACTGCATAAAAGCGCCTAGGGAAATTTAATGAGCGAAGACATTTTAGCGAAAATCGTACGCATGCGCCGCGAGGATATCGAGCGGCTTGGCTTGAATTTTGGAATTGAAATTCCTGAAAAACGCCAGGTGGGCCATACAGAATTCCTCGGTAATGCGGGTGCGATTCTCGAAGTCAAGCGAGCATCGCCTTCGAAGGGCGACATTGCTCCGGATCTTGATCCGGTGGGGCTTGCAACGACTTACGCTGAAGCTCATGCTCAAGCGGTTTCGGTTCTTACCGAAGGCAATTTCTTCAAAGGTTCGCTTCGCGATTTGATTGCCGTTGCGAATCTGATGGATTCCCGCCGCAAGCAGGGCTTGCATGCCTGCGCGGTGCTTCGCAAAGATTTCCTTTTGTTCGAAGATGAAATTGATATCGCTTACCGTTGCGGTGCCGATGCTGTGCTCCTGATTGCCCGCATTCTGGATGATGCCCAACTGGTAAAGATGGCAAAGCGTGCCCAGAGTTTTGATATGCAGGCCTTTGTGGAAGTCCGCGAAACCGATGACCTGCGCAAGCTGAAGCTGGTGACCGAAGCATTGGGTGATGCCGCTGCCAAGACGGTGGTGGCGGGCGTCAATTCTCGTGACCTTGCTACCTTCCATACGGACCCCTTGGTTCCCGCGTCTATTCGTAGCAAACTCCCGGCGAAGGCTGTTTTTGAATCTGGCATTCACAGTGGTGCCGATGCGGCCTATGCTCGCAGCCTCGGTTTTACGGGCATTCTCGTGGGCGAAGCAGTTGCCAAGAATCCGCCCCTTGCAAAAGAGGTGGTGGGCTCCTTTGAAAACGGAAGCGAAAATGCAAAGGGCAAGTTCTGGAAGAATTATGCTGAGCGTCGTGCCTCTTTGCCCATGGTGAAAATCTGCGGCATTACCCGTGAAGAAGACGGCTTGCTCGCCGCCGAACTGGGTGCCGACATGCTGGGCTTCGTGTTCAGCACCACCAGGCGCCTGACCACTGAAGAATTTGTACGGAACTTTGCTGCAAAACTGCGTCAAAATGGATCGCCACGTCTCTCTGAGGCTCGCGATGACGTTCCTCTCCTTGTTGGAGTCATTACGGATCCTGAATCGGTTGAAGGCAAGACCGCTATCAAGCTTGCCCGCGAAGGTGTTCTTGATGCAGTCCAGTTCCATGGTGTAGTGCCTGGAGCCGAATACAGCGACTTGCCGCATTACTGCGCCGCCCGCGTGGGTGAAGAATCGGATTTCGACAAGGTGGCTGCTCTCCGCAAGAGTGGTGAACCTCGTATTCTTTTGGATGCCAAGGTCGAAGGGATTCCTGGCGGCACGGGCAAGCAGATTCCCGAAAGCCTGCTTCGCGAAAAAGCGGGGGATATCCCTCTCTGGCTTGCAGGCGGAATCAACCCTGAAAATGTGGCGGGGATTGTGTCCAAGTTCAGCCCCGAACTGGTCGATGTCTCTAGCGGCGTTGAAGATGCTCCGGGCATCAAGAATGCCGACAAGCTCAAAGCGCTATTTGCTGCCCTTTCGTAAAATACTCCAAATGGCCAAATTTAGGCCTTTTTGTACAAATTATGAAAGAAAAATTTACAAAAATATCGTTCTAACCTATTGACAATCAATGAGTTAGTAAGTATATTATAAACATAAAGATGAAATTGGCAATCCGCTTTGACGCTAGCGCCGCTATCGACGAGGTTCTCAAAGAAGGGATTAAGGCATTGCCATTTCATCAAGTGTTTACGTGAGACCTTCGAATGCGACGAAGGTCTCCTTTTTTATATCTGGAAATCGCTGGGTCAAGGTTTTACACTTTCTGGAAACCATCCTGTTTTCTTTATTTTTATCCGGTCTACCCCTTGCCATAGAAAAAAGACATTCCTAAATTAGGGCACATGAAGATGAATAAGGCAATTCGTTTCAACCGTTGGTGGTGGGGCTCTAAGAAATAGAGTCCGTTTTGCCGATTTCATCAAGTGTTTATAAAAAGGCTTTCGGACTCCCGAAGGCCTTTAATTTTTTGCTTTTAACCACTAACCCCTAACTCCTATGATCACTTCTAACAACGGTTTCTTTGACAAGTTCGGCGGCAAGTATGTTGCCGAAATCATCCGTCGCCCGCTCGATGACCTCGAAGAGGCGTTCAACAAGTACATCCATGATCCGGAATTCCTCGAAGAACTCCGTATCATCCAGCGCGATTACATTGGCCGCGAAACGCCGTTGTATTACGCTCCGACGGCAACGGAACTGTTGGGTGGCGCTCAGATCTACATCAAGCTCGAAGGCCTCGCCAATACGGGCGCACACAAGATCAACAACGCTATCGGTCAGTGCCTTTTGGCTAAGAAGATGGGCAAGACCCGCATTATCGCCGAAACGGGTGCCGGCCAGCACGGCCTTGCAACGGCCGCTGCCTGCGCAAAGCTGGGTCTCGAATGCGTGGTGTACATGGGCGAAGTGGACGTACGCCGTCAGCAGCCGAATGTGGCTACCATGGAAATGTATGGCGCAAAGGTCGTGCCGGTTACCAGCGGTGCCCGCACCCTTAAGGATGCCGTGAACGAAGCCATGCGCGACTGGGCTACGAATTTCAAGAACACCCACTATGTGCTGGGTTCCGCTCTCGGCCCGGCTCCGTTCCCGGATATCGTTCGTACCTTCCAGTCTATCATTGGCGAAGAAGTCAAGCGCCAGGCTGCCGAACGTAATATTGACATCGCAGCCGTTGTCGCTTGCGTGGGTGGCGGTAGTAATTCCATCGGCGTGTTCACGCCGTTTATCGAAGACAAGAACGTGCGCTTGATCGGTGCCGAAGCCGGTGGCATCGGCCCGAACAAGGGTGAAAACGCTGCCCGCATGACGGGCAACGCCAGCCGCGAAGGCATTCTGCAGGGCTACAAGAGCCGCTTCCTCATTGACGAAGACGGTCAGTCGCTGCCGACTCGTTCCATCTCGGCAGGCCTTGACTACATGGGAATCGGCCCGCAGCTCGCCGCCCTCGGCGAATCTGGCCGCGTCGAATTCACCGCCATTCTCGACAAGGAAGCTCTGGAAGCGGTGAAGTTCTTCGCCCGCAACGAAGGCATTCTCTTCGCCCTCGAAAGTGCCCACGCCGGTGCCGCCGCCATGAAGATCGCGAAGGAACTCCCGAAGGACAAGGCTCTCATTATCAATATGAGTGGCCGCGGCGACAAGGACATCTTTATCACCAGCCCGGTGTTCCGCCCTGAAAAGTGGAAGGACTTCTTGAAGGCCGAACTCAAGCGCCTCGACAACAACGAAGATATTCACGACGCGGAAATCATGACAAGGAAGTAATCACTATGAATTTAATGTCTCATCTCATTGCCGGATTCCCGGACGCAGAAACTTCTATTGCTATCGCCGATGCCCTTGTGAAGGGTGGTGCCACCATTCTCGAAATCCAGCTCCCGTTCAGCGACCCGAGCGCCGACGGTCCGGCTATTCAGACGGCATCGACTATTGCTCTCGACAACGGCTACTCCACCAAGCAGGGTCTTGAAATCGTGAAGAAGATTCACGAACGTCACCCGGAAACGCCCATCTACATTATGACCTACGGCTCCCTGGCCTTTACGCCGGGTGTGGAAAACTTCGTGAAGATGTGCAAGGACGCTGGCGTTTCTGCCTGCATCATTCCGGACTTGCCCTTCGATGGTGACGAAGGCCTGACGGCCGCTTGCAAGAAGCATGGTCTCGAAAACATCCCCGTGGCTGCTCCGAGCATGACCAAGGAACGTCTCGAAAAGATGGCTTCTGCCGGCTACAAGTACATCTACGCGGCTCTCCGCGCAGGTACCACCGGTAGCGAAACGATTATCGAACAGTCTACCCTCGACTTTATCGACACGGTCGGTAAGGGCGGTGCCAAGGTGCTGGGCGGTTTCGGTATTCGTAACGGCGAACAGTCCAAGGTGCTCAGCAAGCATGTGTACGCTGTGGTTGCGGGCTCGGTGTTCGTGAACATAGTGCTTAACAACGAAGATTACGCCGAAGGCCGCAAAAAAGCCATCGCCGAAATCGAGGCGAAGGCTAAGGAAATTTCGGGAAATTAATTTTATTTTCTCTGAGAGAGAAAGCCGGTGGATTGATTCCATCGGCTTTTTGTTTTACTTCTTGAATTTGACGGCGGTTCCGTAGGCGATGATTTCGGCGGAGCCTGCCATGACCGAGGCCGTTGCAAAGCGAACGTTCACGATGGCGTCGGCGCCGATGATTCCGGCTTGGTTTTCCATACGTTCAATGGCGATGTTACGGGCGTCGTTTAGCATTTCGGTGTAGCCGGCAATTTCGCCACCCACAAGCGTCTTGAGGCCTGCAAACACGTCGCGGACAACGTTCTTGCTAAAGACCACGCTGCCTCGGACCATCTGAAGGGTTTCGATTTCTTTTCCGGTGATAAAGTCTGTTGTGTAGAGCTTCATATTATTCTCCTGTTTGTATACCTAAATATAAAATCCCTCAGGGCGAATGGCGTGCTTTTTGTCAGCTTGAATAAATACTTTGTCGGAAAATAAGGCTCTAAATAAAAAAAGGCTAACCTTTTACGGCTAGCCTGAATAAAGAATAGAGTCGAGCGGTCTTACCGTGAACAACAAACGCCTCGTATTAACGAGGCGTGGTTGTGAGAGCGAGGCGATATCACATTCTTATTTA
>NZ_JBGUQY010000021.1:0-2177 GCF_045131395.1 Fibrobacter sp. | reverse complement strand
TTAGAGCGCTACACTGATAATGTAGAGGTCGGCAGTTCAAGTCTGCCTGGGACTACGGAAATGAGATCATTGACATGCTGGGAACGCGAAACGACTTTTTTTGTCAAAAGCAATTCACACTGAGGACACCCGTTGAGGTGTCCCGAGTCGAGAATCGAGCGAAGAACCTAGGTTTGTAGAAATCTACGAAGAAAAAGGAAAAGCGAACAAGGGCGCATGGGGGATGCCTGTGGCTCTCGGAGGCGACGAAGGACGTGACAAGCTGCGAAAAGCGGCGGTGAGCGGCAAATGCGCTATGACCCGCCGATGTCCGAATGGGGAAACCCGTCACCAGCGATGGTGACACCACGCAAGTGGGGCGAACGCGGGGAACTGAAACATCTCAGTACCCGCAGGAAGAGAAAGTAAACAACGATTGCGCAAGTAGTGGCGAGCGAACGCGCAAGAGCCCAAACCGTCCGTGTCAAGGCACGGGCGGGGTTGTAGGACCACCGACAACGAGAAAGGAACGTGTAGCCGAACACGTTGGAAAACGTGACCGCAGCGGGTGACAGTCCCGTAGGCGAAACACAGACTTGGACCAAGGTGGCACCTGAGTACCGCGGAGCACGAGGAATTCTGCGGGAATCTGCGAGGACCATCTCGTAAGGCTAAACACTACCGAGAGACCGATAGCGAACAAGTACCGTGAGGGAAAGGTGAAAAGAACCTCGAGCAGAGGAGTGAAACAGACCCTGAAACCATGCGCCTACAAGCGGTGGGAGCCCCCCTGTGGGGTGACCGCGTGCCTTTTGCATAATGAACCTACGAGTTGCCGTCGCCGGCGAGGCTAAGTGGCAGGAGCCACGCAGCCGAAGCGAAAGCGAGTCCGAACAGGGCGCGATGAGTCAGCGGAGGCAGACGCGAAACCAAGTGATCTACCCTTGTCCAGGATGAAGGACGGGTGACTCCGTCTGGAGGTCCGAACCGGTAAGCGTTGAAAAGCTTACGGATGAGGTGAGGGTAGGAGTGAAAGGCCAATCAAACTTGGAGATAGCTCGTACTCCCCGAAATGTATTTAGGTGCAGCCTCGGCGGAGAGCTGCGGAGGTAGAGCGACCGATAGGATGCGAGGGCTTCACCGCCTATCAAGTCCTGCCGAACTCCGAATGCCGCAGCTTGCTCACCGGGAGTAAGGGCGCGGGTGCTAACGTCCGTGTCCGAGAGAGGAACAACTCAGACCACCGGCCAAGGTCCCGAAATCCGGGCCAAGTTGAAGCCAATAACGAAGTGTGACCGCCCCGACAGCCGGGATGTTGGCTTGGAAGCAGCCATTCATTCAAAGAGTGCGTAACAGCTCACCGGTCGAGCGGTCGCGCGTGGATAATAATCGGGCATCAAGTCCGGCGCCGAAGACGTGGGATCGCCGAAATGCGGCGATCGGTAGGGGAGCATTCCGCGTTCCGTCGAAGGTCCGCCCCGAGGCGGTCTGGAGGGCGCGGAAAAGCAAATGTAGGCATAAGTAACGACAAAGGGGGCGAGAAACCCCCTCGCCGTAAGACCAAGGTTTCCTGATCAACGCTAATCGGATCAGGGTCAGTCGGGCCCTAAGGCAAAGGCGCGAGCCGGTGCCGATGGACGAGACGGTCAACATTCCGTCACTGGCTGTGGCTGCGACGGAGCGACGGAGAAGTGACACGCCCGCGTGCCGACGGATGCACGTTGAAGGGGTGTAGGCGCCGATGGTGCAGGCAAATCCACACCAGAGCCGAACCCTGACAGTACACCGAGCCCCCGCGGCGAGGTGACAGCGGCGGTAAGCATGCTCCCAAGAAAAACTTCTAAGCTTCAGGCCACAGGCACCCGTACCGTAAACCGACACAGGTGGTCGGGTAGAACATACTCAGGCGCTCGAGAGACTCATGGTTAAGGAATTAGGCAAACTGACCCCGTAACTTCGGGAGAAGGGGTCCTCCCCTTTCAGGGAGGCGCAGAGAATAGGTCCAGGCAACTGTTTAGCAAAAACACAGGGCTGTGCGAACTCGAAAGATGAAGTATACAGCCTGACACCTGCCCGGTGCCGGAAGGTTAAGAGGAGATGTCACCAGCAATGGGAAGCATTGAATTGAAGCCCCGGTAAACGGCGGCCGTAACTATAACGGTCCTAAGGTAGCGAAATTCCTTGTCGGGTAAGTTCCG
>NZ_JBGUQY010000020.1:0-1688 GCF_045131395.1 Fibrobacter sp. | reverse complement strand
CCTTGCGGTTAGACTCACGACTTCGGGTACCCCCCACTCGGATGGTGTGACGGGCGGTGTGTACAAGGCCCGGGAACGTATTCACCGCACCGTGCTGATGTGCGATTACTAGCGATTCCAACTTCAAGGAGTCGGGTTTCAGACTCCTATCCGAACTACGGCAGGCTTTATGCGTTTTGCTCCACATCACTGCTTCGCTTCACTCTGTACCTGCCATTGTAGCACGTGTGTAGCCCTGGACATAAGGGCCATGATGACTTGACGTCATCCCCACCTTCCTCCGGTTTGTCACCGGCAGTTCCGCCAGAGTTCCCAGCTTTACCTGTTGGTAACTGGCAGTAGGGGTTGCGCTCGTTGCGGGACTTAACCCAACACCTCACGGCACGAGCTGACGACAGCCATGCAGCACCTGTTCAAAGGCGCATTGCTGCGCTTACTTATCTCTAAATAATTCCTTTGTATGTCAAACCCAGGTAAGGTTCCTCGCGTACCATCGAATTAAACCACATGCTCCACCGCTTGTGCGGGCCCCCGTCAATTCCTTTGAGTTTCACCCTTGCGGGCATACTCCCCAGGCGGCACACTTAACGCGTTCGCTACGGCACCCAGACTCATGTCCGGACGCCCGGTGTGCATCGTTGACTGCGCGGACTACCAGGGTATCTAATCCTGTTTGCTCCCCGCGCCTTCGCGCCTCAGCGTCAGTCGTCCGCCGGAAGCCTGCCTTCGCCATCGGTGTTCTTCCTGATATCTACAGATTTCACCCCTACACCAGGAATTCCGGCTTCCCTTCGGCGACTCCAGCCAAGCAGTTTCCAAGGCAGTTCCGGGGTTGGGCCCCGGGATTTCACCCCAGACTTGCTCGGCCGCCTGCGCGCCCTTTACGCCCAATAATTCCGAACAACGCTCGGGGCTTACGTGTTACCGCGGCTGCTGGCACGTAATTAGCCGCCCCTTATTCATGGCGTACCGTCGCCGCGGGGGCGTTTCCTCCCCCGCTTCTTCCTCCGCCATAAAAGCGCTTTACAACCTTCCGGCCTCCATCGCGCACGCGGCGTCGCTCCGTCAGGCTTTCGCCCATTGCGGAATATTCTTAGCTGCTGCCTCCCGTAGGAGTCTGGGCCGTATCTCAGTCCCAATGCGTCCGTTCGCCCTCTCAGGCCGGATACCCGTCGTAGCCTTGGTGGGCCCTTGCCCCGCCAACTAGCTGATGGGTCGCGGGCCGCTCCCCCGGCGGAGCCGAAGCTCCTTTGATGGAAGGCCTCCAAGCCTCCCATGCCATGGGGTATTACCCCGTGTTTCCACGGGCTGTCCCCCTCCGGAGGGCGCGTCGCCCACGCGTTCCTCGCCAGTCCGCCGCTCTCACCGGGAGCAAGCTCCCGGATCCCGCTCGACTTGCATGCTTAAGACGCGCCGCCAGCGTTCGTTCTGAGCCAGGATCAAACTCTCCGCGATTGTATCCAAGGCCCGAAGGCCTAAGAATTCTCGTGAAAATAAATGAACCCTGTCAAAAATTATTGATTAATGAAAATTGATAGGATAAATGACGCCGGATTTCTCCGGCTTCCGCTCCTTACCGTTTTCTTCCCTTCCCTGCTGTTTCCAAAGAACTCCGCCCTTTTTGAGAGCGGTAAAAGGGAATATAGCGCTTTCCGCAAAAACTGTCAAGAGAAAAGCGCGTTTTTTTT
>NZ_JBGUQY010000019.1:0-76510 GCF_045131395.1 Fibrobacter sp. | reverse complement strand
ATCTTGCGTAACCGTAGTGGTTTAAGCCGCGAGAATGCGCCGATTGGCAGTTTCTTGTTCCTGGGCCCGACGGGTGTGGGCAAGACGGAACTGGCGAAGGCGCTTGCCGTGGAACTGTTCGACGACGAGAACGCGCTGGTGCGTATCGATATGAGCGAATACATGGAAAAGCACAGCGTGAGCCGTTTGATCGGTGCGCCTCCGGGATACGTGGGCTACGAAGAAGGCGGCCAGCTGACCGAAGCCGTGCGTACCCATCCGTATTGCGTGATTCTGCTGGACGAAATCGAGAAGGCTCACCCCGACGTGTTCAACACGCTGTTGCAGGTGCTTGACGACGGTCGACTGACCGATGGCAAGGGCCGTACGGTGAACTTCAAGAACACCTTGATCTTGATGACGTCGAACCTGGGTGCCGCCCACTTCCAGAACCGTGCCGCTGCTGGCGCAGCTGGTGATGCAAAACCCGTGACGCTGAAGGAAATCGAGCCGGAACTCCGCGGATTCTTCAGGCCGGAATTCCTGAACCGCTTGGACGAAGTGCTGGTCTTCCAGAGCCTCACCAAGCCGCAGATCAGGGACATCGTGAAGCTGAAATTCAAGGGACTCGCCGAACGCGCTGCTCGCCAGGATTTGCGGCTCACACTGACCGACAAGGCGCTCAATGCCATTGCCGATGGCGCTTACCAGCCGGAATTCGGTGCACGCCCGATCCAGCGTTACCTGGAAAGGAACGTGGAACGCCCGCTGAGCCATGCTATCCTCGCTGGGGTCGTGAGTGCCGCAAAGCCGGTAACCATCGACTACGACGGTGCGGCATTCACCGTCAAATAAAGCTTCATACTCCTTCCTCCTAACCAAAAGACCCGCCCCAATAAAATGGGGTGGGATCTTTTATTATACATAAACAACAATCAGCAATAACGAATTACGGCTTCATGATTTTCGCGACTTCGTCGTGAATCAGGCCGTTCGAAGCCATGCTCGTGTAGCCTTCATAGATGGGGGCCACCGGCTTTCCCGTCGCATCGAAAAGGTTCGAGATGCCGTCGATAGTGCTGAACTTGCCGCCGGCTTCGCTGAACAGCAGCGGATACGGGGCGATGTCCCACAAAGAAACCACCGGGTCAATCATCAGTTCGGCGCGACCGGCTGCCACCAGGTAGTAGCCATAGCAGTCGCCCCAGCCGCGATGCAGCTTGGCAGCCCGACGCACGGCCGCATACTTTTCGCCGTAGCCCGCCGTTTCCATGGTATTCACCGTGCCCGAAAGCACCAGAGAATCCGAAAGCGATGCCACCTTAGAGCAATTCACCGGCTTACCATCGAGGAAGGCTCCGCCATCTTTGACAGCCCAAACCGCCGTATTCATGGCCGGAATGCGAATAAGGCTTGCGATAGGCGAGCCCTTCTTGTACAAGGCAATGAGCGTACCGAACAGGGGCACGCCGTGAATGAATGCCTTAGTGCCATCGATGGGGTCAATCACCCACTGGTATTCCGCATCAGGATTCTCGATGCCGAATTCTTCGCCAATCACGCCGAAGCCCGGAGTTTCCTTTTCCCAGAACTTGCGGGCGATTTCTTCGGTGCTCTTGTCGGCGATGGTCACAGGCGTGTTGTCCTTTTTCCATTCCACGCCGACACTTGCCTGAAAATACTTCATGATATTTTCTTGGGCAAGTTCAGCCGCCTTGAGGGCGATTTTCAAGAATTCTTGATTTTCTGCTGTCGCTGCCATAACACCTCCGGCTATTTAGCCTGAGCCACCCATTTTTTCACAAGGCTAACCAAGAGTTCGTTTTCTTCGCGCTTGCCGAGGGTCACGCGGATGTGTTCCGGAAGACCGAAACTTGTAAGACCGCGAACAATCATACCGTTCTTTTCGAGGAACAGCACCAAGTCCTTTGCCTTCGCGCCGATGCGCACGCAAATAAAGTTACCCTGCGTCGGCAACACCTTGAAGCCCAGCGATTCAAATTCCGGAGTCAGGTACTTGATACCTTCGGCATTGAGCTCGAGAGTGCGCTTGACGTGGTCCTTGTCAGAAAGGGCGGCAATAGCAGCCACTTGAGCAGCCTGGTTCACATCGAAGGGCGGCTTGATTTTCCACATGGCCTTAATCACTTCGGCACTACTCATGGCATAACCGATACGGAGACCTGCAAGACCGTAAATCTTACTGAAAGTGCGGTTGATGAACAAGTTCTTGTACTTGTCCAGCATATCGATCAGCACGGGGTAATCGCTTGCCGTTGCAAATTCGGAATAAGCCTGGTCGAGGAACACAAGCACATTGCTCGGAACCTTATCCAGGAATTCAAGCAGTTCTTCCTTGTTGTAGTAAACGCCAGTCGGGTTGTTCGGGCTGCAAATGAAGACCACACGAGTCTTGTCATTGATAGCCTTCAAAAGTTCCGAAAGCGGCGTTTTCTGGTCGCCCACACCGACACCGATAAAGTCGGCACCGTTAGAAAGGGTGGTAAACTTGTAGACAGAGAACGTGGGCGTAATGCCGACGCAATTGTCTCCCTGGCGGATAAAGGCCTTACCCACCATGTCGATGATTTCGTCGGAACCGTTGCCGATAACGATCTGTTCCGTCTTGACGCCATAAAAATCAGCAATGGCGTTGATCAGCTTGGGAGCATCACCGCGCGGGTAAAGGTGCAGTTGGTCCGCAACAGCGTGAAAAGCCTCGACCGCCTTGGGCGAGGCTCCGAGCGGGTTTTCGTTCGAAGCAAGCTTAACGACATCGGTCAAACCATACTTGGCACGGATTTCTTCCATGGATTTGCCGGGAACGTAATCAGAAAGTTTCAAAAGCTCTGGACGCGGATCAATCATAATATCCTCTTTTTTTGCGCCTAAAATTTAGCTATTTTTAGGGCGTATGAGATTCTCACGCATCGTTCTTTTTGCCCTAGCATGCCTTTGCGTCCAAAACGTATTCGCCTTGGACCGTATTTGGAACATGCGCTACACTTTTGGCCCTGAAACTCGACCCTCGCCCAAGTTCGCTGCCGGTGTAGGTCTCCGTTCCGACTTTGGCGATAATGTTCTCTTCCCCGTCAATATTATGGGGGCCTTGAGCAAGGAATGGGAACTCGGTGCCAAGGTGGACATGTACACTTACAATAAGCTCGACAACATGGAGGCTTCCATCGACCTGGGTGGCCGATACCGCATAGGCGCAGGTCGCTTCATCGAAATTGACGGCTATTTCGGACTTAACCGCAACAACGGAAGCGCCGTGGTGCTAACCTACGGTAAAGATGTTTATATCGCAAGCAACTTCTCTAACTTCTACGAAGCCCGCGCCGGCTTCCTGGATGGCGTTACCGGAGAAGACGGCTATGTCAAATTCTCGCTGGGAACCTCCCCCACCCTCCACTTCGGCCGTAGTTTCTTGTGCCTCATCGAAATTAACACCAGCGGAAGTGCCGGCCATTTAAGAGACGACTTTATGGTAGACATTATCCCCAAGATGGAAGCCACCTTTGGTGCAACCCGCGTACGTGTTGAATTCGATATCGGCATCATGCAAGAAGACAACAACGACCAGAAAAGCATCGCCCTTTACGTGATAACGGCGCTGTAATTACCTCAACATCGTATTGACCAGCATTGTATCGGAACGAAAGATAATATCAATCGTTCCTTTTTCAGCTGTATTCAAATAAGGAATCCCTAGCGAATCTAGCCTTTGAATCACCTGTTTACTCGGGTGCCTAAAACGATTCTTCCGTCCGCTAGAAACAATCGCCAGCTTCGGATCCACCCTTTTCAAGAAGTCCCTGCCGCTGGAAGTCTTTGAGCCGTGATGCCCCAGCTTCAGCACATCGCTTTGCAAATAGGAATCCGTTTTCATGATTTCCTTTTCGCCCTGCACCGTCAAATCTCCTGTCAGCAAGGCGGAATGTCCCAGGCCCCTTGCCCGAAAGGTAATGCTCTGGGTGTTGGCATCTATGCAGCGCTTGGTATCCGGATGAATCACCTTGATTTCAAAGAATTTTTCCTTGTACAAAATTCCGCGGGAAATGTCGCGGACAAGAATTCCTCGCCGGTAGGCTTCGACAATAATCTGCTGCCAGTTCTCCTTTTCATCAATTCTTGCGCAATCAGTAATCCAGAGTTCCTTGACCGGAAAGGTCTTGATAATGGAATAGGCTCCGCCAAAATGATCTTGGTCAGCATGGGTAACGATCAAGGCATCCAGGCTAGACACCCCTATATGGTGCAAATACGGGACCACAATATCTTTACCGGAATCCTGCCGTTTCGTATCACCCGCATCCACCAAGATATGAGCCCCCGAAGGTGTGGTAATCAAGTGGCTATCCCCTTGCCCCACATCAATGGTGGTCATTTTCCAGCTCGGCTTTATAACGGCACCATACCCCTTGTAGGCAAAGATTGCGGCAAACAGCAACATACAACACAACGAAAAACGCCTGGCAATGCGGTTCTTGGCAAAAAACGGGAATACCACGATCAAGAAACCGCACAACAAAAGCACCCATGGCTCAAACGGGCCAACCGTAACGGAAGCCTGCGAAGAGTCCGACAGCAAGCGTGTCAACAGGGACGCTAGCCTCAAAAAGAACCGCGACGCATAGCAAAAATGTTCCCGTAGCAAATCCAACGGAGAAAGCAGGGCAAACAATCCCGCCTGCATTCCCATAGAAATCGCGGGTACCACCACGATATTGCCAAGCCATGCAAAAGGCGAAAGAGTCTTGAAATGGTGAATCAAGAAAGGCGATGTAGAAAGGGTTGCACACAAGGTAACATAAGTCGGCTCCACCACCAAAGCTTGCAAACGTCCCCACCACTTGTTCTTCTGGATTTCTTCGGGCAGTTGCTTCAGGGGGTTCCAAAAGCCGCCCATCAAGATTCCCATGGTGGCCGCCACCGACAGCTGAAATCCCGGATTCCAGATGACTGCCGGTTCGGGAATCACAATGAATAAAAGCGCGACCCCCAGGCTGTTCAGGGTATTTGCCGGCCTTTGGAACAACGCGCCTACCTGCGGCACGGCAAACATGAGCACCGCCCGCCTTACGGCCGGCGACCCGCCTGTAACCGGGATGTACAGGAACAGCAAGGCGATTGCCAAAATTCGCACCACCCGATGCGGGAGCCCCGTCGCCTTCAAGAAAATCATCAACATTCCAGCTAGCAACACCACATGAAAGCCGCTAATGGCCAGCACATGGACAAGTCCCGAACGCTGAAAGTCACTCCGCAATGCATCGGGAATTCCGCTCCTGTCCCCCGCCAAAAGCCCAAGCAATAGCCCCGTCTCCGAAGGGTCCAGGTATTCGCTGAATCGCGACCCGATCCATTTGCGGAACTGATAAAAGCTGCGCTCCGGCACCCAGGTTTCATTGTAAACAGTCCAGTGAACAAATTTTCCATAAGCAGCAAGCCCTTGGGATTTGAGCCAGCCCCGAGTATCGAACGCCCCCGGCACCGTCGGCGGCATCACCGGATAAAAAGAAGCTTCGTAGCAAAGGGAATCTCCCGGCATGGGGTACCGCGGCAAATCCCGTTTTTCCGTCAAGCGAACCCTAGTACCAATCAATCGCTCCCCCGTCAAAGTTTGGGACGTTCGTATTACCACGGCCATACCGCTTTTCTTGTGCTGGGAACTTTCCACAAATCCACAGGCTTCTACTGCAGGCGAAGCATCCTCGACACGCTCCCCGGAATATTCATGAATTACAATCCCCAAAACAAGGCTAACCAGCACCACCCACTGCAAAGCCCGTTGAAACACATGAGTAAACAGCCCCAAGACTGGCAAGAGAACATAAGCGTAAGCCGGTTCGTCTAGGCTCGCCACAGTACCGATTACCACGATGGCACTCAGCAAAGCAGGTTTTCCCATGAGTGGGGTGAGAAGGTTTCGCAAATCGGTCGAATTTTTATTTATTTTACTAGATTTCATAGTTATGAAGCCTTAAAGAAGAGTCCCTATTCTATACACGCTTTTTTGGGCACTTCGGAGCTCGTTTTTATGAAAATTTTTTGTAAAAAATTTTGCGCATTGTTTTTTTTGAACATTCTCCTATTCTTTGCCGGCTGCGCAGAGGATGATTCCACAGAATTCACCCTTTATCCCGACAACAACAACCTTTTTTTCCGCAAGCTTTTCCCCAACGATCAAGCGCAAAACGATTCCGCAGCAGCATATCTTGCCCACGGCATTACGCTACAGGTTCACCCAAAGGCTACCTACGAACTGTCTTTTGATGTCGACCCTAATTTTGAAGCACCCACGTTACAGCTTTTTAGACTGGTCCTGAGCAAAGACGAAACCGAATGGCACCCCACCAAAGTTCGATCCCTAGAACCCACAATTGTTCAAGGCCGGTACGTCTATTCTTTTATATGCGAAGAAAATGACAAAGCGGATTGGGCGACATCGCTCGCTTTAGACGACACCTATTATCAGGGGCGAGTTTCAAACATTCGTCTTACCGGAGACGGAGCCTACTCGGACCACTTTTCAATCAACATGATTCTGGTCGGCAATATCGAGCAAGAAATCAAGGACTACACCATCGAGGAACTGGCATCAAGTTTGCTGAAGGAATTCCGAAAACAGTACGCCACGGTAACCATAGACACACTCTACATTAACCGTGCCGAAAAGCACCCCACCCTGGGTAGCAAATACCCCGCCAACGAGCCCTGGCTTGCCGGTTACTCTTCCAAGGACTTCTTTGTTTCTGAATTGGGCGGATGGCCTGGAGTCGAGAACGCTCTTGACATCGTACTCGTGCATTACATCAACAGCGATGGCGTTTTAGGCTATTCAAACCTGTTCAGCGGAAACCTTGGAAAAGGTACCGAAAGTACCGTGGTATTGGGCACCCATGTCAAGACCCCTTACGGCGAAGATGATGTATCCATGAAAGATATAGTCGAAACCGCATTGCACGAAACGGGGCATTTCTTTGGACTTAGGCACACCACCACCACCATTGCAGATGTTGAATATATCGTAAACTATTACGATTTTGGAGACTATTCAAACATAGAAGACGGACTTGAAGACACGCCCCGTTGCAACAGCACTCGCAGGGTCTTGCTGAAAGTTTCCAAAACAGATATCAACGCCCCCATGCCGAGAATTTACATTTCTAGCAACACTTCGAGTTTCGACCCAAGCAACTGTCCGGATGCAGACAACTACATGTTCCCCACCACCGTCAAGGACAAGGTGCTTTCGTTCAGCAAGCAGCAACTTGACATCATTCGCAAGAACCTGATGATTTTCCCGCACTAACGATATGAAGTCTTCTCAATTTTCTGAAAACGCACAGCTTTTAGCATTTGTTCTGCAGCCGGGTCCTGAATGGCAGTCCGAAGTGATTGACGCCTTGGAACGCACTTGGGGCAAAATTCGCCACAAGGGCAAACTTTTCGCCTTCGACAAGACGCCCTATTACACCCCCGAAATGGGTGAAGGACTTTACCGCGGCGTCGTCTCCTTTGAAAAGACCATTCCGCCAGAAACCATTGCCTTCGAAAAAGAACGCAGCAATGCGCTGGAACTCACCATGGCACAGGCCAGCGACCCTGACGCTCGCCGCGTGAATATCGACATCGGTTACATGGACTTGGACAAAGTGGTTCTCCCCAGCTACAAGCGCGGCCCCTTCAAGCTTTACGCAGGAAAGGGCGTGTGGCTCGATATGCTCCTGACTTATGCGAAGGGTGAATTCCACCCTACCGCCTGGGCTTTCGAAGACTTTAAACGGAATCCCTACCAGCACGATCTGCAACTCATTCGCGAGCGGTACAAGAAGGCCGGCAGCGGTAAAACCGACGCATCCAACGAAACAGCGGTACGACTTTGAAAAATATCGTCTCCATAGTCCTAGGCGTAATCGTCTTGCTCATTGGCATCCGCTGGTACATGCAACAATCGGCAGCCAAAGAGGCTTTTGACAAGCATGAAGCGTTAATCGTCGAAACCAACGAATGCCTTGAAATGGCAGAATGGAACTGCGCCGAAAAGAACGTGCGCATGCTCCTCAAAGAAACGCCCGATGACCAGAACTTGCAACTGCACCTGGCAGGAATCCTTTTTGAGCAGGAACGATACGAAGACTGCATCGCCTACATTCAATCCCGAAAATTCAGCCACAACGACTTGGATTACCTGAAGCAGAAAAGCGAATCCCTGATCCGCGAAATAGAAACTTTGGGCCTGGAACGCTCCATGCATTTCCGCGTGGAATTCGAAGGCCGCCCCGCCCGCAAAGACATCATGGAAGCGCTCGCGGTTCTTGAAGTCGCCTACGATTCCCTTTGCCACCTCTTTGACTTCCATCCCGAAAACAAGATGAGCCTGGTGCTTTACGAGTCTTCGCAGTACCAAGGTGTAGGCCCCCGCCCCGAATGGGTCGGCGCCGTATTCGACGGCAAGCTCCGTATTCCGGTGAACGTAATGGCCTACCGCGAAATTTACCGTCCCATGTTCTTCCACGAACTCACCCACGCATTCATACGCGCCATGACTCGTCACCATGTACCGCTGTGGGTCAACGAAGGTATCGCGCAGGTGATTGATGCCTCGCGCACGGGAATGGCAAGACCTGATGGTGAAGCCCCTAGCATCGAAGCTCTCACCACACCGTTCGTGAACGAAAACAACACCGGCACCGCCGTCAAACTCTACTGGTATTCGCAGGCCATGGTGGAACGCCTCTTGGCCCGCAACGCCGACCTGGTGCACTTCAGAAACTTCATCCAGAACATGCGCACCCTCGGCAACGAAGAAGCCCTCAAAAAATACTACGGCGTCACAGCGCAGCAATTATTGGATGAAGTAAGGTAGCGGAGGATTTCTATGGCGAAGAAAAAACATATCGTGATTCTTGCTACGGGCGGCACTATCGCTGGCGTCGGTGAACCCGGCAAAAATACGGGCTACGTGTCCGGGCAGATTTCCGCCGAAGACTTAGTCAAATCGGTGCCGGAGCTTTCGGAATATGCCGAGATTACGGCCGAGCAGATTTGCAATGTGAATTCCGACGACATGACGGACAAGCTGTGGATTAAGCTTTCCAACCGCATCGCCGAATTGCAGGCTGACGATTCCGTAGACGGCATCGTCGTCACTCACGGCACCGACACCATGGATGAAACGGCCTACTTCGTAAGCCTTACGGTCAAGTGCGAAAAAGCAGTCATTTTCACAGGCTCCATGAAGCCCGCTACCGCCAAGAACCCCGACGGCCCCGCAAACTTGCTGGGTGCCGTGCGCGCGGCAGCCGGCTTCGCCGTCGACGACGATCCTCCGGCAAATCTAGTGTGGGTATATTTCGCGGGCGAACTTTTCGACGCCCGGAGCGTACAAAAGTGCAGCGCTTCGGCGATTAACGCTATGGGCGTGAGCGCTCCCGGCGAAGGCTCCAACTGGAACGCCCTCAAAGAACAAAACTTCTTTGACGTCTCCAAGCTCGAAAGCTTGCCGCGAGTGAACGTGGTCTACTTTACGGTCGATGCCAACCCGAAGATTCTGGAATACGCCGCCTGCGTCTCCGACGGTCTCGTGATTGCGGGCGCCGGCTCGGGTGAATTCAGTCTCGCATGGGCCCGCGCCCTTGAAAAGATTGAAATTCCCGTGGTCGTTTCGACACGAATCCACCATGGGCTAGTGACTCTGAACGAAACGCTTGCCCCAGGCCGCATTTGCGCCGGTCGCCTGCCGCCTCAAAAGGCCGCAGTGCTTCTCAAGCTCGTACTCACCGCCACTACGAAGATGGACGAAATCAAGCGAGTTTTCGCCCTATAAAAAAGACGCGGTTTTACCCGCGCCTTTTTTAGCTTCACAACATAAAACGCTAATTAAATCGTCATCATGCTCTTCACATCGGCGGAGTAATCCACACCTTCGATGTCAAAGCCGTTAGTGGCCAAGAAGTCATGGCGATAGCCTTCCAGGTCACCCACCTGAGCCAGGTTTTCCTGAGTAATGGTAGCCATGCGCTTGTTCACTTCTTCTTGCACCTTCGGGTCCAATTCCCAATCGTCAATGCGAATCAGATTGTTTTCATCCGTCGGAACGGCGCTGCCCGTATAAAGGCGTTCGTTCATCAGGCGTTCCATCTGTTCAATGCAACCTTCGTGAGTTCCCTGTTCCTTCATCACCTTGAAGAGCACCGAGAGGTACAGCGGGATAATAGGAATCACGGCACTGGAACGTGTGACCAGGCCCTTGTTCACGGACACGTAGGCTTCGCCCTTCAATTCCTTCTGAAGTTCAGCGTTGAGTTCCTTGGCGGTTGCTTCCAGATGCTTCTTGGCACCACCAATCGTACCGTCGCGGTAAATGGCGTGAGAAAGTTTCGGACCAATGTAGGAATAGGCCACCGTCTTGACACCTTCGGCAAGCACGCCGGCATCCTTCAGCTGACGAACCCAAAGAGCCCAGTCTTCACCACCCATCACCTTCACAGAGTTGGCTGCTTCTTCTTCTGTAGCAGGCTCTGCGCTGATGGTGCTGATAGCACCGGTCATGCAGTCAATGGTTGCACCAGTAAAGGTTTCGCCAATAGGCTTCAACACGCTACGGTAAAGGGTTCCATTGTCCGGATCCACACGCACGCTGGATGCCACGCTGTACACCAGCAAGTCCACCTTGCGGCCCATCTTGTTAAGCGTGTCAATCACGTTATTGCGCATTTCATGAGAGAATGCGTCACCATTGAAAGTCACCGATTCAAGGCCAGCCTCATGAGCAAACTTGTCAAAGGCCATGTTGTTGTACCAACCCGGAGTTCCGCTCTTTTGGCGAGGTTCATCGGCACCTTCTTTTTCGAAGGACACGCCGATGGTGGCGGCACCGAATTCAAAAGCTGCCGAAATACGGCTAGCGAGTCCATAACCTGTAGAACAGCCCAACACCAGAACGGTCTTCGGGGCATCTTTCGGAGTTCCGCGTTCAGCGCGCTTCTTTTGTACGTATTCAATTTGGCGCTTCACATCCATAGCGCAGCCCTGGGGGTGGGCATTCACGCACATATTGCTACGGATCATTGGTTCAACAACCATAACATTTCCTTTTGTTTACAATTTCCGCGGCCAAATTTAGAAAAGAATGGATTTTTTTGTACCCTTTTGGAGTCTCCCCCTTGTTTTTTGTAAGAAAAATATAATTTTATAAGATTTCTGACAGATTGAGCCGTTCCTTGGCTGCTATAGAAAAATTTTATTATTTTGCAGGCCTATGAAGTTCTTGATTCAACGTGTTCTTAACGCCCAAGTCGATATCGACGGAGAAACCGTCGGAAAAATCGGCAAGGGCTACATGATCCTTATCGGTGTGGGTGAAGGCGACACCAAAGAAGTTGCCGACCGCTACATCCGCAAAATGCTTGCGCTCCGCATCTTCGCCGACGAAAACGGCAAGACAAATCTTTCCATCAAAGATGTGGGCGGCGAACTCCTGCTGGTTTCACAATTTACTTTATATGCAAATTGCAACAAAGGAAACCGTCCCACCTTCAACGGAGCCGGAAATCCGGCCCTTGCCAGTGAGCTATATGATTATATTATAGCCGAATGCAAAAAAGAGATCCCCGTTGTAGAAACGGGGCGCTTTGGCGCCGACATGCAAGTGAGTTTAACCAACGACGGACCGTTTACGATTATGTTGGAATAAGCTATATTTATGCATATGAGTGAATTTTTGCATAAATATAGCGTCGGCCCTGTGGTGCCCCAGACCTTTACGAAGGATTACGGGGACGAGGGTTTTAAGCTCGAAAGTGGCAAGACCCTTCCGGCGCTGGAAATCCGTTACGAAACGTACGGAACGCTGAACGCCGACAAGAGCAACGTTGTCTGGGTGTGTTCTCCGCTTACGGCAGACGCCCACGTTGCCGGCTACTATACCGAAAACGACAAGAAACCCGGTTGGTGGGACGCCCTGATTGGCCCCGGCAAACCGGTAGATACCGACAAGTTCTTTGTCGTGTGCAGTAACATTTTGGGTGGCTGCAAAGGCTCCACTGGCCCCGCATCCATCAATCCTCGCACGGGCAAGCCCTACGGCAGCACCTTCCCCATGATCACCATCGGCGACATGGTGAATGCCCAGCGCGAATTGGCAAAGGGTCTCGGCATTGACCAGCTCTGCTGCGTCATCGGCGGTTCCATGGGTGGTTTCCAGGCCATGAAATGGGCCATCTACTACCCGAAACTCGTGCGCCGTTGCATCGTGATCGCAAGCTCTCCGCGTTTCAGCAGCCAGGCCCTCGGTTTTGAAATCGTCGCCCGCGACGTGATTACTCAAGACCCGAATTTTAACGGTGGCGACTACTACGAATCCGCCCATCCGGATGTGGGCCTTTCCAACGCCCGCAAGCTCGCCCACATTACCTACCTCAGCGCCGTGGGCATGGAACAGAAGTTCAAGCGCGCCCAGGACCAGGAAAGCCGTAACCACGCTGTTACCTACAGCACACCTTTCGACCTAGATCTTCCGCTGGAAAGCTACCTGCGTTACCAGGGCGCCAAATTCGTGGACCGTTTCGATGCCAACAGCTACCTGCACATCGCACATGCTACCGACAGCTTCGATCTCGAAACTGAATACGGTTCCCTTGAAAATGCTTTCAAAGACGTGAAGGCCGAATTCCTGAATGTGAACCTGAGTACCGACTGGCTTTTCCCGCCCCACGAATCCCGCCGCATCACAAGCGCACTCTTGAATGCCGGCAAGGTGGTCACCAGCCTTGAACTTGATACGCAATTCGGTCACGACGGCTTCCTCATCGAAGTCGGCGACCTGGGAAAGGCCGTAGGCCGTTTCCTCGATTCCAAGATTATTCCGGCTACCCCCGAAACACAGGTGACGCCCGTTTTCCACGACACCGAAGACTTCAACCTTATCGGAAGCCTCGTCAAGGAAAACAGCAACGTTCTCGACCTCGGTTGCGGTAACGGCGAACTGCTGGATTACCTGAACAAGAAAAAGCATGTAACGGTCTTGGGCATCGAACGCAACTTCAAGAGCATCATGGATTGCCTTGAAAATGATGTGCCCGTGATCCAGCGCGACCTTGACGAAAGCGGTATCCGCGACTTCAAGGACGGCAGTTTCGACTATGCCATCATCAACCGCACCATTCAAGAAATCCGCGATCCGGTGGCTCTCTTGAACGAACTCTTGCGCGTGGCCAAGCGCGCCATCGTGACCTTCCCGAATTTCGGTCACTGGACAACCCGCGGAAGCCTGATGCTGCACGGTCGCATGCCGAAGTCCAAGGAATTGCCTTACGAATGGTACGACACACCGAACATCCGTATCCTGACGCTGAAGGATTTCCACACCCTCTGCGACAAGGAAGGGTTGAAAATCGAAACCATTAGCTATCAGAACGAACACAAGCTCAGCAAGTTCCTGACGGCTATCGGTTTTGCTAACTTCGGTGCAGAACACGTCATTGCCATGGTGAGCAAAAAAGCTTAATAAGGATTAATTATGGCTATTTTATCGATGACAGGGTTTGGAAAGAGCGAGTCCATGTATCAGGGCGCCAGCTGCGTAATCGAAGTCCGCAGCGTGAACAACCGCTTCCTGGACATCTCTTGCAAGCTGCCGAAGAATTTGGCTTATCTCGAAAATAGTTTCAAGAACCAGATCAAGGACAAGCTGGTCCGCGGCTCCGTTATCTTCAGCGTGACGCTGGGCGCAGGCACCGGCGGAAACATTCCGGTCTCATACAACGAAGCCGCTATTGCAAAATTTGTCGACATCACTCGCGCCATGCAGAAGAAGTTCGGCATCGAAGGCAACATCACTCTGGAAAACATTCTCGCTCTCCCTGAAGTGTTGCAGTTCACCGACGCCGATGCCGATTCCGAAGCTCTGGAAAAGCACTTGGCTGCAGAACTGGACAAGGCTCTCGACCAGGTGAACTTGATGCGCGAAAAAGAAGGTGCTAACCTGGCCCGCGATCTCGAAGGCCGCGTGAATCACCTGAACGCCGTCCTCGACAAGATTGAAGTTCTCGATCCCCAGCGCATCGAAGTGTGGAAAGGCAAGTTCAAGGAACGCATCAATGTGCTCCTGAAGGATAGCGAAATCGACGATGTCCGCCTGCTGCAGGAAGCCTGCATCATGGCCGACAAGCTGGACATCCACGAAGAAATCACCCGCTTCCGTAGCCACAACAAGCTGTTCCTGAACGCCCTCAAGGAAGGCGGCGCTCAGGGCAAGAACCTCGGCTTTATCCTGCAGGAAATGGGCCGCGAAGCCAACACCCTGGGCACCAAGTGCCAGAGTGCCGACATCGCCGCCCTCGCTATCGAGCTCAAGAACGAAGTCGAATGCATCCGCGAACAGAGCTTAAACATCGCCTAAGGCGAGTGTCGCAGGCAATCTAAAAAGCAATTAAAAAAGGCGCTCATCGGAGCGCCTTTCTTTTTATTCTCAAACTGAATTAGTCCTTAATGCAACGCAAGCTTGCGCCGTGTTCCGGATTGAACTTTTCGAACTTGGCAATATCCTTGTCGTGGAAGAACACCAACACTTCGCCTTCAGCCGTCCAGAAATAAGCCTTCTGGCCAGCAGCTTCAAACTTACGTTCCTTCAGCGGCACGTCGCTCTTGGTAAAGTGACCGCCACCGGCCTTGGCTCCGAATCCGAGTTCATCCTTGCCGTTGCCATAGTTGTTGGTACCCTTGATCGGATCCCAGCCGTAACCGGCCTTAAGCACAACGCCCACAGGCTTGCTGGTGCCCGCATAAGTCAGCAAGACGTTCCATTCATCCTTCGTGGGCATATGGAAACCGTCAAGGCAGGCCTTCTTTGCATTTTCAAAGTTGTAGAGACGACCCCAGTGATTGCACTGGGCGCAAAGCGAACCCGAAGCAGTTGCATAATTCATGTTTTCTGCAGTCCACAGCTGGGTACCGATACGAATCCATTCGTAAGAGTAGCCATCGCGAGGATCCTTGTAAGAACCGCTAGTGGCAGGTTCACCGTTCTCATCGAAATATTCACCGAAAGCAATCTGCTTGTTCTGCTTGTATTCCGCCTTAGATGCCACCTTACCGTTCTTGTGGTAACGAGTGACCAGACCTTCGATATAACCATCGGCGTAGTTGTATTCCGCTTCAGGAGTTCCGTCTTCGTAATATTCCTTGACGACACCTTCGCGACGGTCGTTCACATAATTCGCTTCGCGCTTTACGTTTCCGTTTTCGTAGTATTCCTTTTCAGGACCTTCCTTCTTGTCTTTCACGTAAGTCGACTGGATACGGATTTTTCCGCTAGGGTATTCTTCGGTACGAACGTCTTCGCACCCTGCAAAGAATAAAGCTGCAGCGACAGCCCCCGAAACCATCAGCGAATTTAATTTGTTCATATTATTCTACTCCTTTAAAAGAACTCTAGATTCTGATTTTCCCTGCAGTGGCAAGGAGACCAATCAGATAAAGCATTCCATCGTAATAACGCCAGAAACGGTAAGGAACCGAGAGCGCAGCCAAGTCCTTCACGAAAGGCTTGATACGCGGGTCATCCGTAGGCAACACCTGGGTTGCCGCGGCGTTCATGGCAATCACGCCAGGAGTCGCATTGCGTCCCGGACGCGGGAAATCACCCCCATCAATCGAATAGTCTGCAAGGTACGGACGCTTGCTGTTAAAGAAGTTCAGCATTTTTTCGCAAATCTGCTTTTCGCATTCATGCCCCTGGAACAAGGCATAATCCAAGCTCAGGTTCATGGCCACACGCCAAGCATCACCGCTGAAGCAGTCGCTTTCCGGATACCAAGGAGTTGCCCTAGGAGTACCGTCATATTCGGTGTATTCGCTGCAAAGTCCCGTTACAGGGTGAGCGGCCTTCTGCAAGTATTCAAGGCTTTTTTCTACAGTCGTATACCACCTTTCGTCTCCGGTCGCTTCGGCAAAGGCACGGTAGAAAGCAAGGGTGTTGTAGCTCGGGTCCGTAAAGTCGTTACCCAATACCGGAGAGAACTTCACCAAGTTCCGTTCAGGGTCAATCATCGGGCCCACAATTCCATTGTTCGGCTTATTGCGCATCCAATTAATGAGGCCGATAGCTTCGTCCTTGAGATCAGGACGATTGAACTTTTCGGCAGCAATCAAAAGGGCCATGGCAAAATATTCTTCGCCATCGGGAGCTGCACCCGGATCCATCTTGCTAAAGTCCGTAGTCGAGACCTGCCAGGCAAAGTATCCTACATGGGGACCGTCATCATTACGCAAATAGCGCTTCGAGAAATTCCACAGCTTATCGAACTGCCGTTCATGACCCGTCAGAGCGGTAATGTACATACCGTAGCTCATACCTTCAGAACGAATATCGTCGTGTCCAATATCGATGATGTAACTCATGTCATCAGACGCATCAAAACAAACTCTTTCGTTAATCGGGTCACCTTCAAATAGCTTGCTATAGGCATTCTGTATAAGCTGAGCCGCAAAACTGGGTCCATAACCGGCTTCAACGAACATATCGCGCGGAGTATATCTTTGCATAACGATCCTTTAATGGAATCTTTCAAACAACCTTGTCTAAAATAAATAAATTGTACCATAGCAATTGTATAAAATGAAAAACAAAGAGGTTTTTTATGTTCGACATGCTAATTCTAGGTTACGGACCTGCAGGAATTTCAGCGGCGCTCTACGGTTTGCGAGCAGGCCTTTCTGTTCAACTGGTGGGCAAAGACGGAGGCGCACTCGCCAAGGCCCACATGATCCAGAACTATTACGGACTTGAAAAACCTCTTACCGGCGAACAGCTTTTGGAAGTCGGCCACAAGCAGGCGATGGACCTCGGAGCAAATATCGCCGACGACGAAATCACCGACCTCATGTTTGACGGTCAAGGATTCTCCGCCAAAGGCCTTGTTGGCGAATATCACGGAAAGGTCTGCATCATGGCTACAGGTGCAGCCCGCAGCAAGCAGCCTGTTCCCGGCATGGCAGAACTGGAAGGTCACGGTGTGAGCTACTGCGCCGTATGCGACGCCTTCTTCTACCGCCAGAAAAATGTGGCCGTTCTTGGCAGCGGCGAATACGCCCTTCACGAAGTCCAGGAACTTCTGCAGGTTGTCAAGAGCGTCACCCTCCTTACAAACGGAGCAACCTTGGCCACATCGTTCCCGCCCAGCGTCCGCATCGAAAACCGCCATCTGCAATCCCTTGTTGGCGAAGGCCAGTTCAAGGGTGTGCACTACGAAGACGGCACCGAAGAAGAATTTGACGGACTCTTTGTGGCTATCGGAAGCGCAAGTGCAACTGACCTGGCCAAAAAGGCTGGCGCAGGCTTCGAAGGATCGACGCTGGTTCTCGACAAGGATTTCCAGACAACGCTCCCGGGACTCTTCGCAGCAGGAGACTGCACCGGAGGTACACTCCAGGTGGCCGTCGCCGTAGGCGAAGGTGCTAAGGCAGGTCTTGCCGCTATCAAATACATAAGAGAGCATCGGGCATAAAGCAACGGATGCGTCGAATCACCTTACTTACAAATCCGGACCTGTGCAACCTGCATTGTCCGCTATGTTTTTTAAGGCAAAGGGGCGCATCCACTCCATACGGAGAAATGCCCTTTGAATTGGCGCAAGCCGCCATCGAAAAATACGCCCCGCAAGAACTGATTCCCTCCACCATGGGGGAACCGTTACTTTATTCAAGATTCAAGGAGTTGTTGGAATTCTGCAGGGTTCGCAACATCAAGATAAACCTTACCACCAACGGGACTTTTCCCCATCCATGGAACTCCAAACAGGGCATGGACAACCTGCTCACCGCCTGTAGCGACATCAAGATCAGTACCCTCGCCTACGAAGTTGGCGGCATCAGCCAAAGGGACTGGCTTGAAAACGTGGAACGCCTTTTGGAATACCGCCGGCAACTATCAAGCAATTTCTCCACCGCCACCCTATCGCTACAAGTAACGCTACACCGAGAAAACATCGACAAAGTCGATACAATTCTCCATTGGGCAGAATGCGCAGGAATCCAGCGAATCAAATGGAATCCGGTGGTATTCCTCGATAACGCCCCCCAGGCACTACAAGACCGTTTTAAAATATCGGACGAAGAAATCGAATTTCTTAGGCAAGAATTCCTTTCAGGAAACCTCCGTTCCTCCAAGGTCAAAAATGAGGGAAGCCTTTTCTTTAAAGGAAACTCGGACATTTGCCCAGTCGGCGGCAAATGCGAGGCTTGCCCATTTATAGACGAAATCTGGATCTGGCCCGATAGTCACGAAGACCATTGCCCCAATCCCCAAAAACGCTGGAAAAATTCCTAGCGGCCACCCACCAGAATCTGGTCGACCTTAATGGAAGGCTGGCCCACCGTTACAGGCACGTGTCCGGAACTTGCTCCGCAAACGCCGGCAGCCACTTCCCAGTCGGAACCCACCATGCTAATGCGAGGCATGATTTCGTGGCCCTTTCCAATAAGGGCCGCGCCGCGTACCGGTTCACAAATCTTGCCGTTACGGATAACGTATCCTTCATCGACGGCAAAGTTAAATTCACCCGTTGCAGGATTCACGGAGCCACCGGCCATACGGGCAGCATAAAGTCCGTTATCCACGCTGGCGATCATGGAGTCAAGAGAATCTTTTCCGGGAGCAATAAAGGTATTGCGCATACGGCTTACGGGAGCATACTTGTAGCTTTCGCGACGGGCAGAACCTGTAAGGTTAATTCCAACTTCCTTGGCACCCACGCGGTCACTCATGTAAGTCTTCAAAATACCGTTTTCAATCAAGGTCGTGCGCTGCGTCGGAGTACCTTCATCATCATACTTAAGGCTTCCCCACACACCATCCATGGTGCCGTCATCAATGGCGGTCAAGCAAGACTGACCAATCACTTCGCCAATTTTACCACAGAACGGGCTTGCGCCGCGGCGGACCGATTCCGTTTCCAAGGGATGTCCGCAAGCTTCGTGGAAAATCACGCCACCAAAGCCATTGCCCATCACCACAGGCATCTGGCCACCCTTAATATAACCAGCCGAAAGCATACGCAGCAAGCGTTCCGTGGCATCAGTCGCCAAGCCTTCCGGAGAATAGTTGGCCAACAATTCGTAACCGCCCAAGGCTCCGGGAGCTTCATGAGTCGTCAATCTTTCAGTTCCATCGGATACAGTAACAGTGACATTCACTCGCAAGCGAGCGCGGTTCATCGAAAGGTTCAATCCATCACTGTTCATGAACGTAATCACCGAACAAGAATCGGTCACCGACGCGCCCACTTGCACTACTTTATCCGAAATTTTGCGGGCAGCCTGATCCGCGCGGAACAAGAAGTCCTGCTTGACAGCCTGACCCAGCACACGAGGATCCTTAAATGCATCCAAATTATAATCGGCAACACGCTTCTGGGGTGCAAATTCCACGGGCTTTGCAGCCTGGCCAGCAATGCGGCCAAACGCAAGAGTCTGCACCAGCTTTACCAGAGCTTCTTCGGAATCATCACTTGTAAAACCGTAAAGAACTTCGGTCCCATAAATCAAACGGATTCCGATGCCGTATTCAGTTCCTGCAGTTGCAGACTCAATCTGACTAGACTTAAGGCCCAGCATGGAGCTGCGGGTTTCTTCTTCGAAAATTTCGACAAAATCCGCACCGGCACTTTTGCCCGCTTCAAAAATCTTGACTGCAACAGAAGGATTCAAACTACACCTCGCCGTTCATTTTCTTGCGTACAGGGATTCCTGCAGCAAGCATTTCTTTCTTGATTCCAGGCACCGTGTAATCGCCAAAATGAACCATGGAGGCAACCAGGGCCGCATCGGCAGAAGTCTTGCGGAACAAGTCCACAATGTGGGCCGGAGTTCCGGCACCGCCACTTGCAATCACCGGCACCTGTACTGCACGAGCCACCTGATCGGTAATGTTCAATTCGTAGCCATTGCGAACACCGTCTGTATCAATGGCGTTCAGACAAATTTCTCCAACGCCTAAATCTTCGGCCTTCTTGGCCCATTCAACGGCATCAAGGCCCATGGCCTGGCGGCCGCCTCGGATATACACTTCGTAGCCGCTCGGGAACTTATCCGAGACGCCCACGAACTTCGCATCCATGCCCAAGACTACGCACTGACGACCAAAAGCTTTCGCGCCATCGGCAATAATTTCAGGGTGAAGCACGGCAAGACTATTCACGCTCACCTTTTCGGCGCCAGCCAAAAGGGCCTCGTGCATATCATCCAAGTTACGAATACCGCCACCCACCGCAAACGGAATAAACACGCGGTGAGCAATCTGGCGAATCATTTCCATATCGCAAGGGCGATTTTCTGCGCTTGCGGTAATATCATAAAACACTAATTCATCGACACCGTCAGCACTATACTGAGCGCCCATTTCTACAGGGTCGCCGATATCGATATTACCCTTAAACTTGACGCCCTTCGTCACCTTGCGGTTGCGGACATCAAGACAGACAATTAAACGTTTGGTCAGCATGAGTACTACAGATTTCGGTCGATAACGCCTTTAACGGTGGCCTTAGGTACGGCACCTACCACATTGCCCACTTCCACCCCATTCTTGAAGAGCTTCATGTTGGGAATGTTCGTAATGCCAAAGCGGGCACAGATATCGCCCACACCAGCATCGTCCACATTGATTTTTGCAATGACGGCGCGACCATCGTATTCGTCGGCAAGTTCATCGATGACAGGGCCCATCATCATGCACGGACGGCACCAAGTAGCCCAGAAGTCCACAAAGACCAGCTGGCCCGAAGAAATCACCGAGTCAAAATTTTCTGCAGTCAAATGAATTGCTGGCATAAAAATCTCCAATTTTTTTTCTAAAAATAGAAAAATGTGCTAGAACACGAAGCCGAACGTATAGCACAAGTCAATGCCCGAGCCCACGGTTGCAATCTTTTCTACGTCATCTTCTGCCTTATCCGAGCCCGAGTAGCGAGAATAGACGTAGCCCACTTCAAATGATGTCGTAAAGCGCCCTGAACGGTACTTATGGCCGACATACAGACCAAAGCCATAACCATTCATATGGAGGTCAACATTGTCCTTGGAATTTCCTTCATAAGTGTATTCCAAGCCCACTCGGTCGTACATGAAATGCCCTGCCAAATACAGGCCGCGATGACCGCCATCAAAGTAAAAGCGCAAGCCTTCTGAAATACCGAACAAATAAATATCAAGTTCTTCGTCACTGGACGAAAAATCCTTCCATATAACGTAAGGCCTAGTAACCAAGGACAAATGGCTCGCCAGGTTTCCTTCAATTGTCAAATAAATCGACGGAATGTCGATCAATGACAAAACAAACATGGATACAGGGTGAATGGACACCGCAAACAGCGGCTCATCATTTTCCGTATGATTCACATTCATTACAGGAGTCGCTTTCTCTTGTGCTCCGGATGTGTAAGCATAGGGATCATCCACCAACTGTGCCGATGCGAACGACACGCCCAGCAAACAAGCCGCAATAAACTTTTTAATCATGTTATCTCTCCTTGTCTTTCAAATAATAGAAAAAACCGGAGAGCAGCCCCAATTATTTCTTTTTAAATCTTAAGTAGAGACCTTCAATATCCGAACGGAACGCCCTGAACAAAGTGAGTCCCCGCAAGCCATCGTTAAAGAACTCAATGTCAAAAGAATCCGGGCCCACCACATCGGCATTCTCCATATCGGCCGTCACCTGGAAGTAATTTGAAATATCGGCGATTGCAATGACCAGCATCGTATAATCGGCGCCTGCGGGAATAGAAAACTTCGTTTCAAAATCCAGCATCAGGCGATTGTTCTTGAAAGTCGCCTTGAAATTCGAAATTCCCAGGACCTTCAAAAAAACTGTACCCGACTGAACATAGTTGAAGTAGTTGTATTCCTTAAGCGGACTTAAAATATTTTCGCTGAACCACTTGTTTTCGGAATCCGATATTTTGCCGTCACCATCGGCATCCCCCGACGACATCATGGCAGAGCTGTAAAGTTCGTCATATACCCAATGGTTTCTGATTGCCGAAAAGCCCGCATCGTCAAACACGGCCTTGACCGTGGCTTCAATAAACACATGGGGATGGGCACATACAAAAGAAGCCCCGCAAAGTACAAACACCAGCAAGGACTTCCAAATCATAGCTAGCCTACAATGCTAGAACGCAAGAATAATGCCTGCGGTCAAGAGACCAAAGCCCAAGGCACCAAGACCAATGGCAACGCCGCACTTGGTATCGCCACTATCATTCAGGTCGTGGTTATCCTTGACCATCTGTCGGGTATCGTCGCTATCGAATGCAGACAAACGCTCGTAGGCATGCTTCTTGTCGGCAGCCTTGCTCCAATCCCGTTCAGCCAGGTACCACATAACACCACCGGCAATAATCGGAACAATGGAACTCCACAGAAGACCACGGCCAATACGTCTCTGGCCACGTTCCTTATTAAAGGCATTCTGGTCTTCGATAAACTCAAGGTCATCAAGCACAGGCGTCATGTCCACGTACACAAGGTTGGGCATATAGGGCTTAATTTCCATCGTCACCGAAGTATCACGGTACCCCACCTTTCTAAAATAGACAGTCGTCTTGACCTGGGGCTTTACATTATCTACAATCATGTCGGTCATGTAGTGAGGCATCTTGTTCAAAGACGGAGCCTCGCCCACATAGACTTCAGCCGCTTCGGGGTTCGAATTCAGCGTCAAGCGCGTCGACGGGCGCAATACCGGAATAGTCACCTTGTTCAGGCTGTCGGCATTGATACGCACCACGGCAGAGCCCCACCATTCCACGTCCTTCAAGACCTTCATTACCGAGATGGTGTACTTGCCCGGCTTGATATTCCTAATGGTATCGGGGGCCACCTGTTTCAGCGGAATGCCATTGACATAGAGGGAGCAGGCTTCCGGTTCCGAAACCACCAGCAAGTTGGCATTTCCCGGCGGATAAAGTTCAATCGTTTCTTCGACGACCTTCTTTTCAGGAACAAAATAGTTCGAAAGGGACAGGTCGATCATCACGTCGTCTTCCAAGTTATAAAGACGCTTGAGTGCAAACCTGTAAATCTTGATGTAGGGGTTCTTTTTCGCGGCAGCGATACTATCCTGGATTTCGCGTTCACGGATTTCCTGTTCCATTTTCGCGATTTCTTCCATTTTCACACGCTTGTCTTCTTTCTGGAGAGCGGTTTCCAAGTCGTCATCGGAACCATCGTCTACCGGAGCCGCTTCAGCCTTCGTCGTATCGGATTGGGCTGCCATAGAATCCTTGATGGCATCCGTCATGATGATTTCGGCAGCGGGCTTCGTCAAATCCACTTCTTCGTTTTCGTCTTCAACCTGTTCGACTTCCTGGCCATTACTTTCCTGGAGGGCAACCGCCTTCTTGTCGGTAAGGTGTTCAATATGGCGCAGTTCAGCTTCTGTAGGCTTTTTCAGGTAGACCGTATCGTTTTCGATTTTCACAAAAATCGCGTCAAGTTCTACGGAATCCCCGTTCACCCAGTAACGAACGGGAACTTCGCGATGCTTGGGGCCTTCGGGTTCTTCCGACGAAGACGAAACGACCACAGCAGAAGAGGATAAAGCCACCGAGGACGACGACTCGACCTGCGGAGCAGGTTGTTCACCACCAGCGACGTCGGCAAAAGAAAGTGCAGTTGCCAGCGTCAAAAACGACGAAAAAACAATTCGCTTAAACATATTGTAAAGATAAATAAAAAAATGCGGAAAAGTCTCTAAAAAACCGCTATTTTTCCTTCACTAGCTTAGCACAGTAAATCGGCCCGCGCCCTTGGGAACGATCCGGCAAGATATGTACACCGAATTCAGTACGGTCAGCCCCCTCCAAAAGGTCCTCGATTTGCTCAAATCGCATAGAAGGCCTTTTTTTCAGGATTTTTCTGACCACATCGTCATTTTCCAGAGGAGCAAGTGCGCAAGTGCCATAAATAACGGTTCCCCCGGGTTTAAGGGCATCTACAGCAGATGCCAGCAGGGCTCCCTGTTCTACAGAAAGCCTTTTGACACGCTTGGCAGACCAGACTTCCAAATGAGCTGGCGAATTCAGCACATGACGGTCCGACGAACAGGGTGCATCCAATAAAATCTTGTCGAAACATTCCTTTTTATGGAGTCCAAACTTCATACCGTCGTAGCCAGTCACCTTGATAACGGAGCGCCAGCTTTCGGGCAGGGAATTTTCAATCACATGCTGAAGTCTCAAACGGCGATCCGGCGAACGATCGTTACTCTGCAAGGAACCTTCTCCCTTAAGCATCGAAGCAATCACGAGAGTCTTTCCGCCCGGTGCCGCACACATATCCAGTACATCGTCACCAGGTTCAACCCCCAGGGCCTTGGCCGCAAAAACAGAAGCTTCGTCCAAATAATAAGGTTCAAGGCCATCGCCAAAACGCAACTCCGTTGCGCAGCCTTCTCCCTTCAAGGATTCCAGCAAGGCCGGCCAACGGTCGCCAAACAAGTTTGAAAAGTAATCGAAGAATTCCATAGCCCTAAAAAAAAAAAAGTCTTAATAAAAAAAACTCTTTGCTCAGGGGTGTGAACAAAGAGTCTTCGTTGAGCTACCAGGATTCGAACCTAGACAAACAGAGTCAGAATCTGTTGTGCTACCATTACACCATAGCTCAATGCGCCCCCAAAGTTAGTAAAAGAAATTCACTTCGGCAAGGGGTTATTTGAAAATATTTTGATTTGGCGGCGTATAAGTCATTCCCTGCTGGTTCAAAGGCCGTCCCTTATCAAATTCCACCGGCGTAAATGTCACATAGAACTGAATAGGAGCGGACGACTGGCGTAATTTAGCCATAACCTTGGGGTCACCGGAATAGAGAACCAACTGTTGTTTACCAGCAGGCAAACCATCCATCACCATCTGGTAGCAGGTCATTTCGCGCACAAAATGGGAAGTACCCTTGACGCCCACTACGACACTGTTCACCATGCAGTTACTGGACTGGGTCGTATCTTCGCGGTCTACCACCAAATTCACAGTGCTTACCAAAGAGGCCGCAGCCACAATAGTCGACGTACCGATATCCAAGGTATCCTTCAGGCCTTCAATATCCTTCTTGCTCAAATAGTCCGACACGCCGACCAGGGTTTTCTCCCCGTCCTGCAATCTACGGAATTCAAACCTGAAAGAATCGCCCGGCAAGGAATCAGGAACCGGCAGCCACCAACGTCCCGAACTGTCGGTCTTGGTCTGCGCCACAAATTCAAGGGAATCGCCTTCCACAAACTCAAAGCCATAGATGTCGCGGATAGTCATCACTTCCACATCGGCACAGGGCTTATCGCCATTGCAGAAAACCTTTCCAGAAATGCGGGCCACATTCTTCGTTTCCTTTTCAGATTCCTTGATCAGCGTATCAGCCTTAGCCGTCGTACTCCAAACAATGGGACCGAGGCTAACCGTATCGCCTTCATAAACACGATCCAGGCTCAAGCTACGGTAAATCAAGCTGTCGGCAAAACCAAGAGTCTGCATACGGGCCACCATCATGGAATCTCCGGGGAAGATTTCCAAGTTCCAGTTACCAGCCGGCACCAGCATATAGAAGCTATCTGCAGCAAAGACGTCATCGCAGAAAGGCGTACCCGAAAGGCAGGTCATAAAGTGACCGCCCACAGACACGGCGGAATCTTCGACTTCGTTAAAGAAGAGCACGGTAGACACGACAGCGGCCTTTGCAAGCTGAATGCTGTCGAAGGCCTTTGCCTGCAAAGTAGTGCGAGGCAGGTAGAATACTTCCACAGCAGACGTATCGATTACCGCCAGCTGGAAGGTATCAGACAAGGCTGAATCAAAAGCATAAACACCATCGGAGTCCGTCAGAACTTCGATCTGTTCGGGAACATGCAACACGCTGTCGTAGACAGCCATACGGGCCATGCGGACCATGGCATCCGATGCGGGCGAACCATCCACACGAAGAACCACGCCCGTCACCTGGGCATCGGCAGTAACCGTGTTTCCCGTATCCGTCACCGTACCGGCAACCTTTTCATTGCTACAACCTAAAAAGGCGACCACTAAAGAGGCTAGGCAAACTAACAAAGAAAATTTCTTGTTCATTTTTCCTCCTCGGTTTCTGGCGGCAGGTCCACCTTTTCCTTGCTAAGCGGGAAAAATTGGATATTCATCTGGCACACCATCGTTTCACCTTCGTCCGAACGGACAATATCAACCACTTCCTTGCGGAACAAGTCTATTTTGCTGATAATGCGTTCCAGGCCTTCGGCAGAAACGCTCATCGTCATACAAGATACATTTCTACGTTCGGTGCTGTAATGGTCCAGGGCGTCTTTACCCAGATCCATCATCTGTTTTTGGAACTGGTGGACAAACAAGGGGGCGATTTCGGAACCACTAAAGATGGCCTTGTTGACCGAACGGTAAAAACCCTTTTCGTCAAGTTCAATCAACTGCATCGACAACAGCAGCTGGATAGCCTGCTTTGCCTGCGGAAGCGTAATGCGGGGGTTCAAGAACAAAGCCAGTTCCTGGATGTTCTTGGGACCGATATTCAAGACAGACAGAGCTTCGCGGACGGCAACGTAATACCACTTACTATAGTATTCCTGCTGGCTCTTGGTCAAAGACTTGATGGCATTCGGCAAAAGGGCAGACATCTGTTCAAAGATGGCTTGCTTGGAAGCCGGCGTGGTGGCATGGGTAAAGTCCACCATCAACGTAAAGTAGCGGCCTTCCTTTTCGTTAAGGCCTAAAGCCGCAATAAACTTGGGCAACATTTGGGGCGTAAGGGACTTGCGCCCGCGGACCAGATCCAAATAGAAACCCGACGAGGAATACCCCGCCTTCTTGGCAAAGGACCTGTATGAAAAGTATCGTTGCACGGACTTACGGTAGTCGTAATAGTCCTGCAGGAACTTTCGGTAGTTGTAGTAAGCGTATACGTTCATCAATCTAAATATACTTTTTTTGTCAATTTTTGGGAACACCCATTTTCGAAATAGTTTTGTAAATTCCCGTAAATCTTGCAAAAAAGAACAATTCGTGAACACTTTTGAAAAAAGAAGTGATACGCTCCCCAATTTTTTTAGATATATTCAAGGAACACCCAATCCCATCCTTTGGACTTTCGTTTGGAAACAGGCGAAAGTCCTTTTTCTTTATAAACACAATTTCTTTATTTTTCTAAATTTGCGCCCAATGATCAGCAATTCAAAAATCAGCACTATCTTAAAAAGTGCACTTTTCCGCATTCTTCGCCTTGCGGGAATTCTTGCCGTCATATATGTGAGCATGGTATTCTATCTCGCTCTCACCGAACGAAGGAATGCTTTTCCGCGTGCGATTTATCACAAAGAAGCAAACGAAGCAATTCAAGGCAAGGCGAAAACTCTCACCTGCACATTGGAAGACGGAACCATATTGAACGGATTCAGCCTCGGGAACGAAACGGACCCGACCATGCTTTACTATCCCGAAGCCGACGAAGACGCCGCACAATTTTTAGCACAAGTTGATTCGCTTCCGGGTGTAAGCGTCGTCACATTTAATTATAGAGGATCCGCCCAAAACAAGGGAACACCCAGTGAAGAAACCTTCGCGCAAGACGCCGCACAAATTGCAGAATGCGCTACACAAGTAAATGGCCATGCCCCGCAAACCCTTGTAGGACGCGGGATGGGCGCCATCTCGGCAATAAACCAGCACCGCCATAACGAACAAATTATACTCATCGATCCCATATTCGATATCGCAGAAGCGATCCATCAGAAGTACGGTTTTCTGTACCCCAAATTCCTTGTCCGCACAGATTTTAAGGTAGCCACAGACAAGTTAAATAGCGCACAAAATAACACAACTGTAGTCAGTGACAAAAAGCAATTTGAAAATCGTACTTACTTGGAATATTCCAAGTTGGGAAACGCAAAACTGGTTCTTCGCAACGGAGAAAGTTTGCAAAAACTGCTTATTTTAGCCTTAAAAAGGCAATTTATTCCAATAAAATAGGATAAATTCTATGTGAAATTTCGCACACAAAAAAACTATTTGGGAACAGATTTTGATGTTTTTTTCTTATCAGTATTGCCCGTATTTGAAAAAATTATTAGTTTACCTAGAAAACCACAAATAAACAAAAAGAGGTGTTTATGGATACTATCATTGTGAAAATGGATATTCGCGGTTTTCTGCGATTTCCGGATCAAGCCATCAAGACGATGAAGCTCGACAAGATGGCTAAGCAGGAATCCTCCAAGAAAGGCGAAGTCGTCGAAATCGGCCCCTACGCCGACATCGAAGTGGATCCCATCGGAAAGCGCGTTGCAATCACCCCCACTAAAGAAGCAAAAACCACGTCCTTCCGTTTCATTGTTGGTGTCAACTCCACAAAGTCCAAATTCCTTTACTTCAAGGGCGCACTGAACGCCATCGGCGAAAAAATCGTCACCGGTCCGTACGAGTTGGAAAAAGAAGGCAACAAGTACATTTTCACGAGCAAGAATTCTACCAAGAAAAAAGGTCCGTGGAAACTGATTGCCTGCCGCAACTCCATCGCCAATAAGACCATGCTCTCCATTGACTCTCGCGGAACCATTATCTTCGACCGTCATACGAGAGACGCTGTGAACACCCAGGTGAACAAGACCATGATAGCCGATTACGATCGCGTCAAGAAGGTCTTCAAGCTTTCCTTCAGCAAGGACAAGGGTTTCATCAACGTCCGTACCATTGCAAGCCATGCAAACGCCTCTTTCATGGGCACCTTCTCTTCTCACGGACTCGCTCTCCCCAAGCAGAGCTTCCGTACCGAATGTAAGGTCGAAGGCAAGACGATTACTTTCAGTGTCGCCGCGCTGGTCGCCGAACAGAAGGCAGCCGAAAAGGGTTCTAAGAAATAATTAGTCGGAGTCTCCCATGATCGACATTCTCAAGTTGTTCTATACGACGCACTATAATTTAGGTGCTGTAGCGGTTTTAATGCTCATGCTCTTGATTTTCTTCTTGTCAAAGAAGAACTTCAAGGGGGCCATTATTGTCGGTGCGCTCCTGATAGTGTACAATGTCGGTATCTACAAAAGAACCGAAGGTAAGTCCTGGACCATCGAAATCGATCCGCCTGCCGCAACGCCGAACGAATACGGCAGTTACAGCGAAGCCCAGCCGATCAAGATGACCTTCACCGCTACCCCGGAAAAATGGACCATTACCGACAACAAGGGAGTAACCCATCACTGGTGCTGGGTAGATGCGATGTGGGACAAGTTCGCGAACACCGACCTTGTTGCCAAAATTTGGGGAGAAAACTCCAGCAAAAAAATGATGAAGTCTACAGAATCCCGCGCTAGCGACATCCAAGGAAACTAGCCCAAGGTTCTGAATTCATTAAGATTCAGCTCACCTGCATCCATCTGGATGTAGGTGAGTTTTTTCATCCAGTCACCAGCCGAGGCGACGACACCATTTTCAACGTTCCAAACGCCCGGGACATGGTGATGGCCCAAAATACAGCGGCTCGAACCGGTCTTTTTGAGCATTCGGTTAGCCCAGTGCAGGTATTCGTCCATTTTAATGACGCGGGATTCCCCCACCTTGCGGCTGCTACGACCCACGAACCGGGCCAAGGCCATGCCCCAATCCGGATGAATTTGGCGGAAAAGGAACCGGTTCAGCGGAAAATCAAGGATCCGGCGAAACAACCGGTAACCGAAGTCAGACTTGGCCACACCATCACCGTGGCGGAAATAGACCCTTTTCCCCTGAATTTCTAAAACAAGTTCCTTGTGGACCTGCGCACCGACCGTTTTCGGGAAGAAATCGCCATAGGCAAAGTCATGGTTGCCCTGCAACAAGTGAACTTCGCAGCCCGATTTTACCAATTCGCGCATGGCAAAGAACAAATCAAAATGATTGCGGCACACGTAATCGTTGTATTCGTACCAAAATTCAAACAAATCGCCCACAATGACCAAATGGGAGGCTTTGCCCGTAATCGATTCCAAGAACCGGACTAGAGCCTTTTCACGGTCAGGAACAGCCCCCGGCGGGTTTACCCCGAGGTGCGCATCCGAAATAAAATAAGCAGGCAGACTCATCGTTTACAAGATAGTAAAAACGAGTAAGCAGTTGTCAGCAGACAGAACGTAGTTGGCGGAGCTTAGACGGATTGCCCCGCTTTAATTTACTACTTTTCCATTGATGAAATTCCGCATAAGCATTCTGATACCTTTAACAACATTCGCAGTTCTGGCAGGTTGCTCTACAAGTCTCACCAAATACGACTTGCAGGAATTTCCCAAGACCGTTCCTTTTTTTGAACCGATTTCGTTGACTTTCGGCGAAAAGACGTTGTATTTGGACTCAAATTTGCAAAGAGCCTATTCCCTTGCAGTCGACACCATTAGCTACCCTCTGGAAAGTTGCCGTGGAGTCGCCCACATAAAGGCAAGCGTTACTCCCGACGACAAGCCCAGTTCCTGGAACATAGGAGCCACCATCATTCCCTTTTGGCCCATACTCCCTGTAAGCGAGACCTGGTTCTACCGCATGGAAGCAGAGATATACTGCCACGGATCCTTGACATTCAGAGTCGAATTCGAAGAAAGCGAACATGTAAAGGCATTCTGGTACGGCCGTATGCGAGCGGACCTCGTAAACGACGCCTCCCAGGAAATGCACCGCAAACTTTTGGAACGACTGAAATTCGAAACACATCTCGGCCGCAACACCGACTTAAACCTAGCGCAAGACTACTAATATGCACACACTCTATATCGTCGCAACCCCCATTGGGAACATGGAAGATATCACCTACCGTGCCGTGCGGATTTTAAAAGAAGTGCCGCTGGTATTGGCCGAAGATACACGCCACACTCGCGTGCTGTTCGACAACTATGGCATCAACACCCCCATGGAAGCCTACCACGACTTCAACAAGGAAAAGGTGACGCCCAAGTATGTGGAATTCCTAAAGAACGAAGGCGATATCGCGCTGGTAAGCGATGCCGGAACCCCGGGCGTAGCGGATCCCGCATTCAACTTGGTTCGTGAATGTGTCCGGGAAGGCATTGACGTGCGAGCCATTCCTGGCCCGTGCGCCATGATTACCGCCCTTGTTTCAAGCGGCATGCCTACCGACCACTTTACCTTCCAGTATTTTTCACCTAAAAAAAGCGCACAGCGCATACACCTGTTGGAAAAGCTGAAAGACGAAGAAGCTACCCAGATTTTTTACGCCAGCCCCCACAACATCGACAAGTTTGTGGAAGAAATCGGCCAGGTCTTTGGTGAAATCAAGATTGCCCTGATGCGTGAACTCACCAAGAAATTCGAGGAACACCTCATTGGAACACCCTCCGAAATTTCGGCCCATTTCAAGGCCCACCCGCCCAAAGGGGAATTTGTACTCCTGTTCAATCCCCAAGACAAAAGCGGCCTGTAAATAATTCAGAAAAAAGAATAATATGCTGAACAGAATTAAATCCAGCCTTGTCAATCGTCCTAAAATATATTGGATTTTTGTAGCACTCGTTTTGATTGCCGAAGTTGTTGCCTTCGCACTCCGCCCCAATAGTCCCGGGCTCTACACCCACAATGCACAATATTTGCCACTGCTGATTTCTATCCCCTTCTTGTTTTTCAGGAACATCCGCAAAAATTACAAACCTACCCTATACGCATTCGCCCTGCTATCGTTCCTGTTTTTAGCCCTTGATTACAACATTGGCGACACAAACAAGGTCGGGCACGCCGGACTGATTCAAATCATCCTGACCTCCTGCCCCATCGGACTCTTTTGGCTCATCCTTTTTGCCCGTTGGAACTTTAGGCACATCAAGACTCGCGAATCCCGCACGGCCCTTATTCTTTCTTGCTTTGCCTGGGGCCTGTTCGCATTAGCCTACCCGCCCATGCCCTTGGGTCCTGCAGCTCTCTTGATTCTGGTGCCATGGTTCATCGTCTTGAACCGATTCAGTCGCGGGCAAGCCCTGTTTGCCACCTTCTGGTCGGGCATGCTCTACAACACCATCAATTACTATTGGATTTACAATGTGATGCACGTAGAGACCGCTCCGTCCGGGTTGATTCTCTTCGGCTTGTTCCTGCTCATTGCCTTCTTCAGCGCCTACAATACCTTGGCCGGATACATCTACACCTTGGCAAAAGACGCTCCTGCAAAACTCCGCCCCATACTCCTGGTTCTCTACCCCGTGTTCTATGCTGGTCTGGAAATGACCCGCACCTACGGCGACTTCGCCTTTCCGTGGAGCCACCTGGGTTACGTTTTCGGCAACAGCCTAGAACTTTTGCAGATGCTCCCCTATATCGGAATTTTCGGCTACACCATTCTGGTGGTCGCCTCCAACCAGGCCGTAGCCCATACACTTTGCAAGGTCCAAGATATCAAGAAGGCCATCCCCGTCCTGGCGGTTCCTGTCGCCATTTTTGTTTTGCTGTTGGTTCAAGGAACCATTGTTCTTTCTAAAGCCGAAGCTCAACCTTTTTATGGGGACGAAAGCGACAGCAATCCGTCCATAGCCCTGGTGCAGCCCAGCATTGCACAAGGCGCCAAATGGAGCAAGGACCGCTTCGATTCTATCGTGAACAAGACTCTGGGCATGGTGAACGATAGCATTCAGGAGCACGCCGACTTGATCGTGCTTGCAGAAACCGCCATTCCCGACCATATCCGCCGACAGCCCGGCGTCATTGAACGGCTTCACCAAGTCGCCGACCATAAAGACGCACAGCTTTTGGCGGGAGCCCTGGACTACCGCCGCAATCCCCGTGGCAGCATCCGCAAGTTTGACATCTACAACGCCTCCTTCCTATTTACGCCGGGAATATCCAAGTTTCCGCAACGCTACATCAAAAAACATCTGGTCCCCTTCAGCGAACGCATTCCCTTCGACGAAGTCTTCCCCATCCTGAATTATGTTGACTTGGGCGAGGGCGACTTTGTGGCCGGCAAAGAAACTCCGGTTTACCAGCCATTCCATTGGACCCCCTACATTTGTTACGATGCCATCTTTGGCGACCTGGTACGCGAAGCCATCCGCGAAGGCTCCCGCCTCATGGTCAACATTACCAACGACGGCTGGTTCGGCCGAAGCACCGCCCCCTACCAGCACTTGAACTTGATCCGCTACCGCGCTATCGAAAACGGCATGCCCGTGGCACGCCTTGCCAACAGCGGAGTTTCCGCATTTATCGACCAATACGGCCATTTCGACAAGAACACCGAGATTTTTACCGACCGCGTTGTACAGAGAAAGGTGCCGCTGAAGACTCGCGACACCCTTTACAGCCACATTGGTGATACTGTTGAAATTTCCTTGCTTCTGTTCTTCGCTGTTTACCTTCTAACCGCACTGATCAGCGCCATCAGAAGGCGAAAAGCCTGCTAGAATAGAAGCATGGGCGGCCAATGCCCCGCCTTGGGACGTTCCTTGAATTCCACTCCAGGCAAGAATTCCTTGAGTTCCAACGTCATGGCCGGAGGAACGGCACCGTCCATTCGACCATACAGCACCTGAGTTTCCCCTGTAATGGGAACGGGGGCATCGATGCATGTTTTCGCAATATACAAGAGTCCCTTGAGCATTGATTCCGGACTCATGGTTTTTGCCGTTTTCATCCAATCATCCTGCCATTCACCAAATTCGTTTTCAATCAGCTCGTAGAAAGCATTCAATGTAGCATCTACGGCAGTCAATGTCTGGTGGGCGATAAAGGCCAAATTTTCCGTATTCCATTCACTATGCTCAGAACAATAATCCGCATAGGGGGCAAGCAAAATCCATTTCTGGTTCTTAGGGCGCTTGTCAGCATTTTTCAAAAGAACAAAAGCTCCAAAACCCCACCCCACAACGGTAGACGCCTCGGCAAGACCGGGCATATCATAAAAATTTTCAAGGAAAGATACCATCTTTTCGTAGGACACAAAAAGATGGTCTGCATCTGGCGAAATGCCGACCAGATCGTCTTCCCACAACCCCATATCCGAGGCGAAATCCGGGAGCCAAATCCATTTCTCTTTCATAACGTGTACCTAGAATTTTGTTTGTAATTCACTCTTAAATATATAGAGTTTTTTTAAAATAGACCAATCATCACAAAAAAAAATCAATTTCGTTCATTTTTCGTATTCCAAGGGAGAATATTCCACTTTGGAGGACTGTTCTAATCCAGATGCAAAAAAACAATGAAAAATAAAGTTCAAAGTCTCCTTTTTTTTGAGAAACATTATATTTTCTAGGTAATGTTTGAAAAAAAGCGTTTTTCCATTCGTGCAATTGCCGTCCTGTGCCTGAGCTTTGCTCTCGGGGCAATGGCAGAAGCACCTCTCGACACGCCTAGATTCCCGCAAAGACCTTCCGAAAGTAAAATTTATGACGACAACCACCTGCTAAACCCTTCAGAAACCCGACTTTTCGACGATTTAGCAGATAAGCTCTACCAGAAAACAGGTATTGAACTCACTTGTGTCATTGTCGATGACATTGGACACGCCAACCAGTTTGAAAAAGGCGACAAATACGCACAAAGTACTGCAGATGTATGGCAGCTCGGTAAAGAGAGCGGCGAAGGCATCATGATTTTTGTCTCCCAGAAACAACATTGGAAAAATATCGTAGTAACACCCGAAGCAGAAAAGTATTATAGCGAAAAGGCTCTTGCAAAGATACAGAAGAAAACATTGCTTCCGGCCTTCCGCGAATACAACTACGGCGAAGGAATTCTTTCCCTCTCTTACGCAATCGCCCAGATGGGTGCTAAAGCAAAAGGCATTAAACTCGACATCGACGAAACGCCCTACAAGATAAGCGAGAACAGTACGTCCTCCCTTATGATCCTGTTTATACTCTTCGTATCTTTTTTACTCCTCATGGCCAAGTTCAGCGGCGGTCGCGGAAACGGGATTTTCTGGTTCCTGTTCGGCGGCGCCATCAAGAACAAGAAAAAGGATGAACCCGAAACAGGATTCATCGGTGGCTTCGGGAGCAGCCCGAGAGGTTTCGGCGGAGGTTTTGGCGGAGGCCTGGGAGGCAGTTTCGGCGGCGGCAGTTTCGGGAAAAAGAATTCTTGGTAAGGTAGATTATGAAAAAGAACCTGAGCATCGTAGAACTTCAAAGATCCAAGTGGCCGGGCATGCTCCAGCAAGCCCTGGGCGACAATCTGATATCGGCCTTCATTCACGGCGACTGCCTTGTCGAAGGATTCAACGCCCTGGAAAACCCTTGGACCATAAGCTTTATCTTGCGCGACAATTCCACCGCAAGCATCAAGCCCCTGCAAGAGCTTTTGAACGAAGCCAAGAAAGAAAACATCGAATTTCGCTATTTCTTTACCCTTAAAGAAATCCAGACATCCGAAGACGTTTTCCCTCTGGAATTTTTGCACATCGCCAACAGGAATGTCGCAATCGCCGGTGCCAAGCCCCTACCCAACTACCAGCCGAATGTGGAATGCCTACGTCTGGAATGCGAACGTGAACTCCGTGGCCTGCTCATTCACCTGCGAGAAGCTTATATCTACCTGCAACAAGAGCGCAACCCGCTGGGATTTTTCGCCCGCGCCAACGCGACTCTTCTCCCCATCATGTACGGGGTCTACTACCTGATTCACCAGATTTATCCTGAAAACCACCAGCAAATCTTCAACGCCTACCCCGCACTCAAGGCTCCGCTCAGCAGCAGGAACGAAAGGGCATTCATCGAAAGCATAAATAGCTATATTGCCACCGTCACTGAAATCGTAAACCAGGTTGACTCCATGGATGCGGTTTAAAACGGGATTTTTAAATGATTTGCAACAGTATTCTTGGGACCATCCATCACGGCACCTATAAAAAAGTAATCGACGTTCTGTTCGAACGTCACGAACTCAAGGAACATTCCATTCGCCGCATCGCCCGCGATGGTGTCGAAATCGAAATAGACATCAACGAAGACATGCAGGAAGGCGATATCCTGGTCGAAACGGAACATTACGTGTACGCCGTCAAGATTTACGTACCCAAGCCACCAAAAGAAAATCTTGACCCCGTAAACAAGGTCAAGCATTATCTGTAATCTTTTTCAGAATCAAAAAAATCCGGGTAAACCCCGGATTTTTTGATTTCAACGATTGTAGGAATTACCGTCCAAGCATCTTGCCATTCAAGGTGGCAATCCACATCTTGTTCATTGCCTTGGCCGGAATCTTCATGGTCGTAAGCCCCTTCTTGATTCTAGTCTTGTACAGAACAGTACCGTTCAAGTCCACTAGGGCAAACATGCCACCGATACTGGTCTGGATTTCAAGAGTGTTTCCGTTGACGACAAAGAAGTTCGAAGGAGACAGCCTACTATAATCATCCATACGGATGTCCATCGTAACAGAATCCTTATCATTCTGCCAATCAGGATCGTGAATGATCGGTTCCGTCACAACGGGATTAGCCGGTTCCGTGAATCCAAGCTGTTGGTCCATCCACTTCATTCTTTCTTTCATTTTCGTGCGGAGATGTTCCACTTCGCCGTCCCAAGTATTTGCATTGTAACCACCCATGGCCATTCCATAGCCACCACCCTGGCTGTTGCAATACTTCATCGGCTCCGGATCAGCATCGTTCTGACCGCTAGCCTTGCCCAAGTTCGGCCAACGCTTGAAGTTTCTGTCGGCAGCGTTCTTCAGGTATGTCTTCATGGAATCCAGATAGACATCTAGGGTCTTGGTGTGCCAAACGCCACTGCGGAGTTCCGCCCAGCGCTTTTTCAATTCGCTCTGGTATTCGCTATCTTTCCACATTTGGACAAGCCAGTTCGGAGCCTTCAAGGAGCTACCCATCATAAAGCCACCCTGGCCCGTCTTGCTGCTATTCTCAATCTGCCAGCCTGTAGTGCCCGAGCTGCCAAAACCGCCGCCCATGCCGCCACCGAAGCCGCCGCCCCACATGCCGCCGCCACCGCCACCACCGCCATTTTCAGGCTGGGTACCGTTGCTCATGGCGAGGTTAAAGTCCCAAGGCGGGCCAAGAGTCACCTTGCCTTCCTTGAATTCCTTACCATTCTTGCCACCCTTATCCTTGGGTTTATGCAAGAAGAAACTGCACCAGTAGGAGTCAGCATTGTTGGTTACTTCCTGATGCAGAACATAGTCTACAGCAGAACCCACATCCACATACTTGTCATAACCTCTGCCATTACCGCCGTTCTTGAACAGGCCTTCAAGATCGTTCAGGTATTTTTTCAGGTAGGCTTCCTGCTCAGGCTGGATATTTTCTTTCTTGGGGTAGTGCAAAATGACATTCAGCCCATCAGAGGTGCTGAAGCCTTCCTTTTCAATAGGGCCGCTACCTGCGCCACCGGTATTGGTACCAGTCTTGTCGAAAGCCCAAATGTAGCCACCGGTAAGGCTATCGCCGGCAATGTCCGTTTCTTTAAGCTTGCTCACGTTCACGCGATACTTGCCGCGTTTGATCTTTTCGATAAGCACGTACACGCCGCGGTAAACACCGTTGATATACAAGTCAAAATGTTTGGTACGGGGACTATAGCGACCAGCCTGCCTAAAGAGCCAATGAGCAAGGGAGTTTCTCAGCATGCTCTTGTCGACATAAGGGCCATGGAAAACCCAGTCATCTGCAGGAGGGAGCCCGAACATGCTTACATCCATGCCTTCGCCCTTGTCGTCGCGAACTTCTACGCCATAACCCGGCTTCGGGAACATGGCAGAAGACTGACCTCTCACCTTGATACCGATATCATAAAGGGTACCCTTAGCGCTGTCGGCCACATTATTCGTCTTTCCATCCAACACGCGCATGGTTGCCGGAATCTTTTCAGTGACGTTTTTATCAAGGCATTTTCCCTTGGTGTCGACAAAAACGATCGGCAGGTCATAAGTCTGTGCAAATGAGAAAGACGCGCAAAGCGCCGTACCAGATATAATTTTAGCCCAATAGCCCATAGTGCCTCCAACTATCTGTTGTAAAAATAGATTCAAACGTGTAAATATTTATGTTAATTTTAGTTAATGTGTTGTGTAGTACAACAACACTAAAAGCCCCCAAAAAGGCGTTTTTTAAAAGAATGAGCCTTTTTGTAGTTGAATTATAGGCATTTTTCGCCATTTTCGCACAAAAACCGAAATCAGGATTTCGTTTAATAAGTGTGTAAAAATAAAGCTATCCATAATGGATAAATCTCAACATGGGAATTTTATTCCCCAAAAAAAGCCTGTCTGCAACCAAAAACGATTTTTTCGCATCCAAACAGCATGGATTTTTTGTATAATATTGGTAACCTTAGGCTACAGGAGGTAACCATGTTTACCGATTCGAAGGCTCAACATTCTTACGCAATTTCACATGCGGCCAAATACACCTGGCTGTGGTTTTTGCTTGCCGTCATTTTATGCTTGCCCGCCACTTCCCGGGCAAACGACAAATTCACCCCTGCAGAACTGGATACTCTCGTTTCTACTATTGCCCTGTACCCGGACCCGCTCCTGGTGCAAGTGCTCGCCGCATCCGTTCATGGGGATGAAATCCCGGGAGCCGCCGACTGGGCCAACCAGAACAAGAACCTTAAAGGGCAAGAGCTCGCGGAGCGAATCAAGTTAGAAGACCTCCCCTACGATGAAAGTGTCCAGGCGCTGATTCCCTTCCCCACTGTTCTTGCCACCATGGCCAAATACCAGGTATGGACAGATCAATTGGGCGATGCCGTCGCGACGCAAAAAGAAGAAGTGATGGACGCCGTCCAGCGCATGAGAAACGCCGCCTACAACCACGGACACTTACAAAGTAACGAACAGGTAAAGGTCATTAAGGAAAAGACGATCATCATTGAACCCGTGCGAAAGGAATACGTGTATGTTCCCGTGTACAACCCCCACGTAGTCTACTACGTCTATTCTAACGGATACCCGGGACTACGTTACCGCACCGGCGTTGGGGTCGGCGGCTATTACGATTACTGGGGCTGGGGTTCTAGCCGTTTTGAATGGGACACCCACCTGATATACGTTCACGATTACCGCTGGTACCACAACAGGCCGCGTCCGCACCACCCGGCGCATTACCACAATCCTCCGCCCCCGAGACACCATAATCCGCCTCCGGCAAGGAACGATCGCTACGCAGTTCCCCCTAGCAGGCCGGCCAAGGTTCCCATGAACCACCATACGGCTCCTGCAACACGGAGTTCTGCCCCCGCCCAGCCAGCCGCTACGACGGCACGGCCCATGAGCGCCCGCACCGCAAGCGACTACTACTGGCAAGAAGACAATTCCAACCAAAACCGTAGGCAAAATTCCGGAAACGTCACGGCAATCCATAGCAGGGACCGTCATAACGGAAACAGCAACCGAAGCAACGGGCAAAGCGGAAATAGCCGCGGCGGTTTCGGCAAAAGCATAAGAAGGTAAATCGCATCGCCTAGATGCAAGAACATTCATGAAATCTTTATTCAGCATTCTTTCTGTAGCCTTTTTTCTCGTCGCCTGCGGCGGAAAAGGCTCTACCGACGCATCCGTTGATTCCAGCCAGGATTCCAAGGAACCTTCCATGACTTCGCGATACCCCTGTAAGGCAGCCTTAGAGGGAGTCATAGCCTATTTGGTTCAAGAAAAAGCCGCCTACATTTGCAACGACGAACTTTGGGTCCCATACAACGACGCCGAGATGCTTTCAAAATTTGAAAACATGCCCGCATGTAACGACTCCGACAAGGTCGCCGCAGCCATCGAAAGAACCAACCATACCACCATTGTTTGTCACGACCGCGATTGGTTCTTTGGAGACGAATAACCATTTTATTGCTAAATTTAGCGCGTAAAAACTTAAAGGATTAACCATGGAAATCCCTGAATCTTCGAATTTTGTACAGGACATCATCGTTAACGACCTCGCTACAGGTAAGCGCAAGAGCGTGCACACCCGTTTCCCTCCTGAACCGAACGGCTACATCCACATCGGACACGCCAAATCCATCTGCCTGAACTTCGGTACCGCAAACAAGTACAAGGACTTCGGCGGCATTACGAACCTCCGCTTCGACGACACGAACCCCACCAAGGAAGATGTGGAATACGTGGACTCCATCCGCGAAGACGTGAAGTGGCTGGGCTTTGAATGGAAGGGCGGCGAATACTTCGCCAGCGACTACTACGACCAGATTTACGCCTTTGCAGAAAAGCTGATTGAAATGGGCAAGGCTTATGTGGAAGACCTGACCCGCGACGAGATGCAGGAATACCGAGGCAACGATGCCGGTAAGCCCAGCCGTCCGAGCCCCTACCGCGACCGCAGCGTCGAAGAGAACATGAAACTCTTCCGCGAAATGCGCGATGGCAAGTATGCCGACGGCGAGAAGTGCCTCCGTGCCAAGGTGGACCTCTCTAGCCCGAACATGAACATGCGCGACCCGGTGATTTACCGCATCAAGCACTGCACCCACCACCGCACCGGTGACAAGTGGTGCATCTACCCGATGTACGACTTCGCCCACCCGCTCAGCGACTGGATCGAAGGCATTACCCACTCCATCTGTACGCTTGAATTTGAAGCTCACCGTCCGCTGTACGACTGGTTCCTGATTGAACTGGGCCTCGATAACCGCCCGCAGCAGATTGAATTTGCCCGCCTGAACCTCACCTACACCATGATGAGCAAGCGCAAGCTCTTGGAACTGGTGCAGACCAAGGCCGTGATGGGCTGGAACGACCCCCGTATGCCGACAGTTTGCGGCTACCGCCGCCGTGGCTTTACACCGAGCTCCATCCGTGAATTCTGCGACCGTATCGGCGTCTCCAAGGCCGACTCCATGGTCGACGTGAACCTGCTCTACTTCTGCATCCGTGAAGAATTGAACCAGACTGCAAACCGCGTGATGGCCGTGATTGATCCGGTCAAGCTCGTGATTGACAACTGGGAAGCCGGCAAGGTCGAAATGATCGAAGTGGAAAATAACCCGAACGACCCGAACGCCGGTACGCGCCAGGTTCCGTTCAGCGGCGAACTCTACATCGAAGCCGATGACTTTATGGAAGAACCGCCGAAGAAGTACTTCCGCCTGAAGCCGGAAGGCGAAGTCCGCCTGAAGGGCGCTTACTTCGTGACTTGCAAGAGCGTTGAAAAGGACGAAAACGGCAAGGTGACGGTGATTCACTGCGTCTATGACCCGCTGAGCAAGGGTGGCGAAACGCCTGATGGCCGCAAGGTCAAGGGCACCATTCACTGGGTTTCCGCTGCACACGCCGTGGACGCCGAAGTGCGCCTGATCGACAACCTCTTTACGCTCGAAGACCCGTCTGCGGTCCCCGAGGGCGAAGACTGGCACGATTACCTGAACCCGGATTCCATGGTCATCAAGCAGGCCAAGGTGGAACCGGCCCTCGCCAACGCCAAGCTGGAAGACCGCTTCCAGTTCATGCGCCAGGGCTACTTCTGCCTCGACAGCGAAGATTCCAAGCCGGGTCACCTGGTGTTCAACCGCACTGTTGGTCTGAAGGACTCCTTCAACCCCTCGAAGTAAATCACCGATAAACTTCGCAATACCACGTCATGCGAGCTCTCGCTGTATGATTTATACAGCTTCGGCTCGCATTTTACTTTGGCTCTGCACTTTAGTGCAGGAGATTGGCTTCGCCAATCGTTCGCCAAAGGATGTCGTCACCATGTTTTGTCAGAAATTTATTTTTGGAACAAAACATAGGTAAGGACCTCGTCTTGCTCGTTTCTAGGCGATTTACGAGCCATTATTTGATTTATTCCGCGGCAAAACGTTACAAACAAATTAAATTACCAAATCTTGGAAGTCCTACAGGGCGTTTTTTTGAGCATTTCGCACTTTTAAGTACCCTTTTGTAAATAAAAAAGCTACATTCAGTATGATAAAGAATCTGAGGCGCTTATGGAAAACGCAAAAAAGACCATCAACCTGTTCTTAAAAGGCACTTTTAGTCCGAACGAACTCAAGACCGAATTGTACAAGGCGGGTGTTGCCGCCATGGAAGAAGGTTGGACGTTCATGGACGCGAGTTTCCAGTTGGGCGGCAAGGCCCGCGATGACGGCATGGACGGCGAAGAAGTCGAACAGACCCTTCGCCGAGCGTTCTCTGCCGAAAAGCGCTCCGCAGAACGCCCCCAAGAACAGCCCGCACCGGCGGCACAGAACGCCGCCCCGGCTGCGGAGGGAGCTCCCGCCCAAGCGACATCGGCTCCGCAGACCATGGCCATGCCGATTATCACTCCGCTTTCGGCAAACATGATTTCCATGGAGCAGATGCTTGCCATGGGGCTGGATACCCAGTCCCTGGAACTGTTGCAGAACTTCAAGATCGATCCCGAAGCCCTTTCCATTCCATGGCCCGCAGCCGACTGGCGTAAGGACCTCGCCAAGCTCCTCGAAGCAACCTTCGACCCGGACGAAACCATTTCGTTCAAGGTTTCGAACACACCGGATTCCACTGAAGAACTCGTTTCTAACATCATCGGGCAGGACGACTCTATCAAGAAGATCATGAAGAGTCTCGATAGTCCCGAAGGCGCCCTTCTTTGCATCAACGCCGTAAAGGGCGGCGAAGACGCCTCCGATGAATCCTGGCGCTACCGCTATGTAGTTGTCGACAATCCCAAGATGTCCTTGGCCAAGCAGCTGGCATACTTCAAGGCATTGAACCTCCCCTGCGCAGCCCTGGTAAACACCGGCGCGAACTCCGTGCAGGCCTGGATCAAGATTTTCGCCAACGACGAAGAAGAATACTACGAAAGAGTCGATTTCCTTTTCGAGACTCTGGACTCCCAGGGTTTCAAGGTCGATCCCAGCAACCGCAACCCCCACATGATGGTCCGCATGCCGGGCGTACTCCGTGGCGGTAAGCAGCAGTACTTGATCGGACTAGAACAGGGGGCCAAGAACTTTAAGGAATGGCAGGAATGGGTGGAATACTCCCTCGACGGTAAGCCGCTTATCGAACTTGCCAGCGACACCGAAGAAGCCCCCAAGAAAGACCAGACCATTGTAGAAAACATGCTCCGTGCCGGTGAATTCTTCTTGTTCACGGCACCCCCGAAGAGCGGCAAGTCCCTTGCACTTATGGACTTGGGCCTTTCCATTTGCTACGGTGAAGACTGGTTCGGCAACGCCACCTCTTCAAGCGACGTGCTGTTCATCAACTTCGAACTGACCAAGTCCGTATTCCTGAACCGTCTTTACTTGCTGGGCGGAAAGCGCAACTTGAACGCCAGCACCCCGAAGTTCGGTTTCTTGAACCTGCGCGGTACGGCACTGTCTCCTATCGAAACGGCACAGCTCATCGCCAAGCGTATCCAGGGTGCCAAGCGACTGGAAAACCACGACTACCGCGTAGTGGTAATCGACCCCATTTCTGCAGTGTTGCATAACCCGAAGTCCACTCGACTGAACGGCGCTCCTCACCAGATTCTAATGCAGATGGTGGATACCATTATCGCCCTCACGGGCTGCGCCGTGGTATCGTCTTGCAACATTGACGAATATCCCTACCTTGAAGCTCGAGCCGACTCGCTGATTAAGCTTTCGCCTGTGGAAGGCAGTCTGAACCTGTACCAGATTAACGGCACCTTCCGCGAATTCCCGAAGATGCTTGCCCGCGAATGCTCCTGGATCTACCCGAGATTCCTGGTCTAGTTCGGATTTCTGTTTTTTGATTATAAAAGTGAACATACAATGAAGAATAATTCGAGAAGTACAAACAGTCGCGCACGTGGAAATTCTTTACGCCGCGGTAAGCCTCAGGCCGAAGCACCGAAGGTTGAAAAACCGGTACGTAAGGCAGCGCTGACTTTTGAAGACATTAAGCAACAACTTGCCGCCTGGGCCCAAAACGAACATATCCCCGGCAAGTTCCAGGCTTGGTACACCGCCGATGCCGTGCCAGAACATTCTGACTGGCGCATTCTCAAAACTTACCGTGGCGAGCAAGAGAAGCTTTCCATTGAAGCTCCCGCCCGAGACATGGATACACCCGAGGTTGTCACCAACGTCTTTGAGCAGCTCAAGAAAGAGCACCTGCATATTTTTAAAAAGGCCCTGCGTCAAATTTGGTTCCGCGCAACAGGTGACGGACGCTACGCCATGCTGGTTCAAGTAAACCTGAAGGGTCGTTTTTCTGCCCACGGTTACAAGACCTTCATTGATTTCGTACAAAGAAACTGTCCCGAAATCATCAGTTGCCACCATATTCAATGTATGCCGGATATTGTATTTGACCCAGCGGGAACGACCCCCGTCAAGGTTGAAGCCAAAAGCGCCTTCGGTAGGGACTTCATGCCTATCGGCGACACAGGAATCAGCATGCACGTATTGGACTGGGCCCCCCGCATTCGCGACCCCTGGATTGGACTCCCCCTCCGCATCCAGAATGCCATTCACCCCAATGCCGAAGATTCCTTCTTTGAATTCTATTCGGGATCTTCTTTCGTTTCGGCATCCCTCGCCAACCAGTTCAAGCGCGTCGTATCCATGGACTGCCGTGAATACGCCATGATGTCTTCCCGACTGAACGCCCGCAATGCCATGAGCGAAAACATGAAGTTTATCCGCTCCCATGTGGAACAGGATTTCTTCGGCAAGTTCTTCGGGAAAGAAGAAAACGAAGGCCGCTGGACATTCTACTTCAACTTGCCCGGTGACGAACCCTTGGCCCCGGGCGTTGTGCAGGCAGCAGCCTTCTCCAGACCGGAACGCATTCTCCTGCAGACATCCAGTCTCGAAATTGCAGCCCGTTCTATCAAGCAATTCCGCAACGAGGGCTACATGCTCCGCAAGAATATCCCGCTGTATCTGGAACCGGGTTCCGGAAAATTCGAGTTGCTCTTCTTGTTTGTACCGGATCGCGTCGGACTTTTAGGGCAGAATCCAGCCCAAAAGCAGCGTTCCAGAACCATTCAACGCCCCCAAGAACGCGTTTTTAGCCAAAAAACGCAAGAAATTCCACGTTTTAGCCAAAAAGCCCCTACCTTTAAGCAAAGAAAAGGTTAAATTATTGGTATAACAGCCTGTAAGGGATTATTATGCGATTTTTGAAATGTGCATCCATCTGTCTGGGACTTTCTGCCTTGTTGGCATCTGCCTACATTGTTAAAGAAGGCGATACCCTTTGGGACTTGAGTGACGAATTCCTCAAGGACCCCTTTGCTTGGCCGGACCTTTGGGAAAACAACCGCCATATCGAGGACCCGCACTGGATTTATCCGGGCGATTCCATTTATCTGGGAGATACCATTCGCGAAGGCAATGTGCTGCAGGTCGAAAAGAAGAGCAAGTATCCCTGTAATGCAAGCATTTCGGATTCTGCACTTCCCAAGGGCAAGGGTCTGACGGTCGCAAATGCCGGTTGTGATGATGGCGACGAACGCAATAGCGATTTCGAAGGCATGCTGGGCAACCTCCGCGACAAGGACAAGAAGGGAATCAAGAAAGCCAAGGCCAATGACGAATACTACTACAAGCAGCGTCCGGCCCCCAAGATCTTTAATGGCTACTACCAGCTGCACGCCCCTGAAATCTACACGCTGGATTCTCTGAGAAAGGACAAACGCTTTATTTCGATTAAATCGGGTGAAAAGAAGGAACCCCTGATCCACATGCCCGAAACCGAAGTGGTTGTGGGAATCGGTAAAAAGACAGACGCCAACCTGAAGCGCGGCGACCTCGTCGAAATTATTGACGCCAAGGCCATTGACGTTCCGGCAGCCAAGGGCAGCAGCTTCGACCGCTACGCCCTGCTCCGCCTTTCCGGCATCGCCAAGATAACCGCCATCGGCGACACTCTTTCTCGAGCAAAGATTGTCACCACCTTCCGCGAAATCAAGATTAGCCAGTCCAAGGCTCGCATGAAGCAGCCTCTCAAGACTTTGAACGTGGCCGGATACTCCAAGGTGAAGGAAGCCAAGATGGATTCCCTGGCCATGATCCGCTACTCCATGGACCCCATGCTGATTATTGGAGCCTTCTCTTACGTGCTTATCGACAAGGGTATTCAACAAGGCTACAACACCGGTGACGCTGTTGCCGTGTGGGAAGAAGACAAGACCGACGAGTCCCTTCCGCCCCGCCTGATTGGTCGTGGCATTATCGCAAGAGCTGCCGAAAACGAATCCAGCATTCTGATTCGCGAAATTTACTCCAACAGCAGAAGAATCGAAGTTGGACACAGGGTATCGGTGACCCACCGTGCAAAGATTGTCCAATAAGATTACCACTCTAAGTCCCAAATTTCCGTAAGGACTGGCAATGCAGGTTTCACGTAATAATCTGCTGTTCGTCCTTTTGTTCGCGGGAGGAATTGTCCTCCCGACGGCAATTCTGTCGGTCCTGAGTTTCAGGAATATCCAGAACGAGATATACCTTTCGCAGAAAAACTTCGACGAGAACCTGAATGCGTTTCAGAACGAAGTCGAAGACGCCATTGAAAAAGAACAGGCGAAAATTTACCAAGAAACCAAGGCGGCCTCCCTGTTTCTGTACGAGCAACCCCAAGGCTTGCTCGACTTTGGACATGCCACCGAATTTAAGTCCGTAGAAGGAATCGACGCCATATTCCTGTTCAACAACAGGAACTTGATTTACCCGGACCTGTCGTCAAAAAAATTCTTCAATTCCTCGAATTTTTCAAATAGCGTTCCCTCGTCTCTGGACAAAAGACTCTACCAAGAAGAAGTAAAGGGACTGAAGGACAGCATTTCCCAAAAGATCTATCTGGAGCAGCGAGCCAGAAGCCTTAGACCCGCAAGCTTTTTCTTTGAAACCAAGGACGAACAAGTCCAGAACATTCTGGGACTTATCCGCTTCTACTACAAGAGAAAGCAATATGACGAAGCACTGCACCTGCTCGCCATTCTTGAAAATAATCCCCATCAGCAAGGCTATTTGCATGCCGACCTGACATACGCTGTATACCTGCTCCATTTCGAAATCCTGGTAAATCAGAGAAAACACCAGGAAGCCCAGGATTACTGCCTGTCGGTATTAGCCCAATTCCTTGAAAAACAGAACATTGACGACATTTCTTCGTCCAGGTACTTCTTCGAATCCACCTTCACCCAAATTCTTTCTTTTGAAAACCTGTCCCAAGAAAAGCGTGAAGCCTTCTGGAACCTGCGCGAGAACTTCAACCGCCAGCTTGGCTACATGGACATATTGTATTATAACCGCGACCTGTTCCAAGAAATCCTGGATGACGACGTTTCCTCGAAAGAAGGCATTCTGTACAAGAATACCGAAGAAATGACTTTGTTCAAAATGTCATACCCCTACCTTTCTGGGGACCAGGTGGTGATTGCCGTTATAAACAGGGATTCCTACAAGGCAAGACTGCAAAATAAATTGAAGACCGTCATACAAACGTTCAAGAACATTCCTTTTTCCATTACCGAAAACAACGACAAGGTCATCATGGGCGAAATCCCTGAAAAAGCCCCCGTCATAGCCCAGCATTATATTTCAGAAGCTTTGGAATGGGAATTCACCTTGTATGAAAAAGACATGCAGGACATTCATAAAGAAACTAGACACCGCATGTTCTTGATGTATGGATTGATGTTGTTTGCCCTCATTACCGTGATTTTCGGTTCCTTCTTCATGTTCCGATTCATTACCCAGGAACGTAAGCTTCTGGCCATGAAAGCCAACTTCTTGTCCAGCGTGTCCCACGAGCTGAAAACCCCTCTGACCTCTATCAAGATGTTTGCAGAAATGATGGCCCGCGGTCGCTTGCAGCGTGCCGAAAAAGTGCAAGAATACTCCACCCTCATTGGCAAAGAAGCTTCTAGACTTGAGAATCTGATCGGAGCCATTCTGAACTACACCCGCATGGAACACGGTACGGGAGCATTCAAGTGGGAACGTCTCGACTTTTCCATTTGCGCCAAGAAAGTCTTTGACGCCGTCGAAGATATCGGCGTAGAGAAGGGCCTAACCTTCTACACCCACTTCGAGCCCAATGTGTTCGTGATGGGCGACTACACGGCACTTTACAGTTTGGTCCAAAACCTTATCGACAACGCCATCAAATACACCAATGCTCCCGGGGACATCAAGGTGGAAGTCAAGAGCGATAGCGATTGGGTCATATTCTCGGTGGCAGATACCGGTATTGGCATCGCGGTTTCCGAACAAAAAAATATATTTAATGATTTTTATAGAGTGGGTGACGAAATGACCCGCAGTACCAAGGGCTCCGGACTCGGCCTTGCAACGGTCAAGCGCGTTGCCGAGACACACAAGGCTACAATTTCGTTGGTCAGTAAGCCCGGCAAGGGTTCCACGTTCATCGTCAAGTTTAAAAAGGCAGAATAACCATGAACTTCAAAATACTCATCGTAGAAGACGAAGAAATTATTCGCTTGGGCCTCCAGGACAATTTCGAAATGGAAGGCTACACCGTAGAAACCGCCTGCGATGGTGAAGAAGCTATTGCGAAGGCGGATTCCTACCAGCCCCACCTGGTGCTTTTGGACTTGATGATTCCCAAGAAAAGCGGTTTTGAAGTTTGCCGTTACATTCGCAACAAGCACCCCGAAACCTACATCATCATGCTGACCGCCAAGACGGAAGAAACCAGCAAGGTGGCAGGCCTGGAAATGGGTGCTGATGACTACGTGACCAAGCCCTTCTCGATCCTTGAATTGCTCGCCCGCGTCAAGGCATTCCGCCGCCGTATCGAGCCCCAGGCCAGCAACAATACCATTGCGGTTCCCGATGTTCTCGAATTTGCAAATATCAGCATCAACGTGAAGAAATTCGAAGCGACTAAAGGCGGAGTCCCCCTGGACTTGACCACCCGCGAATACCTGATCATGAAATTCTTCTGGGCACACCGTGGCGAAGTCATCTTGCGAGAAACCTTGCTTAAGGAAATCTGGGGCTACACCGACGAGAATATGCCCTCGACCCGTACCGTCGACAACCATATTGCAAACCTTCGTCGTAAAATTGAAGACGACTTGGACAATCCCAAATTCATTATTTCGGTGAGAGGTGCCGGATACAAATTTGACGCATAATGACTGATAAACGGCTAAACATAGGTTCCTACTGCACAACGATTCGCACGGCATTAGCGCTTGTGTGGTTTTGCGGCGTATTCGCGTTTGCCGAAAAAATGGAAACAAGCATCCAGGAAGCCCTGTACCTCTTCGAAATGAAGGGCGAAACCTCTGAAGCGATAAAGATGCTCGAAAACGCCGCCTTGCAAGGCGACGAAGACGACAAGGAAAAAGCATATTTTTACTTAGGCAAAATCCAGGAACTTTCTGACAACAAGACTTCCGCAAACTTTTACTACGAGCAAAGCCTTGCCAGAACCAACGAAGTCGCCAAAGCCTACTGGCTTTCAGAACGAGAAAGCGCTACCAGCACCAAGCCCGAAGCCCTGCTGCGCGCACCGATTCAATTAAAGACTCCGATTCAAAAGACCTTCGGGAAGAATCCCACATTCCTGCTGCTGAACGACGGTTCCATTTGCAAAATCAAGGACGACCGCCTCGACATCATTACCGTGGCCCCCGCCTATCAGCAAATCTTCAACATAGACCGTCAAGGCATTTGGTACCAGCCCGCCGACCAGGACAGTCTCGTATTCAAGGCCTTGTACGCGACCACTCCGAACAAGAGCTACCCCATTACCGGCATTACCCACTTCTGGGCCGAAGGCAACAGAGCCCTCGTCCAGACAGAACGGCAGCTCTCGATCCTAAACAACAAGCGCATCGTTACCCAAATCGAAGACAAATACAACGGTTGCGTTCCCGAAGGATTCTTTGCACCGACTAACGAATTCGTTTTGAACTGCACCGACAACGCCCTTCACTTTATTTCGGCCGAAGACGGATCCACAAAGAAATCCATCGCCCAGTTTGATGTCATCAAGAATGTCCTGATAGATAAAAGCGCACTTTACCTCATATCGGGCAACTACCTTTACGCCTACTATCCCAAGCAAAGGACCTCGCCCATTTGGAAAATTTCTGCAAATAACGTCGAAAGCATTTTCTCCTTTGAAAAGGAAATCGCCCTCCTTGAAGCTTCTGGAAGAATTTCGCTTATCGACAAGAGAAGCGGCTTAACCCGCAAAGCTATCCGGAGTGACGCCTCGTCCATTTACCCCCTTGCAAAAGGAACCCTGGGGCTATTTTCTGACGAAGGTGCAATCACGGCCGTAGACACCCTCTTGAATCCGCTATGGCATTTCAATTTTGCCAAGCCCATCGAACAGGCCCCTATCTACACCAATGGGAACCTGTACCTGTATTTTGGCGACCGCAAGCTCGTTTCGCTTTCGCCCCATTACTACGGCAAAAAGATTCTGCTATCCGAAATTCTTGCACGACAGGCAGCAGATGTCACCGAACATGAAGAATGGGAAGACCTGCCCCCGATTCTTGATTCCTTGTTCAAGCTGGAACCCGGCAATGCCGAAGGCTGGTTCTTTAAGGCCCTTTATCTGGAACAGAACAAAGGCAACGAACGCGAAAAACAAAAAGCCTGGTCAGAAGCCGTACGACTTTCCGGCAGCAATCCTCAAGCGACGCAACTCATTTTAAGCCGCTACGGGAAAGCAATCGGAGCCAAATTCGTGACCATGCTTCCCATTTCTCCGAAAACGCGCTACCCCCAGTTCTTTAGCAGCAAGAAGTATCTATACACCATTGACCCCGCTGCAGACAGACTGTTCTGCATCAATGCCGAATCGGGAGAAATTCGCTGGGCCAAATACATTGGCGCCCTGGATAACAGCCCCGTTATCGAAAATGACGAAAACACTTTGGCCATCGCATCGGGTTACAACATTTCCATTTACGATTTAAACAAGGATGCCACCCCCGTTACCTTGCAACTCCCTGGCAAGGCTTTCAAAATGGACGTTACCGAAAACGCCATCTATATTTCCACTTGGAACGGATTCCTGCTCAAGATACTCCGGCCCGACAATAAACTGGCCTGGTCCAGAAAGGTATTCTCGGTACCCTTCCTGCATTCTAAATCAGACCGGGAGATTTTCGTCTGCAACCTGGAAGGCGACCTTGTGGTCCTTGAAGACGAAGCCGGCCAAACCCTGGAAAATTCCACCCGCAAAATTCCCGGACAGATTTCCCACCTGCTCAGCACCGATTCCATTACGGCCGTGGCAAGCGGAAACAAATTATACCTTTTCAACCAGAAAAAGAAAGACCCACCTCTTCAGATCTTGATGGAGAACGCCATTTCTTCATTGCAAATCATTATTGACCATGGAGAAAGAAAATTCCTCGTCGGTCTTTCGGATCAGACTATTCTGCTTTACTCCGAAGCGGGCGCTCCCCTATGGAAATACGCCGGCAAGAACGCCATTTTCCCGAAACCCTTCGTGAAAGACGGTTATGCATGGCTTGACCAAGGAAACGAAGTTGTAGGGATATCCTTAAAAACCGGAAAAACGGAACAAAAGTTCAGCACTCCGGGCGGAGCCGGCACGCCGTTTATATTAAACCGCACGTTATTCAGCGCGTCTCCGAAACGTCTTTTGTACGGATTTTCATTATAACGTAAAAAAACACCCTTGAAACGGGTACTTTTTAAGTCTTGTAAATAAAATTTGGTGGTTTTTTTGTTAAAAACACACTAAATTTAAGATATGGATTATGGGAATATAAAGAATTCTTTGGGATGCACTGCTAAAGTCCGTGCGAAGCAATTGTTCACCCTGGCAACCGCCCTCGGTGCCTTGTTCTTTGTCGGATGCAAAGAAGAAAACAAGGCCACGCCCGAGACTGTCGAATCGGAGTACAAGCGCAGCGAGACTCTGTACATCGGAGGCTTTGACTGGGCTCCTCCATCCACATTCAATCCCCTGGATCACGATCCCAACTTCCCCATTGACGGCAACTGCCGAATCACCTATGAAGCCCTGCTTGCCTATAACCAGCTGAGCGGGGAACTGGAACCCATGCTTGCCGACAGCTATTCCAGCAGCGAAGACAAGATTACGGTTCACTTGGACCCCAAGGCCAAGTGGAGCGACGGCACCCCCGTAACCGTGGCCGATGTCCTGTACACCTTCAAGATCGATTCCATCTTGCCTACGCCGCGTCACGGCAACTGGAAATTCTTGAGCGAAATTACCGATGACGGCAACAACAATATTTCTTTCCACTTTGGCAAGAACAAGAATCCCTTAATCATCCTGAACGCCATTGCGGAAACTTCCATTTTGCCCAAGGCAGTATTTGAGCCCCTTGTCCAGGGGGCGAAGTCCGGCAAGAACTACGATATGAACCGCATTACCGCCTTCAAGAACGACTCCATGCCGGTGGTTTCTGGCCCTTACAACATCAAGACCTATTCCCCCGACCAGATCGTATTGGTCCGTAACGACAACTATTGGGGCAACTACAAGTTTGGCGGAAAAAAGCCCTCGCCCAAGTACATCATTCATTCCCTATACAACGGCAACAACCACTTTAACAGTGCCATGACCAAGGGCAATCTGGATATTTCGTCGGTGTTCCTCCCCCGCATTTGGGACAAGGCAAAGGACAGCATCCGCGCCTGGAGCAGAAACGAGCCCTATCACCTTCCCGGCTCTATCACCACCCTTCTTATCGCACACCAGAACGCCCCCTTCAACGACGTGGCCCTCCGCCGTGCCATGATGCACGCCATCAACTTCGAGAAGATCAAGTCCCGCGCCGTTTCGAACTACACCCCCGTCATTCAGCCGGGTTTCATTCTGCCCTTCGGTACTGAATCCAAGTTCTTCAACAAAGACGATGCCGACAAGTACGGCTACAGCTTTGATATCGAAAAGGCAAAAGCCATCTTGACCGATGCAGGTTACAGCTGGGACGAAAGCGGAAGACTCCTCGACAAGAAAAAACAGCCCGTCCGCAACTTCACCATTGAATGCCCGCAAGGCTGGACCGACTGGGAAGACGCCATCAAGGTTATCGTAGAATCCCTCCACGAAATCGGACTTGCCGCCGAAGAGAAATTCGTGGACTACAGCGTATGGGACAAGAACCTGAGACTGGGCACCTTCGACTTGGCCATGAAGACTCAGACCGCAGAACTTTCGGCAGCCTCTCCCTGGAACCGCTTTGACCAGGTGATGGGATTGGTTTCCTTCAAGGAAACCGGTGAAGAAGCCTTTGCAAACCAGGGCCGTTACAAGAACGAAGAAGCCGACAAGCTGATACAGAAGATTCCGGCTCTCACCAATGAAAAGGACCTGGTGGCAGCTTATCGTGAATTGAACCGTATCTTCATGGAAACTATTCCGGTGATTCCGGTAATGTACCGCCCCACGCAGTACTACCAGTTCTCGACCAAGCATTGGACAAACTTCCCCACCGAAGAAAATCCTTATGCACCGCCCCAGAGCCTTGTAGTAGCCGCAGGCGTAAAGGCTCTCTGGAGCATTAAGCCCGCCGATTAAGGCCCAAATTATCTATCTTTGACTCGTACTTCTTATTGGAGGCCCTTATGGGTAAGTCTCGTTTTATTCTGCCGAATGCATTTACCAGCATGAACTTTCTTCTGGGCGTTTTTGCCATTTGCTGGGTGACCGGCGCATTCAGTTCCTTTACTTCTTCCGACCCTATCCGCACTGGTGCCTATTTCATTATCTTGAGCGTTCTCCTGGATAAGCTGGACGGATTTGCCGCTCGCCTGGTGAACGCAAGTTCCGAGTTCGGAGCCCAGTTCGATAGCCTTGCCGACCTGATTGCTTTCGGCCTCGCTCCGGCATTCACCGTTTTCTTTGCCTACAAGACCCTGTCCCCGGAATGGTTCCAGGCCAACGGCGCTCTCCTGATTGTCACATTCTCGATTTACGTGCTTTGTGCAGCCATGCGCCTTGCCAAGTACAACGCCTGCGATAGTGACGTCTACCACCACCACTTCTCGGGTCTTCCGTCTACCTTTGCAGGCGCCATCAACGCCATCCTGATCGTTTACCTCAAGTCCAACGGCCTGTTCGAAAATCCCGAAAGCCCCATGATGATCATCCCCGTACTGGTGATGCTCGTGACCGGCCTCCTGATGGTAAGCCCGCTGTTCTTGCCCAAGCTTCAGCCCCGCAAGAACCAGCTGTTCAATATTGGCCAGGCCATCCTGATAGTCATTACCTATATCTGCGGTTTCCTGTTTATTTCGGAAAAGGTTCCCTTCATTCTGGAATACCTTCTGATTCTTTGCAGCTCTTACCTGGTCATCGGGTTCGCGGTCGGACTCGTACAGCGCAAAAGCATTATTGAAGACGCCGAAAAGAACAAGATCGAAGAACGCCGCTAGACGTTCTTAAGCCATTCCGCAAAGGAAAGGGCGTAGCGGTCAAACAAGGCCTCTAAAGACATTCTAGGAAGTTCCAGGGTAATGCACTCTGGACTTTTTTGTTGCTTGCACCAAGTTCCAAGACTCCCCGGCGTAGGGTATCCGATATCGGGTTGCCAGGGGACGCCAAAAGCTTCGCACAAGGAATCGACCAAGGCCGTACGCACCGGGGCGTCGACACAGGCAATAGGGGCATGCATCGAAAGAACTGTTTCAGGAGCAAGCTTTTGAACCAGCGAGACAAGGGCTGCCGTTTCCGGTTCACTCCCAGGAGCAGCACCTGCAGAAAGGGAAGTGTCCCGTGGAGCCTCTAAAACAGACCGGACCTTGACAGGATCCTTGCTCCAGTTATCTGTCGGGAAATTACGGTTCAGGTCTACCCCGTTGGCGTTACCGCGGGTTCCAAGAGTCATGCCGTCTGGATTGGCGCACAAGACGAAGGCCACCGATTCAAAAGGCTTTTCAAACGCCCGCAACACGCGACTCAGCAGAAAGGTGGTTTCCGGTTCTTCGCCATGAATACCGGCTATCACCAAAAGACGGCATCGCCCCGTGCAGGGAATATAACGAAGCGGCGCCCCCAAGACGGAGCAACCATATTCTGTAAAAATCTGTGAAAGGGTGGAACGCATCTTACACAAAATAGGGATAGATGTAATCGTGGGCAAGACTTTCAAGATTGTCCAGCAAGGCGGATTTGCAGGCAATGTCCGTTTTCTCATAAAGAGCACGAAGTCCCTTAAGCGAGAAACTTTCCAGATATCTTCGAGATGTGGGCAAGTGCGCAACATGCCACATCTCTGGTTGAATCCGGCCACGGCCAGGCACGAATACCCGCTGGAAGCCGAAGGACTCCCCCGCCCCCATCAGTTCGGTCAATTTCTCGTGGAAGGGGCGGAACATGCCGTCACATTCGGCAGGTGTGAGTTCCACCTCGTAGCCGGCAGGGCAAGCGTTCCCGTCAACCACATCCAAATCGGTCCCCAAATGGTGACGGCTTGCACCAGGGAGCGCCGACCAAGTTAAAATCGCATACATCAGTTCTTCTTCGTCGCTCGGGCGCTCCATGGGGAGTCCTTCGGCAGAAAGAAGTTTCAGTTCACCGCTGGCCTTGCGATTCCAAATGGAAAGTTGCCGCTCAAAGGGGCGATATGCCGACTCGATGCGGAGCGCAAAGCCTGACATTGCCAACGATTCTTTTAATTTGTCGTAATCTTCAAGAATTAATTTATCAACAATGTAGCCGTCAACCTTAACAAAATCAAGGCTGTCTACACCACGAAGCCCATAACAATCCATCAAACATGCCCTCCCATCTTTTCAATCAAATCTAGCCATTGCTTGGTTGTGGCCTTCTTTTTGCGGACCACTTTCTTTTTACCGATAGCCTTTGTCACGGCTTCGCTTAAAGGAGACGGATTGGCATGCGTCCAGGCAATAGCCAAGGCGTCCGAAGCATCCAGCGGCAAGTCTCCGCCCTGGATCCCGAGACGGGCAAAAATCATATTCGCCACCTGTTCCTTGGATGCATTACCGTCTCCGGTAACAGCCTGTTTTACCACACGGGGGCTATATTCCGAATAGGTCATTCCCCGCTTACGGCACGCCACCAGGACCGCACCGCGAATGTGCCCAAGCACCAAGGCACTCTTGGCATTCTTGGCAAAAAAGATCCCTTCCATTCCAAAAGATTCCGGCTTGTACTTGTCCAGCAATTTTTCCAGTTCCGACACAATATGGAGCAAACGATCTTCAAGAGCGTGACTTGCTGGCGCATGTAAAGTACCGTATTCCAATACTTTAGGCTTCGTAGAGCCCACTTCGATAAATGCGTAGCCGGTCGTAATGGACCCAGGATCTATACCAAGGACAATCATGCAGTAAAAATAAATTTCTGTACTCCCGCGCAACAGAAATAACTAGATTTTTAGTGTATAAAAGAGAGGCTTCCAATGATTATCGATCAAGAACATGCTGGAATTGTCATGCGAGCCAAGACCCATCCGCGACAGCTGGGAATCCCATTAAGTCGCTGGGGTCGTAACCTGATTGCATGCTGTCCGTTTCATTCTCCCGAAGAAACCTCGTTATTCTTTTACGACGCCTTGGGTTATTGGCGCTACCGCTGTCTGCAGTGCGGAAGCGAAGGCGATTTAGTCGAATTTGTAATGCGCAGCCGTTTTAACGGCATGGAAGAACCGGCCGCCAGGGCCGAAGCCGTCAACTTCTTAGGGACCCTTGAACAGGAACACGAACTGCAAGAAGAACACCCCTGGATAAAAGAAATCGGCGGAGAAAAGAACAAGGTCCTGGAGAACTTTGTGCGTTACTGCCATTGGGCCGCCTGCAAGAGTCCCTCTTCGGCAGACTTTCTGGCATCCCGAGGTTGGAGCATAGGACAGGCCCAACTGTACGGCATCGGTTATTATAGCGGCGACCCGGAACCCTTTGTCAGCTTCTGCATGATGTCGGGCATCGAGCGCCACCAGATTAGTTTCTATCTGGACAACCTGGACGCCTACCACGAGCCCCGCATTACAATCCCTGCCCGAAATTCCAAGGGATTGATTCATTCCGTTTATGGCCGTCTGATTGACGAATCCGACGGACCGCACACCTACGTTTCTTACGCCTCGGGCCCCAGCGATATTCCGTTCAATATCCAGTCCGACGTGACAAAGCCCATTATTGTGGAAGGCTTCTTTGACGCCCTGACCGCAGACCTTGCCGGCATACCGGGCGTGGTCTCCACCATGTACCAGGAGCTCTCCCTGAGCCATCTGTACAAGTTAAAGGCTTGCGGCGCAGAATCTGTCACCGTCATTCTCAGACGGGAACAAGACCGTCGCGAACAGGAATTCCGCATTCAGAAATACCTGAAAATGGCGGAACGCCTGAACTTGAAATTCAAGTCTATCGTCCTTCCGAAAGAAGAAACCGTGGACCTGGTGGTTCGCAAGAACGGAGCTGACCAGTTGATTTCCCTGGTACAAAATACCGGAGAAGATACGGTACATACCCACCGTCGTTCCATGCTGTTGCAAGACATCAAGGAAAACTTCGATACGGCCATGGGTTGCCCGCCCGATGTCAGCGTGGGTTACGCCCTCAACACCTTCCCGAAACTGACGCAAGAAATCGACGGTATCCAGTCCGGTTGTTTCTATGTATCTTCCAAGCCCTTCGGTCTGAAGACGACACTCCTTTCGAGTCTCGCCCTGGATTTGGTCCAGAGCAATCCCAACCTCAAGTTGATTTACATCGCCCTTGAAACGCCTCGTCGCCAAATCTTTGACAGACTTGTGGCCATGCTCATTGGCGAATCGGTGCTGACCGTCCGCAAGCAAAGCGTAGACGAATCCGTGAACCAGAAAATTCTGGAAGCCACACGCGACTTGATGGCTTACGTACGCAACAACCGCCTGGAAATTTGGGACGACCAAAACAATTTCGACAACATCGTACTGCTCCAGAACCTGAAAGAAGAAGTGAAGGAACACCGCAATCTTGTCGTTATCATTGACGGTATCGACCATTTGAAGGTTTCGGACCATGCGGATCTTTCGGACATTCACGAAAGGCGCTCCTCGGTGATTCTTGACCTATACAAGGCTCTGGACATACCGCTGTTCTTGGGCGGTGAGCTTATCGATTCCGAAGAGGGTCTGGTGGGACCGCGTGCCTACCTACGTGATTCTGACGCCATTTACTGGCTGGATTCCAAGGGCGGCAACATGTCCCTGACCGTTGATTCCAAGCGTTTGGGTAACAACCAGCTGTACCAGGGCACTCTTTCTATCGACCCGCTTTCAAACCGCATGCAAGAAGAAATCGAGCGAATTTAATGTTCACTGTCGTTGATTTCAATAATTTCTGGAGCCCTTCTGGCGGAGGCGTTCGCCGATACCATTTGCAAAAGATGGCATTTTACGAAAATCAGGAAGATGTTCTGTCTGTTTTCGTGATGCCGGACTCCAAGACTTACACCGAGCAAAAGAGCAAAGGTCTCATTATCGAGCATGTGGAAGCGTATCGGTTCCCGGGCAAGTGGGAATACCGCTTTATGTGGAGGCCTTCGCAGATTAGGCCCGTGCTAGAAAAGTACAAGCCCCAAGTGATCGAAGTCGGTTCGCCCTACATTTTGCCCACTGTGGTACGCCACATAGCCAAGAAGGTTGTACCGGACGCAATACTTCTGAGCTTTTGGCATGCAGACTTCCCCATCACCTACGTGCAGCGCCCTGTCACGAATAAGTTTGGCCGCACGCTGGGCATTCTGGCCAAGAAAGTCGCCTTCTGGTACGCCCGCCAGGAATTCAAGCTTTTTGACGGCATCCAGGTTTCTTGCGACGAAGTCCTGAAACGACTCGAAAAGAATCACCTGCCGAAATCCCACTGGATTCCGCTGGGTTGCGACATCCAGATGTTTTCGCCCGAAAAGCGAGACGAGAAACTGGTTCTGCAGCTGAAGGCCGGAAGGCCGGAACGCCTTACCATCTTTTTCCCGCACCGCTTTTGCGAAGAGAAGGGAATCGAGCTTTTGCTGGGCGCCTACCCGCTGATTGCAGAAAAGCTTGGATGCGAACCGGCCCTTGTTTTTGCAGGCACTGGCCCGTACTTGCCCCAAGTAGAAGAAGCCGTACAGAAGCATTCCCACATTCAGTACGCCGGCTTCATTTCGTCTATTGACGAAATGGCCAGGCATTACGCCAGCGTTGACCTGGGCCTCGCCCTTTCGGGTTGGGAAACCTTCGGCCTTTCGATTCTGGAAAGCATGGCCTGCGGAAATGCCCAGATTGGAGCCAGCACAGGTGCAGCCGCCGAACATGTGCAGAACTCTGGCGCAGGGGTCCTCTTGAGAAAGCGCACCCCCGAAGCACTGGCAGAAGCCATTGTAGAACTTTACCGTTCGGACTTGAGCCAAAAGAAAGCCAACGCCCGAACCTATGCCGAAAAATTCAGTTGGAACGATTGCTTCAAGCGGCAATTGGACCTGTACAAACAAATTTATAACCAAAAGAGGAACTCATGATCCGTCACATTGTTTTTTGGAAATTGAAGAGCGAAGCCGAAGGTGCTACAGCAAAAGAAAACGGCCAGAAGATGGTCGACGCTTTCCACGCCTTGGCAGGAAAGATTCCTGGACTCCTGAGCATTGAATCTGGTTTGAACTTCAACAAGGCCGAACTGGGTAACGGAGACGTGGAATACGATATCGCACTGGACACCACCTTCCACACCAAGGCAGCTCTCGACATTTACCAGAACCATCCTGAACATTTAGCAATCGTTTCCTTTGTCAAGAAGGTCGTGACCGAACGTCGCGCAGTCGATTTTGAATTTTAACGAAGTGCGATAAAAAGCGTAATTTATTTTTAAAACGCACTCCAATTGAATATTCTTTTGCTAAATTATTGAATATGGTTCAATACAGTCAAACTTCATGGCAGGAATATACTCTGGCGAATATGCTGGAGACCATGCGCTATGCGCCCATGAACGTGACTATCGGAAAAGCACCCGTTGTTCATTACACGTTGCCCCAGTCTATTGAAGCTGGAGAAACCGTCCGTTACACCGTAATGGTGGGTTTCCGCAAGATTACTTGGACAGGCCGCATCAGTGCCATCAACAACGGGAAAATCATGGTCCGTCTCGACAAGGGACCGTTCCGCGGTTTTAATGCGAGCCACATGTTTACGGATGAAGGCAATTTGACCGCCTGCTACGACGAATTCTCGTTCCAGGGATTCAACGAATTTCCGGAAGAAGCCTTCGCAAAGGTAATGGACAACGCATCCGTTGTTTACGCTATCGCCAGCCGCAAGGACACCCGCGAAGCCCTGGCCGCTATCGAAAGCAAGAAACAGACCCAAGGGTTCAACGCTATCGACCAATCCGCTACCGCCGGATAGCAGCGAGATATCCATGTACAAAAACTTGGAACAGGCACTGCTGGATCTTGAACGAGCAGGCATGCTCAAACGCATACAGCGTGAAGTGGATCCATACCTGGAAATGCCTGAAATCGCGCGCCAAGTTTTTGAAAAAAATGGCCCTGCCATTCTATTCGAACATGTCAAAGGAAGCCCCTTTAGGGCAGCCTGCAATATTTTCGGCTCTCAAGAAAGGCTCGATTACCTGTTCCGCGACACCCTGAAAGGAACGCAGACCGCAGTCCTTTTCAAGTCGAATCCGGTAGAATTCTTCAAGCACGCCTCCCCCGCCAAGCTTTTGAGGGCCGCCCGCACAGGCCTGCATTCGCTCCCGAAAAAGTGCGGTAGCATCAAGGATTTTAAAGAATGCAAGCTTTCGGACTTGCCGCAGTTGGTCTGCTGGCCACAAGATGGCGGTGCCTTCGTTACGCTCCCGCAAGTGGCCACCCGCCCCGCCGAGAACGCCTCGGTCATGACCACCAACGTGGGCATGTACCGCATCCAGATTTCGGGCAATGAATACGCCAGCGACGAATGCGGGCTCCATTATCAAATCAAGCGCGACATCGCCAGGCACCACCAGAAGGCCATTGAAGAAGGCCGCCCGCTCAAGGTAAGCATCTTTATCGGTGGCACGCCCGCGCAAACGGTTGCGGCCGTCATGCCCATGCCCGAAAACTTGAGCGAGCTCCTGTTTGCAGGCATGCTGGGCGGAAGACGTTTCCGCTATTTCATCCACGAAGGCTACCTGGTTTCAAACGATGCGGATTTTTGCATTCTGGGCGAACTCCAGCCGGATTTGAAGCCGGAAGGTCCCTTCGGTGACCACATCGGCTACTATTCCGATAGGCACCCCTTCCCGTTCCTGAAAGTCAAAAAAGTCTTGTGCAAGAAAAACGCCATCTATCCCTTTACGGTGGTAGGGCGCCCGCCGCAAGAAGACACCCTGTTCGGGGGCTTCATTCACCAGATTACAAAGCCCATGGTTCCGGCATCGATTCCGGGACTGGTGGCGCTCCATGCCGTCGATGACGCCGGAGTACACCCCCTTTGCCTGGCGCTCGCCCACGAACGCTTTAGGCCCTACGCCAAGCCCGAAGACCGGGAGCCGTTGGAATTGCTCAAGACCGCAAACGCCATCCTCGGATTCAATCAGGCGAGCCTCACCAAGTACCTTTTGATTGCCGCCGCAGAAGACGAACAGCCCGCAAAGAAACTCGACGTGAACGATGTGGCCGGATTCTTCGGCCATGTGCTGGAACGCATCGACTTTAGCCGCGACTTGCATTTTGAAACGAGCACCAGCATCGATACGCTGGACTATACAGGCTCCAAGCTAAATCACGGTTCCAAGCTGACCCTTGCCGCCGCGGGCACCAAGAAGCGGGAACTCCGCAATAATCCAAAAGACTTGCAAACACTTCAGATTCCGGGAATCACTGCAGCCAAAATCCCGATGCCGGGCGTTCTCGTCTTACAAGGCCCCGCCTTTGACGATAGCGAGCGCGACGCCTATATGGCCCAAATCGAAGACACTCTCGCCCACTGGGAATTCCGCGAGAATTACCCCTGGATTTCGATTGTGGATTCGGCCCCCGCACTGGATTCTTCTTTGGACTGCGGCAACCTTCGGGATTTCTTGTGGCTAACCTTTACCCGATCTGACCCGGCCAAGGATGTTTTTGGCTATCACGCCCAAATTCACGAAAAGCACTGGGGTTGCGAAGCGCCTCTAATTGTAGACGCCCGCATCAAGCCCCATCATCAAAAGGCCCTTACCATACCCGAGGACATCCGCAACCGTGTACAGAAGATTCTAGAGGAAGAACATATTTTTGGGGGAGTTCAATGAGAATCGTTACTTTTTTATCATTAGCGCTTTTTTTGAGCATTGCAATGCCGGCCTTTGCGGAACACACCTGCGGCACGGCACAGGTATTAAATTACTTAAACAGCAATCACAAAAGCGTCAAGCAGATGCTTACTTCTGCCAAAGCTTACGCACGTACAACCAGTGATGGCTGCACCCCTAAAGATTACTACGATAGCGTCTATTCCCGTACCACAAAGCATTTCGAAATCTTCTATACCTTAAAAGGCCCCCACAAGACAACCTTAGAACACATCGATTCCTTGGAAAAAGCCCTTGAATACGCCTGGGATTTTCACGTAAACAAGTCGGGAATGCGCCAACCCAAGGGAAGCCAACAAACCTTCCATTATGAAAAAATGGTAAAAAAAGGCCTCTACCCCGTAGAAGTCATAGACATATACCTTCTACAGAATTACAATGCCGTAATGGACTCTCAATGTCGCACATGTTTCGGGCTTACAATCCCCTTTGATAACGAAGAAAGCGAAATGCTGATGGAGAACGACTTCAAGCACGTACCCGAAGTCAGTTTCATTGTCGATACCGTGACTTTCAATGACAAGGTCTGCACTTACCCCCGTGCAACTGAGGAATTCACCAACGACACCTACAATTATTCATACGCAAAGAAATTCGCCCAGGCAATTCGCGTCACTACGGCGCACGAATTGTACCATGCCGTTCAATTCCGCTATTCCAGCCAGATGCCGCAATACAACTTCTGGTTCGAGGCATCGGCATCCGGTGTTGAAGAAATCGCCGTACCCGATATAGACGACTACTTCACCTATCTGCCTAAAATGGCTCAAAATGTGGGCTTTCCCTACAAGAATCTGGACAAGCCCTATGGAGCGGGCATATTCTTTTTATACCTGCATAACCATGTCAGCCACAACACCAACAAACTTATTTGGGAAAATTTCGCAAAAGCTCCGACCAAGACTTTCCAATACCAACTGGAGCAGGTCGCCAAAAGCCAGGGGCTTTCCGCAGATTCCCTGTTCCACGATTTTGCCATCAGGCTTTCTTTTACGGGTGACAGAAGTGCCCTAGCAGATTCAACCTTCTGGATTACCAGTGATCAACCCCGTTGGCCTGAATTCCAGATAAAGCTCCAAAAAGAGACTTTTGAACCGACCGCCCTCGATAATACTGCCTACTACTATTATGCAAACGGGACTCCTGACATATCCAATTTCGTTGGAAAAGCTACGGCCATCGCAATTAAACCCGATGCCTATTCCATCCGTTTTTTGCCGTCATCCAACAGCATCGATTCAGCCCGCACTGAATTTCTTAGGGAATCCGGCGTAGATTCCATCCTTTGGGTTTTCAGCCGTTTTAACGAAGAAGAAGTCATCCCCACCTTCTTCAAGGACTCTACACTGCGAGCCTACCCCACTCCCTGGCGGAACGGTGCCCTCTGCTTTACCCCTCTTCCCCGCGACAAGGACTACATCGAAATCCGAAACCGTCGCGGAAACCTGGTCAAGAAAATCAAATACGAATACCACACCCACTGTATGGACGAAGCCGAAGTCAAGTCACTCATGGTTCCGGGAGTGTATCGTTTTAGAGTCGAAAATAGCGGCAAGCTGAAAGACTTTATAATCGTCTACTAGCGAATTTACCGCAATTATTGGTTACAGCCAACTAAAGATATTATTCTGTTTTTCGATGGCGGGCAATACAGAATTGGCCGCCAATTTATCCGTATTGCGCAAAAACGCCTTGCAAGCTTCAGCAAACAGCTCGTGGCCGTTGTTATAGTGGTCATCTAGGCGACGGCGGGCATAGCCCTCTGCCGAATGGTTGTGAATCATGAAGGCCCAGTCCGAAGACTGGAACAGCATCAATTCACGCTCCATTTGCTTGATATAGCGGGTCAGCAATTTACCGCGGGGTGACGAAGCACCCATTTTTTCACGGATTGACATCAAGTGGTCAATCATGGCCCGCATACGGTAAGATTGGGGGTAATACTTGTCCGTTTCGCCGTTTATCCAAACAGAACCGAAGCCGCCCTCGCCCCAGCTAGAGAAAGCCGGCTCATGGGCATCCGGATCTGCAGAACTGGTCATCACCTGGTCGGCACCAGCAAATTCAATGACCGACGAAGACGCTGCACGCATCAGCATTTCTTCGAGGAATATGGGACCTTCAAACCACCAGTGTCCAAAAAGTTCCGCATCGTAAGGGCAAAGCATGGCGGCCTTGTGGCCTTCCATATTCACCAGCAATTCAGAAATGGTGGCTTCCCGGTTCACCACGAAAAGACGCGCATGATCTTCGGCAAGTTTCATGGCGTTCCAGGGGCGGTAAATTTCCTTATGCTCGCCGCCCGTAATGCGATTGTACTTGAAGCCCGAATCGATGGGCGTATCGCCGGCAAAGAAATATTCGCCCAAATAATCGCGGGGACGTTCCTTGGCGATATCCGTAAAGAATTCGCGGTATTCGGGATGTCCCGGGTAACCGGTACGACGGCTCCAGACTTCCATGGAACTCTTCTGTTCGCGGCCCATGCAGTAAAGCCCCTGCGTAGTACGCAGCGGCGTGAACACGCCGTACTTGGGCGTGGGCGATGCAAGAAGCACGCCGTGAGTTTCCAGGAAGAAGTAATGAAGGCCGAATTCGGCCAGATACTTGTCGAGCCCAGGGAAATAGCCACATTCCGGGAGCCACACGCCCATGGGCTTACGGCCGAAAGCACGCTCGAAAGTTCGCACCGTTACATCCAGCTGCATGCGGATAGACGCAGGGTCGCTCTGGTATGCAGGCAAGAACGGATGCGTGCCCACGCAAGTGAGCAAGTTCAGCTTTCCGGCTTTTTCAAGTTCCAGAAATTCCGCCAGCAGATTGCGATGAATGCGATTTTCCCACAAATCAATTAGGGTGTGCTGGCGAGAATGATAAAAGCGGGAAAGCTGCTCCAAATCCGTTCCCGCATTGCGGGCCACTTCTTTTTCGATCAGCTCTAACTGGTGTTTCAAATGCTCCGAAAACTTGCCAAGCAGGTTTTCATCAGAGAGCATTTCGATGAGCGGAGGTGAAACGCTCAAATTAAGCGTCCCGGGCACGCCCTTTTCCAAGAGACGGCGCATGGCCTGCACCAAGGGCAGGTAGGTTTCAGCAATAGCCTCAAACAGCCAGTTCTCTTCGAAAAAGCGTTTATAATCCGGATGCCGCACAAAGGGTAAATGTGCGTGCATCAGGAAAATGATTTTTCCGGGAGCTCCCATTAAAACGGATTACTCCGTGCGCTTTACGACAATCGGAACGATCGTGGTCGGGAAATCGCCATCCTTGTCGGTAGCAAACACCGGAATGATCTTGGTAGAATCCGGCAGGTCTTCTTCAAAGCTGAAGGTGCCATCCGGGTTCAGCGGGAACGGTTCGCCGCGCACCTGGAGGTGTGCGTCCGGACGAGTTCCGCCGTAAACGATCAAGCGGGTCTTGACCCAGAGGAAGAAATCCTTACCGTAGTTCACGGAATCCTTGGAAACTTCGATGTTGTTGGACTGCAAGGCAGCACTGGACAAAGCACCGGAGAACATGGATTCAGAAGAACTGCCGAAGTTTCCGCCCAGGCTCTTGAGCCAGGATTCAGCCGTCTGGCTAGAGAATCCGGAGCTCATGAAGTTGCCGAGGGTGTTACCACCGAGAGAAGCCTTTGCAAAGGCATCGTCTGCGGCAGGAGCGGCGGCAGACTTGTCAAAGGTCAAGACCGGAGCCGATTCCACAATGGGCTTGAAATTCTTGCCGGATACGGCACCGAGAACGGCGACGCAGGACTTGCCGGCGGTATTTTCCACGTACCAGCTGCGAGCATTTGCCGGCACCTCGATATCGCGGAACTTACGCTTCTTGCTGCGCTGCACCGTAAGGTCATCTGCAATGTCGAACAGGCGAAGAACGATTTTCCCCTTGCCGGTCTTCGCTTCGTTAATTCTGTTTTCAGATACTTCCCAGAAGGCATGCATCCAGTTCGGATCCTTCTGCATGAGCACCAGGTATTCGGCATCAAAGGACTGAGCCAGCTTGGCCACTTCCTTATCAGAAGCCTTGGCAACCTTTGCGGAGGCCTTAGCTGCAGTCGCCTTCACAGCCGTTTTGGCGACAGCCTTCGTTGCGGTAGTCTTTGCAGCCGTTTTAGTAGCAGCGGTCTTGGTTGCAGTTGTCTTGGCTGCGGTAGTCTTGGAAGCCGTCTTCTTGGCAGCCACCTTTTTCACTTCGTCCGTAATCTTGGACACTTTTGTTGCAGCAGCCTTTTTCACTTTTGCAACGGCCTTCACAGCCTTTTCTTCGGCATCCTTCATGGCCTTGAGAGTCGCAGACTTCGTTGTAGCCTTCTTGGCAGCAACCTTTGCCACCTTTTCAGCAATTTCTGTAACGGCCTTGGCCTTTACCGTAGACTTAGTCTTGGTTTTTGTTTCCGTTTCTTTTTTTATAGCCATACTAGGCCTCCTTCATTAAAAAACCTATCTGGTTTGTCCCCATGCCGCAATACCGGTCAAACCGATTCGCAGGCCGATAAACGTTTCTTCCCACTCCGACTTTGTATCGGCAAAGCGCTTGCCGCCCTGCAGAGCAATATCGATGGTGGTGCCCTTACGGCCCAGCGGTAAGCCTCCACCAAGAGAGCCGCCCACTTCAAAGACATCCTTGACATACCAGTTTCTGTACCAGGCGCCAGCACGATAGTTGACGCGGTTCCAGAACGATTCGTAGAACAGGGGACTTCCGTCAAACTGGTAGCCAAGAGAAACCATAAAGTCCGTCTGGGTTTCAGTCACTTCGGGCATATTCCAGCTACCTGCGATATTCTGGATATCCTCGTCCCAAACACGCCAAGTCAAATCCATCATGATGTTATGGCGCTTGGCCAAGCGATAGTTGATACCGGTCGCCAGCATGGCAGGGACATCGATTTCACGCACCGAACGGGTCGATGCCAACGTATCCAGTTCGCTAAACCTGAACGTATATTCCAACTCGTTTTCCAAGGTGTAGCCCGTAGTATACGAGAAGAAATAGGACACCATTTTTCCACGGTATTGAAGAGCTCCCGTGTAATAGGCAGGATGATCCTTGATTTCCCAGGTACCATCCACATAATCAGAAACCAGGTAGTTTCCCGAAGCCCAAGCATCATCCTTGGCAACAGACGAATTGTCGCCACCAAGGGTCAGGTTTCGAGAGGTGTTTCCCATAACGACGTGAGCAGAGGCGCCAAGGGAGAACGAGCGTAAAAACGGCAGACGAACCGCATAAGTAGGTACCAGTTCGTAAACACTACCCTGGTATTCCAGTTTTACGTCAGAGCCGATGCTTTTATTTTTAGAATCCTCATTAAACGAAGATGAATAATGCTGCCAAAGAGATAGACCCATGGCACCGAACATTCCCATCGGGAAGGACAGGTTGAACGACGGCATCGACAAGTTGGAAACAGAATAATGATGTCCATTCTTTCGAGCATCTTCCATATCCATAGCGAAGTTCAGGTTAAAGACGACCTTCGCATCAAAGGCCAATCGGGCTGGGTTCACGACAGACAAACCTTCAGCATCACCGGTCTTGGCATTACCGGCAAAACCGCGAGCAGCAGCAGAGGTGGATCCTCCCATTACCTGTTCTTCACCAAGGGCATCAATACCGATCATCGAAGAAAAGGCATAGCCAGACAAAACACTTAAAGCAAGCAAAAACTTTTTCATTATTCATCCCCCCTCTTGGAAGCAAGCCAAAGTTTGAGGGTCAAAGGATTCTCCATAGCAGACGTAAAGTCATAACGGGCATAATCGATACTGAAGTACTTCGTAACAGTATCACCCTTGGCTACGTAGACCGGATTACCTCTAGAGTTGAAAAGCGTATCGGCATCCGAAGCGATATAGTTTTCGTAGTCAGGATCCCATTCCTGCAGGAACGGCTTACCCAAACGAACCATGAACTTTATATTTCGACCATCGCTAGCATTGTTAATGAAATCGCGAAGGCCATAGGTCAGCTGGAGCGTAAGAGAATCACCTTTACGGAAAACCAGATTCGGGTGTCCCGATTTCAGAATGCCCAGAGAGTCAAGGTGATACCCTTCCAGGTGACAGTATCTCAAATCTTCGTCAGCCGTATAAATCATCTCGGCACTATCCAGATAAGAAGAGGAAATAACCTGGATGGGCCAACCAAGCTCGTTACTACCCTTGGAATCATCGCGGAACATCGTAATTTGCGCATGGATTACAGTCTGACGGACATCCTTGCCGTCGTAGGGGAATTCATCGCCGTAGAATTCGGACAAGGCCTCAAGGACCGGTTCCGGCGGCACTTCCACAACCAGGGAATCCAGTACACCCCCATGCAAGACCAAGCAATCAGCACAATCTTCTTCATTTTTCACAAGGTGGGCTATACGCATCGGGTTCATGGTGACCGTTTCTTTTGCATTTGCGGACAGAGCTAAGTAGGGTGCATCGTCCATATCGCTACCCCAGAAGCGGTACTCATGAGTAGCACCCGGTGCCGAAATGCGAAGTTGAAGGTGATTACCTTTCTTGATCTTTTTCAGATCATCTACCAAGGCGGAGGGAAGAGGCATACTGATGGCCGTATCGCCCGCCTTCACCTTCATTTTGAAAACCGTATCTGCAGACTTGGCCGGATTCCATTCAGCAAGTTCCTCACGCCAAGCAGAATCCGTCACATCCAGGATACTGTCAACAAATTTTGAACGGGAACTATTTTCGAATTTCCAACTGACAGAGATATCCAGTTTTTCGGAATAAGGAAGATCGTTCTTGGGGAACCACATGGACTTATAGAAATCCTTTTGCCAGTAAAGTACCAAGACAACCTTAGCCGAATCAGAAGACTTGAATAGCGGCAAGAACGTAGTATCTTTCGGTTCGTCAAAAACAAAGTCGAAGACCAAGTCATGCGTCAAGTTAGACACATGCCCAAACACGGCATTGGCTCTAGCCATATCTGCCATAGTATCCATAAAGACTTTGGCCGACGCCGGCTTGAGATCTTTAATCTCCAAGGTCTGCACTAGGTAATTGCTAGGCATTCCACGGTCAGAAAGCCATGTTTCAAGACCATCGTCATCGGACTCAAAAATGCAAGCAGACAAAACTAGCGTTATTGCCGCAAAAAACGATAAAAACCAAAAATTTTTCTTTTTCACTCAGAACTCCGAGTTTGTTGTATTCCGGGGAAGAATATAGCAAATTAGATGTAAGAAGTTACCGATAACTGGCTATAAGTTTTACTATATTTACCCCCGAAAAAACTAGAGGATATTATGGCCCAATTCAACGCCCATTTTAGGAATATCAACGGGGACGATACTTACCCGCTGACCGACGTCATTTACCGCAGCAAGGTCGACGGTAGTTTGCTCGAAGTGGAACACGACCGCACCGCCCTCGCCAGCAAGAGCCCCGAAGAATGGAAGAAGCTCTTCGCTGAACGCCGCATGAGCTTTGAACCAGCCGACATGAGCGGCATCTGGAGCAAGCGCGAAATGGTGCTCCCCGACATGCCCATCGAAGACATCGTGACCATGCGCGAAGGCTGGAGCCCGCTGTTTGACGCAGCTCCGCTCGCCAAGGAAATGGGCATCAAGAGCCTCAAGGTGAAGCTTTGCGGCAACTCCCATACCGGTTCCTTCAAGGACCTCGGCATGACGGTCCTCGTGAGCCAGGTGAACCACATTATTAAGAAGGGCATCCACCCGATTGACGCCGTGGCCTGCGCCTCTACCGGCGACACCTCCGCCGCATTGAGCGCCTACTGCGCCAAGGCCGGCATTCCGAGCATCGTGTTCCTGCCCGCCGGCAAGACGAGCGTTGCCCAGCTGATCCAGCCGATTAGCAACGGCAGCATCGTGCTCGCCCTCGACACCGACTTTGACGGTTGCATGAAGATTGTCCAGCAGGTCACTGCCGACAACCGCATTTACCTCGCCAACTCCATGAACAGCCTCCGCGTAGAAGGCCAGAAGACGATTTCTCCGGAAATCTGCCAGGAAATGGGCTGGAAGGTTCCAGACACCGTGATTATCCCGGGCGGTAACCTCGGTAACGTCAGCGCTCTCGCCAAGGGTTTCGAAGACTGCAAGGCCATGGGCCTCATCGACCGCATTCCTCGCATTATCGTGGCTCAGGCCGAAAACGCAAACCCGTTCTTCCAGGCTTACGAACGCGGCTTCGACAAGCTGGTTCCCATGCAGGCCAAGAAGACTCTCGCCTCCGCCATCCAGATCGGTAACCCGGTCAGCTACCCGAAGGCAGTCCGCGCCATCCAGAAGACGAACGGCATGGTCGTGAGCGTTTCTGAAGAAGAACTGGCCAACGCCGCCCACCGCGGCGACCGCATCGGTCTCTACTGCTGCCCGCATACGGGTGTGGCTCTCGGCGCTCTTGAAAAGCTCGTGGCCGCAGGCAAGATCGACAAGGAAGAAAACGTGGTCGTGATCAGCACCGCTCACGGTCTGAAGTTCACCGAATTCAAAGTCGGCTACCACGAAAAGAAGCTCGAAAATATCTGCTCCAAGTTCGCGAACCCCGTGTTCAAGGCTCCGGCAGACCTCGGCGCTGTCATGGACATCCTGAAGAAAGAGATGGCCGAACGCCGTCGCTAATGTGCCTGCATTAGCAAATGGCCTCCAGCCGTCGCTAAAAGTCATCCTGGACGCCATGCGTCCGGGATCCATACATGTCTTGAAAAGCTTGTAAAAAAAGCTCCGCAGAAATGCGGAGCTTTCTTGTTTTAGGAATTTTGAGCAGAATCCAGCCTTTCCCCGATAACCAGGCTCAAGTAGGCAATTGCGGCCGAAGACGCCGCCAACACGCTACCCGAACCATAGAACATGGCGCCAAATATGACCGGAGCCAAGATCAGGAGTGCGGAAAACAGGACATTGTTATTTGCGATGCTAAAATGATTCATAATTTACCTCTCTTTTACGCAAACAAATATACCTACAAAATAGTGACAAAATTTGTCATTCTACACATAACAAAAAAAAGGCGGGACTCGCCCGCCTGACACCTCATGTGACAAAGAATCAACCGAATATTCTGTTGTAAAGATCCGGAGCGAACTTCTGGAAATACCCCTGAATCAGGATAATCGCGATTACAACCGGAATCACCCACTTGATATAGAAACGGACAATCTTGTAGGTCGGAATTTTAAACCCCTTACCGGTGTTGATTTCGGCATAGAATTTTTCTTCGCCCCAGCCGCGCTTGTGGCTACAGAAAACAATGAACAAGAGCGAACCTAACGGCAAAAGCGTATTAGATACCAAGAAGTCTTCAAGATCCAGCGCGCAGCTGCCTTCACCAAAGGGCTGGAAGCCAGAAATCATGTTGAATCCGAGAGCACACGGAAGCGAAAGCAACACTATCAGCACGGCATTCACGCGAACTACTTCCCAGCGATCAAAGCGGCGGGCGTCACGCCAAAAGGTGGTAATGTTTTCAAACACAGCCACCACCGTCGAAAGCGCAGCAAACGAAAGGAATAAGAAGAACGCCGCGCCGCAAAGTCTACCTGCAGGCATCTGCGAGAACACGTTCGGAAGCGTCACAAAAATCAAGCCCGGACCGGCATTGGGTTCAAGCCCGAACGCAAAACAACTCGGGATAATGATAAGACCTGCGAGCAAGGCAACTGCGGTATCCAAAGCACAAATGTTTGCCGCCTCTTTTGCAATCGTGTGGTCTTTCTTGATATAGCTTCCGAAAATGGTCATGGCTCCGATACCAAGACTGAGCGTAAAGAAGCTTTGCCCCAAGGCAGCAAAGAGCGTTTCGCCCAAGCCGTTTTTCACAAGGTTGTCAAAATTGGGTAGCAAGTAAAAACGCAAGCCTTCATCGGCACCGGGGAGCGTGATTGCGCGAATTGCAAGCAAAATCATAATGATAAACAGGAACGACATCATCCACTTGGTAATGCGTTCTACACCCTTCTGAAGCCCCAGCGAAACGATACCAAAACCGATAAGCGTCGTCGCCACCATCCAGCCCACCTGAATGGCAGGGCTAGCAAGAGTTTCACCAAACATGGCACCCACCTGAGCGGGAGTCACATTCTGAAAATCGCCCAACACCATGCGGTAGAAGTAATAAAGCATCCAGCCGCAAACCGTGGTATAGAACATCATGAGCAAGTAGTTGCCCGCAATCATGGGCCACTTAGACAAATGCCAATATGACTTCTTTGGTTCCAGACGTTCAAAGGCACGACCCACACTACGCTGGGTGGCGCGGCCCACCGCAAATTCAGCCATCAAAATCGGAAGCCCGAACACAAGCAAGAAGAACAGATAGATGACCACGAAAGCGGCACCACCATACTGTCCGGTGATAAACGGGAAACGCCATACGTTACCTAGGCCGATGGCACAGCCTGCCGAGATGAGGATGAACCCCAGACGGGATGCGAAGCTTTCTCTATTGCTATTCATATACTGAAATATAGAACGATGTAAGTTTTTTGTCACATTTTTGATTTCTGAAAAAGACCCCCAAAAACGGGAAAAATAGCGTGGCAACAGCTTCAAATTTCTATATTTGCCCGCGCAAAAGGATTAATATGAGCGAAAACTACAAATACGGGTTTGTGACGGACATTGAAAACGAGGCCTTCGAAAAAGGTCTTAACGAAGACGTCATCCGCAGGGCATCCAAGCTCCGCGGCGAACCGCAGTTTATGCTCGATTTCCGACTAAAAGCATATGAAAAGCTCCAGCAGATGGAGCAACCGAAATGGGGCGAACTGGACTTTGCACCCGTTGATTTGCAGGACATAGTCTACTACTCCGCCCCGAAGACCAAGAAAAGCCACGAGAAAATCGAGGACGTGGACCCGGAACTCCTGGCCACCTTCGAAAAGCTCGGCATCCCGCTGGACGAACAGAAGCGCCTGGCCAACGTGGCCGTGGACGCGGTCTTTGACTCGGTGAGTATTTACACCAGCCACAAGCGTAAGCTCATGGAAATGGGCATCTTGTTCTGCTCCATCAGCGACGCCATCAAGGAATACCCCGAACTCATCGAGGAATACCTGGGCTCCGTGGTTCCGGCGGGCGACAACTATTTTGCGGCCCTCAACAGCGCAGTCTTTGGCGACGGAAGTTTCGTGTACATTCCGCCTGGAGTCAAGTGCCCCATGGACCTTTCCACCTACTTCCGCATCAACAACAAGGAAGCAGGCCAGTTCGAACGCACCCTGATTATCGCCGACGAAGGCGCCAGCGTGAGCTACCTGGAAGGTTGCACCGCTCCTGAATTCAGCAGCAAGCAGCTGCACAGCGCCATCGTGGAACTGGTGGCGAAGGACAACGCCAGCATCAAGTATTCTACCGTACAGAACTGGTACGCGGGCGACCGCGAAACGGGAGCCGGCGGCGTGTACAACTTTGTCACGAAGCGCGGAAAGTGCGCCGGCAAGAACAGCCGTATTAGCTGGACGCAGGTCGAAACGGGTTCCGCCATCACTTGGAAGTATCCGAGCTGCGTGCTGCTGGGCGACAACTCCGTGGGCGAATTCTACAGCGTGGCCCTCACCAACGGGCACATGCAAGCCGATACCGGCACCAAGATGATCCACATTGGCAAGAATACCAAGAGTACCATCATCAGCAAGGGTATCAGCGCAGATTATTCTAGCAACGCCTACCGCGGTGAAGTCAGCATTCACAAGTCGGCCACGGGTGCACGCAACTACACCCAGTGCGACAGCATGCTCGTGGGCGACAAGAGTGCGGCCCACACCTTCCCCTACATCACGGTAGCAAACTCCAGCTCCACCACCGAACACGAAGCCACCACCAGCCGCATCAGCGAAGACCAGTTGTTCTATTTCGAAAGCCGCGGCATCAAGCGTGAAGACGCCATCCAAGCCATGGTGGGCGGATTCTGTAAGGACGTGTTCAAGGAACTCCCGGGCGAATTCGCCACGGAAGCCCGTCAGCTGCTCACGCTCAAGCTCGAACACAGCGTCGGGTAGCAGCCTCAAAAAACCTGTCATGCCGGACCCAATCCGGCATCTTTTTTTATTACCTTTTTAGCATATTACTCCGGAGGCTTTATGCAGATTTTATTCTTGATGGCAGATGGTTTCGAAGAAACCGAATCCGTCACCCCGTTCGATTACTGGCAACGCGGTGGCCTCAACGTGACCCTCGCATCCATTAGCGACAGTTTGTCCGTAACGGGTAAGCTCGGGCTCCGTATTCAAGCAGATACTCTGCTGAAGGACGCCGACCTTGCACAGTTTGATGCCATTTACCTCCCCGGTGGCGGTCAGGGCGTCAAGAATCTCGCGGCAAGCGCTGCGGTTGAAGCAACCATCAAGCAATTTGATGCTCAAGGCAAGTGGATTTTCGCCATCTGCGCCGCCCCTCTGGTGCTTTCCAAGGCCGGAATTCTCAAAGATCGCAAGTGCACCTGTTTCCCGGGCTGCGAAGGCGACCTCGTCTGCAAGCAGTTCCTGACCGACCGCGTAGTAGTCGACGGCAAGGTGATTACTAGCTGCGGTGCCGGCTCCGCCGAAGAATTCGCCTTTGAAAGCCTCGCCCAAGTAGCGGGTCGCGAAATCTGCGAAAAGATTCGCAAGCAGGTTGTGGCGAGATAATAGACCGCTCGCGCCCACAACGGATTTTAGTTTTTTTCTAAATTTGGGCCATGAATTTTAAGGACCGCATTATCCGCGCCACAGGCAAGAAGACCCCCTTCCGCCTGATTGTCGTCGATTTAACCGCGACGATGAACGAAATCGGCAAGAAACACAACGCCCAGGGTTTTGCCCTGAAGCTTTTGGCCGAAAACTCCATCGCAAGCATTTTCTTGAGCGCCTCGCTCAAATTCCCGGGCACCGTAAGCTTTACCACCCGTTTCTCGGGCGAAATTACGCTGGTGCAGTCGGATACCACGCCGCAGGGCTTGGTCCGCGCCATGATCCCGCAGCCGGAACTCCAGGCCGTGGGCGGCAACGAACCGGCTCTGATTCCCCAGAGCGTACGCGTGGTCAAGTTGAACGAACAGGGCAAGCGCGTCCACGAAAGCATTATCGAAGCCCCCGCTGTGTCCATGGGCCAGAACCTCGCTACCTACCTGTTGCAGTCGGAACAGATCCGCTCTGCCGTGGGTATCGAAGCCGCCTTCAACAAAGAAGACCCCAGCAAGCTGGACTACGCCGCCGGTTTCTACATCGAAGCCTTCCCGGACCTGGAAGACAAGGACATCAACCTGATCGAAGTCATTATCCAGAACTTGCCGAAGTTCTGCGACATGAACACGCCTGAAGGCTTTAACCTGGACGAACTACTGGACCAGCTGCGCGGCCCCTACGAAATCGATATCGTGAAAGAAATCGACCCGAAGGCCTACTGCCCCTGCAGCCGCGAACGCACCGTGGCAACGCTCGCCACGCTCCCCCTCAAGGATTTGCAGGACTTGGAAAAAGAAGGCAAGGACCTTGAAGTGATTTGCGACTTCTGCCGCACCCCGTACCAGATTACCCTCGCCGACTTGCGCGGAATCATTAACGAGAGAAAGTAATTATGTTCACGAAACAATGTGTCGTTACCCTGGACCTTGAAGGTGTCCTCGCCCCTGAAATCTGGATTGCTGTTGCAGAAAAGACCGGCATCAAGGACCTGCGCCTTACGACCCGCGACATTCCCGACTATGACGTGCTCATGAAGGGCCGCATCAAGATTCTCGAACGCGAAGGCATCAAGCTTTCGGACATCCAGAACGTGATTGCAAACCTCGGTCTTTTGGACGGCGCCCGCGCCTTTATGGACCAGCTCCGCGACGAAGCCCAGGTGATCATTCTCTCGGATACCTTCCAGGAATTTGCCTACCCCATCATGAAGAATCTCGGATTCCCGACGATCTTCTGCCACAACCTGGAAGTCGAAAACGACATGATCAAGGGTTACCACCTGCGCCTGAATGACCAGAAGACGAAGGTCGTGAAGCACCTACAGGAACTGAACTTCAAGGTGTTCGCCTCGGGCGATTCCTTCAACGATACGGGTATGCTCAAGCAGGCCGACAAGGGTTGCTTCTTCTGCGCACCGGATTCTATCGTTGCACAATTCCCGCAGCTCGAAGCCACGAAGACTTACGCGGAACTCCTGGAAAAGTTCCACCAGTTCCAAGATACTTTATAGACCGCTCGGCTCTATCGCATAAATAAAAGTGTGATATCGCCTCGCTCTCGCAAACGCGACCCGTTAACACCGGGTCGCTTTTTGCTCACGGTAAGACCGCTCAACTCTATCGCATAAATAAGAATGTGATATCGCCTCGCTCTCACAACCACGCCTCGTTAATACGA
>NZ_JBGUQY010000018.1:0-1512 GCF_045131395.1 Fibrobacter sp. | reverse complement strand
TGGTGCTGCAACTCGATTTCGATGTAGGCAAGCGCGATGACGGTAAGGTTCATGTCCATGCCGCCGTTGCACAGTTCGATCACTTGGGTGGCGAAAGCCGTGTATGCCGTTTCCATATTGCAGTCGCCGGCTTCGTTTATCAGGCGGAAAAAGTCGGTTTCCGCCAGCAAGAAATAATTCATGGTTCTGTCAATTTTGAAAATTACACTTTGTTTTCTGCGTGCGCACATGAATATAATTGGCAAAAAACGCGGCAGAAAATAAAAAATCCAACACTCAATTTTACAAAGTGCTGGATTTCAGAGGTGTAAAATTCAGTATTTTTTCACAAGGACAAATTATCTCCGACTTAAATTGTTTGTAATCGGAACATTTATTCTATTCCTGAAAATAGAAATGTATGCTTGCCGCACATTTTGGTTATCTTGCTTTTTTATCAAGGATATAGATAATGCGACATACACCGTTGGGATAGCTTTTCAAGGAGGAAAGCGTCCAGTGTTGCTCTGGCAGAGCCGACTTAAAAAAATGTCGTCCGCTTCCGGATATGAAAGGAACGGTGTATAGTATGATTTCATCCACAGCGTGCATCCGCAGCAGTCCGTTTATATAGTCTGCCGTGTCCGGTGTGGCTTCCGCGAGGTAACGGATGTTTGTGCAGTCTTTTCTCCATTCGTGCAGCATTGAAATGGAATAGTCCGGTGTCACACGGTAAAAGGCTTTCTTCCTGATTTCATCAAGACCGCAACGGTCAAGGCACAAATCCTGATGTGCTTTATCATATAACTCTGAAGAAAGACATCCGTCCATCGTCAGTACGGCGAGAATCTGAACTTTACCCATAATCGTTTCCTTTCGTTAGGCAAGGGTAAAAAAGTAGCGTGCAATTCACACTACCTTCAAGCGATGGCTCTGGTAAAGCCTTTACGGAGAGTACGTGAATGCACGCTATGCGTAAGCATAGCATAAGCATCACGCAATCGTCTCCGTAGTTCCAATTTACCAGATTTTCGCTTGAAACGCCTTGCGGTCTTATCCTATATGTTGGCGGCGAAAAGCTCCTGCCAATCGCCGTTTTTCTCAAATGTTATGCAAAGATAGCCAAATTCAGTGAATTACAGGCTATGATTGCTTGAATTTATATTTAAGTCCATACTCTTCAAGTTTGCTGTATAGTGTTGTCCTGCCTATTCCGAGCAGTTCGGCGGCGACACTCCGGTTGCCGTTTGCCTGTTTCAACGCACGCAATATCCGCTCCTTATCCTCCGCGTCATTGCGCAAGGCGAAGCTGACAGTAGAGGTCGGTTTCGTCACGGCAAGTTCCAGATGCTCTTTCATGACAACACCTTCCTGCGCCTGCAATACAGCACCCATAACTTTCTGCCGAAGTTCCCGCACGTTGCCCGGCCATGCGTGTGTCAGCAACGCTTTACGTGCTTCGGAACTGAACCCGCTCACGCTACACTCCAGCTCTCTGTTTGCCATATCACGGAAGAACTCTGCCAGCGGCAT
>NZ_JBGUQY010000017.1:0-1518 GCF_045131395.1 Fibrobacter sp. | reverse complement strand
GCTTGTTCACAAAGGCTTTTTGCTATCAACACTTTTTTCTTTTGTCCCGCCGAAAAATCTTCCATTTTCTTTTCAAACTGTATTCGTGAAAAATCCATTTTCCGTAAGATTGCCTTAAACAAACTTTCATCAACACGATTGGCTTCCGCAAACTCTGATAACGAACCGTTCAGCATAGAAGTATCTTGAGGTACATAGGACAATATCATGCCAGAACCTATTGCAACTGTCCCACGATGTTCTATTTGTTGCCCGACCAGTAGCTTTAGAAGGCTCGTTTTCCCAGAACCATTTTTTCCATCAAGGGCAATGCGCTCTCCCTGTTTTACTGTAAACGAGATTGGCTGGCAGACATTTTTGCCGTCAAAAATCGGTACAACATCAGAGAAAGTCACTAAGGTATCTGAAAAATAGAGAAGCGGAGCTATTTTCAAATCTTCTACGGTTTCCAAATTTTTGAGAAGGCCGGACTTTTCCTCGATTGCACGTTGCTGCCGCACTTTGATAGCCTTTGAGCGTTTCATCATTTTGGCAGATTTGTGACCAATATACCCTCGGTCAACCGGGCCGTTCCCATATTTTGACGCTTCAATTCGGTCTGACCAGACAGAAGTTCTTTTAGCGGCCTTTTGCATATTATCAATGCTTTTTTTCAGCTTCACATTTTGAGAGAGTTCAAATTCTTGTTGACGCTGGAAGTTGGTGAACCAAGTAGAAAAATTTCCACTTTGCACTTCGATGTTTGACCGATTGATCGACAGGATATGGTCAACACAGCCATCTAAAAAACAGCGATCATGAGAGACTAAGATAAATCCCTTTTTCCGTTTCAGGTATGCTGAAACAGTTTCTCTGGCTTTCATATCCAAATGGTTTGTCGGTTCATCAATCAGTAAAAAGTGTCCATCATTCAGAAATAGAGCGGCAAGCAGCACCTTGGTCTGCTCTCCATTGGAAAGCGTAAAAAATGGCCTCCAAAGTACATCATCACGGACTTCCAGGTAGGATAGTTCTCTCAACAGCTCCCACTCTTCCGCCAGCGGGCAGACTTCCGAGAGAATATCCGTAGTTAATCTGTTTTTGTCGTTCACAGGATATGGAAAGTAATCAAATTGCACAGAGGCTTGTATTTTCCCGTGGTATTCGTACTTTCCAAGCAAGAGATTTAGAAAAGTTGTTTTCCCTCTACCGTTTCTTCCAACAAACCCAAGTTTCCAATCTGTATCAATTTGAAAATTGACATTTTCAAAAATGTTATCATAGCTGGATGGATAGGCAAAGGTAAGGTTCTCGACTCGGATCATCGACATATCGCATTCCTCCTTTATTCCGGGGATAAAGAACATAAAATAAGAGCTGCAAGAAAGTCAATTCTTGCAGCTCGTCACAGCATAATAGTACCACCCCTATCAAGAGTGATACACCTACGATATATCGAGTGAATAGACTTTTAACTTTCTTGCAATGGGTACAATGGTACTGTAAAACACAGTATCACTGTATATTCCAATTTATTTG
>NZ_JBGUQY010000016.1:0-57500 GCF_045131395.1 Fibrobacter sp. | reverse complement strand
TTAAAGTCTTGGTCCCGTTAATCACGTTCGTATAATTGACTTTCCAAGAAATCTCTTGGACCCGTCACTAAGCACATCTCCGATTCCTTCAATCTTCCCGGCGGCCTCGCGGGCCTCCGTTTCTCGTTCGTTTCAGCTTCTCAGCCGTCCCGTTCGAGGGTGAGGCCAATTATAGAACTTTATGTGACGATTGTCAAGAGGTTTTGCGCATTTTTTTCTTTTTTTTTCACTTTTTTCCATTTTTTTGTTTTATATCCACATAATATTCAATTTATCAACATTCTGTTAACATATTTATTAAGTCTATGGTCAGTCATAGCCATTATTTTTACCCAATTTTTCTTTTCTCCCGGTTCTTTTCTATAATTCTATATATGAGTTACGAATGCAGACACCTCAGGAATACCTTCTGCAATAAACGCAAGAAGGAATGCGATCCGGGAGCTCCCGGCTGCGTTCTCCGTGGACGCTTCGTATTCCCTTTCAGTGAATCTGCCAATGACTCCGGCAAGAACAAGTCAAAACCCAACAAGGATTAATCCGCCTTGTTCAAGACCGGCTACATTCTCGAGAAAGTTCTTTATAGACTCCTGCTGGCATCCGGCTGGAAACGAAATGTGGTACAAGCTAATTTGAATTATGCCCAGTCTACTCACTCGAAAATAATTTATACTAAAGAATATAGACAAATTATTTCTAACCTGTCTCGACACGTCAGCGATATCCTTTTTGACTTCGGTTCATTTAAAAAATTGCCGCACGATTTCAATAGCTATCCCTTCAAGCAAAACCATATTACATACAAACTTTCAGACGGCAGCGAATCCGTTCTAGAAAAGATGCGCGAAGGCGGAATATTCTTAACTGCACACTATGGTAACTACGAGGCAATTGGCCCTTGGCTTTGCCGCCTAGGTATTCCGCTCAAGGCAAGCTACATACCGTTAAAGCCCGCAATGCTCAACCGCATTGTCGAAAACAGAATCCGTTCCGTAGACCAAAGAAATTATTCAGTGAACGCCAGGAACCCCCGCGAGTTTCTGCGGCTCCTTGACGAGAAAAATTTGTTCTGCCTATTGATGGATCAAGATAGCCGAATCGAAAGTGCCGCCAAGGCAACATTCCTCGGAAAACAGGTACACGTCAATCCGCTGCCGGACTTTTTGCTGAAACACCGCCCGGGAACTCCCGTATTTATCTGCTGGCTCGAAGAACCTAAATCCAGGAACGAAAGGATTCTTCACGCAATAGAGGCAACACCTATAAACGGCAGCATAAACGATACGTTCAACCGCTGGCTCGAAAACCGAATTGCAGAAAATCCTGCTCTTTGGTATGGATGGACCCACCGACGCTTTTTCAGCTGCAATCCGGAAATTTATAGCAAGTGATTTAGTGCAAAATGATATTCCAAATTGGAATATACTGTAATACCTTTTTTTCAAAAAATTATATATATGAATAATTGGGTTATAAATGCAGATACTTGAAAACGAAAATATTTTCAATATAGAAGATGCGAAGGTGGTTCAGCCTATCGCGAAGCGCAAGCTCGTTCTCGTAAAAATAAAAGGCAACGCCTTAAAGAAATTCCGCTCGCTGCTTTCTGAACAGTATCCTATCGTAGATGTGGAATCCGAAGATGAAGCCCTGCAGCTAGTAGACAAAAAACACGACAGCATTTCTGCCGTCCTCTTCAACGTGGAGCTGTGCAAGAAAAGTGGTTTCTGGTTACAGCAAAAACTGAACGAAGACAAAAGGTTCGTGGGCATTCCCAATATCGCCGTTTCTGCAGTCCCGAATTCCGAAGACTACAAGCTTTGCATTGCTGCGGGCGCGAACGAGTATTTCGAGCCGCCATTCCAGAAAGAACTGATTCATCTCCGGATTACCAACTGCATCAAAGGCAAGGACTCCGCAACTTTCTCGGAAGTTGAAAAAATCCTGAAGGAACTGCCATCCAATATATACCTGAAAGATGCCGAAGGCAAGTACGTCTTTGCAACGCACTACTGGCATCACCTGCATACCGAAAACGACCCGAACTGGACCATCCGCGGAAAGACGGATTTGGAAATCCGCGAAGACAAGGAAAACGCCCTGAAGGCCATGGAGTCCGACAAGGAACTTTTGCGCACGGGCAAGGGTACCAATTACGTGATCAAGGAAGAAGGTGAAGACGGTGCCGAATACCTGGAACTGATCAAGCGTCCCGTCTTTGACGAAAACGGAAAAGTCAACGGCATTATCGCCCTGATCAATAACGTGACGGAAGTTCAGCTGATGAAATTGCAGCTGGAAAAACGTTCCAAGACAGATTCCCTTACCGGGCTCTTGAACAAGCAAGAAACAGAAAGCGAAATTAACAATATCATCAACAACGCCACGGACGACACCAGCGGCGCACTCATGATGATCGATGTAGACAAGTTCAAGGACATCAACGATTCATTCGGTCACGCCGCCGGAGACCGGGTGCTGACCGCTATCGGGAATATATTGCAGAGAACCTTCAAGGGAATGGATATCAAGGGCCGCATCGGTGGCGACGAATTCATGGTCTACCTGCGCGATGTTCAAAAGAGCGAAACCGCCCTTAAACTCGCGACAAAAATTTCGGACAAAGTAAAACGCCTTTTCCCCCGTGAACCTTTAGGTAGCTGCGTTTCACTTTCAATAGGGATATCCATATTCCCCGAACACGGGAAAAAATTCGAAGACCTTTACCGGGCTGCAGACACTGCACTTTACCACGTGAAGGAACACGGCAGGAATTTTCACAAGGTGTTTTCACCGGATCTGAAGAATCTGCAGAAGTAGCCTTGCGTTCCGGACGCATTCCCGGAAAATCTTCGTCTGTCCAGAATTTAGAATACCAGCAAAGGTAAATGAGCATCAGGACTGTAAAGCCTGCGATGCAGAACAGTTTGAACAACATAACAGTTGTCGCATAATCGGTAAGTGTGTACATTCTAACCCCGTAGTGGAAACCCACAACACACCAAAAACCACGCCAAATATATAATTGCGGCGTGGTTCATGTCAAACCGATTTGATTACAATATTCTAGTAATAATTACACTAAATAGCTTACCGAAAAACGGCTAGTTATTATTGGTATTGGTGCGCATGCCGGCAGCTTCGAAAGTTGCCTTGTTTTTCGGATCGGGAACGGCAACCGCAGTAATCCAGTTGTATTCGGCAATGCCGGCGAGACCGACGCGGGCGCAGAGCTGGTCGCGGGCCACATTGTAGGCATTGAGGATCTGGATCTTTTCGGTATCGTTAGCCTTGTCGATTCTTTCGGACCAACGGACTCCGAGTTCCACGAGGGCGGCACTGGTCTTCACATAGAGCCTTGCCTTTTCGGCAGTGATTTCCGAAGAGGAAGGGGCAGTGAAGGCATCGACCTGCACGATAGGCACGGTCTTGGGAGTGGATGCCTGTACCTGGTTCATTTCAGGTACGTTATCGTCAGCGCTATCGCAAGCGACAAACACCGGAGTTACGAAAAAAGAGGCGATCATCAACAACGCCACTTTTAGGATTCGTCTTGACATATCAGCCTCTTTTTCAAAATACTAGCGGCTTGTGGGCTCGAACCACAGACCTGCGGATTATGATTCCGACGCTCTACCAACTGAGCTAAGCCGCCAAATTTTTCCCAAATTTAGTCAAATAGTTTTAAAAATTCAAGGGGTCTATTCAAAATAAACTGTAGTTTCTACATTTTTTTCGCCCCATTCGATCAGTTGCCACCCTGGATCGGCACTTTTCAAATTAAAATAGGGCATACCGGGATCAATCTGGAACTGGGTTGCCGGTGCAACGTGCACAACCTGACGACCCATATTCACTTCGAAATGGTGATGATAATGACCAACATAGATGTGGGTCAAGTTCTTGATGCCTGCAAGAACCTGCTGCACCTCGACCATGTTTTCGAGATGGTAACGCAAGTCCATAAAGCGGTGACCGCAGAAGCAGGGCGGATGATGCATGAACAAGATAACTTCATCCTTGATCTTTGCAGCTTCGGTCTTGAGCCAGGTCAGCTGTTCCGGTGAAACATTGCCACAGGCACTGTCCAGGAAAAAGATGGTCCGGCCCTGGAGGTCGTAGCGGTAAAAACACCTGTCACCGTGAATCTTGGATTCAAGGTCAAAATGTTTCCGCATGATATTGAGGTCATCGTGGTTGCCGGGAATAATGCAGTAAGGACTCTTGTAGTCCTTGAGCAGGGAGGCAACGTATTCGTAGGCGCCCGGTTCGGAATTTTCCGAAAGGTCTCCGGACAGCACCAAAAGATCCAGGTTCTGCATGGACTTGGATTCAAGAGCCTTACGGAAATTCGCGCAAACGTCGATTCCCTGTACGAGCTCGTCCCCATTACCGATATGGATATCGGATATCTGACCTATTTTTAAGATCTTTGATGACATTTTGTTTGTACAATATAACTATTATATTGGGGCTATGATTATGATTTTTTTCATTTTTTTACTAAATGTGACCCTTATCATAGCGTTTTCAACATAATTTGGTGCATCGCCTGTGAATTGGCATTGAAAACTCACCTTCAACACTTATCAACATTGAAAAAAGTGAACAGATTGAAAGTTTTCAACATTTATTTTCATCAAATTTAGTTTTATAACTTTTTGACTGTCATTGAGTTAAGTTTTCGTTTCCACAATTATATTCACTATTCACCCTGTCAATTATCATTATCATTTATATAAATAATTGATGTTTTATAGTATGGTTGTGGATTTAAATTTTTGTCCCTTTCTTAAAAAACAAAGACCCTCTGACAAGAGGGTTCTTCGTTAAATATTTGGCTTTCTATTAAAGGAGAGCGTTTGCTTCTTTCTTAGGAGCAGCGGCCTGCTTTTCTGCAGCGGCAGGCTTGGCGTTCATCTGGCAGTTGCCCTGGAATATGGCACCTTCCTGGATGATAAGACGCTTGGTCTTGATGTTGCCTTCGTACTGGGAAGTGCTTTCGAGGATCAGCTTGTCGGAGCAGTCGATGTTACCCTTGACGGAGCCTGCAATGACAGCGGTAGTGGTCTTGATTTCACCTTCGACATAACCCTGGCGTTCGACGATGAGTTCGCCTTCGATCGTGATGCTGCCGTTGATGTTGCCTGCGACTCGAACGTCACTGTTGCCGCTGATGTCGCCCTTGATGGTCACGCTGTGGCCAATCTGGGTAATTTCCTGTTCCTTTGTAGCCATGATTTACCTCTGGTTGTTATGCGCTCGACAGCGCGGTTAATAATTTATAAAATCTTCGGGGTCCATTTCCCTGCCATCTTTGGTAATTGAGTAATGTAGGTGCGGTGCACTGCTGTTTCCCGTGTTTCCGACAGTTCCTATGATTTCACCCTTGCCGATAGAACGCCCTTTGCGGGTGCGGATATCCCTGAGATGGGAGTAGCTCGTGACGTAACCGTTCTGGTGGTCGATGACGACCGTGTTTCCCAGTTCGTCTTTCTGGCCGGCAAATTCCACGATGCCGCTACCCGACGCAAAGACGGGATCGCCGGACTGGGCAGAGAAGTCGGTCCCCAGGTGGTCGTTCTCTTCGCTGAATTTCTTGCTCACGATTCCGACGACAGGAATCACGTTGGGAATATGTTCCAGCCGGCTCCTTTCTTCCATGGACTTCCACCCGTGGATGCCTTCGTAATCCACGTTGATTTTTTCGGAAGGCGTATGGGCGAAACGGTTCTTGTCTATAAGACTGTTGATCTTGTTGGAATCGTTTTCGATGAAGGTGCCGAGGATATTCTGGATACGTTCTTCCAGGACCCAGAGGGAGTCAATTCTTGAAAAGAGTTCCTCGTAGTTGGCATTCTGCTTAGCGAGCTGGGCATTGGCGGTGCGCATGGTTTCGTACTGCACGACGATTTTTCCGATACGGCCCGCATTGTAGATGAGCACGCCAGATGCGATTATCAACAGGACAAGGAAAATTTTCAAGAAGAGCCACCACCTTGTGGAAACGCGGTACTTCTTGATTTCCTTGGAATCTTCCGGGATAATCTGTATGGTGTAATACTTGCCTTTCATTTTCGCCTATCGATTTTCCATGAGTTCCTGGATTCGGTTCAGGTCGTCCATGGAATAATAGTTAATAACGATAGTACCCTTGGATTCGCTGGAGGCGCTGGGGTTCAGTTGGACCTTCGTTCCGAAGAAGGTTTCGAGACGCATCTCGAACTGTTTCATGTCGGCGCTGAGTTCGGGCTTCGGCTTGGCTTCGACTTCGGGCTTGTGAACTTCAGGCTGGTCTTCGGGTTTAGGTTCGACTGCCGTTTCGACAGCCTGCGGCTTGGAAATGTCTTCGCCACGGGCAAGGGCTTCGATCTGGCGGACGTTCAATCCTTCATCGATGACGCGCTTGGCCAACTCTTCGGCGTTTTGAATCTTGTCGCTGCAGAGGGCGCGGGCGGCACCGCCGGAAATCTTGCCTTCTTCTATCCATAAGAGCACCTGTGCCGGCAACTTCAGCAGGCGCAGTGCGTTGGTAATGGCAGAGCGGGACTTACTCACAATCTTGGACAAGTCTTCGTGAGTATAGCCGTGGTTATCGATTAACTGTTGATAAGACTTGGCAACTTCCACCGGGTTCAGGTCGACACGCTGGATGTTTTCGATGAGTGCCCATTCGGCCATGGCCTTGTCGTCGAGGTTTTCGTAAACCTGGGCCTTGATGGTCGGAAGTCCGGCAAGCTTACTTGCGCGGGTACGGCGTTCACCGCTGATCAGCTGGTAACGGTCGCCCACCTTGCGGACAGCGATGGGCTGGATCAAGCCGTGCTGTTCGATGGATTCGGCCAGTTCCACCAGCTCGTCGTCGCTGAATACCTTACGGGGCTGGAAGGGGTTCGGGTCGATAAGGTCGACGTTGATTTCTACGACTTTTTGGGAGTTATCAACAGCGGAAGAAACTTCGGCGCCATTTTCGCCGGATTGTGGATTGGACTGTTGAATTTCTGCCGCGGCCGGTGCGGAGTGATCCTTGAGGATATCGGAAAGGCTGCGACCCAGTGCGAAAGATTTTTTACCCATTGATTACTTTCCCTTATTCAAGATTTCTTCGGCGAGTTTCATGTAGGCCTGTGCACCGCTGCTCTGCACATCGTAAAGTATAGCGGGCTTGCCATGAGAAGGAGCTTCGGAGAGTTTCACGTTTCTCGGAATCATTGCCTGGAAAACGGTATCGCTCAGGTTATCGCGGACTTCTTCGGCGACCTGCTTGCAGAGACTGAGGCGGGAATCGTACATGGTAAGAAGAGCGCCTTCGATCTTCAGGTTCGGGTTCAGGTTTTTCTGGACTTCGCGGATAGTCTTGAAAAGTTCGGTCATACCCTGCAGGGCGTAGTATTCGCACTGCACCGGGATGAGCACGCTGGTAGCTGCGGTCAGCACGTTCAGCGTCAAAAGGTTCAGGCTCGGAGGAGCGTCGATGATAATGAATTCGAAGGTCTGCTTCAGGACATTCATCACGCGTTCGAGACGGCGTTCGCGGCTCATGGCGTTCACCAGTTCGATTTCCATGACGGCGAGGTCCGGTCCGGAGGTGATGACCTTGAGGTAGTCGAGGCTCGTATCAAGGATTGCTTCTTTAATATTGTCGTAGGTGATATTGTCCGGATTGTCGGCCATGTTCAGGATTTCGTGGATATCCACATCCTGCATCTCGTTGTAGCCGAGACCCTGCGATGCGTTACCCTGGGGGTCCATATCGATAAGGAGGGTCTTCTTTTCCAATGCGGCAAAACTTGCAGCCAGGTTCACGGCCGTCGTGGTCTTACCCACGCCACCTTTCTGGTTACAGACAGCGATCACTTTACTCATTCATTACCTCGAGTGACTAAGGCGTATGTTTGTTCTTCCTGGGGCAGTGCATATTTGTATATGTGTACTGCAGGATCGTTTTCCAGGTGAACGATGTTGTTATAGCTCTTGAGCGTGAGGAATTTTCCCCCGCCGACGAGTCCCGGCTGGGCACGTTCCCAGTCGTTTTCGAAAGTCGAAAGTGCACGGCAACTCACGAAATCCAGGTAAGCAAGTCCCGAAGTTTCGAAACGCTTGCCTACGACGGTGAGGTTGTCCAGGTGCAATTTTTCCTTGGCGTACTTCATGAACTGTACGCGCATGTTGCGGGGTTCCACCGCATAGAATTCTACTTCGGGCATCACGATGGCCAGCGGGAAAATCGGGCAGCCTGCACCGGCTCCCATGTCGGCCCACTTGGCACCTGCAGGGACAGCTTTCAAAATTTCGTTCACTATATATATATAGGGAACGAGGGAATCTGCAATGTGCCTGCTTAAAAACTTTTCGGAATCCTTTGCCGAAATCAAGTTGCCGAACTGCTTGGTTTCTACTACCAAGTCGGCGAAGTCATAGAGCTTGCCCAATACGTCTTCGGACAGTTCGATACCATGTTCTTTCAAGAACTGGTTTAAAAGACTCTGTTGTTCTTTGTTTTCTCTGTAACTCAATTTTTGTTCCACGTGAAACAATCCGAACATAATTTAGTATTCCAAAATCACAAAATCAAAAAAAAGGGCTTGTGCCCTTTCACTTTTTTAAAATATTCGTGGATAAGTTTTTGATAAATGTTGAAATGATGTGAAAATAAACCTCGGTTGTGTTTCACGTGGAACGTTATTTTAGAAAATCCACGGTGTACTTTCCCTTGGTTGGGCGACCGAGGAGGTCGAAATGTTTGGCTTTTTCGGGGATGATTGCCGGGCGAACTTTGCGTTGGATGGTGGTGGTAGAATTGCTATCTACAGGGACCATGAATGTGATTAGGACTTTGCCACCATCCTGATGAGTCCTCTTTTGGATAAGGGTGTCTCCCCTAGTCTCGTACTCATATGTCATCCAAACATTATTGTCTCTATCTTTATCGTAGCACTTGTTTTCGTTATCCGCATCTTTAACGATTGTTTCTTCACCATGATCTCTGTGGAGAGTATCATTCTTAATATAGATAGTGTCATCTTCTATACCTTCTTTATAGTATAGGGAATCTTTATCGAGGAAAATGAAATATTCTGAATCGATTTCTCCATCGTCCAAGATGGTGTATTTCTTCAGGTCGCCTTCCTGCGTAACGGTGGCGGTCCTGTTCATGAGGTTCACCCTGTTTTCCCATTCTTCGGAGTCGCTGGATTTACCATATTCGATGACACTGTCCAGGTGGTTTCCGGTCCAGTAGTCTTTGGAAGCATAGATGGAGGATCCCTTATCGACGTACATGCTGTCTGTGCGGAGTCCTTCGTAGTCTTCGCTGTAGATGGTGTACAGCATTACATAGGCGTTAAATGTTGCTCGAATGCAGTCAACGGCGAAAACATCTAATGCTAGAATGGAGAGAATGAGAATGACTTTTTTCATGGGAGGAAATATAGTATAAAATGTTGAGTTGATTTTTTATCTCTTCTTATAATATATAGTGGTATATTCATTGCCGCCTGTGCAGGGGTCGGGGGCTCTGAAGTACCTGTTATTGTCGAACTTGACAGATTTCTGGATGAGGTTGTTTCCCTTCATTTCGTATTCATAGGTGCCGATGAGGAAGTTCTTTTTGTCGCTTGTTCGGATGCACTTGCTTTCGTTATTCGGATCGCGATAGATGATCCTTTGCATAGGAATCCAGTTGTTGACTTCGTGGATGGTATCGTTCTTGATGTAGAATGTCTGGTGTTGTTCCTTGTCTATATCGATATAGACGGAATCCTTTGCATGGTAGACCGTGAAGTGCCATCCTTTTTCTTTCTGGGATTTCCAGTCGTATTTCTTGACATTGCCTACCTTGGTGGAGTCGATTTCCCAGTCGGGAATGTAGGTAGATCTTTTTTCGATATTGCGGGCGCGGCAAGATTGGTACAGACCCATGCTGTCAAGATGGGCGCCTGTCCAATGATACTTGATGGTATAGACCAGGCCGTTCTGTTCCGAATATAGACTATCCGGCAACATATCACCAGCCATGACGAGTGCGTGTTCCTCGAAGTTCGTCGCAAAATAATTGAAGGTGTGTCGGATGCAGTCGACGGCCTGCACATTTAAGGCAGCTAATGCCAGAATGAATAATGTTCTCCTCATGTCCCTAATATACATTAATTTTTATGTTAGGACACTTCGTGCCCAAGAAAGGAGATGTTCCACGTGAAACACAACCAAGGTTACCAAGCAAAAATGGGCTTGCGCATTTTTATTTGGTAACCGCAGGGTGTCGGACTATGGCATAGCCATAGTCCCAACATAGCGAGCTGAAAGTCGCAAAAATATGCTTGCATATTTTTATGACCGAGCATGAGTATGTCGGGATTTGGCGAACCCAAAGACCCAACATAAAAGAACCCCTTGATAATTAGTATCAAGGGAATGGCGTTAGACGGTTATTTCGATTCGATTGCCTTCGGGGTCTAGGACCACGCTTTCATAGTACCCGTCGCCGGTGGTTCGGGGCTCCCCTACGATGGAGACTCCGTCTTCGGACATTTCTTTGGTTAGGAGGTCCACCTTTTCTTTTGAACCAACAGAAAATGAAATGTGTGCTATTCCAAGATGTTCCACGTGAAACATGCGATGGCGAGTATCGTGAGGGGGTGCTTGTACACCACCATGATCGAGCATGAGCATGTCGGACTTTGACTCTGTCAAAGTCCCAACATCGTTGTCTTGACATATGTCGGGACGGTGCATGATTTCCAGGCGGGCGCCATCTTCGAAGGTGACGAATCGGCTGGTGAATTGTTTTTTGGGATTGTGATAAAGGGGGTGAATATTTCCACCGAAATACTTCCGGTAGAATTCACAGACCTTGTCGATATCTTTTACCCAAATGGCAATATGCTCTATCTTCATAAATAACCCACTATAATATATACAAAAACAGATTGTTTTGAAACGGAGTTTTCAACATCTATTCACATAGGGATGATAATTATTATATTATAGCCGAGGTTCAATATGATAGAGATTGAAATTATTCAGGGTGATATTACCAAGCTGAATGTCGATGCCATTGTGAATGCGGCTAACTGCTCCTTGTTGGGTGGTGGCGGAGTCGATGGCGCCATTCATCGGGCGGCAGGTCCGGAACTTTTGAGGGCATGTATTCCCCTGAATGGTTGCGAGACTGGCCAGGCAAAAATTACTCCCGGGTTCAGGTTGCCGGCAAAGTTTGTCATCCATACTCCAGGACCGATCTATCGAGATGGCCAACATGGTGAACCGGCACTTCTGGAATCTTGCTATAGAAGCTGTCTTGATTTGGCGGAAGAAAACGATTGTGCGACGGTTGCCTTCCCCGCTATTTCCACTGGGGTTTATGGTTACCCCTGGGAAGCTGCTACCGAGATTGCCGTGAAGACTGTCCGGAACTTCCCGGCTCAAAAAGTCAAGAAGGTAATCTTCTGTTGCTTCTCAGCTCAAATGGAAGAAATATATAGGCGGATTGTTGCGACTTCGCATTAATTCTTTTTACTATATTATAAATAGGAATGTATCCCGGCTCATGGGTCGGAATGAACACATCGAGATTTTTAATTAAAAGGAGAAACATAATGGAAGAAGTCAAGAACTTTCTCAAGGAATGTGGCGCCTACTTCCTGGCCACGGTGGAAGGTGACCAGCCCCGTGTTCGCCCCTTCGGCACCATCGAAATTTTTGAAGGCAAGCTCTACATCCAGACCTCCAAGACCAAGGATTGCTCCAAGCAGATCCAGCAGAACGGCAAGGTCGAAATTTGCGGCATGAACAGCGAAGGCACCAAGTGGGTTCGCGTCGCCGGTACCCTGGTTCGCGATGATCGCCGTGAACCCAAGGCTCACATGCTTGACCACTATCCTGAACTCAGGTCCATGTATTCTGTCGAAGACCCTAACACCGAAGTGCTCTATTTCAAGGATGCCACTGCCACGTTCTATGCCTTCGGCGCTGCTCCGCGAGTTGTGAAATTCTAGTCATTTATCCTAGTCTTTTTCTCGGAAGAGTCCCGGCTTTTGAAGTCGGGATTTTCTTTTTTCCACTACAAAAGTAGGACTTTTGTGGATAAATTTTGTAAACATTCTATTAACAACAGATATATGGATTTCTTCAACATTTTTCAATATGGTGAATAAATTTGGGATATTTTCAATTATTGTATCAACAGGTGAATTTTATCCCGTCTAAATTTTTCAAAAAACGAAAGTTTCACGTGAAACAAATTTACACATTTGTGGATAATGTGTTTGAATTGAAAATTCACATATTTACGATTGAACATAGTATTAACTCTATATTAACATGTGTGTTGATAATCGTAAAAGATCAATGGACTGAAATGTTGACTTATCAACAGCTGAAAAGGGGTGTCGATGTATACGCATGAGTCCATTTATAAGACTATTATTTGACCACGGATTGCCCAAACAAGTCTATATTAGTAGCGAGGTTTTATAATGAAATTTGCTATTCTCGGTTGTGGGTTTATTGCCACGAAGATGGCTGAGGCTGTCAAGGCCATTGAAGCTCGCGGTATGGGTGTTGAGCCGTATGCGGTGGCATCCCGTTCCATGGACAAGGCTAAAAAGTTTGCCGATGATTATGGTTTTGAACGGGCCTACGGCAGTTACGAGGAACTTGTGAAAGACCCCCAGGTGGACCTGGTTTATGTGGCCACCCCCCACTCCGAGCATTACAACAATATTCTGCTTTGCTTGGAACACGGCAAAAACCTTCTGGTGGAAAAGGCATTTACGGCTAATGCGCTGATGGCTTCCGAGGTGGTCGCCCTTGCCGAAGAGAAGGGTGTGTTCCTGTGCGAGGCCATGTGGACCCGTTTCTTGCCGGCAGTGCAGATGGTCAAGGACTGGATTGCCGGAGGCAAGATCGGGAAGGTGAAGGGCGTGGAAGCCGACTTTTCGATGCCGCTTTCCCATATTGAGCGTTTGTGGAACCCCGCCTTGGCGGGTGGCGCCCTTTTGGACTTGGGTATTTACAGCCTGACTTTTGCGGATATTTTCTTGAATGGCGACGGCGACAACCATGTCGTAGAGACCAAGACTCACTGCGTCAAGTTCCACACGGGTGTGGATGCCACGGACTGGATTGACCTGGTTTATGCGAATGGCCAGGTGGCGCACTTGAAAACTTCCATGGTGGCGCCCCTCAAGAACGAGGGCGTGATTCACGGTACCGACGGATTTATTCGTGTGCAGAACCTGAACGACATGGTGGAAATCCAGCTGTTCGATGTTGCCGGGCAAATGGTGGAATCCAGGATTCCCCCGCGTATCGAAAACTGTTACGAGTACGAGGTGCTTGCCTGCAAGGCAGCCCTTGAAAAGGGACTGAAGGAATGTGCCGAAATGCCGCATGCGAAAACCATGCAGATGATGACGCAGATGGACAACCTGCGTTCGGCTTGGGGTGTGTCTTACCCCTTCGAGCTCTCCCCCGCTCAGGTGTGGGACCGCTCCGGCGACAAGTCCTATCTGGAAGTTTTCGATATCGAAACCGGAAAATCAGAGCTGCTCAAGGAATTTGACTGCGTGATCGAGGCACCCAACTGGAGCGCCGACGGAAAAATCCTGACTTATAATAGTAACGGTCGCATTTTCAAGTACGAAATGGAATCCGGGAAAATTTTAGAGGTTCCCTCCCATTTTGTGGACAATTGCAACAACGACCACGTGCTTTCACCCGATAACTTGGGGCTTTTTGTAAGCCATCACACCAAGGAAGACGGACTTTCTCGAATTTACAAGATTTTCTTTGACGGTCGTGCGCCGGAACTGGTGACTCCCCTTGCTCCCAGTTACCTCCACGGGGTTACGATGGATGGTCAAACTCTCGCCTATTGCGCCGAACGTCATGGTGAATACGATATCTATACCATTCCTACTGCCGGCGGTAACGAAATTCAGCTTACGACAGCCCTTGGCTTGAACGACGGTCCGGAATACGACTGCGACGGCGAATACATCTGGTTCAATTCGGTGCGGACTGGCCGCATGCAGGCCTGGCGAATGAAGGCCGACGGTTCCGAGCAGACGCAGATGACTTTCGACGCCCATTGGAACACCTGGTTCCCCCATATTTCGCCGGACCGCAAGAAAGTGGTCATGCTCGCTTACCATGAACGCGACGTGCGGCCGGGTGAGCATGTGCCCAACAAGAATGTGGAAATTCGCCTGATGACCGGTAGCGATGAAGCTGGCTGGAGCGAACCGCGTACAATCTTAAAGCTGTTCGGTGGCCAGGGAACCATCAACGTGAATTCCTGGGCGCCGGACAGTCGCCGGTTTGCGTATGTCAGGTATGAAAAGACGCGCTGATTTGGCGGCGGGTTATCCGATTATTCGCAGGTGAAACCCTGCAGTTCCAGCCCGGCACGCATCTCGCCGTAAGTCGAGGTGCGTTTCATGTCCATGGCCTTCATGAATCGGCAGTTGTTGTCGATGTGCATGCGGAAACCTGTCATGGTCGGAGTCACTTCGCCCTTGCCGCTTGCGCGCACGTGTTCAATCATCTGTTCGCGTTTGTCGCTCATTTCTGGCGGCACGAACACGTCGGTCACGATGTCGACATTTTCGATTTCGGTGGCGCCGAATACGAACGAGATGGTTACGAGATTCTTGAGGCCGTTGAACTGTCCGTTCGTCTTGCACACGAGATTCTTCGGGGAATTCCTTGATTTCTTTGCGGGCTTGGCTGCCCCTTTTTTAGGCGTGTATTGCAGGGCTGCCAGCAGTTCTTCTTCCTTGACGGCGCCGACTAACTTGTTTACAATCTTGCCGTCCTTGATAAGGAAAAATGTCGGGAACGCCTGGATGGGGAGCGATGCCTTGATTCTGTCGATGCCCGGCTCGTCGATGCCGACGGAAGCGATTTTGATGTCGCTGTAGTTTTTCGCGATGCTGATGAGAGTCGGAATCATGATGAGGCACGGCGGGCAGCTGGTAGAAGAAATTTCCAGGATGACCGGCTTCTTGGATTGCAGGATTTCGCTTTCGAAGTTGCTGTCGTTGACCTTGACGATTTTAATGTCTTCGTTGTAGGCCTGAGCGTTTTTTGCGTTGGCGTGAGTCATGGCGCCTGCCATAAAAATCATGGCGCAGGCGAAAGCTACAATTTTATTCAGTTTCATGTGAAATAATATAGGAAAAAACTATTACTCTTTTATAAAGCATAATGTATATTAGATTTTGCAAAGAGGTTTGTTGGTTTTTGCTGGGAGTGATTTTTGGAAGTCGAATTTGGAATTTTGGAGCGTAAGGAACTGAAAGAGGCCGTGGCGTTCTCGTTGAGGGCCTATGAGGACTACGCATATTTTGTGAACTTTTTCCCTGACGTAAAGGAAAGGTTGAGGGTGCTTTGGGCGGTGATGTACAGGGCATGGCTCACGACTTTTAAGAAGGCGCGTTTCTTGGTTGCCAAGGTAGACGGCAAGATGGTGGGCTTGGCGGTGCTCGAGCCCCCGCATTTCAAGAGACCGTCGGTCCTTCAGTTCTTGATTCACGGCTGGCTGCAGGTGTATTGGGGCGTGAATGTCAGGCGAATGAACAACTGGATCGCCATGGACGAGGCGGCTGGCAAGCCGTGTCACGATTACCAGAAAAGCAGTCCAGACATTTGGTATATGAGTTCGCTGACGGTGGATCCGGCTTTTCAGGGAAAAGGCGTTGGCACCAAGCTCGTCGCCTTTACGGAATATTATGTGCGCGAACGTAGCGCTGATCAGCTGATATTGTTCACGAACTCCGAGAAAAATCTGGCGTTCTACAAGAACCGCGGTTTTGAGGTGTTTCACGAGTGCGAAATTGCCCATGACGGTAAAATCATGGGCAGTTGGAGCGTAAAGAAAAAGGTGTGAATTATTCTAATATCACCTTGTAAGCTTCGATGAGTTTTTCTAGTGAAACAGCGCAGTTGGCGGGCGATGTGGACGGGAGCTTGATGGCTTCAATGCCGACATCATTTACACAGAATTTTTTGTACAAGTTGTAGGCAGTAGCGCCGGTGCAGAAGATGCGTGAAACCTTTGATTTCTTTACGAGTTCGCCGATGTTGTTGACGACGGGGTCTTCGATGCTTGTGTCGCTGGCGCCTACGATGGTGCAGCTGTCCAGAACATCCCACAGGGCGATGTGATGCTTCTTGAGCATGGCCTTTTTTTGCGGGATGGTTTCGGGAATATCTTCGCCGAGGACGGCAGCCATGACTTTCCAGAATCGGTTTTGCGGGTGCCCGTAGTAGAATGCCATTTCCCGCGACTTGGGCGAGGGAATGGAGCCGAGCATGAGCACTTGCGATTCACGGTCGTACAGGGCCGGGAATTCGTGGGTGACGCGGGTGCGCGTGGCTTTGCTGGCGGGCTTTTTCATGGCTTTAAAGATACTATATTTTTCGCATGAAAATCAAGATTTTGTTTGTGTGCCACGGGAACATTTGCCGAAGCCCCATGGCTGAATTCGTGATGAAAAAGCTGGTGGGGAATTCCGAGGATTTTGAGATAGCGAGCGCTGCGACAAGTACCGAAGAAATCGGGAACCCTGTGTATCCGCCGGCGCGCCGCATGCTTGCCATGCACGGCATCGATTGCAGCGGCAAAACGGCTCGCCAGATGACCGCCCGCGACTATGAATATTACGACTACATCGTGCTCATGGACCGTAACAATTTGCGCAACCTGCGCTGGATTTTGCCTGCCGACGTGTACACGCGTGAAACAGCGGGCCCGGTGGAAAACCGGAAGGTTTCGCTGTTGATGGATTGGGTCGGCAAGAGCCGCGATGTGGCGGACCCCTGGTATACAGGCGATTTTGTTGCAACTTGGGACGATGTAAATGAGGGTTGCAAGGCCATGCTTGCCCAGATTAAGCCCCTGTTTCAAGACTAAACGATTTTGAATTGGCATGTTATTTGCTAAATTATCCCCGTAATTTTTTAATCAGTGTCCGCGGGCAGTGCCCTCGGCCGTAAAAAGGAAAAAGATGAGTATAGTCGATACCGTTCTTCATAAGATCTTTGGTACCCCTCACGAACGTAAGGTCAAGCAGCTGCGCCCGGTAATTGCCGAAATCCACAAGGCCCGCGAAGCCCTGGAAGCTCTGGATGACGCCGCCCTTGCCGCCAAGAGCGCAGAATTCCGCGAAAAACTCAAGAACGGTGCTACCCTTGACGATATCAAGGTCGAAGCCTTTGCCGTGTGCCAAGAAGCTTGCGACCGCCGCCTGGGTATCTTCAATATCTTTAAGCCGGAAAACAACTTTGACTTTAGCCGCCTGGGCCCTGAACTCCAGGAATCGGTGAATGCCGCGAAGGCCGAACTTGCCGCCGGCAAGAACGAATGGGAAGTTTACCTGCCCGCCTCCGTGTACGCCAAGGTTCGCGAACTGTACCCTGAATCGGTGAAGCCCTTCCGCATGATGCCTTTCGACGTGCAGATGATCGGTGGCCTGGTGCTCCACGAAGGTGCCATTGCCGAAATGGCGACCGGTGAAGGTAAGACCCTTGCTGCCGCCTTGCCCGTTTACTTGAACGGTCTTTCCGGTCACGGCGTGCACGTGGTGACGGTGAACGACTACCTGGCTGGCCGTGACGCCAAGCAGATGGGTATGGTCTATAAGTTCCTGGGCCTCACGGTGGGCTTGATTGTGAACGGCCTTAGCCCCGAAGAACGCCGCGTGAGCTACAACTCCGACGTAACTTACGGTACCAACAACGAATTCGGCTTCGACTACCTGCGCGACAACATGGCTGTGGAACCGAACCACTTGGTGCAGCGCGAACTCAACTTCTGTATCGTCGACGAAGTGGACTCCATCTTGATTGACGAAGCCCGTACGCCGCTTATTATTAGTGGTCCGGCCGAAGACGCTACCGAAAAGTACGCCAAGGCAAACGAAATTGCCAAGCAGCTTATCAAGAACAAGGACTTCTCGGTCGACGAAAAGGACAAGAACATCCAGCTGACCGAAAAGGGCGTGAACCACATTCAGGAACTCATGCACATTACGAACCTGTACGGCGAACATGCCGACTGGGTGCACTTCTTGGATAACGCCCTGAAGGCTTGGTACCTTTACGAAAAGGACGTGGACTACATCGTCCGCGATACCGAAATCATCATCGTTGACGAAAACACGGGCCGTCTCATGGAAGGCCGCCGTTACAGCAACGGTATGCACCAGGCTATCGAAGCCAAGGAAGGCGTGCAGATCCGTCGCGAAAACCAGACCCTTGCAACGATTACGTTCCAGAACTACTTCCGCATGTACAAGAAGCTTTCGGGTATGACGGGTACCGCCGAAACCGAAGCTACGGAATTCATCAAGATTTACAACATGAACACTTGGGTGATTCCCACCAACAAGCCCTGCGTACGTAAGGACCTGCAGGACATGGTGTACAAGTCTGAAGATGCCAAGTGGCGCGCCATTGTGGCCGAAATCAAGGAACGTCATGAAAAGGGCCAGCCGCTGCTCGTTGGTACGGCCTCTATCGAAAAGTCCGAACACTTGCATGGCCTCCTGGAGAAGGAAGGCATCCCGCACGAAGTGTTGAACGCCAAGAACCATGGTCGCGAAGCCGAAATCATTCAGTATGCCGGTCACAAGGACAAGGTGACGATTGCAACCAACATGGCCGGTCGTGGTACCGACATTGCCCTTGGCCCGGGAGTTACCGAGCTGGGTGGCTTGCATGTGCTTGGTACCGAACGTCACGAATCTCGTCGTATTGACAACCAGTTGCGCGGTCGTTCTGGCCGTCAGGGCGACCCGGGTTCTAGCCAGTACTTCCTTAGCCTCGACGATAACCTGATGCGTATCTTCGGTGGCGATAGCGTGAAGAATTTGATGACCCGCTTTGGCGTGGGCGAAGACGAAGTGATTACCCACCCGATCGTTTCCCGTTCCATCCGTGGTGCACAGCGCCGCGTGGAAGGCCAGAGCTTCGATATCCGTAAGCACTTGCTGGACTACGATAACGTGATGAATGAACAGCGTAAGGTGATTTACGGCCTGCGCCGTCGCATTCTGAACGGCGAAGACATCAGCGAAGAAATCATGAACCGCATCGAAGATGCCTGCGATATCAAGGTGTCTAGCTACATTCCGGCCAAGACTTATGCCGAAGCCTGGAACCTGGAAGGCCTGCATATCGACTTGCAGCGCAGCCTGGGCATGGAATACAACCTGACGCTGGAAGATGCCATGAGCAAGACGCCGGAACAGGTGCTCGATGAAATCATCGGCATTTGCAAGGCCCGCTACGAAAAGCTCACGAAGATTATTCCGGAAGCCGACTTCCGCCAGATTGAACGCCGCTTCTTGTTGATGACCATTGACCAGGTGTGGAAGGAACACTTGTACGCCATGGACCAGCTGAAGGATTCTATCCGCTTCCACGGATACGCCCAGAAGGATCCGCTGATGGTTTACAAGAACGAAGGTTACAAGCTGTTCGAAGGCTGCATGGAAAAGATTGCAACCCTTACGGCTCTCCGCATTCTGAACATCCGCATTACGCTCCCGAACGGTGTGACTGTTTCTCCGGACCAGTTGCAGCTCAAGAGCAAGGAACAGGTCGAAGCAGAACGCAAGGCTGCCGAAGAAGCTGCCGCTCAGAATGCCGCTGAAGCCCCGGCCGAAGCACCTGCTGAAAATGCCGAAGAACCGGCCGAACAGTTGAGCGCCGAAGGCGCAAAGCCTGCTGGTCTCGCAGGCACTGCCGCTACTTCTGAAACCAATGCGATTTCTGAAGAACAGCAGGAAGCCCAGCCCATGCCGCAGTCCGCACTTCCGGGCACCCGTCAGGTGAACCCTGCGTTGGTCGCCGCTGCTCGCCGTCGCGCTCAGCAGCAGGCTCCGAAGCTCGGTCGCAATGATCCGTGCTGGTGCGGTTCTGGCCTCAAGTACAAGAAGTGCCACGGCAAGGACTTGGAGTAATTTGTATTTAAAATAGCCGCAGCTTTAACGCTGCGGCTTTTTTGCTACTGTAGGAGAATCTATGAAGAAAAGCTTTATATGCGTCGTGATGGCTGCTTTTATGGCTGCATCTTGCTTTGTGGCTTGCGGCGACGATGACTCTTCGTCAGAATCCGTAACCGTTCCGGAAAACGAATCTGACGACGATCAGGACTCGAGCTCTTCGGAAATCTCGAGTTCTTCGGAGAAATCCGGTAATGCAAAGGACAAGTCCAGTTCTTCGACCGGGTCTAGTTCCTCGACTAAGTCCAGCAGCAGCGAAACGGACGAAAGCGATTTCCTGGCGAGCAAGTACGCGGACGAATGCGATGAAAGTAAAACTCCGGACGTCTGCACCAACAACAAGGATGGCATCGGCATCATCAAGGCCTGTATCAAGGGAAGGCTAATCGAATACAGCTGCAGGACCGCCGCCTGCAACGAAAAAGGCGATGATTGCGACATGAATATGTCCAGGAACGAATGCAACGAAGATACGCCGTCTGTCTGCACCAACAACAAGGACGGTATCGGTATCATCAAGACTTGCGTCAGGGGACAACTGATCGAATACAGTTGTCGGTCCGTTTCCTGTAACGAGGAAGGCTCTGGCTGCGGCGAATGTGTGAACAACGTAAGCACCTGTACCGACGACAAGGATTTCAGGGGAACGGTCACCAAATGCGAGAACGGGAAAAAGCAAGAGAAAAAGTGCGGCAACGTGTCTTGCGACGGAGACAAGTGCGGAATATGCAGGAACTATGATAAAACCTGCGAAAATGACGAAAATGGTGTCGGCGTCATGTCGCAATGTGTAAACGGGAAGCCCAGTTCCGTGATGACCGAGCAATGCGAACACGGATTTTCGTGCAAGCGCACCAAGGTGGGCGAGAACGAGGATGGTTTTTTCCAAATGAAGTTTACCAGGTGCGGGGAATGCCTGGAAGGTGAACTTAGATGTGCAAATGACCCTTCTGGCAATGGCGTCATGTACCGTTGCTACGAAGGAGAGTGGCACGAAATCAATGGTAGTGATGGATTCAGCACATGCATGTACGGTGATGACGGTTATTTGATATTGGACACGCTAGAGAATGGGAGTTATGTTTGCGGCAAGCGATTCACTACACTTGACACAGGAAGATACAATCATAAATCTTTTGGTAGGTATTCAGATATAACGTTAACAGGGTATTATCCAATCACGCAAAAAGTTCAAACCTTTACAACTACTATGGCCGCAAAGGATGCTAATTGGAACAGTCGCGTTTCGTGTGATGCGGACGGAAAAATGCTCGGTGTATGTCACAATTCGGTTCGTCTGTGCGTTAACGAAGAACGCGGTAAAAATGGATACTTGATCGTATGCCAGGGCGGCAGGCTTATGGACTTTGACGGCGACGGTGACAACATTGCCTGCCATTGCCAGGAATACGGTAATAATAATGGTGGCTGTTCGTCGGGTTCTAACTGCTATGCGGGACAAACTGCGGTGACCGGCATGAGAATGTGCCAGCCGCCAAGGGCAGAAGACAAGACCGGATTTGAAATTGAAGACGATCCAGATTACGAATATGGAAACTAGTCAAAACCCGAAGGAAGGTGGAAAAGAAATGAAAGCAAGAATTCTATGCGTTGGCCTTTTCGCTGTACTGATGGCTACATCCTTGGTAGCCTGTGGTGGCGACGATGAATCTTCGGCAGAATCCGTAACCGTCCCGGAAATCGAAGCTGCCGATGACCTGGACTCCTGTGGCAAATCCAATGAAGGCGATACCGTGTATGTCGCCGAAGAAAATGTGTACCTCCTTTGCCACGAAAGCGAGTGGAAGGAGATTGTTCTCCCGGATAGTGTCGAGGTCAAGACTGAAAAGAAGTCGAGTTCCTCCACGAAATCCGGTGACGTGAAGGACAAGTCCAGTTCTTCGGCGAAGTCCAGCAGCAGTATTGTAGAGGAATGTAAAGAAGGCGAGCCGGACGTCTGTACCAACAACAAGGACGGAATCGGCATTATCAAGACCTGTATCCGGGGAAAGTCGATTGAATACAGCTGCAGGACCGCTGCCTGCAACGAGAAAGGCGACGACTGCGACATGAACATGTCCAAGATCGAATGCTCGGAAGACGACACGCCGGCTGTCTGCACCAACGACGGAAAGGGAATCGGTACTGTCAAGGCCTGCATCAAGGGAAGGAAGGTCGAATATAGTTGCCGGTCCGTTTCCTGTAACGAGGATGGCAATGGTTGCGGCGAGTGCGTGAACAACGTGAGCACCTGTACCGACGACGCAGAATTCAAGGGAACGGTCACGAAGTGCGAAGGCGGAAAAAAGATAGAGGAAGCGTGCGGCAATGTATCTTGCGACGGGAATAGTTGCGGAACATGTCTGAACTATGAAAAGCAATGCTCCAATGACATCGATGGTGCCGGTCGCGTAACGCAGTGCGTCAATGGAAGGTTCGGTTCCACCATGATGACCGAGCAATGCGAAAACGGATACTCGTGCAAGCGCACACATGTAGGCGATTATACAGATGATGACGGTAAATCGCACTGGTTTATGAAACTCGTCTCGTGCGGGGAATGCCAGGATGGCGACCATAAATGCGTGAATGACGAATTTGACAATGGCGTCATGTACCGTTGCTACGAAGGGACGTGGGTCGAGGTGAGGGGTGCTTTCGATGGGAGATATTCGGTAGGATATACATATGATGAAGAAGGTCGTATGTTAGGCAAAAATTGCGGAGAAAACGGAGAATATTTCTGTCCAGACTCTACTATATATGTACAGGACACAGGGAGATACAATCATCATTCCGATTATAAGTTTGCAAATATAACGCTAACAGGATATTATCCAATCACGCTAAAAGTTGAAAGCTTTACAACTACTATGGCCGCAAGGGATTCAAGTTGGAATCCTCGCGTTTCGTGCGATGCGGACGGAAAAATGCTCGGTGTATGTCACAATTCGATTCGTTACTGCATTAACGAACAACGCGGACAGCGTGGATACTTGATCGTATGCCAGGGTGGCAGGCTTATGGATTTTGACGGTAATGGCGACAACATTGCCTGCCATTGCCAAGAATCCGGTAATAATAATGCTGGCTGCTCGTCAAGCCGTAACTGTTATGCGGCAAATGAGAATGTGACCGGTAAGGCGATGTGTGCACCGCCGAGTAGCTATTGACAAGAGCAGATTTAAGAAATGCTTGCCAGGTGGTCCAGGTAAATCTGCTGGGCCTTGGCATCGTACATTACCACATCGTATAGCTCGCCGTCTTTGCCGGTGCGGGATTCCACGAAGAGCCCGCCCATGGCGCCTTTTTCGGTGGGCAGGAATGCGCTACGGCCTTCCGGGGAATTCTTGAATTCGAGATAGCCCTGTTCCACGAACCAGTCGCGAATGACCTTGTAGTAGATGCGTTCCATGTTGTCGCTTACGAGGGCGTTGAGGCGGCGTGCGATTTCGCTGACGGGCACCGGAGTGTCTTCGCTGGGGTATTCCTTGAGCTGGTCGGCGGTCAGGTGGAATTTTTCTTTTTGTGCGCGCTTGGGAGCAGCTTCCTGGTCGTCGCCCTGAGCCTGGTTGGCCTTGCGGTTGGCAAAGCGTTCGTTGGCGATGGCGATGCACTTCTGGATGTTATCCAGAATGAACTGCTGCGCTTGCTGCCAGCATTGGGTATAAATGTTGTGGTGGCCGCGCAGTTCCGATTCGCCCTTTTCGAAACCGTAAGATTCGCCCTTGGCGGTGGGCAGGTTGGCTTCGTTGCCGTCTTCGGTGGTCTGCCTTTCGAGAATCCCCTCTTGCACCAGGAAGTTCGCCACGTCGGCGTACAGCAGGTGATTCATGTTCACGTTGCGCGGAAGCAGTTCGTTGATGTTGCGGACCACGCGGGAAATGGAAACGGGGTAGTCGAAAAAGCGGTAGCGGGTAAGGGCTTCGGCGTCAAGGGCCAGTTCCTGCATGACGGGCTTTGCGGCGCGCTTTACGGCACGGGGCTGTTCTGTAGGAATGGGGGCCACATGGTCGTGGTTCAATTGCTGTTGCAACAGTGATGCGACATAGGCGAGGCACTTGCTGATTCGTTCCTGTTTGCAGGAATCGCCTTCGGGCAGGATTTCGTCTGTCAGAGGGTTGATTCCGCAAGAGAGCTTGCGCAAATACATTTCGGCACGTTCAATAATCGCATTTTCAGAGGGCATAAAAAACTCCATTAGTTGCAAAAAGCGCCTAAAAGATAGCATTTTCTTGGCGTATGATAAATTTTTTCTAACTTTTTGAAGTATAAGAAAAACTACTATGAAAACGGCTAAGCATTTTTTTAGTTTGGAAGGTATCGACGGGTCGGGCAAAACGACTCAGATCGACATGTTGATCGACGCGCTTACGAAGGAAGGATATTCCGTAGTGAAGTTGCGTGAACCGGGCGGCGCGAAGATTTCGGAACGCGTACGAGAGATTCTTTTGGATACAAGCTTCAAGGGAATCATGAGTGACAAGACTGAGCTTTTGTTGTACAATGCAGCACGCGCCCAGGTGATTGCAGAAATTATCCAGCCCGCGCTGGATGCGGGAAAGATCGTGATTGCCGACCGTTTCGCATGGAGCACTTTTGCCTACCAGGGTTATGCCCGCGGCTTGGGTGCCGACCTTGTGCAGCGACTGACTGAAATCACTTGCGACGGTTGCTTTCCGGAATTGACTGTTGTGCTCGACATTGACGTGCAGCGGGGACGCGCGCGCACCGCGAAGCGGGGCGAGGCACCCGATCGCCTTGAAAGTGAAAAGGCCGAATTTTTCGAGAGGGTGCGCAAGGGGTACCTTGCCGCGGCCCGTGACTACAGCGACTGCGTTGCGGCTATTGATGCGGACCGCACTCCTGAAGCCGTATTTGCAGACTTGTATAAGCTTGTAAAGGCGAGACTCTAGAAAAACTTTAACCTTACTTGAATGGCCTGCAATTGATTTGCGGGCTTTTTATTTCTATCTTTGGCGACATGGATAGAGCCCGCCGTCGTAAATTTGGACAGAACTTTTTGGATGTACCTACCGCACAGATGATTGCGGGGGACTTGCCGGCGAATGCGGGCGAATGGGTGCTTGAAATTGGCCCTGGGCACGGCGCCTTGACGGAACACTTGATCGAGCGCGACGTGCAACTCACTGCCGTCGAAATCGACGAGCAGTGCGTGGAATTTTTGCAACAAAAATTCCAGGGCCGCGAGAATTTCCATATCGAAAACATTGACTTTTTAAAGTTTGATTTGCAGGCTTTTTTGGATGCCCACGAAAAACCCTGGGTCACAGGAAATTTGCCCTACAATGTGTCGACTGCGATTATTGCAGGGCTCATGCCGAAACTGCACTTGACCAAGGGTTTTATGGGAATGGTGCAGCTGGAAGTGGCCGAGCGCATTTGTGCAAGCCCCTGCAGCAGCAATTACGGCAGCCTCTCTGTTCTGGTATCCGCCTACGCCGACACCCAGATTCTCCGCAAGATCGGGCCGGAGCATTTTACGCCCCGCCCCAATGTGGATAGCGCCACCATGTTGCTGACCCCCAAGGCCGACGCCCTGCAGGCTCCCGAGGGCTTCTTTGACTTCGTGCGCGCCGCCTTCACCCAAAAGCGCAAGACGCTGGCCAACTCGTTCGGCCGCGCTTACGACAAGAAGAAGATTCAGGAAGCCATCGAGCTGCTGGATTACCCCACAACAGTCCGCGCCGAGGAATTATCCCCCGCGCAGTTCCTTGAATTCTACAAGGTGATTGTCGGGTAGCCTTTCTACCTAAAATCGGTAAAAATATTTTTATAGACGATTCGTCCATGGCCAAGGAGAATGGCCATGGGAATTTATTCATATTATAAGTTAGTTTATAGTAAGGTGTGTTTGTTATGGTGATACATAAAAAGGAGTAAATATGCTTATAAAAGCAAAGAGTCATTTTACGACCGCGTGCCTCTTGGCATTTTGCGGTGTGGCGTCTGCCTACACCATCTCGGGAACCGTTTCCGATGATCAGGGCAAGGCCCTCCAGGGCGCTTCGGTCAGCCTCCTCAAAGAAGGCAAAAGCGCAACTACCGACAGCCAGGGGAAATTCACCATTCACGAAGACGAAGGTGCTCAAGCAATCGCTTCTGTGAGCAAGCCCGGCTATATCGGCATCAACAATGGCATTCTCTCTTACTCCCAGAGCAGCGCCTCGCCCGTGCAGGTAAAGATCTTCAACTCCCTTGGCCACCAGGTTTTCAAGAAGACTCTGCAGGGCGCCGGCACTCTCGACCTGACCCAGAAAGTCAAGGCCCGCGGTACCTACTTTGCACAGGTCTCTGTGGGTAGCGCCAAGCAGAATTTCAAGTTCACCACCGACGGTAACGCCAGCGGAATCGCCGCTGCAAGTGATGCCCCCAATGGCGCCCTTATGAAAGACGCCGCCCAAGACGAAGCGATCCGCTTTGTGGCCGAAGGTTTCGACACGCTCACCGTGCCCCTCGGCACACTGGATACCACACTCGATGTAAAGCTCAACAAGAGCGAAGAGAAGTTCAAGTTTGGCTATGCACTTGGCAACAACCCGACCCCGAGCAAGGGCTGCGGCACCACATCCAAGTTGCAGAAGGTCAAGAGCGTCGAGAACGGCGACCAGTTCCAAATCAGGGTAGGCAGCGACAACCGCACCTATTTTATCACTTTACCCAAGAATTACGACAACAAGAAACCTCACAAGGTGCTTTTCGCACTGCACTGCTATGGCAGCCGCGGCGAAGACTTTGTGCACCACGATGCTGACTATGACCACCCGACACCATACTATGGCCAGCAGGTTTTGGACAAGAACGGTGACTACATCTTCGTTTCGTTGGATGCCATCGACGGCGTATGGACCAAGGGCCAGGGCGACCACGACTTCTTCGCCCAAACGCTCACCACCCTCGAAGAGAACTATTGCATCGATACCAGCCGCGTGTTCATTACGGGTTTCAGCTTTGGCGCCATGTTCAGCTACTCCCTGATGCAAGACATGCAGAGCCGCGTGCGTGCTGCCGCCACCTACGCTGTGGCAGATTACAACATTTGGCTGCCCGAAGGCAACAACATGAAGGAACTGCCTATCGCCTGGATGAACGTTCACGGCGTGAAAGATGGCCGCTGCGATTACAGCCGCGCCAAGAACAGCGCCCTTCCGAGAATTCTGAAGCGTAACGGTAAGGCCGATGCCGACGAAAACTTCACTGACGCGAGCAGCGAAAAGCCCGAAGAAGTCAAGGGCAACACCGGACACGTCTGCTACGACTTCAAGAACGTCGACGAACGCTTCCCCGTAAAATGGTGCAGCTGGCCCGGAGACCACCAGTGGACTGCGCATGACAATGGCAACATGAACATCGGTTGGAACTGGGAACAGACTTGGGTGCCCGAAGAGGTCCACAAGTTCTTTGAACAGTTCTAAGAAAAATGCCCCGCGAAAGCGGGGTTTTTCGTTTATTTCTCGATCGCGTCGACGACTTTTATGTCGGCGGGCAGCCAGTCCACCGAATGGAGCTCCGCGGGCGTAAGCCACCTGGCCGCCTCGTGCTCCAAGAGCTCGGGCGCCTTGCCGCCGGCAATGGTGCAGAAATAGCAGTGCATGGTCAAGTGGAAAGCGGGGTAGTCGTGCTCCACCGTACAGAGGAAATCGCCCACGTTCACGTCGATGGCCAGTTCCTCTTTCAGTTCGCGGGCAAGGGCCTGCTGCTGCGTTTCGCCCGGCTCCATCTTGCCGCCGGGAAATTCCCAGAATCCCTTCTGTTCGCCGTGGCCCCGCTGGGTGGCAAAAATCTTGCCGCCCTCTTTAATGATGCCTGCAACTACTTCGATGCGTTTCATGGAGCGAAATTTAGAAAAGGGATTTGGATTACGCAAGCTTATTGACAAGATTGTTTTTGTAACCTATATTGCATCTTGTAGTTCAGAAAATCCTCGCGACAGTCGACATAGACCACTTGGTCCGTACGTGCATTCGCGGCGGGGCCCATCAACCTTCTTGTTGATGTTGTTGGATAGCTGGCAGGAACACGACCTGCTCGGGCGCGTTCGCTAAAGCGAATGCTAGGTAATGCCGGGGAAAGCCCCCGCCAACAGAATCGCAAGATCATCCCAATTAAATAAAAACGCAATAGCACAAAGTGCGCCGTATTTGCCGGCGTATTTGTTGTGTTGCTTCATAATAGGAAATGTGAAAAATGACTAAGAGTTTCGCCAATGCCGATGGAGGTGATATTGTCCTTGGAATAGAAGATGATGGGCGAATTGTCGGTGTCGACAATAATCCCAAACATTTGAATGAATTGCTGCGAGCTCCTCTTGATTATTGTGTTCCGTCGATAAATGTAGAGGTGGAATATGTCGCTTGTAAGGATGAATCCGCCGGGAATCCTGCTCCTGAATATAAGTTGTACGACTTTATGCTGAAAGTTAAGCTTTCTTCTGCGTACCGGGAAACCTTTAGTGAGGAGATAAATAATGGTATAAAAGATGGTGGTCAGACAGGTGGTCAGAGAGGTGGTCAGACCGACGGCAATAGCAGCATTGACGCGGTTTTGAACGCAATCATAGCTAATCCAACGGTCACACGAGCGAAGCTTTCTGAAATTACTGAAATTGCGCCTTCTGCAGTGCAGAAATGCATCAATAAACTAAAAAAGCAAAAGATTATTGCCCGGTATGGTGGTGATTTTGGTGGCCATTGGAAAATCTTACGGAGGGATCGTTAACCCCAAAGTGAGGAAAAATGGACTACACATATTCTTTGCGAATTCCCGGGGGCAATTGTATAAGATTCGTTGATATTGATAAGGATCTTTGCTTCGACACGAAAAAGGCTAAATACACGGATGTGGTGCTGGAAGTGTCGAAGATGATAAACAAATTGAAACTGAAAAAGTGCGAGCCGAAATAGGAATTGTCGCACCATCGGTGCGACAATATTTATACCACGCGGCAACTATTGCAAAAATTGCAACCGTAGCCTTTTCTACGAAACAAAGTCAATCAAATCCAGATACATCATCCGAGTATTCAAGGACTGGTCGACACTGACATGGAAAGCTTCTTTCTCAAGGCTCTCGTCTTGATACAAAAAGCGGAAACCATTCTTTTGGTAGAAGTTAATAGTCTCAGGTTTGTTGTACGCATCGACAACCATAAAGCGGCACCCCGTCTTGTTGTCGGGATGGATAAACCAGGAAATTAAGTAATCAATAATCTGGCTACCCAAATGCAAGCCACTCTGTTGAAATTGTCCGTTTACACCCAAGCGCCCAATCAGCAACGCCGGATACGTCCGCGTATGTTTTGCGTTCGGCACCTTGCGCTCCAGGCGGTTCCGCGAAGATTTCGGAATCATCGTCGATTTGATACTATCGTTGGCCAGAGTAAACGCGCATGCAATTTGCGGAGCGCCCGAATTCGTCACTGCGATATAGCTCTTTCCCAACAACTGCGCAGAATACAGGTAGGCGTCGTTCCTGAAGAAATCGTCAAGATCCTCGTCGCCGCAGCAGAACGAGGACAACTCGGTATTCTTGTCGATGGGATAAATCGTGCAATCAGATGCTAAACGGATTCTTTCCATTATGGGCCTCTCTGTAAGAACGGGCGCGGGCGGCCATTTCGTCGATCTGGGCGAAGGAAACCTTGAGCCCAAGGCGACGCGGGTTCTTCTCGCGTTCCTCAGCTGCGCGGATAAACGACTCTGCCGCGGAGCCAGTAAGAACGGGGATGTTTCTTATTTCAAGAGCCATAATACCCCCAAAATCTATAATTATTTGGTGTTTTAGTCAACATTGCTTGAATTTTCCATAAAGCGGGAACGCCCCCGTTGGGCGAATAGAGACTGTCCCTATCTTTATATATACACGCTTTTTTCGAGCGTTTGAATACCATTTTCCATGTAAAAAGATTTTTGTTTGATGGGGGAGGCTTCCCCCTCGTTACAGCCGGATGTCATCCCCGGCTTGACCGGGGATCTCCATCCGTCTTTCTCTACCCCCTCGCCTAGGGGGACACCCCTAAAACCCCGGGAATTTTTGAGGTCGCAATTTGCATAAAAAATCGCAAAAGGTATCAAAAAAAATATCAGGAAAAGTATCAAAAAACCGTCATAAAAATCATCATAAAAACCGTCAAAAATGACGGTTTTTGTTGAAATAAAAATAGAGGTTTTTATCCTGTAAAATGATTAAATTTTCGAAAATTCGCTATTTTTTACATGGTAACGGCACTTAAAAACAGCCGCAAAAAGGGTCAAAAAAAGGGACACGAAAAGGGACAAAAATAAAAGTTCCTGTGTTCCCATCGAAAATAGTAGAGGATGTTTTCAAGGCGTTAAAATCAATCCGAAGGCCCAAACATTCCAAGGTAAAGGGCGTTTGGCAACTGCTGAAATGAAAATTGTCTCGCCATTGGAGCGGCAATTTTGTCACCAGTGGTGTCAAAATGTATGAATAATGCAAATAGAAAAACCGGCCTTTAGGGATCGGTTTCTTTGAATAAATATTGGGTGATAAAAGGCTTTTAACCTTTTATTCCTAGAATTTCTGATTCGGACAAACCTGTAAATTCAACAATCTCTTCAACAGGCTTGTTTTTAACGAGCATCTTTCTCGCCATTTCGCGAGCCTTGGCGTCCATTCCATCCAAAAAAGAGCTTTCCTTTTCGTACTTGATGTCGGTCATTTCGTCTACCACCCTAAGAAGCAGTTCGTCTTCGATCTTCTCTAAAGATACATCTTTTATGAACTTAGCGTACAGATCATTTTGCAAATACTGTGGAGAAAAGGTTTTTATTGCAACCATTCGTTCAAAGTCGCAAATTGCGACTTTGAAGAGTCTCTTTCTTGCCTTGCTCGGCGAGGAACCTGAAAAGTCGCCGATGTACATGACAAAAAATGACGCTTCCGAAGATCTATATTTTGGCGTGGAAAGGGACACTGCAAAACCGGAGAAATTGCACAATGCACGATACAGCGCTCCTCGCGTGGGTAAAAAGCGAAAAGATCTTCTTGAAAATCCAGCCGGGCACGGGCGACAACCTCCTCCGCGAAGACATCCGGGCGGGCTATGTCGATTATTACCTGTGGTCCACCTTCCGGCCTGAATGCATAGACATAGACGGCGAGCTGGACATGGACTGCCTAGACAGCGGAATGTTCCTCTTCACGGAGAGCCCCGGCACAAAGGCTGCCCTGCAGTCGTGCTACAAGGAGGCCTTCGGCAAGGAATATGACGAATCCGACACCATCGTCCTCCTGGAAGAATGACCCTGACGGGGGAGGCCTCCCCCTCGCTGCAGCCCCGGCACGCCGTGGCTTTCTCTACCCCCTCTTCTAGGGGGCCACCCCCTAAAACCCTCGTAAAAATATAGCGGTAAACTTTTTTAGTATTTTTTGGAAAAAATGCAACTAGAAAATCATTATAATGACAGGGTGTCCTGTGTGACTCTTAGGACATAAATCTTTTGGGAGCTTTATATGACGGGTGAAGAAATAAAAAAATTAGCCAGCGACGCTTTGAAACAAATGGAAGAAGCGATTCTGGCTTTACTAGGCAAATATGAAGGCCTCACGAATTCTGAAATTGCAGAAAAACTGAATTTGCATAGTTCGCATGAAGGCGGGCAAAGGGATTATTTGACCTATAGTGTATTGGGAATCTTGATGGATAAAAAGAAGGTTGAAAAAATAAAATATCATAATTCAAGAAATCCCGTATATAGGCTAAAAAAAGTGACGAAAGTGGATGTTGAAAAAAAAGATTTGAAAACGGATGTGCTTTTGAATAATGGATGCAAGAGGATTATAATTGGGAAGTTTAAATAACGTTCTTAGAATTGGAATGTTCTCTTGAATGAAATTATATATGTCATAATATGACATCTTGAAAAATGTAGATTTTCATATGGTAATTTATTCATCCGCATCACGGAGGTCATATGAAAGTTTTACTCGATACAAGCATTTTCCTTAACAAGGTTTCTGCGAACAAATCTAATCAGGACTCTCAAATCCTGTTCAAGTGGCTTAATCGATCCAAGTGCCAAAAGGTTATTCACGCCAAGACTGTAGAAAAAATAATGAAGTTAGGGGGTGTTGGTAATCAAAGTCTGGATTTAACTGGATATGAGGTTCTTGGGAACTCTACATCGCAGGATTGGACCGATGAAGATTCCGTAAACGCTGTCCTATTAAATGAAGTGGCGTCCAATCGTGTGGATTTGTTGATTTCTGAAAATGAAAAAATCCATGATAGGGCGAAATCTCTTAACCTTACAGATAAAGTTGTTGATGTTGACCGTTTCCTTGAAAAGGTTTTCGCTGAAAATCCGGAGATGGTCGATTATAAGGTTTTGAATGTCCAAAAAATACCGTTCGGAATGATTGACCTTAACGATCCGTTTTTCCAATCTCTGAAAGACGATTATCCGGGTTTTACGGAATGGTTCCAGAAAAAACACAATGAGACTGCTTATATAACAATTAATTCCAACAAGGGAAAACTCCTTTCGTTTCTTTATCTGAAAATTGAAGGTGCAGACGAAAACTATGCTGACATCATTCCTCCTCTACCGACTAAAAAGAGACTTAAGGTTGGCACGTTCAAAGTTATCTCCAACGGTTTTAGGCTTGGCGAACGTTTCCTAAAGATTATCTTTGATAACGCTTTAAAGCACAAGGTTGACGAAATATACGTAACGATTTTCGATAGGAGCGATGAACAGAAACGTCTGATTAGTCTCATGGAAAAATGGGGCTTTACCTATTGGGGCAAGAAGGGTGAAGAGAATGTGTATGTGCGCGATTTCTCTCCGGTATTCGATGGTGAAAATGTACATAGAACATATCCCTACATCTCCAAAAATCGCGATACGTATATCGTTCCTATTTACCCGGAGTACCATACCGAATTGCTTCCCGATTCCATCCTGAACACGGAGTCTCCCGAAGATTTTGTCGAAGATTCCCCGCATCGTAATGGAATATCAAAGGTCTATGTGTCTAGGGCGCTGGCGCCGCACCCTAAGAAGGGCGATATTTTGGTTTTCTACAGGACCGGTGGACTCTATAAAGGTGTTGTTACGACCATTGGAATGGTAACTGACACAAGGGAATGTTTTACGAATAAGGCTGAGTTCATTCAGTATTGTTTGAGGGGCAGCGTTTTCCCTGAAAAAGAGCTGGAAAAAATGTGGGATTATAAGCCACAGAAGCCATTTGTTGTTAATTTTCTCTATGTATATTCTTTCCCGAAGAGAATCAATATGGAACGGCTTATTGATTTGGGAATCTTTAAGGGTGTTAACGATGCCCCGAGAGGTTTTTTCAAGATTTCTAAGGCCCAGTTCGAATCTATCTTGAAGGAGACCGCTAGTGAAGGCCGTTTTGTTGTCGATTAAGCCAGAATTCGCACACAAGATTTTCGAAGGCTCGAAAAAGTTCGAGTTTCGTAAACAGGTCTTCAAAGATACTTCTGTAAAGAAGGTGATAGTATATTCTTCTTCGCCGGAGCAGAAGGTTATCGGTGAGTTTGAAATAGAGACTATTTTGAGCGGGACTCCAGACAATATTTGGATTCAGACAAGCTTTAGTTCTGGAATTACTCAAGAGTTTTACAACGAATACTTTGAAGGTCGCGACAAAGCCTTTGCGATAAAGGTTGCCTCGACAAAGAAGTACCGCAAGCAGAAGTCTTTGGCTGATTTTAACGTTCAATCCGCTCCGCAGTCATTTGCGTATGTGGAAGTGTGAAAAATTGATCGAGATTGTTATATGACTAAAAAAAAGTGTGATGTTTTTTCTTTTTTTTCTGGATGTGGAATGCTTGACCTTGGCTTTGAAAAAGCCGGATTTAACATTGTTCAGGTAAATGAATATTTTAAGCCTTTTATAGAGGCGTATAAGTATTCCCGAAAAAAAATGAATCTCAAGTTTCCGAAGTTTGGTTATGATAATTTCGATATTAACAATTATTTGAAGGATGAAGAAACCGGAAAACGTTTAAAAAATAATTTGAAAAATGATGGAAACGTGACTGGATTTATTGGGGGGCCGCCATGCCCTGATTTCTCGATTGCCGGAAAACAAAGGGGGCGAGACGGAAAGAATGGCGTGCTGTCTTGGTCCTACACAAATCTTATTATTACGTATAAACCGGATTTCTTTTTGTTTGAAAATGTAAAAGGGCTGTGGAAAACAAAAAAACATCGGCTTTTTTATGATGAATTGAAGAAGGCGTTTGTTAATGCAGGCTATTGCCTTACCGATAGATTAAGTAATTCTTTGGAATTTGGTGCTCCACAAGATCGAGATCGAATTATACTGATTGGTGTGAAAAAGAATCTATTGAAAAAAGATTTTTATAAAAAAGATCAGTTACAAGGGTTCCCATGGGGGGCGAACATAAAGCATTCTTTGGACGATGTAAAAAAAATTTCGTGGCCACAGAAAGATCCTTTTGAAAAAGATTCTGTGTTGTCGTGTCCAGATGGAATAGCGAAGGATTTAACTGTAGAATACTGGTTCGAAAAAAATGATGTAGAACATCATCCCGACGGTGATCGGTTTTTCAAGCCCAAGGCAGGTCTTTCTAGGATGCAAACTATTCCGGAAGGTGATTCGGATAAAAAATCATATAAAAGAATTCACCGTTGGCGGTTTTCTCCTACTGTTGCATATGGAAATAATGAGGTGCATTTGCATCCGTATAAAGAACGGCGTCTGTCTGTCGCGGAAGCTATGGCTCTTCAATCCTTGCCAAAGGAATTTACGTTGCCTGCATCTATGACTTTGACAAATTGTTTTAAAACCATTGGTAATGGAGTCCCGTATCTTCTTGCGAATGGGGTTGCCAAATCACTGCACGAGTATCTTGAAAAAGCGTTAAAGTAAAAGGTGGAAAGATGAAATTCGATTTTACACCAGATCCGAAGATTTTGATTGCACTGACCCATACGTCCATACAGCCGTTGGATGCGTTGTGTGAATTGATTGATAACTCCATAGACTCGTTTTATAGTGCAAAAATTGACGGAGAAAAGATAGATGACCCGATAATTGTCATTGAGCTTCCTAGCAGAAAGAATTTAAGTGAAAATTCGGGTGTCTTGCGGATTCAGGATAATGGTCCTGGAATGACTTCCGAAGTTGCGGAAATGGCGATTAAAGCCGGCTATTCGGGGAACAATCCTTACGACACCTTGGGTCTTTTTGGAATGGGATTTAATATCTCTACAGGAAAGCTGGGCAATCGGACTACTTTTTATACAAGCAGATCGGATATGTCTGTTTGGGTGAAAACCGAAATCAATCTTGAAGAAATTAATAAGAAAAAAGATTACTCGCTAGATGTAGAAGAAATTCCTAAGAAAGAGCTTGCTATTGGGAATCATGGGACGATAATAGAGATAAGGGATTGGTGGCCTGAGGGAAATCAAAATCGAAATTGTATTTTAAAATTGATCCAGTATGGGATGCCGAAAATTCGAGAAGAAATTGGTCGGCGATATGCGTCCATTTTAAGAGAAGGAAAAATAAAGATATCCATAAATGGGGAGAAATGCGTTCCTTTTGAACATTGCGTTTGGGACAAAAAAAGATTTGTTGTTCGAAAGAGTGGAAATGTTCCGGCGTGTTTTGAATTTGATCAAGTTATAGGATCCAATCGACGTTGCGGAAAATGTAGAGCGATTCTTCCGTCAGAGGAAACCTCTTGTCCGCATTGTGGTTCAAATTCGACTAGAACTGTTGAAGAAAGAATAAAAGGTTGGCTTGGAATCCAAAGATTTGATTCTGATACTGAATATGGTATAGATCTGATCCGCAATGGTCGTGCGATAAAAATCGCAGAAAAGAATGCTTTCTTTGAATATGTTGATGAATTTAAGAGAACCATTAAGGATTATCCGATTGACTCGCAGTATGGACGAATTGTTGGTGAAATTCATCTAGATTTTGTTCCTGTTGATTTTATGAAGCAGGATTTTCAAAGGACAAGTGCAGAATGGGCTAGGGCCATGACGTTTATTCGTGGAAATAGCTCTTTGCAACCAACGCAGCCTAATGCAGATTCTAATACATCGCCATTATTTAAACTTTATCAAGCGTATAGGCGAGTCAGGAATTTTGGTCGCGGTGACATGTATATGGGGTATTGGGAGGATGGATCTGCTCATAGAATATCTCGTGATAAAGAAAGAGAGCTTTATGAAAAGTTCAAACAAAAACTTCCTGGTTATTATGATGATAGTGAGTGGTGGAAGTTAGTAGAAAGTGCTGATCAGCCACCTGTCGAAGAATTGCCTGTTTGCCCTCAATGTGGTTCACAGAATTTAAAAGAAGACGAGACTTGTAGCGTTTGTGGGAATATATTGCATGGAAAAACATGCGTGTTTGAGGCGTGTGGAAAATTTATTCCAAAATCGTCGATAACCTGCCCTCATTGCGGAACGGATCAAACGCCAAAAATCCTAGAACCTTGGATTTGTGAGGTTTGTTCGACGAAGAATACGGCCAACTCGTCAAAATGTTCGAAATGTGGTTCGGCCAAGGGCTTTAAAAATCCCTTGTCTGAAGAAAATTTACTAAGTAATTCGGAAAAAATTGATTCTCTGTCTTGTTCAAATTTAATAGTCAGATATCCTGATGGAGAAAATAGTCAGCCTCTTCAAGTAGATGTCTATGCGGTTCGAAAACCAATGCAAATTCCAACATCACAGCATACGACGCCAATTATTGTGGAAAAGAGCATTGGAAAAATGTCTGTATTTTTAGATCATCGCCATCCAATTTTCTTGCAATATAATGTTTCAAAAGAACAAATGATTGCAAGTGAGATTGCCATGTATTTATTTAATGCGCATCCGCTAAGTGGCAGCAAAAATGGGCATAGCTTGAGTAATCTGATATGGCGGGTTATAGACACTAGATGGAAAAGTTCTCTAGTAGTTAATGTAGACTCTGTCTACAAAGAAGCTTCAGAATTTATGGAAGATTTGCGCTTAAAAATGAGCGATCTTTTGAGAGAACATGCAGCGACATATTTCAATGAACTCGATAACGAACAGAAAAAAAGTCTGACCAATTCATTGATTTCTAGCGAAATCGACCTTTCGACAATAGGCGAACTTAAGGATTCGGGAGCTTATTTACTTTATGTGCCGTATTCTTTTCTAGTGTCTATATTCCATGACAATCCAGAAAAATTCTTTAATGGCGCGATATGGAAAAATTCGTTGGCTATTGGTGGCGAAGAACTTCTTGGAGAGGACAATATATTGTCTATGCGAGAAAAAGTGATCCGACAATATGAAAATTGTTTGCATGATGTTCTGCAATTCCTTGAAAATAAGTATTCTGATTCCATAACACTGCAGCGGGTGAAATTATCCATTGAATTTTTAAGAAAAGAGATGGTGACATAATGTTCGATAATTTGCATGACATCGCAAACAGTTCATGGCAGGCTTTTGAACGAAACATTTGCCGATTGCTTCTGTATATGGGGTACACAAATGTTCGACTTGTTGGACAACGTGATGACCATGGAGCCGATGTTACTGCAATACGATACGGGAAAAAATGGCTGTTTCAGGCAAAACACTGGAAAAAAGCTGTAGGGGATTCTATTCTTGAAGAAACGTTAAAAGCTTTATATGAGTATAAGGCTGATATACCGGTGGTTGTAGCCTCTATGGGTTTTGATTCATCTGCTAAACAGTATCAGCAAAATTTAATGCGCTATAACAAGATACCGATGCAATTATGGGATGCGTCTAGACTTGTAAATGAAACAGAAAAACTGCCTGAAAAATTTTTGAATACTCGCAGCATTCGTAAATATCAGGAATCGGCGATAAAAGAAATCACGGGTGCGTATTTTTCGGGCGAAAAGAAAGCTCTTGTGGTTCTTGCCACTGGCTTAGGAAAAACATTTGTTGCTGCAGAAAGTATTCGAAGAATTCGAGCGATAGAACCAAAAAAAGTTCTTGTTTGCGCGCATACAAATGATTTAGTGTACCAACTGGAGCGTGCGTTTTGGCCTTTTCTTAAGCCTTCAGAAAAGACCCTTGTTTGGAATAATTATGAACCGCAAAATAACGAAAGCTTGGAAAATGCAGATTTTACATTTGCTTGCGTTGATACAGTTTACAATTATATAACGAATAGAAAGGATCTTCCCTTATTTGACATATTATTGGTTGATGAATGCCATCATGTCGGTTCATCAATGTATGATCAAGTGTTTGATTTTTTAGCTGCAGGAAAGGAAAATGGAGCGTTTGCGTTAGGATTGACGGCGACACCATGGCGGGCCGATGAAGTTCAAATATCGAAATACTTTGGCGAACCCAAAATAAGCGTTGACATCATCGATGGGCTGAAAAACGGTTTTTTAGCAAATATTGATTATAGGATATTTACGAATAATATTGATTGGGCGTCTTTAAAAAATATAAAAGGAAAATCTTTTTCTCCAAAGCAAATTAATAAAACGCTTTTTATTAATCAATGGGATGATTCCGTTGTTGACACATTTCATGAAGCTTGGAAAGAACAAGCCAATCCAAGAGCCATTATCTTTTGCGGAACGATTGAGCACGCAATAACTATGAAAAATAAGATAAATGCCCTTGGTTTCTGCCGGGCGGAAGCCATTTATTCCAATGCGTCGGATCGCGGATTTGAAGCAATGGGGCAATACAAAAGAAATAGAATATTAAGTGATTTTGACGAAGGGAATATTAACGTCATTTGTGCTGTTGATATTTTTAATGAAGGAATTGATGTCCCTGACGTCAATATTCTAGTATTTCAGAGAGTGACTCATTCTAGAAGAATATTCATCCAGCAATTAGGAAGAGGGTTGCGTTTATCCGAAGGTAAAGATAAAGTCATTGTGTTAGATTTTGTTTCTGATATACGTCGATTTGCAGCTGGGTTATCGTTAAAAGACTCGCTTTCGTCTGGACGAGATACAACTAGGATAGACTTGCCGAATAAAGTTGCTTTTTATAAAGTGAATAAAGAGGACTCTCAGTCGGAATCTTTCTTAAGACAATGGTTAGAAGACGTTGTGGCTATTGAATCTTCAGATGAAGATGCCAGTGTTTTAAAGTTCCCTCCAGCTTTCGAGGAATGATATGATGACTTATAATGATCTTTTAAAAGACATTGAAAAACTTGTCGGCTTGCATCTGCACAGTATTAGACCTGGTGCTGAACTTACTGTTGAAGCGATTGAACGGGAAAAATGTTCCCTGTCGTTAAGAAATGCGCAGGGTAATTTAAGAAAACGCAGTTTAGATGAAATAAGAAATCTTTGGAGCGAACTACAAAAAAAGCGAATTGTTCATGTTGATGGTTTTTTGCACGGCTCTGGTTCAAGTCGAAATCAGCCAGAAACGATTCTTGCCAACTTGCCGTATATTGAATGGTTAAAATATAATGGGAAAAAACATCTCGCTTATGTGGAAAAATCAACCCATGAATTTGGCACTCTTCGCGAAATGAATCCTGTTGAACAAATAGGATTCTGTGAATTGTTGTCTAAAATTCAAAGCAATCTCCATCGTTTTTCTTATGCGGTGGTCACTAACGATATTAAACAGTGCATAGACGATTTCAATAAGGATTCGTCATATAATTTGACAGTTCTTGAACAGGGTGCTTACGCCTTATCCATGCCGAATAGTGAAGTATTATTTTTGTCTGCCAATAAATATAAATTGCCAAAAGGGGTTTATCCAATTTTGTACTGTAATCATAACGTAAAGAGTTTTTCGTCTATTATTCTAAACAATCGATCTTGTTATATTGGTGAAATTAATGAAATTAACGTTTTATACATGGAATAAGTAATTATGCCGATAGACCTAGATTTGTTAAAAAAAGATTTGACAACGATGAGTGTTGAAGATTTTTATGTTAAATACATACTCAAATCAAAAAATTGGTATTTTACAGAGTGTTGCCATCTTGAAGGGGTTGAATTAATTGACAAAATAGACCTCTTTCGAGAAATCGTTTCAAATAGTTTTAATGTTAGTTTTTACAGTGTAAAAATGGTTGGCAGTGCTAAGGTTGGTTTTAGTCTATCTCCTAAAAAAGATTTCAAATCCTTTGGGGCCGGTGACATGTTGGGAAATTATTCTGACATTGATATTGCTATTGTTTCAGACCAATTATACAATGATTATTGGCAGAACTTTCGCGACAGCTGCAATCAAAACTATAATTTTCCTTCACCCCGGTTATTCGAACGTGTTTCTAGCTCAATATATAAGGGTTTCATTAATGATAAAGATATTCGTGAGATTCCTGAAATGCGAAAAAAATGGGATGAAAAGGCCGATGCTGCAACAGCAAATCTACAGCGAAGGCTTTTGATTACGCACCCTATAACCTATAGGTTATATAGAAATTGGAATGATTTACAAGAATATCAGTTAAATGGAATTAGAGCGTTAAAAAATAAAGGAGAAAATAATGTTCCAAGCCGATGATAAAAAGATACGTATTCACGACATAAACGTAATGTTTAAACAAGGTTTACTGGTAGTGGACAATAGTTTTCAGCGCAACTCTGTCTGGGTTGAAAAAGATAAGGTTCGTCTGATTGAAACAATCTTGCTGGATTTGTATGTCCCAGTATTATTTTTTTGGAAGCTCCCAGCTGACCCGACAACTGGAGAGTCGATTATAAAAATAGTTGACGGCCAACAGCGTATAAATGCGATTTCCGAATTTTCAAATGGGAAATTCAAATTGTCTGAAAGATTTTTGCTGAACAATGAGACGAAAGAACTATACAAAGATAAATATTTTAACGATTTGACTCCAATAGAAAAATCTAAATTTTGGGATTACAATTTGTATGTTATCGAGCTTCATTCAGGAGTAGAAAGAGAAAATATTATAGACATTTTTAATAGACTAAATTTAACGAATTATAATTTAAATGATCAAGAAAAGAGACATTCAAAATCCGGTTTGTTTGCAAATCTTGCTGTTGAACTTTCTGAAGAACCTTTCTGGGAAAAAGTCCGAATTTTCTCTGATGCAGATGAGAGAAGGATGAAAAATATCGAATTCTGTGCAAATATTATTACGTTGTATAAAAAGGGGATAATAGACCAAGTCAACCAAAAAGCACTTAATGAAATATATGACGATCTAAAAGACGACTATCCAGATATGGATGCTGACAAGGCCGCAATAATAGCAGCTATTGAAAACATTGATCGTCTATTAACATCTGAAGAAATGTTTTTATTTGCAAGAAGAAAAACTCAGATGTACACATTATTTAGTTTCGTGTTTCTTTTGCTAGAAAATGGGCAAATTATTGATGATGACTGTGCAGAACGATTAAATGATTTTGCCAAAATGTATTCTAGGTTTAAAAATGACACAGAATTAGTTGGTTCGCTCAATCCAAAAGAAAAGCATATTTTTGAATTGATTAATTCTTATAAATTGGCGTCTTCAGAAGGTGCACGAAAAAGAGTTAATAGGAATATACGTTTAGAAGTGCTTCTGAAATTTACTGATATCCATGATCCCGAAACGATTGAGGCTATGCACTCTTTAAAAATGAAGTTAAATGGGGACCTGAGCAACACAGAAGAAGAAGATAAAGATGAAGATAAAGAGATTTAAGCTGGAGGCCCCAAATGAAAACGAGTGAAGAACTATTCAAAGCCTGGAGTGGTCTTCTCCAGCAGGAAAATATTTTGAATGAAGATGACTTAAGGAATCTTCAAGATATTCCTTTTTGCAGAAAACACAACTTTCTGGGGCGCTATAACATCCCAGTTATCTTACTAAAGAGCGTTGCCGAAAATGATCATAAATATGATGGACGCCTTTACAAACGATTCTTCTTGTTCAACAAGTATTTTATAAGCAACGATTGGTATCATTCGGAAACGGAAACAAACCGAAGAGACTTCTTTAGATGGTTTGTAGATCTTTGTAAGCAAAGGGGAGTCTATGACAAAGTTCCCCAAATTATAATTGAAGAAGCGGACTCTTCAGATACTGACATAAAGAGTGATTTGTTCGAAAATAATGCTGTAATAGATGAACAAAAAAATAAAAATACAGGTAATCCGCCTTATTATCAGAATATTCTCTTCGGCGCTCCTGGCACCGGTAAGTCTTTCAAGATTGATGACCCCGAAAAAGGCTATGGCTTAAAAGATGTTGATGAATCCCATAAATTCCGCACCGCGTTCCACCCGGATTACGACTACGCGCAATTTGTGGGAGCCTACAAGCCTAAGAAAGATGGTGAAAAAATCACTTATTCCTTCGTTCCGCAGGTTTTCGCTAAGGCTTATGCCGCGGCATGGAAGTTGCATTTGACCGGTGCTGCAGATGCTAAGGTTTTCCTTGTCATCGAAGAAATTAACCGCGGCAACTGTGCACAGATTTTCGGTGACATTTTCCAGTTGCTCGACCGTGATGGCTCCGGTGCCTCGCAATATTCCATAGATGCGGATTATGATTTTGCGAAGTGGCTTAAAGAAGAATCTGTCTTGAAAGACATCTGGACGGATTACGAGAGTAAGGTTGGTGAAGGCAAGCTGAAGCTCCCGCCGAACCTGAATATTCTCGCCACAATGAATACCAGCGATCAGTCGCTGTTCCCCATGGACAGTGCGTTCAAACGCCGCTTCGATTGGGAATATGTGCCGATCAGTTTCGAAGGCAAGGATGCTGTCAATTTCCAAATCGACATTGATGGTTCTCAGTATTCCTGGCAAAGGTTTGTCGAGACTGTTAACGGGAAAATTCTCACTCTCACCGAATCCGAAGACAAGCAGCTTGGCGAATTCTTCATCAAACCCGATAACGGCAATGTAATTTCAAAGGATCGTTTCCTCGGCAAGGTGATGTTCTACCTTTGGAACGAAGTTTGCAAGGATGAACATAAGAACGGGTCGTTCTTCCGCACAAAAGATGATGGATATTTCACCTTCCAAGATCTTTATAAGCCGGAAAAGAAAGATATTCTAAACAGGTTTATGGCGGAAATCGGTGAAAAATAGCGCCTAAAAAAGCCTTTTTAGAGCGAACGTGTATAAAAAACTCGATTTTTTATACATAAAAACGGGCCTATGTCTAAAAAATTGGAAAAAATAGACAATTCAGCTAAAAAACAATGATTTTCCTTTTTGAACAGTTTGCTTACTCTTCAGAATACCTCAAAAAGGTACTCCCGACCGATAAGGAAGGGCGTTTTGCCGGTTTACCGAATGGTTTTGTGCAAAATGATGGCAAACTGGATGGCGTCGGATATCTTTATAACAAGTCTGCAAAGAAAAGCGCTGAAAAGGCCGCCGATAACATTGTGTTTGTGTTGCCCAAGGTATTCATGGACGATGCAAAAACGGCTTTTGGCGAAGTGGTGAATGCTGACAAGGATTTTGCCATAGACGCTGCTCCCAAGGAATTCCTTTCTAAGCTTTCTTTATGGGTTTGCTCGTCAATAGATCTGTATCATCAGCAGAATCCTAAAGCCAGGACCGTGGATGTTCCTGAGGTTTTTCGATTCGGTAGTGCTAAAGAATCTCCTACGCTTATTAATGTGATGAACGCCATGAAGGCGTTTTATGCCGAAAATCAAAATCTGTTTGTCTTTACGGCTAAAAATAAGCATAGTGGCAATAACCGCATAGATTGGCGTCGTACAGTAGCGCATACGCAGCCGTTCATGCAAAATGGTGCGCCCATTTACATGAATCTCGAAAACAAGAAAAAGGTTTTCGATTTAGATGACCGTCTTTTGGTGCTTTATTTCTCGGCAATGAACTACATTGAAGAAACCTTCGGTTTTAAAATGCCAAAGTCCGAGTTTTACGCACCGATTCGTGTGAACGAATTCCGCCGCTTGCTGGGGCATCGTGGACTTGTTGAACTGCGCCACATAAAGCATAAGTATTTCGCTGATAAGTTCCTGAAGCTTTTCAACATTGTAAAAGCCTTCTTTGAATGGGGTGCAAACTTCAGCGCAAATGATTACAGCAATGAATACATGCTCACGAACAAGTATAATAACGTGTTCGAGGCGATGATTGACAAGCTTGTTGGCGATGAATTGCCGCATTCTATGAATTATCTGAAGGCGCAGAAAGATGGTAAGGTGATAGATCACCTTTACAAAGACCGTCAATTGATTTTTGCCGATGAAGAACAGAAAATCTGGTTTGTGGGCGATAGCAAATATTATAAAGATGGAAACAAGATAGAAGGTAATTCCATTTACAAACAGTTTACCTACGCGAAGAACATCATCCAGTATAATATTAGCGACTTGTTGGAGAAAGACCAAGATAGGCAAAAGTACCAAGGGCTTCGTTATCGTGATGAATTGACTGAAGGTTATAGCGTTACGCCGAACTTCTTTATTAGGGGATTTTTGCCGAGTAGCGAAAAAGATTCCCTAAAAAAAGAAGAGCAGTTCCGGGAATCCTATTTTAGGACTGAATTGACGGATGAACAACTGATTGCAAACGAGGTGGATTCTAACAATTATCAGTTGGTTGATGATGAAGGAAATGTTATTGATAACGCTCAGAAGGATAAAAGTCTGTGGGACCTTCGCAATCGTCATTTCAAGAATCGTCTTTTCGACCGCGACACGCTTCTGTTACAAGTGTACAACGTGAACTTTTTGTACGTGCTCAAGGCGTACACCTCCAAGCGATCTAGCCTTCGCGATGAGTTCAAGGGGAAGGCCCGTGACATGTTCCGCGATAATTTCTTGGATTTGCTGAATCGCAAGTATTACTTCTGGGCCATTTTTTCTAAATCGAATGACTTCAAAACTGTCAGTGATTTTGTTGAAAATAATTTCAAGAAATTTGTGGGTCGAGTTTTCAGACCGAACGAATCGGCCAACTATGTGTTGCTTGCTTTGGAACGTGAATCCATAGGACTCTCTGAGGGAAGTCTTAATTTCTCTGATGTTAATGATGGTTGCAAAGCCATTTATAATGCGGTTGAAGAAGCTGTTGCAAACAATAAAATTGACATTTACAATGTTTTGGCGCAAGACTTTTTGCCAAGTGATTCTTTAGCAAAAGATCTCCAAAATGAGCGCTTGAAAGGCTGGAATTTAGACGAATTCCCGTTTGATTCTGCGTTAGGCCTCCAGCCACTTGCGGCTATGCCGCTTAGTGGCTATGGTCCCCTTCAGGGGAGATAGTAACCCCCTTTTTGGGGGCGGAGACGCGCGTAGCGTGGCTCCGTGAGCGGAGCGAGTATAGCCCGACCGCGCCGTGGCGCGGGAACGCCCAGATCATTCATCGTGCGATTAGGCCGAGTGCCAAAAAGCAGAGGAACAGCGGCAAAATGAATATCCACACGCCCTGAAAGTAGCCTTTCAGGTCGGCGTCGCTCATGGTGGAATGGTCTATCAGCGAGATTACCAGGTACCAGAGGCCAATGTAGGCCCAAAGGGTATGCCCGCCTGCCCAGATGGTGCGCAACAAGACAATGCCGAGCGCAATGCCCACGATGGTGGGGGCCACGGCTGTCAGGGTGTGCTGTACGGCCCGCAAGAACCATGGCCCGCGAGCGCTGTAGCTGATGTGTCCGAGCCTTCCGTCGCTGTTTTCGAACATGCGGAATTCATGGACCTTGGCGCCGGTGATCACCGCGAAGCAGAGGTGCGCCGTCTCGTGCATGAACGTGCCGGGGAAGGTGACAAAGTTCACGAAAAAGTAGGCGAAGTCGTGGTTCAGCGTTTTCAGGACTGTAATCTGCAGGCGTTCCAGCCTGTCGAGCAATAGCCCGGCTATCACCGGGGCGAGTATGGCCGCAACCGTCAATATGGCGCTGATGCCGGCCAGGGCTCCAATCCCGTTGCCCCACCCGAACCAGGCGATTGCTTGCTGCATCAAGTGTGTCATGGCTGCCGCCTCCTTCGAGGTAAATGTAAAATTTTTAACGGCCCCTTGCCAGTTTTCGGGATATTAGGTACATTAACGCCCGACGCATCTCGCTATACAAAGGCGAGGTGCGTTCTTGTTTTAAGCGGGTTCCCGTTTTTGCCAGAACGCCTCTGAATATCATCGGTCGTGCATCACGACAAAAAAATAACTCCCGCAACCTTTTCTGCGGGAAAGGAGTATAAGATGAATCAAAACGCGTTGATTGGCGGTGTTGGTATCTGGATAGATGGAATTGTTTCTTGCTTGGAGGATACCGAAACTAGGGAAATAAAAGAAACGGTTGTGTTTAAGATCGAAAGCCGTTCGTTCCTAAAAAAATTCACGGAGAAAAATGGATGGGGAATCAATTGGATTGATGTCCCAGAGGACGTAGAAGTTTACGCTTTGGCTCTCAGAGAAAACACCGAGATTCAGGGACTAGTTGGAATAAGAAATACTCCTGGTGCAAAAGCGGTTTACCTGCATTGGGCATGCTGTGCTCCGCAAAATAACAAACACGAAAGGGGATCCCAAAAATACAAGGGTGTTGGAGGGCATTTGTTTGCTATTGCCGTTGATAAATCCGTTCAATGGGGGTACGATGGTGTTATTTATGGATACGCCCTTAACAAAGCGCTGTTAATTCACTATATTGAAAAACTGGGATGCTCGCATTTGGGAATTCTTCACCCTTACCATTTTATGCTAGGCCCTCTGAACGCAAAAAAATTACTGGAGACCTATACCTATGAATGGAACTAAAAAAATTGCCGATTTCTTGGCGGATGTTCGCATTCCATTTTCTGCGGCTCCAGATCCATATAAAAATCCGCCGGCCTGCAAGCTGAACCTTTTGGAACTTGCCAAATATGCAGAAGCAGAAGGAAAAGATGTGAGCGAACTTTCCATTGAGGAAATCGCTCGGTTTAAGGTGTAATACTGAAAAAGTATAAACAGCTTAAGGAAAAGTCGGTACCCCAAAAATTTTCCGCCAAGATACTATCTTTGTAGCGTATGGCTTTAGACACATCGAAAATGTATCCGTTGCTCCCTCTGAGGGATGCTGTTGTATTTCCGCACACGACCCGCCGCATTCTTGTCGGTAGGGATATTTCTTTGCGCGCTCTTGAATATGCCGAATCCCACGATGGCGAAATTATTCTTTCGGCCCAGAAAAATATTGAACAAGAAGAAATCGAAAACCCCATGCTGGACATTTACTCGGTGGGCGTACTTGCCCACGTGAGTAACGTGACCCCCTTCCCGAATGGTTGCGTGAAGGTGGTGCTTGAAGGCGAACAGGTGGTGGATCTCCGTTCCATCGTGACCAAGAACAGCTACTTGGCGGTCACGGTTTCTGCCCGCAAGCCCTCGATTACGGCGGCCGACAAGACTCCGCGTTTCGAGACGGTGCTCACCCAGTTCAAGGAATATTCCCTGCACAGGAATATTTCGGAGGGCATGGTCGACGCCCTGTTCACCATGGACAGCCAGATCAACGCCTTTTACGGCATGATCCCCTTCTTGCAGATTTCCATGGACGAGCGCCAGCGCTTGCTGGAGATCGGCGAGATTGACGCATTGGCGGAACGCCTGATCGAGATTATGCAGGTGGCTGCCGATACCGACACCATGATGGTCAAGGTGCAGCAGAACGTGCGCCAGAAGATGGCCCAGCAGCAGAAGGAATGGTTCATTTCGGAACAGATCCGCCAGCTGCAAGACGAACTGGATGGCGAAAACGGCAATTCTTCGGAACCGGACCAGCTGCTCAAGAAAATCAAGGCGAAGAAGTTCTCGGCTGCCATTCAAGAAAAGCTTGAAGAAGAAATCAGCCGCATGCGCCTGATGCAGCCCACGTCTCCGGAATACGCGGTGAGCCGCAATTACCTGGACTGGTTCCTGAACCTGCCCTATGGCGACTACACCGACACCGTCCTCAACATGAAGAAGGTGAAGAGCGAACTGGATTCCAAGCATTTTGGCCTGGACAAGGTCAAGGAACGCATCATGGAATACGTGGCGGTGCTCAAGTTGACGGGTACCGAACGCCGCGCCCCCATTCTTTGCCTGGTCGGTCCTCCGGGCGTGGGTAAGACGACTTTGGTGGAATCCATCGCCAATGCCATGCAGCGTAACTTTGTTCGTATTACGCTGGGTGGCGTCCGTGACGAGGCCGAAATCCGCGGTCACCGCCGCACCTACATTGGTGCCATGCCGGGCCGCTTTATTCAGGCCCTGCGCCGTGCCAAGTGCATGAACCCCATTATTCTGCTGGACGAAATCGACAAGATGGCCAGCGACTTCCGTGGCGACCCCGCAAGCGCCATGCTCGAAGTCTTGGACCCCGAGCAGAATCACGACTTTACGGACCACTTTATGGAAGTGGGCCTCGACCTTAGCCGCGTGCTGTTTATTGCCACGGCCAACAGCGAAGCCGAAATCCCTGAAGCCCTGCGCGACCGTCTTGAAATTGTGCGCCTGCCGGGTTACTATCCCCACGAAAAGTTGCAGATTGCAAGCAAGTACCTGGTGCCCCGCATTTGCGAACGCACGGGTATTAAAAACGGCACGGACGTGGTGTTCGACGACGATGTAATCGGCAAGGTGATCCGTGAATGGACCCGCGAGGCGGGTGTCCGTGAACTGGAACGCACTCTTGAAAACGTGGTGCGTCACCGCGCCAAGGACAAGGTGATGGGCAAGAAGTTCAAGGCCGAAATCACCGAGAAGACTTTGCAGGACTACCTGGGCGCTCCGCGCTATTTGGATAGCCAGCTGCCTGCTGCCGGTCGCCCGGGCGTAATCGTTGGCCTGGCCTGGACAAGTGTGGGCGGCGAAATCCTGCCTATCGAATGCATGCTCTTGCCGGGCAAGGGTTCGCTTTTGATGACGGGTAAGCTGGGCGACGTGATGAAGGAATCGGCGCAGATTGCGTTGAGCCTTGTGCGCGAACGCCTGAGCCGCTTTGGCATCGACCCGAATATCGTGAAAAAGACGGACATCCACATTCACGTGCCCGAAGGCGCCGTGCCCAAGGATGGTCCCTCTGCTGGTATCGCCCTCACGCTTTGCCTTCTCTCTGCGTTTACCAAGCAGCCGGTTTCGCCCGAAATCGCATTCACTGGCGAAGTGAGCCTCACGGGTGCATGCCTTGCTATCGGTGGCTTGAACGAGAAGGCCCTTGCCGCTCTCCAGGCCGGCGTGAAGACCTTGCGCTTGCCTGCCCAGAACCAGAAGGACGTGAACGAACTTCCGGCTCCTGCGAAGAAGGGCCTCAAGATTTATACCCATAAGCACATCGACGAAATCATCAAGGTGCTGTTTAAGGAAGCGAAGAAGTAATGGAATTCACACTTGAAGAAATGCGCGAGCACCTGGCTGCTCTTGAAGCCAGGATTACCGAAGCCTGCAAGGTTGCGGGCCGCAGCCGCGACTCGGTAAAGCTTGTGTGGGTCAGCAAGTTCCACCCGGCCGAGGCCGTGGCCAATGCCATTGCGCTGGGTGCCACCGACTTTGGCGAAAACCGCGTGCAGGAGGCCGAACTCAAGTTCAGCCAGCCGCTGACCGCAAAAGACGGCAGCCGCGTGCGTTGCCATGTGATTGGCCCTGTACAAAGTAACAAGCTCAAGAAGGCCGCCATCGTGGCCGACTGCATCCATTCCATCGCAAGCATCGAGGCGGTTGAAAAGCTGGAGAAAGTCTGCGCAGCGCAAGACAAGGTTCTTGAAATTCTTTTCCAGATTAACGCCGGTGAAGAAGAAACCAAGAGCGGTCTCGACGTGCACGAAGCCGAAAACTTCTTGAATGATCTTGAATCGCGCGGTGCAAATGCATTCCCGCACTTGCGTTTCCGTGGACTCATGACCATCGGCAAGAACACCGGTGTGGCCGAAGACAGCCGCGAATGTTTTGCTTTCCTCCGCAACTTGCAGCAAAAGTTCCTTGCCAAGGGCGGCGCCTTTGTGAACTTCGACCAGCTTTCTATGGGCATGACGGGTGACTTGGAAGTCGCCATCGAAGAAGGTTCTACCATGATTCGCGTGGGAACGGCCCTCTTCGGTGAACGCGATTACAGTAAACCGGTAAATGACCCTGTATAGGGCCGAAATGACGCTCCTTTAAAGCGCAAAAATGTCGTCCCGGGCTTGCCCCGGGATCTTTTTTTTATATAGATTTCTTGTTAAGAAACGGAAAGGAGCAAAATATGACAATCGGAATCGTAGTCACGATAGTAGCTGTCGTTCTTGTCGTCTGGTTTATCGCCATGTATAACGGCCTGGTGAAACTTCGCAATAACCGCGAAAACGCCTTCGCGAATATCGATGTGCAGCTCAAGCAGCGCTTTGATCTGGTGCCCCAGCTGGTGAACACCGTCAAGGGCTACGCTACCCACGAAAAAGAAACGCTTGACAAGGTGACTTCTGCACGTGCCGCGGCCATGAGCGCGACGACCGTCGACGAAAAGGTCCAAGCTGACAAGGCCCTCTCTGGCGCCCTTGCAGGACTCCGCATTTCGCTGGAAGCTTACCCCGAACTCAAGGCCAACCAGAATTTCTTGCAGCTGCAGAATGAACTTGCCGATATCGAAAACAAGCTCTCCGCTGCACGCCGCTTCTTCAATTCTACCACTCGCGAACTGAACAACGCCTGCGAGGTATTCCCCAGCAATATCGTTGCCGGAATGTTCGGCTTTAGGCGCGCTTCTATGTACGAGGCTACCGAAAGTCGCGATGCCTTGAACAAGGCCCCCGAAGTGAAGTTTTAGTAATGAGAAATGTGAAGTGTGGAATGTGTAATTAATTAGTCATTTCACATCTCACATTTTACATCTTTATGAAATACGTCGGACTCCAAACCCAGATTTGGCGGAACAACCGCAACAGTGTTCTTCTGTTGTGCATGTTCCCCGTTATTATTCTGGGAATGGTTTTTGCGACGATTCTTATCCTGGATGTTACCGGGGTTCTTTGCTCCATTATGCAAGGTGGTTGCCCTGCAGAACATACGACGCACACCAAATACGCCTTGTTGCATTGGCCCGAAGTGTGGGATGTCTTTTGGACTGCGCTCCCGTATACGCTCCAGATCGTAGGCGTGTGGTTCATTATCGCCTATTGCGCAAATACGTCCATCATTCGCCATACCACGCACGCCAAGCCCCTTGAACGCAAGGACAACTTGCGTGTCTATAACATAGTCGAGAACCTCTGTATCGCTGGCGGTATCGAAATGCCGCAAATCAACATTGTAGAAGACAATGGCCTGAACGCCTTCGCCAGCGGTATTGATATTCCCTCGTTTACCATTACGCTTACCACTGGCCTCATTGAGAAATTGAACGATGCGGAACTCTCTGCCGTCGTGGGTCATGAGCTTACCCACATCAAGAATCGCGATACCCGCCTGATGGTAGTATGCATCGTGTTCGTGGGAATATTTGCGACCCTTCAAACAGTGTCTATAAAGCTGCTCTCGGCAATGTTGCGCGGACCTAAGCGTCATTCGCGGAATCGCCGTGGTGGTGGCAGCGGGGGAGTCATCATCATCTTCTTTCTGATTTTGGTTATTATCTGGAGTACGATCGGTTATATCTTCAGCTGGTTTACGCGCTTGGCAATTTCCCGTACCCGCGAATATGTGGCCGATGCCGGCGGCGCCGAGCTTTGTGGCGACCCGTGGGCGCTAGCCTCTGCCTTGCAGAAGATTTCTGAATATCCGGGCCTCGATCGCGTTCGCCGCAGCGACGTGGCGCAGCTCTACATTATTCACCCCGACGAAGAATTCGATAACAACATGGGCCTTAAAGGCATCATCGCCAAGGTGAATATCATGTTCTGCACACACCCTGACACCCCTGAAAGAATCAGGCTGCTGAAGCAGTTCTAATCTTTTTTGGAGTTCTTCTCTTTCTTAATCTGCTTTAATTGCGCGAGCCTTTCGCCGAGGGCTTTTTCCTTGCCGTAGGGCTTGGGCTGGTAAATTTCCACGCCTTCGAGCTGCTTGGGCATGTGTTCCTGTGCGGAGTAAGCGCCGGGGCTGTCGTGGTCATACTGGTAGTCGATTCCGTAGCCGAGCTTTTTGCCGACCTTCGTGACGGAATTGCGGAAGGCGCGCGGTACGGGAAGCGTGCCGGTCTGCTTCACGATTTGGTCTGCGGCCATGCCGGCCAGCTCTACGCTGTTGCTCTTGGGCGCCAGCGATAGGTAGATTGCCAGTTCGTCGAGGGCGATCAAGCCTTCGGGAATTCCCATGAAGTCGTAGGCTTCGCGGGCGCTGGTGGCAAGCAGGAGTGCGTTGGGGTCGGCAAGGCCGATGTCTTCCATGCTCATGCGCATGAGTCTGCGCAGAATGAATCGCGGGTCTTCGCCGCCTTGCAACATGCGGTGCAGCCAATAGAGGGCTGCATCCGGATCGCTTCCGCGCACGGACTTGTGCAGTGCCGAAATCAGGTTGTAATGTTCTTCGCCGCCCTTGTCGTAACGCAGGGGCTTCTTGTACTGGAATTCTTCCAGAAGTTTTTCGTCAATGACTTTCTTGTCGCCAAGGTTCTTGCCGATCCATTCAATTTGATTCAGCAAGAATCGTGCATCGCCATCGGACTGCGCAATAAGCTTTTCTACGACGGCATCTTCAACTTCAACATCTTTCAGTTGCAGGCCGCGAGGATGGTCCCGCAAGGCGCTAAAAATCAGCGTGCGCAAGTCTTCTTTGCTTAAGGGTGCAAACAGGATCAGCTGGCACCTGCTAAGCAAAGCGCTGTTGACCTCAAACCCCGGGTTTTCGGTGGTGGCGCCTATCAGCGTCACCGTGCCGTCTTCCACGGCACCCAACAGCGCATCTTGCTGTCCCTTGTTAAAGCGGTGGATTTCGTCGATAAAGAGGATCGTATCCTTGAACATCCCCTTCATCTTGCGTGCATCGGCCAGGACTTCCTTGACTTCCTTCACGCCGCTGGCCACTGCCGAGAGCGCAACGAACGCCTTCTTGGTATGTTGGCGGATTACGTGGGCGAGGCTCGTCTTTCCGCAGCCCGGCGGGCCCCAGAAAATCATGCTCGGCACATTGTCGTTTTCGAGACTCCTGCGCAATAGGCTCTGTTCGCCCAGAATCTTGTTCTGGCCGAGGAATTCATCCAGGTTCCTGGGGCGTAATCTTTCGGCGAGCGGCTGGTCCATAATTCAAATATACTAAAAGGCACCGGAACACCCGGCGCCTTTTCAGTTGACATTTTGAAAAAACTGCTACTTCAGCAGAATCTTCTGTGCAAGATTCAAGGAACCCGCGATGCGTACCATGTACACGCCCGCATCGAGGCGGGAAAGGTCCATAGCCGCTGCGGTCGTACCCTTCAGCATGACTTGACCCTGGAGGTTCATGATTTCCACGCGGGAATCACCACGAACGCCACTGAAGGAAAGCGTACGGTCCGTAAGGATTGCCTTGGCGGAATTTGCCCTGGCAATTTTTGAAGATTCAGTAGAGAGCACGGAACATTCGTCCTTCCAACCGAGCTCAATCAGGTTGAAGGTTCCCTTGACTTCATCGGCACCCGAATTCCTCAGGCGAATCTTCAAGCCGACGGACTTTTCCGTGGCGATGGTAATCGGTTTCTTGTCCCAACCGTATTGCTTGAAGTCGGACCAGGCAAAGTTAAGGGATTTATATCCCATAGGGAGTTCTGCATACCAGGTGTCGTAGCCGTTGGCTTCTTCGTCCCAGGAAAGTTCCATCTGAAGAGGTTGCGAACCAGTCCACTGGTAAAGAATACAGTAACCGGGTTGGCTGGAAATGTCCATCGCAGATTTGTCTTTGAACCAGTCAAAACCAAGACCGGCAATTGCCGGAGCAGCAGCGGTTCCGCCCGCAGCGGACATGGTTACGACAAGACCGACATCTTTAACAAGGTTTCCGTTGGGGATGATGTCGCCATCTTCATCGGCCATAATCAACTTGTAGGTACCGTCATCGTTTTTCGTAATGGGTTCAAACGACACCTTCTGACCATTTTCGGTATCGCCGGCATAGGCGTACCACCAGCGTGCTATATTCGGATCTACACACGCTCTCGAACCGTCTTCATTTTTCCAATTACACCAGAGTAATTCGGGAATCTGAACTTGGTAAGCGTCGACATACATATTCCAGAGGGAGCCCTGGGCCATGGCGAAACCCGCTGCAGAAAGCACAACGGCGGGAAGAATAAATTTTGTCTGTTTCATAAATACACTCCTAAACACTTTGATTATACCGCAAATATATCTTATTTTATGCAAAATGGTTTCCAAAAATTTTTATAGCAAAAAAAATATTGTTTCCGTGATGGACTTCACGGAAAATTGCATGAATCTTTGTTTCAGCTCGTTTTTTTATTCGGTCACGAATTCAAGTTTGGAAAATCCGCTGGGCAGGTCGCGCGTGGGACGGCCGCCCTTGGTCATGCAGTGCAGCGAGTATCCCGTGGTGCAGAGCGTTCCGTTGACGTAGGCCTTGTATTCAAAGCGGAATTTGAGGCTGCCTTCGCGGACCATGGTCGTCTCGATGTCCACGAATTCACCGTAGTGGGTGGGTTGTCTGTAACGAACCGAAAGCTCCAAGACCGGTGCTGCGAACCCTTCGGCTTCCATTTCGGCGTAGCCGGCGCCTACGGCCCTGAAAAATTCGGTGCGGGCCTGTTCGAACCATATGGGGTAAACGGCGTGGTGGACGATTCCCATCTGGTCGGTTTCTGCATAACGGACATCGATCCGCGCGGTATGCTTAAATGTGCAAGTTTCCATGGCCTAAATATATAAAACTGGCAAATTTAACTTGTTCCGAACGTGCTAAAATAGACTATATTGTAGAATAAATTGATGAGGAGAATGCATGAAATCTTTTTCTAAGACAAGTATGTTCAAGACAGGCGTTTTGCTTTTGCCCTTTGTGTTTGCGGCTTGTTCATCGGACGATTCTTCAAACTGGTTCGATCGCCCCGATAATTTTGGCGATGTTACGTACGATCGCCACCTGGCGAGGGGCAACAGCGCTGCATTTGACTGCAAGGTCTATACCCGCGAAAACCACGTTACCCTGGAAATGAATTTTGACGTGAAGATGTACGAATCGTCCATGAATACGGTGTTCGATTTAGAAGTGGGTGATCCCTCTGTTTTCTCTGTTGATGTGCTGTTGTCGGGCGAGTTCCAAAGCGAATATGACGTTATCTGTGGCGATGTCAAGGATATGGACGAAAACATGAAAACCACTTGCACCGAATCCCATGTAGGGGGAAAAGTGGAGTGGGATGCCATCGATGGCTATAGGGCGTCATATGGCCTTTCCCAGACGGCGTCGAATATGGAATCCCAGTGCGATGACTTCTACGATTACTATAAAGACATCATGTCGGAAATGCCGGGAAAATGGATTTACAATGAAGGGGCTCCTGCTGATCCGGCGCAAAGCTGCAATGTCCGCCTAGAAGGTGATACTCTTTATGTAGATGCGGTTTTTGCATCTAGGTCTTTTTCTATGAAGGCGAACAATTATACGATAAACGGTATGTCTCTAGGGTACATCCTGGTGGCTGAGACTTACAATGGAGTAGACGCGGAAACGCATGATAAAATTTGTTCCGCCTATTTAAAGAAAAGTCAGATTAGCGTGTTGTCTTGCATGAATGGGACTGTATATTACCAAATACCTGAATTGCAGAATGGCGAAAAAACGACGCTGGAAGACTTGGCGGTGGATGCTAAAACGGAATTGTGTGAGGGTTTCTTGAACGGGGGCCTCACCCTCGAGGACATGTGGTACAGCAATTAATATATAACTAGTTGTTATTGAATAATTTAGGCCCCTTTTCCTTCGAAGAGGGGCTCTTTTTTGGCTTTTTAAAACTATTCACAATTTATTCACACTCTTTTATCTAGTATGTAGACAGATTTCTTGAAAAAAATGAAAAATTTTTGCTTTTTTTGCCGAAATTCGTTGACAAAACCCAATAAAACTTATTAAATTTGGCTCACTCCTATGTTCAGTAATGAAACTAGGGTGTGCCAAAGTAGCTCAGCTGGTAGAGCAGCTGATTTGTAATCAGCCGGTCGTAGGTTCGATTCCTATCTTTGGCTTAGACATAATGGGTCGTTGCCCGAGTGGTTAAAGGGGACGGACTGTAAATCCGTTGGCTTACGCCTACCGTGGTTCGAAACCACGACGGCCCACGATAAAAGCTCGCTGATGCAGAGAGCGCATCAGCGAGCTATATAAGCCCAGGTAGCTCAGTGGTAGAGCACTTCCTTGGTAAGGAAGAGGTCTCGGGTCCGACTCCCGATCTGGGCTCTCACTAATTGGAGATAGAATCATGGCAAAAGAACATTTTGACAGAAGCAAGCCGCACTGCAACATCGGCACCATCGGCCACGTTGACCACGGCAAAACCACTCTGACCGCCGCAATCTGCACGACCCTCGCTGCACGCGGTCTCGCCGCCGCCAAGCGTTTCGACGAAATCGACAACGCTCCCGAAGAAAAGGCCCGCGGTATCACGATCAACACCTCCCACGTGGAATACACCACTGCAAACCGTCACTACGCTCACGTTGACTGCCCGGGGCACGCCGACTACGTCAAGAACATGGTGACCGGTGCTGCCCAGATGGACGGCGCCATCCTCGTCGTTGCAGCCACTGACGGCCCGATGCCGCAGACCCGCGAACACATCCTCCTCGCCCACCAGGTTGGCGTGCCGAAGATCGTCGTGTTCATGAACAAGGTCGACATGGTCGATGACGAAGAACTCCTCGACCTCGTGGAAATGGAAGTTCGTGACCTTCTGTCCAAGTACGAATTTGACGGCGACAACACCCCGATCGTTCGCGGTTCCGCCCTCAAGGCCCTCGAAGGCGACAGCGCTTTCCAGGACAAGATCATGGAACTCATGGACGCCTGCGACAGCTACATCCCGCTGCCGGCTCGCGAAACCGAAAAGCCGTTCCTGATGCCGATCGAAGACGTGTTCACCATCACTGGTCGTGGCACTGTCGCTACCGGTCGTATCGAACGCGGTGTTGTGCACCTGAACGACAAGGTCGAACGCGTTGGTCTCGGCGAAACCGCCGAATACGTGGTGACCGGCGTTGAAATGTTCCGCAAGCTCCTCGACGACGCCCAGGCTGGCGACAACGTCGGTTTGCTCCTCCGCGGTGCAGAAAAGAAGGACATCAGCCGCGGCCAGGTGCTCGCAGCTCCGAAGTCCGTGACCCCGCACGCCGAATTCAAGGCAGAAATCTACGTTCTCACGAAGGACGAAGGTGGCCGCCACACTCCGTTCATGAACGGCTACCGTCCTCAGTTCTACTTCCGCACCACCGACGTGACTGGCACGATCCAGTTGCCGGAAGGTGTTGAAATGGTGACTCCGGGTGACACCGTGACCATCCACGTGAACCTGATCGCCCCGGTGGCAATGGAAAAGCAGCTCCGCTTCGCAATCCGCGAAGGTGGCCGTACCGTTGGCGCTGGCTCCGTAACCGAAATCATCAAGTAA
>NZ_JBGUQY010000015.1:0-3021 GCF_045131395.1 Fibrobacter sp. | reverse complement strand
TGATTCCGCGTTGACATGGAATGCCGATTTCGGTGTGTCAATTGAATATCCGTTTTTTGCAATCGGCGAACTTGTGAAATGTTGGGTCACAGAGATTCAGCCGAGCGACAAGAAATGCACGGTTAAACTTATTAACTACAATGCAGAGGTGTTCACCGATGATCTATAAATGTGCTTGCTGTTATGTTGATGCAAATTATATTGAACCGGCAATTGTATCAATTAATTCATTCCGAAGATTCAATCCGAACATTCATTTGATTGTCGGCTATGAATCCGGAATGAATCTTGATTTGCTGTTTGCAGCTGTCGGCAAAGATGTTGAATTCAGGGCAATTGACGTTCCTAATCATCAGATTGTCATATTTTCCGAGGTTGGAAAAAATAACCGGTTATTCAGTTTATTTGTTCCTGACAGGCGGGCAATGTCAGCATATGCCGCAAGAATCATGTTGTTGTCCGAATTAAAAAATGAATTTGATGTGATTCTTAATTTTGATTTGGACACAATTTTTTGCGGCAGTCTGAACAGATTACTTCAGGAATGCACACCGGCGGAAATTTCCGGTGTGTCTGAACGAGATAACCGGAATCGATGGATGACAAAATTGAATCTGAAAGAAATAATCACATCAGATTCGTATATCAACACCGGCCTTGTCGTATATGGTGCGAATGCAATTCAAGATTTGTCTATTTATGATTATTTTGATTTTTTAAAGAAATATCTTGATGACATATACTGTCCGGAACAGGATTTCATCAATTATAGGTATTCAGAAAAAATCAGAAACATTCCGGCATCATACAATCTGATGTTTACTGACAGGAATTATCGTTGTGTGTCTCCGGTGATGATTCATTTTGTCGGCCTTTTTAAACCTTGGTCGGATTCCAGGGCAATTGACGGTGCCGATTATTACTTTGGAAAATACCTTTCCGAAGTTCGGAAAAATGCCGAATTTATCACCGACGAATTTGTGAAAAAAATACAAAGAAATGTAAATTTTTCAAATTTGTGATTGCAAATGAATATTAAATAATGCTTATCAAAACAGCATTCATTTTCGATTTATTATATTTACAAAGAGAGGGGGAAAGCGTGCAAACGCTTTGTTTGTTGTAGATATAAAGGGGAAAAGAAAATGGATGAAGTAACGCATACCATTTTACCGAACACCGCCGGTGGCGGTTGGGGTGGCACTGCACTTGGTGCCGGTTTCGGTGGTCTGATCGGTTCTTGGTTGGGCAATGGTGGTTTCGGTGGTTTTGGTGGCAATCGTGCCGGAATCGGATATGATACCGGCGCACTGAACGGCATTCAGGGTCAGTTGAACAATGTTTCCGGCCAGATTGCCAACGCAGACAGAGACTTATTAATGCAGACTGCAAACAGCAATCAATTTGTCGGTAATTTAATCAATTCTACCGGTGACGCGATTGTTGGTGCAATCAATTCAACTGCAATGAATACCCAACAGGGCATATATAGCAACACATTGAACCAGATTCAGTCACAAGGTGCGACGAATCTGGCAATGTGTCAGGGTTTCGGCGGGATCAATTCATCAATTGATCGTGGTGTCGGTGCGCTTAATCTGAATATTGCTGATCAGGCAGCACAGTCACGTCTTCAGGCTCAAGAACTAGCAAGTCAGCAACAGGCATGTTGTTGTCAGGTTCTTAGAGCAATTGAAACCGAGGGGTGCGCAAACAGAGAATTGCAGCGCGAGATCCAAACACAGGGATACCGCGATCAGCTCGCTGCAAAGTCTGCCGAAGTTGAATCTTTAAGGGAACAGATTATCAATATGAATGCGATGGCACAGCAGACAGCTACAATCATTAACGCGCTTAAACCGGCAACCACAACAGCCGGTGCATAGTGCAGTTGTTTGATTAATCAATGCCCGATTTCAAAGTCGGGCATTTCTGCAAAAAAGGATTCACAAATGGAAATTATCACAATTAAGAAGCATGTTTCAGAAAAAGATGCGCGGAACGATGATGATATATATCACGGATCACCTGATGCCGAATTCATGAAGATGTCGCATGAAGTCGATAAAAATCCGCCGGAGACTTGGAAAAAATACGATGTAAACACTGACCAGGGCGTGAAGAAAATTATTGAAATGGAATATCAAGAATTGATGAATGCCAAAACACATGATGAAAAAATAACAAATATTTATCACTTATCTGTTGCATTACTTCGTTATTGGCGAATAAATCATGAATGAAATAAGTCAGAATTATATTAACAATCTGTATGGGGCAAATTCATTGCCCGCACTTAATTTGACGCAGATTGACGGATTCGAACCGGTGCAGCAGTTCACAGACAGTTCCGGTCAGACGTGGAAATTGATAAAATCTGCAAATTCCGGAATGTGTGAAATTCCGGACCCGCGGAATCTGAACATAATTGATTACTGGAATCACGAACATCCGGCAAGTTCCGGCAAAGTGTTCTTGTATGTTGTCGAAGGGGTCAGAATCCCGAAAACTTCACGTGAACAGGCATGCAAGATTCTTTATTGTTGGTTTTCACAGGTCAACAACAAAGCATTCACACCACAGATGATCAAGGCGAATGAATGGTTGTTGGCCAATGTCTATGCATCAGAAATCACGGATGCAAGGGTCAGCAAGCTGAAAGCTATCTGTAAATACGAAGAAAAGACACAACCTGTTCAGACGGTTCCGCCGTCAGTTCCAGAACAGCAGACACCATTAATCGACATAGGATTAATCAATGACACCGGAACAGGAAACAAGACTGAATCAGTTGATTCAGATAATAAGAGAGAGCGCCGAGGAAATAATCGACAGGGGAATGACTGAACGTGATTTATTAACGTTTTTATATCAAAAGGGATTCGATTTTATAAGCAATCAATCGAATCAGAATATCATTGATATTGGTTCGGTTGGCCTTGCATTCTCAATTGTCAGAGATATGAAAAAATAAAGAAAAACCCGCAACAAAAATTGCGGGTGAAAACTATTAAGGACTGT
>NZ_JBGUQY010000014.1:0-3214 GCF_045131395.1 Fibrobacter sp. | reverse complement strand
TTCTGGAACCGTCACAGGCTGTTCAACAGGTTGTTCAACTGCAGTGACTGTTTTTCTTTTGCGTGTTTTCTTGACCGGTGTTTGCAGCTCAGGAATTTCAACAGTTGCTGTTTGTGATTGAATCTGATTCATCAGATCGGATTGTTGCTGTTGTTCGATTTGTGCCACCGGTGCTGATTGAATTTGTGGTTGAATATTATTGTCATTGATTACCGGTTCAATGTCTTCAGGAATTGTGGTATCCATTGTCATAATGTTGTCGTCTTCAGCATACGCACAAATATTGAATGCCTTTTTGATTGAATTCACAAATGCGCGGTTCTGAAGCATTTGCATTGGTTGATTTGCCCAGGGTTCAGATCCGGTGTACGCTTCGTCAAAAAATGTTGTCACACAGACAGGATGTGTCCGGTCTTTACGATAAACGATGCATTTGATCCAATCGGCAACAGTTCTTTTGACATTTGTTGTGACTTTTGATCTCTGTCCGTTAGAATAAGAGGTTTTCACGAAGTTCAATTCACGTTCGCGAACGGGGCCGAATTCAAAGTCCATACCGTCAAATTGTGGTGACCTGTTTGCGATGGTGTTCCAGCCGTCGATTGAAATCACAATTGCAAGTTTTCCGCGAGAAACAAAACCATAAATCTGTTTGACCATTGGATTCAGATTCAGATTTGCGCACTGAACAAGGAATGTGAAGACATCGTGTTTGGTGATGAAATCCTTGCCGTTGTTTGACAACATGTTTGCGCAGAAATTAAAAAGAACAGGGGCAGTGACTTTCAAGGAAAGTTTCTTGATGACGTTCAGTGTTTCATCGACAAATTCTGCCGGCATTGATTCGCCGAACGAAGAAACCATATTGTTTTGATTGATATTCTGTTGGTTTTCCATAATTATTTATTTCCTTTTTTCTTGGAACTTGAAAAGCGAAGTGTTCTGTTTTCATCAAGTTTTTTGATTGTGTACTTCGCAACAAGTTGTTCATATGTCTTTCTTTCGGTTTCAGACATTGCATCAATGTTCAGTGATGATCTACTGGATGCACGGAATGTTGCGACCTTGTTGCCGTCAGCATCCAACAATTCGTCATTCACACCGATGAATTCGATGATTTTTTGCTTGATTTCATCCTGTTCATTTTCAAGATTATCAATCGATTTCTTGAGATCTTTATATTTGGCGATTAACATTGAAACATCCTGATTTGCGATGATGACTGATTTTTCCTCAAAATACGACCTGATGAAATCGTTCGATGTTGGTTGTGGTGCAACATCTTTCAAGACATTCTGACACCAGAATTCAGAACACTTCGAATAAATTAATTTTGCGACAGTCTCATTGAAAGGAATGACAAAAATTCGAAAATCATTGCCACCGATAAGAGCAGCGAGGAAACATTTGTGGATGCCGGTCACAAGCATATAATGCTGACACTGAAAATAATAATTCAGCGGCACATCAGTTTCTGATTGAATGCCGATCATATTTTCATCGTGAAATTGTTCGTCTGAATACCATGCAGCAGATTTGTTGAATTTGCTGTCGCTATATGCTGATGCAGTTTTGCATTCTAGAACTGCCGAACGACTGCCGTTGATTGTCACAAGGCGGTCAACATTGCCGACCAACCAGGGCGCAGATTCAAGCGAATAATGCTTATTAGAGCGAGTGACAGAAAAACCGGTTAATTCAGCAAAGTGACGTGCAACAGTGTCTTCAAGAATAGTTCCCCATTTGGTGAATCTATTAGAAAAACGATCTGTCTTTCTGCCGGTTTTATTCATCCAAACATCGAAAGGTGTTTTGCCGAACGAATCAAGTCCAAGAACGGCAGAAACTTCAGAACCACCAATACCAAGCAAACGGCGGGTGTGCCACACTTCGGTTTCGTCATCATTGACGTGTTGCATCATAATTTGCAACTTGCGTTTTTCGTGAAGTTCAATATCTGATTTATCCATATAGATGTAAATACCTCATAACGATATAAAAGAAAATCCAGACTTAAAATTAAGTGTTCTTTAATCATAATATTTTTTATATCATTTTTCAAATGTCTGATCGATGCCAATTTGAAATAAATCACAATGTTTTTATATGTGGAATTATTACACTTTAGAGGTGGAATATATACACTTTACAAGTGGGATAATTCCATTATAGAAGTGTAATAATTACACTTTTGAAGTGGGATTTTTGCTGTTTACAAGTGGAATTTTTGCTGTTCAGAAGTGGAATTTTTGCAAATGTACTTATTTATTAATATAAGATAACAAAATAAGATAACAAAATAAGAGGGAACACGTTTTTTCAAAAAATTCTGCAATCATGACATGACACGTCATTTTCACAAGTTATTTTTTTCTTTTTATTTTTTTGTGATTTATTTCTTGTAAAGGAAAAGGAAAAAGAAATAAAATAAAAAATACGTTAAGGAAAACTTTATAAACAGGAATATAAAAATGAAAAACACAGCGACATTCCGACAATTAGTTTATTGTCTCCGTCCGCAGATTAAATGGATGAAAAAAAGAGAAAACAGGGAAAAAATAATAATTGCACTAGAAAAAGAAATTGCCCAGAAGTTAGGAATAAGCGTTCAGGCCGTCATTTTTTGGAGAAATTCAGAAAAAGTTCCAATGGAAAGGGTTGTTCAGTTGTCGATGATATACAAGAAAGACATTTATGAATTTTTAGAAATCGAAAGCAATGCAGAGGGGAAAGCAAATGATTAATGAATTGGTAAGTTTTAAGAATTTTGTTTTTTCCGGAAATTCCGGACTGTCAACAACTGAAATTGCTGTTCTTTTTTTCATTTTTTGCCAGGACAGAAAGAAATTTGTTTTTTATAAGAACGTCATGAAATCTGCACTGAATATCAAAGACGTTCGCACACTGAATCACGCGATTGATTCCTTAATTCAGAAAGGATTGATAAAAGCTGCACGGCAGATGTTTCGAAATGTCAAAGGCTATATTTTTTCAATCGTCGGAATTGACACTGATTGTCCGGCGCATAATCAAATTGAATCACGTCCGACAATGACTGCCGAAGAACCAGAGCAAAAGGACGTTGACTGTAATTATTCAGAACCTGTTGCAGAAAACATTGAACCTGTTGATGTTTCAGTTCCTGATTCAGATTCCGGCGCGGGCGCGGTGTCCGTGTCTCCGGCAGATGTTCCACCGGTTGACGGTTCCGGTG
>NZ_JBGUQY010000013.1:0-4290 GCF_045131395.1 Fibrobacter sp. | reverse complement strand
GACGGCATTCACTCAATCCCTCTCAAGCCTTCAGGTCTCACTGAAAGACTGTACTTATGCCCTCCTGGGCGAATCAGACGAAGACATCAAGCGACTTTTCCTTGCATCTGCAGAGCGCTACGAAGCTGAACACACCACCCAGCTGGAGTCATTCCTGCAGGAAGATCTTGACCCGGCAGAAGCCCTCCGCGACCTCAAGTCTGACTACCGCCAGAACCCGGCCGTTGCTCTCTACATCAAGTCATCTACGGACATCCCCCATATCATCCACAAACTCCGCGACCAGCATCAGACCGAATCCGTCCTCCTGGATCTCTACGAGTACCGGATGAAACAGACCGCCCTACAGTCTCGCGTCTCAAAGCAGCGGAAGAAGAAGGCCGTAATCAATATCGGGCATCTCACCAACAACGGCGTCATCAACGAGATTTCCGACTCTTCCGTCCAGATTGAGGGAGGCAGCACATCCAAGCCACAGATTGAGGAATGAACATCAAGAACTTCACCAATAACGGCACTGTAAACGAAGTCCACGACTCCGTCGTTGCTATCAGTCCCCAGGGCCAGCAGATTCAGCAGAACAACGTCGGCCAGCCCCAGCCCGCCGCTCCGGAGGCCCCGGCTCCGTCGCACGTTCACCTGAATACCAAGAAGTCAACGAAACTGAAGTTCTTTCGCGTCATAAAGGCACTCTGTGACCAGGGATTCTTCGTGGACGCATCTGGTGCCAAGGCAGACGACAAAGCCGTATTTGAGGCCCTTTCCCCGGCCTTGAACGACGATTTCTCCGACTACAGCGGCCACCTTTCCGAAGGACTCAACCACCACAACCTAACGACTCGTTCCGAGATTTTCCAGAAACTCCGGGACACATACGAGGCTTACGAAATGGATCTTGAAGAGCAGCGTAAAAACCGCTGAAATAATTCTTCAAAATTTTTCAGTTCAAAAGAATTCACTACGCTCCAACGGGGTTAACGCCCACGCCATACCTCTTGCATTACCCGCTGATTTTGTGTAACTTAAAGGTGTAAACCTAAGCACTTAATCAGCTATGAAGATCCTCATCGACAATGGCCACGGGGCCGAGACGCGGGGCAAGCGTTCTCCCGACGGCCGCCTGCTGGAATATCTCGAAAACCGCATCATCGCCCGGGGCATCGTGGACGCCCTCACGGCCCGGGGCCTGGACGCCTCGCTCCTGGTGCCGGAGGAAACGGACATCCCCCTGCCCGAGCGCTGCCGCCGCGTGAACGAGTGGTGCCGCCAGCTGGGCAAAGGCAACGTTCTCCTCATCTCCATCCACTGCAATGCCGCCGGCCACGGCGACCGCTGGCTCTCCGCCCGCGGCTGGTGCGCCTACACCACTCCCGGCCCCACCGGTGCCGATGCCCTCGCCACCGCCCTCTACAACGCCGCCAAGGCCCACCTCCCCGGCATGCGTCTCCGCACCGACTACACCGACGGCGACCCCGACCAGGAAGCCGCCTTCTACCTCCTACGCCACACCATCTGCCCCGCCGTCCTCACCGAAAACCTCTTCATGGACAACCACGAGGACTGTGACTTCCTCCTCAGCAAAGAAGGCCAACAATCTCTTGTTGACCTCCATATCGATGGCATTATTTCCTACCTTGGTGTTTAGTCCTTCAAGCACCCAATCGGGACCACATAGACGCCGTCATCGCGTCGGTACGCAATCTCTCCGATGCCCACGAGAACCATCAGGAAAGACGGATTCTTCATCTTGGTAGGGTCAATCTTGTCCCGGAGCTTGATGAGCGTCTGGGCACCTTCGTTAATGAGGCCCTCTCCGCCAATCTTGATCTCGATAAGGCCGTAACTGCCGTCACGCAGATGAACGATAGCATCACATTCCAATCCTTCAGAATCACGGTAGTGATATACTTCTCCAAGAAGTCCGGAAGCATAAGTCCGGAGGTCACGCACGGCCAGTCCCTCAAAGTGAAGGCCGAAGGTATTGAAGTCCGACAGCAGATCACCCGGTCCGATGCCCAGGGCGGCAGTCCCGATGGACGGATCAGAGTAGTACCTGGTGTTGGTGGTACGGATGGCAGTCTTGGACCGGAGATTGGGATTCCAGGCCTTGGATTCCTCAATCACAAAGAGTTTCCGGAGTGCTTCAATATAGGCAGAGACGGTTTCCGCATCCATCCCTTTGGGCTCGTTGGCCTGCATGTCGGCAGCAATGGTCTCGTAAGGGGCCTGTGAAGCCACGTTCCTGGCATAGGAACGCATAAGCTGACGGACACGCTCCGGGTTACGGCGAACTTTGTCCACCACGCGGTTCATATCTTTCTTGGCCACGGAATCCACATAATCGAAAGCCTGGTCCAGGGCGATGTCTTTTTCCAAGTCAATCGCAGCCGGCCAGCCTCCACGGCAGAGGACGAATGCAAGGTCTTCACGGGAGAGACTGCTTTTGGCATAGATCTTCTCCGGAGCATTGAAGAGTTCCTTCAGGCTGATGGCGCCATTCGATTCTCCGGATTCATATAGTGCCATCGGGCGCATCTTCACCCAACCGTAACGGCCAGTACCGGAGTGGCGCATCTTCTTATTCTCTTCCTGCTTTTCTTCGTCTTCTTCCTCTTCTTCAACGGGAACGGATGAACCCGTCAGGATGTAATGGCCGTTACCGGGACGATGGTCCACGTCAAATCGGATGGTATCCCAAAGTTGCGGGGCTATCTGCCACTCGTCAAGCAGACGCGGATGTTCTCCTTCCAGCAACTCCTGAGGAGCCAGATCCGCTTTGAGGAGGTTTTCTTTCACCTTCTTGGGGTCATCCATATAGATGACGCTCTTGGCCTGCTGTTCGGCGGTAGTTGTTTTGCCGCACCACTTGGGACCTTCAATGAGCACGGCACCTTTACCAGCGAGTTTTCTCGCAAGGACTGAGTCGGCTATTCTGGGTTTGTATGTATCCATATCCTGTGTCTTTGGATGCAAAGATACAAAAAACCGGAGATTGTGGAAAAATTTTTCCGGAAATTATTGGAAATAAAAACCGACAAATAGTGGAATTGTTTTCCGATGTATATTAAATACCGCCGCCCTCCCACTCCGAGAGGATGGCAGTTCGTATAGCCAGAGAGTGCATCTACTTCTTTATTGCAATATACCCGCTCTCATCAATCATATCCGCGCCCTTCTGGGTAAAAAGGAATTGGTAGAGTTTATACGCCATACTCTCATGGTCTTCCGTCTTACGAACTGCCGCGTAAATACTGGATACGAAAGGATACTTGTTGGATCTCAATGATTCCTTGCTGGGGGCCACGCCGTCGATGGAAATCATATCGACCATCATTAAATCGCGGACCATTGCCGTGCAGTAGAAGAAAGGCGTGTAACCGATGCCATATTCATCGGCCTCAAGTTGTAGGTAGGGCGATGCCATCTGTGAGCCGATAATCTCATACATATAGGTCTCTTCGGTCCCGTCAATCATTTTCAGTCCATCCATAACCAGGGTTTCCATCTTCTCCTGGCTGCCGGAATCCGCATTGCGGATGTAAGGGGTAATAGCATGGTCCACCCCGCCGACCTCTTTCCAGTTGGTAATCTCACCAGTATAGATTTTCCGAACCTGGTCCGAGGTCAGGTTCTTGACGGGATTCTTTGGATTGACGATAAACACAAGGGCATCGATAGCCAATGGAGCCGTCTCCAACTCTACACCCAGCTCTACCGCAGACACCATCTCATTTCTGGAAATATCCCGGCTGGCGATAATCACGTCCGACTTGCCCTCGATGAGATTCATATAGGCTCCGTGCGTGCCGCTGCAAAGATTCTTACTCTGATAATCGTTCAGGGAGAATGGCGCTTTTTCAGAGTACAGATCCGGATTAATAACATAGACCCTTCCGCCCAACCAGTCCTGTTCCCATTTGTAAGGAACCCCAAGCAGCTTGTAGGCCACAAGGTCGCGTGCAGGCTTTGTACTTGTGGAGCAGTCCGTTAGCGGCCAGTCTTCCAGTTTGATGTCTTTCAAGTCCCCTTCGGGACTATCGATGCCATTACATCCGCAAACTATCAACGACAGCAATGCTGCGTAACTCATAATGTGCAACAACTTTTTCATACCGATATAACCCTCGTTATCTCTTTAACATACACCTTCACATCCATCGCCTTCCCGCCCTTCACGACAGCCCCGGCCCTGGTCTCCTCCAGCAGAGAAAATTTTATCATTTGAATATTGATATTGTTTATTTCTTTTCGGAGCTCGTCTATTTTTTTATTGCCAAGTTCTAATGCTTC
>NZ_JBGUQY010000012.1:0-2295 GCF_045131395.1 Fibrobacter sp. | reverse complement strand
GAAAAAGTTTCTTGTGGCGATGGGTTTGGTGGCGTTTGCTGTTGTCGGGTGCGATGACAGTTCGTCGGCGTCTGCAGGGCCGAATGACGAAACGGGTGTTGAATCGTCTTCCTCGGTTGAACAGGGCTCATCTAGCAGTGAAAAGGCGAAGACTTCGTCAAGCGACACCCAGAGTGATGCGAAGCAATCTAGTTCCAGTGAAAAGACTGGAAAGTCTAGCAGTAGTGTGGATGCCACTTCGTCAAGTTCTGTCAAGTTGGAAATGTCATCTTCTGTTGAGGATTCGCAGTCATGTAGTAGTGAAACTGCGGTAAATTCTAGTAGCAGTGTGAATGAGTTATCATCTAGTTCTGTTGCGTTGGCGACGCCTTGCAAGACTGAAACTGAAGATAACTGTGAATATGGAGAGTTGATCGATGACCGTGATGGGCGTATTTACAAGACTGTTAAAATTGGTGATCAATGGTGGATGGCGGAGAATTTGGACTATTATGATGATTCAAATATGAGTTTAAAAGGCAAAAGCTGGTGTTATTACGATAGTGCGTATTTTTGTAAAAAGTACGGTCGCCTTTATTCTTGGGTGGCTGCGATTGATTCGGCGAAGTTGGCGAACGATGAAGATAATCCGCTGAATTGTGGTAGCTTCAGAAATTGTTCCCTGCCTGACACTGTATACGGAATTTGTCCGTTAGGCTGGCATTTACCTTCGCAAATGGAATGGGGTGACCTATATATGTCTGTGAATAGTCAATTGGTTGCGGGCAGGGCTCTCAAGTCGCAGAGTGGTTGGTATAATAATGGTAACGGTACGGATGCTTTCGGCTTCTCCGTGTTGCCTGCTGGCATCAGGGGCGACGATGGCTATTTCTATGATGAAGGTGCTAACGCTAACTTCTGGAGTGCCACTAAGTACGATGCTCTCATCGCATACGGCTTGTCCTTGTACTACGGCAGTGAATATGCGGTCATGCTCAATTTCAAAAAGAAGCATGCTTTCTCTGTTCGTTGCGTTAAGGACTAATCCTTTTTGCTTTGCTTGAATCGTTCCGACAGCAAGCAGTAAACGAACATTCCGTAGCTGTAATCCACGAGTGCGAGGATTGCAAGCCATTTGATGGGCGAAATGATGAACCCGAGGAACACGAAGAGTCCTCCGAAAAATGGAACTCCGGAGATATGCCTGCCCGTTCGCTTGCTTTGGATAAGTGCCCCGTAAGACATGACTATAATGAACATGCCTATGGCGATTAGAATGGCGGGCGCTGCCCACGGGTACCATGCTGGAGTCATTTAGTGAAATCCCATCTTGGAAAACAGATTCAGTACGTTTTGTGGTAAAGTATAGAAAAAATGCGCAAAATTCCCACTTTTCGCAAAAGTGGCGTATATAGTATTAGATAGGGACATCCCTATTCAGCCAAGCGGGGGCGTTCCCGAAAATAAGAATAAAAGATGAAATCAAATGATTCTTTCCAAAAAGACATATTGACAAATGTATGTACAAAAGGTATATTGAAGGATGGGGTTCATGGCTAGATGGAATCCCGAAAAGAATGAACTGTTGAAAGCGACTAGAAATGTCTCCTTTGAACAGGTCGAAGAAATAATGCGCAGGGAAGAGGTCCTTGACGACTATGAACACCCGAATCAGGAAAAATATCCTGGGCAGCGGGTTATGGTTGTTAGAATCAATGGCTATTGTTGTCTTGTTCCGTACAAACCTGAACCTGATGGCGATATTTGGCTTAAGACTATTGTGCAGAGCAGAACTGCGCAGAAAAAGTATGGAGGTGCATAATGCGATCTTTCGATGAACATGTGAAAAAGTTTAATCTCGATGACGAAGAACGTGAACTTCTTGCTGATTATGAGGCGAATCATCAGGGCAAACCGCAGATTACAAAAGAACGTAAAAAGGAACTTGCAGCCTTGGCGGGGGCAACCTTTAAAATTCGGGCTTCGGCGAAAAAGCCTTATACGATTCGTTTGCATTCGGGGGCAGTTGAAGTTATCAAGGCTTTTGCTGATCGCTTTGGTGGGCATTACCAAACGCTTGTTGATGATGCCGTGGTGGAACTCGCTGCGAAACTGAAAGCGGAGAATGCGTAAAATTCGTGATAATAAAATGATTTCTGAGTCAATGTTAAGGCGGTGGTGAGGTCGCCTTTTGTTTTTTTGGGGGGAGTGAAAATAAATTACATTTGATGTGGATTTATTATATCGGGTTATCGGAGGTCTTATGAAAAAGTTTCTTGTGGCGATGGGTTTGGTGGCGTTTGCTGTTGTCGGGTG
>NZ_JBGUQY010000011.1:0-2335 GCF_045131395.1 Fibrobacter sp. | reverse complement strand
ATTTGCCAACAGGGTTTTCAGATCTGCCCATGTGCTGATGCTTTGCACGTTTACCCCGGTAAATGTCTCCGATCCGTAATAATCACCACCTGATTTGGCCGAAACTGTCACATTACTCGTCTTCCCTTCTTTGCTTATACTGGTCGTAAAATCTGTGCCATATACAAGCTCTCTGCCGTAATATGTCACCGTCGGAATAACCGGGGCGGTATATATATCTGTACCATTTATACCCGTTACAACGGCTGCTGGAACATAGAATTCCTTATCATCGCCAATATGCTCCCTTATATAACGCTTTAAAATCTTATTATAATGCACAGGAATCGGTTTGCTTGCGCAATATGCAAGTGTGCCTTGTCCGTCATTACCTATTTTATGGGTGTAATAAGCGGTCTCCCAACCACTTCTTTGGCCTTCCGGTATTTGAGGTGCAAAATTTGTCGGCAGATGGAATGTGGCAAAAACCGTGCTTGCTGTATGCGCAATCTCCCAATGTGCCTGTGTGCAGTTTGTATAGCAAACAGACTTAGTAAGCTGATTATTATCAATTTCTCCCACAAAGCCGGCACAATTATTTGTGTTGCCGGTCATGCTGCCTTCGAATATACAGTTCTCAAAATTCAAACCGCCACTGTAAAGCCAGCCCACCAAACCTCCATGATATCCGGCACTGCTGACACATGAAATGGTAACCTTGCTCGTACAGTTTATGATATTTGTAGGTATGCCGTCTGCATCCCTGTCCTCAACACAGCTAACTATCCCGCCTCCGTGTTCCCTTGATTTGTTAATTGTAATTGTACCGTCTACTGTCAGGTTCCTTATCGTTGCGCCGTCAACCCAGCCGAATGGACCGGAATAATCTGTACTACCATTAATGCTAACTGTTAAAGTATGCCAATCTCCATCAAAATTTCCACGAAACTCATTCCCTGATGCGAACGTTCCTCCCGTAAACCAACCGACCATCACATCAATACCGGTGATGTCATTCCCAAGGCGGAGATACTCCCCTTCATAAGTTTTTGGGTTTTCTTTCGCGTTAACGCTTTCCGCGAATGCGTTCCAGTCTGCTTTTGTCAATAGCACATAGGGTTCTGCTTCGGTGCCTGAGCCACCGCCAGAGAAAGTCACTTGTCCCCACGCTAATGCGTTAATAAATAGTGTTAAAAAAGTAATAATAACCTGTTTCCTTGCAAACATTATTTTCATTATACCTCCATTGTTTTTCGAGGTTTTTGAACATAACAAACAAGTTCAAAGAACCGATATTCCTTTTAGTCTGCAAAATTACGAATAATATCAATAAGTATAACATTTTTTTTGATAATTTTTTCAATATTAAATGGCAAATGAAAATTAGTTTAAAAGTTTACCGTTTACAGTTTAATTTTTTCTCTTCGCTAAACGGTAAACAGTAAACGGTAAACAAAAAAAGGAGCCTTTAGGGCTCCTTTAAGGGGGTGGCGACGACCTACTTTCCCACAAGCTAATGCAGTATCATCGGCGCGACGGGGCTTAACTTCTCTGTTCGGAATGGGAAGAGGTGGACCTCCGTGCTATAGTCACCATGTGTATCTTTCAAGACACTTTCGACATGGACTGAAGGAGAACACAAGTGCAATATCGCTCACACCAGTGACACCGCTCTGTCTCGCAGTGCTGTCATCCGGATGTGCTGCGTGAAGTGTTCGGGCTATTAGTAGCGCTCGGCTTTGACGTCGCCGTCTTTACACCTGCGCCCTATCAACGTGTTCGTCTAACACGACCCTAAAATGAGACCTCATCTTGAGGTGGGCTTCGCGCTTAGATGCTTTCAGCGCTTATCCCGTCCGAACGCTGCTACCCGGCGGTGCGGCTGGCGCCACAACCGGTGCACAGGAGGTTCGTCCGTCCCGGTCCTCTCGTACTAAGGACAGCCCCTCTCAAGTCTCAAACGCCCACAATAGATAGAGACCGAACTGTCTCGCGACGTTCTGAACCCAGCTCGCGTGCCACTTTAATCGGCGAACAGCCGAACCCTTGGAACCTGCTCCAGCCCCAGGATGTGACGAGCCGACATCGAGGTGCCAAACCGCTCCGTCGATTTGAGCTCTTGGGAGCGATCAGCCTGTTATCCCCGGAGTACCTTTTATCCTTTGAGCGATGGCCCTCCCATGAGGAACCACCGGATCACTTTGCCCTACTTTCGTACCTGCTCGACTTGTATGTCTCCCAGTCAAGCCCGCTTTTGCCACTGCACTCTTCGCGCGGTTGCCATTCGCGCTGAGCGGACCTTGGGAAGCCTCCGTTACGCTTTTGGAGGCGACCACCCCAGTCAAACTACCCACCA
>NZ_JBGUQY010000010.1:0-2295 GCF_045131395.1 Fibrobacter sp. | reverse complement strand
TATCGGAAGGTGCGGCTGGATCACCTCCTTTCTATGGAGACGATGCCGTGCGAGAGCACGGCGTACTCTTCGGTCGGGCACATTCATATTGGTTTTGTTATTCGGTCCTGAGGGTTCCGTGAGGGACTTTCAAAAGCTGGACCTTGAAAACTGAACAGAAGAGACGAAAACAGGCATATCATGGAAGATGAGCCATGGTATGCACCTCTAAATCAAAGCGAAAGCAGAGAGTAAGAGAATTAACGAGTCAAAGGCATAGAAACATGCCTTAGCAAGCAAGAAGAGAAATCAAGCTACTAAGGGCATACGGTGGATGCCTTGGCGCCATGAGCCGACGAAGGACGCGATAAGCTGCGAAAAGCCGCGGGGAACTGCAAATGAGTATAGATCCGCGGATGTCCGAATGGGGAAACCCGGCAGCCGTTATGGGCTGTCACCCTTTTAGAGGGAGGGAACCCGGTGAACTGAAACATCTAAGTAGCCGGAGGAGAAGAAATCAAACGAGATGCCCCCAGTAGCGGCGAGCGAAGCGGGCAGAGCCTAAACCGTGCACCTTCGGGTGTGCGGGGTTGCGGACCGGCGGGATCGGGCGAGTTGTTAGCGGAAGCTTCTGGAAAGGAGCGCGAGAGAGGGTAAAAGCCCCGTACGCGAAAACGACGAGTTCGAGGCCGGGATCCAGAGTACCACGGGGCACGAGGAATCCTGTGGGAAGCAGGGGGGACCACCCTCCAAGGCTAAAGACTCAATGGCGACCGATAGCGCATAGTACCATGAGGGAACGGTGAAAAGAACCCCGGGAGGGGAGTGAAAGAGAACCTGAAACCGTATGTCTACAAGCAGTCGGAGCGAAAGCGACGGCGTGCCTATTGAAGAATGAGCCAACGAGTTGCGTGTGCTGGCGAGGTTAAGCAGAAGATGCGGAGCCGCAGGGAAACCGAGTCTGAAAAGGGCGGTGAAGTCAGTGTACGCAGACCCGAAACTGTAGTGATCTACGCATGGCCAGACTGAAACGCAGGTAAAATTGCGCGGAGGGTCGAACCGGGACATGTTGAAAAATGTTCGGATGAGCTGTGCGTAGGGGTGAAATTCCAATCGAACGCAGAGATAGCTGGTTCTCCTCGAAATAGCTTTAGGGCTAGCCTCACGTAGTAAGCGCGGGCGGTAGAGCACTGATCGGGCTAGGGGCCGTACTGGTTACCGAACCCTGTCAAACTCCGAATGGCGGCGCTGCAGAGCGTGGGAGTCAGACTACGAGTGATAAGATCCGTGGTCAAAAGGGAAACAGCCCAGCCCATCAGCTAAGGTCCCCAATGCCGTACTAAGTGGAAAAGGATGTGGGGTTTCCTAAACAACCAGGATGTTGGCTCAGAAGCAGCCACCATTTAAAGAGTGCGTAATAGCTCACTGGTCGAGAGACCCTGCGCCGAAGATTCCCGGGGCTAAAGTACGGAACCGAAGCTATGGATGCAGCCTTAAGGGTTGCGTGGTAGAGGAGCGTTCCCAGGGGGCAGAAGCATAACTGTAAGGTTGTGTGGACCGCTGGGAAGTGAGAATGTTGGCATGAGTAGCGAAAAGGGCGGTGAGAATCCGCCCCACCGAAAGCATAAGGATTCCTGGGCAACGATCGTCGTCCCAGGGTAAGTCGGGACCTAATCCGAGGCAAGAGGCGTAGGAGATGGACATCCGGTTGAGATTCCGGAACCGGCAGCGATTGTTTGAGCGAGGGAGTGACACAGGAAGGCAGGCCCGCACGGGAATGGAAGTCCGTGTGCAAGCGTGCGGCGTGGGGTACAGGCAAATCCGTACCCTGTAAGCGCGAGGCGTGACGCGGAGCGTCCAGCGATGGACGCGAAGGGGTTGGGCCTACACTGTCGAGAAAAGCTTCTAGTGAGAGAACTGCCGCCCGTACCGTAAACCGACACAGGTATGCGGGGAGAGAATCCTAAGGTGCGCGGGAGAACCCTCGTTAAGGAACTCGGCAAAATGTACCCGTAACTTCGGGATAAGGGTAGCCATGTGAGGTGAAGGGACCAGCTCCCGGAGCTTTGTGTGGTCGCAGAGAAGAGGCCCAAGCGACTGTTTACCAAAAACTTAGGTGCCTGCCAAAGCGAAAGCTGACGTATAGGTGCTGACACCTGCCCAGTGCCGGAAGGTTAAGGAAGGGGGTCAGGGAGCGATCCTGAAGCCCTCGACCGAAGCCCCGGTGAACGGCGGCCGTAACTATAACGGTCCTAAGGTAGCGAAATTCCTTGTCGGGTAAGTTCCGACCCGCACGAAAGGTGTAACGATTTGGGC
>NZ_JBGUQY010000009.1:0-2022 GCF_045131395.1 Fibrobacter sp. | reverse complement strand
GCCAGGACTGACGCAAAAAATACAATTTTCTTCATAGTAATAATAAATTTGAATTGATTCGGGACTATTCCCGATTACAAAAACCAGCAAAGTTACAAAACAACAAAACAATAAGTCCTTTGCAAATCTAAAATGTGGGCATCGAAATGAAAGTCTGAACAAATGTTCATGCCTTCAGTTCAATTTTCACTATTCAAGACCATGATTTTATCAAAAAGAATATGCACCGCCATTTATGTAGCCATCCACGAGCGGTTTGGCCCGTTGTACCCGTGAAAACTCGCTTTTATAAGCAATCCAATGCCAAAAATAACAAATAATACCTTGAATTTGGAAAATTTTCCATAAAATAAATGTTCTTTTGGAAAGTTTTGCTACCTTTGCACCGTAAAAGCAATAATTTATGGAAAAAAATGCTCTATTGAATCACGAAGTCGTAATGGCTTCTTCCGACAAGACAACCAACAACTTCATTACGAAGATGAAGAAAGAAGGCCGTCTCGTCAAGATTGCCACGAAGATATACACTACCAATCTCAACGACACCCCAGAGAATATCATCCGCAGAAATCTCTTCTTCATCCTTGGCGAACTCTACCCCGATGCCGTCATGAGTCATCGTAGTGCCTTCGAGTGCCGCCCCACTAACGACGGACACATCTACCTCACCTATAATTACACGAAGAAAGTATCGTTGCCAGGCATTACCATCCATCTGCTTGAAGGTCAGAAAGCCCTTCCCGCCGATTATCCTTTCATGGGAGGTCTGCACATGTCTTGCAGTGCCAGGGCCTATCTTGAAAACCTACAGACAGGCTATAGCCGCGATGGCGTTTCCAAGTGTCTGCCACAGGACGTTATCGAAGAGAAACTGGATAAAGTCTTGCAGACCAATGGTGAGGACGAACTGAACAAGTTGCGCGACACAGCCCGCGAGATAGCCGGACAGCTCGACATGGCCGACGAGTTCAAGAAACTGGACTCCATCATCGGGGCCATCCTTTCCACAAAGCCCTCGAAGATTCTCACTTCCTCGGTTGCCGAAGCCCGTGCCTTGGGAGAGCCGTTCGACAGTCAGCGACTGAAGCTCTTCAGCATTCTGATGGCTGCACTCAACGAGCGTGAGTTTGAGAATTTCCCTGAGCCAAACGAGACGGATGCCGCCTACAACAACTTCGCCTTCTTTGAGAGTTATTTCTCCAACTATATCGAGGGAACAGAGTTCGAGGTGGAGGATGCCCGACAGATTATCGAGACCCGTACCCCGATGCCTGCCCGCAACGCCGACAGTCACGACGTGCTGGGCACATATTACATCGTTTCCAACCGAAAGGAAATGGCCATCACGCCCACCTCGCCCGACCACCTGCTTGACATCCTCCAGCATCGTCACCGAGTGATGATGTCTGCCCGTCCAGAAGCCAATCCCGGCATGTTCAAGACACAGAATAACCGCGCTGGCGAAACCCATTTCGTCGATTTCCAACAGGTTCGCGGAACACTGAAGAAAGGCTTCGAGGTCTATAGCGCCTTGCGTCACCCCTTTGCCCGTGCCCTCTTCATGCTCTTTATGATTAGCGAGGTTCACCCGTTCTCCGACGGTAACGGACGCATCTCCCGCATCATGATGAATGCCGAACTGACAGCCGCCGGACAGTCGAAGGTCATTATTCCCACAGTATTCCGCACCGACTATCTCAGTGCACTGCGCCAACTCACCCGAAAGGACAACCCTGAAAAGCTGATCAATGCCATCCAGCGTGTACGGCTGTTCAGCTACAATCTCCGTGGAGATAACTTTGAGAAAATGCGCGACTACATGGAACGCTGCAACGCTTTCAAGGAAGAAGATGAATATATATTACGCTTTTAACTTATGGAACAGAAATTCGGGAAAAATAGCATTGACATTGAGGCGCTGCGCGAGTTTTGCGAGCGTGAGGGCAAGATGGTGGAGTACCGCAAGGGCGAACAGCTGGAGCGCGAGGGCGACCCCGCACGGTGGTTCGGCTTCGTCACCGA
>NZ_JBGUQY010000008.1:0-147964 GCF_045131395.1 Fibrobacter sp. | reverse complement strand
TAGAGCAGCTGACTCTTAATCAGCGGGTCGCAGGTTCGACCCCTGCATCATCCACTAAAAACCGTCTCACCCCGAGGCGGTTTTTTTGTGCATTTATCTCGTTCCTCGTCTTTTGTCTTTCGTCTAAAAAATCTATATTTGCCGCCGTAAAAAACGGATTAATCATGAACGCAGAAATCGAAAAACGCCGCACCTTTGCCATTGTCAGCCACCCTGACGCAGGTAAGACCACCATCACCGAAAAGTTCCTGTGGTACGGAAACGTTATCCGCGAGGCGGGTCACGTTCGCGCCAAGGCCAACCGTAGCTATACGGTGAGTGACTGGATGAAGATTGAACAGCAGCGTGGTATTTCGGTTTCCAGTTCTGTGCTGAATTTCCCCTTCGAAGGTTGCATGTTCAACCTGGTGGATACCCCGGGGCACCAGGACTTCTGCGAAGACACCTACCGCGCCCTGACAGCCGTTGACGCCGCCCTCGTGCTTATCGATAGCGTGAACGGTGTGGAAAAGCAGACCATCAAGCTCATGGATGTGTGCCGCATGCGTCATACGCCCATCATCACGTTCATCAACAAGATGGACTTGGATGGCCGCCATGTGCTGGATTTGCTCGACGAAATTGAAAGCATCTTGAAAATCAAGGTGGCTCCCTTTACGCTCCCCATTGGCGTGGGTAAGCTCTTCAAGGGAGTGTATTCCATCGCCGAAAATACCTTCCATACTTTTAATAAAGAAGAAGGCCATCAGGAAATCATCCAGATGGAAGGCCCGGACGATCCGCGTCTGGTTGAAATGTGTGGCGAAAACTGGGTCGCCCAGTTCAAGGAAGAATATGAAATGGTCACTGGTGCCATGGACCCCTTCGACCACGAAAAGTTCCTGAAGGGGGAGATGTGCCCCGTGTTCTTCGGTTCTGCCGTGAATAACTTCGGTGTGCGTCAGCTGCTGAACGCTTTTGCAAAGCTTGCGCCCCCTCCGATGGTCCGCGAAACCGACAAGCGCCCGGTTGCTCCTGATGAAGAAGCCTTCAGTGCCTTCGTGTTCAAGATTCAGGCAAACATGGACCCCAAGCACCGCGACCGTACGGCATTCCTGCGCATTTGCTCGGGCAGCTTTACCCGTGGCGAAAAGGTTTTCCACGTGCGCACCGGCCGCGAAATCCGCCTGGCTGCACCGACCGCTTTCCTCGCAAAGGACAAGGAAGTCATCGATCACGCCTGGGCTGGTGATATCGTGGGTATCAACGACCCGGGTCTCTTCCGCATCGGCGATACCTTGACCGACGGCGAAAAGGTGAACTTCACTGGCATTCCTGACTTTGCTCCGGAACATTTTGCCCGCGTGACTTTGTTGAATCCGCTCAAGAGCAAGCAGATGGCCAAGGGCCTTGCCGAACTTAGCGAAGAAGGTGCAACGCAGTTGTATGAACCCCTCAAGTCCGCTATCCCCGTGATTGGCGTGGTGGGTGAGTTGCAGTTCGACGTGCTCAAGTTCCGCCTGCAGAGCGAATACGGTGCCGACGTGTCTCTGGACCGTGTGCCTGCTCACGGCATTCGCTGGGTGTCTGGCCCCGAAAAGGATGTGGCCAAGTTCGCTGAGGAATACGCCATGGACTGCATGATGGACAAGGAACGTAACCTCGTGTGCCTGTTCCCGAACGAATACCGTTTGAATCTCGCCATCAAGAACTACGAAAACCTGAAGTTTGCTGAAACTTCTCAGGGCTAGTTCAAAATTTTACTTGCGTAAGCTCCAATCTGATTATAGATTTATTCTGGTGATTGGATTGGAGTTGATATGAATTTTGGGCGAATCCCGCGTTCGATTTTTAGTGTGGCTTTGGTGGCATTCTTCACCCAGAGCGCCTTTGCTACCGTTGAATATACACTACACAAATCCAGCAATCCGACTGAAGACGAGTTGGATGCCTACCAGCGCATTACGACGGTGATGGATTCGGCAGTCTACCTTTATAACAAGTACACGAACCTTTCCAAGTACATCAACGTGTATTACGCACCAGGTGTTCCTACCGCAGAGGCTAGCAGCAACGGAGATCTCCGTTTTGGCAAGGAACGCAGCTACATGTTCGTGGGTACAGCCATGCACGAAATGGCGCATACCATGGGCATGGGTACGACGGATGCTTATCGCTCCATGTTCAAGGACGGAGTGTTCCAAGGTGAAAAGGCCCAGGCGGTCTTGAAGGAAATCGACGGTCCTGATGCCGTGCTTAAGGGCGATAACCAGCACTTTTGGCCCTATGGCTTGAACTATGCCAGCGAAGTCAAGAGCGAGCAAGACCTGATCAATCACGCTAAAATCGTCTATGCGATGTACCAGGATATCTTTAAGGAAGCGTTCTATAAAGAGGGGAGAATCAAGTCCCTCGGCGATACCAAGGATTGCATGGGAATTACCTCTTCCAATGCTTTGGAACTGATGAATTGTTCGGACCCGGCGACCTTCGTGAAGATTTTCTCTGTAGGCGACAATCCGGTTACGTATTACATTCAGTTGGGCAATCGCGTAATCGACATTCCTAACGAATCGACGGCGGCAGGTGTGAAGGCTTCGACCTATGGCTATAATGGCGGAGCCCACCAGAGGTACGTATTTGAAGGTGCGCCGGTCAATACGCCGAATGCATTCTATCTCAAGAATTACAAGAGCGGACATTATCTGCAGTCGGTGGGGAGTACCGTAGTGCAGAATCCGAAACAGAATGATGATTCCTTCATCTGGCAGATTCAGGAAGCTTCAAAAGACGATACCTCGTCTACGGATACTTCTACGACTGATATAGCAGCCAAGCGTATGGTTCGCACGCAGCAGCTCCGCCTGCCTACAAGAACCTTCGACCTTATGGGTCGCCAAGTCCGCAAACAGCCACTAAGCCGTGGCCGCGGGATGGTGTTGTTCGGGAAGTAAAAACGAAAAAGCCTCTCTTTCGAGAGGTGGAATGTTGTTTGCTGAGCTTCGCTCAACAAACGAAAAAGCCCTTCAAATGAAGGGCGAAATGTTGTTTGCCATACTTCGCATGGCAAACGAAAAAGCCTCTCTTTCGAGAGGCTTTTTTCGCGGGATAGACGAGGCTTGAACTCGCAACCTCCGGCGTGACAGGCCGGTGCTCTAACCAAAATTGAGCTACCACCCCAAATCGTTTCCGATTTTCGGTAGTGGGCGATAACGGATTCGAACCGCTGACATTCTGCTTGTAAGGCAGACGCTCTGAACCAACTGAGCTAATCGCCCGAAAGGGATTACTTGTCCTGCTTTTTGCCCTTCCAGAGGATTCCAACCGGAATCACAACCAGGTAGGCGGCAACCAAGATAAGCGGTGCAACCGTGAGAGAAACCGGATTGTCTGCAGGGCCAGTAGCGAGGCAGATGAAACCGATCACGAGGAGCAACACACCGAGAGCAATCAGAATGATATTCTTTTTATCCATCAGGTATTTCCTCGTCTCAAGATTACGAAGCCAAATATACAAAGTTTACGGCGCTTGTCAACCGATTTTGGGCTAAAATCGCACTTTTTTTTACTTTTGTCCAGGGTACTTAACGCGGGTGTGGTAAGTTCCGTCCAAACTATCCAGGAATGCCCGTTCGAGCTTAAACAGTTCCCTAATAGACAGGTTACATTCGTTGAACTGGCCTTCGGTAAAGCGGCTTTCAATGGTCTTGTGAATCATCGCTGCCAAGGCTTCGGGGCTTGTATCCGTCATGGAGCGGCTCGTGGCTTCAATGATGTCTGCAAGCATCAGGATGGCCGTTTCCTTGCTCTGCGGCTTGGGGCCCTTGTAGCTGTAATCTTCGACCTTGATTTCTTCGCCGGTTTCCTTGGCGTTTTCAAGAGCCTTGTGGTAGAAGTACTGGATAATCGAAGAACCATGGTGTTCGCGAATACCGGCAGCCACCAGCGACGGAATGTTGTATTCGTTGGCAAGGGCCGTTCCCTGTTCCACGTGTCCTGTAATAATCTTCACGGACTGCAGCGGATCGATGTTGTTATGGGGGTTGATCCCTTGCTTCTGGTTCTCGGTAAAGTACTCGGGACGCATGGTCTTGCCGATATCGTGGTAGAGGGCCATTACGCGCACCAGCAGAGAGTTGGCTCCGATGCTTTCGGCTACGTGTTCGGCCAGGTTCGAAACCTGGATACTGTGGTGGAAGGTTCCCGGAGCGTATTCCGAAATACGCTTCAGAGCCGGGCGGTTAAAGTCCGACATTTCCATCAAGGTCAGCACCGTGGTAATACCGAAGATGCGTTCCATCAAGTGAATGAGAGCCACAGAAGTCAAAGCGTAGCAAAGCACGATGTTTGCACCGGCGGCAATCAAGTTCTGGTAGAAAGCTTCGAAAGAAAGTCTGTTGCGCAACAGGAACATGACGCTAATGGCAGCGGCCATGGCCACGACACCCACGATAATACCCCAAACAAACTGCACTCTGTAACGCATGCGGGCGATGGGGGCGGTCGCAGCAAAAGTCACGGCAATGGCGCAAGTCATGGCGGCCAAGTCGTAGCCGTTCAAGATACCAAAAATCATGGACGAGAACACGGCGAAAGCAATGCCGATGCGACGGTCGTAAAGCACCGTTGCCGTAATGGGAGCAAATGCGAAGGGATAAATCCACATGAAGTCCAGGTTCTCGGGAATTATGGAAATATTGATGCTATTGATGCTTCCGGACAGGTGGTGAATTCCCCAGAAGGCAATAATCTGCAACAGGGCAAGAGCAATCAGGCTCCACAGCTGACGGGCGTTGCGGAACATTCCCCTAGAGGGAGAATAGAACAGGAACATGAAGAAGAAGGTGACAATGAGCACCATAATAAGAGCATTACCGTAGATGGCGGTAAAGGTCTTGGAATTTTCTTCTTTCTGCTGGGCGCGCTGCAAGGCGTCAATCTTTTCAAGGATTTCCTTGGTAATGGGAGCGCCCTGGGCCACGATTTCCATGCCGCGAGGCACCATGCCCTTAATGAGGGTCACCTTGTTGCGGGCTTCTTCGCGGCTAGCTACCGTTTCTTTTTCCAGGTAGAATACGTTAGGCATCATGAACACGAACAAGGTTTCGTAGAAGGCACTCAAGAGACCCTGTTCGTTGGGGAAACTCATCTGGAGCTGGGCGAAGGCTTCGTCGATGCGGCGGCGGAGCGGCTGAATCGTACTGGCTTCTACAGTGGTCTTTTCGTTGTCCTTGATTAAAGTGATGTTCGGCTTGGAATAGACGATGTACTTGAAATCTTGCAGGTTATAGTTATCGCGGTAGAGCTGGGCTGCCGTTTCGGTGCTAGCGATAAAGGTGTTGGATACGCCGGCCTGGAGCATGCGGTTAAATACGTTAAGGAGCGAGTCGCGGGCCTTGGAGTTCAAGCTCAGGGGCTTGATAGCCGAAGTCGAAATACGCTGCTTCAAAACTTCGTAGATGCGGGAGGCCTGTACCACCTTGGATTGCAGGGTGGAATCGCTCTCGCCATTTGCCGTCAGCTGGTTAATCTGAATCTGCAAGGAACCGTACTGGGCGAGCTTGTGCAGGAACGACTTGAGGTCTTCAGAAACGCGGGTCGTTTCGTCACTGTTGTAACCGAAGATGGCGTTCACCTTTTCGGCGGCACGGGTCTTTTCGGCTTCGATTTCCTGTTCCGACTTGGGAACTTCGAAGTTGATGGGGGCCACGATAGTGCGCGTACTGACCTGGCCCAAGTGGGGGCGTTCGGACTGGAGCGCAATATTCTTATCGGGGAACAGGAAGATTGCCGCAGCAGCGACAAGCAGCCAACCGATAATAAAATGGATTCGCATCTTTTTCTTTTTCATTTCTACACTTCTTCAAATATGGATTGCTTCGTCACGTTCGTTTCTCGCAATGACGTTACTTTTCACGTTCATATGCGTTCAGTATGTCCTTTACCAGCGGGTGGCGGAGCACGTCGGTGGTGGTAAATTCCACCTGGGCAATTCCGTGAATTCCCTTCAGGAGTTTCATGGCGTGCATCAGTCCCGACTTCTGGCCCTTGCCCAAGTCCACCTGGGTGGCATCCCCTGTAATAATAGCTTTGCTATGGAGCCCGAGGCGGGTAAGGAACATTTTCATCTGTTCCGGCGTGGTGTTCTGGGCTTCGTCCAGAATGATAAAGGCCCGCTTGAGAGTACGTCCGCGCATGTAGGCCAGGGGAGCCACTTCAATGGCACCGGCCTCTTCGTATTTGCGGAGTTTTTCGGCAGGCAAAAGCTCCGACAGGCTGTCGTGGATGGGGCGCAAGTACGGGGCGATTTTTTCTTTTAAGTCACCGGGCAGGTAGCCCAGGGATTCTCCGGCTTCGACGGCCGGGCGGACCAGACAAATGCGTTCCGCCTCATGGCGTTCCAAGCTAGATACCGCGAGCGTCACCGCCAAAAAGGTCTTGCCGGTTCCGGCAGGGCCTTTCGCGAAGATGATGTCGTTGTGTTCGACTGCCCGTACCAGTTCGGCCTGGGCCTTTGTCTTGGCGAATACAGAAACTCCCATGCGGTTTCTGAAAATGGGCGTAGTGGGAATTGCCCCATTAGGGTCATTTTGAGAAACTTCGGTGGGATCCAGCATCCGTTCCAGCTCGGTGGCGCTAAGAACTTTGCCGTGTCGGGCCGCCATTTTCAGCTGGTCCAATACAGCAAACACACCCGTAGTATCGCTGTTTTCGTTTGCGATAATCCTAAGCCCCGGAAGCCTTGTCTGCATTTCAACACAAAAACGGCTCTCCAATAAGCGGAAAACCGTTTCGTTCTCGCCTGAAATCGTTCGTTTCAGGTCGTCCGATAAAGAATAGCGTAATTCGTTCATCGAGAACGTGTCAGCTATAAATTATTCCTCGGAAGCAGGAGCTGTAGAGATACCGAGCTTGTTCTTAGCTTCGAAGATTTCCTTGCGGAGCTTGTGGTTTTCTTCGGTAATGGCAACAGCTTCGTCTTCGGTCTTTTTCAACTTGTTTTCGTCGATTTTTTCCTTAGGAGCGGATCTCTGGGCGGACGGAGAATCACTATCGTCGCCATAATCTTCGTCGCTAGAACCACCGGAAGAGCCGGCGCAAGCGGTGAACAGTGCTACAGTCGATGCTGCAAGGATCAATTTCCAATTTTTAAAAAGAGACATTTAATCAGGCTCCATTCTAGTCTGTGATGCCTCAAATGTATATAATTTAAAGCAAAAGGGGTGCGAAAAAGGTAAATTTATACCGAAATTTTACCTATTTAGAGGCAAAAAATGCGTTCAAAGTCGAATTTTAATCCCTATTCCCAGGTTTTTATCTCTTCGCCCCTCTACGATTCTAAGACTTTATACAAAAAACGCCGTAAGGCCATGCTCAAGGAACTGGATTCCTTTTGCCTGTTTGCAGGCATTCCCATGGAACCGGGGAGCGAAGAAGCTTATGTGCAGACTTGGAACAAGATGGTTCAGGAACCGGCTTTCATGTTCTTGACGGGTATCAACCAGCCGGGCTGCTACCTGCTGCTGGATCCCAGAACCAATGAAGAAATCCTGTTTGTGCCGCCCAAGGACCCCTTCAAGGAATTTTGGAACGGCAAGCGCCTTGGCTATTTAGAAGGCGACAACGAAGTGGCCCGCATTACGGGAATCAAGGATGTTCGCCCGGTGGACGAACTCATGGATACGGTGGCCGCCCGCGCGAAAAAGCTCCCGAAGGGTAGCGCAGTGTATGCCTACTATTTTGAAAAGTTCAAGGAAGACCACAACGACCGGTTCAGGCACCAGTTGCTTAAAACCCTCAAGGGTACCGGCGTTAGCCTCAAGAGTGCTGCAGCCTTGCACTGGAAGCTCCGACTCCCGCTGGAGCCTGAACGCATCAAGGATGCTGAGGTGGCGCAGGCGGTAACGAATCAGGCCTTCCGCACGGTGCTTTCGGAAATGAAGAATTTCAAGAACGAGCGCGATTTGGGCCTGAAGCTGGATTACGAAATGCAGCGCGAAAGCGACGGCGACTTGGCCTTCCCGACGATTGTGGCGGGCGGTGCGAACGCTTGCTGTTTGCATTACGTGAAAAAGGACGAACCCCTAAAGGCGGGGGAGCTGGTGCTCCTGGATTTTGGCATTCGCATTGGTAGCCTGCATAGCGATCTTTCCCGCACCATTCCTGTGTCAGGCAAGTTTAGCCCGCTTCAAAAGTTGCTTTACCAGATTGTGCTGGATGCTGGCTACGAATACCAGAAGGCTGTGCGCCCGGGCGTGTCGCTTAAGGAAATCGGGACGATTCCTTGGGACTTCATTATGCAGGAACTTGAAACCCGCTTGGTCAAGGGTGCCAAGGGTTCATACAAATTATTGTACGACAAGCGCCCCCACGGAGTCAGCCATTTTATCGGCGAACAGATTCACGAAGGCGAACCGGGAACTCGCTCCTTGGATACGGTCCTCAGGCCGGGAATGCTCATTTCTTGCGAACCGGGTCTTTACGGCGAATTCAAGGCGACCATTGGCGGCAAGACCTACTGCGAAAAGATCGGTATCCGCATCGAAGACGACCTCTTGATTACCAAGGACGGATTTAGGAATATTTCCAAGGATATTCCGAAATCGGTTGAAGATTTGGAAAGATTGATAAAGTAGGCTTGTTGCTAAAAGCTTTGTATTTTCCTAAATTTTCGCCGTAAAAAATTTAAAAGGTTAAAACCATGAAACTCTCCAAGTACTTCTATGTAACGCTCCGCGAAACGCCGAGCGATGCCACCATGCCCTCCCACATCTTCCTCATGCGCGGCGGTTATATCAAGCCCCTTTCTACCGGTATCTATTCCATGATGCCCATGGGCTACCGCGTGATCCAGAAGATTACGAACATTATCCGCGAAGAAATGAACAAGATTGGCGGTATCGAAGTGGATTTGCCGGTGGTTCAGACTGCTGAACTCTGGAGCGAATCTGGCCGTTACCAGGCTATTGGCGAAGAACTGCTGCGCTTCAAGGACCGTAACAACCACAACATGGTGCTGGCCATGACCCACGAAGAAGCCATGACCGACCTGGTGCGCTACGTGCTCAACAGCTACAAGCAGCTCCCGGTGATGCTCTACCAGTTCAAGACCAAGTACCGCGACGAAGCCCGTGCCCGCGGCGGTCTGATCCGAGTTCGCGAATTCCTGATGAAGGATGCTTACAGCTTCCACACCAGCCAGGAAGACCTGGACCGTCACTACCAGGAAGAATACGACGCCTACCTCCGCATTTATCGTCGCGTGGGCATTGAACCGGTGGTGGTGCAGAGCGATACGGGTATCATGGGCGGTAAGGTCGCTCACGAATTCATGCTCGACACTCCGAACGGCGAAGACTACTTGATTCTTTGTAAGAAGTGCGGCTATCAGGCTAACCGAGAAATTGCCAAGTTCCAGCGCGTTCCCTTCAAGGGCGACGAAAATGCAACCCTCGAAAAGGTTGCTACTCCGAACAGCGAAAGCATCGAAGAAATCACCAAGCTCCTGAACGTTCCTGCTGAATCTACCGCCAAGTGCGTATTCTTCGACTTCGAAGGCAAGCTCATCACGGTGGTGGTTCCGGGCAACCTCGACGTTTCCGAAATCAAGCTCCACAACCTCTTGAAGGCTAAGGAACTCTATCCGGCCGAAGATAGCCTCATCAAGGCTTGCGGTATGGTTCCGGGTTTTGCCTCTCCGATCGGTTCTCACGACACCCGCATCATCGTGGACGAAGCCATTGCCGATTCCTTCGACCTCGTCACGGGCGCCAACGAAGAAGGCTTCCACTTCAAGCATTGCAACCCGAAGCGCGACTTCCCGAAGTTCGAAGTGGCCGACATTGCCGAAGCTTCCGAAGTTTGCAAGTGCCCCTGCTGCGGTGAACTCCTCACCGAAACCCGTGGTATCGAAATGGGTAACATCTTCAAGCTGGGCACCAAGTTCTCTGAATCCATGGGAGCCAAGTACCTCACCGCCGAAAAGACCACCGCTCCCGCTATCATGGGTTGCTACGGCATTGGCGTGGGCCGCTTGATGGCCTCCGTTGTCGAAAACAGCCACGATGACTTCGGACCCATTTGGCCCAAGTCCATCGCTCCGTTCCAGGTGGAAATCGTTCCGATTGGTAAGGAACCGGAACTTGCTGAACTCGCCGAAAAGTTCGAAAAGGAACTGGAAGCCGCCGGTATCGACGTGCTCGTGGATGACCGCGACGAACGCCCGGGCGTGAAGTTCAAGGACGCCGACCTGTGGGGCTCTCCGGTGCGTATCGCCATCGGTAAGAAGGGCCTTGCTAACGGTGAAGTAGAATGGAAGTTCCGTAACGAAAAGGAATTCACCATGGTCAAGGTGGAAGACGTCGTCGCCAAGGCCAAGGCCTACTTCGCTGAATAGCCTCTAATTTATAAGCAAACAATCCCCTGTAGAGTAGTCTTCTATGGGGGATTTTTCTATATTAATGCCCGAAAAAATTTCTCTAAGGAGATTCTTATGGACATGAAGAAGATTGCTCTTGGTTCTGCAGCATTGGCTGCGTTTGGTCTTATGGCTTGCAATGGCGAAAAGCCCATCGAAAAGGCTCCTGCCGCCATTACCGCTAATTCGACGGATGACGAAAAATTTGCCTATATGCTGGGTGCCCAGTTCGGTGGCCAGAACTTTACGATCATTCCGCGCCAGATGGGCGAAGAAATTTATGAAGACGCCTTGATTCAGGCTATTCGTGATAACGTGAAGGCTAGCAAGGACACAAGCTTCAACGTGCAGATGACTGTGGATTCCCTGCAGGCAATTAGCCAGCGTTACTCTACAATTGCCCGTAAGCGTTACGAAGAAACCCGCCCGGACAGCGCCATGATGGCCGAAGGCAACGGCGAAAAGATCAAGGCTTATGTCGATTCTGTCGCTCGTGCACAGCCGATTGCCAAGGCTCCGGCTTCTACGGGTGCCGAAGTGACCGTTGCTGCCGATTCTCCGGACAACACCAAGTTCTCTTACCTGCTGGGTCTTCAGTTTGCAAACCAGTTCTTGAACATTGGTAGCCAATTCCAGACCGAATTCGATGTAGATTACTTCATTTTGGGTATCAAGGAATCTGCCGTCAAGGTGGCTGACTCTACCTACACGCTCCAGCTTCCGCAGGATTCTCTCAACGCCATTGGCCAGCGCTACCAGCAGAAGATGCAGGACCTGCGTGCCGCCGCCATCAAGAAGCAGCAGGAAGCAGAAGCTAAGCTGAAGGAAGAAATTGCTCCGCTCCGTGGCGACACCCTTGCCAACGGCATGCCCCAGAAGTTCAACCTCAAGGTGAAGGCTACCAAGATCGCTGTGGACAAGGCTATTGCCAAGGATCTTGAAAACTTCGAACCGTTTGCAAACAAGCCGCTCTTTGTCATGTACTTCTCTGCCACTTGCGGCCACTGCGCTCATGCAGCACCCGAAGTTCTTGCCATTGCCAAGGAATTTGCCCCGAAGGGCCTGGTTACTCTCGCTGTTGCAAGCGGCGGAAACCAGAAGGTGGGCATCCGCAAGTTCATGGATAACGCCAAGTGGGACGAAACCATTAATGTGGTTTGGGACGAATCCCGCCAGTTCGGTGAACTTTACAGCGACGGCTACGTTCCTAAGGTCTATGTCGTAAATCCGGATGGCACCTACAAGATGTACACTGCCTTCGAAAACCAGAAGGAAGAAATGAAGCAGGATATCGCCGGTCTTCTTTCGGGCAAGAACGTCGAATGGAATCCTGAAGCTCCGAAAACAGAAGCTCCGAAAGCCGCCGAAACAAAATAGTTGAAAGAACAATAGAGTGTCATTAATCGCTGAATTTGACGTAGTCGTTGTCGGTGGTGGGCACGCTGGAATTGAAGCGACCCACGCCGCTTGGAAACTCGGTGTAAAGACGGCCATGCTCACGATGGATATTAACGCCATCGGTCGTATGAGCTGCAACCCGGCCGTAGGCGGGGTGGCGAAAGGTCAGATTGTCCGCGACATCGATGCCCTCGGTGGCCTGATGGGCCTCTTGACCGACAAGGCGGGCATCCAGTTCCGCATGCTCAATATGAGCAAGGGGCCGGCCGTGTGGGGCCCGCGTGCCCAGTGCGACATGAAGTATTACAGCGAAGTGGCCCGAGAAGTCATTACAAGCCTTCCGGGGCTTTCGGTGATTCAGGGCGAACTGGCAGCTTTCACGCGCATGGCCGACGGTCGCCTGGAACTCACGCTCCTGAATGGCGAACGCTATATGACGCGCTCGCTGGTGATTACCAGCGGAACCTTCCTTGCCTCCAAGATGTTCACCGGTCTTGAAACAAGCATTGGTGGGCGAGTGGGCGAGCCCAGTGCCGACAAATTGTCGGAATGCCTCGCTCGCGAAGGGATTGCGCTCCGTCGTCTGAAGACCGGAACGCCCAGCCGCCTGGATCCCGATTCCATCGACTTTAACGAATGCGACGTGCAGCATGGCGACGACATTCCGTGGCCCATGAGCGACCGCCATGTGGCGAACACCGTTCCTGGCCGCGACGAAAATTATTTCTGGGGCGATGTTGCGAACAAATTCGTCCGCAATGACTGCGTGTGCTGGATTACCCGCACGAACCTGAAGACCCACGATATTCTACGTAGCGGCTTCAAGGACAGCCCCATGTTCAGTGGCCGCATTCACGGCAAGGGCCCGCGCTACTGCCCCAGCATCGAAGACAAGATTAACCGCTTTGGCGACCGTGACGGTCACCAGTTGTTCCTGGAACCGGAACAGGCAGATATCGGTCGCGTCTACATCAACGGATTCAGTTCCAGCTTGCCGGCAGACATTCAGCTGGCCGCCATCCACACCATTCCGGGTCTTACCCGCGCCCGCGTGTTGCAGATTGGTTATGCCGTGGAATACGATTCGGTGGATGCCACGCAACTGTTCCCGACCTTTGAATGCAAGAAGGTTCCTGGGCTTTATTTTGCAGGCCAGGTCTGCGGTACCAGCGGTTACGAAGAAGCCGCCGGTCAGGGACTCTTGGCTGGCATTAACGCGGCTCTGAAAGTAAAGGGAGAGGCTCCCTTTATTTTAGGTCGTTCCGACAGCTACCTAGGAGTGATGGCGGACGACCTGGTGAACATTTTGCTGGATGAACCCTACCGCATGTTCACGAGCCGCGCCGAATACCGACTGTTCCTCCGTAGCGATAACGCAGAGACTCGCCTTAAGGAACGTGCTCACGAAATCGGTATGATTTCGGATAGCGACTTTGCCGACTGGAAGCACCGTCAGGAACTGATGGCCTCCGCCCGCACCCGCATGACCGAAGAATCGGCAACCCCCGACCAGGCCAACGAAATCCTGGCTGCCGGCGGTCAATCTCCGGCTACCGAGCGCACCCGTTGGATTAACGTGCTGCGCCGTCCTGGAATCGACCCGGAACTGTTCTTCCGGACCGCGCTGCCCGATTTAAAGCTTTCTCGCCGCGATCAGTGGTTTATGTACGCCGAAGAAATCTACGCAGGCTTCTTCGACCGGCAGGCTCGCGAAATCGACGACCAGAAGAAGATGGAATCCGTGCGCCTGCCCGAGAACTTTGACTACATGCAGGTAACTGCCGTCAGTATCGAAAGCCGCCAGCGCCTGAATGCCCACAAGCCCTTAACGCTTGGCCAGGCTAGCCGTATCCCCGGCGTCCGCCCGGCCGACATTACCGTGCTTGCCCATTGGCTCGAAAACAAGAAATTGAACGGCTAGTGGTAGTCCAAAATCGCCTTTTTTGGCTTAAAAAAGCATAATTTTTAATTGCAAAACCTAGTAAAGGTGGAAATTTTTACTATTTTTGCGCCGTCAAATTAACAATATTTCCAAGAGGTCTATTATGTCAGAAGAAACTGAAGTCAAATCCACAGAAGAAGTCAAGCCTCAGGAAACAAAATCCCAAGAAAAGAAGGCCCCGGCCAAGAAGAAGCGCCCCCTGAACGCCAAGCGTAAGGGTGCTCCCGCTCCCAAGAAACCGGCTGTCTTTAGCGATTCCCTGGAAGAACGTTTCCCCGCCCTCGCCGCCAAGCTCAAGAAGCAGATTGAAGACGGTATCAAGCAGAAGATCAAGGATGCCCAGAACGACCCGAAGGTCAAGGCCGCCTCTAAGAAATTCGCTGAGAAGTAATCTTTCTTCGACAATTTAAAAGTGCCGCAGAGTCCGCTCTGCGGTATTTTTTTATTCTGTCCCGCGGATTTGGCGGTTCATCTTCTTTATTTCTATTGTAAAGCTAGTTTTATAGACAAATAAAAAGAAAGATTGTACATTTGTTAAAAAATTTTCAAGGAGAAATCTAATGCGTAAATTGTTTGCTATCCTCGCTCTCGGTTGCTCACTCTGCATGGTCGCATGCAGCAGCGGCGGCAAGACGGTGACCCGTATCGACGAAAATTCCACCACGGACCTTTCGGGCAAGTGGAACGACACGGACTCCCGCTTGGTGGCTGACGAAATGATTTCCGGTTGCTTGGGCAGCACGAAAATCGAAAAAATCATTGGCGAAATGGGCCGTACCCCGACCGTCGTGATTGGCAAGATTCGCAACAAGAGCCACGAACACATCAGCGTGGAAACCTTCATCAAGGACATGGAACGTGCCCTCTTGAACTCTGGCGCTGTTGACTTCGTTGCCAACTCTGCCGAACGCGCCGAACTCCGTGAAGAAGTCCGCGACCAGCAGGGTAACGCTACGGAAGAAACCTCCAAGGAACTCCACCAGGAAACCGGTGCTGACTGGATGCTGACCGGCACCATCAACACCATCGTGGACCAGGAAGGCGGCCAGTCCGTTATCTTCTACCAGGTGGACCTGGAACTCACCGATTTGCAGAGCCACAAGAAGCTCTGGATGGGCGACAAGAAGATCAAGAAGTTCATCTCTAAGGATTCTGTGAAGCTTTAATTGTGCAGTCATCCTGGCGTGCTATGCACGGCGGGATCTATACATTTCAAGAAGCTCTTGTAAAACTAATGGGTCGTAGCTTTAGCTGCTGCGGCCTTTTTTCTATCTTTGGAGCGTTCCCAAAAAAGTTTTAGATTATGATCAGTATTACCAAACTCTTGATGGATACCCCGAACTACGGGGATCAGCTGCGTTATGAACCTCGTGCCCATGAATCCAAGAATGGGGTAGCTCCCGGTCGCGGTCCGGTGGTGGTGTGGAATTGCACCAAGACCTGCAACCTGAGCTGCGTGCACTGTTATGCCCGCTCCGAGGCTATCAAGTACCAGAACGAACTGACCCACGAAGAAGGTTTGGCTCTTATTGATCAGTTGGCCGATTTCAAGGTGCCGGTGATCCTGTTCAGCGGTGGAGAACCCCTGCTGCGCCCGGACTTCTTTGAACTGGCAAATTATGCCGCTTCCAAGGGTATTCGTCCGACCATCAGCACCAACGGTACCTGCATTACGCCAGATGTCGCTAAGAAGCTTAAGGACATGGGTGTAGGCTACGTGGGCATTAGCTTGGACGGCTGCGAAGCCACCCACGACAAGTTCCGCGGTAAGGAAGGCGCTTACAAGCTCGCTCTTCGCGGCATCCGTAACTGTGTGGCAACGGGCCAGAAGGTGGGCCTGCGCTTTACCATTACCCGCTACAACGTGCAGGACTTGAACGCCATTTTCGACCTGCTGGAAGCCGAAAACATTGATCGAGTGTGCTTCTATCACCTGGTTTACAGCGGCCGCGGTTCTGCCATGGTACAGAACGACTTGAACCATGAAGAAAGCCGCAAGGCCATGGACCTGATTATCGACCGCACCTTGGACTTCAAGAAGCGCGGAATCAACAAGGAAATCTTGACCGTCGACAACCACGCCGACGCTGTCTACCTGTACCTGCGCATGAAGCGTGAAGATCCTGCCCGCGCTGAAAAGGTGCTGGAACTCATCCAGCGCAATGGCGGCAACCGCAGCGGCATGGCCTTCGGTAACATCGACAGCATCGGTAACGTTCACCCCGACCAGTTCACGCAATACATTACGCTGGGCAACGTGCGCGAACGTAGCTTCGGCGAAATCTGGAGCGATGAAAGCAATCCGATTATGGCAGGCCTCAAGAACCGCAAGCCGATTCTGAAGGGCCGCTGCCCCAAGTGCGCATATCTGAATCTTTGCAACGGAAACTTCCGTACCCGCGCAGAAGCGGTCACCGGTGACTTCTGGGAACAGGATCCAGCCTGCTACCTGACCGACGAAGAGATTGGATAACGTCATTGCGAGGAACGTAGTGACAAAGCAATCCATGACTGCACTGGAACAGCAAATCCTCGACACCATTCAGGACGCCTTCCCATTGGAAGAGCGCCCCTACAAGGCTTTGGCAGAGAAGTTCTGTGCGCAGGGTGAGGCTGTCTCGGAGCAGCAAGTCTTCGAAGCAGTAGAGAATCTTCGTGTCTCGGGGGTTATTCGTCGCATCGGAGGCATTTACGATTCCAGGCGTCTGGGCTTTATTTCTCGACTCTGCGCAGGCAAGGTCTCGGACATCGAAAAGTTCGCCGCAGCAGTGAACGAGGTTCCTGCGATTACGCACAATTACATTCGCAGTCACGAATTTAACGTGTGGTTTACGGTCATTGCCGAGAATGAATCGGAAGTACAGAAGATTGTCGACGCCCTCTGTTCCAAGACGGATTTGCAGGATGTGCACATCCTTACCGTGACGAAGAAGTTCAAGATTGACACGGTGATGACCCGCGGCCCGCGTAGTACGGTAGTCGCTGCGCCCGTCTTGGCGAAAGGTCATTCTGGATGCGAACGCATCCGGAATCCATACATTTCAAGTAACACTTGTATTGAAGATTCTGACCGCGCCCGCATTCGCGTTGCCTGTACCGACATTCCGCACTCGCTTATGCCTTTTAGCGATTGGGGCGTCTCCGTAGAAGAACTCCGCGAAGACATTGCCAAGGGCTTTATGCGCCGTTTCGGGGCGATTCTCAGGCACCAGCAGGCAGGCTTTGCCTACAATGCCATGGTGTGTTTCGCCTCGCACGTCATTGCGAACGAAGTGAAGCAATCCATTCTTAAGGAAAATGAGGGCGACATCCTCGCTAAAAATCCTCACGTTTCCCATTGCTATGACCGTCCGGCATTCGATGGTTTCCCGTACAACTTGTACGCCATGATGCATGCCCAGTCTGCCGAAGATTTAGACCGCTACATAAAAGAGGCTGCCCAGTCTATTGGCAACCCCGACTATGCAGTTCTCCATTCTCTCAAAGAACTGAAGAAAACAAGCTTCAATTTTTTCGCTTAGGCTTGCGTTAGAATCGAACGCCCATCCCGAGATAGGTGGCTCCTCGTTGTCCCCAAAGCATAAAGGGGATTTGAAACCTGAACGATACGGGGTATCCGATTTCTAGACCCAAAAGGGTGAAGTGTCCCATGGGAATAAAATAGTTCGTATAGCTGCTATAAGTTACACCCATATCCAGTTCCATAAAGGGATTTATGCTGCCGCCGAGGTTGCCGTTAATCCTTATTTTCGGCATGAAGGTAACGACTGGCTTATTCATAATCGCATAATTGAAAACAAATCCGGTTTCAAAAATTGTGGCAAAGGTATAACCGTAATCTGCAGAAATTGCTCCTTGGGATGAAGCGTCATCGTCAAAGATCGAAGCAATTGCAGAAGCAAAATCGGTTACGGTTAGGAAGTCGTATTCGAAGCTTAGACTATGGCGCGCTAGGGGAGTTTGAGTTTTTTCCGATGCAAATGCGTTAGAAAAATTCAAGAAGAATACCATGAGAGCAAGCAAGTAAAACTTTTTCATATAGCTACCAGACCTTCATTTCAATTCCTATACGGTGCCCTGTTTCAAATCCGAATAAGGTTCCTTCGTGAATTTCGTAATTCAGTCCGAACCCGACAGGAATACTAACAATTTTAAAGTATCGCATGGCATCGAATTTCATTTTCATGCCACGGTATTTATCCTTCATGCCGCGATAAGGCTTGTCCAGGTTCCTGTTTTCGGACTCTTCGATTCGGGCTTGGTACAAGAAAGTTTCGCTCAACTGCCAGCCCGTATTCAAGGAATCGTTCCAGCCCGGCTTCCACACAAAAGACGCCTTGAAGCCGACTTCGTTGCCAGGCATGTAGTTCTTGTCTTCGAGGAATGTGTTGTAGCGGAAGGCCGTACCCACAAGTAGCCGCTTCGACACATGGAACAGGGCGAAAGGTTCTAGGTTCAACCGGTGAAATCTGTTGATTTGGGAACCTTCTCCGGGAGGAAATCTCCAGCCGAGGTTCATGCCCAAGTGGGGGAGCATAAGCAGCTTGATTCCTGCATAGGTTTCGTTAAACCCGTTCACATGCAGGTTGCAGTAGTTATGGATATAGCCTTCGGTAGAATATTCGTAGCTGTAGCTTAAAAAGCGGAAGGCACCGTCAACATAGACACTTATGCGCGGGTGGAGGGCGTATTCAGCAGACACATCCATGTCGGCGCTGTATACGTCTTCGTTCAGTTCGATTGTCCCTTGCACGCCCACCGATGTTGTAGGAGGCATAATCGGATGCAGATTTTCTGTGGCAAGACACACCCCAGAAACCAATAGTAAAATGCACCCGATAAGTTTGTTCATAGGCGTAAATATATAAAGTTATATGAAAATCGTCATTCAGGCCTACGAGAGGGAATCTAGACAACCTTCTTTCTTTGTTAAATACTATTTTATATGTCAATGATTCGGAGTCTGCTCAAATATTTCATCGCTATATTCCTGACCTGCGGAATATGCGGATGTTATTGGGCCGAAACAGAAGACAATCCTGAAAATCTTCCCTTAAACGATTCCATGTACCCTTATGCAGGGGTGCCGCGTGTAGTCATCGAAACGGAGAATTTTGCGGGAGTGCGAGACCGAGAAACCGAGATTCCCTCAAAGTTCCAGATATACGGTGAAAAGGCTCCTGAAAGTGAAGTTTTGGATCTTACGGTGCGTGGGCGTGGAAATTCCAGCTTCAAGATGCCAAAGTATGGCATGAAACTGGAATTTACTGACAAGGTTTCCTTATTTGGAATGCCCAAGAATCGCGATTGGGCTCTTGTGGCCAATTTTGGTGACAAGACGCATCTGCGCAATTACATGATGTCGCGACTCTCGGAATGGCTGGGTGCTAAATATACGCCGCGAATGCAGTTTGTAGAAGTCTACCTGAACCGTAATTACATGGGGCTTTACCTGCTAACTGAAACCGTCAAGGTAGGCAAGAATCGCGTAAATATTGACGAAAATGACACCACGTTCCTGATTGAAAAAGAAGACTCCAAGAAGTTTGACCCGCCCTACGTTCTTACAGACAACTTGTACTATTACCACATCAAAGCGCCCAAGAATCCTTCGGCTGAAACAGAAGACTTGTTGCTTGACCACTTGAACGCATTTGAAAGTTTTATGATGGAACAATACCGGCACAAAAGTACTGAAATTTTGGACTGGCTGGATATTGATGACTATCTGCTTTTCTATTGGGTGCAGGAATATTCGAAAAATGAAGACGGCAATTACGCCCGCAGTGTATTCATGACGTGGAAAAAAGGGGAGCCCATTCACTTTGGCCCCTTGTGGGATTTCGATCTGGCCTTCGGGAACGCCTCCCGCGAACGAAACCAGAGTCCAGAAGATTGGTACATTCGCAACTATCGGCTGAACTACTACATCATGCGGAATTCCATCGTTAAAGATGCCGCCATAGACTATTGGAATTATCATCGCGAAACCTTCAGGGCACTTATTGACAGCATCCCTGTTTATCGAGCCATTATCGAAAAAGCCGTCGACAACGAATACCGCCGCTGGCCCGTTATCGGAAATACAGAGAACTGGGCCCTAAAGGATCCTTACGATTCCTATGACGAAGCCGTAGAGGTCATGACCGACTGGATGAAAAAACGATTTAAATGGATAGACGAAAATATTAAAAATTGAAAAAGAATGCGTCATTGCGAGTGCAGCGCGGCAATCCATTTTTCTATCTTTACGCCATGCGCAAAATCTATATGGCAGGCATGAGCCACAAGGTGGCCGAAATCGCAATCCGCGAAAAGTTCTACATTCCCATGGATGTGAAGACCGAGGCGTTGAAGAATTCGCCATTTCAGGAACTTTTGATTCTTGCGACCTGCAACCGTACTGAAGTCTATGCCGCATCGGATAGCGAAATTCGTGAAGAGGAACTGGTTCGCTATGTATGCAAATTGGCAGGGCAGAACTACGAAGATTTTGCGAAATTCTTTTACTTTAAATCTGGCGACGATGTAGCCCACCATGTGATGAACGTGTGTGCGGGGCTTGATTCCGTGGCCGTGGGTGAGGATCAGATTTTGCACCAGATTGGCCGCGCCTACGAAACGGCACACCAGCTGAACGCCACAGGGAACACCCTGAACAAGCTTTTCCAGGGTGCAATTCATACCACCAAGCGCATCAAGACCGAAACGAACTTGAGCAAACTCAGTTGCAACATTCCGTTCTTGGCCATGAAGCAGGTCCTGAATACTTTCGATGACCTGGAAAACCGCACCGTGTACATTGTAGGCCTTGGTGAAATGGGTTCCTTGATGCTCAAGTACGTGCAAGAGAATACCACCAAGATTTTTGCCAGCAGCAAGACCTTTGCCAATGCAGAAAAGTATTCCGACGTGCTGACGCCGGTGCGTTACGAAGACCGCTACCAGGTCATTGGTAAGTGCGACGTGGTGATTCTTTGCAGTGCCTGCGCCGAACCCATTGTCACGAAAGATGAATTTGCAAAGGTGAAGGGCGTTACGCGTCTCATCATTGACCTCGGCAGCCCCCGCAATGCGGAAGCCAGCATCGGCGAACTTCCGGGCGTTGAATACGTCTGCGTCGATGACCTGGAAAAGGTGGTGTCCGAAAATCGCCGCCTGCGCATGATAGAATTGGACGCCGCCCAGAAGATTTTGAAAGAAGGCCTGGATGAATTCCTGCAGTGGATGCGCATGGATGAAGTCTCAAAGCAGATTAGCCTGCATGCGGAACGTATGGTGAATGCGGCCAACGAGGAATCTGAAAAGCTGTTGCGTTCCCTGCCAGATTTGCCCGAAGAAGACCGCAAGCGCATTGCCATGATGTACGAGCGCTTTGCCAAAAAGATGGCAAACGATTACCTGTACAAGGTCAAGGCGGACAATTCGCCCGAAGACGTTCAAGTGTTCCTTAAGTGCTTGGGGGCGTAAGATGAGTGAATTGAAGCTTAGAGTTGCAACCCGCAAGAGTGCCCTTGCAATGGCGCAGACGACATTGGTCGCCGAGGCAATTAAGGCTGCAAACCCGGGCCTGACTTATGAATTAGTTTCCATGACCACCGAAGGCGACCGCCAACTGGACAAGTCTTTGGCCAGTTTCGGCGGCAAGGGCGTGTTCATCAAGGAACTTGAAGTGGCGCTCTTGGAAGACCGCGCTGATATTGCCGTCCATAGCTTGAAGGATATGCCCGCCGAAGTTTTGCCGGAATTCAAGCTCGCCGCTGTATTAAAGCGTGAAGACCCGCGGGATGCATTTATTGCCCGTGGGGGAGTGAATGGCCTCAAGTTCATGCAGTTGCCCGCAGGCGCTCACGTGGGCACCGGAAGCATTCGCCGCGTGATTCAACTGAAGGCTCTTCGCCCGGATTTGGAATACGTGCCTATCCGCGGCAACATTCAGACCCGCCTTTCTAAGCTTGAAGAATTGGACGCTGTGGTGCTCGCTGCTGCTGGCCTCAAGCGTATGGGCCTTGCCGACCAAGTGACAGAATACTTTAGCACCGAGCAGATGCTCCCGGCTTCCGGCCAGGGTATCCTTGCAATTGAAACATTAAACGTCATTGCGAGCCACGGAGTGGCGAAGCAATCCATTGACGCCATTCTTGCGCGTGTCAATGACGCCGAATCGTATGCCATTGCCGTCGCCGAAATGGCCTTCTTGAAGGCCCTCAATGCCGGTTGCCAGTTCCCTGTGGCCAGCTTCGCCGAATTCGTTGACGGCTCCGACAATCTCAAACTTCGCGGCATCTACTGGGATGAATCTAGCCAGCGCCTGCTCCGCGCCGAAATTTCGCAATCGGTCATAGCAACAGCCGCCGACGCCACCGGCCAAGCCCGTGCCGCCGGCTTCGCCCTCGCCCAAAAAATCCGCGAACAGCTTTAATTTCGGATTGTCCCGTGGAAAACCGCAACCCTTTTGAACTTCTGGCTAAATCGTCGCGCAGCAAGGCTCGCCGCGGGCGAATCCATACGGCTCATGGCGACATCGAGACGCCGATTTTTATGCCGGTAGGGACTCTTGCCAGCGTAAAAGGGCTTTCGGTCCGCGACCTTCGTGAAATTGAAGCACAAATCATTCTCGCAAATACCTACCACTTGTACCTGCGTCCGGGAACGCCCCTGATTGCAGAAGCGGGCGGCGTGCAGAAATTCATGGGCTGGAACGGCCCCATGCTCACCGACAGCGGTGGATTCCAGGTGTGGAGTCTCAAGGATTTCCGCCACATTACCGAAGACGGCGTGGAATTCAAAAGCCTGCTGGACGGCAGCCGCCACAAGTTTACGCCAGAATCCGTAATGAAGGCCCAGCGTGAAATTGGTGCGGACATCATTATGGCTTTCGACGAATGCACGCCTTACCCGAGCACCGTCGAAGAAGCCTCCCATTCGCTTGATTTCACCCTCAAGTGGACCCGCCGCGCCATGGACTGGCTTGCCGAAAATCCGCCGCTCCACGGCTACCCGCAATACTTCTTCGGGATCGTTCAGGGCGGTATGCACAAGGAACTCCGCAAGAAATCCATCGAAGCCCTCAAGGAGCTCGCTCCCGACGGCTACGCCATGGGCGGCCTCTCCGTAGGCGAACCTGTGGAAATCATGTACGAGATTGCGGACTTTTGCACCAACTACCTGCCCGAAGACCGAGCCCGCTACGTGATGGGTGTGGGCACGCCCTGGAATCTGCTGGAGCTAATCCAGCGCGGAGTGGATATGTTCGACTGCATTCTGCCTGCGAAAAACGCCCAGGATGGCCTCGTTTACACCTGCAGGGGAGTGCTCCGCTACAAGGGAGCTAAGTTTGCCCACAGCCACGATATTCCGCTGGATCCTGAATGCGATTGCTACTGCTGCCGTAATTACAGCAGGGGCTACATGCGTCATCTTTTTAAGGCCAAAGAACCCCTGGGCTGGACGCTTTCGACCATCCACAATCTGCATTTCTACTTGAAGCTCATGAAAAACGCCCGCGCTCATATCGAGGCAGGCGATTACGAAGACTGGGCAGCAGAAATGATCCCGCAATTACAGCGCAACGCGGAATAAATTTTTCAACTCCATTTACAAGAAAACTCCGATTTCTCGGAGTTTATTTTTATGGAGATAAATGAAAAACTTTTGCGATTTTTTGACATTTGGCGATTTCTTTGGGGGTAAGGCCATTGCCGTTGTGGGTTCCGCCCTTTTGAATCACGTTGGTAATTTTGAATCCGCTCCAGCATAATACTTCCTTGAGGGCTCGCACGGTGCCTGCGGACTGTTTGAAAATCAGGTTGAAAGGCCATGGGGTAGTGCATGTCGTGACAATGATGGCCTTTTTCCCTTTCTGCAATGGCTGCGGATACCCTTTTTCGCTGTGGTCCATCATTCCATAAACCCAGCGGTCAAAAAGCATTTTCAGTTGGCCGGTCATGTTGCCCCAGTAGCATGGCGAACCCACCACCAGGCCGTCGCTTTCTTGCACCAGGCGCAGGATTCGTTTGGCGTCGTCCTCCGGCATCACGCAATCATGAGCGCTGCGGCATTTCATGCAGCCCATGCACGGGCGAAAATCCAGCTTGCAGACATCGATAATGGTTACTTCGGTACCATTTTCAAACAGGGAGTCACCTATGATATCCAGCATCTGACTGATGTTTCCGTTTTTTCGCGGACTCGCGTTCAAAATGACAACCTTTTTCATTGTTCCTCCAACCAAGAATAATTTGTTCTCCTGTAAAACACCCCATAATCTACAAAAAGTCACCTCTAAAACAAAAAAAATCCCGGGCATCACTGCTCGGGATAATTTTTACCCATTTCGTCATTCCGGACTTGATCCGGAATCCACTATTTAAAAAGATTCTTCATCTTTTCAAGGAAAGACTCTTCCTGCGCGGTTTCCTTGTCGTGGCGCAGTTCCGCGAGCTTCTGGTAAAGTTCCTTTTCTTCGCGGCTAAGGTCCTTCGGGATTTCCACGCCGATTTGCACGTAGAGGCTTCCACGGTCGCCGCGCTTGTTCAGCGGGTACAAACCCTGATCGCGCAAGCGGAGAATGGAACCGGCCTGCGTACCGGCAGCAATCTTAATCTGCACTTCCTGACCGTCAATAGTCGGGATGCGCTGTGTTCCGCCGAGCACCAGCTTGTGGATAGGCACCTTGACTTCGCAATGCAAGTCGTCGCCTTCGCGGCTGAAGAAATCGTCCTGCTTTTCGGCAATGACCACCAGCAAGTCGCCGCTAGCGCCACCGCGCGGGCCGCAGTTGCCTTCGCCACGGAGGTTCAGGTACTGGCCTTCGCTCACGCCGGCCGGGATCTTGATGGAAATTTCTTCGTTTTCCTGCACGCGGCCTTCGCCGTGGCAGTGGCTACACGGATTTGCAATCACTTCGCCCATGCCGTTACAAGTGGGGCAGGCGCTTTCAGAAACCATCTGGAAGAATCCGCCCGACACGCGACGCACGCGACCCGTGCCGTGACAGGTTTCGCAAGTCTTCACATCGGTGCCGCCCTTGCCGTTACATTCGGTACAGGGGGTATAGCGTTTTAAGCGAACCTTCTTGGTGCAACCTTCGAAGATTTCCTTGTAGCTGAGCGCCACCTTGATCTGAAGGTCGTTACCGCGGGGAGGACCAGCCTTGCGGCCGCCGCCTCGACGGCCACCGCCGCCAAAGCCGAAGCCACCGCCAAAGATGTCGCCAAACTGCGAGAAAATATCTTCGAAGCTGAAGCCCTGTCCGCCGAATCCGCCGCCACCGAAGCCACCGCCCGGTGCGTTGAATCCAAACTGGTCGTAGTTCTTGCGCTTTTCAGGGTTGCTGAGCACGTCGTAAGCTTCGGCAGCTTCCTTGAACTTTTCTTCGGCTTCCTTGTCGCCCGGGTTCTTGTCCGGGTGGTACTTAATGGCAAGTTTCTTGTACGCGTGCTTGATTTCATCAGCACTTGCGTCCTTACCGACACCTAGAACTTCGTAATAATCTCTTTTTTCAGCCATTTTGCCCTCCGGGCAAATTCGTCATATAAAAATTCAAGAATCGTTACTTTACAACAAAAGGATTGCCCCTTTTTAAGAGGCGAATCCTGTTTGAATTTTGACACCTAAATTAGTCAACGACTTCAGCGTCGACAACTTCCGGGCCGTCGCCCTTCTTGTCGTTCTTCGGCTGTTCAGAAGCACCCGGCTGCGGACCCGGCTGAGCCTGGTTTGCACCGGCGGCCTGAGCCATGGAGCTGATCATGCCCTGGAGCTTGTCCATAGCGGCCTTGATTTCTTCCTTGGTGCCGTTGTCCTTCTTGGCCTTGATGTCGTCGATGGCAGCCTGGAGCTGGCTCTTGGTGTCAGCCGGGAGTTTGTCGCCAAATTCCTTGAGCTGGCCTTCAGCCTGGTAAGCCATCTGTTCGGCCTGGTTCTTGATGTCCACGAGTTCGCGCTGTTCCTTATCCTTGGCAGCGTTGGCTTCGGCATCCTTCACCATCTTGTTGATTTCGTCTTCAGACAAGCCACTGGAAGAAGTAATCTTGATGGACTGTTCCTTACCGGTTTCCTTGTCCTTAGCAGACACGTGTACAATACCGTTAGCGTCGATATCGAAGGTCACTTCGATCTGCGGCACGCCACGGGGCTTCTTCGGAAGGTCGGTCAAGTCGAACTTACCGAGGGTACGGTTGTCGCGAGCAAATTCGCGTTCGCCCTGGAGCACGTGAATGGTCACGGCCGGCTGGTTGTCTTCGGCGGTAGAGAACACCTGGCTCTTCTTGGTCGGAATCGTGGTGTTACGGTCGATGAGCTTGGTCATCACGCCACCGAGAGTTTCGATACCGAGAGAAAGCGGGGTCACGTCGAGGAGGAGCACGTCCTTCACGGAGGAGTCGCCGCTAAGCACAGCGCCCTGGACAGCAGCACCGATAGCCACCACTTCGTCCGGGTTCACGGTCTTGTTCGGTTCCTTGCCGAAGAACTTGCGGACAGCTTCCTGCACGGCCGGGATACGGGTAGAACCACCGACGAGGATGACTTCGTCGATTTCGCTCATGGAGAGACCGGAGTCCTGGATAGCCTTGCGGCAGGGTTCCATGGAGCGTTCCACCAGGTGAGCGGTCAGCTGGTCAAACTTTGCACGGCTGAGGGTGAGGTCCAAGTGTTTCGGACCAGAAGCATCGGCAGTGATGAAGGGGAGGTTGATGTTGGTCGAAGTCGTTGCAGACAGGTCGATCTTGGCCTTTTCGGCGGCGTCCTTCAAACGCTGCAGGGCCATCTTGTCCTTCTTCAGGTCAATGCCAGGATTTTCTTTCTTAAATTCGTCGTTGATCCAGTCGATGATGACTTCGTCGAAGTTGTCACCGCCGAGCATGGTGTCACCGTTGGTGGCCTTCACGCTGAACATACCGTCGTCGATTTCCAAGATGGAGATATCGAAGGTACCACCACCGAGGTCATACACGGCAACCTTTTCGCTCTTCTTGGAATCAAGACCGTAAGCAAGAGCAGCAGCCGTCGGTTCGTTCACGATACGGAGAACTTCGAGGCCTGCGATCTTACCGGCGTCCTTCGTAGCCTGACGCTGGGAGTCGTTAAAGTAGGCGGGGACCGTAATCACGGCCTGGGTCACCGGCTGGCCGAGGTAGTCTTCGGCGATCTTCTTCATGGTCTGGAGAACCATGGCGGAAATTTCAGGAGGTGCGAACTGCTTGTCGTCGACCTGCACGCGGACCGGATCGGAACCCGTGCCGACGAGCTTGTAGGGCATGTTCTTTTCGGCAGCGGAGCATTCGCCAGCCGTACGGCCCATGAAACGCTTGATAGAGTAGATGGTCTTTTCGGGGTTGGTGATGGCCTGACGCTTTGCGACGTGGCCCACCAGACGTTCACCGTTCTTGCCGAAAGCGACAATGGACGGGGTGGTGCGGAAACCTTCCGCATTAGCGATCACGACCGGCTTGCCGCCTTCCATCACGGACACGCAGCTGTTAGTCGTACCCAAGTCAATACCGATAATCTTGCTCATTTTGAGTCTCCTATTTTTAAATTCTTGAAGCCTGTGTAGGCTGTTATTTTTACGCCAATTCTTAAGCAAAACCCGTGCCAAACGCCAAAAACGCCCATTTCGCTTCAATATGAAACAATTTCAAGCGTAAAAAAGCCCCTTTTCGGGGCAAAAATGCTGTGTTTCAGAATTGAACGTCGCTTAAAGGGTGGGGGAGGCCCCCCCCCTGATTACAGCCCCGGCAAACAACAAATGTATGTCGTCTAGGCATTTTAAACATTCTTCCGTCTATTCTTGGATTTATTTTCGCTATATTAAATGCTTTCATAAATAAAGAAGATTCATGGGTGTTATTTCCGCTTATGTGGTGGTAATAGCTAATTGCCGCCGAACACAAGACTTCTTAGTAGAGGGTAAACGCTCCGCCGAGCAGAACGGCTGGATGATGACCGCCGATGTCCGCAAGAAATACGAGATCTAGATTTTAAATTTGGGTTCTTAAGGGCGAAGCCCTTAGGAGATGGGGAAGGCGAAGACTACAGGCTTTGCCGAGGGGGAGACATCCCCCTTTTTTGTATATTTTATGTTCTTTTAGGTTGCATTTCGGTTTGTTTTTATGTATATTATGTTCAAACGAGGTAAACATGTCACAGACTACGTTTAGCATTCGAATGGATTCTGACCTAAAAAAAGATTTCGACAAGCTTTGTGAAGAGTTTGGCATGTCGATGACGACGGCAATCAATGTCTTCGCCCGCGCCGTTGTACGCGAGAAAAGAATCCCGTTTGAAGTGTCGTCTGCGAGCGCTCCCGCCTATGCGGCTGATAGGCGCGCCATTTATAACGCAAACCCGGTCGCAAGCCACATGTCGGCAGTAATGCGCCAGCTTTCTGCCGAAGCGCAGCGTGCAGGAGCCTCCGATATGACTTTGGAAGAAATAAATGCCGAAATTGATGCCGCCAGGAGCGGTCAATGAAGCGGTATGCCGTTCTTGACACGAACGTCATTGTATCGGCCCTGCTGAAATGGAATTCCGTCCCCGGTGTTGTGCTGCAGGCGGTGTTCCACGGCATTGTTGTTCCTGTTTTCAATGACGAAATTCTGAACGAATATCGCAATGTCCTGAACAGGCCGAAATTCGGATTTTCTAAAGAACTGATTGCAGAAACTATATCACAGATTGAAACGTTGGGTATTCAAGAAAGCGTTTTGGAATCTATTGCAGTTGATATGCCCGATCCAAAGGATGTTGTCTTTTATTCAATCGCGCTTGCTCATGGCAGGACTGCCGAAACGCACTTGGTAACCGGAAATATCAAGCATTTCCCTGAAAATCCGATTGTCGTGACTCCTCGGCAAATGCTGGATATTCTTCTCAATGAAAATGAGCGGATGGTTACCGAACTCAAGTTGAAGCAAGCTATCGAAGAAGGCGAACGATCCGCCGAACAAAAAGGCTGGATGACAGTCCACGATGTCCGCAAAAAATACGAGGTCTAAACAAAACCCCGGCCCTCGTTACGGGAGGTCGGGAGTTTAATAGGGGAGTCGGGCGTGGGGGAGTTTGCCCTAAGTTTGCCGCAGGAGGTTACTTTCCGGAGGAGACAATCACCTTCGCGGTCTTCAGAATCTTGTTCTTGAGCTTGTAGCCCTTCTGGAACACGGTGACCACGTGGCCTTCGGGGATGGTTTCGCTGGGCTGCTGCATCAGGGCTTCGTGGCAGTTCGGGTCGAATTCGGCGCCGGTGGGGTCGATCTGTTCGAGGCCGGCATCGGTCAGAATCTTGGCGAACTGGTTGTAGATCATCTGCATGCCCTTTTCAAAGGCTTCCAGGTCCTTGGCCTTATTTTCGCTGGCGAAGGCACGTTCGAAGTTATCCTGAACTTCGGAAAGCTTTTCCAGGAGCTTGCCGTTGGCCGTTTCGATGAGTTCGAGCTGTTCCTTGGCGCTGCGGCGGCGGAAGTTGTCGAATTCGGCCATCAGGCGCAAGTTGCGGTCGTTGGCGGCAGCGAGTTCAGCCTTGAGCACGTCCTCGGCAGATTCGGTAGCCTGTTCTGCAGAAGATCCTTCGGCGTCGCTTGCGCTCTGCTCAGGATGACACTCCGAATCCGTAGCGTTTGCATCTGCCTGAGCTGCGTCAGCCTTGTTGGCTTCGGCTTCCATCTTCATGGCTTCTTCGGCGGCCTTGAGCACGTCCTGTTCAAATTTTGCCTTTTCTTCTGCGGTCGGTTCCTGATTCAAATCTTCAGCCATTATATATTAATCCTTTAAAATTTACCCGTCGGGGCATACGTTTTACACTTTTTGTGCTGAGAGCACTCTTTTCGAGCCCAAATTTAGCAAAATTCATGCCAAGCTTTAAGGGGTATTTTCCGTTTCAAATTGAAATCCTTTCAACACTTTTTTCTCGATTTTTCATAAAAAATGATCATACCTACAAAAAAATGTGTATTTTGTAAATAAAAGTTAAAACTACGAGGCGTTCTATGAATACCGAAAACCAAAATCGCGGTCCAAATCCGGCCCCTAATCCAGCCCAGATGAAGGCCGTCGGCCTCCGAATTTCCTTCATGATGGCTCTTTGGATGAGCTTTACGCTGAGCATTTTTGGTACCGCTACGGCAGAGCGCCCCGCCGGAATGCCCCTGGCTCCCATTATTATAGGCTGGTTTGGCAGTTTCTTGCTGAGTTTTATCGTTAGTTTCGGAATCGGTTTCGTAGTGCCCATGGGCAAGGTGAACGCCGCCCTTGGCCGAAAGTTCCATTTGCCGCCCCGCAAGGTAATCACCCACGCCATCGAAACCTTTGTCTCTAACCTGATTTATACTCCGCTGATGACGGCTGTCATGGTGACTTTTGCCTATTTCGTGCTCATGCCCCCTGACCACAAGCCGCCCTATTTGCCCATGTTCGTGGGCTCGCAAATCGCCTGTTTTATATTCGGCTATATCATGATTTTCATCGCCATGCCCTTTATTGCCAAAAAAGCCTTCAAATCGGCAGGCGTGGGCATGCCACCCAAGCAATAGTTAGTTAAATTTTTTATTACACGCCAACCTTTTAAATAGATTATTTCAGGTAATCCCTAGTGATATGAACTAGGGATTTTTTTAAATTTGACTTCAAAGTTTAATTCCCCTTTTAGAAGGTGACGTATGTGGAAAGCTAAGGGTGCAACCCGCTACTTTTTGTCAATACTTGCAATGACCTTTGTGCAAATGGGTGTGTTCATCTATGCACAGAAGATTTTGTCCGGTTCCTTCGTAAACGTAGAATCAGGACAGACATGGCAAGCATTCATGCTGCAAATCTTCTTCCTGGCACCCTATATTCTAATGGTGTTTTTTGCGGGACTCTTTACCAACAGGTTCTCCAAGAACAAGGTGCTGGCCTGGTCAGCTTTGGTAATGACGCTCTTTGTGATTGCCCAGGCGGTGCTGGTGACTTGCAGCTGCCCCCGCGTGGCCTTCTGGCTGTCCATCGGTCTTAGCTGCGGTTTTGCGGTACATAGCGCAGCCAAGTACGGCATCCTTAAAGAAATGTTCGGTGTCCGCAACCTAAGTTTCGCCAACGCCTTCTTGCAGATTTTTGGTCTGGCAGGCATTATTTGTGCCTCCTGGCTTGCAGTGGTGGGAGTGAACCTCATTAACCTGGAATCTCTCCAGTCCTATGCCGCCGTCCACCGTATCACCTCGGAATCCCTCGTGATTCCCTGGATTTTGGCTGGCGTTGGCGTCCTGGGTACCATTTCCAGTTTCCTGGTGCCCAAGGTCAAGTACGAAAACAAGAACCTCAACATTTCTAACGTGAAAAAGCATTTGAGCCTGGGCTGGCGAGTGCCCACGCTCCGTGCATCCATCATTGCCCTTTCCATGTTCTGGGCCTTGGCACAGGTGTTCGTACTGATGTTCCAAGATGTGTCCGGTTCCTATGCCATCGATACCATCCAGAATTACCTGGCCTTCGCAATCGCAGGCCTCATGGTAGGTTCCATTATTGCCGCTACCAAGTCCCGCGACTTTATCGAGACTGGCTTTATCCCCATGGGTATGATCGGCGTGTCCGTTTGCATGTTCCTGGTGCCGTTCTTTGTGCACCCGGTGGCCTTGGTGATTCTTTATTCCTTGACCGGCTTGTTCGGTGGCCTGTTCCTGGTGCCGGTGAACGCCTTGTTGCAATATAATACACGCCCCAACAACTCGGGCTCGGTGCTGGCCTTGGCCAATATGATCCAGGCAATCGTGCTGATTGTCTTCCTGTTCCTGTTCTCCATAATGGTCCATTACACCGACATCCGTCCGCAGCTCTACTTCTTAGGGCTCGCCATTATATCGCTGGTGGTGTTTGTCTGGACTATTTCCAACTTGCCCCAGGCATTGTTGCGCTCCCTGTTAAAGCTGGTATTTAACCGCTACCGCATTCGCGTGCTGGGCGTGCAGAACATTCCCAACGAAGGTCCGGTACTTTTGGTGGGTAACCACCACAGCTTTATCGACTGGGCCATGCTCCAGATGGCATCCCCCCGCGCCCTCTGCATTGCAAGCAACAAGGACCATTTTGAACGTTGGTACCTGCGCGCAGTGCTCAAGCGCCTCGGCATGATCCGCATCGACAACAACAACCCCAAGGACGCCATGGACAAGATCCATGAAGCCCTTTTGGCCGGCAAGGCCGTGGTGATGTTCCCCACGGGCGAAGTGTCCAAGTCCCCCCATGTGGAACCCTTCAATATCGATTACTCCTCGGCTGTTGACGAAACCGATGCCGTTGTCATTCCCTTCTATATTCAGGGTTTGTGGGGCTCCAACTACAGCTATAGCGGCTCCGACATGTACGGTGCCTCTTCTGACCGTTCCGTAACGGTGGCTTTCGGTGAAGCCATTCCGGCCAACACGCCTCCTAACGAGGTCCGAGCCATTATCCGAAAGATTTCCATTGACGCCTGGAACTATGCAGTGCGCTTCGTGCGCCCCATCGCCTCGTCCTGGATCCGTACCTGCAAGCGCTACGTGAAGCATGGTCCTGCCATTTATAATACCGACGGCGGCCACTTCTCGGGCTACAAGCTGATGGGTGCAGTCATGGCATTCCGTGGCCTTTTGAGGAAAAAACTGGAAAAGGACGAACAGAATATCGGTATCATGCTCCCGCCGAGCCCTGCCGGCGTCATCGTGAACCTGGTGCTTTGGGTCATGGGCAAGACCAACGTGAACCTGAACTACACCTCGTCTGTAGATAACGTCAAGTATTGCTGCGAAAAGGCCGATGTCAAGACGGTGATTTCTAGCCGACAGTTTATCCAAAAGCTGAAGGGCCGCGGAAGCGACTACTCTCAGGTAGCTTCTGACAAGGTTCGCATTTTGTACGCCGAAGACTTGATGAAGGAAATTCCGAAGGCCAAGATTGCGGCACTTCTGCTGACCAGCATTATCTTGCCGGCCTGGCTTATCTGCTTTATTTTCTGCAAGCGCATTAGCATTGACGATACAGCTGTCATCGTGTTCAGCTCGGGCTCCGAAGGCACTCCGAAGGGCGTTCTTCTGTCCCACCGCAACCTGATGGGCAACATCCAGCAGCTGGCCTGTATCTTGAACGTGAGCCGCGGTGACGTGATGCTTTCGGAACTTCCGCTGTTCCACAGCTTCGGCCTGACGGTGACAACCCTCTTGAACCTCACCGAAGGTTGCCCGATTGTGGCTGTGGCAGACCCCACCGACGTGAAGACCATGGCCCGCGTCTGCTCGGAATTCCATGTGACCATCATGATTGCGACCCCCACCTTCTTGCGCGCCTTTACGGTTAGCCGTTACGTGCATCCGTTGGTGTTCAAGTACGTACGCGTGATTATTGCCGGTGCCGAAGCCTTGCGCCCGGAACTTGCAACCGCATTCCGCCTGAAGTTCGGCAAGGAAATCTACGAAGGTTACGGCTGTACCGAAACGGCTCCGGTGGCATCGGTGAACACCGAAAACACCCTGCATAACGACTATATGACCATGCAGGTGAACAACAAGCCCGGTACCGTGGGCCCCGCACTTCCGGGAACCCAGTTCCTGATTGTGGACCCCGAAACCAATATTCCGCTGCCCACAGGCGAAGCCGGCATGATTTTGATTGGCGGTTGCCAGGTGATGCAGGGCTACCTGAAGGATCAGGAACGCACCGATGGCGTTATCGTCAAGATCGACGGCATCCGTTACTACCGCACCGGCGACAAGGGATACCTCGACGAAGACGGATTCCTTACCATCGTGGACCGCTACAGCCGTTTTGCAAAGCTGGGTGGCGAAATGGTGAGCTTGGGTGCCGTAGAAAAGAAGATCCAGGACACCCCGGTTCTGGAAGGTTGCGACTACCTGATTACGACCATACCCGACGCCGCCAAGGGCGAAAAGATCGTGCTCCTTTACCAGGGCGAAAAGGACCCGAAGCAGGTGCTTTCAGAACTCCGCGCCAGCGGTTTCCCGCCGATTATGTTGCCCGCCCTCGCATTTGCCGTCGAAAAAGTGCCGAAGCTGGGTACCGGCAAGGCCGACTTTACCACAGCAAAGAAGGTGGCCAAGGAACTGGCCGGAGTGAAGTAACACAAATTAAGAAGGGCCTATGACTGAAGAAAAAGAGATTCAAGGACTGACTCCAGTACGTACGGCACGTCTTGTTGCCTCGCTGTTTGCCCTGATGGGCATGGTTTTCCTGTTGCTTGAACGCACGCTTTCTGCAGTTCTACAAATGGCCTCCGATGGCGTCCAGTTGGGCCTTACCCGTTACGACAGCTTCACGGGCCGTATGGCATTGCAGAACTTTGCCGAAGACCGCCAGCTATACAAGTTGCTCCAGGACGTTCAAGAATTGTTACCCTCGGCAGATGTCGCCCTGACATTTTTACTGTTTATCGCAATAGTTTTGTTGGCAATATCCCTGGTAGGGCTTGCCCTGCCCAAGCTTTTTGTGCATATCTTGGTGGCCATCAAGCTCCTGAAATGGGAATCCGACAGTAACGAAGAAGAAGACGGAGAAGCGTCTTTCCGCGAAATCCTGACCAACATAGGGGAGATTCCCCTGAAGAAATTGGCAATACCCTTTGCCGTAATACTTGTGATTATTGTGGGCATTTTCGGAATCCGCAGCTGCCACGAATCCTCCAAGCAAGCTTCCGTGGAATCTGCCGTCGAAGAACTGCAACAGCAGGCCCTTACTTATATCAAGGCCCAAAAGGCCTATTTTGGCAAAACCAAGACGGTCGGAAACGCAAAGGCGCTGCAGCTGGCGGACACTTCTTCTACAGACTACTTTGAATACAAGATTTCTGGTTCCAGGTTTACCGCAATTTCCAGGGTTCCCCTCGAAAATTGCCCGGCAGGCACCAAATGGAGTGTTTATTCCGAGGCAAAGGGCGTATTTACCAAGGAAATCGCCCTTTACAGGCAACCGCCCAAGAATTCAGCCTGTATCAACCTTACTCCTAATTTCAAGAACCTGGGCCGCCCCGAAAAAGGCAAGAAGAGCGAGGACGCCAAGGCTAACGATCAAAAATCCAAGGATTCGACAGCCAAGGCCCCTGCAAAGAAATAATTCGGCCTGTTGAACAAGACACACCGATGCTTTGTTCAAATTTATACACATAAATCCCATTCTCTAAAAAGAGCGTATATTTAAGAATAGACGCCCGGGTTGGGTGTTGTTTGGGAAGTATTGTATGAATAAACACTTTGGTATGAAAAATCATGCCGTTTTTAGGGCTGGGATCGTCTTGGCAATGGGTGCAAACGCCTCTTTTGCCGCTTTGGAGTGGGTTCCCCAATGCGCTAGTAACGGTTTTACTCAAATCGCCGAATCGGCCCATTTCGAGGTTTGCAAGAAACCTACCACAGATGATGGCCAGGCGAACAACGTCACCATCAGTACCGCAGACGCTCAGGCCGCCATTGACGAACTAGAAAACGTATTCTCGTTCTATACGGATTCTCTGGGATGGATGTTGCCGTTCCCCAAAAGCCCCGAAAAAAAGCTCAAGAGCAACGTTTACGTGTACGACAATTCCGTCATGGCCGCCCTTTACGGCGGGCAGGACTACGTGAAAGACTTGAACGGAGAATACGGGCCGGGCATGTGGATTGGAGTCGGGTCGCTCAAGGACCGCTGGGGCATGGCCCACGAATTCGCCCACGGCTTGCAGGGGGTGGCCGGCTGGCTCGGCAACAACAGTCATACGGGCTGGATGGCGGAATCCCATGCGAACTGGATGGCCCACCAGTACATTTCGGAAGATGCCCATTATTGCTCCGAGGCCCTGATTAATTTTTCGTACCTGTATTACGGCTCTACGCGCGACCGCTATTGCAACTGGCAATTCCTGGAACACCTGAAAGAAGAATTCGGTGGCGGAAACCAGGGGGCAGCCAAGGTAAACCGCATTTGGATGGAATCCATTCGCGACGGGGAAGATGGCCGTATGGAACAGACGCCCTTTACCGCCATGATGAAAGTTTACGGCTGGACGCTAGAACAACTGAACGATGAATTCGGCAAGTTCGCCATGAAGAACGCGACGCTCGAGTATGCTCCCGCGAAAAAGGCTCTCTATAAGAAAACCTGGGGCGATTATGAATTTGCCACCCGTCGCGACGCCTCGGGTTGGGGAGACATGTATCGCAGGCATCCGCGTGTAACGATGCTGAACAAGATGGAATGCGCGGCGGGCGAGAAATGCGCGGACCGCTACATTTCGCCGAGTTATTGGGCTCCACAGCGCTGGGGGTACAACCTGGTGCGAATCTATCCGGATTCCGCCGGAAAAGTCACGGTCAAGTTCCGCGGCATTGTGCAAGAAAAGCCCACGGTCCAGGGCTACACCTGTTTTGGCGACAATACGGACTACTACAAGGGCAAAACCTACAAATGGTGCAACTACGCACCAGATGCCTTGCCGGATCCCGCTTCGGGCTGGACGGTGGGCCTCGTTGCAGAAGGTTCCGACGGAACACCCCGTTACAGCGAAATGAAACACGGAACCGGATTCAATCTGGAAATTGAAACAAAGGCAAGCGACAAGGCGTTGTGGCTTGCCGTAACGGCCACCCCCACCGAAATGCAGACGATTTTGTGGGATCAATTCTACTATAGTATTTACCGCTACCCATACATGATCGAAGTCGTAAACGGGGCACCCGAAGGCTACAATAAGGATTTCTGGAAGCCCGCCAATGCGAACAGTTACAGCAAGCACAGTAACGGGGGAGGCCTCGTGAGCTCCAAGGCGAAAGTGGCCGCCACCGCCTACGTAGGGCCCGATGCCGTCGTGAACGGCGGAACAGTTTCTGGCAACGCCCGCATCGAAGATTTTGCAGTCGTAAACGGCGGCACCATCGGCGACAATGCGATTGTGCGCGGGCGAGCGCTCGTAAGCGCCGGCACCATAGCAGATGATGCCGTTCTCGAAGAAGACGCTTGGCTCGTAAACGGAACGATTAGCGGAAAAGCGAAAGTCGGCGCACTCTCGATTATTGCGGGCAACACCACAGTAACAGACAACGCTCAAGTCTACGGCATCATGTGGGCTGTCACCGACAAAAAAATGAGCGGCACCGCCCAACTCAGGGGAGACTTGGAAAACAACTTCACCAAGGAAATTTCCAAGGGCGTATTCTACGGTATGGTTGACGACGGAATGCTGAGTAACGCTAATTATGGCGCAAATTTAACGACTCCGCCCACCGACGCAACCGCCAGCATCGAAAACGCCCAATGGTACGCCGTCAAGGACGATTCTACAAGTTCAGTCACCCTTATCGATTCTCACCGCAAAATCAATCATGAAATCGTCATTCACAAAACAGCCGACAAATTGCACTTTGCGCTTCCGCACGACACACACCGTATTACAATTACAGATATTCACGGTCACACTCTTATACAGCGGAATGGCAAAGCGACTACGTTGTCTATAACGAATCTTCCGCAAGGAATTTATTACGTTATCGTAAGAACAGGAACGGGCAACTTTACCAAACGATTTATAAAATAGCACAAATAAATTAAAATATTGATAAGGTCATCTTTCGTAAGATGGCCTTTATTTTATTTTGATTATGCAAAACTTGTCTTTAATCATTTAAGTACAAAATAGATTATTTTCCTTCTATTCCCTTTGGGAATGGTCCCTTGAGGGAATAGGAGTCATTATGAAAAAATCTATTGCGATGGGAATCGCACTTTTAAGCGGCCTCGCGTGCGCAGAGGCTGTAACTTGGGAATCGACCTGTGTAAGAAACGGGCATAGACTGATCGCATCTTCAGAGCATTTTGAGATTTGCCGAAAAGCCTATAATAACGACGGAACACCCAATAACCTCGGCATGTATACTAGCGAAGCAAGAGAAGCGTTGGATATTCTTGAAGATATTTTCAAGTTTTATCACGATTCATTGGAATGGTATCTACCTCAGCCAAGCAGCCCAAATCGTAAGGTAAAATCCGTCGTCTATGTATTCAATGACGACAAAATTGAATCGCCCGTAGGCGGAGACCATTATGACGCATGCATCAATAAAGAATGTTCACCGGGCATTTGGCTTGGCAAATCTAGTTTGAGAAGCCGTTCAACGCTTGCGCATGAATATGCCCACGGCTTACAGAGTTATTCAGGCTGGCTAGGCAGTAACGCTTACACCAATTGGTTTGCCGAATCTCATGCAAATTGGATGGCGCATCAATTCGTACCAGAAGAAGTCATTGGATGCACGGAATATGTGATCAATTTCCCTTATTTGTACTATGGTTCTACACGTTCCCGTTATTGTAACTGGCATTTCCTGGAACATTTAAAAGAAAAATTTGGCGGCGGATTAAAAGGAGCCAAGGAAGTAAACCGCATATGGATAGAATCTCTTCGTGATGGGCAAGAAGGCCGAATGGAGCAGACTCCATTTACAGCAATGGAAATGGTTTACGGCTGGCCGCTTGATACGCTAAACAATGAATTCGGCCGTTTCGCCATGAAACAAGCAACATACGAATACGAACCAGCCAAAAAGGCGATGTTTAGTGAAGCCTGGGGCGGCTATGATTTTTCAACACGCCGTGGAGAAGGCTTTGGTTACCCCTATAGCGGTCATGGTCGTGTCACGATGATGAACCTGCTCGATTCTGTGGACAACCGCTACATTTCGCCAAGCTATTGGGCACCGCAACGCTGGGGCTATAACCTGGTTCGTATTTATCCTGATACTGTCGGCCGCGTAAAAGTCAAGTTCCGAGGCATTGTGCAAGAAGAAAAAACAATTGAAGGTTACTCTTGTTTTGGCGACCAGCACGATTATCATTTAGGAAAATCATACGATTGGTGCAATCTTTCACCGGACTTTGTGCCTAATGCGGCATCGGGTTGGAGAGTTGGCCTAGTGGCCGAAGGTGCCGATGGCACTCCGCGTTATAGCGAAATGAAACGCGGTACTGCATTCAATCTCGATATCGAAACCAGGGCCGACGATAAGGCTTTGTGGCTCGTTGTTGCCGCAACCCCATCAGAAATGCAATCAATCATGTGGGATCAGTTCTATTACAGTCTTTATCGATTCCCATATATGATTCAGGTCAATAACGGAAAGCCCGAAGGTTACAACAAAAACTTCTGGGTGCCTGCCGATACAAGCAACTATACAAGACATCATAATGGCGGTGGCCTGGTAAGCAACAACGCTTATGTGGCCCCCTCTGTTTATGTTGGCCCCAATGCCGTAGTAAAAGGCGGAAGGGTTTCTGGCAATGTCCAAATTCAAGATTTTGCCGTTGTCGAAAACGGTTCCATTTCCGGGAACGCAATTATTCGTGGCCGCGCCTTGGTAACAGATGGCACCATCAAAGACAATGCAATCCTTGAAGAAGACGCCTGGCTGGTAAGCGGAACGCTAAGCGGAAACGCAAAGGTCGGGGCCCTTTCGGTCATTTGGAGTACGACAGTCGAGGATTACGCTCAAGTTTATGGTGTAATGTGGCCTGTTGTGAGCAGCACTGTTGGCGGCACGGCACAATTGCGCGGTGACTTGGAAACCACATTCTCCTCAGAACTCCAAAGTGGCGTTTACTACGGCCTGGTTGACGAGAAAATGCTGAACCAAGATGGTTATGGCGCAAACCGTACGGAACCCATGGTAGAAGTAACCGCCAGCATCGAAGATGCAAAATGGTACAGGATTTACGAAGATTACTACAGAGTGCAAAAGCCCGTAGTCGCTTCCATTACGCCTACACAAGACATCGGCTTGAAGGCAACGGACGAAAGCTTCCATGTCTTTAACCTGACAGGCAAACGCCTCGGTACAGTCAATATGGCCAAGGGAGCATCGTTGAACGAAACGCTCCGTGCCGCAGGTTACAAGAATGGCGTGTACATCGTGCGGAACAAGAGCAACATGACTCGCGTCAACGTTCGCTAAACAACCTTTAATGCATAAAAGAAAAGCCTCGGATTAAATCCGGGGCTTTTAAATTTGTAATGAGATGGCGGATCAAGTCCGCCATGACAAATGGCTAATTAGCCATCGACTTTCGGAAGCTGAGCGAGGCTCTTGGCGATGTCTTCATCCGTCGGGATGTAGTCATTCATTTCGCCGTCGTTGAACTTCTGGTAGGCAACCATGTCGAAGTAACCCGTACCGGTGAGGCCGAACACGATGTTCTTGGCCTGGCCAGATTCCTTGCACTTGAGGGCTTCGTCGATGGTAGCACGGATAGCGTGGCTGGATTCCGGAGCCGGGAGAATGCCTTCGGTCTGAGCGAAGAGCTTGGCGGCTTCGAACACCTTGGTCTGTTCCACAGACGTTGCACGCATGAGGCCCTGATCGTAGAGTTCAGAGAGGATGCTGCTCATGCCGTGGTAGCGCAGGCCACCAGCGTGGTTGGCAGACGGAATGAAGCTGGAGCCGAGAGTGTACATCTTGGCCAGCGGGCAAACCTTACCGGTATCGCAGAAGTCGTAGGCATACTTACCGCGAGTGAAGCTCGGGCAGCTTGCCGGTTCCACAGCGAGAATATCGTAGTCGGCTTCGCCACGGAGCTTTTCACCGATGAAGGGGCTCACGAGACCACCGAGGTTAGAACCACCGCCAGCGCAACCGATGATGAGGTCGGCCTTCACGCCAAGCTTGTCGAGAGCAGCCTTGGTTTCAAGACCAATCACGGACTGGTGGAGGAGCACCTGGTTCAGCACGGAACCGAGAACGTAGCGGTAACCCGGCTGCTTCACGGCGGCTTCAACGGCTTCAGAAATTGCGCAACCAAGGCTACCAGTGGTGCCCGGGAATTCAGCGTTAATCTTCTTACCGATTTCGGTGTTCATAGAAGGAGACGGAGTCACAGATGCACCGTAGGTGCGCATCACTTCGCGGCGGAAGGGCTTCTGTTCGTAAGAAACCTTCACCATGTAAACCTGGCAGTCCAGTCCGAAGAAGGCGCTGGACATGGAAAGAGCGGTGCCCCACTGGCCTGCACCCGTTTCAGTCGTCACACCCTTGAGGCCCTGTTTCTTGGCGTAGTAAGCCTGAGCGATAGCGGAGTTGAGCTTGTGAGAACCCGAGGTGTTGTTGCCTTCGAACTTGTAGTAGATGTGTGCCGGAGTGCCGAGAGCCTGTTCGAGGAAGTAAGCGCGAACGAGCGGAGACGGACGGTACATCTTGTAGAAAGTGCGGATATCTTCAGGGATTTCGATGTACGGAGTGTCGTTATCGAGTTCCTGCTTGATGAGTTCGTCGCAGAAAACCGGCTGAAGGTCTTCGAAAGTCACCGGCTTGCCGGTACCCGGGTTCAGGAGCGGAGCGGGCTTCTTTTTCATGTCGGCACGGACGTTGTACCATGCCTTCGGGAGTTCGTCTTCTTTAAGATAAGTCTTGACCTGACCTTCGATTTTGAGCGAGTTTCTCATAGTTTTTCCTTTTTTGCGGTCCGCCATGGGCGCAACCAAATTTTGCTCTAACAATATAAAAAAAACGAGAGTCGCCCAAAGACGTTGTTCTCGCCAAGTAGTTTAATTTGGAATAGTTGACAGATAAAATTTTTTTAGTAAATTCAAAGTATGGCTATCAATCATAACCTATTTACTGGGCAGACGGAACTGGCAGGGGAGGTCCGCGTGTCGCATGTTGGCGAGGGAGTAAAACCGCTCCCGGTCCACAGCGGTAAAAAATTTATTCGACTGCACCCGCTACGCCGTAAGCCTAAAGCCTCGACGACGGGCAAATAAGCCTTTAGTTGAAAACACCTCGGGAAACCGGGGTGTTTTTTACAAATTATGAAAAATGTCTGTTGCCAAAGTTCGGCAAGAAAGCTTATTCAAGCAATAGTTCCTGCGGGATTGCGCCCTCTATAACGAGGAGCCTGCGCTTGAGATCGAGCCCCAGGGCGTAGCCGACCAGGCTTCCGCCCTTGCCCACAACGCGATGGCAGGGGAGGATCAGCTGTAACGGGTTCGCGCTGAGGGCGGCGCCCACGGCACGTGTGGCGCGGGGCTCTCCGACCGCTTCGGCCACCTGCTGGTATGTCCGCGTTTCCCCGTAAGGAATCTGCGTAATGGCATCCCAGACTTTCTTCTGGAAATCGGTGCCGTAAATCTTGAGCGGGAGCGAAAATTCGTGAAGCTTTCCGGCCAGGTACAGGTTCAACTGCTGAACCGCTTTACGGTAGGCGCGTGCCACCGTCGAAGAAAGTTCATGGACCGCATCGGGCTCTGCATAGGCGCAGGCCTGAACCGCACTAGGGGCAGCCTCTTCGCCAGTATAGCGCAAACTGCACAACTTGGATTTTTCGAACACAAAAGTCCACTCGCCCCACAAATTGCGATGCGCCACCGTTGTGAATCTAGAATCCGAGAAGTTCATGACTTTAATATATAAAATCTTTTTAAATCTTCATCAGATTGGCAAGAATTAATCCGTTTTTGCGGGCGTAAGAGATGAAATCTTTTTCTTCTTTCGTGACCCGCATCTGGATTTTTAAAGGTTGAGAAAATTTCGGTTTTCGACCGGCGTTTTCCCTTGCTCCGCCATGACCAAATTCCTTCTCGTAGTAAGCGAGCCCCGAAGCTTTCAGGTAAGCCTTTTCCGAGATGATTTTTTCACCCTTGCAAACTTCTGACTTCAGTTTCTTGGAAACATAACCTTCTGAATCCTTGACATATACATACTGCATGGTTATACCTCTTTCAGCCTTTGCTTAGCAAGTTTGATTTTATCCTTTGGCGTCTTTTGACTTTTCTTGACGAACACTACGCCAATGATTATGATTCTGCCTTCTTGATACTTAAACAGAGAACGCAATTCCTTTGATTTAATCTCAAAAATTTTGTTTTGCAGATGTTTGACACGAACATATTCGATGCCCTTTGTTGCAATCAGATTGTATTCTGATTTCAACAGGTCCTGTTGTTCTTGCGGCAGTTCTGCAATTTCTCGATTTACGGCATCAAGTTTTACAACCTTGAATGTACTTTCCATAATATACTTTTTTATCTTGAATATGTCAACATAATCAAGTTTTTTGTTTTCGGGAATGCCCCCGTTGGGCAAATAGGGACTGTCCCTATCTTTATATATACACGCTGATTTTGAGCGGTTTATACCGACTATGAAAGTAAAATGTTTTTTATAAACGGAGCGGGGGATGCTTCTTCCGCGTTGTAGCCTTTCATTTTTTCCGTAATGAAAAAGGGGGTGTTTTCTTAATACTCATATAGTCACATTTCTTCAATTAACCTAAAATGGGCTGATTTGTTTATGTACTGAGAAAAGAGGGAATCTTGTTTTGATCTCGGCTCATAAAGAGCCCCTATAAGATGCTGTGGAAGCTCCGCTGCACAGGATGCGCCGATTCACGCAGAAATGACACAGATCCCGACAAGCTGGGGCGGCACCATGTAGGCATAAAAATTCAGGCTCCGGCGGAATCCGTCGGGGCCTTCTCTATTATTCCTTGACTCCCATCAAGTAGTCAACCTTTTTCCGACCGTAAGTGGTATACAAGAACAGCAGGTACTTATCGAGATCGGTTGACACGTACTGGGGTTCGTCATCGTCATCGAGGAAATTCTCACCCCTGCATGAGACGTTTTCGTCGTCCTCAAGTAGAGTACAGTCGTCTATTTCGTACGCAAACCATTTCTGATTCGTGACCCTCATCTGGACGCTGGTCATCCACTTCATCCACCTTCCAGCTCGTCCTGACCTTCCGCAGAACTGCACTATGTTGCGACGCTGCACCGAGTCAGCAAACGTGCCGACGTCGTGGATTATACAGCGACAACCCGATATGCCTGTAACGACATATTTCTCTACCTGGCGGCAGTCTATCGGGCCATCGGCCATTGCAACCCCTGCCAGTGCGGCAACTAATGCAAGTATCTTACGCATATTTTGAAATTTAGCAAAATCCAGCCAAGTTAATATGCATGTGGACTAATTTAATTAGGGATGAAGCCCTATATTTTGAAATCCGGTGTCCCGCCTATGCAGAATCTTTGGTTTTATTTCGGCTCATAAAGAGCTCCTATAAGATCTACTTTTTGAATAAACCTTTATTTATGCGGGCTCGCAAGCGTTTTTACGCAGAAAAAAAGAAATATTGGATGTTTTCCTGAGTTTTGGGCCATTCTTTCGAAGCCTAGGTGTTGCCGAAATGGCTGTATATTCATTGGCCTACTACCGCAGTTGGTTGCTGAAAGATGATTGCTTCAATGGAAAATGAGCGACAGGATGCAAGGTTTTACTACATTGGCACTCCTATGGAGTGCTTTTAGTTTGGCTCAATCATGGCAATTTAAACAAGTTTTAATTGCCGCGATGTTCGCCTTATACTAAATTTCCTAGCATGGAATCTTACTTTTTTATCGGTGTTGCGGGCGTAGGCATGAGTGCCATTGCCCAGTATCTTGTTGGCAAGGGTGTTTCTATTAGCGGTTCGGACCGCCAGTTTGGAGCGGCAGAAAAGCCTCTCGTCATGAACCAGCTGGAAGAATGTGGCGTCAAGTGCTTTCCGCAGGATGGCTCGGGCGTCGTAGAGGGCTTGAATGCGGTGGTCGTGAGTACCGCTATCGAAGACACAAATCCGGACCTCAAGCGCGCCAAGGAGCTGGGAATCCCGGTGATGCACCGCAGCGAAATGCTTGCGAAGATTTCTAAAGAAGCGAAGACGATCGCTGTCAGCGGTACCAGCGGAAAATCCACCGTAACCGCCATGATTTATCATATTTTGCAGTATGCGGGTCTCCAGCCGTCGGTGATGACAGGTGCTGGCCTCGTGAATCTGCAAAAAGAAGGCAAAATCGGTAACGCCGTCAGCGGCAAGGGCGAATGGCTCGTGGTCGAAGCTGACGAAAGCGATGGAACGCTGGTCCGTTACGAACCTGAAATCGGCTTGATTTTGAATGTGGACAAGGACCACAAGGAAATGAATGAACTTCAGGAAATCTTCCTCAAGTTCAGCCACAACATCCTGGATAACGGCAAGATTCTGATTGTGAACGACGCGCACCCGCTGGCAAAGAAGTTCAGCGCCGGTCGCGAATTCGACTTTGGTTTTGAAAACTATGTGGGCGTGCAGGGTACGGACTTCAAGTCTGTCGGCACCTCCATCCAGTTCCGCGTTCGCCATCAGGCAGAACTCGTGAAGTTCGTGGTTCCGCTCCCGGGCAAGCACAATATGGAAAATGCGCTGGCCGCAACGGCTGCCGCCCTCCGCGCGGGCGTCACATTGCATACTTGCGCCGACGCCCTTGCGACATTCCCCGGCGTGTTTCGCCGTCACCAGATTCTTGGAACCTTTAACGGCGTGACTCTCGTGGACGACTTCGCCCACAACCCGGCTAAAATTGCCGCCAGCATCAAGAGCGCCCAGGACTTTACCGATGGCCGCGTCATCGCCTGGTTCCAGCCTCACGGCTTTGGCCCCACGCGATTCCTCCGCAAGGACTTGGTGGAATTCATCGCGAAGACGCTCCGCCCGAAGTCCATTGACGACGACCGCGAAAACGACGTGATGTTCTTCAGCGAAATCTACTATGCCGGCGGCACCGTCACCCGCGACATCAGCGCCGGTGACCTTGCTGACGACCTAATTCTCAAGGGCTGCGAAGCCATCTACATCGAGAACCGCAACGAATGCGCCGAGAAGATGGTCGAATACGCCCAGCCCGGCGACACCATCCTCTTAATGGGAGCGCGTGATCCGAGTTTGCAATCGTATGCACAATATGTGCAGAAACTCCTCGAAGACGAGACAATGTAAATCTTCTAAATAAAAAACTGCGATTTTCAAGTCGCAGTTTTTTTTGTTGTGAGGACTGATAGATAAAGTGAAGAAATGTTCTTCATCGACAAGGTCCTGACTGCGTTGGCCAGGGAAGGGGAGGGTGCAGGGAGGGGGCCGGGCGGCCTTCGCAACTCTGAGCAAGGGCCCCTCCCGCATTTTAAAAGGTTTTAGGATTTTCTCCTAAAGACTTTCGTGCTTACTCATGCAATGCAAACTACCGCCCTCTTCAATCACCGTGCGGCAATCCAAAGCAATCACCTTTAGGTTGGGGTACACGCTTTCGAAATAGCGCTTGGCGACAGCATCGTTCGGCGACTTGTACTTCGGGAAAATCAATGCGCCATTGGCGTAAATGAAATTCATGTACGAAGCAGGCAAAATCTGCCCGTCATCAAGCTTGCGCTGCGGCGGCAAAGGCAAAGTATCCACCTTGGCCTTGCTGCCATAATGGCTCTTGAGCCAGGTTTCAATCAAGTACTTTGCTTCTGTCAGAATAATATTGTTCGGAGAGCGCTTGTCGGTGGCTTCGCACATCACAATGCGATCCTTAGACACGAAACGCGCCACGTTGTCGATATGGCCGTCAGTATGATCGCCGTGCAAACCGTGGGGGAGCACCAGCATGTCGCGGAGCCCGAAGGCCTTGCAAAGCGCCTTGACAACCTTCTTCAAATCCTTGTCGTCATTGCGGTTCTTGCCAATCAAGCAATCCAGAGTGGTAATGCCGAGACCGTCACCGTTGACTTCAATCGCACCGCCTTCAAAAATGTAGGGAACGCTGGTCACCAGCGGATAACCCGTCTTTGCGGCAACAGCTTCGGGAACCTTGTTGTCGGCACCGAAGGGAGGGAACTTTGCACCCCAAGCGTTAAACACCGTCTGCGCAATCACGGTCTTTGCACCCTTCTTCAAGAAGAACGGACCGTAGTCACGAATCCAGATATCGTTGTTCTTGATGACAATGATATTGGCCGGAAAGGGGCGATCGGCGAGGTAAGACTTTTCGCTTTCGCTAAAGAACTTCTGGCAGGGAATAATCACATTCACCGGCTGAAATTCCGTAATCGTACGGATTAGCTTCAAGTAGAATTCACGGATTTTGACAGCGCGTTCGCCGTACCAGTTCTTAGGATTGTGGGGGAAAGCCAGCCAAGTGGCTGCCTGCGGTTCCCATTCAGCGGGGTATCTCAAATTATTTGCCATACAAAAGATTCTTTAGATTCTTCGACTACACTTCGTTTCGCTCAGAATGACACTATGGGATCATTTTTCGCACCAGATTTTCAGGATGTCGCCATAAAGGTCTACGCGGCGATCGCGGAAATGCGGCCACCAGCGGCGATTTTCTTCGGTTTCCTTCAGGTCAATTTCCACAATGCTTGCGCCCAGGAAATCGGTATCGCACTTGTGAATCAAATAACCATCGGGAGCCGCCACAAAAGAGGTGCCCCAAAAGGTGAGTTCACCTTCGGTACCGATACGGTTGGCCGAAAGCACGAAGGTTCGGTTCGCAATGGCATGACCACGCATTACCGTCACCCAGCTGTCCTGCTGGCGCGGGTAAATTTCGGCAGGTTCAGACTTCATCCAGCCAATGGCGGTGGGGTAAATCAGAATGTCAGCGCCCTTCAGGCTCATGATTCGGGCTGCTTCGGGGAACCACTGGTCCCAGCAAATCAGCACGCCAAGCGTGCCGGCAGAGGTCTTGATCGGTTCAAAACCCGTGTCGCCCGGAATGAAGTAGTACTTCTCGTAGAAAGCCGGATCATCGGGAATGTGGCTCTTGCGGTAAAGACCGGCAATGCTTCCGTCGCGTTCAAACACAAAGGCACTGTTATGGTAAATGCCACGGGCCCGCTTTTCAAAGAACGGGAACACGATAACAGCATTGATTTCCTTGGCAATGCCCTGCCACTGCTTAACAATGGGGCTATCCTTTTCGATGGCCATGTCAAAGAAGTCGGCATTTTCTTCGAACGGAAAATACGGCGTATGGAACATTTCGGGGAGAACGACCAGGTCGATTCCCTTGCCCTTAAGCGCCAGCGCCTGTTCAACGTACCATTGATTATTGCTTTCGGGATTCCCCGTCCACTTGCCCTGCAGGGTTGCTGTCTTGATTTTGTTCATGTTCCAAATTTAGATTATTATTGTTCAACTTCAAGAACCAATAGTCTTCACTATTGATAGAACTCGCGTTTAGAATCGGGTCATTTTCCGGATCGATCATAATCACCTCAATGTATCGCGGACAAAGCCATCTTCAGATGCTCCATCAAAGACTTCAAAGGTTCCCGAGCCGATAACGGCACCGTTCTTGTAGGCAACTTCCACACGGTATTTGCCAGGCGGAACGTTTTTCTTGCGGGTAAAGGTCCTAAAGCCCGATTCACGACCGCCGTTGATGGTCATGCGGCTAGAAGAAATGCGGTCAATAAGGGAATATTTCCCGGTAGAGGGATTCTGGTAATACCACAGGTATTCCAGTTCGGCCTTCAGCTTTGCCGGGGCATAGACCGAGGCCAAGAAATACACATCGGAGGAATCTACATGATGAACGCTGGGAATTTTAAGACCCACCATCTGCAAGAAACTCGGGTCGTCGATATCGCAGCTAAAGCTGGCCTTGTCAAAATTCTGGCAGGCAATCTTTTGCTTGAGAACCAAGGGTACCGGCGGCACCCAGTTCATAATGTAGGCTACCACCAAAAGAATGCTGATAAGGGCCGGAGCCACCAAGATGCCCTTTTTACGGTGCGAAATTTTCCAGATGAAAACGCACATTCCGAAAGAAAGCAGGGTACTCAAGAAGAACCAGATGAACCCGATGCGGTGAACCAGGTGCGGAATGGCAAAGTTCATGAACATGGTTCCCAGCAGGCAGAAGAACGCCAGACTTATTCCGAAACTTTCGTACTTCTTTTGCAGGAATTCATTACCCACAAGGAGAATGGCAAGCAAAATCACCAGCAAGAAAGAGGCGAGGGAACCGCTACTCTTAAAATAGCACACCACAAGGGCACTGAAGAGACCACCGAAGCAGAACTGCACGGCCCAGGTAAAACGCTGTTTCCAGGTTTCGCTCCATTCACGATCCAAGAAACGGTGACGAACCACGATGGCGTTTTCGGGGATAGCCGTGGATTCGTACCCCACGTTCTTTGCCAACTTGGAGGCAGCTCCCTTTGCTTTGACTGCAGCATCTTTTGCCTGGGCAGAAGCCAGTGCGGCGGCCTTAGCGGCAGCTTCCTTAGCCTCGAGCGCAGCACGGTTTGCTGCTTGGGCTGCGGCGACTTTTGCCTTGTCGGTAGCCTTGGCCGCTATCTGCGAAGCCCTGTTCCTGAACCTAGAGGTGAACGTCGTTTCACCAACATCTTTAGGCTGGTCTTCTTCGACTTCGGATTCAATTGGCGCAACCGATTCCTGAACAGGGGTTTCGGGAATCTCTTTTTCAGCAACAACGGCAGTCGAAACCTTCGCTGCAGCAGGCGCTTTAGCTGATTTCTGCTTTTTAGGCTTAGGCTGAGCACTGGCCAGAGCCTGCAACCGTTCGGTAGTCCAGCCTTCAGGGTGTTCCAGCTGGGCCGAAAGCAAGAGAACCAAAATGAGCGCACCAGTATAATAGGCCAATAAAATCAAAATATCCGTGCCATAAACCATTTGGCCCAGGGTTATGGAATCCCATGCGAAACCACCTAAAAAGGCAATTGCCGGGAAAAACTTTTCAATTTTTTGAACAGCGGGCTTTTCCCGCAATTTATTCACGAATTCCATGCCCATAAAATAAAAAAAATAAAGCTCACAGGCTAATGTCTGCCGAAGACTCTAGCAAAGCTTCTCAAAAGTTTCTAGTTTTTCACAAAATCGAAGATTCATTCGCGAAATTGAGGTGGAAATCTTGAAAAAACTGATTTCATTGGCAATAGTATTGTTCTTTGCGGTGACCGCCGCTGCCCAAAATTATGCTTCGGAAACGATCCAGCAAACTGTTCTGAAAGGCCACCTTGAACAGACCGTGATTGCTGGCGAAAATATTGAGACCATTCAAATTCTGTATGAAAATACTGGCTTCGCAGAGAATTACGATCCTGAATATAAAGAAGGATCGACCAAGTTGACTGATAATTTTGGCTTGACGAAAAGGTGGACTAAAGGCCCTATTTGTGAAATTTCTGGACAGATGAGGGATGATATTGTCGCCGGTACGTACAATGCTTATATCGTAGTCAAAGATACAGCTGGAAAATTTTTCAAGACAGAACTAACATTTATAGTGGAAGAAAAACCGCTCCCTCCGATTTCTTTAGAGTTGAGTAATCGTAGCGGTGAAGCGGACCAGAATGTCGAGGCTGGCAAATCTATTACGCCTATCGTTTTCGATTATAAGGGAATAACAAGTTACAGTGTGAGCGGACTCCCGTCTGGACTTACTTATATTATTGATGAAGCAAATCAAATAATCTTGATTACCGGTACTGTAGATAAAGATATAATGTCCGGTGATTATGAATACAAAGTCACTGTAGAGAATGATGCCGGTGGTACTGCTAGCCAAACAGGAAAGATTTCCGTGACAGGCGGCGAGGGTAAGACTGATATAGAAATTTTTGAAAACGGAGAACAGAAGGTTGTGGCGGGCAATGAGATTAAACCGGTTGTGTTCCTGTTTAAAAATGTCCGTGTCGATGAAAACTTGAGTGCTTTTAAAACAGATGAAGGGACTTTAAAAGGAAAGTTTAAGTATAGTGTAGAAGGTGATAAGTTGACCGTGAGTGGAACCGTCGATGAAAACATGCAGGATGGTTCATACTCGATAAAGATTATCGTAAAGGGCGAAAACAACTGTGATACTGCTTTTGCTTCGGTTGAAGTGTCTCATAAGCCTGTCGTGACGAAGATTACTGTAATTAAAAATGAATCGCAGAAGGTGACTGCTGGCGATTCTATTAAGCCAATAGTTTTCTATAAAGAACACGCTCTGGAACTAGTACTCCCGAATTTTCCGGGCGGTTACGAGCGTATGGAAAAGAATGATACGGTGACTATTATTGGGCTGATTCAAGAAGGTTCAAAGGGACTGCATGATATTGTACTTTCTGTCATTGGTCCCGAAAATCAAGCGACAGCCAAAGCAACGATTGAAGTAATTCCAGCGACTATGACATTTGATCTCGTTGAAGGGAGCGATAATCAAACGGTTGTTGCAGGCCAAGACATTACTCCGATAGTTTATCAGTACAGCCACATGTATTCTGTGAAGGGAACTCTCCCCGCTAATTTAAAGGTGGAACAGGATAAAGGGAAAAAGCAAGTTAAGATTTATGGAACAATTAATCCTGAATCGGCTACCTATGAATATACTTATACGCTTGAATTGACGGATTATTATGAAAATACGAAGACTGTAACGGGCAAGATTAATGTCGTTTCCAAGGAACAGAGCAGTTCCTCTGCTGTGGAACCTTCTTCTAGCAGTGCAGCAAGTTCGTCTTCCACAGAAGAAGTAAGTTCATCTTCCGCAGAAGAATCCTCTTCTAGCGAAGAATATACGACAAACATCGTTGCCGCCAAGCCCAGTTTTGAATTTGGCTACACCAACAACGAACTGTCTGTCGTACTGCCGACACCCGCCATGGTTCGCGTGCAGGTATTCGACCTGATGGGTCATGTGGTAGAAACCTTCGCCGAATCGGTGGTTTCTTCCAAGAACTTTAACCTCGCACACCTGAACCAGGGCAACTACGTGGTGCGTATCGAAAGCGACCGCTATGCCCGTACGGCCAAAATCAGCGTGAAATAATCAAAAATACAAGCCTTTGGCATGGAAAAATAAGACCCTTCGGGGTCTTATTTTTTTTGTACACTCTCACTTGCTTTTTTGTGCAGTTATACTTATATTTAGTGAACAAAGGTGCAACTAAACAAAAAGGCAATAAAATGGACATTCGTGAAAAGCTGAATATTCTTTCGGCGGCAGCCAAGTACGATGTGTCGTGTTCCTCGAGCGGGTCCAAGCGACAAGCGCCCCAAGGTGGGTTGGGGAGTGCCTGTAGCGCAGGCATTTGCCATACCTGGTCTTCTGACGGGCGGTGCATTTCGCTTCTGAAAGTGCTCATGAGCAACGCCTGCAAGTATGATTGCGCCTATTGCATCAACCGTCGAAGCAACGATATTCCGCGGGCGACATTCACGCCTAAGGAACTCATCAACCTAACGCTGGAATTCTACCGCCGTAACTATATCGAAGGCCTTTTCTTGAGTTCTGCGGTGGTAGGCACGCCTGACCGCACCATGGAAATGCTGATTCAAGTAGCCAAGGAACTGCGCACGGTCCATAAATTCGGCGGATACATTCACTTGAAGGCAATTCCCGGAGCAAGCCGCGAACTCTTGTACCAGGCAGGGCTTTATGCCGACCGCAGCAGCGTGAATATCGAGATTCCTACCGATAGGGCACTACAATACCTAGCTCCCGAAAAAAATCACGCCTCCATTATGACGCCCATGAACTTCCTTGCCGAAAAGAAATTGGAATACAAGGCGGACCATTCCCGCTATTCGCCCAAGTTCTTGCCGGCAGGGCAAAGCACCCAAATGATTGTAGGAGCGGCGGGGGAGTCGGACTTGCAAATTCTGACCCTTTCCAACAGATTCTACAAGCAACAGCAAATGAAGCGCGTGTATTTTTCGGGCTATGTACCGATCAACGCCGACAAGCGCCTACCCGCACTCACGACAAAGCCGCCTCTGCTTCGCGAACACAGGCTTTATCAGGCCGACTGGCTCATGCGATTCTACAAGTTCGGTTATGACGAGGTGGTCGATGATGCTCATCCGAATCTGGACTTGGAACTAGACCCTAAGGCAGCCTGGGCCTTGCGTCACCCGGAATTTTTCCCCATCGACATTCAAACTGCCGACTACGAAATGCTCCTGCGGGTGCCGGGCATCGGCGTAAAATCGGCCCAATTGATTGCTTCGGGGCGCAGATTCTCTAAAATCAGGCTAGAACACCTGAAAAAGATGGGTGTGGTGCTTAAGCGGGCGCAATACTTCATTTACCACCCGGATACTCCAGCTTGTTTGCGCAGGCTTTATCCTGAAATGGTTCGGCCTTTGCTGCTGCCCAAGCCCCAGCCGCAGCAACTCGACCTATTCTCCAATCAACCTTTAGCGTTACCGGCGTAAAATCATGCTTTCCATTTCATACGATTCTACATTCGACGGATTCTTGAGCGCGGTTTTCGAGATTTACCGCCAACATTTAGATGTGGGCGAATTTCATGGTGACCGCAGTACCGCCCCGTGCGACCTGTTTTCGCAGCCCTTCCGCATCGAAACATCCGAAGAAGAAGCGGCCAGACTCAAGCGGGCTATCGAAAACTACGCCAGCGCCGAAATCCTGGAGCTTTTGCATGTGGCCTTCCGCTCCGAAGAAGAAGGCATCGAGATGAAGATTCTTGCCTACCTTCGCAAAGTATTTGATGGCAAAGACCCGAATTATGCCAAGAACCCCACTTCCGACGAAATGCTCCCGCTGTTCATGACGGCGCGGGCCGTACGGCACGAGGCCGGCGGCATGCTGGGCCTCGTACGCTTCAGCAAGACCTCCGACGGCACCTATTTTGCCGAAATTGAGCCAAAATACGACATTTTGGACCTGATTGTAGGGCATTTTCGAGGACGATTCGCCAACGAAAAATGGGCTATTTACGACTCCAAGCGCGGCTACGGAGTGTACTACGCGGGGCATCAACTGGCAGAAATCACCATCCCGAACCTTGCGGACGTCACAAAAACCACGCCTCCCGACGAAATGGTACGGCTCTGGCAAGACTACTACAAGTCCATCGCCATCAAGGAACGCGAGAACCCTCGCCTTTTAAAACGATGTCTTCCGGTGTATTACTGGAAGCACCTGCCCGAAAGGCAATTTTCCCGCTGTTGAAGTCATTCCAACCATTTTTGTGTGATTTTTCAAAAAAAATACCCTTGTTGATATAAATAATTGTATTTTTCCATTGAAATAAAATGGAGATTGAGTTGTTATGAACATGGTTTCGGCCAAACCAGGATTTTTTGTTCAGGATCGTTTTTTATATAGCAAGGATAACGAAAAGGTCATTCTTCGTGGTGTCAACCACATGTTTATTTGGACAGACCGCGAAGGAAAGACGATTCCCGAAATAGCCAAGACGGGCGCCAACTGCGTCAGAATCGTATGGAATACCCGCGGCCGGGTCAGCGACCTGGACAACATCATTGTACAGTGCATTTCCAACGGAATGATTCCCATTCCCGAAATCCATGATACCACCGGCAACTGGGAACGCTTGAGCGAAGCTGTCGATTTCTGGCTCCGTGAAGAAACGGTGCAGATGATTTCTAACCATCAGCAGTACCTGATTCTGAACATCGGTAACGAACCGGGCGCAGAATCTAAGTCCGCAGACGAGTTCTTTACCGTCTACAATTCCATTGTCACCAGGATGCGTGCCGCCAACATTCGCATTCCCTTGATGATTGACGCGGACCAGTGGGGACAAAGCGAAAAGAACTTGCTGAAGGTTGGCCCCAAGCTTTTGCAGGCCGACCCGGAACACAACCTATTGTTCTCGCTCCACATGTGGTGGCCGACAGAACGCCATGACCCCAAGGCTACAGGTTATGCAACGGTCCAGGACCGCATTCGCGGCGTACTCGAAGCATCCGTCGAGAAGAACCTACCCTTGATCGTTGGCGAATTCGCTCCCGTGGCCGCTGGCGACGTGAGGGAAATCCCGTACAAATTCATCATGTCCGAAGCCGAACGTCTGAGTATCGGCTGGCTCGCCTGGAGCTGGGGCCCGGGTAACTTCGACAGCCCCGAAATGGACATGACCGTCCATAGTTCCTTTAATACCCTGGTGGGCTGGGGCAAGGATGTCTGCGTCGACAACCCCAACGGCATCCAGAATACCAGCGTCATTCCCACCTTCATTCAAGAAAAGAACTTCGATACAGGCTCCCAGGCAATCGGTGCCAACCTGATCCAGAACGGTGAATTCTCGGGCGAAGAACCCCTGGCCAACTGGCAGGTGGACTTCTGGGGCGGCAAGGCCGACGTCAAGGTTACCGACGGCGTTGTCCGCTTCGATATCAAGAAAGCCGGCAAGGAATCCTGGAACCTGCAGTTCAAGCAAAAGCTTTCGCTCCGCGAAGGAGTCACCTACATTTTCAGCATGCGAGCCAAGGCTGACAAGCCCCGCACCCTGAACGTAAATATCAAGCGCGATTCCGAAGAATACACTCCGTATGCCAACGGCCGTATTCTGGACTTGAGCACCAGCTGGCAGAGCTTTAGCTGGAAGTTCACCATGAAGGAAGATTCCGACATGGAAGCCCTGCTGATTTACGATATGGGGGGAGTGCCCATTTCTTGGGAACTCAGCGATATTTCCCTTGTGCAGGCCCGCAGCGTAGAAGACCGCCTTAACCGCACCTTCCAGCGCAACGTCCAGAAGAATTCCGGCTACTTTAACGCCCCGAACACCCCCTGGGAGTTGCATCTGTACTCTACCAAGGGCGAACTTTTGGAAGTCCTTGACAAGGGGCATGGCGGCGAGGGCATGCGCCAGTACCCGAAGATCGAACGCAGCGGCATCATGGTGGTGAAGGACCTTACCAAATAACCACCACTCCCGTGAATATTCCAACTTGAAATAAAAAAAGTCTTATTTTTTTTACAACCAAAGCACTTTTTCTTTGAAAAAGTGCTATTATAATACTCAAAGAAGGAAAAATTCTCTAGCGTAATACGCGGTGGAGGGATGTTATATGGATTTACAGGAATATGTCAATCAATTCGATTCGATGACCTGTATTATGTCTGTCGAAAAAAATCCCGATGGGAGCAACGGGAAAATCAGAATCGAAGTGGGTAACAAAGCCTATCTATCCACTTTCGAGCAACAGTCCAATTCACCTGCCATGATGAATGGGGGAAAAGGCTTCGTCCCAGGCCTCGAATACACGGCTTATCTACCGAGAGATTTGAATTTCGAACATTTTATTTGTGCTAGCGCTGTCGACAAGAAGCCCATGCACGCCTATATCCATCCGGACCGATTCCCGGTGTGGTTCAACATTTTTAGTCTGCCGTTAAACATCGACGACCCCCATAAGTGCTACTGTACCTACACCCAGGAACTCTCTGCCGAGGCCAATACGGAACAGATGGCCAATTTGTCAGCAGAGACGGCTTCGAAAGTTTTGCAGACCTGTATCAAGCTTCGCAGTTCCAAAAATTTCTTGAAAACCATGGATGAAATCATCCGTGATATTCGCGTTGCTTGCAAGGCAAGCTATTGCTGTGTCATGCTTACAGATTTCAAGGAAAAGACTTGCAGTCTTCTTAGCGAAGACATTGCCGTAGGCGTGCCGCAACATTCTCTCAAGAATTTCTTGGACGACTCCTTTATTGAATACGCCAAGTCTTGGCTCGAAACCATTGACGGAAGCAATTGCCTGGTTATTCGCAATGCTGACGACATGGACGAAATCAAACGACGTAACCCCAACTGGTACAGATCTTTGAAAAGCGCTGAAGTAGACAGCATTGTCCTCTTCCCGCTTCACTACAACAGTGAAACGGTCGGCTTTATTTGGACTACCAACTTCGATACAAAGGATACCGATCAAATCAAGGAAACTCTTGAACTTACAACCTTCTTCATTGCTTCTGAAATAGTAAACTATCAACTATTACAGCGCCTTGAAATGCTAAGTTCGACGGACTTGTTAACAGGAGTCTTGAACCGCAACGCCATGAATAACCGAGTTCTTCGCATGGTGACCGGTCGGGAACGTGCCCCTCAAACCATCGGCATTGTCTTTGCCGACTTGAATGGGCTTAAGCCGGTTAACGACAAGGAAGGGCATAATGCGGGGGACTGCCTGCTTAAAGAAGCCGCCTTGATTCTCAAATTGACGTTCGAAGGTTGTGAAATTTACCGCGCCGGTGGCGATGAATTCGTGATTGTAGCCCTTGACAAGCCCAAAAATGAACTCGAAAAGCATGTCGAAAAGCTTCGCCGGGATTCTCTGGATCCAGAAAATGTTAGTTTTGCTATAGGTTTTTATTACGACGACAAGGGCGGCGATATTCGTGCAGCTATGCGTGAGGCAGACGCCCTCATGTACGAAGATAAAAAACACTTCTATGAGCGCTTCCCGGACTCGAGGAGAAAATGAAAAAAGAAGAATTGCAAAAATTCGTTGAATCGTTCCCGACCATGACGAGCGTTCTATCGGTAGAAAAGCGTACCGATGGAAGTATCGGGACAATCCGTATTGAAGCGGCTAACCAAGCCTATATCAAGTCCATGGAAAGTCGAGACAACGATGGCAATTCTGTTTTCAGTCAAACGTTTGTTCCTGGCACCAATTACGAACGTTACATGGAAAAGGAACTGAACTTCGAAAAGTTCGTTTACCAGAGTGCCATTCTACAAAGGCCAGTCCACGCTTACATTCGCCCGGAACGCTTTAATTTCTGCATTAATGAATTCTTGATGCCCGTTGACGTCGAAGATGACGAAAAGGGCTATTCCGTGTTTACGCTTGAAATCCAGCCCGAAGAAGACCTGGATACATCAACAAGACTTTCATCTGAAATTTCGCAAAACGTGCTGAAGGCTTGCATCAAGCTGCGCGGATCCAAGGATTTCAAGAAAACCATAGATGAAGTAATTGAAGATGTGCGCACGATTTGTGACGCAAGCACTTGCAGCGTGCTTTTGACAGACTTCAAGGAAAGGACTTGCTCCATTTTGACATGTGCTCGAAAGCCAGACATGCCACCGCTTCCTCTCGATAAGATATTCAACAATGGCTATATCTATATTGCTGAATCCTGGATTGAAACGCTTAAGGGCAGCAACTGTCTGATTATCCAGAACGAAGCGGATATGGATATTATTCGCCAGAGAAACCCGGACTGGCACAAAACGTTGATGGAGGCCGGTGTTGAAAGTCTGGTTCTGTTGCCATTGATGCACAATAATGAATTTATCGGATTCATTTGGACAACCAACTTCGACACCTCCAAGGCTTTGCGCATTAAAGAAACGCTTGAATTGGTGACTTTCTTTATCGCCTCTGAAGTGGCCAGCTACAAGCTAGTGCAGCGCCTGAGATTCTTGAGCAACGAAGATTTGCTGACGGGCGTGAACAACCGTAATGCCATGAACAACAGGGTGCTCCAGTTTGTTGGCGGTGAAGTCAACTATAGAACCATTTCTGTGGTATTCGCAGACTTGAACGGCCTCAAGCCCATCAACGACAACGAAGGCCACAATGCCGGTGACGCCCTCTTGAGGAGCGCCGCGGAAATTCTAAAAGAAACATTCCGCGATTGCGAAATCTACCGTGCCGGCGGCGACGAATTTGTGGTAGTCGCTATCGATATCCCCAAGGATAGTCTTGAAGCCAGAGTTCAAAAGCTCCGCGATAAATCCAAGATCAAGGGTAACGTGAGCTTCGCTATCGGATTCTTCTATGACGAAAAAGCGGGGGATATCCGTAGGGCCATGCGCGAAGCCGATGCCCTCATGTATGAGGACAAGAAGACGAACTACGCCCACAGCCGTGGGTAAAGACACAAGACCGCAGGTCCCATGATACAAGATTTAGCCCTCGAACGATGTCCGAGGGCTTTTTTTGCAGATAATTTTGACTTGAATCATTGTTTTTTGCACGTTTGTATCATAGAAATTTCGCATTTTTCAATAGATTTAAGCAAAATTTCTGCATTTACGAACATTTTTAGATATTTTGTATCATAGACTATTGACTTTGTAACCAAAAGAATATATATTACGAGGTATGAAACCCGTAATGGAATACACAAGCTACCGCGTCTATATTCGCGACTACTATGCCGAGCGCAAAGAGCGCTATGGTTTTACGTGGCGTGATTTCGCGAAGGCCGCAGGGTATTCCTCGCCGGTGTTCCTGAAGCTTGTTTGCGACAGCAAGGCAAACCTGAGCGAGGCGGGCATTGAACGCGTTGCCTCCGCAATGGGACTTGTTGGCGTTGACTTACAGTATTTCCGGCAGCTGGTGGCATTCAACCAGGAAAAGTCCTCTGCCACGAAAAAGAAGATTTTTGCCGAAATGCGCAAGCTTGCCAACGAGAATTCCTTTGCGTTGGTGGGCGAAGACCAATACGATTATTACGGAAGCTGGCTGAACCCGGTTCTCCGCGAAATGGCCCCGCGCCTAGACGGCGCGACACCCGCCCAAATGGCGGGGGAGCTCGTCTTTGACAGCGACGCATCCCATGTAAAAAGCTCTCTCAAATTACTCGAAAAGAACGGTCTTCTGGAAAAAGACGAGCAGGGCCATTATAGCCAAAGCAGCCGCTCCGTGACCACGGGCAATCTTGACGTCACCTCGCTGGCCATTCGCGAAATGCACCGACAGATGGGCGAGCTGGGTGTCCAAAGCCTGGATCAGGTTCCCGTTAACGAACGAGACATTTCAGGCCTTACCATCGGCATTTCCGATAGCGCTTTTGAAAAGATTACGAAAGAAATCGCGGACTTCCGCCGCCGTATCAGCGCCATTGTCATGGAAGATTCCGGCGAAGAACGAGTTTACCGCCTGAACGTGCAGCTATTCCCCCTTACACGCACTTTGCCGAAGGAGGAACGCCATGCTTAAGATATTTAAAATAGCAAGCCGCGTTGAACTTTGGGCAATTGCCTCTGTCGCATTTACCATGTCGGCATGCGGTGTCTTTTGGGCAGGCGGCGTCGACGAAGAAAACAACACCGTTGCAGCAGCAAATCCAAACGGAACTGACCGTAGTACAATTTCTTCGGCCGACAGCCTCATCGCCGGTGTAGACACGTCTTTCTTCAGCGAACAGCCCATCGAAATCGTCCCTCCCCCAAAAACGGCAACACCGATTCAAGTTATCGATACCGATCCTGCCCCTGTATACGAGGGCTCAACGAACCCTCCTACCACCAGCGATACGGAACTTCATAATTTTACAGGTAGGTTGAGCAATGTCGATGGAGAAGCCCTGAATATTACGGTCAAGCTCACCAATGGCGGCAATGTCTCTACCAAAACCGATGTTTCTGGCTACTTCCAGCTAGATGGTTTACCTGTCGGCGTCTATCCGTTAATTGTTTCTTCTGGCAATTCTAACGATGTCGCCTACTTACTGAAGAATTCCTTGACCGACACGGACCTGCTTGGTCCTGTTCCTTCATCGGCAATCACCTCCATAAAGGAATCCGATTTCGAAGAACCCGCTTTACAGAACTTCGACTACGACGATGGTCCTAGCGCAGGAACGCCTGGCCAGCCGCCCGTACCGAATCCGGATCCAGATCCGGAACCGGAGTATTCAAGTTCTTCCGCCCAGATTAGCTATCTAAGCTCCGAATCAGCCGCAATAGCTACAAACGAACTGCCCCATGACATTGACTACGGCGTTCTCTACCGCTGGGAAACAGTCGAAAACGGCTCTACCGAAGAGAACACGAATCAGGAGATCTACTGGTACTCAGAATGGACGGTCGAAGTAAACTTTGAACTGGGCTCTATCGATTCCGAAAACTCCTACCGCAAGAATATCTTCGGAAAATTCACGGGTTCCAATGGCGTATTCGCACTAACAATCATCAACGGAATCTGCGGAACCGAAGCACCTTCCTACGCACTCTTCTCCCTCCGTTACGGAAGCTTCGACTGCCGCGAGGCCGTGATTTCTACGGCCCCAGTCGAAACCGGCAAAAAGGTGTCCCTCACAGGAACCTTTGAGGGACAGATGTTAATGCTGTACAAGGACGGATTCAAGATTGCTCAAAAATATATAGGCTACATGCCCCCGCAAGATTTCAGCACGTCACCGTTTGTATTTGGGGATGAAGAACTGGATTTGAAACTGAAGGATGTGCGATTGGGTGAAAAAGCAATCACTTCAGCAGATGTACTCTACAGGTACTATCAATAAGGAGGCGCACAATGATGAACACTATCGATCTTGCATATTTCGAAGTTAACCAACACGGCCGCCTTCTTAGCGGAAACAGGCGCTTCTGCCGTATGTTCGGCTTCGAACAGTCGGAACTCCCGTGGCATTACGTGACGGACTTGTACCGCTACATAAGCGACTGGGAAAAGTTCCGCAACGACACCGTCAACTCCAGCTTCAACACCCGTATGCGAAATCGTCGCGGGCGCAGCTTCGAGTGCTGTATCGTGCGTGAAATCGTCCAGAATGCCGATGGCGAAATCATTTTCCGCAATACCGTCCGCAGGGTAGGCGAGGGCATCAATGCCGAAAACCAGACGACACCGCTGTCCATGGTCTTCTTGGCCAAGTGCGCCGACTGCGGAGCCCAGATCCGCGTGACCTCTGTCGCCGAGACCAGACTCCGTATGCTCTGCAACCATTGCGCTGCCAAGGCATTCCCGGAGGCTTACTACCGCAAAAGCGCGGAGGTGTAAAGCCGAACGGTCTTAAAAGGGAACGGTCTTAAAAGGGGGAGGAGAAAAAAAGAAAAGCGGCTCACTGAGCCGCTTTTCAATTTTCTTTGCTAAGGTTTCAGCAATTATGCGCCAAAGGCGTCATCAGCTGCTGCAGAAACCTGAGCCACGTTTTCGGAGGTCATTTCCGGTTCGGCAACGGCGACAGCTTCAGCCTGGTCGTTAGCCTTCTTATCGGAAATGGAAAGCTTGCCTTCCTTGAACTTGTACATGGCGATGGTGGTCGGCTTCTTGGTAAGAGTGATGTAACCCTGAGTAGCCTGCTTGTTAACAAAGCGGGCTTCCTGGGCCATCATGACCACTGCGCGGAAAACGGAGCCTTGACATTGTTCGTTTGCGTAAATGTCATCAAGATAGACTCTCTGTTCTTCAGCCATTAAGGTACCTCTGAAAATGTTTTAGAAGAGGGAGAGGGATTCGAACCCTCGTTACCGTGAGGTAAACACGCTTTCCAAGCGTGCGCCTTCAACCACTCGGCCATCCCTCCAGGATGTGCGCCAAATATAGGTTATTCTTTTTAGTTTGTCAAGCGTTTTTGCCGTTTTTTTGCAAAAAAATTAAAAAAACTTGAAAAAACTAACCATCTACCACTAATATCCAGCCTCTCATCTCCGTTTACTTGCAAAGTTCGTCCCACACCACCCGCATCAGCGGTTCAATGGTCTTCGCCGTGAAGTCAAATTTGATGTTTGCAGCGGCAAAAAGTTCCGGCAGGGGACGGCTATCCCCCAGACTTTCGGCATAGAACAGATCGTCAATGGCCTTTTTCGGGTCTTTTTTGAAGTTTGCCCACACCTGGAGCGCTCCGAGCTGGGCAATACCGTACTCGATGTAGTAGAAGGGGCATTCAAACAGGTGCAACTGCTTCTGCCACATGTTGTTGCGGACAGCCTCAAAGCCGGTATAGTCCACGCCGGCATCATAGCGGTCCATGATTCCCTTCCAAATCTCTTCGCGGTCCTTGGCCGTATGGTTCGGACGACTGTAAAGTTCATGCTGGAAGCTGTCGATGCTAGCCACCCAGGGGAACAACCAAATCACGTCTTCCAGTTCGCCTTCGATACTGCGGCGAATGGCCTCGGCGTCGTCACCGTAGAAAGGCTTCAGGTTGCTGGTACCGATAAGTTCCATGCTCATGCTGGCCACTTCGGCGAATTCCGAGGGCACGTCGCGGTAGGCGAGAATGGGCTGGTTGGCCAGGGCATACTGGTGGAAGGAATGGCCCGATTCATGCAAAAGCGTGTAGATATCACGGTCCGTTTCCGCCGAATTCATGAAAATGAAGGGGAGACGGCTTTCGTCGAAGCCAATCTGGTAGCCACCGGGAGCCTTGCCAAGCCTGCTATCCGGATCAATCAGCTTCTTGGCCTGCATTTCGCGAGCCCACTTACCGGCCTGCGGGTGAATCGATTCAAAAATCTGGTCCACCTTCTCGATGAGTTCATCGCCGTTGCTGTAGGGCTTCAGCGGAGCGCGGTTCAGCGGATCGACACTCAAATCCCAAGGGCGGAGCGTCTGGAGGCCCATCTTCTGGGCACGCTTCTTGTAGATTTCCTTGAGGAGCGGGAGCACCAGCTTTTCCACGCTTTCGTGGAAATTCTTGCAGTCGGCCGGAGTATAGTCAAAACGACGCTTGGCCAAGAAAATGTAGTCGATAAAGTTCTTGCAGTGAGAGTTCTTCGCAATCTTGTTGCGGATCTGGAAAAGCTTGTCGAAGGAGGCATCGAGAGCTTCCTTATCCTTGAGACGACGGTCCCACATGGTGCGGAAGGCTCGTTCGCGAAGGTCGCGGTCGGTCTTTTCCAGGTAGGCGCTCAATTGTTGCATGGTCTTGACGCCGCCATCGAATTCCACGCTCATGCCGCCGGTAATCTTCTGGTAGGCCTGAATGGCGATGGTTTCTTCGGTTTCAAGGGGAATATTGGCGGGGGAGAACAGGTCCAGGGAAACCTGCACGCTCTTGAACCATACACCGAATTCGTCTTTCAGCTGATCCTTGGCAGGGTGGGCCATCAACTTCTTGTTCAGCTTGTCGCTGAATTCATTGGAAACCGGATCCACGTTGCTGACGAAATCTTCGTAGGCCTTGGCGGCAGCTTCATCCTTGGTATTTACGGTCATGGCCACATAACGGCGGCAAGAAACTTCCGAAAGCACCGAGCCCAATTCGCTCCATTTCAAAATCCAGGCGCGGAGCGCGTCAGGGGAGTTCGGGATATTTTCGTCCAAAAGGCTCTGGTATAATTTTTCAACTTCCTTGACGTTGTCTACATTAAAATTTTCAGGTACAAAAGTACGCATAACATCCTCTAAAAACCGATTGCTCCTACCCAATCGCTTACAATGTTGTCCAAAACCGAGGTGCGGGCCTTGTCGGCAAGGGCCTGCTTTTCTTCTTGGCTGATCTTGCGATCCATATCAAAATCCAACGTGAAAGCCTCATCTGCGGCTTCCAGGGAAACATCCATACGGCCCACGATGTGAACCACGTTTACATCCATGAGTTTGAATATACGACGGTCGATGGGCATCTCAGTTACCAGAATCACCTGGTTGTCGCCGGGAACCAGCTTCACCGAATCACGAAGCGCTACGGGGAGTTCCATCAGGGAATCCAGCACCAGGTTTGCCATCAGGCCACGAATCCAGAGCGTATCCTGGCCCTGGTTCTTAGCATTGAGTCCTACAGTCAAATAAGCCTTGCCGATTTCTTTCTCGAGGATTCCACGGGCAAAATCCTGCACCAAGGCAACCACGTGGGGGTTCGGCAAAAGGCCCTTCATCAAGTCGTCGGATTTCGGGAAAAGATCCTTGTTGAGCGTCGCCGAATCCAAGGACAGGCTCACGAATTCCAGCTTCGTCTTGGAAAGGATATCAGCCGCAGAAAGTTTCTTGGCAGCTGCACAGCCCGATAAAAAGAGGGCCAAATAAGCCAGGGCAGCGAGCAACACCAAAATCTTTTTGGGCTCGTTTTTTCTAAAACTCTTCATTTCTTTGTTCACCATACGATATTATCGTTTTAAAAGACAATATAATAAAAAAAGTCATACAAATAGGCTCCAAATGGCTGTTCTGTAGCACGGTGTGCATCCATCTTGGGGCAAACAAAAGTTCCACTAGCTGACCCTAATAGACCGTCGATTCGGCCATAGGTTCCAGCAGTTCGACTTCAGACATCATCAGTTATCCTTACAGACGGCATCCGGTGCGATATTTGCCGATTCTTGCCGAATTTCGGCAAATTTGGCACCTTACGCCGTCCAGTTTGTGTCGGAGAATCTATGAGACGTGTACGCTCGTTGGGACATGTTCGACTAGTTCCGACCAGTCCATAGCCCAGCCGATCCGAAAGTTCCTAGGTGGAAGTCGTTTTCACACCAGGTGGAACTCGGTTGTGCATAAAAACAATGGCCTTGACGCCCCTCCCCGTCTTTTCTATACTTTATTGCCGATAATGCGGATTATGTAAACCGAGACGGACAACATAAAAGCAAGAGCGGAACCGCTCGGAAGTAAATATAACTAATCCTTGCCGCCCGTCAAGTAAAATTTTATAAACAACTGAAAATTCTCGTCGAGGGACTTGAGACGCCGGGAAGACTCCCGGCAGAAAGCCGCCACGCTCCAGAGCGTGAACGAAATGCAAACAACATTGAGAAGGAACAGGAGAAAGACCATATAACCGCCTTTTTTCCGGAAATCTAGTAATTTGTACGAAATCCGCGTGTTATTGTTTTCTCTATAGTCAAGTTAAAGCGGCGCTCCGCGCCGCGCGTTCCGCTCCGCTCCGGTCCGGCGGGTCCTCGCTCCGCTCGACCTTGCGACACGCCACAGACAGCGGCAGACCGAGAGGGAACGGAAGGCCGCTACTATGCAGTATTTGGCCCAGACTCCGGCCGCAGACCGGGACACCGCGAACAACCGACCCCGCGCACCCATGCGCCCCCCAACCACACGCGCACAGATACCAGGGAAAGCAGGGAGAAGACCACCGCGACACCGACACACACGCACGGGACCCGGCAGCGGGGACCCCTTCTAATGGCCGGACGGAGGCCGTCGCTAGGGCCAGCTCCGCAGGCGTACACGCATTTCTTTTTCTTGGGGCGGGAGCGGGAAGGAACCCGCCAACGGAGAGACCGCCGCGCAAGGGACACAGCCGCAAGGAACCAGGGACAATTCCCGGGAAGCCGCCAGACGGGACACACCGCCGGAGCAAAGTCCAGACCCGCCGGACCGGAGCGGAACACACGCGCGCGCGGCGCGCATCAGGACCCAACCACCCAACCCCACCACCTACATATTTTTATACAAAGTAAAGAAAAACCAAAATAAAATTATTTTGGTTTAAAAATTTTCACTTTGTTTGAAATATTACAAACAAAGTAAGTATTTACTTTGTTTGTACAAACAAGCGAAAAACCGCATAAATAAAGGGAATAATTTGTTTATAAAGACAACATAAAGAAAGGAAATTAGTTTATTTTGGTTTTTCTTTACAAAATAAAGCAACCCTAGATTTTATACAAATTCCATCTTCTTTTCTAGTCTCTTTTTGATAGTCGAAACAAAGCTCGTAGGACCCGCCGAAGAGTCCACAGAAAGCGTCACCGAAACCGCCGTACCAGGTAGACTCGGAAACCCGCCGGACATTCCGGGACCAACGACAGAAACGGAACCCGAGCGGATAAAGAGAAAGCCTCGCGCCCTTCTTAGTGCCCTTGCCGTCCTTGATGTTCGAAAGATAGCTAGTGAGATAGTGGCCCACGTCCCGGATAGAGCGGACGCGCTGAACCTTCGTGAACCCGTGGCCCCACTTCTTGTTAAGTTGCCTATTAGGAATGTAAAGGGACGGACTATTCGAAAGAAGAAGGACGTGAAGGTGCCAGGCCCCGCGCTTTTGGGGCTCGGCGGCGGCGAGGTAACCGGAGACACCAGGGAAAGCCCGGAGGACCTTCGCCCAGAACCGCCGGAAATCCTCGTAGAGCCTACGAGTGTTCCTCATATTCTCGGCATACGTGAGAGTGACAAAAAGCCGAACCTTACGCTCATTGGCACGTACAAGCCACTTGAAGCGCTCGCAAGACTCCCGGACACTCCGCATATTATCCGAGCGAGAGGAGTGCCGCTCCATAAAGCGCACGTCCTTTTCGGAGTAAAGAAGGTTCTCCCCGTCCCAGTCCATATCGGAAACACGAACGTAAGGCCGGAGAAGCTCCCCCGTCTCAAAGTCCACAAAATCCTCAAGACGGCGAATCTTGCAACCGCCGGAGACACACGAAGTAAGACGACGCTCAACCCAACGCCCCGCCCGCTTCTGCCGCACAAAACCGCGCTCGTAAGAATCATTTTCATTACGTGGCTTACAGAGCTCCGAGAGAGGAATATCCCCCGCAACGTGGACGCGAGAGCCGTCGTAGAGCCAGGGATAGTCGCGGCGCTTGATTTCCTCCCATTCCTTACCGGAACAGATAAGCGGAACCTCCGAGGCGGGAACCTGGTAAGCAGGGACACGGCGGTGCCCGTTATTACAAGAAAGGGACTCGTCGTAACGTAAATCTATAGGATAGATAACCGGCATAAATCACTCCCCCAACTCCTCGAGAAGCTCCGCGACATACACAGAAATGAACATATAGCGCACTTCGTGAACGTCCACGACGTGACGAAAAAGAAAACCGAGAACCGGAACGGAACGAAGGAACGGGACCCCGCGTTCCTCCTGGGAGTCATACTGGTAAGTACCGAAAATGTGATTAACACCAATATCGAGAAGGCCGTCGCCGTTTATAGAGTGCTCGAAGTCCGTAGAGTGCTCGTAATGGTACTTAAGGCCATTGAGCTTGAAAGTCAAGCCGAAAGACTCCCGCTCGTAGTTGTTCGAAACAATACCCGAAGACGTGATATTCGAGGAGGCGAGGCGGTCCCGGAGACCACCCCAGAACACGGAAAGAGTAGAGTCATATTGCGAAGAGTAAGTCCGGTAAACAAAGGAAGTGTCCCCCACGTCGAGAGCCTGGAGGGTGACAGAAAAGAGGTCGCTATACTCGAAGAAACGGGCCGACCCGATAAAGTCCGAATAAGAGAAGCCGAGACGCTCCGCGGTGGAGCGGCCCATTTCAAGATACTCGATAGTAACACGCTTACGCGGCAAGGGAGGAAGGGAGGCGAGCGAATCGACGCGACGGCGCTCAAGGGCCGCGAGAGAGGCCGAGAAAGCCTCCAGGCTATCCGAGCGGCGACGCTCCGAGCGAAGGTGCTCCGCACGCATTACGGGCATATACTCGCCATTATACCAGGTAGAGTCGAACCCGACAAAGTAGGGATTGCCGCCACAGCGGAGCCCGGAATACCTACACCACGTCTCGAAGTCCTTGAGCGTGTTCCCCTGGAAATTCCAGTTACACTCGTAGGACTTGAGACGCGAGTCTATGACATACGGGAACCCGGAAAACTTGAGATAACGACCCGCCAAGTCAAAGCAAGTGCCGGAGTCCTGGTAGCTAGTGGGAATGGTCGCAGAGTGACAGAACCCCGCCAGGAGTAATAACGCTGTTGAGGTCACGATTATAAGAATCGGAAGGGAAAGCCCCGAGAGATGTCTTACAAACGACCGAATCGCAGATAATGTAAGTGTAACAAGGATTTTCCTTAGAAGGGTCATAAGTTACCGCCTTATTGAGTGAATCCACCGAAGAAACGGGAGCCGGAGCACGCCCGGAAAGGTTAGTGCCAAGGGTCCCAAAAGAATCCTTAATGTTAAAGAACATATAGAGGCCGAAGCCGATAAATACAACTACGAACAAAATAAACAAGTACGCCACAACAGCCTTAGGCGAAGTCCAAACCAAGTTAGTACGCGCGGAATCCTCCCGGCCTTTTATCTGGGAATCTATGTAGGAACCATAACACGGAAAGAGCGTAGAATCAAGAGAACGAATAGAAAACCCGGCATAGTCTACGGGCTTGTTCCTAGACAGAGAAGGCGTCCCGCCGTCCCAACGATACTCGCGCGTTTTAGACTTCGAACCGAACGAAAAAAGACGCATATAAAGCGAACAGCCCTTAGCCAACTTGCGTATATCTTCGTCAATGTAGCCGGGAACCTGAGCAATCATTATAAAATCACAACCGCGTTTTCTCATAATGTTGAGACGCTGAGAAAGCCAGTTGACGTTCTTCTCGTCAGCACCGAGAACGGAGCGCATTTCGTCAAGAATAAAGAGGGAACCCGTCGCACAATCCGAATCGAAAGCCGTCAAAATGTCGGACATATCCTCAATAAATTCAACATCAACAGAGAGAGGAGGAACACCCGCAACAGAAGAAATCCCGGCAACCGAAAGCCCGGTAATATTAGTAAAGACACGGCGTCCAGAACGAACCGCCGGAATCAAGCCGTCAGCAATGCCACCGAGCAAGGTCTTACCAGTCCCGGGAATCCCGTAGACAAGCCACAAGCCGCCTATTCTATCCTTAGATACCGCCATTCAATACACTCCCCTACTTAATGGGCTTAACCATACGAAGTTTTACACGACCGAGAGACCAGAAGAGCAAACGCATAGAGATAACGAACGCGAGACCCTGCACAGCGCAGACGATAATAGTATTAACGGCGTCGCCGATACCCGTCACACGAAGAATATAGGAGAACGTAAGAGGCGGACTAAAGTAAGTACCAATAGAGGCCAAATTAGCGTCCATAGACGTGATAAGAGACTGAAAGGAGGGATAATCACTTATTACATTCTCAAGTTTTTCGAGCCAAAAAGACTGGCCCTCCATAGTGCCCTTTATGACGTCCACAATGGACGAGAAATTGAGAATAACCATAATGAGCGAGAAGATACCCATTACGATAGTAATGAGCCCCTGGAACACAAAACCGAGCTTAGCGAAGAGGGACCCGAGCTCCCAGGAGAAGGAGAAGAACGGGTCCAACTTCTTATTAATCTTCTTGACAGCGTTCCGAATCGGGCCGAGGAAAGCGTCACCGAGACGGGCAAACAGACGAACGAGCAATTGCTTCATAGAACCCCCTATGCGTCGTTTTTAGGATTATAGCCGAAGGCCGCGGCCCAGGAACCGAGAGTAAGCGAAATGCACACGACAAGCGTCGCAATACGCACAACCGCGCGGATAATCTCACACCAGTTATAGCCGCCAAAATTCGAGAAATCTATATGGATTTTCAAAGTAGTGTCAGTAAGCCCGCCGAAGGTCCCCAAATCGGCGTGACAAACGAAACAATCCGTACCCGTACCAGAGGGCAAAAGAATGTGCTCGACATACTGACGAGCCTCCGAAGAATCAAGCCAAAGCGAATCGGGCTGAATCTTAGTAGTGTCCTTATTCATTTTCCGGGCAGAGTCGAGCATAGAGCGCATAGAGTCAAGAGTAATACCGAGGTTAAACGACAGAAGAGAAGAATTAGCGCTTTGAAGTTCCGCAGACACGGAAGAATAACCAGGCGGCAACACATCGACCGAGTCGGAATCATCATCGGAAGGAATCGGAGTGGAGTCCGCACCAAAGATAGCGCTCCAGATAGTTTCAAGAATCCCCATTTCTATGTTAATAACGCCATCAAAAGGCGAACCGCCCTCAATACACTTAGAAGTCGCGCCCGGGAACCTGGTAAGACAATCACGACCGCCACCGCTCAAACAAGAGTAGTAAGAGGAGCAAAAGTCCATGTCCTCATTACTCCGCTCGAAATTACTAGAAAAGGACTCGAGAAAGCGGGTAATAGGTGACTTATACTGACCAGAATCCTTGAAAAAAGGCTTAAGGAGGCCATAAGTAGAATCGACGGAGCCCGTTGAGTCAATCCTATTAGCAATGTCGCGCAAGAGCGGGTTATACGTCGTATCCGTGGAATAGGTCTTAAGAGAGTCGTTCTTCAAAAATTGCTTAATCTCGTCAAGAAGGAGGCGAGAAGAATCCAAATCAGACTTGACGTCAGCGGAAAGATTAAAGCCGCGGTCCTGGAATCCGGTGAGGTTATTATTTATCTCATATTCTTTCTGCCAGGAATACAAAGAGTAATCCTCGATATTGGTTATAGACTCCTTAACCGGTTGCATAAAGTCCACGTCCCAATCCTTAAGAATCTCCCTTTGTTTATTAGCAATATGGAGAGTGTCGCGGATAGCGTTTAACAATTGAGTATAGTCAATATTTACACCCGGGTCGATAGTATCCGGCGGGATAGTGTCGAACACTTCGGAAGACGAAGACAAAATATCCGAAGACGAAGAAAGGGAAGAAGTCGAGGAACCAGGAGAAGGAGGAAGACAAGAAGACGGCGGCCTATCCGGGCACGTACCGACCCAAATAGCCCCGGCAACATACTCCGTTCCAGTAGGCTTGCAACTCAATGCAGACCCGTCCGGACACTGATAGTAACAGCGCCCAGAAGAGGTAGTCCCGGCACCCGAACGAGTACAGGGAACCTTATGAGTAGAGTCATCGGGAGGAATAATGCACGAAGAGACATTCTCTTCGCAAAAGTCCCAATCGTCACAAGTACCATTCAAAGTACTAGTCAAAGTACACGCATCGGAAGAAGAACCCGTAGAAATACAACGATATATGCGGGCTATAGGCCGCTCACCATACGTACTGGAGGGCATAGACTCATTGACACACCTATAGGAAGTGTCCGGAGGCACAAGAGTGTCACAAGTGCAATTATCACTATTCCAAGTACCACTAGAGGACGTAAGACAACGGATAGAGTCCGCCTCACAAGCGTTCGAACATTGCCGACAATTCGTGAACAAAGTCCAAGAGCCGCAACCAGGACTAAAACCCGACGCAGAGCAGTCCGAAGAGCCGTCACAATATTTACACAAATTCGAACCATCACCGCCACAAGACCCCTGCTGGAGAGAACTACCGCCACAAACAATAATGCTACCGGATAAGTCATTACAGCCTTGACTAGCAGACCACCTACTATAATAACCCACCTCGCCGCAAGAACCCCACGACAGCGAGGAACCCCAAGCGAGAAGAGCAAAGAAGAGAATTAAAACACCATGCATATTAACCGCCGTAAAGAGCCCCTAAAGGGCAAAACAGACAAAGGGAATACAAAAACACACGATAGGCAAAAAACCCGTCATAAAGCCCAAGCAAAACGAAAAAGCGAGCATAGTCTAACGCCTCCCCCGCCGACGCGGCGTAGAATGTACCTGAAGATAACGGACAAAGAGCAAACCAAGCCAGATAACGAGGCCACCAAGAATAACGCCGACAAGGTGCCAAAACGCCGAAAGACAAACAGAGTAATGCCCGTGAATAGCAGACAGAGCGGCATCTAAGGAAAGATAAGTGTCAAGCATGCGACCTCCAAAAAAAAGCCCCCGTAACGTGGGGGAGACGCGCAGTTTCGCAGCGAGCGCCCGGTATTACTTGTTTAACGTGCGAGGAACCGAGGGCACGACCATATCGGCACGCCGCATTTATACGAACGCGGAAACGGGCGGTAAAGCCATTACGGGCGAATCTTCTTGATAACCCACTTACCAAGAGTGAGACCACCGACCACGACGAGACCACCGAGCAACAGCGGGACAATGGTAGTACCGAAAGTGTTAAAAGCACTCGTAGCGGTAGTACCGATAGCCGCGATAGCGTCAGCCGGGTCCGTATAGGTAGTGATACCCGAAGTCTGGGCAAAAGCAGAGCCAACGCCAAGAAGTGCAGGGACGGCAAGAGCAATCTTTTTCATTTTGCTACCTCAATCCTTTAAAGGCACACGCGAGAAGGCATCCCACAACCACGAAGACAAGGCACTTAGAGCCAACGTCAACGCCAAGCGAGAACGAACTATTGAAGAGCTCGACAGCAAGAGAGTCGTTCATACTTACAATACTCCGGAAAAGCTTAACACCTACTCAGTTACGCTGAATTTACCCAAAAACAAATTAACCCTTGATAGGTTTCACCTGCAGTTCGCCGATAGCCTGGACGAGCTTAACGGAAGAAAGCCGCTTAACGTTCTTGCCGTCGTTGACATTGCTATAGGAAAACTGCGCATCGAAGACTACATTCTCGCGAATGTCATCGAACGCGACCGGAGAACCCTCGAGAAGAGCCAAGTCCGTAAACACGGAACCGCTCACAGCGTCAAAGCCCGTAAGGAAAAGAAACTGGCGTTTTGCGCCCGTCTTTTCGTCCGTAACTTCGGACTTACGCTTAGAGAGAACGACACACTTGTCAAATTGAGCCACTAGCATATTTTAACCGCCTTTTGGTTGATTGTTGATGTTTAGTTATTACAAGCCGAATAGAACACGCGAACGGAAAGGCCAACAAAGCCGGAACGGCGAAGACGGCGCTTATCATCCATAGCGTCCGAGAAGGAAGCGCGAGCCGGAGAGAGCGGGAGGCCGAAAGAGTCGATAACCTGGAAAACCATACTAACCCACCTCGGCAAAATCGCTCTCAAAAAGTTTGTCAAAGAAAGCCCGACTAACAAGCCGGATAGAATACACACAGCCGTTACACTCGAGAATGTGAGTAAAGCCGCCGATAGCAAGCCCGTCAAGGTCAGTAACAACAAAGGAAGAATCCGGGTTACTGATAACGCGACCCGGATACCTATCGCACCAACGGGAGAGCGAGGCTATAAGATGAATCCTGGAGGAAGAGGAGAGCCCGGAGGGAAACTCCGCGCGAATGACCGAGAATGTAGTAGTTTGAGACATTTTAACCGCCTTGAAAATGTGATTATTCTCAAGCGATTCCCCTTATGCGTATTATGTAAACTAAACAATCTTTAAAAGAAGGCGGTTTCCCGCCATACAACAAAGAAATCAATACTTGATCTGCTCAGGAATACACTGGATGAGCTTTTCCCTGGGAATCGTCAAGAAATACTTGACCAGCTCAGCATCGAGCTGCGTGCCCGCCACATCCTTGATAATCTGGATTGCGTCTTCATGAGTTCTGGGAGCTTTATAGGAGCGACGCATGGTAATAGCCGAATAAGTATCCGCAATGGAAATAATTCTTGCCGCCAGCGGAATCTTGTCGCCAGGACACTTGTAGTAACCATTGCCATCGATTCGTTCGTGATGGAACAGAATCCAGAGCATGATATGGGCAAAGGTTTGGAGGGGCTTCAAAATCTTGACGCCGACCTTAGGATGCTGTTTCATGATGACCCATTCTTCGGGATCAAGCTGCGCAGGCTTATTCAAAATAGCTTCAGGCACGCCCAATTTTCCGACGTCGTGCATCAGGGCTGCATATTCCAGGCTAACCGGATTAATGCCACGCTTTAGCGAAGCCGGCAAATATTCGAAAAAGAGCATGGTCAGGCGCTGTACGTGGCGGCTATGTCCATTCAGGTTCGGGTCACGGGCGTCGATAACGCCCACCAAGACTTCAGCAATGGAGATACTTCTGGACTTGACCGTATCCAGCAGGTTAAACATGAGCGTAAGGACGATGGCCACAAAGACACTCCCGCCAAAGAGAATTAGCGCCATCATCAAGTCCGGCTCCCCCACAAACGCACAAAACAGGTAGCCGATCAAGAAAAAGCAAAGCAGAATACCGGCAATAAGTTTCCAAATATGGTCGCGGCGACTGCCTGCAGAAAGGACATCATGGGTGCTTTTTACAAAAAGGTAATACCTGACGATGTTTACCACCATCAGAATAGCCCCCAAAACAATTAACAATGTCACAAGCGAGTCCATACCCAGTATCAAAATAGTATTTTTTTGCGGGAAAAGAACTTTTTAATACAAATTGACTTGACAATTACCTAAAAAAATGGTATATATTTGTGCAGTGAACAGATGTTTATCGTTATAGGGTAGTCATGATTGAACGAATTCGCGGAATTTTGGTTGAAAAGTCCCCCACTTTCGTGGTTGTAGACGTGAACGGCGTGGGTTACGGCGTGAATATTTCGGCCTACACAGCGGGTAAGTTGCCCGAGGTTGAAAGCGAAGTCACGCTCTACACGAACTTGGTGGTACGCGAAGATTCCATGACTCTGTTCGGTTTTGCAGATAAAACTGAGAAAGACACCTTTATCATGCTGCTGGAAGTGAATGGCGTTGGCCCGAAGCTTGCCCAACGCATTCTGAGCGGCAGCTCCCCCGCCGACCTTTTGAACATGATTGCCAGCGACAACAAGAGCGCCCTCGGCAAGATCAAGGGACTGGGCAAAAAGACTTGCGAACAGATGGTTCTTTCGCTGAAGGACAAGGCAGGAGCCATGCTCTCGGCTTTGGGCGATGTGGAAGGTTCCGGCATTACCAGCATGGGTGCATTGACTGGCCCGAAGATGGAAGCTGTTCTGGCACTCCATACGCTGGGTGTGAAGGATCCGGCAGCAGAAAAGGCCGTAATGAAGGCGGCCGAAATCCTGGGCGATTCGGCAGATGCCGCGACACTGATTCCGGAAGCATTGAAGTATTTATAAGCACGTCATTGCGAGGAACGCGGAGCGTGACGAAGCAATCCAAAAAAGGCAGGAAGTTTTAAATGGACGATCAAAGAATCATATCTCCTGAACGTAGGGCCGGCGACGAAAGCGATGTAGAGCGTTCCCTGAGACCGCCTACCCTTGAAGAATTTACCGGCCAGAAGAACATCAAAGAAAGCCTTTCGATTGCTATTGAAGCCGCAAGACATCGTGGCGATTCGCTGGACCATTGCCTATTCTGCGGGCCTCCGGGACTTGGCAAGACGACGCTGGCAGGAATTATCGCCAAGGAAATGGGCGTAAACATCCATATTACCAGCGGCCCGGTGCTTGAAAAAGCCAGCGACCTGGCGGGGCTTTTGACGAGTCTGCAAGAGAACGACATCTTGTTTATTGACGAAATTCACCGTCTGAACCGTGTGGTAGAAGAATACCTCTACCCCGCCATGGAAGATTTCAGGCTTGACATTATGCTGGATTCCGGGCCGGCGGCTCGCAGCGTGAATTTGCCGCTGAAACATTTTACGCTGGTGGGTGCGACGACCCGCAGTGGACTCTTGACTAGCCCGCTGCGCGACCGATTCGGTTTGCAGTACCGCCTGGAACTTTACGATGAAGACGACATCAAGAGCATCTTGATGCGCAGCGCGAAGATTTTGAACGTTGGGCTTGAAGAAGATGCTGCCAAGCTTTTGAGCGGTCGCTGCCGTGGAACACCCCGAATTGCAAACCGCGTGTTAAGGCGTTGCCGAGACGTGGCGCAGGTCCGCGGTACAGGCGTTATTGACTTGATGTCTGCCAGCAAGACACTTGAAATGCTCGGAATTGACGGCGAAGGCCTGGACCACATGGACCGCAAGATTTTGTCGATGATTATCGACAAGTTCGGCGGTGGCCCCGTGGGGCTGGGCACCATCGGGGCTGCGCTCGGCGAGGAGCCGGACACCCTGGAAGAAGTCTACGAGCCCTATTTGATTCGCAAGGGGCTCCTCGCGCGAACGCCGCGTGGCCGTACCGCCACGCGCACCGCCTACGAGATGCTCCACCGCACCATTCCGCAAGCACTTGCCGAAGCCAGTGCGCAAGAATCGCTGAATTTGTAAGCAAAACATTCGCTACACTTTTGACATTATGACACCCCAGAGCATTGCTAAGGGTGTCTTTTCTTTATAAATTCGTTTATGGTGAATGGATGTGTCTCCAAGAGGAAACAATGTCACTTAAAACAACCCTATCTGTAATCGCAATCGCAGCAGCGGCAACCATGGCTCAAGACAAAGCATATTCTGGAGCAGAGCTCTATACAAACGATACGTGGATGTATGGTAAGTTCGAAGCCCGCATGATGATGGCAGCAGGTTCCGGCACAGTCAGTTCCATGTTCCTTTACCACAACGACTCCTATCTAGGTGGCAACGAACCGTGGGTAGAAGTCGATATTGAAATTTTAGGCAAAAATCCCAACAGTTTCCAATCGAACATCATTACGGGCTACGGTCCTGGTGACGGACAGCCTAACCGCAAGGTGACTAGCGAAGATCACCACGCAATCAATCCCGCCGCCAACGCATCGTTCCATACCTACGGCATGGAATGGACTCCTGACTATGTTGCATGGACTTTGGACGGCCAAGTAGTTCGCAAGACGGTCAAGGGACAAAATGACAAGAACCAAGTTCAGGATCTTGGCAAGAAGCCCCAGGGCCTCCGCTTCAATCTCTGGTCTGCGCTTGATGCCAATTGGGTCGGCCAGTTTGACGAATCCAAACTTCCGCTTTACCAGTACATCAACTGGGTGAAGGTCTACGAATATAAAAAGGGTGCAGGCGACAACGGCACCGATTTCAAGTTGCTTTGGACAGATGATTTCAATACCTTTGACGAAGGTCGCTGGAGCAAGGCTAATTGGACATTTGAAGAAAACCGTGTTGATTTGACCCCGAATAATATTTATGCCAAGGACGGCATGGTAATTCTCGCCCTCACTCGCAAGGGTCAGGAAAGCTTCAATGGCCAGGTTCCGAAAGACAACGAACCCTCTCCGGAATCCTCTAGCAGCCAGCAAAATTTGAGCTCTTCCAGCAATGTTCCGCCGACAAGCTCCAGCAGCGAATTTAACCCCTTCAGTTCTTCTAGCGGATCCACCGGAATCATGCCGAACCGCGCAAAGCAGATGCCGGGTAAGGAAATCCGCGGAACCGTTAACGCCAAGGGTGCTCGCGTGAACGAAGCCAACAAGGCTCATTACCAGGTCGATTTTAACTTCTAATTCATCCAACCCCAAACAACCCCGGCCTGCATAGGAACCTCCCCTGTGCAGGTCTTTTGTTTATAGATCGCACGACTGTTTATTATATTTTCAGCTATGAAGCAGCGGATTATTAAGGCTTTACTCGATATGAACTTGGATGACGGCGATAGATTGCCGTCGGTTCGTTCCATGATTAAATCATTCGGGGCGTCGTCTGGAACGGTGCAGGCCGCCCTAACCGAGCTGGAAACCGCTGGCAAAATTTGCAAGATCCAGGGAAAAGGCTGTTTCTGGGGAAATACCCCGCTCAAGAACCAGATTCCCTATGTGCACGAGACTGTTTCGGAAAAACTCGCCAAAGCATTCGAGCGAGACTTTGCACAGGGGTTTATCAAACCTTCTCAACCCCTCCCCCTCTCGAAGGAACTTTCCGCCCGCTACAACGTATCCCAGGGAACTCTCCGCAAATTCCTGGAAGAAAAGGTTGCCCGCGGAATCCTGAAAAAAGAAGGACGCCAGTACCTCTTTTACCGCAAGCAGCAAAAGCGAGATGACGCGCCGCTAAGCGAACTCATTTTCGTAACGCGCTGCAACAGCTGGGGTGGCTTTACCGCCGAAAGCGAACGAGAACTGGACTTTTTACGACTGATTTACAAGACCGCCGGTAAAAACCATTACAAGCTGACCCTTTTCGGCATCAACGATGCCTCGGGCAAGCTTATTGACCGAAGCGGCAAGCCCTGCAAACTTTCGGAACACCCGAATGCCGTGGGTGCCATTCTTTCGACACTTCTGGTGCAGAACTTCAGGCCGCTTTTGACGTTCTTTGCCGACGCAGAATTCCCCGTGGCCGTGTGGTGGGAACACCCCATCGATGCGGTCCCCCGCAGCTTTATGCGCAAGGACAACTGGGTATTCTTCAACTCCACCTTCGGCAAGCAACCCGGTAAAGAAATCGGCCGCTACCTGCTTGGCCTCGGCGTCACGGAAGTGGGCTACTTCTCGCCCTACCACAATAGTTCCTGGTCCAAGGACCGCCTGACCGGTCTTGAAGAATCTGGCCTGGTGGTTCACTCCTACGTAGACTCTGAATTTGCAAGTCCCTGGGACTACAAGCAGATTGCCCGCAAGAAAGTCGAAAAGCTCTCCGTAGAAATCATGGCGCGCACCCTCGAAAAAGAAAAGCTAAAGGCTCTCGCAGAACAAGCTCTCGCCTTTCAAGAAGCAAACGGCAACAACATGCCCTGGATTTGCGTAAACGACGAAGTGGCAGGCATCTTCATGGAAATGGTGGAAGAAAACAACATGGAAATTCCCGTGCCGAATATCGGACCGAACTACATCGCCTTCGACAATTCCATGGAAAGCTACCTGCTGCGCATCCCGTCTTACGACTTCAATACCGATGCGCTTGTGGAGCAGATGTTCTATTACATCAGCAGTCCTTCGGCTTTTGACGGCATCAAAAAAATCCACCACATTCTCGGGAACGTGGTGGAAAAATAAAGACAACAACAATTACTTGTTTTTGTTCACAATCAAGGTCTTTGCCTTGAAAGTCTTGCGGTCGATCCACTTGACCATCAGGGAAACCTTGTTGTCCTTGTCGAGGGCTGCCCAGTACTTCTTGAGGGTGTCTTCGGCGTTATCGAAAATCGGCATGAGCTGCGGGAAACCCTTGAAGGAGGGAATCGGGTTGCCGTCGGTTTCGTAGGTGCTGATGAAGTGGCCGAGACCCGGCAGAGCCTTTTCGAATTCGAACGTCATGCGTTCGCAGCCTGCGTCTTCGCAGTTGTTGCGGCTCTTGAGGATAGAGAGCTTGTAGAGGGCCGGCTGGGCGTTCTTGTAGTGAATGCCGGAGATACGCGGAGTGAAGTTCGGAGCATCGTCTTCGTACTGGCGAGTAGCGAGAGCGCTTTCGAAAGTGCCGCCGAGCTTGATGGCGTCGTAAATGGTATCGGTCTGGTCACCGTTGGTGATAATCTGGACATCAGCCGTGTGACGAGCCGGATAGTAGATAATCAGGTGCGGGTCAGTGAGCTTGGATTCGTCGAAAGCCTTGGTCTTCATGAAGCCGGTCCTGGCTTCCATTTCGAACACGCGGTTACGGCTGTTGACACTGCGACCCATAATCCAGTAGACCTGCACGTAGGACTTGCCATCGGCGCTGGTGCCAAGCACAATGCCACGGCCAGGATAGGGGTTATTGGAGAGGGCCTTAAAATTCTGTTTTGCTTCGTCTGTGTATTTCATGGTAACAAATATAAAAAAAGGAGGCAGAACCTCCTTGTTTTTTTAAAAAAAGACCCTTGTTAATCAATCTTTGACGTAGCTTCAGCCAGAACGAACCGCTGAGAACCTGCGAACATAAGGTAGTTCAGCGAACCAACATTCGGGTGTTGCTCAATCTCAAGGGAAATACGCGTCGGGCAAAGGCATCTTTGAATCGGACTTGCCGGATCAATTTTCGGTTCAACATAGAGAGTCTCCCCCCTAGCCTCCACATCAAAACCAGTGAAAACGGTTCCACAAGCCATGTCGACTTCGTCTATAACGATAGTAGTCATTCCATCTCCATTGATGTACCACGCCACCAAAGTCTCTCTTGAGGCAATATCGGTTTTCCACGCAGTATCGATCTGAGCGACCAAGTCGTCATCATTGAAGTCCACAGATTCTTCAACAGTCTTCTTGAGATGATCTTTGCATTCGGCATCAAACGCCTTTGTCACCATGCTATAAGAGGGTTCAAGCTCCTGTGCAATCGACGGATCTATTTCATGCAACGGTAAAACGATTTGATTGTTGAATTTCGTATAGTTGGCCGCCGTAAAAGCGGGATCGTATTTCACGTCGAATGAAACAACTGTCGGACAAATGCAGTCGGCATACGAATCGATGAAATCCCCAACGACAAGAAGCGTATCGTTTTCCACCGAGACCTTAATATTCTCGTAAGTCGAGCCGCACGGAATGTCTCCTACATCCAAAGTAACAGTCACAAACCCCTCGTTAACATCAATCGTAATCGTAGATACCGGAGGAAGTCCGCCAGGACCGTCAACAATTTCAGCTGGATCATTTTCAGCCACTTCAGCATTACTGTACATACATTTTGCACTGAGATTTTTCACCTGATTTTCAATCGTAAAAATCGCAGATGAAGACGATTCAATCTCTTCAGAAGATGAAGATTCAATCGTCGCGCTAGAAAGCGGGGTTGTTGCCGAAGAAGAATTTTCCGAGCTAGACGATTCTTCTATCGACGAAGAACTGTCTCCCCCACTAATAGCGGGAGCCGTACTCGAAGACGAATCGTCGGCACAGGCAATGAGCATAAGCGAAAGAGCCGCAGCAGTAGTAAGAACCTTTTTCATAATGACCTCCATTTTTTCTGATTTCTGTATATAATATAAGTTTTAACCACATAAATTCAAACAAGAATATTATACAAAATTAAAGAATTTTAACAAATTTCAAAGAATTTTAAATATTTTTATTCACAAAAATTGCAAATATTATACATTCTGTATAATACAAAAAAAACAGCCTTCCAAGAAAGCTGTTTTTCAAGATTTATTCGAACGGTTACTCAGGAATCACATCCATATCAATAATTCGCAGAACACCCGAAGAACTGGAATCAGAGCTATTTTGGAAATTGAGTAGCGTTGCATGTATGATGGCAGCATCATTATCCACGGCAAAGTCAATCTGGGAGAGACACTTGTGCCTTTGCGCATTCGAGTAATCAAACATCGCCGATACATAGACCGTATCACCAAACACACTGACATCGAAGGTTTTCGCCTCAACGCCGGCGGTAAGCTCCAACCATTTGATGGTAAAGCCAGTCCGTTCGGTACCGACATACCTAAAAGCTTCCGGTAGCGGATAATCGATATCATCCCTAGAAGATTCTAGCAACGAATCTTCTTTTGATATCATGCACTGGATGCTGACATCCGTTACCAGCAGAGACGAATTATCAGCAAACTCTGACGAAGAACTTTCCGACACTATATCCGGATACTCAGAAGAACTAGATACATTGATGTTTTTAGAGTCACCATCCGAAGAACTTTCAGGTCTAATATTTGTACCACGTGTTGACGAACTAGAATAGCCCGAATCGTCACTGCGTACACTTGAAGAACTAATCGTCTCAGCGTTCTGCGAAGAACTACTTGAAGTGACATCAAGATTATCTTTTGAAGAACTGCTGTTTTCGGCAATGGTGTTCGGATCGATTGTCCCGCCCGCAATATCGTCAGCATCGTTGCTGGAGCACGCGGCCCAAAATAATGCGACGACAGGGCTAATGGCCAAAGCTATTTTCTTAAGCATTGTGCGGCTCCTTGATTTTATCGGTAACCGGGAAAAGTTGGAAATTGATTCTGAAAACCTGGTCTTGATCTTTATACTCGTTCGCGATAGAAAGAACCTTCCTACAGCACGCATCAAGTTCCTCAGTAATCCTCTTGTAGGCTTCTTCGTTCACGCTGAAGGTAACACCCGTAAAATGGCGTTCGCCAGCAGAATAGCGGTCAACGGCACGGGCCGCCATGCTAGCCATTTCCTTATGCATGGCGCGGATTGCAATAGGCATTGCCTCTTTCGAGCCAACCACAGTCTGCTCTGTCTGCGAATAGACCTTTTCTGCCTCTTTTTTCAAGAATCCTGCCTTGACCAAGAAATCCAGGACATCGCGGACCTCTTCGGCCGACACATGTTCCTTGCACGCATCGGCAATATCACGAGGATTGGCGCCGGACATCATCGGGGCAAGTTCCCTAATTACAGGATATTTCCAGGATTCATAATACTGGAACGCCTCACTATCGACAACGCGCACCTTATGCTCCAGCGCGATTCTTTCCATTTCAAGCAAGGCGGCCTTTTTAACGGAATCATTTTCGGCATTGCAAAATGTAACGAGTTCGCGGAAGTAATCTTCTTCGTAACCGACAAGTCCCATGGCATGAGCCACATTGGCAATCTTGGGGCGACTGAGCCTACTTTGGCCCATGCATACGAGCTTTAAAAAATTGGGAGAAGTAAATCCGGCACTTTTGCAAAATTCACGCCACGAGAACGCACCGAGACGTTTGCGCTCGTCATAATAATCCTGCATAAAGAGGTGATAATCTTTATATTCAAGAACCGACTTCATACCCATTAATAAAAGAAAACGCCCCTAAAAGGCGTTTATCGTTTCGGGTTGTAATTGTTCATGAGCACCATGGCAACAGCAACGCAAAGCATCACCACACTTCCCACAATGACCTGCTGCCTATGGTTGTATTCGCGTTTAACGTAGCTCGGATTTTCTTCGTTCAGTTCCTGAAGCGTAGGGCCCTGGTTCAACTTGGTGGAGTCGACGCCATAGGTTTCCGCAATTTCAGCATCGGACATGTTCAGCGTACTGACGTAAGCGCTGTCGTACTTGTCGAGCTTGTCCGCAGCAAAAGACACCCCTGAAAGCAGGAGCGCTATTGCCACAACAAGAACGAACTTAGTCATTATTCCTTCGCGAGCTTGTCGAGAATCTGGTTCACGAGACCCGGGTTGGCCTTGCCACCGGACTTACGCATGGTCATACCGACCAAGAAGCCCTTCAGGGCAACCTTACCGGCCTTGAATTCGGCGAACTGGGCAGCGTTTTCGGCGCAGACGGCACGGACCACTTCTTCGATAGCGCCGGTGTCGGTCACCTGCACGAGGCCCTTTTCCTTCACGATGGCTTCGGGATCCTTGCCGGTCTCGAACATTTCGGCGAAGACCGTCTTTGCAATCTTGCCGTTGATGGTGTTGTCGGCGATGAGGTTAACGAGCTTGCAGAGATCTTCGGGCTTGATCTTGAGGGCAGCGAGGCCACCTTCAAGGTCCTTCATCTTGGCCAGGAGTTCGGTAATCACCCAGTTGGCGAGCACCTTGCCGTTCTTGCAGTTCTTGGCGGCGGTGTCGTACCATTCGCTCACGTCGCGGTCTTCGGTCAACACCTGGGCGTCGTATTCGGAAACACCGAAGTCGTCCATGAAGCGCTTGCGACGGGCATCCGGCAGTTCCGGAAGCGTGCGGCGGATTTCTTCGACGAAGGCCGGGTCAGTTACGAGACGGACCATGTCCGGTTCCGGGAAGTACTTATAGTCGTGAGCGTCTTCCTTGGAGCGGATCACGATGGTCTTGTCGGCATTGGGGTCGTAACGCTTGGTGCACTGTTCCACTTCCTTACCGGCATCGAGGGTCGAGGCCTGCAGGTTCATTTCGCAGTAGAGAGCCTTTTCGAGGTTCGTGAAGCTGTTCAAGTTCTTGATTTCGGCGCGGATACCGAACGGGGCGTCTTCGCTGGCACGGAGAGAAATGTTACCGTCGCAGCGCATGTTGCCGTTTTCCATGTTGGCATTGGAAACGCGGGTGTATTCCAGCGTCTGCTTGATCTTCTTGAGGACCAGCACGGCTTCTTCGGGGCTACGGATATCCGGTTCGGTCACGATTTCGCAAAGCGGAGTACCGCAGCGGTTCGCGTCGAAGTGGGAATCGGTGGGGCTCATGTCGTGGATGAGCTTACCGGCATCTTCTTCCATATGGATACGGGTAATGCCCACGCGCTTCTTGGTGCCGTCTTCCTTGACGATTTCAAGCCAGCCGTTCTTGCAAATCGGGTGGTCGTACACCGGAAGTCCGCCCGTCTGGGTAATCTGGTAACCCTTCGGCAGGTCCGGGTAGAAGTAGTTCTTACGGGTCCACATGGCGTTCAGGTCGATTTCGCAGTTCAGGGCGAGGCCCAGGCGAATGGCGTATTCGACAGCCTTCTTGTTCGGAACGGGCATGGCGCCGGGCATACCGAGGCAAACGGGGCACACGTGCTTGTTCGGGGTCGTATTCACTTCGATTTCGCAGCCGCAGAACATCTTGGTTTTAGTTGCAAGCTGACAATGGATTTCAAGACCGATAACAGGACAATAGTTGGACATAAAATCTCCGTATATTTTTCGGCTAACAAAATAGAAAAATTGACGGGCAGAACAGCAAGAAACTTGAGTTTTTAGGCCATTAAATCAACTATTGCAATTTCCTATGTTTTTACTATTTTATCGCCATGCGATTTGAAGTACACCCAGTAAATCCGCAAGCACGAATCGTAAAGCTTGCTGCCGCCGCCCTGGAAGACGACGGTTTGGTACTCTACCCCACTGAATCTGGTTACGCCATCGGCTGCAATGCCGAATCACCCAAGGCAATCCACAAGCTTTATGCCCTCAAGAAGCCCATGAAGAAGTTCTTCATGGCCCTCATTATTCCGGACATTCGCAAAGCCACCGATTACGCCCGCGTCGACAACTTCGCCTTCAACATCATGAAGCCCCGCGTGCCCGGGCCCTACACCTTTATTCTGCCTGCCGACCCGCATATCGCCCGTCGCCTGGATGTCAAGCGCCCTGAAATTGGCGTGAGAATGCCCACGCACCCCTTCTTCAAGGAACTTTTCCAGCACTTTGACAAACCCATCCTAAGCACGGCTGCCAAGCTCACCGAAGAAGACATGTACGACCCCGACGAAATCTGGAAAACTTTTGAGCACTCCGTCGAAATGATGGTGGACTGCGGCCCCATCGAAATTAATCCGACCAACATCATCAGTTTAATCGGTGACCAGGTCGAAGTAATTCGTGGCGACCTGCTGGATCCTTAAAAATAAAAAAGCCGGGCAAAACCCGGCTTTCTTTATATCCGTTAAAAAGCGATTTACACCATAGCGGCGCTGAAGTCGGCCTTGGTGCAGAGGGTTTCTTTACCTTCGGCATCGACGGTCAGGAGTTCGCCGCTGTACTTGTAAATGCCGTGGCGAGCCATGATGAGCTTAGCCTTGAGCACGATTTCGGCCTTCGGAATCACCGGAGCGCGGAAACGGCAGTTTTCCACACCCATGAAGGCGGGGCGCTTGCCAGTAGTTTCGGCTTCGCGACCAATCATGGTGAGGAGCGTAGCGGCCTGGGCCATGGATTCAATCTGAATCACGCCCGGGAGCACCGGATTGCCCGGGAAATGTCCCTTGAGAAAACCTTCTTCACCGGTCAAGTGCCACTTGGCAACGATTTCCATGTTTTCGGCATCAAGGCTCAAGATTTCATCGACAAAGGCAAACGGAGCCTTCTGCGGAAGCACGCTGTGAACGACTTCGGCATCGTAAAGGATTCCATCGACGTTAGACTTGGGTAAAGATTCCAGCATTGACATAAGGAATGATTTTCTCCATGATTTGGTGGTGGGAAGTATGCCCACCGTTGGTGATTTCGATTCTGACCCTGGGAAGGGCCGGACAAATAAAGCTTAAGTCTCCAATCAAATCTAGTATTTTATGCATCGCAGGTTCGTTTGCAATGCGGAATTTGGTGGAGCACACACTATTTTGAGCGCAATCCCCCGCATCGAGCAAGAGGCCGCAAGATTCATCGACACCGGCAAGCAGGCCTGCCGCACGGGCACGGTCCAGTTCTACCTGGTGGATAAAGGTGCGGGCCATGAAAATCTGGTACAGGTTCTCGGGCGAATAAATGGAAACGGATGCGGCCGAATGCAATTCGTACCCGTCGCGGGCGGTATTGCGGTCCAGCACGTATTCCACTTCAAACGTCTCGGCCGGCGCAATGCGCACATGGCCATAGATCGCTTCGTCACCTACGGCTCCTCGCGATGACGTGCCGAAGGCATGCAAATCCCATTCGGCATGAACTGGGGCATCGTAAAAGAGCAATTCTTCGGGCGCGCCGCAAAGACGGCGGAGCTGGCAGAAGAACGGAATCGCAGAGCCGTCCATCATGGGGACTTCGGGTTGAGCACCATCTACGAGATTCACGCGGAAACGGCGGTGTGGCCACATCAAGAAAACAGGGGCCAAATGCTCCGGTGACCAAAGCGTGAGCGAATCCTTCGACTGCGCCGAAGAATCCTGCACAGAGTCGCGAAGACGATAGCCCGCCGTACGGCGCACCACAAATTCCAAATCCGAAAAAAGCTTGGGACAATCGGAGCGGTAAAAAGGCTTGCCGCCCACATTCCAATCCACATAGGGCGTTTTCTGCGGGTCCTTTTCAAGCGGTTCCACCGACACAGAAGTCTGCCCGAAACTCAGGCTGCGAGATTTAAAAACAATTTCGTTAGACATTTAGCAGTATAAAATAGAAAACTGCAAATCACTTCAGGTTTTTCTTCGCCATCAGGCGGAGTTCAACCATTTGACGACGCCAGATTTCGATATCGATGGCCGGGAATCCGGCCACAGTTTTGCCTGCGGGAACGCTCTTGGTCACGCCCGCTTTCGCGGTAACGATGGCATTCTTACCCACGGTCAAGTGGCCCGCGGCCTTTGCTCCGCCTGCAAATTGCACGCCGTCCTCGAGAATCGTGGTGCCGCCAAGCGCCGTCTGCGAGGCCATGTAAATGTTATTGCCGAGAACGCAGTTGTGCGCAATCTGAACCATGGAATCTAGATGACAGTTGTCGCCAATCGTGGTGGGAGAAATAAAGCCTGCCGCAACAACGGTATTTGCGCCAAAGCTGCAGCGGTTCCCGATTCGGACTCCTGCAAAATGCGGCACCATGCGGCGTTCGCCTTCATGCTCGTAGAATCCAAATCCGCGGCTACCGACAACGACTCCTGCCTGAAAGATGCAGCCCTCGCCCACCACCACATTCGGGTAAATGGTCACGTTGGATTCCAGGCGACAATTACGGCCGACACTGGCACCGCGCATCACGACGCAGCCGGGGCCCACAAAGCAGCCTTCATCCACAAAGCCTTCTACCACGGCAGTCGGGTGAATCTCGCCACCAACAGACATATTCTCGGTAAAGGAATTGCCCACAAAATGTTCCAAGAACTTCACCATGGCATGGTAGGGTTCGGCTACCGCCACAAGGTTCTTCACATGCGGAAAAACTTCCGACGCAGTCTCAGCAGCATTCTGTTCAGCCAAATCCATGGGCACGAACAGGAGCCCCGCCCGCACCTTCAAAAGTTCATCGTTAGACGGACCATTCGCATGAGTCACGCTTTCGATGCGGCCCACCCAAAAACTCACATCGTTTTCGGTAGCCTGAGAAAGGGCGGCAAATCCGCTCAAGGTTGCGCCGTCCGCAGACGCACGCAAGACCTTACATTCCATTGATTCACTTGTGCGCAGGTATTCGAGGATGGCTTCGACCGAAAACATCACTCCCCCAGCGCCATAATCTGCACCTTGCAGGCAAAGTCGATATCTACATGGCCGCCAAGCTTGCCGCTCAAGTCTTCGCCGTCGAGTTGCAAGAATTCGTCTTCGGCAAATTCCAACTTAATGGACTTGGCCTTGCGAGTCTTGATGAAATACTTCTTGACCAGATTCCCGATGACAGGCAGGTTTCCGACAGCAATGGCCAGCAAGAACCTGAACATGTTCGGCACACATACGATTTCCAGCAGGCCGTCAGCCATGTCCGACTTGTAGAAGGGATTGGCTCCGCTTGCAAAACTCGGGATATTGCCCACAATCACGGTGCGGTGACCGTCCAAAATCTTTTGCCAGCTGCGGCCTTCGGCGTCCACAAACGAAAGCTTGCCTTTCTTGAGGGCGTAGGAACGGTCTGCGAAAAAGCTCTTGACATAGTGCAGCTTGTTCACCAGCACGGAATTCGAATTGAATTCTCCATTGGCGCGGGCCCGATTAAAATCGTGAGCGATTCGGGCATCGATTCCGCCCGAAAAATAGTTGGCAAAGGCCAGTTTTCCGTTCACCTTCCAGATATCGAAGGGGCGCGCCTTCGCTTGCAGCAAGCGACGCACCAGGAACAAGAGGCCCTTGTCCACATAAGGTTTGTAAAGGTTCAGCACTCGGGCTAAATCGTTACCTGTTCCAAGGGGAATCAGGCCGATTTTTACAGATTTTGCAAACTCCGACGAAACCATCACCGAAAGCACCGACGAAACCGTTCCGTCACCACCGACGGCCACCAGCTTTTCGGTATTTGCAAGGGCTTCCCGAATTTGATTGTCCAACCCATCGATATTGGTAAATTCGGCCTTCCACTGGTCTTCTGTGTAATTCAGAGAAGACATAATTTCGGGCAAATACTGGTGAATCACCTTGCCCTGGCCGCCGCCACTAATCGGATTGATGAGAAAGACAAACTTATACATTTATGTGTAAAATATAATTATATCGGAGATCGTGTTCAACGCAAAGTTTTTTATAGCAAAAAAGCGTTAAGAATTTCTCAACTCGTCTTTAATCACCAAATAATGTTCCGCATTTTCGTGAAATTTGCGAATTTCGTCTTCTGTGAGTTCGCGCACCACATGGGCCGGAGCCCCCACAATCAGGCTGCGTTCCGGGAATTCCTTATTCTGTGTCACCACCGCACCGGCAGCCACCACACTGTCCGACTTGATATGCGCACCGTCCATGAGGATTGCCCCCATACCGATCAGCACGTGGTCGTCCACATCGCAAGCATGCAAAATGGCATTATGGCCTACCGTCACATCGTCACCCACATGCACCCCGACACCTGTCGATAGATGAATGGTGGCGTTGTCCTGGATATTGGTCCGCTTACCGATACGTATTTCGGCCAAGTCTGCACGTATGACAGCATTGTAAAACACCGACGAATCATCGCCAATTTCTACATCGCCAATGACCTTGGCACCTTCCGCGATAAACACGCGTTCGCCGAGAACGGGCTTTTTACCCTTGAATTCAATCAAACTAGCCATGTTTATAATTTATAAAAAAATATTATATTATTTTCCATGATCGACTCGTTGAATTCTATTTTCGAAGAACAGGGAAAAAATCGCTGGGCAGTCGCAAAGAGTACCGCCAAAGAGCGTATCGCGAAGATTTTGAAACTCCGCAAGGCCATTGTGGCTCGACAGCAAGAATTTTACGATGCCGTCTGGACCGATTTCCACAAGCCGAAAACCGAGGCCTGGCTCAGCGAAGTATTCCCCGCCCTCCAAGAAATAGACCATACCGTCGCACACCTTGACGAATGGATGGAAGACAAGGATGGCCGCTGGAGCCCCCTGTTCCCCACTAGCCAGAGCGTGAGCCATTTTGAGCCTAAGGGCCGCGTACTGATTATGGCTCCGTGGAATTACCCATTTTTGCTGTTCTTTGCGCCTGTGGTAGCGGCCGTTGCGGCAGGAAATGTCGTAATTGCAAAACCGAGCCATAAGACCCCACACGTTGCGGAAGTCATCGAGTCGATTGTTAAAGAAGTTTTTCCGCAGAACGAAGTTGCCGTGGTGCAGGGCGCAGGTTCTGAAATCGGAGACACACTGCTGGCACTCCCCTTTGACCACATGTTCTTTACCGGAAGTCCCAAGATCGGGGCCCATGTGGCAGAATGCGCCGCAAAAGTACATGCCGGCGTCACTCTTGAACTCGGCGGAAAGTCACCTGCCATTGTCCTCGAAGACGTAAACATCAAGGATGCCGCCAAGAAACTTGCCTGGGGAAAGACACTCAACGCCGGTCAGACCTGCATTGCCCCCGATTATCTACTTTGTCCTAAAAAGCTAGTACAACCGCTTGCAGAAAAAATTGCAAAGAACATCGCCCAAATGTACGGCGAAACCGAAGAGGCGCGCCGCCTTTCCGAAAATTTCGTGCATATCGTCGAAAGCAACACCGTCGAACGCCATCAATCGTTGATTCAGGACGCTATCGCCAAGGGAGCAACGGCTGTCATTGGCGCACAATTCGCACCCGAAGACATCGAGAACCGCTACACTCCCGCGACCATTCTCATGGGAATCACCGCCGACATGCACATTATGGATTCCGAAATATTCGGACCCATTCTCCCGATCATCGCCTACGAAAACATTGACGAAGCCATCCAATTCGTACAAGTCCGCCCGAAACCGCTTGCGCTCTATATCTTCGGGAAAACCGAAAACAAAATCAACGAAGTCATCGCCCGCACTACATCGGGCTCCGCCTGCGTGAACCATTGCATTCTACAAATCGCAAACAACTCGGTTCCCTTCGGCGGCGTGGGCATGAGCGGCACCGGCAATTATCACGGAATTTACGGTTTCAAGACCTTCAGTCACGAACGCAACGTGATGCGTCAAGGTGCATTCGACACCATGCAGTTCTTCTACCCGCCCTACCACAAAGACAACGAAAAAAGCCTCCGCGCAAAAATGCAGAGGCTTATGAAATTTTTTTTGAAGAACTTTTAATAATGAAATGGATGGTTTCCGGCGCGCTTCGCACGCCAGAATCACTTTAGTGCCCGACGTAGAGTTTTTTCATTTCGTCGGTAATGGCCATGGGGCGTCCACGCTTCATGTCCACAAGCACCCACTGGGTTTCTGATTCGAAAATCACCTTGCCGTCAGAGACGCGTTCAAAGCGGCACTTGCGCAAGCTGGCCACTTTTCCGTAGGCAGCCACCCACGTGGTTCCGCGGATTTCGTCATCCAAGAAGGCCTGGTTCTTGTATTCCACATGCTGCACGTGGATCATCCAGCCAGCCCCCAGTTCACGCATCAAGGTGGTTCCACCGACAGAATCGGAATGGGCAATGGCAATATCCTGAATCCATTGTACCGACCACACGTTATTAAAGTGATGGTTATCGTCAATCATTTCAGGCGTCACCTTGAACACCTGGGTATATTGCATCGGTTCTACAGTTTCTTCCATTGCAATTGCCATAAAAGCTCCTATTCGTTCGCCAAATTCTTGATCAAGTTCGGCAGGGCCAGTTCAAACTTCACACCATACCAGTGAGATTTATCTTCGTAGGTCTTTTCGATGCATTCCAGCACAAAGTCCGCCGCAATTCGGGCCGCGTCGACCATGGAACGCCCGCGCAGCAAGGAACCCACAAAGGCAGAGGCATAGCAGTCGCCCGTGCCGTTAAAGCCCTTGGTGATCTTGCGGTGTTCGTAATAGTTGAATTCCTTGCCGTCATAAAGCAGCACGCCCGTATAGCCCGGACGGAAACCCACACCGGTCAAGACCACGGAACCAGTCCCCAATTCGCAAATCTTTTTGCAAAGGGTTTCTGCCGTGGCGCGGTCCACGTTTTCGCTGTATTCCGTATCCGTCAGCATGCAGGCTTCGGTCATGTTCGGGAGCAAAACATCGGCATGGGCACACAAGTCCTTCATGGCTGCCACAAATTCCATGTTGAAACCGGGGTAAAGCGCACCGTTATCGGCCATAGCCGGGTCCACCACACGCATGGCACAATCGACACCGTTGGTCTCCATGATGTGTTTCACCATGTTAATTTGCTCAATAGAACCCAGATAACCGGTATAGAAAGCGTCAAAGCGGACGTCAATGGATTTCCAATGCTCACTGATAGGCAACATTTCCTTGGTAAGGTCCTGGAAAGTCCAGCCTGTAAAGCCACCCGTATGAGTCGAAAGAATTGCCGACGGAAGCACTGCCGTCTCTACACCACATGCAGAAATAATCGGCAACGCCACCGTCAGGGAACATTGCCCAAAGCACGAAATATCTTGAATTGTTAGGACTCGCCTGTACATGGCCCAAATATAGAATTGCGCAGGCCGATTTTTTTATTATTAAGTTATATTTACGACGTTACAACTAGGTGTTTTACAGGAGTATTGTATGGAATGGAATGACTTCACGAGCTTGACTTCGGAAGACATGCGTGCCATTTGGGATTTTAATACAAAGGATCCGTTTTCGATTTTAGGTTTGCACCCGCTGAATACGGACCGCGGTGTGAAGACGGTGATTCGTACTTACCAGCCGCAGGCAAGCTTTATCCGCGGCGAATCCTGCGATGGCGAATTTGAATTCGACTTTATCAAGCTTGGCGATACGGGTTTCTTCGAAGCTATTCTCGACAAGGAATACGAACCCTTCTTCTATAACTTGATCATTCGCCAGGGCGACAATAACGAATACACCCTTACCGACCCCTACGCATTCCTCCCTGTACTTAGCGACTTTGACCGCCACCTGATCAGCTCGGGCACCCATTACGAACTGTACCGCAAGCTCGGTGCAAACCTTGTAGAACACCAGGGCTTTAAAGGCGTACACTTCGCAGTCTGGGCTCCCAACGCCCGTGCCGTTTCGGTAGTCGGCAGCTTTAACAGCTGGGACGGCCGCCGCCACCAGATGCGCATGCTAGGTTCCACCGGTATTTGGGAAATCTTTATCCCGAACATTGGCGAAGGCGAACTCTACCGTTTCGAAATCCACGGTGCCGATGGCAACCTCCACGTAAAGGTGGACCCGCTGGCAAAGCTTAGCGAAGTTCGCCCGGCAACAGCCTCCATTACCACACACCTTGATGGCTATGAATGGGGCGACGACCTTTACATGACAACCCATTGGGCAACCAAGGTCTTCGGTTCTCCCATGAACATTTACGAAGTCCACGCTGGCTCCTGGCGTCGCGACCCCGCAAATCCGGACCGATTCCTGAACTGGGACGAATTGGCAGAAACCCTGATTCCTTACCTCAAGGAAATGGGCTACACCCACGTGGAATTCTTGCCGCTGGCTGAACACCCGCTGGACGAATCCTGGGGCTACCAGGTCACCGGTTATTACTCCCCCACCAGCCGCTACGGTACGCCTGACCAGTTCCGCCATTTTGTGGACCTTTGCCACCAGAACGAAATCGGCGTAATTGTGGACTGGGTTCCGGCCCACTTCCCGAAAGACGCCCACGCCCTGGGCCGTTTTGACGGCACCGCCTGTTACGAACATGCCGACCCGCGCCAGGGCGAACACCCGCACTGGGGCACCTACATCTTTAACCTGGGCCGTAACGAAGTCAAGAACTTCCTTATCGCCAACGCCATGTACTGGCTCAAGGAATTCCACTGCGACGGCCTCCGCGTCGACGCTGTGGCATCCATGCTCTACCTCGACTACGGTAAGGGCCCCGGCCAGTGGGTCCCGAACAAGGACGGCGGCAATATCAACTATGACACGCTGGAATTCCTGAAGCACTTGAACAGCATCATGGGCCGTCTTACGCCCCATGCAATCTTGATTGCCGAAGAATCTACCAGCTTCCCCAGCATCACGCGCCCGCCTGAACAGGGCGGCCTCGGCTTCCACTACAAGTGGAACATGGGCTGGATGAACGACTTCCTGAGCTACATTCAGCACGAACCCATTCACCGTAAGTATCACCACAACCAGCTGACCTTCAGCATGGTGTATGCCTACAGCGAAAACTTCATCCAGGTTTTCAGCCACGACGAAGTGGTGCACGGCAAGGGTTCCATGCTCGGCAAGATGCCAGGTGACAACTGGCAGAAATTTGCAAACCTCCGCCTCACCTACGCATTCCAGTACGCGCATCCGGGCAAGAAACTCAACTTCATGGGCAACGATTTCGGTCAGTTCCGTGAATGGAACGAAAAGCGCTCCCTCGACTGGCACCTGGTCAGCTGGGACAGCCACGGAAAGCTGCTGCAGATGATGAAGACGCTCAACCACCTGTACAAGGAAAACGCGCCGTTCTGGGAAATCGACCATTACTACACCGGTTTCGAATGGATCTGGTGCGACGATGCCGACAATTCCATCGTGAGCTTCGTGCGTAAGGACGACCACGGGAACCAAATCCTGTGCGTCTTCAACTTTACGCCGGTGGTCCGCAACGACTACCGCCTCGGCGCTCCGACCCGCGGCAAGTGGAAAGAAATCTTCAACACCGACGCCTCTATGTTCGGTGGCAGCAACGTGGGTAACTTTGGCGAAGTCTGGACGCAGGACATTCCGTGGCAGAATCGCGAATGCAGCTTGAACATCAAGCTCCCGCCCCTCGCCGCAGTCTACTTCCGCCTGGAACGATAACTCACAAGTTCTTTAATTCATACTTAAAAACGGCAGCTTAAAGCTGCCGTTTTTATCTAAATTCTATTTTTCCATAAACATGTATGCTGTCGGATTCCATCGAGCTTTGATTATATAAATATTGATCAAATGTAAATCCATTCGACCATGTTGAATCCATGCCAACCATAACATATTCATAGTCCGAATCAAAACGGCATCGTTCCCAAGAAGAAGGACAATCCATCCGTATCTCAGAAAAACCAGCACTTAGCATATCAATTTTTACAGAATCCCCTACAACTTCGAAAGAATGAATAATTCTAGACAGGTCAACATCATAATATTTCTCAGTATTAGTCTCATCTAGCAAAGAAAAACGGATATGTTCTTCAGAATCTAAAGCTACAGATATTTCTTCAAATCTATGGATTTTTAACCTTTGTTTTTCAGAAACGAACAAATACTCAAAATTCCCATAACAACTATTCAATGAATCCGAATATTCCATATTCTCAAACAACAACCTTGCATCACATGTACTGTCATATGGACAATCTAATTCAACGGACAAATTCATTTTTTGGGGATGAACTTTCAAAACATTTTGACAAGAGCCAGAAGCACCATCACCTCCTCCCGTTGAGATTCCACAGGAGAAAAAGAAAAAGCACAATATAAAAGAGAATCCTATCAAAAAAAGATTACGAAACACATTTATCTCCATTTTTTTGAAAATATACTTATAAAGATTGCATAAAAAGAACGCCCCGGCAGAGCCGAGGCGTTTCTTTAAAGGCGGATTCCGGCGGTTAAGCCGGAATGATATTCCTTATTCCACCGTGATAAGGGTGACGGTGCGCTTGCCAACCTTGATCGGCTTGCTTACGTCAACACCCTTCTTGGCCTTCTTGGACGGATCGTTTGCCCAGCCTTCTTTGAGCTTTTCGGAGCTCTTGTCGAGAGTCTGGACGGTGGCCTTGCCCTTGAAGCCCGGAATGTTCAACTTGAGTTCGTAGTCGCTGTACGGGCTCTTGTTGATCACGAGGAGGCTCTTCTTCTTGCCGTTTTCGGTGTAGTAGGTCGTGATGAGCGATTCCTTGTCACCGGTGATTTCGGTCTTGAGGAGCTTGCCGCGGAGAGCGTCGGAAGCCATCTGGAATGCCCAGTAGCTCGGACGCGGGCAGTTCATGCATTCTTCTGCAGAACGGGTCAGGTAACCGTAGTCACCGCCTTCCGGAGTGATGTCGTTGTGGATATCCCAGTACTGTGCGTTGTCCACGTTTTCGGTGGCGAGCATAGCGAGGTAGTCAGCAACGAACAGACCGTTTTCGAGAGCGATGGTCTGCGGACCCGGGTTGAAGTCCACGGAGTTCCATTCGGTGAGCCAGAGTTCAATCTTCTTGTCCTTATTGAAGTGGCTGGTCCACTTGTCCACAACCTTGTGGAGACGGCTGTAGATAGGAACGAGGTCCTGCGGAGCAGAGAGCATGGCGAAGTCATTTTCTTCACCGAAGTGCTGCGGGTAGTGGTGAACAATGAGACCGTCGGCAATGTCGCCGGTTTCCTTGAGCACGTTATCGTTCCACTGGCCATCGAGCACGCCGAGGACTGCAACCTTAATGGTCGGGTCAACCTTCTTCATGGCTTCGATGAACTTACGGGCGCGCTTACCATAAATGGTACCGCCGTCCTTACCATACTTTTCATAGTACGGGTGCCAGTTACCATAGACTTCGTTACCAATTTCCCAGTAAACGATGCCGGCCTTCTTGTCGATGTTGGTGTGCTTCACCCAAGCGGCGGCTTCCTGTTCGGTGCCGGAACCGAAGTTCACGGTGAACATGGCGTTAGAACCAGTCTTCTTCAACCAGGCGAGGAATTCGTCGGTATCGACCATCCAGTCGTGGTTGTCGAGGATTTCCTTCCAGTGGTCGTCATCGGCACGGAGACCACCCGGGTAACGGATGATGCCGTGGTTGATGCGCTTGGCGTATTCGGATGTCTGAACCTTGAACTTCGGATTGTCGAGCATGTCGCCATCCCAAAGAGCAGCGTTGATACCGAAGAGGCCGCCCGAGATGTTCGGGTTGATCACGTCGCCGGTACCCTTGACTTCAACCTTCACGAGAGCCGGACGTTCAGCAGCCTTGACTTCCTTCTGGTTGGTGAGCTTGATGTTGTCGATTTCAAAGCTACCGTTAGAGCCTTCTCCACCCGGTTTGAAGTCGAGAGAGACAACGCCCTTGAGGTCAAACTGGCCGTTTTCCTTGGCGTTAGGCGGCTGGTAGTACGGGAACTTGGAGAATGCGCGGAACGGCACGATCACCGTGGTACGACCGCGAGGAACACCGGTGTTGGCAACGAAGAGTTCGTTACCGGCGTCACCCACCTGAACCGTGATGGACTGCCATGCGCGTTCAGAGTAGACGTCGAACATGATGCCCCAGTGGTTGGTCCAGTCACGGCCCTTGGCATCGTGGTTAGCACTATTCTTGGCAAGGTCGAGCACGACGTCAACCCAGTCAGACATTTCGAAGTGCTTCACGTTGAGGGAGTTGCCATCAAGCTTGGAGGTCTTGAACGGCATTTCCACTTCGACCTTGGACTTCGGGCCCTTAGACGGTTCCCACACATCCTTGGCGAACTTGCCTTCGAAGTCAGAAATAACCATGTCCGGAGCCTTAGACTTCCAGTTGTCCCACTTGATATCCGGGTCAACCCAGTCGATGGTTTCGGTGAAGGTAATCTGGTCAACAAAGATGGTCACAGGAGCCGGCTTGCCCGGTTCGCCTGCGTTTTCACCCTTGCCCACAGAGAAGCGGATTTCCTGAATCTTGTTCCACTGCATGTCCTTGGCGACTTCGGCCTGCTTGTTAGCGTCCCAAGCCTTACCCTTGTCGTTGAACTTCTTCAGAGGAATCTTCACGAGCTTCCAGTCGGTGCCGACCTTGGAGCCTTCAATCCAGTCGTTCAGGCTGATCTTGGTCTGGCTCTTGATGTCGTTGCCCTGGTTGTCGAGGATACCGACGTACACCTTTTCGCCGCCGAGCTTACCCTTGATCCAGAAATAGAGACCGCCCTTATTGCGAACCTTGGAAAGGTCAATGTACTTGCCTTCGCCAATGGAGTAGGTCACGCCGGACCAGTCGTTGTTATCGATATAGAGGGCGAGAACGTTCTTGTTACCCGGAGTCTTGGAATCAGCTTCACGCTGGGCAGAGAGACCACCGTAGCTGTAGCTGAAGCCCTTCAGGCCGTCAGAGTAGAACACGCCGTTAGCGACCGGCTTAACCTTGCCGTCGAGCTTTTCGGGGTTCTTCGGGCCATTGATGACATCGGTATTTTCATCCCAGTAAACAATCTTGGCCTTAGGCTTGGCCTTCTTGTTGCCCTTGACGATTTCGATGTTGTCAACCCAGACTTCGAAATCCTTTGCACCGCTCTTGTCGATGGAGAAACGGATTTCAGCAATCTTGTCCCAGTCGATACGGGCCGGGAATTCGGACTTACGGGTGTTGTCCCAGTAGAGACCACGATCCGGGAAGTCCACGAGAGGAATAGAAACCTTCTTCCATTCCGTCGTAATGGCGCCGCCTTCGATGTACTTGTTCATCGGAAGGACAACCTGGGTCTTCTTTCCGTCAGAAACTTCTTCGTCCAAAAGGCCGACCTTGACGGATTCGCCACCCTTCTTACCCTTGATCATGAACTCGAGCTTGGAGTCGAGAATGAACTTGTTGAGGTCGAAGGTTTCGTTGTACAAGCAAACAGAAGCGCCCGAATATTCGCTCGGGTCGAGCTTAATGTTCAAGGCAGCCTTAGACTTGTAGCCGCCGTCCTTCGTAATGGTGATACCTTTGCTCTTGCCGCCGTATGCGTAGTCAAAGCCCCCCTGACGATACTGTTCGTCGAAGAACTTGTAAGGAACTACGCGCGGTGCTTTCGGCTGAGCCATTGTAGCCGTTACACCGAAGCCGAGGAGGGCGACGGTAGCGGCAGTCAATGTACGCTTCATCATATGATCGTGTCCTTTTGGTTGTGTTTAGTTTGATTTTGAAATTAAAATTTTTGTGCTAAAAAAGGGAGCACGCGACACGAAGTCGCGTTTACAGATTGAACCGCCCAGGCGATTACTTGGCTTCCTTCAAGAGCTTTTCGACGAGGTCCGGGCTGAAACGGTCCTGACGCTTGCCGTTGATGTAGAAGTTCGGGGTGCCCTGCACGCCGACTTCGGTACCGAGCTGGAAGTCCTTGTCGATACGGGCGTTCATGGCAGAGTCGAGAACCATGTCCTTCTTGAACTGTTCCACATTCAAACCGATCTGCTTGGCAACTTCGACATAGATAGAATCGCCGAGTTCGCGGCTATGCGGAGCGAGAGCGTAGCGGTATTCCCAGAACTTGCCCTGCTTCTGGGCTGCGATAGAAGAAGCGGCAGCGGCGCGGGCGTTGGAGTGGAAGCTGAGCGGGAAGTGCTTGTACACGAACTTGATCTGGTCGGGGTACTTCTTGTTGAGTTCCTGCATCACCGGAGCGATACGAGAGCAGTACGGGCACTGGAATTCGGTGAATTCAACAATGGTGAGCTTCGGGTTCTTGGTGTTGCCGAAAACCGGGCTATCTTCATCGGGAATGTCCCAAACCTTGTTGTCGGCTTCCATTTCGGCACGGGCCTGTTCCAGGGAAATGCCGCGCTTGTCGAGAGCGTACTTGATGATTTCGAATTCTTCCTTGACCTGCTTGAATTCCTTCTCCAGGTTGTCGAGCCTGGCCTGCTGGTTGAACGAACCGCCAGCAGAAGCCTGGTTACAGGCTACGAGACCGGCGAAGCATACTGCGATAGCAACAATGGGGAGACGTTTCATGTTTTTCCTTTTGATGTTAAAAAATCCTAGTAGGCCCATGCCTAACTGTGTAGGGGAAATATATAAAAGTCGCGGCAACTTCACCGCGACCTCCATCAATAGATACAAGTTATTAGAAACCAGGTTTTGTTAACAAAAATTTTCTAAACGCCGGTAGAGCCGAAGCCACCGCGGTCAGCACCGTCGAGCACACCTTCTTCGAAAGTCAACGTAGGCTGGATTTCCATGATACGGAACTGCGCGATGCGGCTCCCCTTCTCAATGGTCACGTCTTCGGTGGCGTAGACAGGCATTTTCCACCAGTCGTTGGCACCGCAGTAGCTGGAATCCACCACGCCCACAGAATTCGCCTGCAAGATCTTGAAATTCTTGAACGTAGAACTGCGCGGGGCAATGTGCGCCTCGTAGCCTTCAGGGAGCTTCATGGCCACCCCCAAGTGAATCAGACGGAACTCGCCCTTCTTGAGAGTCACGGTCTCTGCCGCCGCAAGGTCAATCCAATCCGACTTGCCGCCCACATAGGTCAGGCGCGGAATGGAATCGTCCAAATACTGAATCTTAATCGTTTTCGTGGTCATAATGCAAATATAAAATGGTTAGTCTCTAAATGACTTCATCAATCTTTTCGTTCCAGTGATTCGTGGTTTCACGTACCACCTCTTGTCCGCAATCGCACACCACCAGAAAGCAAACTTCGTTCACGACTTCGTAATCGGAGCCGCCGTTGAACACATTTGCGTTGCCGTATTCCTCGCGGTCTTTCCATACATACACCTTGCAGGCGTTCTGCTCGGAAACCGACTTGCAGTAGGCGGCGAGGGTTTCTTCGGAAAGGTCAGCAGCGCTCGCAACACCTGCCGATGAAAGAATCTCAGCAAGTGAGATGGCGCGGGTTTCGCCATCCTTCAAGATTCTTCCAGCGATGTTGTATTCGATTTCCATAGGCTAGGATTCTGCGGTTTCAGCGGCTTCGGCAACTTTTGCGGCTTGTGCAGCAGCCTTGTCAGCAGCCTGCTCCAAGCGAGCTGGCTTTTTAGCAAGGTTACGAATAAGGCCGAACAATGCAGAAAGTTCGTTGCGTGTGGGGTGCAGGCGCTGCAACAATGTGTTGAGGAAGTTATCTCGCCAGGACTGGTCGTGATACTGGCCCGTCAAATAGCGGTCCAAGAACTTCTTGAAGCTGTCAATCTGGTCGATGGTAGCAGGAGCCGTTTCGCAGGCACCCTTGCTTCCGCGCTTGGCGCGACCTTCACCATTTGCGAGCGCACCGCTGCGGCAAAGTTCATAAAGGCCCACCGTTACAGCCTGAGCCAAGTTGAGGCTCATGAGTCCCGGCACCGGAATTTCGCACTGGTAAGTGCATGCGTTCACTTCTTCGGTTTCAAGGCCGCAAGATTCGCGACCGAACACCAGCGCAATGGTTCCGTTCTCGGGCAAGAGTTCCGCAAGCCCCGGCATCATGGTGTGTTTAATCGCAGAACCGTAAATACGACGGCTGAAAGCGACGGCGCAGGCACAATCGCCGATTGCATCTTCGAACTTATGCACGATGGTCGCCTTATCCAGGACTTCGTGACTATTCGGGGCGGTATGGTAAGAATTTTCAATTACCTTGTCACGTTTCGGATAAACGATATAAAGTTCATCGAGGGCGTAGCAATGCATGGCGCGAGCCACGAAGCCAACGTTATGGGGATGTTCCGGTTCAACAAGTACTACTCTGAATTTGCGCATATCTAAACGTTCCACTTAAAACCGCGACCGCGGATTTCGTTTTCAATTACTTCGCCGGCCTTTATCTCGGCACCTTCATAAATTACGGAATGCTTGAGGGTAACGCCGGCAGGAATCGTGATGCCAACTTCCACAACGGCTTCATCCGGGCTGCGGCCCAATTCTTTAAGGCGAGCCTCCACCGCCGACATCAAGCCTTCGGGCGACCCCATATCGATCCAGGTGGCATGCAACTGCGTCATGTCCACAAAGGGGGCACGACCCGCGGCAATCTCTTGCTTCCAGAATTCACGGATGTCGAATTCACCGTCACGGATTCTGGACAAAGCTTCATCGCTGTACCAAGATACGCCCGAGAATGTAGCGGGCGCACCTTCTTCGCTACCGAAACGACCGACAACGCCTGCCAAGCGACCGTCGGCACCCACGCGGAAGGTATTCACCTTCGGAAAATCCACCGCCAGCAAAGCCACCTGCGGCCCATTCGGCATAGCCGCCTGTTCCTGGGCATTCTTCACAAACGCCTTCAGGTCAAAATCGCAATAGGCGTCCCCATTCATAATCAAGAGGCCACCACGGTAGCCTTCATTATAAATGCGCTTCAGCGGTCCCGCCGTTCCCAAAATATCGGGCAATTCCACCCAGACCTTCTCGAATCCCAGGGTCTTGCCTGCCGCTACCACCTGTTCAGCCAGGTAATGAGCATTCGCATGCAGTCGCACGTTCCCGATGGCCCTGGCCTTTCGGGCCTGCAGGTCCAAAATAGAGGCATCTACCACGGGAACAAGGGGCTTCGGCATGTCATTGGTCAGCGGGCGCAAGCGCGTCCCCAATCCGGCAGCCAAAATCAAGACGTTCAGGGAATCGTTATTCAAGGAGGAATTTTCCATTATATGTATAAAGATAGAAAAAGGCGTTCTAAAAAAAATTAACACACATCTACAAAACAAGAATTCTATTTTTAAGGCATCATGAAGAAACGTTACATCGCCCTAATCGTTCTCGCGGCATTGATCGTTATCGTCTTCGCCGCACTCAAGGTAGCCCCCGGCATCGCCAAGAACTACATCGTCGACCACTCCCAGGAACTCATCGGCCGCAAGATGAAAATCGAAAACGTGGAATTCAGCCCGTTCTCGTTTACCGTCACCGTCGATGATTTCGCCATCTACGAACCGGACGGCACCACCCCCTTCGTGGCCTTCGAGAAGTTCCGCATTAACGTGAACCCCTCGCACCTGATCAAGAAAGAAATCAGCGTCAGCGAAATCTACCTGAAAGGCCTCTATACCCGCGTAGCACAGAGGGGCGACAAGTTCAACTTCAGCGACATCCTGAACAAGTTCGCCGCCGACTCTACGGCCGGCTCCACCGCCAAGGAAGCCCCTGCAAGCGATTCGGCTCAGGCCTTGAACCTGGACCCCACCGAATCCATCGGCTTCAACATCGCGGTCGAAAACATCACGCTTGAAAAAGGCAATATCATTTACGAAGACCTGAAGGTGGGCTCCAAGATCCATATCCAGGACTTCTCCGTCGCCATTCCCGCCGTCTACTTCAGCAACAAGGATACCGACATCGGCGTGAACCTCAAGTTCGCCAACGGTGGCGACCTGGGCGTCAACGTCCAGTTCAACATGAAGACCCAGGACTTCGGCGTGAACGTCACCCTCAACAATCTGGCCCTCTCCGTCGCCAAGCCCTACCTCAACGACTTCATCAAGTACAAGGATTTTGAAGGATCCCTGGGTGTAAACCTGAATGTGGCCGGCAACGTGAACAACGTTCTTTCTTCTAACGTAAGCGGAACCGTCTCCGTTGACGGCATCAAGCTTACCGAAACCAGCGGCAAGACCTTGGGCGTTTCTCATGTGGGCGTGGGCATAGCCAAGGCGAACCTGAACGAAATGGACTTCCGCGTGGATTCCGTCATTGTGAACGGGGCTTACGCACACCTGGATCTCTACAAAGACGGCAAGACCAACATCGACGTCCTGCTGGAACCGCTGAACAAGCCCACCAAGGCCGCACCGGTCGATTCCACAGAAAAAGAAGCTCCCAAGACCGCCGAAAAGTCCAAGCCCCTCAAGGCTGTCATCAACAAGCTGCAAGTGGTCAATACCAACGTAACCGCAACCGACCACACCCCGAAACAGACCTTCAACTACAAGGTCAGCAACATTGCCGTCAACGGCTCCAACATCAACTTCAACACGCCCTGCACCATCAACGTTTCTGCAGCCTTCCCCGAAGGCGGTGCCTTGACCCTTAAATACAAGGGCGCACTCTCCGACATCGGCACCATGGACGCCTACATCAGCGTAAAGAACCTGGCCCTCAAGCACTTCTCGCCCTATAGCCATCACTACACCGGCTACCCCATCAGCTCGGGCACCATGGCTTTCGCCAGCGAAAACAAGATGAACGATTGGAATATCGATAGTAAGAACACCATCGATATCTACAACATCGACGTCGCCGACAAGGACGCCAATACCGACCCGGAATTCACCGTTCCCATGAAGGTTGGCCTCTACATTCTCAAGGACAAGGATGACAAAATCGAGTTCGACGTTCCCGTGAAGGGCAACGTACAGGATCCCGAATTCTCTTACCTGAAGATCGTGTGGCAGACCGTGATGAACCTGCTCATCAAGGTGGCCCTCTCCCCGCTCAAAGTCGTGGGCAACGTGGCCGCTACCGGTGCAGGCGCAATCGGAATCGACCTGGGCAAGAACGACGAAATCTACATCGACCCTCTGGCCAGTTCCTTCACCAGCGAACAGTACGCCAAGGCACAGAAGATGGTGGAAGTCCTCGCCAAGGACAAGAAGCTAAAGCTGAACTTCGTGCAAAACTTCAACATGAAGAAGACGGTTGAAGCCTACAAGACGCACAAGCTCAAGACCGACTTCTATAAGGCAACCCAAAACAAGACAACCCTCAACGAACTTGACGAAAAGGCCATTGTCGCCATCGAAGACAAGGACAGCGCCTACGCCGCATACGCCGCAGAACACGCCAAGGAACTGGACCGCAAGACCATGGAAAAAGAAATCCTCGCCATGGCCGAAGCACGTAACCAGGAACTCCTCAAGACCCTGCAGCAGCAACCCGGCGTGACCAAGAAGAACCTCACCATCACCACGGCTCCCCGCGGCGCACTCACCCAGCGCAAGGCCATGTATAAAGTGCAGATTGATGTTCAGTAAATAGAGCCGAGCGATCAACTGTGAGCCACAAGCGACTCATCTAAATGAGTCGTGGTGGCGAGAGCGAGGCGAAGTCACATTTAATTGATGCGATAGAGCCGAGCGGTCTGTACAGGGGAACGAATTCCCCTCACTTCGGCTAAACAAAAAAAAGCGGCTCCAACGAGCCGTTTTTTATTTATCCTTCGCTACCCCTTCGCCTAGGGGCGCGGCCCCTAAAACCCCTATTAATCTCTCAAGAATCCTGTGAGCGGGTCGGAGGCGGAAGCGCCGCGCGTCAGCACGCGCCCAAGGCCTGCCAAGTAGGCCTTGCGACCCGCTTCGATAGCAAGCTTGAAGCTCTGGGCCATCATGGTCAAATCGCCGGCGGTGGCAAGAGCGGTATTCGCCATAATCGCGGCGGCGCCCATTTCCATGGCCGCGCATGCTTCCGAAGGCTTACCGATGCCAGCATCCACGATAATCGGCAGATCAATTTCATCGATGAGAATCTGGATAAATTCGCGGGTAGAAAGACCCTTGTTAGACCCAATGGGAGCGGCAAGCGGCATCACGGCTGCGGCACCTGCGTTCACGAGGTCGCGCGCCACGTTCAAATCCGGGTACATGTAAGGCATCACTACGAAACCTTCTTTTGCCAAGGTTTCAGTAGCCTTGATGGTTTCGTAGTTATCGGGCAAAAGGTACTTCGTGTCGCGCATGATTTCGATCTTGACGAAATCACCGCAGCCGAGTTCGCGGGAAAGACGCGCAATGCGCACCGCCTCTTCGGCGTTGCGTGCGCCGGAAGTGTTCGGCAACAGCGTCACACCCTTCGGAATGTAATCCAGAATGTTTTCGTGATCCTTCGTATTCGCACGGCGCACGGCGAGAGTGACAATCTCTGCGCCAGCATCGCGCACAGCAGCCTCAATCAACTTGAGGGAGTATTTGCCGGAACCCAAGATAAAACGCGAATTAAATTCGTGACCACCGATAACGAGTTTGTCGTCCATAAAACCTTCTTTTTTGCAATGCGTCCTCTAAAAATTCATTCTCAAAAATTTGGTTGCGACACATCGTGCAATTTCGTCTCTCAAAGTGGCAAATACCACCAGTATTCGCCACTTCTCGTTCCTGCTTGCACTCGGTCTCACTCAAATTTTCTTCATCAAAGCAATTTTTAGAGGCCACATTTTTATCGGAACCAAATATAGAAAAGGTCTTGTCAGAATAAAAAATTTTATCTATTCAAGCCCAAGAATCAGGCGAATCACGGTCAGGGCCTGGTGGGCGGCGCAAAGCATCACGCGGGGCGCGACGAGCCCGATTCCATCGGCCACATCGCTTTTGCCATCACCGCATACATAAAAACGCTTGGTCACTTTGCGAGTCGTAATCGAATTACCGCTATCGTAGCCCGCCATGCCAGATGCCGCCACCAAGTACTTTTGGGGCATACTTTCGAGCACCGTATTCACGAGCATCGCCTTGGCCTCGGCATTGTCAAACGCCTCGCAAATCACGTCGGCCTTGGCAAGCAACGCCTCCGCATTCTCGGCAGTCACTTTCTCAAAATGAGTTTCATACTCCGTATACGGCGCAATCTCTTTCAAGTTCGCAAGCAGCGCCTCGGGCTTCGGCCTGCCCACTTGGCACGCCTTGTACTGCTGGCGATGCAAGTTCGTCACCTCGACGCTGTCAAAATCAATCAGAATGAGTTTGCCCACTCCGGCACGCGCCAGGGAGATTGAGATATTGGAGCCCAGGCCGCCCAAACCGCAAACGGCAACCGTGGCCGCCTGCAATTTTCGGACCGCTTCACTCCCCTGCCGCTTTTCAAGCGCGGCAAGCATTTCATCTCGAGAGGGCATTCCAGCGTTCATCAGCCGCCACCTACAAAATTCACGACCTCGACTACGTCGCCGTCGGCCAGCACCGTCTCGGCATACTTCGCCTTGGGAACAATTTCTTCGTTCCGTTCAACTGCAATGCGCACGGTATTGTACCCTGCTTCCGCAAGGTACTCCGCCACAGTCTTTCCAGCAGCATCCACACTCTGTCCATTAATCGTTAGCATATTACAAATATAGAAAACCATGCAAGCGCGGTGGCAACGAACGCTTTACTATATTTGGTGCGGACTTAAAAAGGCATTGCTGAAATGGACGGCGAAAAAAAAGAAAATAACTACTTGTTTGATTCTGGCTACCTCTCGGAAGGAGCTCTCGCAAAAAAGCACCGCATCGAGAACGATCCAAGTGCCCGCACGAACATTATGGACTATTTGCCCGGCATGGAAGTCATCCAGTCGGACATTGCCGAAAAAGTTCTCTCTGAATCTGAAAATTACGATTACACAAAGTATACCGGCAAGGACGTAAAGCGCGCCCTGGAACATGACCGCTGCACCTTGGAAGACTTCAAGGCACTCCTGTCACCCGCCGCCGCTCCCTACTTGGAACAGATGGCCGCCAAGGCCAAAATCGAAACCAGCAAGCATTTCGGCAATAACGTCTATTTCTTTACGCCGCTCTATATCGCCAACTACTGCGAAAACTACTGTGTGTATTGCGGCTTCAACTGCTACAACCACATCAAGCGCATGCAGCTCACCATGGAGCAGATCGAGCACGAGATGAAGGTGATTGCCAACAGCGGCATGGAAGAAATCCTGATTCTCACAGGCGAAAGCCGCGCGAAGAGCAGCGTGGAATACATCGGCGAAGCCTGCAAGCTGGCCCGTAAGTATTTCCGCATGGTAGGTGTGGAAGTTTATCCGGTGAATACCGACGAATACCGCTACCTGCACGAATGCGGCGTGGACTACGTGACAGTTTTCCAGGAAACCTACGACAAGGTGCGTTTCGAACAACTTCACCTGATGGGTCATAAGCGCGTATTCCCGTACCGCTTCGATTCCCAGGAACGCGCCCTGATGGCAGGCATGCGCGGCGTTGCCTTCTCTGCTCTCCTCGGCCTTTCTGACTTCCGCCGCGACGCCTTAGCCAGCGCACTCCACGTGTATTTCTTGCAGAAGAAGTATCCTCACGCCGAAATGAGCCTCAGCTGCCCGCGACTGCGCCCCATCATCAACAACGATAAAATTGACCCGCTGGATGTGCACGAAAAGGAACTCTGCCAGGTGCTCTGCGCCTACCGCATCTTCCTCCCGTACGTGGGCATTACGGTTTCCAGCCGAGAAAGCAAGGAATTCCGCAACGGCATCGTGAAGATTGCAGCAACCAAGGTTTCTGCAGGTGTTTCTACAGGCATCGGCGACCACGAAAGCAAATACAGCGGTCACGATGACGGCGAAGGTGGCGACGAACAGTTCGAAATCAACGACGGCCGCAGCTTCAACGCCATGTACAGCGACATCTCGGGCGAAGGCCTGCAGCCTGTATTGAACGATTACCTATACGTCTAGTTAGACGCGTCTTCGTACATTTTTTCGATTTCTTCGGCGAACCGGGCTTCGGCTACGGATCGCCGAATTTTTAATGTGGGCGTCAAGAGCCCAGATTCCACGGTCAGCTCGTCACCGATCAAAGTCCACTGGCGGATCTGTTCCCAATGGTTCAGCTTGCTGTTGACGCGTTCCACATGACGCTTGATAGATTCCCGAATACGCCTTGACTTCAAGGCCTTTTCAAGGTTGAAATTGTTCCCCACGCGTTTCAGGAATCGCTTGGCATTCACCGGATTCAAGAAAAGCAGCGCCGAAGCGAATTTACGGTCATTGGCAATCACGAGAGCCTGTTCGATCAACAGGTGACGCCCCAATTCCAGTTCTATGGGGTTCGGGCTCACGTACTTGCCCGTACTGGTCTTCAGCAGTTCCTTAAGGCGACCCGTCAAGTACAGGTAACCGTCCCGGTCGAAATACCCCTGGTCCCCCGTCTTAAAGAATCCGTCTTCCGTAAAGATTTCGGCATTCAAGTCAGCCCTGTTACGGTAGCCCTTGAACACGCTGTCACCCTTAACAAGCACTTCGCTGTGTGCACCGATTTTCACCTGCAAATGGGTAAGGGGCTGCCCGACGCTCCCTGGCCGAGCAATACCGGGCCTGTTCACGCTGACCACCGGAGAACATTCCGTAAGGCCGTAGCCCTCACAAACATCAAAGCCCACGTTCAAGAGGAACCGACAAATGGATTTATTCAAGGCTCCACCGCCCGAAATCAACAAGCGGAAGCGTCCGCCCATGGCATCGCGCATTCTACGATACACCAGCCTGTCGTAAATATTGCAGAGCAGCCCACGCCGTTCCATGGGGTCGCGGTTCTTGGCATAGGCAATGGCCCGTTCATAGACAAATTTTTGAATTCCGCAAATCTTTTCGCCGGCAGCGGTCATGCTTTCGTACAGGCGCTCCAGAATTCTTGGAACAACCGTCATGACCGTGGGGCTGATTTCACGGACATTCTCGGCAATGTTTCGCGGAGAATCGGCAAAATAAACCTTGGCTCCGCAAAGGGTATAAAAATAGACCGACATGCGTTCAAAGGCATGAGCCACGGGCAAAACCACAAGGCACACATCCGATGGGCTATTGATCCGTAAAAAGTCCCGCTTGATCACCTGGATCTGCGAAATCATATTGCGGTGTGTCAGTTCCACGCCCTTCGGAACCCCAGTGGATCCGCTGGTATAAATAATCGAAAACACATCGTCGGGATCCAGGGAATGCATCTGCTGGTTCAGCCAAAGTGAAGACTCCGGCTGTCTAGACAGGACTTCCCCTTCTTTCACAAGGTCATCCCAATACGCCCCATTGGGCGGCAGCTCCGAGTTCTTGTCGATACAAATAACCGCCTTGAACCTGGGCATGAGGCTACCGATGGTCGGCGAAAGGTCCGAAAGATTATTCAGGACCAGCACCTGCACCGAGGCGTCGTCACACTGGTAATTGAAATTCTCCGCCGAAATATTCGGGAACAGGGGCACCACCCGAGCCTGGTTCAGCTGGGTTGCCACGTCGGCCATAATCCATTCAGGGCAACTTTCGGCCACGATGCCGATACTTTTTCCGGCGGTAAGGCCACGGGCCCTAAAAGCCAGGGCCAAGCACTGGGTTTCGTGCCGCAGTCTCGTTCCCGAAAAATGGACCCATCCATCGGAGGTACGGTGGAACCACCCTGCGAAGTTTTCCCGGTCGCAGTTTGCAAAAAATACATGCGCAAGAGATGTATATTGCAGCGGTTCCATACAAAACAACCTGTCTTTATCGAATAAAATACATTTATTACACGGATTTTTTCTGTTTTTTTTATCACAAAACCCCTTTTTTTCTTTATATTTGTGTCGAAGGGTTAGTTTATCTGTTTGAATCAAAAGGAATGATATGTTCAAAAAGATTCTTGATAAATACAACGGCACCAAGTTGAACTACCGTATCGCAATCGCAATCGTGCTCGGCACGCTCCTTGGCATATTTCTCCCCGGACAAAAATGGATCGGCGAACTAGGCGTCCTATTCGTAGGAGCCATGAAAGGTATTGCCCCCATTCTGGTGTTCGTATTGATCGTGAACTCGCTTTCTACAAGCAATACATCACTGGACAGACGATTCGGAAAGGTGTTTGCCTTCTATATGGTCAGCACCATTCTAGCCTCTATCGTTGCAGTTGCAGCCAGTTTCCTGTTCCCCCAGAACCTGCAACTGGCTCAAGAAGCCACCACAAGCGCCATTTTACCCAAGGGCATCGGCGAAATTTTGAACAACCTGCTTGTCCGCGCCGTTTCGAACCCCTTCGAAGCCATTACCGAGGCTAACTATATCGGTATTCTTGTATGGGCAATCATCTTCGGTATCGCCATCAAGCTACACGCCAGCGATTCCACCAAGGAACTCTTGCAAGACATCACCAAGTCCGTTACGGCAATTGTCCACTGGCTCATCAACCTGGCCCCCTTCGGCATCCTTGGCTTGATCCACTCCTCCATTGCCACCAACGGTATCGGCATCTTCAAGACCTACGGCATGCTGGTCGCAGTACTTGCCGGCGCAATGATCTTTACCACATTCATTATCGCACCCCTGGTGGTAAGCTTCGCCATCAAGCAGGATCCCTATCCGCTGGTCATTTACTGTCTCAAGCGCAGCGCCATTACGGCCCTCTTTACCAGAAGCTCAGCCGCCAACATTCCCGTGAACATGGATGCTTGCGAAGAGTTGAAGCTGGACCGCGAATTCTATTCCGTGTCCATTCCGCTGGGTGCCACCATCAACATGAATGGTGCAGCCATCACCATCGCCATCATGACCCTAGCTGCCGCCCACACACTCGGCATTTCCGTAGACTTCCCCACGGCCCTGACCCTCTGCGTCATGGCGACCATCGGTGCCTGCGGTGCCAGCGGTATTGCCGGCGGTTCCCTGTTCCTGATTCCCATGGCCTGCTCCTTCTTGGGCATTTCCAATAACGTGGCCATGCAGGTGGTTGCAGTCGGCTTCATCATCGGTGCCGTACAGGATAGCCTTGAAACGGCCTTGAACTCCTCCACCGACGTGATGTACACAGCCGCCGCCGAATACAGCGGGTGGGTTGCCGAAGGCAAGCACCTACCCCGCCGTTTTCGCTAAAAACTTGGAATTTGGCTAAAAAAGCCAAATATTCCAAGTTGGAATAATTCAACATACAGCAATTAATTGCATATTTTTGGGGGGCGTTTTTTTCTTTTTTTCGAAAAAAAATTATTTTCTCATTTGGAGAAATAGATGGCCGCATATAAGAGACCTATACATAAAAGCCTTGTCCTTGGAAGCACCGTATTTATTGCGTTCTTGTGCTTTATTCTTTCTATTCAAGCTTATTTGACCTATTCACAATCGCTGTACAAGCGTTACGACGACAAACTCGACAACATCCTGAACTACATTACGACCCAGATCGACCTGGACGACCTCTACGAAAGCGTCATTACAGGCGAAAAAAGCGAAAAATATACCAAGGTACAAGAATTGCTCAACGGCATGGTGGACGAATTCGAACTGTTCTACCTGTATTCGGTCTTTGTCCGTGGCAACCTGATGGTCAACATCTGCTCCGCCACCAGCGCCGAAGAGCGGGCCAAAGGCGAAGAGGACATGCCACTGCTGGATACCAGCGACGGCTACCCTGCAGAAGAACTTAAAAAATTCTCGGCAGCCATCGCCAAAGACGAGATTTCTTTCTTTGAAGAGAACTCCGAATGGGGATACGCCTATACCGCCTGCAAACCTCTTGTTACATCCACCAAGGTTCACTACGGTCTCATTTGTGCCGATATTGCCATCAACGACCTCCACATGACCGTCAACAACTATGTACTTTACAACGTAATTTTGACCTTGGGTCTAGGCATTTTGTTCGGCCTGATATTGATCGTATGGTTACGCCACAACGTGACGGGCCCCATTCTCGCCCTTGAAAGGAGCGCACGCCTCTTCGCAGAAAAGAGCCGCGACAAAAAGAAGGATCCCAAGGATCTCGTCTTCGAAGTTCCCGAAATCAACACCCACAACGAAGTGGAATCTCTTTCCAACGCCATCGCCCAGATGTCTAAAGACATGAAGAACTATGTGGAAGACATCCTGGAAGCCGAAGAAACGGTCAAGACCGCCCAGGAAGCTGCCGCCAACATGACCATGCTGGCCTACAAGGACGCCCTGACCCATGTGGGTAGCAAGATTGCCTACGACAACGCGGCGAGGACCCTGGAAAAGGATGTTGCAGAAAAGCTGATTACGGAATTCGGCATTGCCATGATAGACTTGAACAACCTGAAGGTTATCAACGACAGCTACGGACACGCTAGCGGCAATACCTATATCGCCGGTGCATGCCATATCGTATGTACCATCTTCAGGCATTCACCGGTATTCCGTGTGGGCGGCGACGAATTTATCGTCATTCTGAAAAACGGCGACTACGAAAACCGTCACAACTTGGTAGAAAAGGCCAACCTGAAATTCTACGAAACCGAAAACGATAACGCCAGGGAACCCTGGGAACGATTCTCGGTAGCTATCGGCATGGCCGAATACAGGGACGGCGAATCCGTAGATGCGGTGTTCAAGCGCGCCGACGAGGCAATGTACCTGAACAAGCAGAAGATGAAGAAGAACCGGAAATAAATTTCTATCTTTGCGCACACTTGTGCTCGATGTTCTGAATTTACAATTCTCCTTTTACGACTGGCTGCTGATTTTCATGGTCACGGCGCTTGGAACCCTGAGCGCCTATCTCAAGGACCCGCAGCTTAAAGCCGTTACTGCCACCATCCCCATTCCTTGCGGATTTGCCTACTTGGCAGTCGGGCTCCCCATGGGAGCGGCCAACGCCATTTCCGGCTTCATGTGCCTTTTGTACGTGCATATCGTCCGCATTCTCCACTATAAGATCAAGATTCCCATTGTCCCCAGCATTATCGCAGGGCTAGCCTTCTTTGTGGCCCTGGGAACCTTCCTGATGCCCCGAATCCCGGACTCGGAACCTGTATTTATCGGAGTCTGCATTTTCGACCTGATTGTGGGAATCGTGCTTTTCCAGACCCAGGATTACAAGTCGGGCGTACGTTACAAGACTCCCCTGCCCGTTTACATCAAGGCTCCGGCCATCGCCGGGGTGGTAGCAGGCCTGATGCTTATCAAGCGCCTGATGGGCGGCTTCTGCACCAGCTTCCCCATGATGAATTCCATCGTGAGCTACGAGAGCCGCTATTCCCTGGGCGACCAGTGCCGGCAACTGCCCCTGTTCCTGATTGCGGGCCCCTTCATGTTCGTAGAAATGCACTTTATCGAGACCCGCCTGGGGTGGAACCACTGGATTGTACTTTTGTGCGGATATGTGCTTTTTGCAGCCATTTATTGGCCACTGAACCAGGAACTCAAACGCCGGAACGAACGGGCCGAAAAGAGCTACAGCGAAAGATAAACGGGTTTTGCACCTGTTGAGAATCCATAAACATAAATATCAACGGAAAGCGGCTTTTTAAGTCGCTTTTTTCGTTTTTTAGGTATTTTCATTAGCGAAATTATAAAATGGAGATGGTATGTTTGGTAAAATGAAGGTTTTGGTGTCGGTTCTGGGCATTGGGATGCTCGCTACCACCGCTAATGCAGAAAAATACGACTGGGGAAACGTCCGTTTTGACGGCGGTGGATTCGTTTCTGCCGTGATTTTCCACCCCAAGGCCGAAAATTTACTGTATGCCCGCACCGACGTGGGCGGCATTTACCGTTTTGACTTTGATAAAAAGACCTGGGTTCCGCTGATGGACTGGATCAGCCAAAATGACGTGGGCCTTTACGGAACTGAAGCCTTCGCCCTGGACCCCACAGACCCCAAGCGCATTTACGTGCTGGCCGGTACGGGTTACTTTAGCAAGGGTCGCACTGCCGTACTCCGCAGTGAAGACTACGGTGCCACCTGGGACACCAGCTATGTCGAAATGCTCGCCCACGGTAACGGCATGGGTCGCCAGACCGGCGAAAAGCTGGCCGTGGACCCCAACAAGCCCAACATCATTTTCTGCGGTAGCCGCACCAAGGGTCTCTACAAGAGTACCGACTACGGTAAAACCTGGACCAGCGCCTACGAGGTCGCCCTTTCCAGCGCAACCGAATCTAGCCTGAACGGCGTGAACGGCATCAGCTTCGTGATGTTCGATGAATCCCAGGGCAAGAACGCCGACGGTTCCACCAAGACCATTTACATCGGCATTTCCGAAACCAAGGACAACCTGCAGGTAAGCCACGACGGCGGTGCCACCTGGGCAGCCGTCAAGGGCGTGCCCACGGGCCTGATGCCCCACCGCGCCAAGATTGTAGACGGCGACATGTACGTGACCTTCGCAGATGGCCCAGGCCCGTACAATATTGCCAGCGGCGGTTTCTATAAGTACAATATTGCAGGTGGCACCTGGACCGACCTGACCCCCAGCGACTCCGTTGAACACGAAGGCAGCACCACCAAGAGCTACGAAAAGGACAAGAGCTCTTACGGCGGAGTGGCCATCGACCCCAAGAATAAGAACCACATCGTGATTTCGACCCTCGGCAAGTACACCGGACGCCACGTGACCAAGGATGGTAAGGACAACTACGGCGACCGCATTTACTCCACCACCGACGGCGGCAAGACCTGGATTCACGGCCAGCACTACAACGATATCCCGAACATTGATGCCAACGGTACCGCCTGGATTCCTGGCAACGCCATTCACTGGGCCGGCTCCCTGGAAATCAACCCCTTCAACAACAAGGAAGCCTGGGTCACCAGCGGTAACGGCATCTTTATGACCGAAGATATTACGGCCAAGGTACCCGTATGGAAGTTCATGTCCAAGGGTATCGAAGAAACCGTGCCCCTCGATATCGTAAGCATTCCCAACGGACCGCTGGTAACCGCCATCGGCGACTACGACGGTGCCGCCTACGCAAACATTAACAAGAGCACCCCGCGCCACACGCCGATTATCGGCACAACCGAAAGCATGGGCTACGCTCCGCTGACCGGAAGCCTGCTCCGCACTGGCGTGATTACGGTGTACGGCCAGTACGATTCCCAGAACTTTAACGTGATGTACCGCAGCGACGACATGGGCGCTACCTGGGACAGCGTGAAGACGACCCTCAAGGGCCCCAAGGGCTTGGTCGTGCTCTCTGCCGATGGCAAGGTGATGCTGCACCGCCCCGACCAGGGTGCCACCGTGTACCGCTCCGCCGACAATGGCGCCACCTGGACCGCTGTCGAAACCGGCACCCAGACCAACTATTCCCGCATTGTCGCAGACCCCGTGAACCCGGACGTGTTCTACGTGATGGGCGGCATGGGTTCGCTCTACAAGTCCACCGACGGCGGCAAGACCTTTGTTGAATCCGAAGCCCGCCTGCAGAACGAACAGGCCGGTGTTTACTACAACGGCGGCGGACTCATCCGTACCGTTCCGGGCAAGGAAGGCCACCTGTGGGTCCCCGTGGACCAGGCTCAAGTCTGGCTCCCCAAGGGCTTTAGCGAAAACGGCCTCGCCTACTCCGAAGACGGCGGCAAGAGCTGGAATCATTGCGAAGGCGCATCTACCGCTATCGCAGTCGGTATCGGCAAGGCAAAGACCAGCGCCGACTACGAAACCATCTTTATCTGGGGTGCAGCAAAATCCGGCGACCCGATCGGCATATACCGTAGCACCGACAAGTGCAAGACCTTTGAACGCGTGAACGATGACATGCACCAGTTCGGCGGCCCGGGTAACGGCAACTTCGTGCAGGGCGACATGAATACCTTCGGTGTCGTGTACATGAGCACCGTCGGCCGCGGCACCATCGTGGGAGCCCCCCAAGGTACCGAATTCGTGACCAAGCTGAACCGCGTGAATGTATCTAGCGCCACCTTCATGCAGCTCGAAAAGAGGAACCTCCATGTGAGCGCCCCTGCCGGCAGCAAGATTGAACTCTACGCCGCCAACGGTAAGCTCGCCTTGAGTTCCACCCTCGAAAGCGAAAACGTGGTAAGCCTCTCCAAGCTCCCCGTGGGCAAGTACATGGCCCGCCTCAAGGATTCTAGCGGAAAGACGCTCAACCAGAAAGTCCTTGTGATTAAATAAGGCCTTCTCCAAAATTTCCAAATACACAAAAAAATCCTCGGCAATTTTATTGCCGGGGATTTTTCAATATCGGGCTTAACCGAAGTATTTACTCTTAGTTTGCGCTAATGGTAAACACTTCCGTGGTCGTAGACTTGAGATCCACCTGATCGGTCACATTTTCCATCAGCCAAAGGGCGCCCAAAGACATTTTGATTACGGCTCCTTCCGGCTTGATCAGCGGAGTAACCGTAATCTTACTCTGTCCAAGGCACACGCCGTTGACGGTAGACTTCAGGGAAAGGCTAGCTTCGGAAACGGTCCAAGTTCCATAAACGGGATTGCAATCGACCGTCTTAAGACCTTCGGGAGCTCCCTGCGGCACGTCAAACTGGAAAGTACCGTCTTCGTTGAAAGTCATGACACCAGGTGCAGCCGAATAATTGTAATCGGTAAGAATATCCCCTGCACCGGGGTTTGCAGAATCCGTACTGATAGGAGCGATGCCGATCAGGCTCCAAGAACCCTGCAAGCATTCTGCAGAAAGACCGTTTGCGCATTCAGTAGCCTTGCTTTTAGCAGCGGACGTTCCAGAATCGCCACATGCAGTCAGTGCAGCCATTGCCATAGCGGCTGTCATTGCGATAAACACCTTGTTTTTCATATTAATCCTCTAAGTTTTCCTTGAATATAAGTATTTTTTGTTGTAAAATCCAACAACATAATAAAGTTTACAATCCCATTTGCTCCATAAAAATGGGTTATTTTTAAGTTGGGGGAATTTTTCCCCATTGTTTGGAGTATTTATGAAAAAAATTTTGTTAGGAGCCGCATTCGCTATGGCTCTTTCTCAAGTAAACGCGGCCCCGGACCCGAATTTCCATATTTACCTGGCCTTTGGCCAGTCCAACATGGAAGGCCAAGGCGATATCGGACAACAGGACAAGTCTGTCGACGAGCGATTCCAGGTGCTCTGGGCGGCCGATAATGGCTCCTGCTCCGGGAAGGCCAAGGGCAAATGGTCTACTGCCGTGCCGCCGCTGGCCCACTGCAATGGTGCCAAGCTCGGGCCCACGGACTACTTCGGCCGCACCATGGTCGAAAAGACCGATTCCAAAATCAAGGTGGGTGTCATCGTGGTTGCGGTTGCCGGTTGCAGCATCAAGCTCTTCGACAAGGACAACTATTCAAGCTACGTGAGCTCGCAGCGCAACCAGGACTGGATGATCCAGCGCATCAACGCCTATGGCGGAAACCCCTATGGCCGCCTGATCGAGATGGCCAAGAAGGCCCAGGAAGACGGCGTCATCAAGGGCATCATCTTCCACCAGGGTGAAACCGATGCCGGCATTTCGGAGTGGCCATCCATGGTCAAGAAGGTCTACAGTAACATCATCAAGGACTTGGGCCTCGAAAACGACATTCCGTTCCTCGCGGGCGAGGTGCTGCGTAGTGGCTTGAGTAGCGGCGCGAACAACAACATAGCAAAGCTCCCGCAGCAGTCCAAGAACTTCTACGTGGTCTCCTCCGAAGGGTTCAACCAGGCTCTGAACGATGGCCAGAACGTGCACTTTACCTCGCAGGAATACCGCGACTTCGGTAAGCGCTACGCCGAAAAGATGATCGAGGTTCTGGGCGACAAGCTCAAACCCGTTGCAGACTCACCGGAATCCAGCAGCAGCGAAGAAGTTTCTAGCTCCAGCGAAGCGCAGTCCAGTTCCAGCGCCGTCGAAGAATCTTCTTCGTCCGATAACAGCACGGGAATCGCTCAAATTGAACATTTCGGCACCGGTTCCCTTTCAGTCACCAAGTCCGGCAATGTTCAGCTGAGCCTTGCAAAGTCCGAACAGCTCACCGTCAAGATTTACTCTAGCCTCGGCAAGGAAGTATTGGATTTGAGCGGCAACTACGCCGGAACCAATACCCTGATGCTTGCCAGCAGACTCCCGGCAGGCCGCTACGTCGTGAGCGCCCAGGGTGAATCCTTCAAGGCAGTTAAGGCTGTAATGGTAAAATAGCGACGACCGTCAGGTGGTCGCCCTGCACTTGAAACTTGATTTCAAAGTCGGCAAACCGGATGCCATAAACGCGGTCGGCGTCCTTCTGGTACGCGGGCCGCGGATCTTCGGAAAGCAGCTCTACTAGGGCTGCTTTTTTGTTTTCGGGGAATTGCTCGTCAAGCGCTACTTGCGCCTCGGCGGCAAAGCTGACATCTAGTTTATGGAAACGCACGGCCTCGGCAAAGCCGCCGGTGGCCTCGGGCACGGAATCGGCATAGGGCAAATAGGGCTTGATGTCCACGATAGGCGTGCCGTCCATGAGGTCGGCACCGCTGACCGTAATGGAGGGCGCGCCCTCCCCCGTCAAGTTCACGCTTTCAATCTTCACGCAGCTCATGGCCAAGGGATTGGGGCGGAAACTGCTGCGGGTCGCAAAAACGCCCAGCCGCGTATTGCCACCAAGACGGGGCGGGCGAACCGTGGGCTTCCAGGTGTCGCGCACGTTTTCCGAAAAAATCCACAAAAGCCACAGGTGGCTAAAGCCTTCCAGCCCGCGCAAGGCGTCCGCGTTCCTGAATTCCGGCTCAAAAACAATCGTCGAGCGTAAATTCTTCAAAAGCCCGCTCTGCCGCGGAATCCCGAACTTGTCCGGGAAATCGCTCTTGATGCGGGCAATAACCTTGAAAGTAATCTCATTAAACGATTGCACGGGACAATATATAGAATTTTCTATCTTTAAATGCATATAAAGGAGACAACCAAAATGGTTTTAACCGTTTTCATTCTATACCTGTTGATGATGCTTGGCATCGGATTCTACTTCTCTAAAAAGGCAAACAGCCTGAATGCCTACTACCTGGGCAACCGTGGCATGAACAAGTGGGTGGTCGCCATGTCCGCCCAGGCCTCCGACATGAGCGGCTGGCTTTTGATGGGCCTCCCGGGCGCCATCTTCGTGAGCGGCTTTTCCGAAGCCTGGATCGGCATCGGTCTCGTCATCGGTACCTACCTGAACTGGAAAATCGTGGGCCGCAGGCTCCGCAAGTACAGCCACTTCTGCGGTGACTCCATCACCCTCCCCGACTTTTTCTCGAACCGTTTCCGCGACAACAAGGGCATTATCCGCGTTATCGCCTCTATCTTCATTCTCGCCTTCTTCCTTTTCTACACCGTGTCCGGCTTTGTGGCTAGCGCCAAGCTCTTCGGAACCATCTTCGGCATGAACTACAACACGGGTCTGATTCTCGGCGCCATCGTGGTGGTGAGTTACACCTTCATGGGAGGCTTCTTCGCCGTTTGCTGGACCGACTTCATCCAGGCTACCATGATGCTCATTGCCGTCATCGTGATTCCCTCGATTATCATGAACGGCTCGGGCGGTTTTGCCGCGACCATGGACGCCGTGAATGCCCAGAACCCCTACCTGATGAGCCTCTTTACCAACGCCACCACCGGCAAGTCCATCGGCCTTATCGCCCTGATTTCTAGCCTCGCCTGGGGCCTCGGCTACTTCGGCATGCCCCACATTCTGGTGCGCTTCATGAGCATCAAGAATGCCGAAGAAATCAAGGAATCCCGCCGCATCGCCATGACTTGGGTGACCGTTTGCCTCGGTGCCGTCATCATGATTGCCCTCCTCGGCCGCTACTACGTGGAAACCCACGGCATCAAGGTGGACGACCCGGAACGCATCTTCATGATTCTCTGCCAGGCCCTTTGCCACCCGGCTATCGCCGCTATCCTCATGGCCGCTATCCTTGCCGCCATCATGAGTACCGCCGACTCCCAGCTCCTGGTTTCCGCTTCCGCTTTCAGTAACGACCTCTACAAGCACCTGTTCCGCAAGAACGCCAGCAACAAGGAAGTCATGTGGGTCAGCCGCGGCGTGGTCGTGGTCATTACCATCATCGCTGTTATCGTTGCCATGCAGGGTGCCCCCAGCGCCGACGGCGTCAAGCAGGGCAAGAGTTTCTTGGATGTGGTCATGAGCCTCGTGAGCTTCGCCTGGGGCGGCTTCGGTGCCACCTTCGGCCCGATTATGCTCCTCGCCCTCTTCTGGAAGCGCACCACGCTCCCGGCCGCAATCGCGGGCATGCTCGTGGGTGGCATCACCACCTTCGTATGGAAGTTCTACCTCTCCGGTTTCTCCGCCGAAATCTTCCAGATCTACGAACTCGTTCCCGGCTTCGTGCTCAGCTTCATCACCATCGTGGTCGTAAGCCTCTGCACCAAGGAACCCTCCAAAGAGATCCAAGAGGAGTTTGATCAGGTGGAACACACCCGCCTGAGCGACATGAAGCTGTAATTAGCCAATCCGGCAAAAAACCATTATAAAAAGACTCGTTCAATGAACGAGCCTTTTTCATTCAAAAAACATTTAAAGACTAATAGTCTCTCACAGCAATACAGCGCACTGTTTTGTATCTATCATACGGAGCATCTACATTGCAAGAATATTTCTGATCAAAGTCGTTTACTTGAACATACCATGTTTGGTAACTAGTGTTTCTATCCAGCCACAGAGATGCACCTTGAGAAGATTTTTCCCCTCGCGGCAATCCCAAACCTCGATATGGAGTATAATCGTCATCCTCAGTAAGATATACTATATTCGATGATTTAACAAGCGAAAAACCATACGGGTCAGTAAGTTCAGAAGCTTTAACCCAAGACTCTTTAGACGATTTTAAAACATTCATGGTAGTATCACCCGTAAAAGCAACTAATTCCGCAATGTCATCCCTCGTCGGATTTGTCCACCCCTCCGGGCATGGATAACCGGCTAAATAGTAAGACCCCTTCTTAAGAGAATCTCCACTGAAGAGATTTGCTCCCGACAAGGAATCATTACCTTTTGTATATACCAAGTTTTGCGCCATCCACAACTGCTTTCCGATATGAACTGTCTTATAGACTTTGTTGTCTCTCTTGTCCAGAAACTCACCATAGGTTACATTCGGGTTCAAATACTCAGTCGAAACACATTTATAGACATTGCAATCGTAGGTTCCCGCAGGAGCGTCCCCATAAGCATATAAATAGCCATCTACATTTACGAGTCTTTTCCACGTCCAATATTCTTTATTATTGCGTGTGTAGGGTTTGCAGCTTCGCCATGTAGAATCTGTTTCCACGAAGGCTATCTTACCTTCAAGTTCTTCCGAACACTCTATCAAATCACGCATTGATTCCGCACGATAATCAACAGATTTCGATTTCGAGCTAGATTGAGACGCCGACGGAGACGAATCGTCGTCACACGCCATCAGTATCATCACAGAAATAGATAGAATCAAAAATTTGTTCATTTGTTCCTCCTTGTACGCAGTGCTAATATAAAAAAACTCCCCGCCGGGGTTACCGACAGGGAATTTTGAAAGGTTTCTTAGCGGAAGTGCGGAAATCTAATTTACGTCCGCACGACTAACGCTAAATCAGAAATCTTACTTGGCGATCACGCGGGCCATTTCGCAAACCTTGTTGCTGTAGCCCCATTCGTTATCGTACCAGGAAACAACCTTAACGAAGGTCGGGTCGAGCTGGATACCGGCCTTGGCGTCGAAGATGGAGGTCTTCGGGCAGTTGCGGAAGTCGGTAGAAACGACAGCTTCGTCGGTGTAACCGAGGATGCCCTTGAGTTCGCCTTCAGAGGCTTCCTTCATGGCAGCGCAGATTTCTTCGTAAGTGCAAGCCTTCTTGAGTTCGACAGTCAGGTCAACGACGGACACGTCAGAAGTCGGCACGCGCATAGACATACCGGTGAGCTTGCCGTTGAGCTGCGGGAGAACCTTACCCACGGCCTTAGCAGCACCCGTAGAAGACGGGATGATGTTTTCGAGAATGCCGCGGCCACCGCGCCAGTCCTTCTTGGACGGGCCGTCAACGGTCTTCTGAGTAGCAGTTGCAGCGTGAACGGTGGTCATGAGGCCACGGACGATGCCGAACTTTTCATCGAGAACCTTGGAAATCGGGGCAAGGCAGTTGGTGGTGCAGGAAGCGTTGGAGATGATCTTCTGGCCAGCGTAGGTCTTGTCGTTCACGCCGTACACGAACATCGGAGTAGCGTCCTTAGACGGAGCAGACATGATGACCTTCTTGGCACCAGCCTTGAGGTGAGCAGAAGCGAGTTCTTCGGTCAGGAAGAAGCCGGTGGATTCCACAACGACGTCGACATCGAGGGCACCCCAAGTGATAGCGGACGGATCCTTTTCAGCGAAGATCTGGATCTTGTTGCCGTCGACGATGAGGAAGTTGCCTTCTACCTTGATGTCGTGGTTGAACTGACCGTGCACGGAGTCGTACTTCAGCATGTAAGCGAGGTAGTCAGCGTCGAGAAGGTCGTTGATACCGACAACAGTAATGTCCTTGGAGAAGTTTTCCACAGCAGCGCGGAAGACCATACGGCCGATACGACCGAAACCATTGATACCGAGTTTGAGAGCCATTATTGGATCCTTTTGTTTATTGTGAAATTGCTTCACCCCACTTTTTAGGGCAGGATGGTGCGTTGTTGGGCGTAAATTTACAAAAATTCAATCCGTTTGTGTAGTAATATTCGCGAAAAAATCACCCCGAACCGGCTATAGAGGTTTAATTTTCCCACCCAAAGGGGGAAGTTTCCCCCTCGCGTAAGCCCCGACATAAAGCAAAGACCGTCGCGATGTTTCCGCACACTCGCTAACCGGGCCACAGAACTTCGTTCTGTGAACCGGGGCTCGTTCACCAGAAACATCCCTTCCGGCCATAAAGCATCAGTAGTCGGGTCTTTCGCTACCTCCTCTCCTAGGGGGACACCCCCCTAAAACCCCCGACTACATCTAGTCCTTAAGGCAACGGACAGAGATCCCGAAGCCCTTGTAGTCGCTGCCCAGGTACGCATAGTCGTCACTGTAGTACAAGTTCATGTCGTACGCGTTGTCTTCATTGTACTTGTACTCGTTGCCTTCATTGTACTGTGTAGAACTCCAGAAGTACGCGAGGTAGCCCTCATTGCGGAAATTGCCATGGTCGTAGTCGCCGGCCGGCAACGCAGCAAAGGAATAGGCGTCGTCGTTAGGAACAGTATATTCATCATCATCCCACCCGTCCACGGACTTGAGCGCCTTGCCTGCCGCACTGGAGCCGCCAGCCGCATTAATCAGCGCCTCGAATTCATCTTTACTGGGCAGGTGCCAGCCATTGGGGCATACACCCTGCACATCGCCTGTACCAAAGTCGCAACTTTGATCATAGCCACATTCGCTTTCCGACTTGCCCACGGCGGCAGCCCATGCGTAAAGGCGGCCATACTTGGCGCAGTTGGACGCAACATCATCATAGCAGTGACTATTGACCGTCTCGTAATTCAAGTTCTGCGCCATCCACACTTCGGAATAATCCTTTTCCGGTATTGAAATGGTGGTGGTCCTATAGGTTTTCCCGTCGCGCAGGTCCGTCAAGGTATTGTTTTCTGCGTCATAGACGCTCTTGTCATCATCGTCACTGGATGAAGACCATGCCTTGGTTCCACTGCTGAGCGGGTCATCGTTGTGAGTAGCGGAGCTGCTGTCGTCGCAAGCCGCAAAAAACATCAAAGCCGCCGAGATAGCAGATAATGCCCAAACGTTCTTCATAAAACCACCTAACTTTCAAATTTTTGCAAAATATAACAAACTGGGCGAAAAAGGCGGTCGTTTGACCGCCTCATAACTACAACTTGCCAAGTTCTCGAAGCATTTTCTCGTACCTGTCGGCACGAGCCTTTTCTTCGTCAGCACGAGCTTTTTCCTTTTCCGCACGAGCCCTTTCTTCTTCAGCAAGGGCTCTCATGTCGTCTATTTCTTCTTGCCATGTCATATAGCGTATCCTCGTGTTACTGTCCGACTGGTACAATTTCACAAGTCGGTCGATGTCCTCGGTTGCCGGGGTATTCGCCTTGTTGGTGGCAAAATACTCCATGTAATCCCGAATGGACTTCTCGGCGACTTCGCGGTACTTACTAAAAATATAAAAGTTTTTAAAAGAGTGGTCGCCCATTTCGATTTTCGGGTCGTCAGTTTCAAGATTTTTGAACCTGTAGACGGCGCGCCCCTTCTCAAAGATGTCTTCGGAACAAAGGAAGATAATATAGAGTTCCTTCAGGTCGCGGTATTTTTCGCCCCTGCACAGGGCCTCGCTATCGCGCATGGCTTGGTAAAAGCGTGCCCTCTTGGGAATTTCGTGGGTATCTTCCATCTGCATTTCAATGTCAAAACTGCGGAGGGTTTCGCCTTTGGAGCCTGATTCCTTCACGAATACGTCGAAGCGAACACCCTTGCTGACGGGGTTCACGTCGATGGTCTTTTCCGGTTCGGGCTCACGAAGTTCGTGAATTTTGATGCCAAGAACCGCTTCGAGGAAGGGCTTGGCGATTTCCTTGTGACTGAACACCATCGCGAACATGAACTTGTTGGTGATGGTCAATTGTTCAAAGGGAGTGTTTTTTGTTTCCATTTTTTTTCTACAACCGGGGAACAGCCCCCGAAAAGCGAATAGAGCGTTGGCCCTATCTATATACTAATACGCCAGTTTCGGAAAAACAGTCCAAAAACACCCCTGTTTTTAAAGCGATTATGATGTAAAAAGATTTTTGCGTTTATAAAACATCAAGTGTACGATACAATCGTTATTCCACTTTGGACTATGGAATGACGGGGCTTAAGCGCCTCGTTTTTTTATTTTTGTCGTCATGAGCAATTCTTTGTTTAAAAATTTTGGTCGTATTCCCAATTTTTGCGCCCCCCTGTTCGGGCTGTTTTTCGTAGTTTCTTTAATTTCTTGCGCCGGCAACGGCCAGCCTCTGACAGAATCGAACCCGCAGCAGTCCGCTGGCGATAACGACGGCGGCTCCAGCTATACCGACAACTATTTTGACGACGGCGCGCAAGCGAGTTCCGGCAACGGATCGCAGGCAGCCCGCAGGAACACCGCCACCGACTTCGCCTCCGACGGATTCAGCTTCAGTCTGCCGCAGGGTGACTGGGCGCTCGTGGGCGGCTCAGATGAAGGAGCCCACGAGAGCGGCGTCCCCTATGAATTCTATAACGCCACGACAGGACGCCGCGCGGTCCTGGTCGAAATCGAACTCCCGAAGGGCGAACCCATGCGACTCATGGACCGCGCCCAGATGGAAATGCAGGCTTTTGAATCTAGCGGCAAGAAGGCAACTCTCGCCGAAACCTACCCTGAAGAAGCTTTCGGCGGCACCGGCGTCTTCTTCGATGTCGCCGGCAAGCGCTACGACAGCCCCTACGAGGCCGTTGGCTTTGTAACGGGCGCAGGCAGCCGCGTGTACACCCTCACGCTCTCTGCTACCGACACCCAGCTGCCCCCTGGCGAACTCAAGAACGAGTGGAAGGAATTCTTTGCAAACTTCAGCATGCGCGAAACCGCCGAGAGTGTTGGCCCGGAACTTTCGCCCAACAACGTGCAGAGCTTCAACTCCCCCGCCCTCGGCTACACTTGGGCTGTGAAGGACACCCTCTGGCATCACTGGACAGGAATCGCCCGCCAGAACGACGACCCCGACCTGGTGCTTTCTAACAAGGCCGAAGACGTATCACTGTTCGTTTACGGCGCCACCGTGGAAAGCGACGCCGTCAATTCCCAGGATTTGTTCAAGGTATTGCTGGTGCGCCTCGGCGTAGACCCCAACAATCCGACCATCGAAATGCACCGCCAAAAGGTCGGCGATCGCTACGCACAGGACTTCACCTTGACCCATGTGGTCAACAAGTTCGACTTCTACTACACAGGCCGCTACTTCTATGACGACGGCCGCGGCATCATGATTGTCAGCTGGACCCAGGGTGTGAACAAGAAGAAATACAGCAAGGTCATGCAGCATGGTATCGAAGGCCTGACCGTGGGCGAAAAACCCGCCACCGCCAGCGACGCCGAATCTGCCAAGAAACAGGCCAAGTTCAACGCCGCCATCATGAGCCAAGTGGGTATTTTGCGCCTGCTAGAGAACCAGCCGCTGGTGGCCCTCAGCTACTTTGAACGCGCCAACCGCATGGACCCGGAAGAACCGCTTTACTTGATCAACTGCGGATTCGTGTACCAGATGAAGGAACTTTACGGCCCAGGTATCAGCCACTTTGAAAGCCAGAAGGATCTGGTCCAGAAGAACGGCAAGTTGCTCTCCATTCTCGGCGAAATGTACGAAGCCTTGTTCGACTACGGCCGCGCCCGCGAATGCGCCGAAGCCGCCCTCCGTTACACCCCGAACAACCCGGAATATGTCATCAATTTGAGCGACGCCCTCTGGGGTCTCGGTCAGCGCAACCAGTCCCTGGTGGTAGTGCAGCGCCTTTATGACACCCAGCCCAGCAGCCGTTTGGGCGTTTATCTGGCCAAGACCTATATGGGCCTGGACCAGTATGCCGAAGCTGTGGACGTTCTTTACCAGGTGCGCCGCCGCTTTGGCATGAGCGTGGAACTGGGTAGCACCTTGATGGATGCCCTCGTGTTCCTGGGCCGCTACGAAGAAGCCCGCGCCATCAGCGAAGAAACGCTGGCCAAGGACAAGAACGACTACAAGATTTGGACCATGCAGGGCAAGATTCTTTTCTACAGCCGCAACTACCGCGATGCAGAAAAGTCGCTGACCAAGGCGCTGGCCATCAAGCCCGATAACGAAGACGCCAAGAGCTTCCTCAGCGCCACCAAGGCATTCCTGGGCAAAGCGGACAACCGCACGCTGCAAAAGCCCATCACTCCGGTGGAAGAACGCACCAAGAACCTGAAAGGCCTGCTCAGCGAAAACGCCAAGAAGCAAGGCACCGACGGCGACTTCCCCGCTGTGGTTCATTACAGCAAACAGTCCCTGAAGGCAGAAAAGGGTTCCAACTGGGTCCGCACCGACGAAATGCTCATGGAAATCCTCGACATCCGCGGCGCAGCGATTTACCGCGAATTCACCTTCGACTTCTTGCCGGGATTTGACCGCATTTACCTGAATGCCCTCGAAGTCTACGACAGCAACTGGAATTTGAAGCAAAAGGCGAACCTGAATGGAGCCTACATTACTTACGCCACCGAAATCGGCGGCCAGAATGAATCCCAGACGGCGCACTTCCCACTGCAGGAGCTGGAACCGGGCGACTTCATTTACCTGCAATTCAGCCGCACGAACATCGAAAACAAGGGCATGATTCCCTACACCGACTTCGTGAGCAGTAAAGATGTACCCGTGGGCCAGTCTAGCTTCCGTATTTACGCCGACACCGCCCGCTTTGTGACCGAAGAATACGGCCCGCTGGAAAAGAAAGCTATCAAGGGCGGCATTGAATGGAGCATCGAAAACCCGGTGATTATCCGCAAGGAACTCTACATGCCCGTGTACCGCGACTTCGGTGCAGGCCTGATGCTCACCGGCAAACAGGAATGGAAGAACGTAGGCGAAGATTACCAGAACCTGATCAAGCACCAGTTCAAACAGGCAGTGAGCGTACGTGAAAAGGCCCGCGAAGTCCGCGGCAGCAAGGCCAACGACAACGCCGTGAAGGCCATCGTGAACTTCGTGCGTCACGACATCCGTTACCGTGACATTCGATTCGGCGGCCACAGCCTTATTCCGCAAACCGCCGAAGTCACCCTCAAAAAGCATCAGGGCGACTGCAAGGACATGGCCCTTTTGCTCAAGGAAATGCTTGAATCCATCGGCGTCAAGAGCTACCTCACCGCCATCCACCTCACCGAAGAAGGCTTCGCTGGCCTCCCCACCATCCAGCAGTTCAACCATATGATTCTCTACATTCCGGCCCAAGGTCAAATCACCGAGCGCTGGGTAGACGCCACCGACAAGACGGGCAACGATCGCCCCGTGCCGCTGGATATGGAAGGTAAGGTGGCCCTCGTGATCAACGACGACAGCAGCCACGTGGTCACCACGCCGATCCTGGAAGACAACCAGGAACATCAAATCGGCATTGAACACCGCCTGTTTATCGGTAACGACGGTGCCTGCGAATTCCGCGACTCCATCTCGCTGCAAGGCAAGTTCGCCAGCGTCATGCGCAACCGATTCTTCGGCCGCGACGCCAAGGAACAGGAAAAGCTCATGGAAGACTTCCTGGCTTCGGGCATTCCCGACGTGAGCATCGGCAACATCCGTATCGACAACCTGTCTGAATTCAACAAGCCCCTGGCCTTGATCGTGACTTACGCCTCCAAGGGCTACTTCGGACAGGGCGGCTCCGAACTCAAGGGACGTTTCCCCAACGTGTGGGAACGCAGCCTGTTCAAGCTGCCGAAGGTTTCGAAGCGCCATCACCCGATTCGCATGCCTCACGAAACGCAGTTTGCATACAAACTATCCGTCACCGCCACCAACGGCAAGACTGTCAAGGTTACGGGTCCGAAGCCGCTCACCCGCGACCCGGATTACGTAAGCTACGAAAAGAATTTCGACGGCAAGAACAGCATCAAGTGGACCACCTTCGCCCTTTACGCCGACCCGGCGGAATACAACAAGATCCGCGAAGAATGGACCTACCTGCTCAGCGAAACAAGCCCGATGATCGAGGTGAAGTAAAATTAAATTCCGTTGCCGCTAAAGCCGAGGGAATCCTCGAGCCAGGTATCGGTTCGCTGTACCGAAATACGGCTTTTCATGGCCTTACTTCCGGCAGAATGCTGGGCCCACATCACGGCGATGCTTGGCACCACCGGTAAAAAGCCCATGCGTCTAAAGAACGACGACAAAGGCCCCGGCAAATTGCGGCGCAACACATCGTCTTCGAAACTTGCATAGTGGCTTGCGCTACCGGGATCCCCCTGACGCGCCGAGCGCCCGAAAAGCTGACGGTCAATTCGCGAAGAAGCATTGCATTCTGTCGCAATTACATGCAAGCCACCGATACGCCTTACATTGTCCTTAATCTTGATGTCGGTACCGCGCCCGGCCATATTGGTAGCCACCGTAATGGCACCGAACTTGCCCGCATCGGCAATAATCGCCGCTTCTTCTTCGCTGCGAACCGCGTTAATAATGCGGCATTCCAGACCACGCCTGGCTAATTCCTCGCCCAAGATTTCACTTTCGTCGATATCCTTTGTACCGATCAACACCGGACGACCAGATTCATGCATTTTGACAACTTCATTAACAATCGCCGCACGCTTGGACTTTTTAGACGTAAAGGCCTTTAAGTGAGAAATCTTGCGTTTATTCTTGCGGTGGTTCGGAATACAAAGTACCGACGCACCGTAAATCGTCCAGAATTCGCCTGCGGCCTCTTTACCGGTCCCCGTCATGCCCGAAAAATTCTTATAGAGCCTAAAAAAGCGCTGAAAGCTCATTCTGGCTTCAGTCTCCTTAAGCCCCGAAAGTTCCAGGCCTTCTTTAAGTTCAATCATCTGGTGCAAGCCGCCATTCCACGAGCGCATGGGCATCTTACGGCCAGTCGATTCGTCGACAATCACCACCTTGCCCTCTTCGACAAGGTACTGCCTGCCGCAAATAAAAAGTTCACGGGCAACAAGCGCCTGACGCACCAAGTCTTTCAAGAAACTCGCCTTGCAAAAGCCGTCGCCCACCGACTGTAACGATTCCAGGCGTTCATCCATATCCACAAGGAACCGAACCGTCCTGAATCGGATATCGACCGCATAATCGACATCGCGTTTCAGCTTTTGAGAAAGGGCATAAGCGATTCTACAGCTTTCGTTAAAGCCCGCGTTTTCTTTTTCGCGCGAAATAATCAACGGCGTCACCGCTTCGTCAATCAATACATTATCGGCTTCGTCTACAATAGCCGAATAGATTCCCCGCTGCACAATCCTATCGGCAACAGACGGCCCCTGTTGAGAAAAACCGGCGAGCACGCGCCTAGAAAAATGCTGGTCGTCGCCCATGGCAATGCGGTCACGCAAAAAATCCGCAAGCACCTCTTTCGCCGTAGAATACGTCACGTCGCAGGCATAGCCCTGACGGCGTTCAGGCGGTTTCATACTCCCGGTAACGCAACCGACGCTCACTCCGCAAAAGCGGTAAAGGCTTTCCATAATCTGGGCGTCGCGACTTGCAAGGTAATCGTTTGCGGTAATCACATGGCAGGGTCTGCGACTCCAGCCGCGCACCACGGCACACATGGCAGCAGTCACCGTCTTGCCCTCGCCAGTCGACATTTCGGCAATAAACCCGTTATACAGGGCCAGCGCCCCCGCAAGCTGTTCCACATAAGGGCGATACCCCAAAGTGCGAACGACACTTTCTTGCACCAACGCGAAGGCTTCGATCAAAGCGGCTTTATTGACAGGGCGCTTAAACTTTTCGCTGATTTCTGCAAGGCGGTCTTTAAGCATAGACTCGCTCAGGGGCGCAAAGTCTTTACCACGCAAGTCGATTTTTTTAGCCATCTTTAGAATACGATGGCGAACGCTTGCGCGGCCCTTGAACTTACCAGATAGACGAAATACGGCGGCATCGATACCCGTCGGTATTTTCTCAAGTTTTTTGAGACTTGTCAATCTGTAGTTTTCTGTTAAGTTCATTTATATCAAACACCAATTTATCGCTTTGGATTGCTTCGTCCCCTTGCAGGGGACTCGCAATGACGTGTGCGTTACTTTGTTCCTGGTTTTATGTCGCCTTGTTTGTGACGCTATGCTACATCCTGTAATACTTCTGCAAGGCTTGGCGAATCTTCCTGATTCCCTGCAGGGCAATCGGGCTCTTGCCCAAGTCAAAGCGGATTTTACCCGAGCGGCCATGGTTCATCAAAACCAGTTTCTTGGAATCTTCGGGCAGTTCGACACGCACCAGGTAAACAGGCTCCGCCGTCTGTTCCGAATAACCGTTCGAGTGTGTTTCAACCTCACCACCGCCCATCCAGCCAAGCGCACTCGAGGGCAATTTATCTTGCGCCGTAGGAATCACATTCACAGAACCCGTTTGCAGTTCGGTAAAAGCATCGCCATTCAGGCGAACCGCCACGCCACGGGGTTTCCCCGCAAAGAGCCTCGACACGTTTTCTTGTTCCACCACCGCCAAAAAGTCGTACGAAGTCGTATCCAGCAGAATTCCAATCGAATCGCCCTTGCGTACATAGCGGCCCAGGTAATCCGAAATATCGGGAGCATCCCAGATGCCATCTTGTCCGGCAACCAGAGTCAAGTTTGCGCGGTCCTGTGCCAGTTCTTCTAGCTCGGCTTTCAGCACCCCCATCCGAATCTTGATCGGCTGCATGTTTTCGGGAGCATATTCAAGCGCATGGAAGTACATCTGCGCCGTTTCCCTGATTTCGGCATTTTTTTCTTCAATGCGGAAATCAAGTTCCTGATCTTCCAGCACCATGAGCGTATCGCCCTTGTGCACTAAATCGTTCGGTGCATGGCCAATACGCACCACTACCCCACCCTGCGCAACAATCGTATTCTCGTAGTGGCGAGACTCGATTACCCCCGGAGCCGTAAAGGTTTCGGGAACGGGCAAATAGAACAGCAGCGAAACAACCGCCACCACAAACAAGGTCGTCAGGAACACCGCACGGTTACGGACCTGTGCCAAAGAGGGCCCCGCAAAAATGTACTTGACAAACTTTCCGAACGGAATCACGATCATAGTCAGGCACAAGAATATGCCCATGATGAACGAAAGAATCAAGTAATGCGCCGAAATTGCAACCACAAAGCCGGTAAACAGAACAATCCTGTAAATCGAACTAGCTATACCATACACCGTATAGATAAAACGCTCGCTCCACGTTTCGGCAACAGCTTCGGCGTCGCGCTTACGGAAAACATAGCGTTCCAGCAAATATTTCAGGTGCTGTACAGAATGTTGCTGCAAGTTGGGCATATCCAACAAATCAGTCAGAATGTAGTAGCCGTCAAAACGCATGAGCGGGTTCACGTTGAACAGCACCGTCGAAATGGAGCAGATAATGAACACGTTGTAAGCAAGCGCCTTGGCAATACCGCCACCCAAGTTCGCCCAGAGTATAAGCGCAACCGATGCGATAAAGAATTCAAAGAGCATGCCCGCCGCCCCAACGAACGCGCGTTTCCACTTTTCGCGGAAAGCCCAGCTCGCCGTGGTATCGACATAAGGCAGCGGCGCAAGCAGCATGAACATGACGCCCACCGTATGCACCTCGCCGCCGTATTTCTTTACGACACTCGCATGCCCGAATTCATGAATCAGCTTTACCAGCACGGTGCACACGTACACCCAGCCGATATTCGACGGAGCCAGGAACCCATGCGTTTGATCCTTCAGGGCATCAAAATTTTCGACACCGTAATTCACGGCGACCGCCACGGTCAAAAGCCACACGAGCAAAAAAGGCTTGCTCAAAATGATGGCGATCAGCCACGAAAGGCGCCGCAAAAGAGAATCGGGGTCAAACAAGGGAATCTTCAAAAAGAAAATGTTCAAAAGCGAAGCTTTCACCTTCTTTTGAGTTTTCTTTTTGTCTCGGTCAAACAAGAGCGTACCGTCGTTAGCCCCCTCGTAAGAGAGCATATTCGCCTGGTACAGCTGCGAAAGCATCTCTATAACCTCGCCCTGCCCCGGAACATCTTCTAGCCCACCGTTCAGCATGTCGTTCCAGACCTCGCCCACCGTCTTTTTAGGCGACAACCGCGAGATAAACTCATAAGCCGCCTCGGGCAAGCGAAAATACTGGTTCGTGAACGATTCGTACAAGACATACCAAAGTACGCCTCGGTACAACTGCCGGTGAACCCGGACGCTTGCGCGAAGCGAGACTTTCGCCTCGGCAAGACGATACCAGGATTCATGGAAGATTTTTCGTTGCTGGTCGAGAATCATTGTCTATTAATAGTTTCTGTTAGAAATTCTTGCTTTAAAATTAAGATCTTCTTCAGAAGTAATCATCAAGACAATTTTATTTTCGCCCACAACATTTGCCGAATCGGGGATATCGACAAAGACGCTGTTATCTACAATTCTAATGGACTGCGCTCCTGAAGGTTCCAAGGTTACGACACCATTATTTTCAACAAGATTGTTCCAGTTGAAAACAAGAATCGGCTGCGAAGTGCCATTCACATCTACTTGCAAGCCAACATTCGGGCGATACCACGGATTACCCTGTTCCCAATCCGTCAAGATCAACATGATGGTTTCTCCGGCCTTGATAGAAAGGTCGTAATTCGTATTCTTCGAATCAAGAACATACTGCTGAATAAGGCCTTCTTCCTGATGTTCACCAGAACCACCCTGTCCCTGTTCTTCAGGATCGTCTACAGGGTCATCCTGCTTTTGAACAACAAGTTCGCTATTGTCCTGGTTGCCCAAAGAATAAAGGTCACGTTCATCACCAGTATCGATAACATCAAATCGGTCATTCGGATTGTCAATAATCTGGATGCCCTTGATTTGTCCCTGATCGAGCTTTGACTGGAACTCTTCGGTCTTAACACCATCGTGATCAAGATAATGATCATGCAGAGCCGTGTTAACCGTATGCTGGTTCAGCACAATTTCGGTATTCGGAGTAAACACGCCAATCGGGTTATTATGTTCAACCATCAGGTTAGCACTGCCGCCAATAGCGATATCGTCACCAATACCCGTTTCTATGGTATCAGCACCTTCGCCAGCCACGACCACATCGCGATCCTTACCGGTGTAAATTTTATCCTTCGTTTCAACCGCCTTCACGGCCTTATCGGTCAGAGCAATAGACGAAGCATCAATTACACGGTTCGCATAATCCGTAAGGTTGTCGTTTACGGCATAGGGTACATCGATATCGAAGGTCAGCTTAGCATCGTCACCAAAGACAAGATCCTTGTCATGGTCGCCGCCAACAGCTATATCAGCATAATTGTAATTCTTGCCATTGAATTTCTTTATACCCGATTCGGCCTCCTGATAACGACCGTCACCAGAAACCACCTGAACGGCAGTAATTATAGGCAAGTTCTTCGGATCTTGTCCGCTGCTGGTATAGACATTCTTGATGCGAATATCGCATACATTTCCAGAAAGGCCGCGGAACAAGACATAGTTACCCACCAAGCCTACCTTAGGAGCTGTACCATCATGCAAAGCTCTCATGGCACCGATATAATCGGAACAATAGGCTTCTTGGTAATCGCCATCGAACGTACGGCCAGTCCAGTCATTCAAGTAACGAGTCTTTCCGTTCACCGCAACTTCATAAATGTAGTTGTAAGTATCCGTGTCGTCGTTATCACCACCAAGATACACATACAGGTCGTAAGTTCCGTCAATCGTATTGTGCGACGCGTTTACGAACTGATTCATGTTGTTGAGTTTCAGGACAATTTCGTCAGCCTGCTGAGTTGCAATGTAGGTGTTGAACAACTTGGAGTTGGAGGTATCGCCATCCAGTTCGGCATAGTCTTCGATAGTCAAGTTAGTTGCATTCCGTTGACTACCATGTTCCATTGCGTAGAGCTGGACATCTACACCTTCGACAACGGCATACTTGTTGTACATTTCAGGATTATTCTTAATACGATCCATCGTATTGTTATATTCCTGGAGGTCCTTGCGTTCCTCTTCGTGGGCAAATTCAGACACAACAACGCCATGGCCATTGCGGTAGAAATTGTGCCATTCATTGTCTGCCACGACACCAGCATATTCGTTCTCGTCAATCACATGCGAGTCGGTCTCAAATTCGCGAGACAGGTTGATAGACAATACATTTATATTATTCATCATCGAGTCGGCGGCAGCCGTAGCACCGGATTCAATATGATCAGAACCAATGCCACCCACAACAGTGTCGTTTCCGTCACCCGTATAGATAAAGTCATCGTAATTCTGAGTCAAATCCTTTACTGCAACGGATTCAGCCGTCGAAATCGTTGACGCCGTATTCAAATCGCTATCGCGATCGGTCAAGACAATCTTTGCATTGTCACCATACACAACATCGTTATCGTAGATTCCGTAGCGTTCGTCGCCATAAGTGGTAATCGAATCACCACCGGTGCCACCCACGACAATATCGTCGCCACCACCAGTCCTGATGTCATCCTTTCCACCAAGTTCAACATCAGTAGAAGCAGCTACATCTTGCTTATGGAGCTTACCCTTGACTTGGAGACCCGCGATACCCGGCAAATCCTTGCCGTTGTAGTTCGGTTCTTCGAAGCCGTCTTCAATCGTGACGATAATTCGGTCAGCAGCAATATTTTCCGGGACATCAAATACGACATAGTTTGCGTATTCAACGTTCTTGACACTTTGTGATGTCAACGAAATGAAATTGCCGTTTTTATCAAAAGCGCTATTTTGAGCCTTCTTGAATCCAATGACACCGCCTTCTTCTTGGTTATACTTACCAAAGTCCTTTCCAGCGTTGTCATTCACATAGTAGCCCTGCACACGCCTACCGTCAATATACAGCGACACAAGTCGTACACTCTGCCCATCCCAGGAATGGGCATCGGGCATGTCGAGGTATACGACAACCTCATAGCGAGTGAAGTACTGAGCAAGGCCGTCAACCGCGACTTCGAGCACATTTTCGAGGTGATTGTTATGACCCGTACTCGTAAGGCCCGAATTCATAAGCCTTGCATTCTTGTCGTTTTCGGTATTCCAAAGGTTAAGATTGTATGCCTGGAGATTGATCGTAGAATCGGTGCTGGTAGTACGGTGGACTTCGCTTCCGCCATAGCTTACAGTCAAGCCACTCATGCGAGTGCGCGTTGTCGAGGCATCGGCATTATTGTCAGCGGTCTTGTTGTTCATATAAACAATTTCGCTGTCATCGTTACCATAGGTACCCGCAACAGACTCCTTGATGTTATTCCAGTTCTTGGAAGCATATTCCGGAGCGCCAACCTTGTCGTTAGCATCCAGGCCTCTCCATTCCTGTCCCTGGAAGTTGAAGCTAACGGTCGATTCTTCATAGACTGTAGGCTGATTCTGCATGCCGTTGGCCATTGCAGAATTACCCTTAAACGTAGCGTAGGCATTATCGCCAAACACGACATCCTTACCGGAGCCGGATACAATCAGGTCTTCGTTATTTTCAGCCGCATTTACCGTTTTCCATTTAGACTCAGCCTCATTTTCAACGAAGTCGAAGTTTCTGGACTGATAATTCAGGCCGCCAAAGATAACGTTGTCGCCACCCTTTGTCTTGATTACATCGGAACCGGCACTGCCGTCTTCATCCGTGCTGCCGTCATCAAGCGTTTTGATGTTTCGTCCCTGATTATTTACAAACAGAGCATCGCGATTGCGATCGACATAGGCTTCACCACCATCGCCAACGATAATGTCATTACCATAGCCAGTTGCAATCTTATCAGATGCGGTACCGCCCATCACCACGTTATTGCCATTGCCCGTGGTAATTTCGTCCTTACCGCCCATCGTATCGCTGGTGGTCTGGATATAGTGCAGGTATGTCTTATGGGAATCACCATAGACATGACTAATCTTATTATTTTGAGCATCCTTAACGACACTTTCGTACAGGACTTCACCATTATCGCCCAAGGCAACGTTGTTGTTTCCGTCAAGATGAATAGAGTCTTCACCAGCACCGCCAATTACAACGTTTTTATCGCCATGAGTGGTAATAATGTCGTTTCCACCCACAGATTCGCTCACAGAATGGATGTACTTGGGATCGCGAACCACACCATCGGTCTGATAATAGTTGGTATTATTCTTTTTCGTTGTCGCATCAACCTTTTCTGCAGGCGTTGTATAATCAGCGTCATACAGCTTATCGAGATCGGATTCAAGCGGATCCTTAAGATCCAAAGACGAGCCCAATACCGTTACAGCTTCGCCATTTTCATTCTCGTAGACAACTTGACCACGGTCCCCAAAGGCAATCGCATTGGTTCCGACATCAATAATATCGTCGCCAACACCACCAATCACGACAAGGCCGTCACGAGTAATCTTAGATTTTCCCGTAGTCTGGTCTAATTCATAGGCCGTAATCGTATCATCGCCTTCTTGTGCATTTACAACAAGGGTACCATCTCCTGCATAGGAATTTGCCAAATATACGGACTTAATCGAGACACCCTTGGCCACAGGAGTCAACTTACGCTTAAGCACCAAAGTCGTAACGGTTTTTCCGTCATATTCATCCAATATAACTTCGCGGCGCTGGACCGTACCGTCAGAATACTCAACGTTCAGGAATACTCGGTTTCTCTTAAGCAAGTCACTTGCCGCCGCCGAAGCATTGGCATCTCTAATATCAGACAAAATCGTTGATTCAACATTGGCAGCCAGCTTGAAGTTAGAGACTGAATAGGCAACGACATTCTGTAAGGAGCCCTTATAGGTCGTTTCCTTCAAATCCACACCCATAGTCGCAATTACCTTGACCGATTCTTCGGCATAACTATGGATATAGACATCGTCATCACCCTTACCACTGTTCACCACAGTATAAGTCTGGAAGTTGTCCTCACGATAAATGGACTTATGAATATCAACCTGGTCCTTCGCTAAACCAAGATTAATTTCACCGTATTCCATATTCGCCAAAGTCAACTGATTTTCATCTTCGGCATTGGCATCCTTATGATCAAAGCGCAAGGAATGCTTATCGGAATCATAGAATTCCGTGTCAGCCTGCATTACCAACGCATCATCAGAATTAACAACTTCTGCAGAATCGGCACCTGCCGCAATCAGGCGTTCATCGAACGTACCGACAGACTCCAAAGCCTGGAGCGTATTTTCGACACCTTCCTTCTCGTTTTCATGGTTGTTTGTAAAGACACGGTCCTTGCAATTCCCTTCATCAAACTTTGCGGCTGCCGCTGCAGCAGCATCAAGAACGGCCTTAAACTCAGCAGATACTTCATTCTTCTCGTCAAAGCCCTTACCGTCATTATATTTCAGCATCAACGGGTTACCAAGACCAAGGTTGGCCTCTCTGCCAGCACCGTCTTCGTACAGGGGGCCCTTGATGAACTCGATGGTATTTTTTCCGTTGCTGGAACCAGCGTTATTCGCAGGATCATTAAGAACATCCGGTTCATCAGGAACAAAGACTTCTACATCGGCATCGAACGCAATCGTACCATTCAAAGTTGCCAATTTCCCAGAAGCAATGCTATAAATAACCAATTGCGTTCCGGCTGTTTCATAGTAATAGCGTACATTATCATTTGTCTTATACGTCTCTATATCACTTTTCGCACAAATGTATTCTGTCGTGGCAGTTGTATCAGATTTAAACGAAAGTAAATCTGTCATTCCTGTCGTACTGTATCTCAACTGCACGACACTTTCGTTTTTAACATTGATTGCACTATGAACATAATTAATATAGAACCTATTGCCCACCCCTGCAGAAGAAGGAATAGAGACCGTTGCTTTATTTCCAGCAACAGTAGCCGTTACCGGATGAAGAGCTCCTGCACTATCCAAATACCAGCACTGAACCGCACTAGAAGACGGGACCTGGGCTCGCAATTCTACTTCAAATGATTTCGCTGCAACTTCTTCTACGGAAGCAACATGTTCCTCGGTCACAGAGAACCGATTAATTACGGTATTATCCCTAGACGTAAGAGGAGCATCATTCAAGAAAACAATTGCATTCTTACAGTCCCTATAAGTTGACGTTTTATTTTCAACAACCAAATTGTGCAACAGGCTGAAATAGTCGTTTCCTTCTTGTACAGAATCTTCAAAGGCAACAATTTTAACATCAACCTTCTTGTCAAATGCAAAGACGCCTGTTGACGCATTCTTCGCAAATTTAATTGTAATAGACTTGCAAAGCTTGTCATTGTCATTGGGATCAACCAGCCAAATACCCTTGTCACCGCGATTCGTTTTTTCAGTCGTTTCGCCAGGCGCGAAAATAGTCAGGCAAACAATTTCACCATCTTCAGGAGCCTTGTTTAAATTCACCTGATAGTTGTACACTTTAGAAGCAAGGCTTCCACCATTGTAATCTTCGCTTACGGCACTAACGGCAGTATCCTTGGGATCACTGGAGCCAGGAGTATAGAACTGTACCGCAATAGCATCAGGGTCGCTATTCCTGCTATTACCGGTAACCGTCGGGATTTTAGACTTTCCCGCTCCGCCGTTGTAGAAGGAATCATTTCCATTGTTACCCATGAGCTTGGTGACTTCGCCTGCTGCGGTATCCATTACATAGAACGAATCATCGCCATCGCTACCATAGATATTCTTGTTTTCGACACTTACAGTCTGAACGTCAAGACCGTTTCCAGAAACCTTGCCGTCTCTCAGAATAAAGTTGTCGTCGCCATCGCTACCGACAATATTCATTCTGTCGATACCGCTACCGCCAATCATGGTAACAGGGCTATTTTCTACAAACGACTTTGTTTTTGTAACCCTGTCAATCTTTTGGAACATGGCAACATTAAACGTATCGTTCCCCGTTCCGCCAGACAACGACACCGCGGCATCATTATGCAACACGCTAAAGACATCATTGCCTTCACCACCCTCAATATTGGTAGAATGTTGCACACCATTGCTCAAATATCCCTTTGTCGTGAAAGTGGTATCAAAAACATCCTTCGGCAATACCTTGGCATCTGCACCCGAAGTTCTTTCCGAATTGAACATCTGTCCAACGGTAATGTTGTCGTTGCCGGCACCCGCATCCACAGAAATTGCGGAAATAGTTCCATCAATAGCGATTCTGTCATCACCGGCACCCGTATTCAAGGCGACACTGTCAACGCCTCTTGCACCAGCATCCGTTTTCCAGAAATTGATTCGCTGAATTTGATCATTCGGGCCTTCACCAGGCAACTTGGCGACAAAGCCCAAATTTGCAGAAGAGGCGCGAATCAAGAAGTTATCGGCATCGACAGTTCCATCAATAACCATGGAATCAGCCAAATCGCCTACACCAGTATCCATTACATTGGTGTAGCCGAGGTTGCCGTTATCCATCACCTTTATCTTATAGGAATCCGTTCCGGATTGCCCATCTACAATATCGCTTCCATTACCGGCATAAATGACATCGTTTCCGCCATTGCCGTCAGCCTTAGCATTCCAACCGACCGCGAATTTAGCGGCAAACATACCCATTTGCTGGCCGAAAATGCGCTTTTGATTGTCATCACCTGATGCTGTATACAACCCAGTATCGTCAACATCGCCTTTAAACGTGTAACCATCAATGCCATCATCACCAAAAACAATATCGTTGTCGGCACCACCATCGAGGACATCATTTCCCCGACCACCATAGATAACATCTTCGCCAATGCCACCGTCAATGTTGTCATTGCCGCCATCGCCATCAATCAGGTCATTACCGGAACCGCCAAAGATACGGTCAATACCGCCATTCTCGTCTCCACTGTCACCGAAGATCACATCGGAGCCATCGTTTCCTTCAATCCAGTCGTTGCCGTAATTAGCCGTAAAAGCCGCAGGTTCATTGACTTTGTTCCCACTTAAAGAAGATCCATTAAATTTCTTATAGTCGAAACCAAAATTGGGCATAATCCGGTCGTCGTAGTTATCGGGACCATATCCCTTAGGGAATGTACTAGCAAGAGCAGACTTGTCGAATCCGTCTCCGAATATGACATCGATGCCATCGTAGCCGTAGAGTTTATCGTCGTCTTCATCACCGGCAATCGTATCGTTTCCTAAGCCGCCATGAATCGTGTCATCGCCCTTTCCGCCGCGAATAGTGTCATCACCAGCACCGCCAAAGATCAGGTCTTTCCCATCGCCACCAAAGATAGTGTCGGAGTCACCCGTTTCATAAATGTCATAACGTTTGGCAGTTTTCGAACCTACATCATAATGACCGCCATCGCCAAAGATGACATCATTTCCTGCGCCACCGACAATCGTATCTCCACCAGCACCGCCAAAAATAACGTTCAAGCCGGTACCATTGCTCGTAATATAGTTTCCAGATACCGGCTCCGAGGCACTTCCCGCGGCCAAATCATAAGATGCCGGGTAGTAATAGGCCGATTTGACTTTTTCTTTATCATCTTTAACCGTGAAACCCGTTTCACCGAACAAGAAGCAATCGCCCAGTCCCTTGGCTCCAAGAATCCTGTCTATACCGAAGCCGCCCTTTACAATGGCCGTGTACGAGTCATTCAAGGTCAAACCACTCAAATCGATATGGTCTCCATCATCTCCACCATCAATATATATGTTGAAATTGGCCGTACCATCGAATGTAACAACATCTATACCCTTGCCAGCGTAAACATAAAGGGTTTTACCCGATCCAATTTTTGCTGTTTTTTCAATAACCTTACCAGAGCCTAGCTGCCATTTAACAGTCAATTCATTTTTGGCGTTGGATGAAACGAACAAATGATCATCACCATCGCTCAAATCACCCTTGTTACGCTTGGCTGCAAAGTCTCCAATATTTACATAAATATCGCCATCCTGTTCACTGACCAAAATCGGTTCGTCGGCATCTCCACGATCGGTATTGAACAGTTCAATAGCCCCACTCTTCCAAAGGTCAAATTCTTCGCGACCAATAAAGTAGTTGATATAGGCAAAGGCTTCCGCTTCCATTGTCACGGAGGCATCGAAAATGGTCATCGGGTTAAGCGAAAGGTTCCTTGCCAGTTCCTGCAAGCGGATTTTACCGTCATTGTTTGGGTCATCAAAATTAAGGTTGAGGCACAGGTTAACACCGACATTTACGCCAGCAATACCGGCAACGCTCGCACCGGCCGTAATACCCGAATGGAACACGACTTCGGCCACATCAACGCCGTTTTTATCACGATCATCGATATAGAAGCCATTTACCAGAGCTAAAACATCCTTAAAACCACTATTCTTCCAATCCATCAAGCCCACAGTGTCGTAACCAAAGGCAAGTTTAATATCGGCACCAAAACTAAAACCGATATCAGCACAAAGGGGGCCCACAATGGGGAAATTCTTGTCCCATTTGGTATTGAATATAAGCGGATGCATATGATATTCGACAAGATTCAAAGGTTGCCCTAATAATAACTGTATTACAGAATCCACTGGATCTGAAATCAAGGGAATATCCCACCCATAATCTTGACCATCGGCACCGAAAATTTCTTTCTTTTTATCCTTAGCAGCAGCTTCCTCAGGAGAAGAAATCCTTGTCAAATATCCTAAAGAAGTATTCAAATATGCGTTTACATCAAACGCAGTCACCCCACTCAAAGCATTTTTGTCATAGTTTCCACTGGAATCAATAAAGCTCAACGCCCCAAGTGAAATCGTTCCTAATTTATTTAAGTCTCCTACATGCGTAATCAAATTGGCTAAATTAACCACATCATCCAAAAAGCTCAGGTCACACTTCCCCTTGGCGCAAGACTTGATGATGTCAAGCATTTTCATGTGCTTCGGCTTAAGCGGCAACTTATCCAACACAGGGACATCCATCTTCAAGAAGTCGATAAGCGGTTGCAAAGGTTCAACAACCTTTTGGATTTTGCCCAGCATTGGTTCTAGGACATTCGCTCCAAAGCTTCCTATATCTAATTTTATTTCCTCAAATCCAAGTTTATTCAAAGAGCCGACTAAATCTCCAAATTTGGCCTCCCACTCCATTTTGAAATTTGCAATAATCGTAGGGAAACCAATGGATATACTGCTCCCCGTATTCAAGCCCATTGTCAACGTCGCATCAAGGTTAACGCCTCCCGTTAAGTTAGCTTCTATCGAAAGGGCCTTGCCAATATCCGAAATCTTGATTTTTTCTAGCTTAGAACTTACATCAGTACGAATATCATCTTGCAAATCTTTAGAACCATTCTGACCATCGTTCAAATCGACACCGAGAGTAAGCTTTTGCGCTTCATTACCATCAAGTTCAACAGTTCCCTTTAAGAAGCCAAGAGAACCATCAATTGTGCCGTGCGGTACAATGCCTATTTCAAAACGGATGTCATCACCTGTAAGAAAGCTATTTTTTCCATCCGTTATCTTAAATCCACTTACATCTTTATTTTCTGATGGATTAGCTACATCACTTCCTGTTGACAGCAAGATATAGGCACCATCCGTTTCAGATACACCAAACCCCAAATACCATTCCCAGTTAAAATACGATTCAATTCCACCATCTCCACGAAGCCCAAGTCCCGGGAAACCGATATCAAAATCACCATTTTCATTCAAATTATACCGTTTTCCAAGTTTAAAGCGCCATTCAGCCCCATTTTCCGATTCATTGTACTGAACACGCCGTTTTCCATCACGCGTAAATGTCTGATTAAACGTCGAACCAGCCCAACAAATCTGACTCGATTCAGAACAATAGCCAACATCCTGCAAAAAGCCGCTCTTATCCAAAAGATCATAAAGGAACTCGGCCACCGAGGCTCCGGTAAATTCATGATCCCCATAGAAGAACCGTCTTACTGGTTCAATAAACTTTGATTCCAATTCAGTAAGGCAGTCAGCCGCCACCATGATATTGTCGCCGATTAACGGAATCTTGCGCAACGCTTCGGACACAAAGACATTGCTGGCGCACAATTGGGCACGACGCAAAACAGAACCCAATCCATCAGAAACAAGTCGCAACTTTTGGAATATTGCATTATTGCTACTAGGGTCAAAATTCACGTTACGCATATCCAAGACAGGATTTCCCGCAACAATCTTAGTAGCATCTTCATCTATCAAGTTACTTCTTACAGATGTATTAACAAGATCCGCCAGTTTAAACTTGCCCTTGGAATCAGAGTCCGATCCTGCCCACGATTCAACATTCAAGCCATTATCATAAACGCCGACATCAATATAGCCGATACCAAAACCAGCTGCTTCTACATACAGTTTTCCGCCAATCCTAAAATCTTCTGAGTCTTTTTGCAACTCTTGGGATGACTCATCAAGATGCATCACCATGTTCGCTTTCATGTTCAGATAACTGGGAACATCATTCGTACTCACAACCTTCAGGAGAGAAACACTGGCAGACGTAGTCGAAACAGACAAGTCAAACTTGAGCGGCTTTCCCTTTAAGGTCACATCAAAATTAACTATCGACTCATCTAGGAATGTCACCGGCATAAAGCCATCTGCACCTTTAACAGTCCCCACCTTCATATTCAACGTTAATCCAACAGATCCATCTAAATACGCTTCAGCATTACCGCCGACAAAAATATCAGAGTTACCTAAAGAGAGGGTGCTAATGGCTATTTTTTCATGATTTATTTTTTTAGTCCAACCAAACAAAGCCTTGATTCCATCACTTTCTACAGAGAATTTCAGGGTTGCACCCAGCGAAGCACTTAAGCGTGCGCTCAGTTCCTGCAAGGTAACGGGCAAATTGCGCTTCAAGTCGCCCACAAATTCTGTCACCTTGGACTGAATTCCAAAAACTTCCGGAGCAGAACGACCGATAAGCGGGAGTATATTTTTTAACTCCGCATTGCCAACAATCTTATTGTCCAAAAATTTCTGCAGTCCATCGGCCAAACTCGTAGCGAACATCGCCATATTCATGTCTGAACTGAAATTTTTCAGCAAAGACATTACGCTACTTCCTGCAGGTGTACTTTGATAAAACGTTCCATCCCAATTATTTGAAGCATCTAAGATTTCAATAGAGCCGCATTGTTTACTTCCGTCAATAATTTCAGACAAATTCACACCAATCGTATTTGCCGCATTCGAAGCATAGTTCCATGTCTTTTTAGCACCATTAACAAACTCATCCCAATCAGAAGCCTTATTTTCATATTTGGCAGTAAAGTCAACACTACCAGAATAATCGACACCGAGCATTCCCATATTGGCATGGGCAACCACATCACCCTGCACAACTTGGTTATTCATTGTCAAATTGATATTAGACAAACTTACATTCGTCTTTACATCTTTTAAAGGTCTGTCCGCTAAATATTCATGGAGACCCAAGGTCTTTACCAAGGTAAACGCTCCCAAATCTTTTATTTCGGTCACGTCGTCAAATGAAAGACCATTGCTAGCTATGATAAGATCCACAGAATGCACAGCCTTCATTTTCTGCTTTATAATTTCTAGCAAGTCTCTTATTGTAAGCGCATTTCCTTTACTGTCTTCAAGGTTATCATTTAAAGCATCGTACAAACTAATTTCATATTCAACACCATGGACTGTCAGGCTAATCGAATTCGACGAAGCTGAAACAGTTGTTCCTTTATCAAAGCCAAAAACAGATTCAGATGCAGTCACATCAATACTTTGATTATCGCATCTAAAAGCAAGTCTTTTTTCATTCGTATCATCTTGAATTATTTCTGCAAAGACTACCTGTTTTTTTGTAGTCGAATCCTGATACCTTGCCAATCTTGAATTAATTACATCAGCGACATCATCGATAACGAGGCATTTTTCAAAATCAGAGGATTCAAAAGACAGTTCAAACGAGCTGACACTTGATCCAGCAACAACATCGTCAACTGGATTTGTCAAATCAATCGTAAACTTAAAAGATGATAGCGAAGGATCTATACTAAAAGCAGTCTGATCATCCTGGTTTCTGTAAAGAATCAAAGAATTGATTACTACTCCACCCGAAAAATTCGAAAATTTCAACGTATCATTGACCAATTGAATCAATATTGCCGGATTGGCAGCGTCTTCAACATAGACAACCTTATAACCAGCACCAAGCTGATTTTGCATTTGCAAAGCAAATTTCTGAAATTGAGTAGGGTCCTTAGGAACATCCATCTGTTTTGAGTCAACGATCACTTTGGCGCCAGCCGACAATTCAAACAGATAAGATTCCTCGAACGGACGGTTTCCGTAAATTCCGACTTGACGAGCATTTCCGCCAGTCACAGCCATATGAACATCATTCAATTTCGATACAAATGCAAAAATACTATTGCTAGAATAACACTTTGCCTTGCTATCAATCGTCTTGAATTTATTTACAATGGCTTGACCAATAGAGCTATTATATTCCGTCCCCTTATTAACGGTCGCCTTAACAGTACTTGTTGCATGACTTATTTCGATTTCAACATCTTCTGTAATTTTAGATTCATCTAAAACGAGATAATCACCCTCGGCCACATAGGACTTTCCATAAAGACTTAAGCGTTTTTCTTTTCCATATGTATCAGCATCACCATACTTAAGATAGTCTCTTAGTATTGTCGCATCCGTAACAAGCTGTGTAGGTAAATCCGTAAGCGTAAGCTTCATGTCAAAGCTTAACGAGGAATCATTTGTGTAATCAAGAGAATTTTTTTCCGTTACATCAAATCGAAAACCGTTTGTTGAATCAAAATAACCACTAGTTTGCCCAGCTATTAACTTTTGAAGAAACTCATTATTAAAGCTAACTTTAGACAACAAACTAGAAGAAAGCACAAACGGGATCTTTAAAACGTATTCCCCATTTTCAACTACAACTTCAGCCTTAGCTTTCAAACGGGTCATCAATTCCTGTAGCGATTGGGGAGGGATTTTAAGAATTGGATCAAACATCTTAGAAAAATCAATCAAAGATGTTGTTTTTTGATCCAACGCACCGTCAAGGTCATCATTTTTTAATGAACGGTCTCCTTCACGAGCCCTTGTAGACAACTCATAACACATGTCGTTCAATTTGTTAAGAACATCCCCCATCTGGACATACTTAATTTTTCTCAACAAATTATCGTCGGAACCCCAAGTTGCAGAAGCCAAGGAAGTTCCACTCAACACCATGTCCGATGCAGAACTCAAGTTTAAATCATTTTTTAACTGACTAGAATTCTTTAATTCAAAATTCAAATCGACATTATACGATTTATCAAATGCATACGAAACATTATCACCGGCATCGAGCGAGACATTCACTCCATAGTCGGCAACAGATTCATCTACATCAGCCTTAGATTCTAATTCCAACACGCCAAGTTCTGCATCTTTTTTTGACAAATCCTGCTGGAACCCTAGCGACATATCCGCGTGTAGCTTAAAATCTATTCCGTTATCTTTTTTGCCATCTATCGTAAACGACCAGCTATATGAAATCGTTTTATCATAAGCGTCTTTAAATTCTACACCGAGACGAGTCTGTTCACCAATATCAGGGTTAATATCCTCATTCGACCTTAAAGGGGAATTTGTAGACATCCCGACAACATTGACTAAAATTTCGTCATTGACTGTTTTGGCAAAATTACAATTCTTGCAATTAGATTTTGGTTTTTCCGCATCCAATTTCGTAAGCAAACTATCTGTCGTAATAAAAGCATCATTCCAGGCATCGTTATATTCTTGCTGGGCATCATCGACTAGCTGCTGGGCATCATCAATTTCTTGCTGGGTTACACCAGCAGTATTCACGACCACATTCAGATTTTGTTTTGCCAATTCAAGAGCCGCTTTTTTGGGGGCGCTAACATCATCACGGCATGCATTAACGCATTTCTCTATAAACGACTCAATATTTTTGTATTCGCTAGAATTCTTAAGAGAATTAACGAAATCAAAAGCCTCATCAAATGTTATCGGATTCCTTTTATAATCATTCGACTGATCCGGTTGTCGAGATAAGCCATCTACATTTACACTAAAATCAGCGTTTGTGGAATCGACGAAACTATTCATCGTTGTCGTTGTTAAACCAGCTTCAACAATCCAATCGTTAGCATCCGCATCCATCATCAGGCGCGGTTCTAGCGACTCGATTTTGTATGCATTGCGGTTGAATTTCTTGATAGACTTCTTATTGTTCTTCTTGGACATAATAACTCCCAATGGGCTTTTCCCCAAAGCCCTGTTTTTTTGTTAAACTTTTTTGAATGGTTAACTAAGGATTAATAATCCATTGTGCAACGGACAGAGAGACCGAAAACTTTTTTTGTACCCACATATCGATCCACATGATCTTGAGTAATCAAAACAGCATTACCATACGATGCAACAGAATCTCTCACTAAACCGCCGTTATAATCACCAGGAATCCAATGATCTGCGTACTTACCAATGTTGGCAAATCTAATATATTTCTCTTGGGAATCACCCATTTGCGTCGTAAGCACTCCCGCCGGCAAAAGGGAGAATCCTCGCTGATTAGAGCCCCACAAAATACCACCTAAATAACTTGCACCGTCTCTTGAACCACTATACCTCATGGAAACAGCCCATTCTCCTCGACTCATAACGTGCCAACCACTAGGGCAAATTCCTTGATGCAGTACATAGTCAGGATCCCCATACAACTGTTCTATATGATTTTTTGTCAGGTCAATCGAATCAGGGCATTCGACTGTTCCCATAGCAAAGCTATCGCAGGCCGCGGGGAAGTTCATCACCGTAGCCCAGGTGTACAAACCTCCGAAACCATTCTCGCAATACCACGGGTCGTCATCGTAGCAGAACTTGGTAGAATCGGTCATCTGGGTTCCCCCCGTAATCATCTTGCCATAGTTCAGATTTTGAGCAAAGATTGTGATGGAATCAACATCCCCAAAGCCAAATTCAAAGCGAAGTGTTTTATACACCTGGCCGTCACGGGGGTCCGTAAATTCACCATAGCTATAACCATTCTCGTTCTCAAAAAGCCGACTCATGTCGTAATACTTGCTACTCGAAGAAGGTTCTGTAGAGCTAGATGATACAGGAATCCAAAATCCATTCGTGCAAACACACCAACTTTCTTCTTGCGAAATATAGGCTTCAATGCCCTCTTTTTCACTCGTACAAGTTTTATACCGAGACGAGCTACTAGACCCATTTTGTCCGTTGTTAGAACTTGACGAAACCGTTTTTCCTTCACTACTATTCGGCTGCACCGAAGAAGATGATTTTTTTTGCGAGCCATTCGAATCAGGCTTCACAGAGCTAGAAGACTTCGAACTTCCACCGGAAGACGTTCCTTTGTCCGTAACAGAACTCGAGGATTGGTTGACAGAAGACGAAGAATCACCGGCCGGTTCTGGGGAAACAGAAGAGGAAGAATCGTCTCCGCATGCAACAAGCATTGTCAGGAGAACGGACAAGACAAGAACGCTTTTAAAAATCTTCACAGAAGACCTCCAGTTG